>NZ_CALCZQ010000029.1 GCF_937903345.1 uncultured Emticicia sp. | reverse complement strand
ACATTTGAGGCAATCAATGCCTTTTTATAAAAACCAGCTTCAATAACCTTCAATTGAGATTTTACTCTGTTGAAGATGTGATTTTTAATTGGTGCTAAAGAAATATCAAACTTTGAATCTTTATTTTAAACATTCGTTCAACGATGTAGGTAAACAGCTTACTTTCAATACAGATGTACTTAGGTTTATAGATAATAATAATTTAGAATTTTCAAACCAGAATTATACTACTCAATGGTCTCCAACTCCAAATTCTTTTCAAAGAAATAAATCAAGTGGACTACAAAAAATTCACTCTTTCAGCTTTAAGGCTGATTATGAATCTTCAATAAAAAACGCTACTCTTTCAGTAGGAGCTAAAGTATCATTTCTAAAAAATGGTAGTTCACTAATGTTCTACAATTGGTTAGGTAATACATTTCTTAATGATAGTTTGCGGTCAAATGATTTTCATTATCTTGAGAATAACCAAGCAATCTATGCAAGTATTAATCAAAAAGTGGGCGTATTTGAGTTACAATTTGGGTTAAGGGGCGAAAGCACACAACTAAAAGGATATTCCCCAAGTCTAAATCAAACTAATACATATCAATATTTTAGTTTGTTTCCAACAGTTTCTATAAGTGATAACTTAAACGATAAACATGTAATTGCATTTAACTACGGACGACGCATCAATAGACCTGATTATTCGTTATTAAATCCATTTAGAGAATATTTAAGTCCGTTTCTTTTTTTAGAAGGGAATCCAAGACTAAAGCCCTCTTTCAATCATAACCTTGAAATTGCACACACTTATAATAATTTTCTAACCACAACACTCGCATTCAGTACGGAGGTAAATAAGTTTGATGTAATATTATTTTTGGATAAGTTGACGAATATCCAGCAGATGACTTACTTAAATTATCTATCTGGGCAAAATATACTTTTAAGTATAAATGCAAACCTTAATCACATCAAATGGTTAGAAAGTAACAATCAGATTTCGTTGGCATATATCAAATCTAAGTCAAAGTTGATTCAAACGCCGCATCAAGTCAATGGTTTTAGCCCCTATTTTTCTTCTGTCAATCAAATAATATTAAACAAGAAAAAAACTTTTATTGCAGGTTTAAATCTCGAGTATCAATTACCGTATGTTGATGGCCTATATCATTCAAATGGGTATTTCAATTTGTCGCCAAGCCTAAAGATATTATTACGTAATAAAAACTTACAAATTTCTATTAGTGGTAATGATATTTTCAGGACAAATATGCCACATTATACAACTGAAGTCAACCAAATTAAGCATAGGTCTTTATACTACGCTGATGAACAAAACTTTAAAATTAGCTTTAGATACCTACTCGGTAATAATAAAATTAAAGGCTCGAATAGAGAAACCAGCAATGCAGATGAAACAAAACGATTATCGTTGTGATGCTAATATTACAACTTTAATGAACACAATCAGAAGATTTAGTTTAGGGTAAAAAGCCAAAGTCATTTCGAGTCTTGATACTTGAAATGACTTTTTTATATAAAACCTTGTGCATTTAGTCATTAGTTTTTCTTTGAAAACAAAAATCCCTCACTGCTATTTCAGCCATGAGGGATTTTTTGTTTGCTGTATTTTGGTGCGAAAACTCTACGCTACCACTTCAACAGTAACCACGAGCATAAACTCATCCATTTCGATTTCTACGGCATTAGCTGGTTTTTCAGCCAATACTTCTAATGAGAGTGCCTGCACTTCTTGACTTATGTAGTCGCTATTCGCCTCTACTGCAGTAGCCAAGGCTTCATTATTATTCAACAGTTTGATACCAATTTTATCTGTTACATCAAAGCCTGTTTCTTTTCTGTAATTTTGGATACGATTCACAAAATCACGAGCGATACCTTCTTGGCGTAATTCTTCCGAAATATTAATATCCAAAGCTACCGTTATGCCTCTGTCAGAGGCTACTAACCAACCTGGAACGTCTTCGGTCTGGATTTCAACGTCAGTTAAAGCAATTTGGAATTGAGAATTAGGGATTAAGAATTCGCCCGTTTTTTCTAAAAGTTTTAAATCTTCATTCGTCATTGAAGCAATGCCATTCCCTACTTCTTTCATATCCTTTCCATATTTCGGGCCGAGAGCTTTGAAGTTTGGTTTTACTTTCTTTTTTAAGATTCCCGAATCATCATCAAGGTATTCGATTAGCTTAATATTTACTTCTGATTTGATAATTTCTTCTATGTGACGAATTTGCTCACGCGTGCTTTCTGATAAAACTGGAATCAAAATTCGCTTCAATGGTTGTCGAACCTTGATTTTGTGAGTTTTACGCAATGAGTGCACCAATGACGAAATAGTTTGAGCCAAATCCATCGAAGCTTCTAAGTCTTTATCAACCCATTTTTCGTCATAAAGTGTCCAATCTGTAAAATGTACAGATTCGTGGCGAAGTGGCGAGTTAATCGCTTTTGCTTCTTCACGGATAGCATCTGTCAGGTTTTTGTATAACCAATCTCCGTAGAAAGGAGCAATTGGCGACATCAATTGAGCAATCGTCACCAAACATTGTTGAAGTGTTTCGTAAGCTGCTTTTTTATTTTCAGTCATTTCGGCTTCGTACGACGAACCCTCATGCGACGAACCGTCATGCGATGAACCGGTCCAGAAACGACGTCGGCACAAACGGACATACCAGTTAGAAAGTTGGTCACAAACGAAATCTTGCACCAAACGCCCTGCTTTAGTTGGATTATACTCATCAAATTGTTCACCTACTTCTTTGATAAGCGTATACAATTTCGACAAAATCCAACGATCCATTTCTGGCAGTTTAGCATAAGACACTCTATCGGTCTCCGACATCTTATAATTATCAAGATTTGCGTAAAGTGCAAAGAAATTATACGTATTGCTGAGCGTTCCGAAGAATTTATTACGCACCTCGGTGATACCTTCTAAATTAAATTTCAGATTGTCCCAAGGCTCGGCGTTGGTAATCATGTACCAACGGGTTGGATCAGCACCAAATTTACCCAAAGTATCGAATGGGTCTACAGCATTCCCAAGACGTTTCGACATTTTATTGCCGTTTTTATCCAAAACCAGACCAGTTGAAACTACATTTTTGAACGCAACGGAATCGAACAACATACCAGAAATGGCGTGAAGTGTAAAAAACCAACCACGAGTTTGATCAACACCTTCTGAAATAAAATCGGCTGGGTAATTCGTGTCAAAAATCTCTTTATTTTCAAACGGATAATGCCATTGTGCAAAAGGCATCGCTCCAGAATCAAACCAAACGTCAATTAGGTCAGTTTCACGTTGCATCACTTTTCCACTTGCCGAAACCATAAAAACTTCATCAACATAAGGGCGGTGAAGGTCAAATGTATGTGCATCGAACGATTGAAGGAATGAATTATTCTTTTCTCTTTGCTCTTCGCTTAAAACATCATCTTTCAATGCATGTTTTAAGCCATTTACGAGTTCTTCTACTGAGCCAATACATACTTCTTCGCCGTCTTCCGAACGCCAAATTGGTAGTGGTGTTCCCCAATAGCGGCTACGGCTTAAATTCCAATCCACTAAGTTTTCGAGCCAATTACCAAAACGACCAGTTCCTGTACTTTCGGGCTTCCAGTTGATGGTTTTGTTTAATTCTACTAACTTATCTTTCATGGCAGTTGTGCGAATAAACCAACTATCAAGCGGATAGTAAAGCACCGGTTTGTCAGTACGCCAACAATGCGGGTATGTGTGTTCGTAACGCTGAACGTTAAAGGCTTTATTTTCAGTTTTTAATTTAATTGCGATACGCTCATCAACTGAAAGATATTTATCACGATTTTGTTTGACTCTCTCTGCCTCTTTTTCTGCATCGGTCAAATAGGCTTCTTTTACATATTCTAAGGCAAAATCAGTGATTTCTTTTACGAAACGTCCCCTGCGGTCAACAATTGGCACATCTTTTCCTGTTTCATCCTTAACCATAATTGACGGAATACCGTGTTGTTGAGCAACTCTAAAATCGTCTGCACCAAAAGTGGGCGACGTATGTACAACGCCTGTACCATCTTCGGTTGTTACGAAATCTCCAATTATCACTCTAAATGCAGGAGTTTCGGGTTGAACATAAGGCAGCAGTTGTTCATATACAATTCCTTCTAAATCCGAACCTTTACAGTCGGCGATGATTGTCCAAGGAATAACTTTTTTATCAGAATCTTGGAAATTCTCAAAGTCTCCATCTTTACCTTTTTCAGTGAAATATTTCCCGATTAGGTCTTTTGCCAAAACCACATTTACTGGCAAATACGTGTACGGATTGAAAGTTTTTACCAAAACATAATTGATGTTTTTTCCAACCGTCAGAGCCGAGTTTGCAGGAAGCGTCCACGGTGTGGTTGTCCAAGCGAGAATGAAAACGGCTTCAGCCCCCCGACCCCCAGATGGAGAGTTTTTGTCCGCATCAAAAAGGAATTTTGACTTTTGATTTTCTATTACCTTGAATTGGGCGGTCAAAGAAGTATCTTTTACATCTTTGTAGGTGCCTGGCATATTTAATTCGTGCGAGCTTAGACCTGTTCCTGCCGCTGGCGAATAGGGTTGAATCGTGTAGCCTTTATAAAGCAATCCTTTTTTGTAAAATTCCTTCAATAAATGCCAAATACTTTCAATGTATTCGTTTTTGTATGTAATATAAGGATTTTCAAGGTCAACCCAATAACCCATTTTTTCGGTCAAATCGTCCCATTGGTCGGTAAAACGCATGACCGTTTCTCGACATTTTTGATTATATTCCTCAACCGTTATTTTCTTGCCAATATCTTCTTTCGTAATACCGAGCTCTTTTTCTACTTGAAGCTCAACAGGTAATCCGTGCGTATCCCATCCTCCTTTGCGTTTTACTTGAAAACCACGTAGCGTTTTATAGCGACAAAAAATATCTTTAATCGAACGAGCCATTACGTGGTGTATTCCAGGGGTGCCGTTAGCTGACGGTGGCCCCTCGAAAAATGTAAAAGTTGGGAAACCTTCACGTACTTCAATAGATTGCTCGAAGATTTTGTTTTCTTTCCAAAAAGCTAAAACTTCGTCGGCAATAGCGGCATAATTGACTGATTTATATTCTTTGTAGTGCATGATGAATTAGTCATAAACGAACTGATTTCGGCATCAGCTCTGATTTTTGAGGTGCAAAGATACAAATTTTTTACCCTTTGAAAGAATATCATACTAATAGTTGATTATTTGTATTAGTTTGTTTGAATCTTTTGAAGAAAAAATCTATCCTTTAAATAAAAAATTTAAGATTTTCAGAATTATTATTCAAAGAATACGTTATTTATGTGCAAATTTGTAATTAATATAGGCCTATTAAACATATATGAATAAGCTCTTCAAAATTAGTTTTCTGCTTCTATTTTCAAGCACTGTTTTCGCACAAGGGGTTTGCGATATTCCAACAGGCGTTGAAAAAGGTGGATTTACTTTTGAAGACAAATCGACTGTTTGTATTGGGCAGACAGTAAAACTCAAAGATAATTCTGGCGGAACGGATGTAAAGTATATTTTTGGTTATACTGGGCAGCCAGCTTCTCAACTTTCAAGTATCCTTTCACAACCCAATCTCGATTATAAATTCCCTGTCGCTGGGCAATATACCGTTCTTCAATATGGCAAGAAGAATGGAAAGGATATGTATTTTTGTGATGTGGTAAGAGTTTTAGCCAATACCGAACCAGTTTATACTACTTCTGCTTGCAACGATTTTCTTCAAATAATAATAGGACAAGACCCAGCTAATAATTTTGATTCTTATCGAATCAATTGGGGTGATGGATTTATTGAAAATACCGCTTCTGGAACAGCACTGCCAATCAAGAGAGCTCGAAACTTTACAACCACCGCCACTTCTCGCACAATTAGAGTTGAAGGGCTTTATAATACGCCAACTTCATGCCCAAGGGCGACCCCTAAAGTAATTCAGATGGATGGTGGACCAAACTATCCAAATATAAAAACTTTAGAAATGAGTGCCGATAGCAAATCGGCAACGATAAGCTTTACGGGTGCATTAGACGATTATGATTTGTATCAAAGAAGTGCTAAGGGTAATTATGTCAATGGGCAGGTTATGATGAAAATTAAGCCAGGTACTTACGACGTTAATTTGATTGATACAGTGCAATCTTGTTTTAAGGTTTTTCGTAATTTTGGTTGCAAAGAAGGTTCAGGAGAAGTATGTACATCAAAATTAGATGTAAAAGCTGTTGATAAAACAAATATTTTAAATTGGCAAACCCACCCATCAGGAGGGACAACGATTACTTATGATGTACAAGTAATTGTTAAAAGTGTCAGCCCAACCATAAAAAAAGAAGAAAAAGGTGGAGCCACGACAATTATAAGTGCCCCGGGAAATCCTCATACAGACCCTGTGGATTGTACAAAAGAGTATTGTTATCAAGTTGTAAATAAAGTACAAGGAACGATTGATTATGGCAGATTTTCTTATGAAAGTACAAGTATATCACCTAAACGATGTATAAATCGAAAAGATGTGGTAGCCGATGCTATGACAGAATCGATCGTATCTGTAAAAGATAACAATCAAGTAGAAATAAATATCAAAGATAACAGCCCTTGGAGTTTACGAAGAAATGAGTTTTTGTATTACAAATTTGAAAATAATCTACTTGAAAAAATAAACTTTGGCACTCTCAATAAGCAATATACTGATGCAAGTGCAGATGCTTCAACAAAATCATATTGTTATAAAGTAGCATTTATTGATGAATGCGGGAGCACATCTGCGGCTTCTCCAGCTTTATGTACAATTTTTTTAGACCAAGTAGCTGGGGGAAATTTAGCTTGGACAAATAATTCTCCTTTTGGAAATGCAAATATTAGTAGGTTTGAAATACAAAGTTTTAATGAACAAACAAATGTTCCTAAACTTGAAGAAACCAAAAATTTCAATGAAACATCATATGCACCTAATTTAGAAGATTTTGAGTTTGAGGCAAAATATCAGATAAAAGCAATTTCAACTAATGGAAAAGAAAGTTTTTCAAACACTTATACAATTCCGATTGAAGTAAAATTATTTTTATCAGACGCATTCTCTCCAAATGGAGATAATATAAATGATGCTTTAACCATAAAGGGTTCAACTAAGCGAATAACAAGTTTTGAAATTCAAATTTATAATCGTTGGGGAATTCCTGTTTTCACCTCCACAGACCCAACAAAAACTTGGGATGGAAAATTTCAAGATAATTATGCTCCATCAGATACCTATTCATTTAAAATAAATGCCAAACTCAATGATGGGAAAGAATTAACCAAATCAGGCAAATTTTTGCTATTAAGATAAAATTTATGATTAGAAAATTCCTTACACATTTATGTTTTATTATCGTTTTTGTAAATATATCTTTTGCTCAAACATTATTTTCAAAAACTAAGTATCAGTTAGAAACTGGTACTTATTTCTCCACAACGGCAATTACCCCTTTTTGGCTACGTTCCAATCAATATGGCATCGTACCTCTGCAAGCTCCAGTGCTAACTTTTCGAGGGTCTGCTAATAAAGAGTATGACTCCACCAAAAATGATAGACAAAAGCTAAAAAAGTTTGGCATTGGCTATGGCTTTTGGGGTGTTGCCAATGTTGGAAAACAAAGTGGCCTATTTTTGCCTGAAGCCTATCTAAAAGTTCGTTTTGGTGCATTTGAGATTTATGGCGGTCGCAGACGAGAAGTTATAGGTTTGGTTGATACAACACTTACTTCTGGCTCCTATATTTGGTCAGGTAATGCCTTACCGATGCCAAAACTTCAAATTTCTATTCCAAATTATACTTCTATTATTGGACATGGGCTTATCTCTATAAAAGGAGCTTTTGCTCATGGATGGTTTGATAATGGATATATTAAAAATTATTTTCTACACCAAAAATGGATTTATGGTCGTTTAGGAAAACCTAATTGGAAAATAAAGTTTTATGGAGGATTCAATCATCAGGTACAATGGGGAGGAAGGTACTCAAGCCCTCAAAGAGACTCTAACGGCCTAATAATTGACAAACTACCCTCTGGCCTTAATTCTTATTTAAATGTGGTTAGTGGGCTTTCAATTAATCAAGGTAATGATGGAGCGGTAGTAGGACGGCCACTAAATGAGGCATGGAATAGAATTGGCAATCATTTAGGTACGGTTGATATTGGATTAGAATCACAAATAAATAAATATAAGTTTTTCATTTACCGACAAAGTATTTACGAGGACGGATCTTTGTTTTATTTGAATAATATTAATGACGGTTTGTTTGGTTTTAGCCTGAAAAAAAATAACATTATCAGCATAAAAAAAATTGGTATCAATGCAATTTTGTTTGAATACCTAAATACTACAAGCCAAGGAGGAAACACAGGCAGTGAAAATATCATACCTCAATTAAGAGGTTTAGATAATTATTTTAATAATAGTATCTATTTAGATGGATGGTCTTATAATTCCCAATCAATTGGAACGCCTTTTTTCTTAGATAAAAACTTTCTAAAATTGTCAGATACAAATCCTGTAAAATTTAGAAATACACGAGTACAATCTTTTATTTTATCATTGTCTGGCAATTTTAATAATCTCTATTTTTTAAGTAGATTTTCAAAGACTATCAATTATGGCACCTATTTTTCTCCTTTAAAATTTAATCAAAATAATATATTTTTTAATTTTGGTTATCTGCTTAAAAAACAAAAATTAGCTCTAAATATTGAGTATGAGAAAACTGATTTTCATAAAAACAAAATAGGCACATTTTTTAGTTGGACGAAATACTATTAAAGCTTTCTTTTAAAGTTTCCTCTTTTTCACTCCTTTTTTTCTTTTTTGCTTTATTATATAAATACTGTAAGCCGATAAAAATAGTTAAATAAAAGGAGAATACTCCCAATGTCATGCTTGGTGACCAAACATTTAAACTTTTCAAGAAGAATATAAAAGTTATTCCACTTATTAGAGATATAGAACTTAGAGCATAAACAACCTGGTTATCTGTTAAACCCAATAATGCAAGATGATGAGTAGTATGGTCACGTCCACCAACAAAAGGTGATTGACCTTTCATCATTCTTCTAAAAATTACTGTTGTAGTATCCATTATGGGCACAATTAACATTAAAATTGGGGCTATTATTTGCTCAACATGGAAGGTAGAAATTGGACTTTTGAAGCCCCAAACATGTTTTATTGTAATCCAAGCTACATAGAGCCCTAAAAATTGACTTCCAGTATCTCCCATATACATTTTTGAAGGATGCCAATTATAAAATAGGAAGCCTATTAAAACGGCTATTATGGATATATTTATGGCAAAATCCGTATTATTTTGATAAATCGATGGAATAAACAAACATAATATCAAAGATATAATTGTAGTGGATGAAACAATACCATCCATGTTATCCAACATATTTATCGAATTCATCATACCTACTACCCAAAAAATAGTTGCCAAATTGTTAAAAGTATCCGATGTTGAAATATTTATTACTAATCCAGACCAAATAAACAATATAGCACAAATTAATTGACCAAAAAACTTTAGAAATGGAACGGTATTATAAGCATCGTCAAAGAAACCAACTATGAAACCTAATGTGGCGGGGAGTATTAATCCAAAAATATAATTTATACCACTTGAGATGGGATTAATTAATAAATTACAAATAAGACTAGTTAGAAAAACAATAAAAAAAATTACACCTCCAATAGATGGCTTTCTTCGAGAACCCCATCTTTTTTGACCATCATCATGCTGAATTTCTCTATTGCCAAACGAATTTACATATTTTAAAAAAATTGAATATAGAGTAATTGAGAGTAAAAGAGATGCTATAAAAAATATCAAATTTACAAAAGAAAAATAATTCATAGCTTAACGTGTTTTTGGATTATTTATAATTTTATCTAAACCTTCATCCAGACTAATCATTTCTTTCCCAAGTATTTGAAGCATTCGCGTATTATCTGGTTTCCTTCTTGTCATATCACCCTCTTCTAATGAAGGTAAATGAATAATTTTTGATTTAGAGTTTGTTTTATAAATTATTTTCCGAGCCAATTCAATTATCGAAATCTCCTTGTTAGAGCCAATGTTTAATATATCGTTTTTAGCTAAATTCTGATTTAATATTTTTAATGTAGTATCAATATTGTCATTTATAAAACAGAATGTTCGAGTCTGAGAGCCATCTCCATAGATAGTAATATCTTTATTGTTTTTTGCTGCCTCTAAAAACTTCGCAACAACAAAATCAGAGCTTTGTTTAGGTCCAAAAGTATTAAAAAACCGAAAGATAGTATAATCCAACTCGTGTTCTTTACCATAAGATTTAACAAATGCCTCTCCAACATTTTTTACAATCGCATAAGGTAATTTTGAGTTAAGTGGTGTTGTATGTTCATTCTGCGGAAATTCTACGGGCTCTCCATAAACTTCTGATGAGGATGAAAAAAAAACTCTTTTCACGCCAGAATTTTTACTTAAACTTAAAATATTTTTTATTCCTTCAATGTCATTTAAAACTAAAAGTGGATTTTCTAATGTTCTTTTAACTCCTACTACCGCTGCATAGTGAAAAACGATATCAAACCTGTAAGCTAGCATAATTGCTGAAAGCTCATTATAATTGTTTACATCACATTTGATAAAATGGTAGTTTTTTGGCCGTGGGTTAGGTAAATTATCATCAAAACCCGTAAGAAAATTATCTACTGCTACAATATAGTTCTCCTTATCGACCAAAAGAGCATCAACTAATGAGCTTGGTATAAAACCAGCTCCTCCTGTTATTAATATTTTATTCATTTTTAAAAATAAACTGATTTTAAAACAAATGCAAGATTTTTTGTAAGAAATTTATTAAACGGTACACAATTCATCATATAAAATAAAAGTTTGCTCAGTTACTATTTCAATAGTAAAGTTATGTTTAACTGATGCAAAACCATTTTCAATATACTTTTTTCGTAATTCAGAATCAAATAGTAATTTACTAATTGCTTTTGCTAAGGCTACTGCATTTTGGGGCGGAACTAAGATACCATTATAATCGTTTTTAATTATTTCTCGACACCCGACCACATCAGTTGTAATTATTGCTCGACCAATAGCAGAAGCCTCTAACAAGACTTTAGGTAAACCTTCTTTATAAGAAGGTAAAACAACAATTGTTACTTTTGAAAGTAAATTTGGCATATCGGTTTGATACCCCCACCACTCAACAATACCTTCAGAAACCCATTCTTGTAGTTGTTTTTGTAGAATATTTGCTGGATTTTCTGTGTCTATTCCTCCTGCCAAAACAAATCGTACGTTTTCTAAATCATAGCTTTTTAGCATACGAACTGCTTCAATGAATTCACCTATTCCTTTATCCCATAACATTCTGCTTGGTAGGCATACAATTGGAGGAAAAGAAATTGGTTCTGATACAGGCTTAAAATCATTCAAATTAACCCCAGAACCTTTAATCAATCTTAATTTTGATGAATCTATATAGCCATTTTCCAAAAACCATTTTTTATCATCTTCATTTTGAAGTATTAATAAACTTTTTTTAGACTTGAATATAAAAACAAAAAAACGTTTAATAATTACTCTCAGAATTTGAGCTTTTAGGGTATCTGCTGTAAAAGCGAAACCCATACCTGCTAGGGCATTAATATAAGATTTGCGAAATAATTGAGAAGCCAAAGAACCATAAATAACAGCTTTTACACCAACATTATGTACTAATTGAGGTTTTATATGCCGAAAAACTTTAAATAGTTGAGCTATTGCCTGAATTTCCTTGAAAAAATTAGTGCCCGAGCGGCTTATATTCCAAGGTATAAATGTAATATCAAAGCTTTTAAGTGAAGCACCAACCCCTGTATCTCCAGCTAAAACAAACACCTCATAACCTCTTTTTTTTGCTTCAATTGCTAATGGTAATCTGTGTGAAATAAAAAACCAATCAACATTTACAACATATAAAACTTTCATCTAGAAAACTTTAGTAAATTGTAAAATTACCGATTGGTTTTTAAAAATTACAGAAAAACTGTGTTTATTTTTTCTTTAATTGTTCGTTTTCTTTTTTCAAAGCCTTTATCTCTTTGTTCATTTCTATCATATAAAGAGTTAATTCCTCTATTTTTTCGAGTAATTTTGAATCACTTGTAACTACATCTAAACCATTTTTAGACATTTCATCTGCAGATGGTACATTTGGAAGGTGCTTATTAGCTTTAACAAATTTTTCTACTTCTTCCAAAGCCATAAGTTTATAGCTTGACTCAAAGACATAGTCAGCCCAATCAGCAGATGATATTGTGGCAACTTTAAGTTTTTCTGTTAAAATTCCCTTTTCAACTAAAAGACCGTATGAACCAGCAGTAGCTATGGCATCACGTTTTGCTAATGTTATATTATTTCCTATACTTACAAAGTTGGCTGAGAAATCACCATATACTGTTGGTTGTGTTGTGCTTGAGTTAGCAATATATAATTTATTACTTTCTGTGGTGGATGCAACAACTTTACCGGCCTCAAAACCGATGTAAATATTTCCACTTCCATTTTTATTCACGCCAGAGTAGTTTCCAATCGAAGTATTACTTGCACCGGTTGATAAATCTTTAAGTGAATTTACCCCTAAAGCAAGATTTCCAGTTCCTGTTGAATTTTGTAATGCTTGAGATCCAATTGCCGTATTACCACTTCCTACCAGGTTATTTTGTAGTGCTGCATTACCAATCGCAGTGTTTAAAAAACCTCCTTCGTTGAGATAAAGAGCATTTACACCAATAGCTATGTTATCGCTTCCAGTATTCTTATTTAAAGCTTGAGATCCAATTGCCGTATTACTACTTCCAACAAGATTATTTTGAAGAGCATAATTACCTAAAGCCGTATTTAAAAAACCGCCTTGATTCAATAAAAGAGAATTCACACCAATTGCCAAATTATCGCTATTTAGATTCGCATTTAAACTCTGAAAACCAATTGCTGTATTATTATTTCCTGAAATGTTTGATTTTAAACTAAGAGCCCCAATTGCAACATTATTTGAACCCCCAATATTATTAAGCAAAGCATTAGTACCCAAGCCAATATTTTGAACTCCCCCAGTATTTTTATTCAAGGCATAAAATCCAACCGCTAAATTATCTACACCAGTATTTGATCCCGCAAGTGCTCTTTGACCAATAGCCACAATATTAGGTTTAGTGTTTCCGCGACCAGCTTCATAGCCCAAAAATGTTTTTCCTGTTGCACCATCAATATAAGCTGAAGTAACACTATTAATTCTAAACTCAAGCGGAATATCACCTCCGATAAAATTTGATCCAGCAGTCAATCCAGTATTACCAGTTAAACCCCAATTATTTGCATCTGCCACTGAATTGGCATTTGTGTTTGTCATCATTGGTTTCCATTCTCTACCATCAAAATAGTAAAATCCTGAAAGAAAATCTGTTTGATAAATCATTAAGCCATTAGCTGGGCTAAGTATCGAACCTCTTTGTTCTAAACTCATCCGGGGGATTAATAAACCTTTCGATTGCGAAGAAAGATCTAATAAAGCAGAATGGTCTGGTTTTGATGTGCCGATACCAACATTGTCTTTTTGAGCATTTGCCGTCGTTATACCAAGAATTAGGGCTATAATTGCAGCACTTTTGATGTAAATCGTTTTCATATTTTTGTACTTTTAGTTGTTTGATTTTTAATATTTTAAGTAAAATAAAGACATTCTATACAATTCTGATAGAAAAATCTTAATTTTTTATTTAATGGTTAAATAAAATTTAAAATATTTGTGAAATATCATAAAAGGAGGTATTGTAAATTATTGAACAAATAGCACTTTAAATTATTTTAGCATACATGATTGTTTTGATACCATTTTTGAAAGCAGAAAATACTCCAAACTTTATAGGTGTGGTCTTGAGAATAGTTTAAGTGTTCATTTACTACCCTTTGTATATATTCAATATTAAATATATTTTGTTGCTCCAGAAAATCCCTATCAATCAATGTGTACATTTCCTCTTTAAGGTTTACTCGTAGCCAAGTCCCTATAGGAATAGCAAATCCCCGTTTGGGTAAATTCAGAAAATTACTTGGCAGAAGATCCGAAAATGTTTCTTTCAAAATTTTTTTCTTGTTTGTTTTATCAATCAAAAAAGTATCAGGGAGTTTATTTGAAAACTCAAATAAACGGTGATCAAGAAATGGGGCTCTACATTCTAATGAAGCCAACATGCTTGCTCTATCTACTTTTACAAGCATATCCCCATCAAGTGAAATGTTTTTGTCAATATATCGTGCTTTCTTCAAATAAGAAGTTGGGTATTTTAAAGCATTATCAATGTGAGGTGCAAGCAGATTATTTGTTAAAAACTGAAAATTTGACTTTAATAATTCCTCCTTCTCGGAAGCCGAAAAGCAAAGACTTATGATATTACAAATATCCTCAAAATCATTTTTACCAATTGCATTGACAACTTTTTTTATTTTTGATAATTTGCTGTATCGATTTTCCTTTACTTGATTTATTTTACTGAGTAGCGGTTTGACCAAATATTCATGTATCGACTGTGGCACAGCCTTTCTATATTGATTGCCATAATGACCCATCAAGTAGCGTTCATAACCACCAAAGGCTTCATCACCACCATCACCTGTAAGAGCAACTTTTACTTTTTCTCTTGCCATCAACGAAACATAATACGTTGGAATTGCAGAGGAATCTGAAAAGGGTTCATCAAAATTTTGAATTATATTATCAATATTTAATCTCATTTCATCATAATTAACTTCAAAATTTTGATGGTCAGTATTACAGTGTTTTGCAACTATGGCAGCCTTATAGCTTTCATCATAGTTTTTATCGGCAAAACTTATTGAAAATGTTTTAACGGAATTGTTTTTTTTAATATCAGCCATTACAGCCGTAATAATACTCGAATCAACGCCACCACTCAAAAACGCTCCCAAAGGTACATCTGCAGTCATTCTTTTTTCAATTGAGTCATAGAGTATTGTGCGTAGCTGTTTTTGAGCCACCTTATAATCAGTAATTAGGTCGTGATTACTTTCTTCTAATTTCACATCCCAATATTGCCCAATTGTATAATCAAGGCTATGAAGGCTAATATCGAGCCAGTGGCCAGGTTTTAATTTTGATACACCATCATAGATTGTATAAGGTGCAGGAATAAAAGACAAGGAAAAATACAAACTAATGGCCTCATATGAAATTTTTGGAAAAATATTTTCACTTTTCAACGCTATCATCACCGATTTCAGTTCGCTCGCCCACACAAATAGATTATTATCATGATAATAATAAATCGGCTTTTCGCCAAGCCTATCCCTTCCAATAAATATTTTATCCTGATTTTTATCAACAATTGCAAAGGCAAACATTCCATTCAGAAAATTCAAACATTCTTTTCCATGCAGTTCATAAAGTTTGAGGATGACTTCGGTATCTGAATTTGTCTTAAACGATACACCTGTTTTTATTAATGTATCTCTAAGTGATTGATAATTATAAATTTCGCCATTAAAAACTATGACAATACTTTTATCTTCATTAAAAATAGGTTGCTTTCCTGTTGATAAATCTATGATTGATAAACGCCGCATTCCTATAGCGACTCTATCTTCATATACAAAAACCCCATCTTCATCAGGCCCACGATGAAGTATAGCTTGATTCATTTCAGAAATCGTATTGTTGATCTCTTGCTTGGGTTTTCTAAGAAGAACGCCATTTATTCCACACATAAAATTAACTTATTTAGTAAGTTCGACTCGACTTTTAATTAAGCCACCTTTATTTAGTATTAATATAAGTGCTGCAAAATAAAAAGGCAAAAAAGGTGTTCTATAACGAGCTAATGTGCCAAAATTAAAGGAAGTAGCCCCAACTATAATACCTAACACAACAGTAAAAATAATACAAAACAAAATGGTTGTTTCTGAAAAAATAAATTTTAAGGTTCTCACTATTCCAACTTTAAAAAATGTGTAAAGTGTTAAAAGCAACATTATCATGCTTTCAAAAGCCATTGGAATGTTGATGGGTTTATTAATTTCAAATATAGATGGTCGAAACAAAGAAACATTAACAGCAGAAATAGCATAACTAGAAATTCCGAAGGGTGTGAGTAAAATTTCGTCCAATTCATAGCCACTTCCTCCGTCACTATTGATAATTTGTGCCGTTTGCGTAAAATCTAAATGCTCGAGTATTTTTTCGGGTGAAGCAAAGGCTTGAAAGGAACTACCGATTAAATCATAAAACTTGGTAGTTATGAATAGTAATACAATTAAAAAAATAAATTTTATTAATATTCTTAAATAAAAGCCTTTAATTGGCAATTTTACTTTAGCAGTAATCCATGGTATACAAGCAAGCACGAAACTTATAAGAATATATACTTTTATTTGAAAAAGTAAAAATGCACTTATTAAAAATAGTGTGAAATATTTTAATCTTAGTTCTTTTTTCAAAATTAGTTGATTTGTTGCATAGAATACACCCCCTAAACCTAATATACAGATGGGCTCTTTCATAATGCCCGAACCCCAAAATAAAAATGAGGGAACAAAAAGCACCGCATAGCTAAATGGTTTTGCCAAAGTTTTATTCATGCGATAGAAGGTTAAAAATATTAACCAACTACCAATTGAACAAAAAAAAGTAAAAAAAAGTGAAATAGATATAAATGAACTGAATGTCATTAAACTAAAAAGAGCGGAAATAAACATGACAAACCTGTTACTCGTATTATTAAATTGCCATATATCACCAATATATCTTGTCGCTTCGGATGAATAATTATTATAATCACCAAACATCAATTCCCATGCAACTCCAAAATCGTTATTTAGTAATGCTGTTTTGATAACTTCTCCCCCCTTATAATACTCAAAAGTATCACCATAACCATAATAATAAGTATAAAGTAAAGCAGTAAGTACAGCACATGCTAGTCTTAAAAACAGTGCTGGCATGAAATACTTTCGAATATCTGGTTCATTAAAAATATATTTTTTATAAAAAACACCTAAATTCCATATTATAAAAATAGAAAAAGGAATCATTATAAAATCTATAATTGAAAATATTGTCATAATTATATTTCAAATAGGCTAAGTTAAAAAATCTTTAATAATATTCTTGAAATCAGCAATTACTAGCTCTTGGTCAAATAATTTCGCTCTCTCTACTAGTTTGGACCTGTAATCTTCCAATAGATTGTTATTATTAAAAACTTCTTTCATTGCCATAGACAAAAACAATTCATTTTTTACTGGCACCAAAATTCCATATTCTGCAAACTCTATTCCTTCAGTTATTTGAACATTAAAATCACTGCTTGGGGCTAATAATTCTCTTGGCCCACTATGACAATCAACGGAAATAATCGGTAAAGAGCAAGCCATTGCTTCAATCAATACATTTGGAAAGCCTTCTCCATTTGATGACATCACAAAACAATGTGCCTTACTTAAATACTTATATGGATTAATTGTAAACTCAATAAATTTCACTTGGTCTTCTAAACCTAATTCCCGTACTTTAGACTGAATTTCTGGTTTCAACTTGCCTTTTCCAATCAAAAGTAATTGGCATTTCTCTCCTTTAAGTTCTTTAAACGCATTTAATAATAAATGATGATTTTTTTCCTCTCTGAATGCTGCGACTTTTACAAATGTAAAGTGTTCAAAACTAATATCTTCAACTAACTCATGTTGTTTTTTTAAAATGTGTTCGATATTGGTGGGGTTCTTTATTACTTGATAAGCTGTTTGAATATTAAAATTATTTTTAAGTGCAGTTTCTGTACTTTTAGAATTTGGGAGAATTAAATCGGCTTTTGGATAAAGGTTTTTTAATAAAAAACTTTTCACCTTGCCCGCAAAAGTTTGATTATTACAAAAATATGGTGTGTAGAATTGTTCACTAATTAATACTTTTGATTTCAAACCAAATATTTTTGCCATCGTCGTCACATAATTAGGACGATTCATAACCGATAATACTACATCAATACTATTTTTGTTACAATATCTAGCAAATTTATATGCTAAATAAGGAATTTTTAATAACTTAATAGCCTCTATTTCTGCTACATTTGATTTTTCAATAAATTGTATCTTCTGATTGAGTGGAATTGTATAATCTATAGTTTTGTTCATCAAAACTAAGGTTACATCGAACTCTTCATGTAATCCATTTATTAGGTTGGCAACAGTTCTTTCAGCCCCACCACCCATTAATGAATATGTGAAAATTACTATTTTGTTCAAGGTATAAAATTTATTTTTGTGCAATTAATCTAATTTGAGCAATTGAAGCATCATCTTTGGAGAACCTTTTTAAATAGTCTATTTTCCCTTCTTCAAATAATTTAGCAACAATATTGCTTCGACTAAAAATCGTTAGATCAATGTTTTTATGACCAACACTTTGATGGAGTTTTAACCATTCGGATGCTCTGAGCCTATTTACATAAATACTCCTATTAGATGCCATTTTCCACCAAGTTTCTTCCGAAAATTGAAGCATATTGAAAGTGTTCGGATTTTCTTCATCTAGTATAAGATGGTCGCGTAAGTCAATATGATGAATTATAATTCCATCTTTTTTTAGAACCCTAAAAACTTCATTTACAGTTGTTTCAGGAAAACGCAAATGCTCATAAACCGTATGTGACCAAATTAAATCAAAGGTTTCATCCTTAAAGGGCAACGTTTTGCCATCATATATATAATAATCTATTCCAGAATCTTTAATAGTCTTATCATCAATGTATTTATCAATATCAATAATTGTCCCACTTTTTGCACCATTTTCTATAGCCTTCGCAATTACTTGATAAGTGTGACCAGGACCTAATTCTAAAATTGACTTATCTTTGACAGCATATTGCGATGTGTACATATTATACACCTCATCAACTAATTTTGGGTTCCCGTTTAAACCTGTTTTTGAGTTAACTTTCCTTGCAATAATTTTAACAAAAGGATTTAAAATTAATTGATTTTTTATAATTTCTTTGAGTACAAATAAAACCATTTTAATGTTGATAATTTTTGAATAACTCTAATCGCAGATTTATTTTATTTAACGATAAAGTTATCTTTGTGAGAATATGGATTTACAGATGCTTCGTTATTTCACAAAGCGTAAATTTACGATAAATGACACTATTTTCTATGTTTTAGTATATGTACAAACTATACAATGAGGTTTTAACTCTCCATTTATTTTCATTCGTAAAACTTTAAATATAGCATATGGCAACAAAAATGGCATTAAAATATATTTGAATTTATTGATTTTGTTTTGAATGAATTTATATTCCATAAAATAATAAATATTGGAAAAATACCCGGTATTACCTACATAATCAACACTATCTAATCTAATATCAAACTTTTTTTCTAAATTTTTAAAGCTTACTTCATTCCATAGACCTATATGATGTGGAGGAAGATTCATAGTTTCGTGAATTCTAAAATTTCGATAATAAGGGGAATTATCTGGCACAGCTAAAATTAATTTCCCGCCCTTTTTTAAAACAGAAATTGAAGCTATTAAAAAATTATTTACCTCTTGAATATGCTCAAGTACTTGAAAAAAAACTACAATATCAAATTCTTCAAAATTATTAATGGAAAATTCTTCAATTGATTTTTTTTCAACATTAATCTTTTTGCTTCTACATTTTTCAATGGCCTTATCATTGAATTCAAGCCCTTTCAAATTTATTCTGTTAAAATGCTTTCTTGCCAATTCTATAAAAGAACCATCGCCACAACCAATTTCTAGTATTTTATTTTCTTCTTCGATTTCTCTTAATGCGACCTTAAACTCACCCTTATCATTTGGATAATAATTTGTAATTTTTATCTGCAATTCTTCATAAAATTTATCATCACCCATTATTGAATAAGGATGATAAAACCTATATTTTGTATCAGGGCATTCATATATATTAATACTGTCTAAATTTTCAAAAAATCTACTTACATCAATACTTAAGTTTAGATATTTTTTTTGAATTATTTCCTTATCAATTTTAGCTATATGAATAGCTTGAACATCTTGATAAAAAGGACTCATTACCTTTTTTTCTTTCATTTTATTTTATTTTCCTACTGCTCTTAATTCCTTAATTGTCATACTGGACAGTTCTTTTTGGTTATCCATACTTCCTGTTTTTGTTCGTTTCTCATAGAAACAATTTCTTTGCAAAGGTTTACTATCAACAAGAT
>NZ_CALCZQ010000028.1 GCF_937903345.1 uncultured Emticicia sp. | reverse complement strand
TTGCTGTAAGCCCTCACCAAATCTCTATCCAATTCATCTCGATACCCAATTAGCAAAGCCTCTGCAATGCTTAATTCATCAGGATTTTTAATGTTTTCTTTAAGTGTTTTTACGTCACGAGCAATTGTTTCTCTTGATACATTTAATTGAATAATTAAATTCTGAGTTGTAGAAAACTGCGTATCACGTAATAAGAGTATAATATTAATTAATCTTGTTTTTTTGCTGTCACTGGCGTATTCAAAAAGTCTTTTGTAAATTTCTTCTAACTTTATTTCATCGTTTGTTTTATTATCATTTTTTGATTTTATGTTAATAATCAATTCGTCGTCAATTGATTTATTTGCAGCTTTTTGTGTGTATTCATCATTATAGTGTTGTGAGGTATTTGCTACCTTATTCGTTTCATTAATAACCATTTGGATTGAATTATCATGATTGTCTTTTTGAAAATCTAAAACTGTTGGAATTTGTGAAATGATTTGCTGACTTTCAACTTGTTTAAATATTTTTTTTGTCGGTGCAGGAATTGAGGTAAAAAATACTTGACCATCATGAAATTGTGGTTTATCATCAGAAAAGGTACTTACCAACGATGTTATCTTTTTCAGTCCAAAACCTAATTCCTCTGCTAAACCCATTTCTCTCAAAAATTTACCTATCAATGGGTTTTTAGGAAAGGGTTGATAATTATCAGGGTCGATATTCTTATTGAACACAATTTTATTGCCATTTGCTGTAAATGTTCCATCTGATTGTGTAATTGCAAATTTTGAAGGAAGGCCAACACTATAATCTTGATGTATTAAAAAATTAATAAAAACCTCTCTGTATATTTGATCCCTTATACCAATTCTTACCGAATCTTTTATAATAAAAATGTCAGGTAGATGTTTACTTACAAAGCTCATTAATCTAAAATATGTATCAATAAGATTTGTTGTAAATGTATCTCTATCATAATAACCTTCATACCCTTCTTTCTCTCTCAAGGCATCAACTCTAAAACTTGGTAAGATAGTTGAAATAACTTCATCTTTACCAAAAAGTAATGCCGCTGCAATGGTATATCCACTTTCTCTTGTGTATAAATCTACTCTCCAAAGACCCGAACTTTTCATAACCTGCTCAAAATCCATTTTTAACCATGGATGTGAGGCTTTCGTTTGTGCAATTAAATTAAGAGCTTTTTTATAAATATCTAAGTTAAAATGTGTTTCGTTTAAATATTTAATAATTTTTATATCAGGATAGTACACCTGCTTCTTTTCTTGTATTCTAAGCTGATCAGTTATATTCGTTAGAAGATAATTTGAGGCACCTCTTCGTTCATAAATACTTTTTCCCCCTCTGCAAGTATATACAACTTGCCCTGTAGGTATTTTTATATAAAGTATATTTTGATTGTTAAAATTTAAGAACTTAATTGTTAGCCTTATTTTGGGGCTTATATTAATGTGATTTTCTAATCCGACTTTAATTTTTTCATTTAGAAAATTTAAATCATCATCTGAAAGTCCAATGATTACTTTTTCTAATGATTCAACTATGATAATTTCTCCTCCTTCATTATTTAAGAATGCACAAATTGTGATAAAAAAATCAGTTGGGAGTTTACTCTTTGTTTCAAATATTTGATTTTTTTCGCTATTGCCACGATTAATCAAATATTCAATGTATTCATTTGAAAACATGATACAATTAATTTTATAGTGCGTTAGTTGTTTATAAAGAGAGCCTCCAATTTTGTTAAAATCGTAAATTTGAAAATATGTTTTTTCCTCTAAAAATAATATCTTTTTTAGCTTATTTTAATTAAGATTTGATCACTCAGAAAATCAATTTATGTCTTAAACTAATAAAATTAAGAAATTTTAATTTGTTGGCAATGAAAATGAATAATAATTAACGAGAATTTATTGTTAAAATCAGTGAAGAGTTGTTGAAAATATAAGAATTAATTGTTTTTCATCTTGTTCAAACTATCATTTCTAGAATTAAAAATATTTAATTCTAGTATTCTAAAAATAATGGATATTCAACACTTACTTGTTTATTAAATTGTATAATAAAATTTAAAAAATAATAAAGTTCCTACATGTCTTGAAGATGAATAATAATATAAAATGGTTATAAATTAGCAATACATTTTAAAAGGCTAATTCATTTTCTAAGATTTTAAAGTTTTTTTCTACCTTTGTATTAGAAAAAATAAGTTGTCTTATCGCGATTCTTTCGAGAATTGAGGAAAGTCCGAACAGCAAAGAGCATCATGCTACCTAACGGGTAGGAAATAATCGGGCGACCGACTATTTACAGCTAGTGCAACAGAAAATAAACTACCGTAGCCATACGGAAAAGGTGAAAAGGTAGGGTAAGAGCCTACCGCTCGTTTGGCGACAAACGAGGCATGGTAAACCTCATGAGCTGAAAGACCAAATAAACCGGCGTATCAGTGAACAGTTATCAGTTTCGAGTAGTATAAGGTATTTGATAAAAATCCCTTTAAAATACTGTTGAATTGATAACTGTTCACTGCAAAGGGCTGCTCGTCTGAGTCGGAGGGTAGGTTGATAGAGGCAAGTAGTAATACTTGTTCGAGATAAATGATAAGAACTTTTTTCAATTATCAATTATCAATTGTAAGTTATCTTTATTTATTTTAAAGTACATTGGCTGAGTTTCACTAATTACCTAAAATGCTTTTGATTAACTTTTTATTGATAATTAATAATTGTATAATTGTACAGAATTCGGCTTATAGACTTATTTTTTCTTTTTCAAAACTTAAAATTAGGATAAAAAAATCCTTAAAAAACGATATTTGCATTTAAAATTCAACAAAATTTCTGTTAAATATTTGATTTTCAATTCAATAGTCATACCTTTGCAGTCCAAATAAAACAGGGGACGAGTTCCCCAACTTTAAATAATAAAAAGAAATGGCAGTTAAAATCAGATTAGCAAGAAGAGGACGCAAGCAGGCACCAGTGTATGACATCGTAGTAGCTGACTCTCGCTCACCTCGTGATGGTAAATTCATCGAGAAATTAGGTCAATACAATCCACAATCGACGCCAGCAGGAATTTCATTGAAAGATGAAAGAGCTGTATATTGGTTAATGGTTGGAGCAGAGCCAACAGATACAACAAGAAAAATCTTGTCTGTAAGAGGTGTTATGTTGAAAAAACACCTACAGGTAGGTGTAGAAAAAGGAGCCATTACGCAAGATGTTGCCGATGCTCGTTTTGAGGCTTGGTCTAAAGAAAAAGACGCAAAAAGAGAAATTAAGATTGCAAAATTAACAGAAGGTAAAGATGCAGTTAAAAAAGCTGCATTTGATGCAGAAAAGAAAAAACGTGCTGATATGGAAGCCGCTCAACAAAAAGCAATAGCTGAAGCAGAAGCTGAGGTTGCTGCCCAAGAAGCAGAAGCCAACCAAGCAGTAGAAGAAGCCCCTGTAGCTGAAACTGCCGAGGAAGCATCTGTAGAAGCGTAATTTTTACACTCTCAGTCACATATAAAAAATCCTCGCCCTAAAAGCGAGGATTTTTATTTAATTCCATAATTTGCTTACTATGACAAAAGAAGATTGTTATTTAGTGGGAAAACTAACCAAAACCCACGGCCTAAAAGGCGAAATGGCTATTTGGTTAGATGTTGATTACCCCGAAGAATATGAAGATTTAGAATCGATTCTGGTAGAAATGAAAGGGGAGTTAATACCTTACTTTGTAGAACAGATTCAGATAAGAGCCAATAAGTCAATTATCAAGTTTGAACATGTTGACTCAATTGAAGCTGCACAAAATCTTATTAATTGCGATTTATATTTGCCCAATGAAAATTTAGAAGAATTGGACGATGACCAATTCTACTATCACGAAATCATAGGTTTTGATATTGTTGATGATTTGCAAGGTAAATTGGGTAAGGTAACCGCTGTTTATACTGCTGAAGCTCAGGACCTAATAGCGATGAACTACTTGAACCAAGAAATATTGATTCCTGTGAGTGATGAAATAGTGAAGTCGCTTGACCGTGCAAAAAAAGAACTTTATACGAATTTGCCTTTGGGTTTAATTGAGGTATATCTAGATGAGGCTGGAACACCCGACGATGAAGACGGGGAAGAATAAGTAGTTTTGAAATGATGGAAGAACAAAAAATAATTACTGAATATACACAAAATTTCGGACTGAGAATCGACATCATTTCTTGCGTCCCTCGTTTATTGGATAGCTTTTTCGACCACTCAATTTTAAAGCGTGCAAAAGAGGCAGGTCATGCTGAGGTAGTCATTCATGACCTCCGTGATTACTCGGTTCAAAAGCAAAAACAAATTGATGATTATGCTTTTGGAGGAGGTGCAGGAATGGTACTTGGAATAGATACAATTGCTCGTTGTATTCGTAATTTGCAAAGTTTTAGAATATATGACGATATAATATATATGACTCCAGATGGTGATCGTTTTCAACAAAAGGTCGCCAATCGACTTTCAATGAGTAAAAATCTATTGATTTTGTGCGGTCATTATAAAGGTATCGATGAGCGAGTAAGAGAGCATTTTATTACAAAGGAAATTTCGATAGGAGACTATGTTTTGTCAGGGGGGGAGCTACCCGCGGCTGTAGTAAGTGATGCTCTCATTCGCCTTATCCCAGGGGTTCTGAATGATGAAACATCAGCCCTTACTGATTCGTTTCAAGATAATCTTTTGGCTCCACCAGTTTATACGCGACCAGCAAATTTTGAGGGTTGGGAGGTGCCAGAAATATTACTATCTGGGCACCAAAAAAAAATTGATGATTGGAGAATAGAGCAATCTATCAGACGCACACAGGAACGTCGCCCAGATTTATTGCAATAACAAATATCAGTACCGTAATTTACGACATAAATTATTAAAAGCACCCCAGTAACTTGTTCTAGAATCAAGAAATAACTGCTAACATTTTGCAGTTAGGCATTCTTTAAATAAAAGAACGCCATGTATATGCTATTGATTAATGTTATTTTCCACCCTCACTGGGATAATTTCAATTTTCATATATGGATAATATGGTAATGTTGAAAGTTTTGAATGTACATTCTCAGAATCAGTTGCCATCATTACAATAAAAATCCCAGACATATCAAGTTTAATAAAGTTATGTACAATACTTCCATTTTGCTCCAACTCTTTTACAACCTCTTGTTCTTTTGGGAGTAGTTTCATTCTTGTTTCATAATCCAAGCCTTCTAGTAGGATATCGAGCATAAATTTTTTCATTTTTTTGTCTTTTGTTTATAAGAGTAATTTGAGGTAAAAGATATTCAATTATTAGTTTTACACCAAACGTTGGTGATTGGTTTAGTGTATTTTTGGCAATATACTGAATTCTCTCGGTCATTTCTATCTTATTGGTTTTTTCAGTATTAAAACATTACAAATTCTAGATATTCAAAAATTTATAGCATAAAGTTATGTCCAAATCAAATACCGAATATACTATTTTTGAAAAATGTAAATTTAATCGTTTTTAGTTTTCCATTTGTCCAAATGTCAAAAGGTTATTGTCTGGGTCAAGTAATGCAAATTCTTTTTGTCCCCAAGGTTTTGTCTGTAGGGTACCGTTAGGGTGAATGTTTACATTGCTATCAAGCAAGGATTGATACAAATTATCAATGTCGTTAGTTCGGATATATACTTGTCCGTAATTTTCTTTTGGGTCAAGTTCCTTATACTCAAAAAAATGAATTTGAATAAGATCTCTTTCAACCATTAAATACCCGTCGAAGTTTGCATTTCCAAAAATTTGAAAACCTAACTTATTTATATAAAACGCCTCTGTTACACTTTTGTTTCTCATTGGCAATTTGGGATTTATGTTTGTAAGCATACTTTAGTTTTTGAAATTAGTTTTTTTATTAAGAGTTTTTCTTGTAATTATCTAAATGTTTTGCCTACTATAGGAGGTGAGGATTTGCAAAATTCTGGTTTTAACCATTTTTTTCATTATAATCTAATTATTTTATCTGCCTCACGTATTCCACTTAAATATGCTCCATGAACGGTTCCACGATAATTTCTTTCCGTATGTTCGCCGGCAAAGAAAACTTTGTTGTTTACCACATCAGCTAGGGTATCAAAGTCGGCTGAGCTGGAATTATTTGTCGCGTAGGAATATGTTCCAAAAGAATTAATGTTCTGTCCCCATTTTGTTCTCAAAAAATTTGACGGATTTGGAATACCATTACCATAAATGCCCTTTAAATGCAACATTATTTCGCTGATAATTTGACTATCCGACATACTTTCTGTCAAATTTGCATAATCACCAAACGCAAAAGTCATTAGTCCATTTGATGGAGTGAATTTCTTGATATTAAGAAAGTAATTAAATTTCCCTTTAATGTCTGGCGTATATCCAATATATTGTAATTTGGTGTCCCAAAATGGGGTATTCCAAACCAATAAAAACTTGTTTACATTACCAATATTAGTATTGTTAATTGCATTAATTTTATTTGTTGGCAATGTAGGCGAAAAAGTGATTGCGTTGTTTTTTAATACACCTAACGGAACCGAAACAACAACATAGTCGGCTTCAATGTTATTGCCATTCGCAGTTATACTTACTTTTGTATTTGCATAATTGATGATAGAAACTCTTGTATTTAGCCTAATGTCTAAACCAATTGCTAAAAATTCGGTTATTTTATCGTATCCGTTTGTAATAATCACGTCCTCCCCGCTATATTCATCGTCATCATCAAAGAATTTTGATGAAAGTTTTGAAATATCTCCGCCGGTATCAAATTCCAAATAAGCAGAAAGCATATACTTCCAAAGTTTGTCATTGGCTTGTGTTGGATATAGAGAGTTGAAAACAGTTTGAAAGCTTTTTGTTTGCGTTCCTGCACTTCTAACGGCGTTTAATGCACTTTCAAATTGTTTTTCAGAATTCGTTAAATTCGTGTCGGAATAGGCAGTTCCATTGGTGTTAAATACTTCTACGCTATTGTCAGAAGTCAGGAAAGTATTTGCCCCTGCTTGCGATGCTAAACCAGTAATTGGATTTCCATTTGGTCCGTGTATCCAACTTGCTCCTTCGTCAAAGGCCACTCCAAGACTTCTGTCTGTTCTTATTCGTCCACCTATTTTTTCTTGTGCTTCTAAAACAATGACAGTAAATCCTTTTTCTTTTAGTTTTTTAGCAGCGGCAAGTCCTGAAATACCGCCACCAATCACTACAATGGTTTTGCCGTTTGGATTTACGTTTTCATTGTCTTTTTCGCAACTTGCCAAAAGTGTCGGTGCTAAAAACAATAATGGCAGTCCAGTTGTGGTATCCTTTATAAATTTTCTTCTTTGCATATTTTTTTATTTTTTTTGTTAGTTTGTGTTGGGTTTCAAAATGGGCTTATAACGTTTTGCAGCTAGAAGAAGTTGGCGAAATCGAAGTACAAACTAACTTCCACCACTGAACTTGATACGAAGCACAAAACTTCTTGTAACCAATGAACCGCCAATTTTTTGTAGGTTATTTGCGGACGTTTTTATTTAAGCCTCATCATATTTTTCTTTATATCTGATTGGGGTAATAGTCCAAATTAGTTGAAAAACAAAAGCATCAATCTGTGTCCAAAGAATATCATTCCAGTCAAAATGTCCTCTTGTTGTTATGGTTTGCAAAAACTCCCAGGATAGAAGTCCTGCAAGTGAAATTAGGTTTGCAGTAATGTGTTTCTTTTCTTTTAACCATTTATTCGTCCATTGCATTTGTGGAATTATTAAAATAAACAATGCAGGTATTCCAATTGCTGGAAAAAAATTAGGAGCAATTCCCAACAAATATATTATTGTCAAGTTCTCGCCTGTGTAAGCCGGTCTGATGTTATCTTGCACTTGTTGATATGTAATAAAGCAAAGTGCAAATAAGGCAAACCAATAATATAAACTCTTTGATGTCTTCATTTTTTGAAAGTATCTCGCTATAATGTTTTCGTTCTTTTTTTCATTTTGTCATAAAGGTCTTCTATAACTCTTTTGCTTTCCATTAATTTAGCTCCAGATGTACTCGCTTTTTTTGCATTCCATAACTTGGGAATTGACAACTTTCCTTGTGAAAGAGAATACATCCAAATTATGTCTATAAAGTTAACAAATAGGTTTAGTCTATAAAATAATGATGGATTTGCAATCTCAAAACCCATTTTTTGTAATGTCACATTGTTGAAGAAATAAGATGTCCCAACTATATTTACTGTTTCTGGTACGCTTTTATTCTCGATTAGCTCAATTATTTTTATTAATCCTTCAATGTGGTACAACAATAGCTTAGTTCTTATTTCAATTCCTGCTCTATATTTTCTCATTACAAACAGATAGTCAAAACTACCACCACTGTGTAAATCAATTTGAAGGTTGTTTGCCATATAGCCAAGCAACATTGGAGAGTAGTATTTGTAAACACCGATAAGTCTAAAAAGAGGTGTAAAGGCAAATTGTCCAATAGGAACGTAAATTATGAATAGCAAGTAAAATATTGGTTGAGTATAACCTTCCTCAATAATTAAAAGTGCTGGTAAAAAACCAAATAGTAGCAATAAAATGGCTTCAATCCATTGCAATATTTTGGGTTGTTTATAGAAGTCATTCATATTGGTGATTTCGTTTTACCTTAAATATTTCGGCCATTATAGTATGAGGCTTTTTATTCAACATTATCGTACGTTACTACTTCTTTATCGCTATTAAATTCAAAATAAAAGAGCATTGCAAAGTCTCCTGAAGACATTGCAGTATAGCAGAGTAAAATACCCAAAATTGTCAATGGCCGATTATAAGAAGAAATTGAAAGTAATAATAGCAATATGATTGTAATTGAAATAAAAGGGGCGAGTACAACTATTCTGAATTCATTCTTATTAGCAACAAATTTGTCAGCAAGTGCCAAAAAGTAAAACTTCTTTATATTTGAGTCATAAGATGTATTTTTTGCTCCCTGTGATTTATAAGATAAAACGTGAATGTATTCGCACAAAGGAACTAATAAAAAGGCGATTGAAAAACCAATAAAATAGTGGTATGCCCAATCTAAGTTTGTTAACATTTTCTGCTGAAAATTAACAACAAACAAAAAGAATGCTATCAAAAGAAAAAAAATATTTAGTCCATAAAATACAATTGAAATTGTCGTCCTTTTATTAAGATATTTTCTTAGAAATACTGGCAGTTCCTTGTGTTCTAACTTGTCAAGCAGAAAATATCCTTTTTCTGGCAGTTGGTCTGGTCTAATTTTCATTTCTAAGTGTCTCGGTAAAATTCCACACAACGATTTGCAGCTTGGTGTGTCGGCGGATATTAAACACAAGTGTTCAATAGAATTACTGCCATTGAACCTTGCATAAATGTTGTATAGAAGCAATTCAGCCATCATATTGTCAAACTTATTTTGCTGACTGCTGTCCTTATTTTTTCATAATATAAAATGATCCTGGTTCTCTTTCAGGTGTCAATAATGGGAGTTTTGATTGGAGTAAGTCGTAATGATTATGTTTTAAATAGTTTAATGATCCAATTATTTCCCAATCATTATTGCAACTCAAAAATGCCTCTAATAAATATTGCTCGTTCCAAAATTTATTTTCCTCAACAATCCATTCTTTTAAATAGTCACGAGGAGAAAATATATCGTGAATATGAACTATAACCCCTTTCTTTAAAGTTGGTAATAGTTCAAGAAATTCAAATAAGACATCTCCTTGAGGTCTTATCATGTGCGAAGAGTCTATGAATAAAATATCATTGTTTTCAAGTTGCCTAAAAAAATCTATATCTATTTGCTCAACTCTTTTGCGAATTACAGTTACTCCTATTTTTTCTAACCAAGGCATTTCATACGGCTCAATGCAAATCTGATTACATATGTATGTCGTATCAATACTTGTATTTTTGCTTATCGCTAACTTTGCAATCTTTGTAGAATGTCCAGAACCTATTTCTATAATTCTTTTTGGCTTTTTGAGTCTAATAATACTATACAAGAATTCAGCATCTCCGCTCTCAAAAGATTTGTTTTTGTAATGAAATTCAGTATCACTTACATAGTTTTCGGGAATTTTTTTTAATTCATTTTCAAAATTAAATGAACTCAGTAATTCTAATTGTGATTCTATATTCCAATTTATACCAGATAAGATTCTTTCTTCTGAAAGTGATTTATACAAATGTTTTGGATTTATAAGTGGTTCATAGTAGTGATCTTTTACAGGGTAAATACCTGTCAAATAGAAAAGGTTCCTTGAAAAAAACATTTTTCGCATACCCAATCTGCTGATAAATTTTAGTATAATAAGAGAAACCAGCACTATTGGAGATGACAACAAATCAATTAGTGGTAAAAAATATTTTAAAGTTTTTTTCATTTTAATTTAATATCAAGAGTTGCTTTGGTCTTTTTGTTAGCATTGCCAAAATGGAAGTATATAGACGAAGCCTAAACCTTAATTGCATGCGTAGCTGATCTAGTTATTTTTATTATAAAGTAGAAAATTATTTTTGTACTT
>NZ_CALCZQ010000027.1 GCF_937903345.1 uncultured Emticicia sp. | reverse complement strand
GATCTGTTTTCAAAAAATGGAAAGGTGATTTATCTAGTTCTATTAATCCAAAAATTTTTAAAATAGACAAAGTCAATTTGGTAACCATTTAAGGAAGCAGTAGTCTAAAAGAGGAAATTATCGATGTATCTGAAGGATCTCAATATCTATCCTAAACAACAGTTGGCTTATGCACGCAGCCTTTAGTAGGATTGGAATTTGATGGTTGGTATAGAGATGTAAAAAGTATAACCACTCTAATAGAAATAAAAATTGAGAAAGCTATTAGATTGAAGGTATTGTTTGTACAAATTAAGTTTAAACCTTATACATTTGACCCTAATGCAAAACAATTAGAATTCAACAAATGGTATAGTGGTACGGGTGTTATTACAGATTTTTTTATGGCATTATTTCAAAAATCATTAAGAAATAGGACTAAATTTAGGACAATTTTTAATGGATTTACTACAGGTGATTTTAATAATGATTGCTGGGTAGATTATTCAATGCCGGTGATAATTATATACACCCAAAGGCCAATTTCTCATTTTTGATATGGAATCTGACATTAAAGACCTTCAGCAGGTTTGTCATAGAGAAAAAAATAGTCTCATCATTTCGAATTGTCGATTAATATTTTCTCACTACCAATAAAATAAATTACCCATCTTTTCAAAAAAAATTAAAAAAATCTTTTAACATAAACTATGCGACTGAATTAGGAAACCTCCAATTAGAAACAATCGGTGCTTAGGCTGTACTTTGCTGCCCATTTCTCTGAGACTGTTTACCAAACAAAAAAATACCCACAGAGTAAATGTGGAAACTTATTATTTAAGATTTTACGAGGAACGAAGTATGTTGTTATTGTACTTTTAGGAAAGAGATGTTGTGCAATTTGTTATTCAACTAAAATAAAAAAGATTTCAAAAAATTGAAATCTTTTTTATGGCTCTTATTATTAACACTTTAGGCAGTGGGCCCACTTGGAATCGAACCAAGCACCTACTGATTATGAGTCAGTAACGTTTAATAAATATCAATAGATAAATCAATATAAACTGCTATTTTTTTACAAAAATAAGGCCTTTTTATTGGTTTATTTACATCAGTTTTCATATATTTGTATATAATGTTTGCAAATTGTTTGCAAATTTTCATTTACAAAATACTAAGTAATGAAACTTGATACTCCAAAACTTTCTATATTTCTTGATAAACGCTACGCAAAAAAAGATGGTAAATTTCCAGTGAAATTACGCATAACTTACAAGCGAGAGGCAAAATACTATCCAACAGAATTCAATATGACCGAAGATGAATTTATTCGGCAAAGAGATTCTGACACTCATCGAGCAAATAAAATTATTGGAACAAAAGAGTATGCACAATTGGCAAAAATCAATAGTCTTTTAAACAATTATCTCGCTGATGCCCAAAAAGTTATAGATAATCTCAAGGTTTTTAATTTTGATACTTACGAGCAAAAGAAAGATGAACATATTGTTGAATCTGATAATGTCTTTGAAGCGTTCCAACAAAAAATTGAACTTTTAGAAAAAGAAGGCAGAATAGGAACTGCCATAACTTATCGCAATGCGTTGAAAAGTTTACAGGTATTTCACAGGATGAAAGTACTTTCCTTGAATAGTATCTCAGTCAAATTTCTTGAAAAGTATGAAAACTGGATGCTTGAAAAAGGCAATTCGGTTACTACAATAGGCTTTTATCTACGAAACCTTCGTGCAATTATCAACGAACTAATCGACAGCGATAGAACTAAATTGGAGGAATACCCTTTTGGCCCAAAGAAGTATGTGATTCCGACCAAAAAGAATTCCAAAAAAGCTCTATCAAACCAAGATTTAAAGAAAATCATTAACTATAAACCTGAGCCTAATTCGCCAGAAGCAAAATATTTGGATTACTGGTTATTTATGTACTTGGGTAATGGAATGAATCCTATAGACATGGCAAATCTTAAATATGCGAATATTGAAAAAGATAGAATTGTTTTCAGACGAGAAAAGACTAAAAGAACCAATCGGGAAACTACTGAAATAATCGTTTTCTTACACGAACAAAATCAAAAAATTATAAACCAATGGGGTAATCCTAATAAACCCAATAATTATATTTTTCCTATATTGCAAGATAAAATGACACCACTCGAAGTCAAAAAAGCTGTATCTCAGTTTGGAAAACAAATCAATAAATATATTGGGAGAATTGGCGAAAAACTCCAAATTGATAAACACATCACAACATACGTGGCACGACACAGTTTTGTAACTAAATTTTTAGCTGAAGGTGGCTCCCTACTTGATGCAAAAGAGATGACAGGGCATACATCCATCACTACGACTGAGGGGTATGTTGGTAGTATCGAAGATGATAGAATCAAAAAAATCACCAACCGCCTTTCTCAATTCTCTTAATATGTATCAATCAAACTTCTACCAAAAAGCATTTGAACCTAACGTTTATCTCGAAGAAGTCAAGCTGTTAGCAAGTGTGCATGGGCTTTTTGAGATTTATCCTTTTTCCAATTCATTTATCGAAGAATTTGTTTGCCACGAACTCATTACATTTGATACTCGAAAAATCAATCTGGATGATATACTCAAAACAATCGTGGAGCTTCTTTCGGAATGGAAAGTCGTAATTAATACTTTCAGAAAAGCAATTCCTACCGATTTGATTAAATTTGTTGACTACACAAATGATGTTTTGTTCGTTCTCGGTGGTCTCACTAATCGGATATTTTCAAGTACCACAAAAGAGTATGCTAATTATTTTCTGAATGCCATTAATGAGATATGGTTGAATAAACTAATGTTGGATTTTAGTAAACTCGAACGGCTGAGTTCTAATGAAATCAATTACGCATTAATGGTTTTGAACGAACGAATAATTACTCAAAAAGGAAATCTAACGCATTTATCAAATCTTCAATGTTTACTGATTAAGCGATTAGAATTTATCAAAGAATCAAACCCACAAGGAATCCAACAAACAAAAATTATTCTGTCCAAAAAACATGAGGAACTGCCTTTGTTTGAAAGTTTTTTAACTAATATTTCATTTCAAACAATGATAGCCTGTTTCATCGAACATCAAATTTGTTCGCAAGATGGGAAATTCATCACAAAAGTCGGGGGTAGAAATCCATTCCCAAGCCCAATAATGATTACGTTTTTGCCCGAAATATTAGCTGGTTTGTCTTTCTTCAATAGTGAGGCTTGGGAATCGCTCAACTTAAAAGAAAAAATCGAAATTTTGAGCAAAACGTTCGGAGTAAAGTCAAACCCTTCCTTTTTTTCCAATGCGGCTTCTAAAAACAATCGTCCTACCGACGAAAAAATCATACGTTTTCAGCAACTTATTACCGCTTCTCTGAGTAAAATCACCACAAAATAAGCTGTTTTCTTATTTGAAATGAAATATTTAAAAACATTTCATTTCAAACAAAGATTACTAAATTTCCTTCCCCTTGATTTGCAGCAGAATTAATCAGCACCTAATTATCTGCAAAGATGAATAAACAATTTCCCAATCAAGTAAAAAGTACGCCTACTTCGCCCATCGAAGGCTCGTTCGACTTTCTCATACAGCAAGCCGTCGAGAAGGCTCTAATGAATGTTTCTGAACCACTTTTAGAAAGTGTGGTGGACAGAATTATTTCCCGCAAAATAATCGAAAACAAAGACGAACCACTGACCATCGACCAAGCAGCTGAATTAATTCACAAGAAAAAACAGACTATTTACAGCTATTGCTCTTCAGGGAAAATTCCGTTTCATAAAAATGGCAATCATAATATTTTCTTTCGCAGTGAACTAGTCGAATGGTTGAAAACTAACTAATCACCGAGTAAATCTTACACAATTTGCTTATTTGTATCTGAATTCCTTAACAAACAAAGTACAGGTTTTTATTAAATAATGATTCAAAAGAGAAAAAATAATTCTCAATCAAATCCTAATTCAAATGAAGGGAAGACACCTTTAATATTTAGGGCTATTAAAATTAAATTTAAAAAACAATGGAGTCTCAAAATCAAAAAACCACCGCTGATTTATTAGTTTATTTACCTGTATTAAAGCAAAAACTGGCAGATTTGGTGGGAAAAACAAATGAAATGGAGCAAATTCTTATTGATTCTGCTTTTGAAAATTATGAATTGTATTTGGCTTTTAAAGAAAATAAGGGCACTATTTCGGTTGAAGATACCAAGAAAATGGAAAAATCGGGCGAAAGTGACCATATCCAAATGGCTTCGTTAGCCCTTTATTATGTCCCAATAACTACTCATTTTAAACAGGGTAATTTTGTCGAGATTGATACTCATTTATTGAGAGAAATATTTCAATTCTACCGTGAAAGTATGTTGCATTTTAAATTTCAAAAAGCTGCTTTTAAAGCTATCAAAGCATCATTAAGGGACATTTTGAACTCATAAAATAAGTAACAAAAATACCAACCCATTTTTATTTATAATATTAAAAATATGCAAATAAATTTCGCTTTAATGCTCCCAATAAGGATTTTGGAAGGTTTTCATATAAAAAAACCTCCTTGAAAATGACTTCATAAATCATAGAGAATAATGCAAATTAGTACGGGAGGCCTACACGTACAATGATTTACATTGAACTCAATAACGGAAAAAGCGACGACTTTTTGCCGAACAGATTTTTATTGTCCAAAATGTCGATTTTTCCACATTTTTTTGAAGTTTCCTCAGTTTCCAAAAGTAGAAACTATGAACTTTTAGAACTATGAACTCAAAAAGGAAACTTAGAACTTAATTTTATAAATTATTTTTTCTTTAACGGAAACTGTAAAAAAACGAAAAAAAATGTGGATAAGTTTTTCTAAAAATTAAATCTTAAACATGAATACCTATCCGAAAAACCTGCCCCAACCATCTTACCCCAAAAAGTCAGAAAACTTCCTGAATGCGGAGTTAGACTTGATTAATTCGAGTTACAAAATGCTCATGTATCGAGAAGGATTTTCGCATCCGAATACGTATTACAGTAAGAAAAAACACTTTGCTGAACCACAAGACAAAGAATACCTGCTCTTATCAATGATTGAGCGTTTTGTCGGGCGAAATAATTGTTTTTTTAGAAAGCATGACCAATTAAACGGTAAAACGTACAGTCCTGCCACAATGATTGAGTTTTGGCGAATCTTCAACGATGATAACGAAGAACGTTTGATTCTGCGAATGTTTCACCCTACCAATAATATTTTATCCTACGAAGTATTTGATTATTTGCTTGAAAATTTTCAAGTTAAATCAAGACTTAATCTATACTACGAATTGATGCGAGTGGGTAAAACCGAAGCAATTGGCGTGTCCAAGCCAAGAAGTTTAGAGCAAGATGAACTCAATGATTTTACATGGAATAAAATGACGAAGCAAGAATTTGCCAAACACATTGCTCATTTGTACAGCAAATACCCTTCTCGTGGCAGAATTGATATTTATAAAGAAACCTACATGAAAAGATGTTTTTACGAAGAAAAGCTACTCACCGATAATAGCAATCAGTCAGAAATAGTAGACGAACGTATCAATAAAAATGCAATGAAAGTTTGGGCAAAGTGTTTAGAATTTATTGGCTCAAATGTGGATGAAAATGCTTTTCAGACTTGGTTTCTGCCAATCCTTCCATTAAAATTGGAAAATAACAAATTGACTTTACAGCTTCCCAGCACCTTTTTCTATCATTGGATAGAAGAAAACTACGTTGATTTACTACGAAAAACTATTGACATTCACATTGGTCAAGATACATTTTTAGAATATATTGTGTAAATATATTTTCAATAATAAACTATATTATTATTGTTATAGAAAACTTTATTTATACTTTTGTTTTCAATAACATATATATTATACAATTATAATGAAATTTTTAAATCAATTTATCACTCAAGTTAATACCCTTAAACCCAAAAATATAAGTGTTTGAACTTGTATAATTAAACTCAATTCAGAAAATGAAAAACAAATTTTGTCTTTTATTGCTATTCTTAATGGCAATAGTGGTGCTACCAATTTCAGCCCAAATCACTTTCAAACTTAAAAGCGTGGTGGGACAACAAAATCCAAGTTCTAATGGTCTGTTTAGTTACGGTACAATAGATAATGGTGCTTTTCAATTATTTCCCTCTTACGGAGAAGATGGAACTGGTGCAGGCGTTAATATTTCACAAAAAGGATGGACATTTAATGTTGGTCAAGAGAGTTACCCATTTTTGGCCTATGAACAATTGAATGCAGCTGAAGTCACTCCCCAACCCTTTCCACCCTTTGGGGTTTTCCTGCACCCTGGCGAAACACCTTCAGTTGTTCGATTATCTGTCCCAAATAATGTTCATATTCTAGGCATCACCAATGCCCTTCAACGAGCTACTTTTGGCTGTGGCGATAACATTGGTTATTCTATAAAAACCGATAATTTAAGCATATTTCCTCGAACAATTATAGCAACCTCCAATAGTCCGACTACTTATAATGTACCAGCAATTAATGTGAGTGCAGGTAGTTATATTTATTTTATCGTTGATAAAGGGGATGATGGCAGTACTTACTGCGATGATACTGCCCTTGATGTGGAAGTAACTTTACAATACGATAAAATCGTAACACCAATTTTATCAGGTGCGTTGAATTGTGGTGCAAACAGTGTCACATTTGATATTGCTTTCCAACAGTCAGGCATATTAGAGTTGTATAAACTTGGTAATCCGAGCCCGATTTCAAGCACAACTATTTCACAAGTAGGAAATACTTTTAATGGACAAGGGACATTCACGGGTTTAAACTTATCAGCGGGCGGCAGTTATTATGTTATTGCCAAAAATGTAGGACAAACCCAGTCAGAGCAAAGTGTAGTTATGAATGTAACACCATGTTGTAGCAATGCCGTCGCACCAATTATTACAGTGAATAGTCTATCATTATGTCAAGGTGAAATTGGTACGCTTACTGCCACAGGCTGTACCAATGGAACAATTACTTGGAGTAATGGAATTGTCGGGTCGAGTACAACTGTGAATGCAAGTGGAACGTACACCGCCACTTGTAAGGTATTGGCAACTCTACCTTGCCTCGATGCCACAAGCACAGCTTCGGGAATAGTTACGTTAAACGTATTACCAACACTTAACATTAATGGAACAACTTGTAGTGCAGATTTACTGACTTATACAGTCAACTTTACAGGCAATGGCGTAATTAAAAGTACGGCCGGCACAGTGTCGGGAAATATGATAATCAATATTCCCGCAGGATTAGATATTCAAGTGACAGCTACCAATAGTGCAGGTTGTGTTATAACTAAAACCGTAAATTCACCAAACTGTACTTGCCCAATTATTAATGCACCAGTGAGTGGTGGTAATAAAAGTATTTGTCAAGGGCAAACGATACCCGCTCTTACTGTAAATGTTGGAGAAAATACTACCGCCGATTGGTATGATGCCAATCTAATATTAGTCGCAAGTAGTACATTAAATTATACGCCTAAAACGTCTGGCACATACTATGCCCAAGCTCGAAATCTGCAAAATAATTGTGTTAGTGCAACACGGGCACCTATAAGTTTATCCATTAATGCTTTACCTACTTTAAGCGTAGGAATACCCACTTGTTCGGTAGATTTATTGACTTATTCAGTAACTTTTACGAGTAATAGTACGATTACCAGCTCTGCTGGCAAAGTATCAGAGAATATGATTTCAGGCATTCCAACGGGTACAAATGTTAGACTAACTGCTACAAGTAGTGCAGGTTGTATTGCCACGCAAACAGTAAATTCACCCTCTTGTACTTGTCCAACTATCAATGTTCCTATCAGTGGTGGTGATAAAACCATTTGTGCAGGTAAAGCAATTCCGACTTTATCAGTTAGTGTTGGAAGTAATGAAGTTGCAGAATGGTATGATGCTCCCATTGGTGGAAATTTATTAGCAACTGGTTTAAATTTCACACCCAATTCAGAAACTTCAAACAATGGTCTTTTTTACGTTCAAGCAAGAAATACCACCAATAACTGCATAAGTAATGCAAGAATTTTAGTCAAGTTAATCGTTAATTCAAACGGTACAACTCCTGTAATCTTAGCTTCAAAAAATCCATTAGTTTTAGGAGAAACAGCTACATTAAGTATTTCAAATTGTAACGGAATTATTACTTGGAGTATGGGTGAACACACAAGTAATATTTCTGTAACTCCGAAAGTAAGCACCGAATATTCTGCCACTTGCACCGCCAATGGAGGGTGTATTGGTGGCAATGGCAAAATATTGCTTGAGGTAGTTGCTCCAAAAATTACAGTAAATGCATCACCAAATGTAGTTTGTATTGGAGGTTCAACCACTTTGAGTATGATAGGTTGCCCCAATAGTGACATTTACTGGACTTCTCCAGAATTTGGTCGAAGAGATGAAGTTTCCCCAGTGTTTAATGGAATAGTTCAAGCAGTTTCTTTTACAGGACATTGTGTAACTTCGGCTGGTGAAGCCACCGAAACCATAGGTGTAAACATTAGACTGCCACAGGATTTTCAAATCACAGCTTCAAAAAATCAAGTAATTTTAGGAGAATCAACCGTTCTAAGTACAACTGGTTGCGATGGTATTGTCAGTTGGCAAAATGGACAGGCAGTAGGTAATCCAATCACGGTTTGGCCAACGAACAAATTTACGGTATATGTTGCAGAATGTTTAAGTCCAAACGCTTGTGGTGGAAAAGGTAAAATAACTATTGAGGTAAAACCTCCCATTATTCAAACTACTGGAAAAGATGTTTGTTGGGGTTCTACGGCTACACTTGGTCAAAGTGGTTGTTCTACAGCATTTTATTGGGTCGTTTGGCATAAGGATGATTTTTCAGATGCCAAACCTATTGATAATCCCAATTCATACCCAATTACTCAGAAAACAAATTTCAGAGTGATGTGTTCAACTCCAGTTGGTGAGGGTACTGGAGATATAACGATAGAGCCAATTCCATTACCTAACAAACCTGACATCGGTAGTGAAAGAACGACTTACTTCCTAGGCGAAACTGTAAGAATTGGTACTGGTGGATGTAATGGTTCTATTAGATGGTCAAATGGTGAAATTGATGTTAATACTATTGAAGTTAAGCCAAGAAAGACTACAAAATATACCGTTACTTGTGTGGGTGGCTTTGGTTGTACAAACTCAAACGAGATTGAAATTATCATGAAAACACCACCACCAACTGTCAAAGATCAAACAATCTGTTATGGCGATACTATAAAATTGGTGAGTGGCTGCATGAAAGATACAGAAGCTCATTGGACAAAAAATTGGATGGATATTCCAAATCGAGTAGAAGTACCAGAAGGATTTCAAGAACGATTGACAGAATCAAATACGTATGCGGTATCGTGTTATGATGCTGAAACTGGTTGGAGTGAAGCGGTGGCTATTAAAGTTACTGTCAAAGCACAAATAGCTCCACCAATAATTACAGCCAAAGGCGTCGAAAAAACTGCAATGATTGTCAAAGGCGAAACGATTGAATTATTTGCAAATGCTTGTAATCATACCGAATGGAAAGGAGGAGGTGTTTTACTGGGTGATACTTTAAATAAGCAGAACGCCGCCCGAATTCAAGTGAAACCCTTACAAACGACTACTTATCAGTCTCGATGTTTTGTAGATGGTTGTTACAGCGAATGGAGTCAATTTAAGGTTTATGTAAGACCCAAAATGCCCATAATAAGTGCCAGCTTAGACACTTTGTGTATCGGTTCTTCAACAACTATTACCGCAAAAAACTGTGAAGATGGCGGTAAGTTAGTTTGGTTAGATAATCGAGATTTAAAAGAACGCTCATTTACTGTTTCGCCCCAATCAGATATTACCTACAAAGCTATTTGTGTGAGTCTTGACTCAATGGAGGGTCAACAATTAGTTTCTGATACTACCACCTTTTTTATCAAAGTTTACCAAACTCCTAAAAAGCCAATCATTAGTGGCAATTTAATCATCCTTGACGGTGAGAAAACCACATTAACTGCTAGTGGTTGCGAAGAAAGTTTACTTTGGAATACAGGAGAGAAATCGCAAAGCATTTTGGTTAGACCTGAGAAAAATACGGTTTACTCTGTCACTTGTGGCATTTGGAAATGTATATCTGATACTGCCTCAGTCAAAGTTCGAGTTAGACCTCGCCCGATTGAGATTGAAACGACTAACGGTATTCAAGGTTATTCCATAACCGATACAGTTTGTTTGAATAAGCAACTAATTCTGTCTGCTCTCACGCAATGTAATGGCACAATTGTATGGTCAAACGGCCAAAGTGGTGACAGGATTGAAGTAACAGGCACGAAGGTTGAAACGCAAAAGTATAGTTTATACTGTATCAATGCTGATAATGAAAAGTCAGATGAATCAACGGTAACCATTACAGTTTTGGATTATAATATCAATGATGCGATTGCTTACCCAAACCCAACTTCGGGAAAATTATATATAAAATCGAAAGGATGTATTGATGGGGTAAAACTCATTCTTTATAGTCAACGAGGAGAAATACTCTACGAAGGTGGTGGTCAGGAAAGGTATTTGGATAGTATCGTACTCAATCTGTTCAATTTGCCATCCGAAACCTATATTTTATATATCGTTGGTACAGATGGTAACAAACCAGTTATCTTGAAAAAACGCATTGTAAAAGTAAATAACTAAAACTTCCACTAATTCCTTGTCAGACAACCTGGCAAGGAATTTAATCATAAAATCAGATGAAAAATTTAAAAATGATTACCTTGCTATTTTTGGCAAGTCTTCAAAGTATAGCACAGGCCTATACTCCAGTAAACCCGCAAAGGATTTTAATCGGTGCTTTTCCTTTTCAAAACTTCACTTATGATGCTCGAAGTGCAGCATTGGGCGAAGCGGGAATTGCGATTTCACCCGATGCCAATAGTGCTTTGTTGAACCCTGCGAAATTGGTGTTTCTAAATCAAGATAGCACTAAAAAGGCAAAAAACGTTGGTGTATCAATGCATTATACACCTTATTACAGAAACCTCATTCAAGGAATGAATTTGTTATCTTTGAATCTCTTTCATGCCAAAGAAAAGACCGCCTTCGGACTTGGTGTGAGGTATTTTGATGCTGGGAGTATAGAAATATATGGTGATAATAGGAAGTTTCTCAAAAACTTCCAGTCAAAAGAGTACTCAATTAATGGCTTTTATAGCCTCAAATTTCGTCATAATAATAGCATTTCAGCTGGTTTGAAATATATTTATTCTAATTTATCGGCTCGTTCAACTACCCAAAATATTACAACAAAACCAGTCAATGCCTTTGCTTGTGACTTGTATTTTTACCACGATGGAAGAAATACGAAAAATCAATGGTTAAATTACGGAGTTTCATTGACAAATATCGGTGGCAAAGTTTCTTATGGAGATTATAAAAAAAGAACTTTTCAATCAACGCTTTTAAAACTCGGAGCTGCAAAAAACTTTATTTTGGGGAAGAAAAAAAATGTTTTGATGTTTACTATTGATGCTAACAAATTGCTCGTGCCAACACCATCGGTTCGTAATATTAACAACGAAGTAATTGAAGGACGAAACGAAGAAAATATCACAGGAATCGGCACAATTTTTCAATCATGGCATACTGCACCCGATGGTTTTCGAGAAACAATGAGAGAAATTTCTTATTCATTCGGTACTGAATTTCAGTTTCGAGTGGGCGGCGTTCCGCATTTCTACGCTCGTGCTGGCTATTATACCCAAAATAAGCGAAAAGGAGAGATACATTACTTTACCCTAGGTTTGGGTGGAAAGTTTAAGGATTTTGGACTTGATTTGGCTTATCTGATTCCAAATAATAGTGAGGAACGCCGCCCGAATCAGGTTTTGTCAAATACCTTTCGAGTTTCAGTGATTTATAGTCCTTTTAAGTAAAAAATGCTGTGTTTTTCTCAATAAATCTAATAGCCCTGCATTTGTGGGGCTATTTTGTTTATACATACTGTGTGTAGCGGCGTTATTGGTTCTTCGTCAATTTTGGTGAAACACTACTTCACTTTTAAAATTGGAAGTTACAAAAATGAATTTATATGTGATTAGCCTTATTTAACTGAATTTCAAATCAATAAAAAACCTTAGTGTTAATTAGAAAATAACCTTTCACCAAAATTGGCGAAGCACCTGCTTGGATGGAATACACACATTTGCTTTTACAATAACTTCTTTATTAATCATTTTCTTTGCTTGTTCGGCGATTAATGTGTTTGTTTTAGCAAAGGTGTTGATTCCTGTAAGTAGGAATAGAACGGTAGCTATTGTGATAAGTTGTTTCATTTTATTAATTTTTCCTTGAAATACGCTTCAACTTTTTTGATTGTAAAATGGACAAAACAACCTTTAACTTCTCTTTTCATTAAAGTACGATACAGTTGAAGAATATGCTTGCAAATCATTACCTTATGAAAGTAAGCCAAATAGATAAGTCTCTGGCTTTTTTTAGGGATAATTGTTTATGTTTGTATACCAAAGTTGTTGTGTTCAAAAACTAAAACTAAAAAGATTGTATATTCTAAACTATTGCCAATATGAATCTTACTAATGACATTAAACTAGGAGAAAAAGACATCATATTAAACTGGTGGATACATATTTTATTTTGGAATGCTTATGTATTTATTGCTTTCAATGCTTACTTAATAGAACCTAAGAGCATTAACACTTTCGATAGATTTATTGATGTTTACGTACACAATCTTTTGGCTATTTCAGTCTGTTTCTACTTACAATTCTTCCTTTTGCTAAAAATGAGAGGGTGGTGGAAATTATTAAGTTTCATTCTAATTTTTGCTATTTTTACAATACTCAGGATTACTATTAATGATATGTTACTACGTTGGGGAGTAACTGCTTCAAGTTCAAAAAGCACTACAACCTATTTAGATGGATTTATTGTATATTTTTTTTTTGGTGGCATGGGGACAGGATTTTATTTTGCCATAAATACAATCAAAAAACAAGAATTGCTTTTTTTATTAGAAAAAGACAATCTAAATAATGACATTAAGATTTATGATGAAAAAATTCGTAACCAACAACTCCAAATAGAAAACCAAAAATCAGAAATGGCATGGTTGAATTCACAAATCAACCCTCATTTTCTGTTTAATACCTTGAATTTTTTTTATTCGGAGATTCGATTGATACATCCCAAAATATCAGAATCAATTCTATTATTGTCTGACATAATGAGATATTCACTGATAGAAAACCATAATGTTAATTTGGTGCCAGTGGATGGAGAAATCAATCATATTAAAAACTACATTGATTTGCAAAAAAACAGATATAATGACATTATGGATCTTTCTCTTAATGTTAAGGGTGAAATTAACGGCAAAAACAAAACAATCCCACCCATGATACTTCTAACATTGATTGAAAATATTTTTAAATATGGAGACCTATTTAATATTGATGAACCTTGCCAAATAAATATTATAGTAGAAGAAGACCAATTGTTATACCAATCAGTAAATAAAGTACAACTCCAAACCTCAAATTTACCTCCAACACAAGTAGGACAAAACAATTTAAAATCAAGGCTTAGAATGGTTTATGGTGAAGAGAACTTCATATTTAAAACAGATGTAATAAATAATCTTTACTATTGTAATTTAAAAATTAAATACTAATACTTCTATGTTGAAATGTTTTATAGTGGATGATGAACCACCAGCGATTAATCTACTTACTCAATTTATCAATGAAACACCCTTTTTACAACTAATGGGTTCTACCACAGACCCAACTCAAGCCCTAAATGACATTAAATCGTTAGAAATAGATATACTATTTTTAGATATACAAATGCCAAAAATAACAGGGTTTGAGCTAATAGAAATTTTAAAACCTAAATGCTCTGTTATCATGACTACAGCTTTTACAAAATATGCTCTTTCTGGGTATGAGTATCAAGTTTCTGATTATTTAGTAAAGCCTATTAGATACGAAAGGTTTTTGAAGGCTGTTACAAAAACATTAAATGATTTCACTAAAGTGACATCTAACATAATAGACAATGAAGATGAATTCTTTTTCGTAAAAACTGAGCATCGAGGTAAGTTCAAGAAGATTGAATGTAGTGATATAAAATATGTTGAAGGCTTACAAAATTATATACGTATTTATCTCAAAAGCCAAGAGAATGCAGTAGTTACATATGTAAGAATTGGTGAAATTATGGAAAAACTACCCTTAAATAAATTCGTTAGAGTTCATAAATCATATATTGTTGCATTAGATGAAATTGAAGCATTGGATGGAAATGAAATATTTTTAAAAACAATGTCGAGAATACCCGCAGGAGGAATTTATATATCTGAACTCCTTAAAAAATTCAAAAACTTATTCATAATTGGTAATAAGAAAAAGGAAGTTTTGAAATGAACCTCCTTTCATTTTATCAATAATTAAGAAACTCTTTGTTCAAAAAACTCAAAATGAAAAATAATTAGGTTTATCTTTAATATTCGTTCTTTGGTGATAATAATTGTTTTTTGTAGGGAATTGTTGAAAAAACAATTATTGATTTTTTTGTAATCTGATAAAAGAATCCTCCAACATTGTTGCTTATCATTGTTAAACATGATTTTAACTCCTCGAATTTAAGAAGAAGTAAGGTGTATTTCCTTATATTTTGACTACAGTAATAGACAAAATTTTGCAGTTAGATTTCGAAATAATCTAATATTGTTTTCCTGTAAGACTAAGTTACAAAATCAGCATTTTATCCTCAGAAAGCCATTTTGGAATAGGCAATTGTATCTTTGATATAATTTAATTTCTTTTTTGAGCATATTCTCCGAACTTTATATCTACTAATAATTAGATTCTAACTCTACAAAAATGAAAAATAATGTAAAAGAAAACTTTTCAAAATTCCTGTAATCAATTGGTTCAAAAGTTACCAAGACAACTGCCGATAAATACTTAGAAACTCACCCAGATTAAATGCTTTGGTAAACTATGTAGATGCTCGGACTCTGCCAATCATTATAAATAATTAGCAGTATCCGTTTTTTTAAAACTGTGAGTTGGGGTTCTTGGGAAAGTAGACATTATGCAAAGTGCACAAAATAAAAAAGTATAACTAATTATTTCAATTGCAGTTTTAAAATTATTTTTACGCATTTTCGTTCTTATAAATACAGAAAAATGAATATCATATTTAAATATATATTTTTTATTCTTTTGCCATTTGTTACTATGGCACAAAAACCATTCAGTGTTAAAATACAATTTCCAAAATATATTGATGTTAAAAATATCAAAATTGGGTATGAAAATGGTCAAGAACAGATAGGAAACGAGTCAAAGTTCATTAATAATGAAGTTATAATCTCTGGAATTTATTATTCGAAGTATGTAACACTTTGGATTTATGATGATGTGAAAGATAGTTTTGTAAACCGGAATTATTATTGGATAGAAGGATCATCTGCGTCAATTTCATTTATTGTAACGGATTCTTCTCAGAATATCTTTAAAAAAAGTGTATTAAAGAATGCTCATGATCTAAGTATAGTTGGGAAGATTCATGATTACTATGTTAATAGGGAATATAAGGAATACAAGAGTTTTTATGAGAAGTACTTTAGTGAAAGCTTTACAGGAGCGTACACTGATTCCTTAAATAGTGTTTTCAATAAAATACTAATGAATCTAAATAATAAGGATATCGAATTTGTTAAAGAAAATGGGTATCACTACTATGCTTTTGACTATTTTAGGAGAAACCTTGCTCCTCAGGCACAAATAAATCCAGATACATTGTTATCAATTTTCACTAAATCATTTCCAAACTCATACAAAGAAAGTTTTGAAGGTCAAGAGCTGTTTAAGTTTTTGAAAGGGAAAACATTGAAAAAGGATTCACAAACCCCTATTATAAAAATCATAGATTATTTTTCAAAAGAAGAGTTATCTTTTTTAAAAGAAAAATTTACACTACTGGTTTTTTGGGCATCTTGGTGTAAGCCCTGTATAACCGAAATTCCTAAAATTAAAGAATTACATAAATTATATCAGACTAATAATTTAAAAATAATTTACGTAACGCTTGATGAAGACTCAAACAAGTTTTTACAAGCTGTAAAGAAATACGATTTAAGTTGGAATCATGTTTATGGGGATAAAAACTTAATAAAAAGCTTTGGTGTTCTTGGTATTCCGCAAGTATTTCTAATAGACAAAACAGGAAAAATAGCTTATTCACGAGAGGAAGAAAAAGATTTTACATCTGAATTACCAATTCTTGAGGCA
>NZ_CALCZQ010000026.1 GCF_937903345.1 uncultured Emticicia sp. | reverse complement strand
GGCATTACTTGATATTTCTTTGTTTGACCTCAAATGACAGAATATTTTTATTTATTGTTGAGGCGTAACCATTAAATTTTCCTATTTTTGACACTTTGTGACAAGTCAAAATACTGAACATTGAATAATCTAGGACAAAAAATTAGAGAAGCTCGAGAAAAGCAACATTTATTGCTTAGGCAGGTTGCTGCTTATTTAGAAGTTGATACTGCATTGATAAGCAAAGCTGAAAGAGGAGAAAGAAACTTAAATAGAGAACAAGTTTTAAAACTATCTATGCTTTTAAAAACATCAGAGGAAGAATTAATTTCTCTTTGGCTTTGTGATAAAATAATTGGTGTTGTTGGAGATGATAGTTACGCTTTACAAGGATTAAATAAGGCACGAAATATTTTAAAAGAATTATAATGAAAAAAAACATCGAATATTTTATTAGAACAAAAGGTAAAGCCGAATTCAAAACGTATCACTTGATTAACAATAAAACATTTGATATGCTTGATGTTTTTTTTAATTCCGAATTTGAAGCACATCAATATGCTTCAAAAAAATCATTAATAATAGTTGAATTCAAAGAAAAATTTGAAACTGAAATAAATGGAAAATAAAATCGAAAAAATAGCAAAACCATTTTTAAAATGGGCGGGAGGTAAAACTCAATTGATAACTGAAATTGAAAAATCATTACCATCAGAAATAACTAATAAAAAATTTACTTACGTTGAGCCTTTTGTTGGTAGTGGTGCTGTTTTATTTTGGATGCTTGAAAATTTTCCAAAATTAGAAAAAGCAGTTATAAATGATATAAATGCTGATTTAATAAATGCTTATAGAGTAATTGCATCAAAGCCTAAAGAACTTATTTCTATTCTTCAAATTCTTCAAAATGAATTTCACATTCTTGACGGAAAAGATGATGAAAAAAAAGAATACTATTACAAAAAAAGAGAATTATATAACACCAGAAAAGAAGAAATAAGTGGGCAAGCTGCTTTGTTTATTTTTCTAAATCGAACATGCTTTAATGGTCTTTATCGAGTTAACAAAAATAATGGATATAATGTGCCAATGGGTAGCTATAAAAAACCTACTATCTGTGACAATAAAAACATTTTGGCAGTAAGTAACGCTTTGCAAAAAGTTGAAATACTTTGTGGTGATTACGAAAAGACACTTACCGAGACTACTACCAATTCATTCTTCTATTTTGATCCACCATATAAGCCTTTGAGTAATACCTCTAGTTTCAACTCTTATGCAAAAGACGAATTCAATGATGAAGAACAAATTCGATTGAGAAATTTTTGTTCTAAACTTGAAAGCCTAGGATACAAATGGATGCTTAGTAATTCAGATGTAAAGGGTAAAGATACTAATGACAATTTCTTTGACGAGATTTATTCGGAATTTTCTATTTCAAGAGTAAAAGCAAGAAGAAGCATAAATGCAAATCCTGAAAAACGAGGAGAATTAAACGAACTATTAATTACAAACTATAACTATGAACAAGCTTTGCAACCTGCTTAATTTAAAAAATGAAGATTTGCTTTTTAAAAAAATAACGCAAAGCTTTAAAGAAAAAATCACAAAATGGGATTACTTTGTTAATTGGGAAAAGGTATTCAGTAATATTAAACCTATTGAGAAGGAACTAAACTTATTAAATTTTCTCATTGGCAAAGACGATATTGAGAAAGAAGCTTTTAGCCTAATTAAACAATATCCACAAGTTATAAAAGCATTTCCCACTCTTATAGCGGTTCGTGAAAAGTCAATTGACATATTGATTGATACTAAACATTTTATTTACAAAAATTACTCCTTTACTAAAGGAAAACTTTCGGACGATGAGTGCAAAGAATTGGCACATTTCGTAGTTAATTCAGGGATTGGTGAAATACTGAAAGATAAGAAAGTAAAAAACCTAGTTGATTATGCAACAGGTGTTGAAGTTGGTTTAGATAGTAACGGTAGAAAAAACAGAGGCGGTACGCTTATGGAAAGTCTGGTTGAAGAATTTGTTTCAGATACTTGCCAAAACTCAGGCTTGCAATATATGCCACAAGCAACTGCAAAGAAAATAAAAGAACAATGGAATTTAGATGTAGTGGTGGATAAATCTTCGAGACAGCTTGATTTCGCAATCAATAAAAATGGCAAACTGTTTTTTATCGAATGTAATTTTTATGGCGGTGGTGGTTCAAAACTAAAATCAACAGCTACAGAATATATTGAAATGAATCGTTACTGGAATAAGCAAGGAATTGAATTCATTTGGATAACCGATGGTGCTGGTTGGAAATCTACTTTGAAGCCTTTGAGAGAATATTTCGACAAGGCAGATTATTTGTTGAATCTGGAAATGTTAAAAGACGATGTGTTAAATAAAATTTTGAATTAATTATGGATGTAACCACTTACGATTTTAAAGGGAATGTTTCAGAAAAGGAAACAGCATTTCTGTTTCACAATATGGAACTTTCTTGTGTTTCATTAAACTGGAAGATGAAGAATGAAAAAAAAATTGATGATGGTGAAGTGGATGGAGTATTCTGTGACAATGTAAATCAGATATATATTATTTATGATGATAGTATAAAAAAAGATGACCGACAAGATAAAGTAGCAAAATTTCTAAATAAATGGAAAGATGAAGGAAATCAAAATAACCTTAGAGAAGACCTTAAATTAAAAGACTATCCTATTTATGTTATCTATATTGATAAATCAGAAAAGGATTCAAAACTAGAATCAATCAACTATGTATTAGATGATTTTACGAAAATTGTATACACCGAAGATTATCACTACTTTGAACGGATATTCAAAACTGTAGGGAAATGGGCTAAAAACGATTTATACAATTTTCTAAATATCAAACCGAGAAAAATAAAAAAGGAGTCAATAACTGCGACACAAATATGGGTCGGCAATACTCCTGCTTTTGTATTTGCTGATAGAGTCGAGAATATTTTAAATTATAGTTTTATCTCGAGAAGAAAAAATAATTCAATTGGCTATCAAAGATTAGTTGATAAAAAAAGAGTTGATAAAATGGCTGCATTAATAAAGTCAAATCGCATAAATGCATTTCCAAATTCAATCCTTTTAAATTGTGAAGATGACATCAGTTTTGTACCTAAGCCCAAATCTGAATGCCCTTGTAAAGTTGAATTTGATTTGCCAAGTAATTTTTCTTCCTGTAAAGTGGTAGATGGTCAACATCGGTTGCTTGCTTTTAGCAAACTGGAATCCCGAATTCAAGATTCTCATTCTCTCCCAATTGTATTATTTCAAAAAATGCCTTTAGAAGATGAGATTCAAACTTTTATAGAGATTAATGACTCACAAAAGGGTATAGATCCAAATCTAATATATTCTTTAAAAGCTGACCTGAAATTCCAGTCGGGAACAATAGAAAACAGAGAAAAAATTGCAGTTCAGATTGCAAAAAAATTAAATGAAAATGTTGGTCTCTTCAAAGAAAATGTATTTTTTGGCAATGCAGGTGAAGAAAGAAAAAAGAAAATAACATTAACGACAATTGTTCAATCCATACTCAACTTTAAAATTGTTGACTCTAATAATGGTTTCTTGCAATTGGAAGAACAAGACATTGAAACACCTTATTCCAAAATAAAAGATTTTGTTAGTATTCTTTTATCGAAAGATCCATCAAATATTAACTTTTATAAATCTAATAACGGAATTCAACTTATATTAAAATTCACCTCTCTTTTTAATCGAAATATTGAAAAGAATAACATCAATGTTACCATAGATATAGCAATTGAGGAACTTGTAAAAAGTATTAATAAAAATAAAACTTCTTTACAAAAGAAATACGGCAAGGCGGGTTTCAGCTCCCTTTCAAATATAATCTTAAATGATATTAAATCTAGTAGTCCTAGTTTTAGTAATATGGAACTTGAAACAAAAAAATTAAAGTGATTAATCCATTTTTTAAATCAACAGATAAAAATTTCTATCTTCTAAAAGGAGATACAATGAATTTATTACCTCAATTTGAGCACAAGTTTGATATGGTTTTTGCTGATCCTCCATATTTTTTATCAAATAATGGTTTATCAATTCAAAGCGGTAAAATTGTCAGTGTAAATAAAGGCAAATGGGATAAATCGGAAGGATTTGAATATGTAAATGATTTCAATAGAAAATGGCTTACTTCAGTTCGTGATAAAATGAAAGATGATGCCACTATATGGATAAGTGGTACGATGCATAACATATTTTCTATTGGTCAAATTTTAACAGAATTAGATTTTAAAATTCTCAATGTTATAACTTGGGAAAAGAACAACCCTCCACCTAATTTTTCTTGCAGATTTTTCACCCATTCAACCGAACAAATTATTTGGGCACGTAAAAAGGAAAAAGTACCTCACTATTTCAATTATGAATTAATGAAGCAATTAAATGGCGACAAACAAATGAAAGATGTATGGAAATTGCCAGCAATCGCACCGTGGGAAAAATCTTGTGGTAAACATCCAACTCAGAAACCTTTATCAGTTTTGACAAGGCTTATTTTAGCATCAACAAAGCCCAATGCATGGATTTTAGATCCATTTACAGGAAGTAGCACTACTGGTATTGCAGCAAATCTTGCAAACAGAAGGTTTTTAGGAATTGACCAAGAAGAAGAATTTTTGACTATTAGTAAAAACAGAAAAATAGAAATTGAAAACCCAAAAACAGTAGCAGCATACAGAAAAAAAATTGGAGGGTTTAATGATAAAAAAGAACTTGAATTGTTTTTATTTGAAGAGCCAAGTGTTGAGTATGGAAAAGAACTAATATTTTGAGCTAACAAATTAAATATACAGTAAGAAGGTAATCAGCATATTAACATATATTAAGATGAATTTTAAATTTTAAAAAATGGCTACAATAAATAGACAGATGATTGAAAACGCTGAGAAATTTATTTTGCGTTGGAGAGGCACCACAGCTGAAAGATCGGAAGCTCAAACTTTTACAAATGAATTTTTTCAGATTTTTGGTCTTGACAGAAAAAATCTAGCACAATTTGAAAAAGCGATTCAAAAGAAGAATGAGCATGGAACTGGTTTTGCAGATTTGTTTTGGTCAGGCAAATTAATTATTGAATCAAAATCTGCACATCTTGATAATCCTAAACATTGGGAAAAGACACTCATTCAAGCAAAAGAATATATTGAAGATCTTATGCCTCATCAGCGCCCGCAGTTCATAATGTTGATGAATTTCAAAAGAATAAAAAAGTATGAAGTACTTGTAAATAATGGCAAATCAGTTAAGATTAACTTCTTAACTGAAGTACCAATAGAATTGTTAGGAAGCAAACTAGATGAATTTGTTTTCTTCATTGAATTTGCAAATCGCTTAGAGACTGATGAAGAAAGAGTAAATCAAGAAGCTGCACGAAGAATAGCAAATGTTTATGATGCGATTGAACGTAAAGGATATAGTTCATCCGACATTTCAATTCTTTTAGCAAGAATTCTATTCTGTTTATTTGCTGAGGATACTGGTATTTTTAATAGAAAGCAATTTGAAACATATATTAGAGAGTATACAACTGGTAAAACACTTGGTGACCATATTATTGCATTGTTTGAAACTTTAAATACACCTGTTAAGAATAGAAAATCAATAAATAAAGAACTTAATAAATTCCCTTACGTAAATGGCGATCTGTTTAATTCTAAATTAAATAAAGTGCCTCCTACTACTAACGCATTAAGAGATGCTCTTATCGAATGTTGTGCTTATGATTGGTCAGACATTTCACCTGTAATATTTGGTTCATTATTTCAGGCTGTTATGAATATTGAGGAAAGAAGAAGTTTAGGAGCTCACTTTACTTCAGAAAAAAATATATTAAGGGTGGTACGCCCTCTATTTCTTGATAAACTACAAAATGAATTTGAATCAATTAAATCCAATCAAAAAGCATTAGAAAATTTCAGAAAAAAAATTAATGAGTTAACCTTTTTAGACCCAGCTTGCGGCTGTGGTAATTTTCTTGTTATTACCTATAGGGAATTAAGGCTGCTAGATATTGAAATAATAAGAAAAAAATACAAAAATGGAATACAATTGATTACTGATTCCAGTATTTTAAGCAATGTTCCTTTAAGTAATTTCTATGGGTATGAAATTGATCCAACATCTGCAATGATTGCTGAAGTTGCAATGTGGCTAACTCAACATCAAATGAACATGCGTTTAGAAAGTGAATTTGGGAAAGCTGTTCCAACAATTCCATTACACGAGGCCGCAATTATTGAAAATTGTAATTCACTTAATAAAAAATGGGAAACAAAATCAAAATTCATTAAAGGCAAAGGTGATGTTATTTCTGGATTTGATTACATTTTAGGAAACCCTCCTTTTATTGGAAAACAATTTCAAACTGAAGAGCAAAAAAAAGATGTTGTTAAGATTTTTAATGGGGTTAGCGGAGCAGGAGTATTGGACTATGTGGCATGCTGGTATATTAAATCTGCTGAATACATGTCAAAACATGATTTTACTAAAACTGCATTAGTTAGCACAAATAGTATTGCTCAGGGTGAACAACCTGGAATCTTATGGAACGAATTATTTAACAATTATAAAGTAAAGATTCAATTTGCTCATCAAACTTTCAAATGGCACAATGATGCGGATGGTGTTGCTGCTGTTCATTGTGTTGTTATTGGATTTGGGAAAGAAAATTTAAAAGATAAATACATTTTTGAATATTCTGACATTAAAGGTGAGCCTATAAAAATAAAAGCAACCAATATTAATCCTTACCTAGTACAAGGCAAAGACACTACAATTTTAAAAAGAAGTCGTCCAATTTGTAATGTACCTGAAATTAACTACGGTAGTTTTGCTTTAGACGATGGTAATTATACATTAACTGAAGATGAAAAAAATCAGATTATTAAAGAAAATAGCAATTCTAAAAAATTAATAAAACCGTTCATAGGTGGTAGGGAATTGTTACATTCTGAAAAACGTTTTTGTTTGTGGCTAATGAACGCTTCTCCCAATGAAATAAAAAGCAATTCTAAAATAAAAGAAAGAGTTGATGCAGTTAGAAAATGGCGTTCAAAAAGTGACAGGGTTAATACCAAAAAACTTGCTGAAACTCCTACTCTTTTCGCAGAAGTCCGTCAACCCAAAACTAGTTACTTAGCATTTCCAACCGTTTCGTCTGTAAACAGAAAATATATCCCTATTGAATTTCTAAAACCTGATACAATTGCTTCAAATCAATTGTATGTCTTGCCAAAAGCAAATGTTTATTATTTCGGAATTTTAACCTCTTTTATGCATATGGCTTGGGTTAAATCTGTTTGTGGAAGATTAAAAAGTGATTATAGATATTCAGCAGGTATTGTTTATAATAATTTCCCCTTTCCTGAAAATCCTTCAGAGAAACAAATTAAAGCAGTTGAAGAAAAAGCTCAGAAGGTTTTGGATACTAGAGCCGCATTTCCAAATAATTCACTTGCAGTCTTATACCATCCATCGACAATGCCACCTGCATTGGTAAAAGCACATAACGAGTTAGACAAAGCAGTAGATTTAGCCTACAGTTCCCAAGTATTTAGAAGCGAAGCTAATAGGCTGGAGTTTTTATTTAAACTATACGATTCCTTCACATTAGGGTTGTTTCCATAGTAATAAATTAAAAAATAGTAAAGAATCATTATCCTAAATAAATGAAAGCATCTTCAGCAAATTTTCTCACCGTAATAAAAGGGCCAAAGCAATTTGTAATACCAATTTATCAGCGCACATACAGCTGGCAAATTGCACAATGCAATAAGCTGTTCAATGATATTTTACGAATCAGTAAGGACGGTAGTTCCCCTGGTCATTTTATTGGCTCAGTAGTTTATTTTCAAGAGAGCATACATACAGTTTCTGATGTACCAAAATTATTGGTAATAGATGGACAGCAACGCCTTACTACCATTTCTATAATGATTGCTGCATTGGCAGAATTTGTTAGAGATAATCATGTAGATATAGATACGAATTTTACCAAACTGCAAAACTACTATTTGTTAAATGCTGAAGAAGAAGGCGAATTAAGGTATAAACTATTGCTTACACGTAGAGACAAAGATTCTCTGATAAACATTATCAAAGGGGTTCCGCTTGGTAGCGATGCTTCATTACGTGTGGCTGATAATTTTAAGTTTTTTAAAGAAAAGATAAACGCAGAAAATGCAGTAGATATATACAATGGCATCATGCGTCTATTTATTGTTGATGTAGCTTTAGAAAAAGACAAAGACAATCCTCAATTAATTTTTGAAAGTTTAAATAGTACAGGATTAGATTTATCCCAAGCCGATTTGATTAGAAATTATATTCTAATGGGGCAAGAAATAAAACTTCAAACCGAACTTTATGAAAAGTACTGGTACCCAATGGAGCAGAGCTATGGCAATGAGTACACTGCTTCATTTGATTGGTTTATGCGTGATTACCTTTCAGTAAAAACTGGAACCATTCCACGTATCGACCGTGTTTATGATAGCTTTAAAACCTACGCATCTAGCAGCAAAGCTCCTGATACCATAACAGAAGTTGTTCAGGATATTTATAAGTTTTCGGGCTATTATGTAAATATGGTTTTGCATAAAGAGCCTGATCCCGAACTTCAAAAAGGCTTTAAAAATATTAGCAAATTAAAGGTTGATGTTTGTTATCCATTCCTTTTACCTGTATATAATGACTACGAAACTGGCACAATTACAAATGATGAGTTTAAGCAAATCATTAGCCTGGTAGAAAATTATGTTTTCCGCAGAGCCATTTGTGGCATTCCGACAAACAGTATGAATAAAACCTTTGCAACAATATACAAAGCAATTAAAAAAACAGATTATTTAGAAGGTGTAAAAGCTGCATTTCAAATATTGGATAGTTATAAAAGGTTTCCAACTGACACAGAATTTGAAAAGGAAATTGTGGTTAAAGAAGTATATAATTTCCGTAATAGAAATTACATGTTAAGCAAATTAGAAAACTATAAGCGTAAAGAATTTGTAAACGTAGACGATTATACCATTGAGCATATCATACCTCAAAACCCTGAATTGTCTAACGAATGGCAAAAAATGCTAGGTGAAGATTGGAAAGAAGTACAATCTAAGTATTTGCATTCATTGGGTAATCTTACACTTACAGGATATAATTCTGAATTAAGCGACAAGCCATTTTCTCAAAAGAAAACAATGGAAGGCGGCTTTAATGATTCGCCAATTCGATTGAATGATTTTTTAAGAAAAGTTGAAATTTGGAATGCTGAAAATATTGAAGCCAGGGCTAAAGAACTAGCTGAAAAGGCACGTCAAATATGGTTTGCACCAAATTTATCTCAAGAGGTTTTAGATAAATATAGTACCGAGGAGAAAACAACCACAGTATATTCTATCGATCAGTACGAGCACTTAAAAGGTGACATGCTTGATTTGTATCATGCCTTAAAGAAACGAATTTTAAATATTGATTCTTCGGTAAAAGAGGAATACAAAAAATTGTATATCGCTTTTAAATCATCCACAAATTTTGTTGATATAGTTCCACAAAAGGTAAGACTGAGACTATCTCTAAATATTGATTATCCCGACATGATTGATCCAAAAGGATTGTGTAAAGATGTTTCAGGACTAGGCCGCTGGGGCAATGGCGATGTGGAAGTTGGAATATCAAATATCAATGAACTTGATGATGTCATGGAATTAATTCAACAAGCATTCGACAAACAATTAGAATATATATAAATGAAATTCGGATTTCGCATACCAAATCTTAATAAACGAATTGCAGCTCGAACTTCGGTAAAGCGTATCATTCGACATAACCTAGGGTTCAAAGCTCCTAGAGGGATGGGCTGGATAACCGACCCTAAGAAAGCTTTGTATAATAAAGTGTATAACAAAA
>NZ_CALCZQ010000025.1 GCF_937903345.1 uncultured Emticicia sp. | reverse complement strand
CCCTAAAAACACTTTTTGTATATATTCCACTCCTTACTTACTATCAGTTAATTACAAATTTAACTACAACTAAAGATACAACAAGTTCTTCGTTTTGTCATATTAAAATATCCCAAATCATAATTTATCCCTATACCACAGGTTTTAAAATTGAAATATTGGCGTTACATTCTAATTATTTGCATTTCAACTCTGCGATTGAGCGATTTGTCCGTTTGGGAAATTGGTGAATCTGGCCCCATTCCTCTTACCTGAATGCGATTTGACTTAATTCCTTTCTTTATTAGGTATTCTTTGCAAGACTTGGCTCTTTTTAACGAGAGTTCTAAATTACTGTTACGGTCGCCTTCGTCAGATGTATGTCCAATGATTTCGATAATCATTACTGATGATTGTTGCATCAATTGCTCTACTTTGTCGAGTTCAATCATGGCATTTGAGCTAAGTACATCTTTAGCTTGCTCAAATTGTAGGCTTTTGAGAATAATCTTTTCACCAGTTGCGACTTTCTTGCCTTCGTATTCGACAGTTTTTTGAGGTAGTGGCTCCGTGCCTATTAAAGGTTTTGGTATTTTTGAATTTCTTGTCCAAACTGTAAAAGGCACTCTAACTCTGAGCCAAACAGCTGCTTGGGTAAAATTCAGAAAATTAGTTCCAGCATTTGAGCCATTTCTGATAAACATTGCTTGTTCCTTTGAAAAAATAGATGTTGGAATATGTAAACCTACACTTATTTCCATTGGTAAGTCGAACGAACTTACACCTGTGATGCCAAATTCGGGAGAGATAACCATTGTATTTTCCTTTCGAGAAATGATGGAGCTCGTTAATCCATTTCCGTTAGTTATGATTCCTCGGCTAGTATTATTATTACTTTCAATGGCATTCTTGGCTATTCCAGCATAATGAATATTACATTGAAAATACTTATCGTATTGACTATATCTGGCTCCTGCTAAATAAGATGTGTATTTGTAGGCGTAAATCCAACTTGTGTATTCGGTAGTGTTTGAAACTCTTACGGGGTCTGGGTCACTTAAACGATTGATATGCATGGCTCGATTTACACCTAAATTGACCGACCATTGTTTGCTAATTAAGTAGTTCGCATCAATACCTATGGTGTTGGTAATCTTGTAAATATGTTTATTGACACCTAAAGATGTGGATATTTCACCTATAATGAAGTTTTTGAGAGGATTTGATTTTAGAACTAAGTTACTACTAGTACCATCAATGATAGGAGGTATGGCCCAGCCAATACCAAAATGAGGTGAAAGGCGAAGTCGTGGACGGTAGGCGTTACTTTGTGAAAATACCAAAGAATTTACGAAAATGAGCAATATGATTATTGATGTTTTCATAAATCTTTTGGTTTTGATGTCTCACATTATCCTTTAACGGATTTTACATACTTAACTATATTATTATGTAAGGTAGTTTCGGTAGAGTCTTGCAAAACTCTAATAAACTGGCTTCCAATGATTGCCCCCGCAGCGTATTGACTGGCTTTGGTGAATGTTGCGTTATCTTTTATACCAAAACCGATTAGTCGGGGGTTTCGGAGATTCATGCCATTGACACGATTAAAGTATGTTTCCATTGTGTCGGTGATGCCCGAAGTTCCGCCCGTTACGCTTGCACTACTTACCATATATATAAATCCATCAGAAATTTCGTCAATTCGACGAATGCGTGACTCGGTGGTTTGTGGTGTAATCAAGAAAATATTGAGAATTCCGTAATTGTCGAATATTGGTTTGTATTCTTCATAGTATTCATCCATTGGAAGGTCTGGTAAGATTAGACCATCAACGCCTACTTCTTGACATTTTTTACAGAAGTTTTCGATACCGAATTGTACGACTGGGTTAATATAGCCCATTAATATAATAGGTATAGAAACTTTTGCTCGGATTCCTTTTAATTGTTGGAATAAGACTTTTATACTCATTCCATTATCTAAGGCAATCTGGTTTGACTGTTGAATGGTCTCACCATCGGCCACAGGGTCGGAATATGGCATCCCGATTTCGGCAATGTCGGCACCTGATTCTTGCAGGGCTCCCAAAACTGTGGTTGTATCATGCAGATTTGGGAAGCCCGCTGTGAAATATATATTGAGTACGTTGTTAGACTTTTCTTGGAATAATTGCGTTATACGATTCATTTTTTCTTTGGTATTTTACAAAAATAGTTAAACAAATTTATTGGGCGGGTTTTACGTCATGCCACCATTCGTCCATTTCCCAATAATTATCCCAACCAAGATGTCGGTATTTTGGATTTATTTCAATGTCTCGATCTCCAATGCTAAAATCTTTAATGATTTCGTTTGCAAAACTAAAGAGATCTTTTGCCCAAATAAATGGTTTGATGGTTTTGGACTGATAACTTTGCCATTCACCTATGAAGCGAAATCCACTCGCTTTGCTTTGGGTTTGCGGAGAAAAATACCACAAGTCAACAGAATTATCATTTCTCACTAAAAAATCCATAGTTATTTTTCCAGAGAAAACTCCAGAGCCTTTAGCGGTAGAATCTTCTTTTAAAACAAATTTTCCTACGGCAGAATATAAGCCTTTATGCTTGATTGATTCTTGATCGAATCTAAACGAGTCAATATTTGGGTCTTCAAATGCAATGAGAGAATCAATTGTGATTATACCTTCAAAAGGAGTAATTGTTTTTTTGAAACGATTTTTGCCCTTTATAAAATAGATAGTTTGATTTTCCTCGTCTTTAGATGCTTCAGCGAAAAATATTTCTATTCGATAATTATCTTTACCATAAAGACCATCAAATCTATTACTAAATGGTTCTTCTGGATTAATTGACGCGAAAAGTCTTGATAGGTCTAAAGCTGATAACAAATCACTTAGTTGATTTTTTGTCAATTTAGTATATACAAGAAGTTTTTCTGTGGTATTGTCTATCCGAAGACTGTCAATTGCTTCTTTGTGTGTTGTAAGTTTGGAAGCAACATTGGCATTATCTTGTGAATTTCTCGAACAAGAATAATAGATAGTAGATAAGGCTAATAATATACCAATAGAAACTAGGATATTTTTCATGTTATTTATTCTTGAGTAAATATTGAGCTAAACCATTCCTAATAAATATCTCGGCAATAAATAAATTTCCGACCCACGAAAGCCACGTAACTGTTAGATAGGTTTCGATGGGTTTTGTGCCAAAATTATAAATCATTACGAAACTTAATACTCTTAAGCTCATGGCCGCAAGTGTAATAGCATAGCTACGAATCATTGATTGGGTGTGCAAAAGCCAATTTCTATTTCGAATTTCTTGCCAAGCGATAAAAGTTATGAACCACCAAACGATACATTGAAATGTAAAACCCACTTTGGTTGACAAGCCGCCATTCGCGTAAAGTGCTAATCCAAGTCCTGATGGTGCGGCTAAAAACAAAACCAAAAACACATAAATTTTACCAAAAATACGATGAATAACAGAGAAATTTTTCAAGATATAAGGTATAAACTGAATGATTCCTGCTAACATCACAAACCAACTACTAATAACATGTATGTAAAAAGACCATTGGAAAAAACTTTTCTGTAAAACTAGGTCGGTTTTTGTGCTTAGAAAATTGATTGCTGGTTCAAAACTCAAGTAGGGTATTACTTTCGTAAACATCAATATAGTAAATACACCTATTGATAATAAGATTGTGATAAGTAATATATTTTTGAGATTTGTTGTCATTCATAACGGCGAACAGAATATTCACCCACGTTATTTTCCTGCCCAATAGTCGAGTACTAAAACTTTATCGAGGTGCGGCCCTAAAACTGCTCCGAAGGCCTTATGTGCTGGGTGTGGCAAATAAACTGCACGGTCAGCTTCTGAAGTGAACGTTAAAAAAAACATGTGTGTAAACCCTTGATTAAGATTTTCTGGGCTGTTGTTAGTCCCCCATTCTATGCTTTGAATTTCTTTGATTTTTGATGGTAATGCTCGAAAAGCATCCTCTACTTTCTTAATATCTTCAGGAGAACTTGAATCTTTAAATTTGAATAAAACAGCATGACGTAACATTCGGGAGCCGTTCTCCTTTGTTGGTTGTTTTTTGGTTTGGGCATTCGATATGAATGAAACAGACATAATGACGATTACTAGTAAAAGAGTTTTCATTTTATTTGGTTGAATATTAAAGGTTGAATATTGTTTAAACTTACAAATACTTCATATATGTATCTAAATCCTTATCTCCTCTACCCGAAAGGTTTATTACTATGGTTTCGGTTGCGGCCGCTTTTAAGTAAGGTAAAACTGCTAATGCGTGAGCGGTTTCGATAGCAGGAATGATTCCTTCGAGTTTTGAAAGCTCAAAACCTGCGGTTAATGATTCTTCATCGGTTATGGCAAAGAATTTTGCACGGCCTGAATCCCATAAATGGGCGTGCATTGGACCGATGCCAGGATAATCAAGTCCTGCTGAAATTGAATGTGGCTCCACCACTTGACCATCTTCGGTTTGCATCAAAATACTTTTGCTTCCGTGAAGAATACCCATTTTTCCTAAGAAAGTTGTTGCAGCTGACATTCCAGAATTGATTCCGTGTCCGCCTGCTTCGGCAGCAATGAGTTTTACCGATGGTTCATCAAGATAATGATAAAATGCACCAGCGGCATTTGAACCTCCACCAACGCAAGCAATTACGTAATCTGGATTTTCAGTTCCTGTTTTTTCAAGTAACTGCCAACGTGTTTCTTCAGAGATAATGGCTTGAAAACGAGCCACCATGTCGGGATAAGGGTGCGGACCAACAACCGAGCCTATGATATAATGTGTATCAACTGGGTTATTTATCCAGTGACGCATGGCTTCGTTGGTGGCATCTTTAAGGGTTTTTGAACCACTCATGGCTGGGCGAACTTCTGCACCGAGCATTTTCATACGAGCCACATTGGGTGCTTGACGTTTAATGTCGATTTCGCCCATGTAAACAATACAATCTAAACCCATCAAAGCACAAACTGTGGCGGTGGCTACGCCGTGTTGACCTGCTCCAGTTTCAGCTACAATTTTTTTCTTGCCGAGTTTTTGAGCTAACAAAATCTGTCCAATTGTATTATTTACTTTGTGAGCTCCCGTGTGGCATAGGTCTTCTCGCTTTAAATAAACATTCGTTTGATATTTTTCGGATAAGCGATTTGCATAGAATAGCGGAGTCGGACGACCAACATAATCTTTTAGTAGAGCGTGATATTGAGCTTGAAACTCAGGATGATAGATTATATCAAGATAGTTTTGCTGCAATTCTTCTACATTTGGAAAAAGCATCTCAGGAATATATGCACCACCAAATTTTCCATAATACCCTTTTTTATCTACTGAATAATTTTGTTGTAAGGTTGTCATATTTTATATCTCTAAGAATTTTTGTTTTTTAAATGCTAAATATCAAATACCGATGGCTTATTTTCTCAAAATAAAAATCGTGGTTTCCTGCAATCATAATTTTATATGTAAAATCTTTTGTCGCAAACCAGTTTAAAAAATCTTAAATTTCAGACTGTTTACCCAATAATGAAATGTCGCCGGCGTGAAAAAGCATACCTCCTTTTAGAAGAATAAGGTTTCTATATTTTCCGTGTGTATCATAAATGGCTACCAATTTTTACAATTTATACTTCGATAGGTCGAATTTTATCCAATAGTTTTTCGAGTTTTTCGATGTCTTTCAATGCAGGTTCAATTTCAAATTTACTATTCACATCCATCGCATAAGGCTTTGGAACGATAGTTTCTACAATATCAAGATTTTCAAGACTTATACCTCCTGCTAAAAAGTATGGTTTTTGATTATCATATTTATCCAAGATACTCCAATCGAATGCAACTCCGTTACCGCCATAACCATCGCCTTTTGCATCAAATAAAAAGAAATCGACATGTGGCTTATAATTATTGACTTGTCCAAATACAAAATCATTATCGACACTAAACGCTTTGATAATATTTACACCTTTTAGTCGGAGATTTCGGCAAAAATCGGGCATTTCATTGCCGTGTAATTGCACATAATTCAAACCATACTTTTTAACATTTTGTAATATAAAATCAATAGTTGCATTGACAAAAACTCCTACTTTCTTGATTTCTCTTGGAATCGAATTAATAAAATCAAAATCGACATCATTTCCGATAAAACGAGGTGACTTATCATAAAAAATAAAACCAATAAAATCAGGCTTCAACTCAACGAGTGCTTGGATGTTCTCTACATCACGCATTCCGCAAACTTTTAATTTCATAATAATAGGAATACCTGTCCCCACAGGTGCATTTTGTATTTTGTCATACTTGGGGTAGAGTATAAGATGAGCAAAAGATATAAAAAACTGTCAAAATTAAGTTTTTTCTTAGATTTTCGCTATAAACTCACCCAATTTTGTTCCTGGAGAAGCCTCTTTCATAAAAGTTTCCCCAATTAAAAATCCTCGATATCCAGCCGACTTCAACAAATTGATAGTTTTTGGCTCACTGATACAACTTTCTGAAATCTTGATGATATTGGCAGGAATCTTTTCAGCTAAATTCAATGACGCATTTACGTTATTTTCGGCAAAGTTTTTTAGATTACGATTATTTACTCCAACAATATCAACGTACGCTAACGGACTGCGGTCGAGTTCTTCTTGGTCGTGAATTTCGAGCAATACTTCCAAACCTAACTCATGGGCTTTTTGACTTAAATCTTTGATTTGTTCGGGCGAGAGACAAGCTGCAATCAATAAAATTACATCTGCACCCCAAGCTTTTGCTTCATAAACTTGGTATTCGTCAATCATAAAATCTTTTCGTAAGATTGGCGTTGAAGGGTTGGCCATTCGGGCTTTTTGTAAATCTTCTTTGTTTCCACCAAAAAAATCAGTGTCGGTCAAAACCGAAAGCCCAGCCGCACCTGCTTGGGCGTAGCTTAGCGTAACCTCTTCTACAGTAAGACTATCGTTAATGATTCCTTTCGATGGTGATTTACGTTTATGCTCTGCGATGATTCCTGTTGAGTTTTCAGCTGAAAGACTTGCTACAAGAGAATTGGTTTTTCTTGCAAAAAACTCGCTTTTTTCTAAATCTTGAATTGAAACCTCGGCTTTTGCCGCTTCAACTTCGATTGCCTTTTGGGCGGTTATTTTATCTAATATGGTCATTTTTCTGCAAAAACTTCTTCTAAGTTTATTTCTAATTCGGGAAAGATAGCCGAAGTCATAATATCTTCCTCAGTAAATGGCTGTAGACCAATATATTTACCTTGCTCATTTAAAACATAAACAAAAACGGCTCTATCATTTGGTTCGACAAGCCAATATTCTCTCACTCCATTCTCTTGATAAACTTCAAATTTATCTTTCATTTCATTTCGAGTATTCCCTGGAGAGAGTATTTCGATAATTAAGTCAGGCGAGCCGACACAACCGTGTTCATCTAGTTTGTCATCATCACACACTACGCATAAATCTGGCTGAACTACCGTATAAATTTTATTGTCTTTGTCTTTTTTTAATGGTGTTAAACGTACATCAAAAGGTGCAGCAAACAAATTACAAGGGTATTTTTTGAAATAATTTCCAAATTCTATCGTGAGTTTCATTGAAACTCGTTGATGCCTTAGATTAGGAGCAGGGGACATTCTAAAAACTTTCCCTTTGATTATTTCGATGGTTTCATCAAAAGCCCATTGCATGTAATCGGCATAAGTATAAGTACCATTTAGGTCTAAATCATCAATATTTGTCATGATTCTGTTAGTTTTTTCAAGCAAAGATATGCTTTTCCACTTAATAAAGACTCTTTAGCTTGATCGATGCCTTCTTCGATACTTATATCTTTTGCGATACTTAGTGCAAAGCCTGCATTCGCCAAAACCACATTTGTTTGTGCCTCAGTCGCTTCATTTTTTAATACATTTATTAAAATAGTTGCTGATTCTTCGATTGTTCCTCCACCATAAATATCTGATTGTTGCTGTAAATCAAAGCCTAAACTTTTGGGTGAAATGATGCTTTTATCTTTATTAATATAACTTGAAATCTGAAAATCATTAGTTAGCGAAATCTCATCATAGCCAGCTAAATCATAAATGATAGCAAATTTGGCGGAAGTACGACCAAACAACTGGGCATACAAATCAAAAACTGGCAAATTATAAACTCCTGAAAATTGTTTTTGGACTTTGGCAGGGTTGAGCAATGGCCCTAAAATATTAAAGAACGTTTTCATGCCCAGTTCTTTGCGAATCGGGGCGACGTATTTCATGGCTGGATGAAACAACGGTGCGTGCATATAACAAATACCCGCTGTTTCAAGCTTTTGTTTCAAATAACTTTCTTCGTTACTAAACTTTACGCCCAAATATTCTAAAACTGTACTCGACCCAACCGATGAAGACACTCCGTGATTGCCATGTTTGGCAACATTTTGTCCAGCTCCAGCCAATACAAAAGCCGATGTTGTAGAAATATTGAAAGTATCTTTGCCATCGCCACCAGTTCCGACAATATCCATTGCATCGAAATCTGTTAAATCTATTTGTACTGCCAACGAAAGCATAGCTTCACGAAAACCTTCGAGTTCGTCAACGGTAATTCCTTTTTGTTGAATTCCCATTAAGAAAGCAGCAATTTGAGAATTATTGGCTTCTCCTTGGCCGATTTTTAGGAGGGCTTCTTGTGCTTGCTGAGTCGTAAGATTTTGCTTATCAATTAGTTGGTTAAGGTATGGTTTCATTATAATTGGTATATTTTGATGGGCGTATGGTCAATCATTAAGTCAAAATCACTATCATTATGCACCAAGTCAACATCAAAAGAGATGGCGTAAAAAGCAATTAGGCAGTCATTTGGTTTTCTTATAGTAATACCTTTCTTGCGAAGATTTCTATAAAGCTCAGCTGCACCAAATGCAGCTTCTTTGGCATCAATTTGAAGACATAGAAGTCTATTAAGGTTTTCCTATATCTTATTAAGTTGTTCATCTTGACGAATTCCTTGCAAAATTTCTTGAATAATTGGTGGGCAAATTTGTAGAACATCAGTATTTAATAAATACTCATCAAAGAGATTAACTTTTGGTGTTTCCTGTCCACGCAAATAGTCAATCCAAATGCTTGTATCAAATAGTAATATCTGCATATTTTGAGGTTCTCATTTCTTCTAAATCACCTTCCCAATTAGCTTGGTCTTTTGTTTTTCTTAGTTCCTGCCCCGCCAAACGACGGAGGTATTCTTCCAAAGCAATATTCACAATTTTGCTTTCAGATTTCACTTCTGAAATATCTTGAATCTGTTTTATCAACTCTTTGCGTGTCAGTTGTCCTGATAAAATTGTCATAAGAATATCTATTTTTAATAAACAAATTTACAAAAATCTTCAACTTTTCATCCAATTCTCCACCATTTTCACACCGTGTTGCGTTAAATATGCTTCGGGGTGAAACTGTACGCCTCTTACATCGTATTTTTGATGAGCTTCTGCCATTACGTAGCCCTTTTCGTCGATAGCCGTAATTTTCAAATCGGCTGGCATGGTTTCGGGAACAACCGTCCATGAATGATAACGGCAAACTTCGATTTCTGAAGGAATTTCTTTAAAAAGAACTTCGTTTCGGTCAGTTATCAAACATTTAGTTGTTACTCCGTGAAGGACTTCGCCCATATTATGCAATTTTGCTCCGAAAGCCTCACCAATCGCTTGATGCCCCAAACACACGCCAAAAATAGATTTTGAGGCATGATAGGTTTTGATTAAATCAAGCATAATTCCAGCTTCTTCGGGAATACCCGGGCCAGGGGAAAGCAAAATTTTATCATATTTTTCGACTTCCTCCAATACAATTTTATCATTTCTGAAAACATCTACATCACCTCCTAATTCTTTTAGGATATAGACTAAGTTGTAAACGAACGAATCGTAATTATCAAGAACTAATATTTTCATGTTGTATTTTGTTTTTTACATCATTCACTTCAACGATTCAAACCATTTTAATTCATCGCTAAAATCATGTTTCTGATGATGTATTTCTTGATTTTTAATATAATTTCTAACTTTTTGTACTTGCGATGGACTTACAGAAAAAACTCCATAACCATCCTGCCAACCAAAGGCCTCTGTAGAAATCTTACTCTCTTTTAACCAATAATAACTATCTGTTTTAATATTGCGAACAATATCACTTATTGCAAAAGTAGCTTTAGGTGAAATCAAAAGGTGGATGTGGTCAGGCATCCCATTAATAAAATCTAAGTGATACTCCTTTCGTTGACAATATTCCTTGATATGTGAATACAATTCCATTTTCCAAGAATTTTGAATAAACGGTTCTCTATTTTTTGTACTCCAAACTAAATGAAACCAAATTGCAATATAACTTTGTCCCATAACATAAACGTTTTACTAATCCGTAGCGATGGGGTTGCAACCCCATCGCTATGGATTCTGGTTTTCCTCTCAAATCTCCTCCGCCATTTCAATCGCTTTTCTTAAAGCTGCCAATTTCAAATGCACCTCTTTCATTTCAAGTTCTACATCAGATTTTGCTACAACGCCCATGCCTGCTTGATAGAAAAGTGTATTGTTTTTACTCAAAAACGTACGAATTGCAATAGCATGATTGAAATTTCCTTTGAAATCCATAAAGCCAATCGCTCCACCATAAATACTACGATTGGTTGGTTCAAACTTATTAATAATAGTCATGGCATTGTGTTTCGGAGCTCCAGAAAGTGTACCTGCTGGAAAAGTATCTGCTACCAATTGCAAAGGATTTGTGCCTTCATGCATTTTTCCTGTCACTTTTGAAACTAAGTGAATCACATGGCTATAAAACTGAACTTCCTTGAAAGTTTCAACTTTTACATTTTCAGCACTGCGTGAAAGGTCATTTCTGGCCAAATCGACCAACATTACATGTTCGGCCGATTCTTTTGGGTCTGCGTGGAGTTGGCGAGCCAATTCTGCATCATGTTCGTCATCGCCAGTGCGTCTGAATGTTCCTGCAATCGGATGAATTTCGGCCTGACCATCTTTAATCAAAATTTGCTTTTCTGGCGAACTACCAAAAATATGGTAATCTCCGCCATCGAAATAAAATAAATAAGGCGAAGGATTGATTGAACGCAAGGCACGATAAACATTGAAATCGTCGCCCTCGAATTTCTTTGAAAACCTACGTGAAGGCACAATCTGAAATACATCTCCACGCAAACAATGTCCAACACATTTATTGATGATTGTTCGCATTTCATCATCATTCAAATTAGAAACCTCATCTTTTTCTGCTTTAAATTTAGCAGTTGACATTTTGGGGTTTTTCACAAAAAACTCTAAAGTTTCTAAGCCATCGACAGAAACTTTTGGCTCTTGACCTTCGGGCGTGTATGTATGCTCAAAGATATATAATTCATCTTTAAAGTGATTGATGGCAATCACATAGCGATAAACTCGGTATAAAATCTGCGGAATGGCACTTTCGAGACTTTTTTCTTGCATCTCAATGTCTTCAAAATACTCAACTGAATCATAGGTAATATGTCCGAAAAGCCCGTTTGTTATAAAAGGGAACTCACTTTTAGGGTTTTCAAAACGTTCGGCGAATTCCTGTAAAACTTTTACGCCGTCTTTTCTATTTTTTAATGAAAAAGTCTCACACATTCCATCTGGAAATTTTTGCGAAACAACATCTTCGTCTAATTGAAAACTTGCCACTTCATCACAAGCAATATAACTAAAACTATTGTGCATTGCGTGATAATCGGCACTTTCGAGAATAACTGAATGTGGGAAATGCCCTCTTAAACGCTGAAAAATACCGACTGGCGTAAGTGTGTCAGCAAGTAAACGTTTATGGCGAGTTGTTATTTGATAAGAAGATTTCATACTATAAATGATAAGAATAGAGTCAAAAATAAAAAGCGGCTAACCGTTATGAACAGTAAGCCGCTTCGCTTGATACTTGTATGTTTTTGTACATAGCAAATCTGTTCATCCTATTTCGCAGGACGCCACCACCAGATTTTTACTATGTTAGAATATTGAGTCATTTTTTGTTTTATAAGAAGCAGATTAATATCCCTTTTTACGATTGCAAAAGTAACGGATGATTTTAGAAATCAAAATTTTTTATTAAAATATTTTTCTTTACAAAAGTAAAAATACTTTTTAAACCAAAAATCTACCCAAACATAATTAAAAAATAGTCTTATTATTCAACTGGGCTACCAAATTGAAACGAAACCTCTTTTACTAAACTTGCGGCATTGAAATACAAAATCATTGAGCGGGCCTGCGTTGGGTTTTGAATATTTTCACAATGTGCACCCTTTTCTAAGTAGAATACAAAAACTTTTTCGTTGCGACGGCTCAGAATTTGAAAATCATATCTACCCAGCGTTTCGATAACTTGGTTTTCGGTTAATCCCAAAATCTTTGGTCGGAGAGTTTTTAGTTCTTCAATCAGTTTTTCTCTTTTCCCTTCACAAGCACCTCGGTCAGTTCGGAAAGTTTTCTGGTCGAATGTGCCTAAGTCGGCTTTTTTCTTTTGGCATGAAGCCAAAGCTAAGAGGGTTATTATTAATATTTTTCGCATTTTAAAAAATCAAAATATACCCTCACTACTGGGGAGGGTTGGGTGGGGCAATTATATTTTTACTTCTACCATTGTTTTGCCGAGACGGCTCTTTTCAGCCATAAAACCCATTACATGACTTTCAATAGATGCCTCAATCGTTGATGTTAGCAATTCGGGTTTGTTTTGAGCAACTGCCTGCACGAAATTTCGAGCTAAACCATAATCTCCGCCACCATGCCCTGATGCTTGATTTTTGTATTCAGGCTGCTCAGTTGCTTTCCAAGATGTTGTTTCTTTAGTCCGAAAATCATAGGTTTGAATTTGATTCATATCGCCCCAAACCTCACCGTTCGAAAACATCAAACGAGTTTTTCGATGCTCAAATGATGTAAAAGCCTCCATCGCAAAACTCACCGTTGTCCCGCCTTCAAACTCCATTGATGTTGTATAATGGTCAGGTTGGTCATTGTCCATTCTATAAACACATCTACCATACTGAGATGTTTTCAATTTCTCGTAAATTTCGGCATCTTGTTTTGATTTATCATCAGTCACATCCAAAACATTGATGCGTTGCTTTTCTTTTTGGTAAATTCTGATTGCCGAAAATGGACATTCGGATTCTATTTTACAGCCATCGGTACAGCGGTCGGTACTGCCTTCGGGGGCATTTTCACGCTTAAACCAAGTAAGCGAACCATGGGCTGAGATACTTTTGCAAGGTTTTCCGATAATCCAACGTAAAATATCAAGGTCGTGACAAGACTTTGCCAAAATAATTGGATTTGTATCTTTCTCAACGTGCCAATTTCCACGCACATACGAATGTGCCATGTGTACATACTCAACACCTTCGAGGTGATTGACACTGATTAATTTACCAAATTTACCGCTATCCGAAATCTCTTTTAATTTTCTAAAATACGGCGTATAACGTAATACATGACAGACCGCAATGATGCTTTTGGTTTTCTTTGCCATTGCCAAAATCTCCAAACATTCCTGCATTGATGGCGAAATTGGCTTTTCGAGCAATACATGGTATCCCATTGCGAGGGCTTTCATGGCTGGGCCAAAATGCAGTCGGTCGGGGGTTGAGATAATAATGGCATCAGCAAATTTTGGCACTTTAAAAACGTCTTCCCAAGTTTTAAAGCGATTTTTTTCTTCTATATTATGGATATTCGAAAACCTATCATTACGAAACTCGATTGGCTCGGCAACGCCAACCATATCCAACTCATTCGGAAAAGCCAATGCAAAACGTCCATAAACATTTCCACGATTTCCTGCACCCAATACAATAGCCGTAACCGGTTTTTCGAGCGAAACATATCGGTCATCGTGTGGAATATCGATTTCTGGTTCATTGATATTTTCGGCGAGGGTATCAATATTAAAAAGTGATAAACCACCAGCGGTTAAGCCAAATGTTTTTAACAGATTTCGTCTTGAAATGTTTTCCATTTTATAGGGTCGAATGTTTTGAGGCGTTTTATTATTACAAATATAGTAGAAAGTAAAGGAATAAGCGATGTTAAAATTGAGAGGAATTTTTTATTAATTTCTGTGATAATTTAGATTGGTGGTTTTGTTTTGTTTACTTTCTCATTGTATAAACGCCCGACTCTCCAAAGCCTATACATGCTATTTTGAATAAACACAATAAGTGAACATTATTGAAGAATAGCAAAAATTTGAAACTCCAAGAAAGTATTTACTGTTTTGAGAAAAAAGACAGAAAAATATGAACGGAACATTTGAAGAATTAATAGCCTCTGAGCAACCAATATTGATAGATTTTTTTGCTACTTGGTGCGGTCCATGTAAAGCACTTACTCCTACGCTTCAACAATTAGCACAAGAAATGGGCGAGAAAGTTAGAATCGTAAAAATTGATGTTGACCAAAACCCAAAACTTGCTGCAAAATACAACGTTACGGGTGTGCCAACACTCATGATTTTCAAGAAAAGTGAACTAAAATGGCGACAATCAGGGGTGTTATCATTACCACAGTTAAAAACTATTCTTGAAAATTTTGTTCAAGCTTCAATGTGAGCAACTGGCTCATTTTCAATGATATCGGCAGAAGCTTGTTCAAATACTCTTTTCATACCATCGAAAGCTCCACTAACAATGGCTAATGGCAATAACAAGGGAATAAATACAACCCATTGCATAAACATTGAAGAATTAAATCGTTTCATAGGTGTTTGGACGCATTATGCACATTTATGCTGAATGTACTTATTAGGATAATTTTGAAATAATAATTCAAATATAATCACAACTTTTTGTATTAATCTCTGTAAAGTTAAAAAAAATATTCTTTAAGTACAAAACGCATTAATATATAAAATGTTTTATTGGCACATAAAAAAAACTGACAATCTATCGAAAGTCAGTTTTTTTTATCATTAATTTGAGAAATAACCTTATTTTATTCTATATTCATTGCACTTTTCATTTGTTTATCTCATCCACCCAGTTAAAGCGGTCGCTCGGAGAAAACTTCCACGGAGCCATATTATTTTCTAAATTTGAGAACATCCCATTCCAAGAAGCAGGTGCTTGTGACTCTTCCATTACCTTATATCTACGAAGCTGTAAGATAATATCCAACGGACTGATATTAATCGGGCATTCTTGCACACAGGCATTGCAGGTAGTACAAGCCAAGATTTCTTCTTCCGAAATATAATCACCTAAAAGGGTTTTTCCATCTTCAAATTCTGCAATCGGGACTTTTTGGTCAGTCGCTAACCAGCCTTTTTGAATATCTTCGAGGCGGTCACGGGTATCCATCATAATTTTGCGTGGCGAAAGTTGCTTTCCTGTGATATTTGCAGGGCAAGATGACGTACAACGCCCACATTCGGTGCAACTGTATGCATCCATCAAGTTCTTCCACGATAAATCTTTTACATCTTTTGCACCAAAACGATCAACTTCGGCCGGATTTGCATCTGGTTCTTCGAGGCCGAGCATTATTTTTACTTCTTTCGTAACTGAAGGCATATTTGCCATTTCTCCTTTTGGATTTAGGTTAGAAAAATAAGTATTCGGAAAGGCCAAGAAAATATGCAAATGCTTAGAATAAGTTACGTAAGTGGCAAAAGCCATGATACCGAGAATATGAAACCACCATGCTGCACGCTCATAAGTTCCTAAAAACCCATCGGAGAAGCCCATAAACAAAGGTTTTATAAATTGACTTATCCAAAAATCTCCAGTAATGGCTTCGGCATAATGCCCGATATTGCGTTCTTGTAAAATCGTATCAACAGCGTTCATGCTCAAAAAAGCCCACATCAATAAGATTTCAATGATTAAAATAATATTGGCATCTTTGGTTGCCCAGCCTTTCAATTCTCGGTGACGAGTTTCTTGTAGGCGTTCTACTTTCGTAAGGTTTCTTCTGGTAAGGAAACCCACACACACTGCCAAAACCCCAAAAGCGAGTATTTCAAAGAAATTGATAAGAAAACTATAAAGTCCTCGAAGTGGTAAAGCAAAGATTCGGTGTGTTCCAAAAATTCCATCAATCATTATTTCTAGAACCTCGATATTGATGATTACAAAGCCAGTATAGATTATGAAGTGCATGAAACCAACCAATGGGCGTGAAAACATCTTTTTTTGCCCGAAGGCAATCAAAAGCATTGTTTTTAGTCTTTCGGAAGGATTATCAGAACGGTCTTCTGCCCTACCCAACTGAATAGTATTTTTAATGAGCATCACGCGGCGACTGATAAAATAAGTGGCCAAGCCCAAAGAGGCTATAAATAAGATTTGTGAAAAGATTTCCATAGTCTATTGTTGAATATCGTCCGTCTGCAACTGAGGCCTGACATACAAATGTTTATCAATATTTTATCAAAAGTCTAAAATTAGATATAGACCAAAAATTAGTATGCTTGCATAACATTACAAATATCGCAAAAAAGCCGTTCATGTCAAGCGTGAAAAAAATTATTTATTTTTTTTGAAAGAAATTTGTTCGTAAAAAGTTTTTGCTTACTTTTGCACTCCCAAACGGCGGCAACAAAGTAGGGAAATTTCTTTAGAGAAGTGGTGGTGATAAGGTGATGTAGCTCAGTTGGTAGAGCAAAGGACTGAAAATCCTTGTGTCGGCGGTTCGATCCCGTCCATCACCACACAAAAAGGGGTAAGTTATTGAAATTCAATAGTTTATGCCTTTTTTTTATTTTCATTGGGCATGGTTTGGGTGAAGGTTTTTTGTAAATGTCTATCATAAAACGATACTTATACAAGCAAAAAACAATATTTTTATCGATACTTTAGTCTAACCTTTAAACTATTTTCTTCTAAAAACTTGCTTCTATTAGTTGGATAAGTTTATCAAAACACTACATTTGGTTAATAATTTATATCAAAATCAATCGCTGATCTCGTTTTACTATGGTATATTTCTTTACCTTTTTTCATTTCCAACGACTTATAATGACGAAAAAGGAAGTCATAAATGAGCAGTTCGTATAATCTTTGATTAGCTGGAATCAAGCGATTGAGAAGCATGTGGATATGGCTCGATAATAAATTGGATAAACTAACATGCAATTGTTTTTGATGATGGCAATTTAAAATTTTATCTATAATTGGATTGATATACACTTTATTTTCTCTTATTAGTATCGGCATTTCTGAAAACTTTCTTACAACTTCATTTTCAATGTTCAAAATAGCCTCAATAGTAGGTCGATTTTCTCTATATTTTTTATCTATTTGGTGCTTTAGGGCTAAATCTATTCCGAATTCCCGTCCAAAACTATTTTTTAAGGCTTCCATCAAAGTTAATTTATCAAGTAAGTTTACTTGAAAACTACTCAATAGGTCATCAATTGCTCTCATTCCCCATAACCAACGAATATGCTCCCGCTCATCGCCTTCGGTTGATGCTAAAAAAAATAGTGTTGATTGACTATCAAAGAAAAACAGTTTTTCGGATAAAGTTATATTTTCAAATCCATAGCGTTCTAATTCTCGTGCATAGGTATCAGTTTGAATTTTCCAGATATACTTTGCCTCTTCGGCAGGTCGGATGAATTGATAAAATAGCTGAATCGCTTCACCAATTTTTGATGTATCAGATAAATGAAAACGAACCCTTAGATGATTGTCGGGGTCAGAGTAACGAATAAAAAACCAATAATCAATTAATGGTTTATCCAACAATTCTTCTATTAAAGGTTTGATGTTTTCGAGCAAAATTTTGTCAGCTACTTTTACACCACAATACAATTTAAAGTAAAGCCATTCCGAGCCAATAGAAAAGTTTCGTTGGATTTTGGGTTCTTGTTTCTTTATTTTCGGCAATTGATAAACACTTTTCTCTCGTACTAATAATGCTATAAACTGGTTAATAAAACCTTCTTTTTGCTTGTTTTTGATAACTTCGTCAGCTTTTTCGTGCAAAAACTCTTTCAATTGAAAGCTCTCTCGATTCTTTATAGCATCATTGAATGCTTCTATACTCAATGAATTTTGCCAATCTATCAGAAGCTCGTTATCTCCATCGGCAAGAAGCATAAAACGAGGAAAATCGTTTGAAATTATGGTTAAATCTTCTCTTGTTAAATTCCAAACTGCTGGATGTAAAATAACATTTTTATAGGTGGCTCTTGGTAAAAACTTAAATGTATCAGCCATTGCTCCCCACTGAAAGCCAAAACTTGTGCGGAGATTTTGGTGCTGCAAATCACACAAAAACTGATAAACTGGCAGGGCGTTATAGCTGTAATTATGAGCATTGCTGAGGCGTGGAATAACGATTTTATTGAGTCTTTTTGAACGCAAAATTATCTTTCCACTTTTTACTGAAATGTATAAATCTTGTAATAAAATTTGATTTTCGATGGGTAAAGAAGATTTTCCAAGAAAAGGAATTTCGTAATCTCTAAAAACTGGGTGGAGCAAGATATTTCCAGTTCGGCTTTCAGGTAAATGAATGATTTCGGCAAAAACTATGTCAGGATTCTTGTTTTGTTCTATTTCGGCAATTTCTTTGGATATTGCCAAAATCTCATCATTACCATGAGCAAATCTTCCAAGTAAATTGATACTGCTTGAGCCACCACAATTTTCTAAAAGTATTCGTTTGCCTTGTTTTTCGCTTTCTACTACACGAAACATTACAGACAGAGAAGGTGGTAAATCTGACCAATCGGCCTCGGGTAAGTCTTTTAAATCCTCTTCGTTTATTTCGATTGAAAATTGTTTTTGTTCGTTGGATATTTTGAGTTTTTTAAAGAGAAAGTTTTCGATGCTATTCCATGAAACGTTTTTATCTTGCTGATTATCAGGCAATTTCAAGTTTTCAATCAAAGGGCTTAGTCCATTATTATTGCTATTTTCAAGATAACCAATGCCTGTTTCTGCATCTAAAACTTCGAGCATGGACATTTCTTGTTCTTCGTAGCGAGCAGAAAACCTTTTTGCAAAATTCTTTAAATTTTCTCTTTCTTTTTTTGATGAAAGTCGGTTTAAAATCGGGAGTCCATCTTCAATATCTTTTTTCCAATTTAAATCAATTTTTCTTTCAAGATTTGTATTAAATAAATCCGTTTGGAAAAGTTTATTTTCTTCAAAAGGGATGTTTAAAGCTTTTATCTTTTCTTTAATCTCATGATAATCAGATAGTTGATTAGACTTCTTTTGGTCTAAGCTTTCGATTAATGTTTCGATTTCTTTTAAATCTTCGACAAGTTTTATGATGATATTGCCTTCAATTTTTTCTAAAACATTAATGATTTGCTTAGTGAAATTTTCTCCTGTGATGCTCGGCTCTAAGTTATGCACTAATATTTGGGAAGCGATGAGTTGGTCAATGAAAGGCTGTGCTTCTTCGGTTGATATTTCATCATCTATAATTGCATGAATGAGGGCAGTATAGCTTGCTCCATTTTTAAATAATTGTAGCACTTTTTGAAGATACTGGCCTTCAGTCACCGCACTAATTTGGTGCATACGTTTGCCATCAATATACTGGTATTCGATGTAACGCAGTTCATCCCCAATTTGATAGATACTTGTATTGGGATAATAGGTAAGTTGTTCTTTTACAGCAGGATTTTTGACTAATTCCTGTGCCAAAGCACAAGAAAAGTGCATATCGAAGCGGGTTTGACGTTTTTGTGATTGAAGAACGACATTGTTCTCTTTGCCCCATTCAAGCACCGAGCAAGCCGCAAACAAACCATAGGGTGTACAACGGCTCATCATTCGGCTGTAATATTTGCAGAGTGATGCAATGAGTTTTTGTTCTTTTTTCTTTTCAAATACTTTTCCTGCTATCCAGTCTAAACTCATGCGGTGAAGGTCTGGAGAAGCCAAATAAATGGCTTCTTGAAACCATGTTTCACCACAGATTTCTTTAAGTTTTGCTTCGCTGATATTTTCTGGCTGAAAGGGCAACGCTGGCGTGCGAACGATGAGATTTGAATGGAAAGAGTAGAGATTTTTCATATCAAAGCAAAAATGTTGTTTGCCAATAGAGAGTTTCCTTCTTAAAATAGGATAATAGGGTTAAAGCAATTCCAATATATCCATCTAAGATATTCCCTTCTATAGATTCATAGTTTTTATTGGAAAAATCTTGGTCGATAAAAACTAGTAGTTTATCTATCCATTGTTCATAGCCTTTTTTGAAAGCATCTACACAACTTATTGTGTAAAGTGTTTTATAAAATTGTGTAACTCCAGAAGCACCATGACAAAAATGAGCATCTGATACAAGACTTGAATTTGCATCTACTCGCACAAGTGTTGAAGTGCCAATCAAGATGGCTTGTTTTTCGATATTTTTATCATTGAATAATGTAGCATATCGAAAAAGTAATAAAACTATATTTAGGTCGCCATAGCACCATGCCAAACGATTTTTGTAATTTACTTCATTTTCGTTAACTGTATTTGGGAAATATGAATACTGTCCCTTATCAAAATCGGGATTACGTTTATAAGAAAAGATATAGTTTATAGCTTTGCTCGCAAAATTTGGAATCATTTCATTTTTTAGCCCTTTTTCATAAGAATTGAGTAAAACAAGCATAAAACCGACCAATCCATGCGATAAACTAAAGTCGATTTTTTGTTTTTCGTCTATATTCACCACATAATTTTTAAATCTCAAACCTTTACTATCTATAATTCCTCTATAAAAAAGGCTTTCAATCAAATCATTGGTGTAGTTATATATTTTCTGATTGTCGAGCCTTTCATTAAAATAATGAATAATTCCCGTAGCACCGTGCAGAAAATCAATATAATCATCATTTATCCACTCAACGGCTTGTTGATATAAGTAATCATCAATATCTTCGAGTTCTTCATCAATGTTAATATCAATCAATTTATCTTTTGATATAATCGTAACTGTATAAGCAAACCCCGCCATGCCATTTCCAAAAGATGCACCTGCCAACTGTGGATTTGTATTGATGTTATTAAAAACCTGATTAATTAATTCTTGAACCTTTTCTACGAGAGCTATTTGTTTGGTTGCTTTCCAAGTATGGTAATAGTACCATACTAAAGCCAAATTTCCATCTAAAAGGTGGTCGTTTGTTGGTTTGAAATTATTAATTTTTGAGTGGATTTTATTCCAGTAACTTTCTGCAATTGCTATCATAGCGTATTTTATAGTTTTTTTATACAAACTTTCAAAAAGGAATCACAAATGCCAATAAAAATACATCTATTCATTTTTTGAGCTTACGAAATGCTCTTTTCTATAAACAAAGCGAGCCTTAAATTATTTAAGACTCGCAGAAAAATGACATGTAAAGAAAAACTAATCACAGGCTCCGCCGTCTGCTGAGTCAGTACCGGTTACTTTGTTACTTGCATATCTCATTTTGTTAGATAATAGTTGATCGTTCAATTTTGTAATTGTAGTCTTTTTAAATTGTAACTTGGAATTTTGTTTTGTAGCATTTAAATGGTTCATTGTAATGAAATTTTAGTTATATATGAAAAATAATTAATTTGCTCTTCTGATTTCTTGTTCTATTCCTGTTTTTCTGTCTTTCATTTTTACATTTTTATTTCCGAAACGGTAAGTGAAATTCAAACGGATAAACCGACTTTCAACTTTATACTCTTCAAACATATTTACTGAGTTACCATTAAATGTATATCGACCAGTATCTGTGTTAAAAACATCCGTTACGATAAGTCTTAAATCTGCCTTTTTATTGAGTATTGATTTAGAAAAACCTAAATCAATGCTGTAAACAGGTTGAATTATAAAAACGCCTGAGTAATCACGAGGTTGGTAGGTAGCCGAAACATCTAACTTTCCGACTTTACCTAAAGTAAAATAGTTCTGAGTATGAAAATAATAAGAGTATCCACCGATACTTGAGGAATTAATGACATCAGTAATGGTTTTCATTTTTAATAATTGAATACCCGTGGACGTTTGCCATTTTGGCATAATTTGTTTGTTCAGTGCAATATCAAACGAGTAAATTTCAGCTTTTGGTACATTCCCCATTTGATAAATTGTAATATTGCCTTCACGTATTGGTAGTGCCGAAAATCTGTTTTTAGTTGTGGTATAACTCAAATTAAATGTTAAAAATTGTTTGTGAGTATATACCATTTCAAGTGAATTGGCAAGAGCTGGTTGAAGCGTCGGATTGCCACGGCTGTAGAAAAATAAACTTTTGTATAGTAGTTTTGAGCTTTGCCACTCGTATCCATGACGAATAATCTTTCGACTATAACTCGTTGAAAATTGATTATTTTCTGATGGCGAATATTGGAATGTAAAGGCAGGAAAAAGATTCGTATAGTTTTGTTTGGTTTTTGAGCCATTGGTTTTTTCCAATCCGTTAATGTTCGTTGTTTCAGCCCTCAACCCTAACTGGTAAATCAGTTTGTTTACTTTTCCATCATAATTGATGTAAGCCGCACTTACTTTTTCATTATAATTGAAGCTACTTACTTTGTCAGGGTCTGAAACCCAATCACTATCAATTTTTCTATCATATCGAAAATTTGTCAGGGCATTGGTTTGCCTGTACTGAATGCCACTTTCAAAATTTCCTGACTTAAAGGGTTGTTTATAGATGAGCCTAATTGCCTGAAAACCAATTTTTCTATCCCATGGTGTTTGAATAATAATTGTTTGTTGTAAATTATCTTTATTGCGTAAAAAAACATTTTGAATTTCTTCAGTCCAATTCATAAAATATCTTCCAAAATCAATATCGGCTACTATTTCAGCATTTTTAGCTCCTATTTTATGATTGAAATTAATATTTCCTAATACATTTCCGTAAGTTGCAATACCATAACTATTAGTTGCCAACGAAGAATCGACTTTATTACTTTGCCTACTTATATATGAATGATAATCAACCGTTCTATCTCTCTGAACCAAATCTGATTGAATTAAAAAATTAAGGTTAGTTTTTGGATTAATGATAAAGTCAGAACCAAATTTCAGATTCATGGTATTGGTTGCTCTCACATCATGCTCAAAATCATCAAACTTCAAATAACTACTACCGTTTTGTTCCAAGTCACGTTGGTTAGTAGTTTTAAAGTAGCGTTCGGTGTGCTGTAAGTTTACTCCACCATAAATATTTACTTTATCCTTTTTGTGATAAAGTTGGAGTCCTGTATTATATCTTGGATACGTTCCTGTACCTATTCCTACTGTAAAATTACCAGTTGTACCATACGATTTCATTTTGGTAGTTCGGATGTTAATTACTGCCAAGCCCGTTGCTTCATATTTAGCCCCAGGATTACTTACCAGCTCAATTTTCTCAATCGTTTGGCTCGGAATACCACTCAAAAAAGCCTCTAAACTTTCGCCCGAAACATTGACCATTCGTCCATCCAGAAAGATAGTTACTTTTTTACCTTTGAGCGAAATATTCATTTTATCATCGATTCTAACAAATGGAGCATTTCTTAGAATATCAATTGAGTTACCATTGTTGGCTAAAACGCTTCCTTCTACATTGACTGATATTTTTCCGAGTTCTTGCGTAATCAGTGGTTTGGTAGCTTTTACGGATATTTCATTGAGTTTGATATTTTCGAGTCGAAGTTTTGCGGTTGGAACTACACAATCAACATTTTTAAGCTCAATATTTTTCTCTTGTGTGGCATAGCCAACATAGCTTATTTTTAAGCGATAGTTACCCGATATAATTTTGCTAAATGTATATTGTCCTTCTGATTTGGTTTCGGTCGTGGCCACTACTGTGCTATCGTTTTTTAACAGACTTACATATCCAAAAGGCAAAGTCTGTTTTGTAGTTGAATCTACAACCACACCAGTGATTTTGAAGGTGTTTTTTTGTGCTTTAACTTCAGAGAATGATGCAACGCAAAAACAAAATAGAATAATATATAACTTAGTCATTTATTAAATAAATATTGATATTACAAAGCTAATTTTAAAGAACTTTGCAGTGAATTTTTTTACATCAAATTGAACTTTCTAAGGACAAAGCTATGGAAACTGCTTACAAACTAAAAAATTTAAAGGTGTTTTTATCAAAAAATAAGGCGTTTTATCATTTTTTATTTTGGATTGTATTTATACTATATTCTGGTCTGATTGATATTGCATTTAATTCAGATTCTAACATCAACTGGTTTGGATACAGTCTTGGAATAGCCTTGTTTTATACAGTGAATCTATTTATTATGCCACAATTCTTTGAAAAGAAGCGTTATCTTTCAGGTATTTTTGCACTTTTAACACTTTTTACTATCTATTGTTTTTTGATGTTGATAACACTACATTTTCAAACTGATTCGTCAGATTTTGCTTCATATTTCAATACAGATAAAGAAAAATTATACATTAGCATTTTTAGTAGTTTAAATAATTTTATCACCTATATGAGTTATGGTATTATTTTTTGGTTTTTTGGATTTATCAAAAGACAGTATGCAGATAAAACTCGAATCGAAAATGAAAGTTATGTTGTTGAAAAGAGCTTTCTCAATAGTCAGATTAACCAGCATTTTCTTTATAATATGCTTAATCTATTTTATGTAAAAGCTAATAATTATTCAGAAAGTTTAGCAAATGACATACTGTCTTTTTCGGACTTATTAAGATATTCGTTGAAAGATGAGGATAAAGAATGGGTTTTACTTGTCGATGAAGTTGAAGAAGTAAAAAGAATGACCCATTTATATGACAACAAAATGGATTTCTTTAAAAGAAGTTTCAAGATTAGAAACTTGCCATCGCAACTTAAAATTCCCTCCAATATGTTATTATTTGCATATAAGATTTTATTAATTAATAACAATTTCATAGAAAATGATTTTACAGTTTCTATGAATTACATAGATAAAAAAATAACTTTAAACATTAGTTGTACTTATAAATCAAATAATTTTAAAATTGATTTTTCAATTTTAAAAGATAGGTTAATATTTATATTAAAAGATGAGACTAATTTCAAAGAAGTACATATTGGCAAGCGAGTTGAGCTAACTATTGTAATATATTAAAGTAATTTTAAATAAATATGTTCCAAAAATGAGTAAATACAAACAAATACTTATCCATTCATCATTTTTGATTTTATATATTTTCTATTCGGAGCTTCATGGTCTTATTACTAACCCTCATCGAAAAATCTTTATTGTGAGTCAAGTCATTTACTACTCTGGACTTGTGTGGGTGTTTTACTTTACTTTTTTTTCCTTAATTAAAAATTATTTTGCAAAAAAAAATGTGCTAATGTTTATGTTTGTTCTTTTGTTTTCTTTTTTCATATTTTGTCTGATAGAATATCAAAGATTTGGACTTAGACATCTTTATGCACCACATACACCTACACCATACCCATTTGAAATAAAAAGGTTTTTAACAATTTATTTTTTCGATTTCATTCTTTATACAATTTATGGGGCTATATTTTGGTTTTTAGAGCATCTCAGAGAGATAGAAAAAGAAAAAATTACACTTTTAAAGAAAAATCATGATGCTGAAATTAGGTTTTTAAGGACTAAGTTAAATATTCCAATAACTTTAAAAATTTTCAACAATCTCTACAATCAGGCAAAAATCCAATCAAAACCTTTAGCAGAGAGTATTTTGTCTTTGTCTGAGTTGATACAGTTTTCAGAGCATAATGTGCATAATTTCTTGATAAATTTAGAAGAAGAAATAAAATATACTCATATATTTATTAACCTCAATCAACAACGTTTCAACGAAAAACTTCTCATCAATTTCAAAAGCGAAGGCGATTTGAGTACTTATCGGATTCCTCATTTATGTATTCTTACACTTGTAGAAAACGCCTTTAAGCATGGAAATCTTAAACTTGCCCCTTTAGATATTCTTATCAAAGCAGAGAATAATTCTTTATTTGTGTCGTTGAAAAACATGAAGCATACAGCCAAAATTAGTAATTCGACAGGAATTGGGCTTGAAAATTTAAAAAGACGTTTATATTTGCTACTCGAAAATCGCTTTACGCTCGAAACTTCTGCTGATGAAACTTTTTTTTATACCGTACTAACAGTTGAAAAATTATAAATTTATAACAATGTTAAGCTGTATTATAATTGATGATGAAACCCACGCAATCGAATTAATTAAGACCTATATTGGTAGAGTTCCTTACTTAAACCTTGCGTTTTATACAACTGACCCCATCGAAGGGCTAAATTTTATAAATTCCCATAATCCAGATCTCATTTTTATAGATATTCACATGGATGAACTTTCGGGGCCACAAGTAGTGAAGATGCTCAAAGACAAATCGAAAGTTATCTTTACAACTGCCTACTCCGATTATGCCATTGAAGCTTTTGAAGAAGGTGTTTTAGATTATTTACTAAAACCAATTTCGTTTGAGCGTTTCATAAAAGCTACTCAGAAAGCTTTCTCCGAAAATATACAGGCTACGACTGTACCGACATTGGTAAGCCCCGAAAAATCAAGTATTTTCATAAAAGTTGAGAATAAAGGAAAAATGCTCAGAATTAAACTTGAAGACATCATACATGTAGAAGGTATGCGAAACTATATTGGTTTTCATACCCAAAGTAGCGGTTTGATTTTAGGTTTACTGACATTCAAAGAAGTAGAAGAGGCTCTGCCGGAGCCACAGTTTTTACGAATACACAAATCTCATATTATAGCCTTCGACCGAATTGTGGGCATTGATGGCAATGAGGTTGTGATACGAACCGATAAAAAAGAAACGAAAATTCCGATAGGAATTACCTATAAAGACAAATTTCTATCAATGATAAACGAAGTAGGACGAAAACAATAAGCCTATTGATTATAAAATATAGCAAGTAACACAAAAGCCTTTATCGAAATTCGATAACGGCTTTTGTGTTTTTAAAGGCTCGTATCTTCAAATTGGTACTAACTAAACCCTAATTGGTGTATTTAATTTTCGGAAGCATGATTCCATAATAATATTTGTATCATCAAAAACACACAATTCAATTAAATCTTAAAAACAATGGAACATTTAGCAACCAAAGTTCGTAAACTCCGTGAAATTTATGGTTTTTCACAAGAATCAGTAGCCTTCGAGATGGGTATCAGTCAGGCAGCTTACAGTAAAAAAGAAACTGGTCAAACCGAACTTTCTTTGAACTGTTTAGAAAAATTGGCAAATATTTATAAATTATCTATTATGGAGATAATTAGCCTAAGTACGCAAGAATTATTGATGCTGGTTATACAGAAAGATACAAAAGCAACAGCCTAAGCCTTTTCTGCCACTAAATCCAAAACTTATAAAAAATTACAAGAAGTTATAAGCTATAAACAAAACGAATTGAATCACTTTGTTATCGTCTCTAACTTTGTATCATTAAGTTGAAAAACAAAGTAAATAACCAGAAAAAAGGCTTATAACCAATTAGAATAAAGTAAAATCGGCGGTTATTGAGCCAAAAGATAAAATAAGCAAACTTTGTATCGTAGAATTAAAACTGAATTCACACAACTTAATATAACCAACTTACGAATCGTTTATCATACTATTCCGGATGCGTATGAGATGATTATAAATTAAATTTTTCTAACAATTAATCAAACACAACAACAAAAATGAAAAAAGTAATTCTTTCTTTAGCGTTTTTAGGTGCAACAAGCAGCCTTTTTGCTAACACAAATCCAACAACTGCAAAAACTTTGAAAGCGAAACCAGTTGAATGTACAGTTTCTGCAACCGTTAATATAGCGGGTAGTAGCGTAACAATCTCATCTACAAAACCAACTTGTGCTGAGGCTGTTAAAGATGTAGCAAACGGTGTAAAATCTGTTAAGAACTTATTCTGATTTTAATCATATCTGATACAGAGGGTGTAATATCCCTCTATATCAACTATCCAAAAATAATTTACTCTCAAACAAATACTTCTATGAAAAATATTTTTATACTCTTTGCTCTTACAATTATTGCTACCAATGTGTTTGCTAACGAATCGCCAGTGAGTAAACAAAAAAACAAGAAAAAAACACCTACAAACCTACCAGTTATATTCCAAAAGAAAACTAACAACTTGGTAACATGTACACGATATGGTACTGCTACTGTTGGTGGGACCTGCGTAGATATTACGGTGACGGCTGCTACGTGTGACGAGGCTCAAAAAGGAGTTAATGATGCAAAAAAACAAATGGAGCAATAAAAGTTCTCAATTATTAATTTGTAAACATTTTATCAGATGAAAACTTTAAAATTTACAATTATACTCGCTCTTATTAGTTTTGCTGGGTTGGCTCAATCGCCTGAAAAAATATTGGGTACGGTGAAGTATAAGTTTATCAATAAGTGGGAGAAAAAAGAATACAAAGCTACACTACAATTCAATAAGTATGAATCTGTGTTTTTTTATGGAAGAACACAAGATGGCTCGGAGAAAAGAGAGTGGAAAGAAGTAGAGCCAAATGTTACCGTAGCAGAAATTGCGGATGCTGAAGGCTGGACAAACTACATTGATTATAAGAACCAGAAAATCATTTCGAGAGACTTGATATGGAATAAATTTGTCATTATCGAAGAAGCTACCCCAAAGTTAGATTGGAAAATTGCGGATAATCAGAAAAAGATAAGTCAATTTAGTTGCATTGAAGCTACGTGTACATTTCGTGGTCGTACGTATCACGCTTGGTTTACGATGGATGTACCAATGGGTGTTGGGCCGTGGAAACTAACAGGACTGCCTGGGTTAATTGTTGAAGCTTATGATGAAGAAAAAGAATATCAATATCGTTTGGAATCAATAAGTATGCCTACAACTGAAAATAGCTTAATAGAAGCACCAAAACTTGGAAAAAAGCATCGAAGTTGGGATGAATTTAATTTAGGACGCAAGAAAAAAATGGAGGAAGTTGAAAAACAATTACTTGTACAGGTAAATCCTGATGGCAATACCGAAACGTCTATAAAATTAGATATTCATACGCTCGAACTCTTTGATTGAAAGCTTTGAAAGCTGTAAACATAATCAAAAATGAAAGTCAAATTCACTGCTTTTCTTTTATTGCTTTGTGCGGTTTCGGCTTTTAGTCAGCGACTCATAACCGTTAAAGGAAATATATCCGATTCGCTCCGAAATCCTATTGAGATGGCAAGTGTATTGGTTCATGAAGTTGGAAAAAATAACTTTATTGGCTTTGCCTATACGAACGAAAAGGGAGATTTTATTATTAGTTTCATGGGGAAAGATACCCTGAAATACCAAATCTCAATGAATGCCCTAAATTATAACAAATTTACGAGGAGTTTGGATGATAATAAAACGGAGTTTGACTTTCATATTATTTTAGAAAAGAAAGAGATTATTCTGAATGAAGTAACGGTAACAGCCCAGTCTCTACCAGTGAAAACAAGCGAGGATAGTACTATTTATAAATCTAAACGTTTTTTGGATGGCTCTGAAAGAAACGTTGAAGATTTACTAAAAAAACTACCAGGAATGAAGGTTTCAGACAATGGTAAAATTTATTTTAAAGGGAAATTAGTGGACAAAGTGTATCTCGATGGGGATGATTTACTGGCAGGAAATTATACATTAGCTACTCGAAACATTGACCCTACAAAGATTGCTGAAGTACAAGCTTTAGAGAATTTTTCAAGTAATTCTTTACTAAGAGGTATTGAAAAATCGGATAAGACGGTATTAAATCTTCAGTTCTTTGAAGACCAAAGAAAAGTAGCGTTTGGTAATTTGAAAGCCGCTTATGGCAATCAAAATTTCAGAGAATTGAACCTAAGTTTATTTTCATATCTGAAAAAAATGAAGTCCTATACAACCCTTAACCATAATAATATTGGTATAAAAAATAATCCAGAGGGAGATGAAATTCCTGATATAGAAATAGCTCTTGAAAACAGTAGTCTCACACAACCAAAACCTTTGCTCGAATTAGATAATCTAAACATTTCTCAATTTAAGAAAGAACGATTAAACTTTAACCTCGAAAGTGTAGCATCAACAAACTTGATATATGCTTTTACTAAAAAAATTAAATTAAAAACAAATTTGGCCGCTTATTCGGATAAAAATCATCAAAATCAAGCAACTAAAAACGATTACCAATTTAATGACACAAGGTTTTCGATGCTTGAAAATACTCAGATAAATAAACAGATAAAGGTAGGCACTGCAAAAATTGAGGCGGAATATTTGATTAGAGATAATGCAAAAACTAAGTATGTTGCACAAGGACAATTTTTCTCAAATAAAATCATTCAAAATATTATATTTAGTGGTAGCAACATTTCAAAAGAAACTTTACAGGCTGATTTGAATAATAAATTTAAGTTTTTCAACCAAAATCTTAATTTCACTTATCGGTTTCCTAATAAAAAGGCTTTCACTTTTGATATTATTCATCAAATAGCTCATCTTCCGCAGGTGTATAATATTCAGACAGATGGTTTAAGATATTCGACTTTTTTTAAGTTACCCAACTATTATCGGCAATTAAATCAAACCATCAGCAAACCTTTTGAAGAAATAAATCTAACGAGCAAATTGTTTGGTATAAAAAATAAGAGTAAATACTTTTTTCAGGCTGGGATGAGCATAAGCAATCAAATACAAAATACAAAGCTGAGCATTCTCGATAATAAGTCAGATTCGCTGTTGTATTTGCAAGGTTTTCAGAATGATGTAAGGTTTAGAAAACAAGATTTTTTTGTAGGAAGTGGGCTTTCGCAAACATTCGGAAAACTAAATGTTTCTACTAATCTTTTATTCCATCATTTAGCGTTGAGGGTTGAGCAAAGTAATAATATAAATCGACAGATAGCATATTATGAGCCAAAATTAGCATTATTGTATCGGTTTAATCTTATTTCGTCAATTCGGGGGTCTTATTCATACAGTAAAGATTTTTCTGATATTAATAATTTAACCGAAAATTATTGGTTGCAGGGTTTTCGAACATTTCAACGAGGAACACCTCAAATTGCCCAATCAAATGTCGAAAGCTATAATTTAGCATTCAACCATCACGATACTTATAACCAATTTATGATTGTGAGTAGTCTGCTTTATTTAAAACGTAAAAATACTTTTGGAAATGCTTATGCTCTCAGTAGTGCGTTCGATTTCTCGACCCAAAATATCATTCCTACGAATAATATTTTAGCTTACTCAGTTTCATCAGATAAGTTTATCGCACCTATTTCGTCAAGTATTAAAATTGAAGCCAATATCTCACAGAATAGGTTTACAAATCAAATTAACGACCAAGGCGTTAGAAGTAATACGCTCACAAATAGTATGTATAGGTTTTCTTATACGTCAGTCTTTAAAACGAAGATTAATGGTACTTGGGGAGCTACATACTATGATACTCAATTTACTAGTGAGCTATCAGATATTCATAGTTTTTCAAAAAATGAATGGAATACTTTATTTTTAAACATACGTTATCGAGCAAAACAGCATTTTTGGAGCGTAAATACAGAGCGGTATTTCATCAATAAAAAATCTTACTATTTTATTGATATGAATGCAAAATATACATTCAGAAATAAAAAAGTAAATATTGAATTATCGGCTAAAAACTTGTCCAATACCAAAGTTTTTCAGCAAGTTTTTTTGAGCGACTACAATACCTCTCAAAACCAATATGCTTTACTATCAAGGGCTATTATTCTGGGTATCAACTATAATTTCTAATGTTTTAAAGTGCAAACACACAACTTTCATATACATTTTAATCTATTTCCAAACAATTTAATTCCTTACAAAAATGAGAAAATCAATTCTTTCACTCATGTTCATCGGCGGTATTTTATTCGCCCAAACAACTTCTGCTTCTACTATTAATAAAGGAGGCAAGAAATCGAATCGTACCGCAAAATCTTCAAAAAAATCAACCAAATATGCTTTTGTTGTTGATGATGAAGAGGCTCTGGGCGGTGGTAAAGCCAAAAAAGATGGCAGTTGTAAAAATGGTAGCGGAAACTGCTCTCCAAAAAGCAATGAAGAGTAAAACCGACCTTGGGCTACCTATTAGGGTAGCCCAATCTCTACAACAAAACTCCAACACTATGAAATCTACAATAAAAATATTGCTTCTATTTTGGGTTTACCAAGTATCTGCACAAATTCCTGAAGGTTATTATTACAAGGACCTCAATAAAAACTTATCGTCTTTAGATTCGCTTATTAGAATCACTCATCCAACCCTAAAAGATACTTATTACGTACTAACATATCCACTACACGATGCTGTGAGTTCGGCAGGTATGCAATTGCATAAAGCTTATCATGCTGCACGAAATAGCAACAAAGAAATTGTCTTAGTTATCCAAAATGAAGGAAGTTTCAGAGTCAAAGACATTCGACCTTTTCTGAAAAAAATATTAAAAATAAGTGATAAAGAAGCCGAAAACATAAGACTGGTTACAGATAAAACCACTTATGAATACGTGATGCAAGGCAAAGAGTTAATCAGGTTGTTATACGTATTCAGAAAACAGGTTTTTTATAATGAAAACCAAAAACTACATTCGGTTATTGCAGAAAATCTGCCTAATGAAGAGTTTGAGATTGTGATGCAAGATTCTGTAAAATTATCAGGCATAGAAAATAGTTTTATCAAACGAAACGATGTCATGTTTTCATACAAGAAAGACCACCTTCTGATGTTAGGAGACATAACAAATGTACTCCTTGATATTAACACACTGACTGGAGAAGTATCTCCTTTTTTTGACATTCGTGAGTACTTTGAGCCATGCGAATTATTTTATAAAAAAATTGCCAATTATGACACTGCTAAATACAATTTTGCCAAAAAATACAACGAAAGATATATCGAACGCAATAGACAAACAATGCAACTTACTAATGTAAAGTACCAAAACGATAAACTGGTGGGTACTTTTTCGATAGAAATAATGATAAAGAACGAAAAAGAAAGCAGTTTTTTATCTGACGAAGGAAAAAAGGAGGTGCGAAAAATAGGCAAAAAAGTTTTACAGCATTATATGTTTTTCTTTATCTGGAATCCAGCTACTAAAGAAATGGAGAAAGTAGCCCACATCCTAAATCAACCATTTGAAAATACATACACCAACATTGATTGCGGGTTTTATTACAAAAATGATACCCTTTATACAGCTGTCACTCGATACCCTGCACCTAAAACTCCTAAACATCGAATAGCTATGTACTCAACTCAAGGAGAAGAAGTGGCATTTATTAAGTTCGTAGGCCCTCTAACCAATGATGACGAACTTTTTGCTTACTATGGTACAGCCGATTATTTTAATAATTTTGCTGGAAAATTATTATACAACTACTGTTGCTTAGGCGAGGTCTGTGAGGTTGGGCAAGAGGCAGCAATAACAACACTTTATGGTGATGGTACTGAACCCTACGAGTCAATCTCGTATAAAAGGTTTGCCGATGTAAGTAATATAACCCAGCTAAACTTTCGGTTATTTGCGGTTAATCCTATTTTTGATGGACAACAATTACTTACTTTTTATCAGTACAAAAACAATTATGTATTTGAGTTTAAAGATAAAAAACTACAAACCATTGATGTAATTGAAGCAAAAAATATTGAAGGCTTTACTAACTATTTAGGGTATAAACAAGGCAAAAAAATGATAATACAGAATAATCAAATCTATTTTATTGACCTTATTAATGACGAATATTATATAAAGTCATTTTTGATTAACTACAACTTTGAAAACAAAATCTGAAACATCAATTTGAAAAAAAGTATTTACATATTTCTTATAGTCGTAGTTTCTTTCGTGAGAGGATTTACACAATTTAGCCTTTCGGGAAAAGTGACTAATTTAAGTAAGGACGCCATAGAGTTTGTCTCGGTAAGTGCGTATAGAGATTCTTCTTTGGTGAATACTGTATTTACTGACTCCTTGGGCAACTTCGCTTTCATTGACATAGAGAAAGCCATGTATAAGCTTCGTTTTTCTTACGTTGAGTATGAAAAAGTTGATACGTTATTTTTAGTGGATAAAAGCCTTAAAGTACAGGTTATTTTAAAAAACTATCGCAATAATCTTGAAGAAGTAATCATCAAACAAAGAAAACTTCTCATAGAAAGAAAAGCCGATAGGCTTATTTTTAATGTCGAGAATAGCCTTACTGCAATAGGTAATGATGCCTTAGAAACACTAATTAAAACACCTGGGGTTAGTTTAAGAAATGGCCATATTTCATTGATAGGAAAAAGTAAAATTAGTGTGATGATTGATGGTAAACTTTTACCCCTTTCTTCCGATGACCTCACGAGCTATATAAAATCAATTGCGTCTGACGATATTCTTAGAATTGAGGTTATCACTAACCCACCAGCAAAATATGATGCTCAAGGAAATAGCGGACTGATAAACATTGTTCTGAAAAAGAAAAACAAACAAGGTTTTAGCAATGCTATCAGAGCAAGTTTTGCACAGGCTACTTATGGTACTTGGAGTTTATCAGATACCTATAACTATTATAAAAATAGACTTACTTTCTTTGCATCTTTTAATATTTCAAAGGGTAGTATCTTTCAAACTGGTAATATTGACATATTTTATCCGACACAAACTTGGAATCAGATTCAAAATACCAGAGATTTTTCAAATAGAAATAGTAAAAGAATAGGCATTGACTATAAGTTTTCAGATAAAACATTTTATGGAATATCGTATTCGGATAATTATTCAAAGCCAAGTTATGAGAAAATCAGCAAAACACCTATTAGCAGTTTACTCGAAAAAGTTGATTCAACTT
>NZ_CALCZQ010000024.1 GCF_937903345.1 uncultured Emticicia sp. | reverse complement strand
TATATCCTGCTTCTGCACTCGCATTTATTTCTATTTGTTCGCCTACACAGTATTTGTAAGGTACACTTGTACAGGTAGCATTGCAACTAATAGTAGCTGTTGCGGTTGCTGTGCATCCATTAGCATCTTTGGCTGTAAATGTATATGTTCCCGTTAATACCTTTGAAAATACATTGTTATTAAAAAATCCCGTTCCATCACTATATTGATAAGGACTTGTACCTCCACTTGCGGATAAACTTACGGTAGCATTTCCTAAATCATTACAGGAAACGCTGTTTTGTAAACTTACAGTACTGCCTTGATTTGATAAAGTCTGTTCTAACGTGCCGATACAACCATTGCCATCTTTGACTGTAAATCTATGTAAACCTGCTGATAAGTTGTTAAATATATTTGCATTTCCATAAACTCCATTATCCACACTATACGTAAGTATGCCACTACCACCTGTTCCATTTACTGTTACACTTCCATTACTTAAATTACAACTTGGTTGAATTACTGTTCCAGCTACTATATTAGGACCAGCAATTGATTGTAATGTTATACTTGTTGTGGCTGTACAACCATTGCCATCTTTGACTGTAAATGTATAAACACCTGCTTCTAAGTTTGAAAAACTATTGGTTGAAACAAACGTTATTCCATCTTTACTATATGTAACGGGACTCACGCCACCAGTTAAGGTCAATACCACACTTCCATTAGCAACAGCACAAGTTGGGTGTGTGGCTGTACCTGTCAAACTTATCGCAGGATAATTCTCAACAACTATTGGACAACACAATGAACCGCTACAACTCGAACTTCCCGCTGGAACATCGGCTGTAAAAGTATAACTTCCCACACTAGTTATTGTGTACGTTTGAGAAATAGCTCCAGCTATCAATACTTCATTTTTGTACCATTGATAATTGCTATATCCTGCTTCTGCACTCGCATTTATTTCTATTTGTTCGCCTACACAGTATTTATAAGATACACTTGTGCAAGAACTAGCATTATCATCTTCAGAAAATAATTTATTATTAGGTGTACTATCAATATCCGTTTCATTCATTGCTGATATTTCAGCAAAATTATAAAAAACACCAGAGTTATTTAATGTAAGAACCACTGCCAATGTTAAGCCAGAACTTGATGCACTCAAATTCCCTACTTGCCATGTAAGAGTATTACCTACCAAATTGGTTGTTCCTGCACTTGGAGTTGCACTTACCAATGTTACACCACCTGGTAAATTATCCGTTACGACAACGCCTGAAACATCGGTTTTACCATCATTAGTCAAAGTAAGTGTAAATGTTACGTTATTGCCACTCAACGCTGTCTTAGTATTCACAGATTGTGTTAAAGAAAGATCAGGCAAACCTGCAAGAGTAGATGATGAAGCTTTTCGAGTAGCTTTTTTTAAATCGTACTTTTTAGCTAGGTTATCTATACCTAAATTATATTTTGCATTTGTTTCTATACTTTTTGTAAGAAAAAGAATAGACATTACAACAAAGAATAAACTTTTTATAAAAAAACTTTTCATCTAAAGATTTTATTAATTTTTCCAAACAAAGAAATGATCCCTATTTATTTGCTGAAATAGGTTGTATAATTTAAAATATTTCCTAATTGAATTCAAAAATGAGAATACTTTGAATTCAACAAGTAAGTTTTTTGTAACGAAAAAATATTTTTTTCGACATTTTTTACTTAATTTTTTTTACAAAAACAATAACGTTAATCATAAGTGATTCAAATTTTAACCTAGTATTATAATCATAAAAGGCTAATTCTTTTGAATTAAAGCTATTGATGTAAAATGAAGCGTTCTTTTCTTCAGATAATCTACCAATCGATAATTTTTTTATTGATTGATATTGAAACAATCATCATTGCTTCGTATGAATTTTCAATATTATAAATAGTGCTTAAAATTCATCTATTTATGAGATCTGAAAATCACATTATAACTCAAAAAAAACTTCATGCTTTATTTCTTTAAATCTTATATTTTATGGGATTTAAAAAACATGTTTTGCCCTGATAAAGCCAAAAATTAACTACTACTTTTCATTTGAATTAATTAAATTTTAATCTTTATAAGCATCTTTGAATCATTTTTTTCGATATTCGAAAATCAGCTAAATAGTACATAAAATTTCAGCAATCTTTAGTCCTAAATGGGAGACGAAAAAGGTTTTTCCTTAACACTATGAACATTTTTATTACCTATTAATAATTATTTAGTCTAATCTTTGATATTCTAAATACGAATCGAAAAAGAAATATTTAGGATAAATAAAAATGAGATTTATCTGTTTTTGGCATAGACCCATCAATTACATTACCAACTTAAATATCCAAAAAGACTTTTCATTTATCATTTTGAGTATATCTACTCAATAATATTTTTACGCGTGAGTATTATGTGACATTGATACTTAGCTTTGTAACTATCCAAAAAGGTTTTTTACTATCCTTTTTGACTTATTTTGAGATTTTTAAAAGAATTTGAAACTGAGATTTAATTAACTCCAATTATAATCTTATATAAGCCTTTCAAGTTTGCCAGACGATTGAATGAAATTTTAACTTTAAATAAAAAAATCACATCCATAGGGTGTGATTTTTATGCTTTACATATTTTAAAGCTAACTCTTAACCAAACTGCATTTTATGAATTATATTAAATGATCTAATGTTCAATGCTACGTCAATAGTATAATTACTGATCATCGGTCGAATGCTTGTTCGGAGTAATTTTATCCAAGAAAAAAAAAGTACCCTCTCCTAAAGACAAAGAGGGGTTGTTGTGAGGTCTAATAGCATCTGTATTTGTAAAACAACCGAGTTTTTCTCCGATTCCATTTTTTTCTCCTCAGTACTAAGACTACTTAAAAGCAGAATCTAATGGCTAAAAACAAAAATTAAAGATTATTTGATGCTATGAACAAATAAGTCAAAAAAATAATTGTTTACATTTATTGATAATCAATACTTTAACTAGATAGTTGTTTATTGTATCTTTACACTTAATTTATCCTATATCTAAAATAATATTGATTTTATTCTCTATCAAGCACCAGTTTATTACCAAAAACACCTTTAAGGGTTGATATTCTTACTACTAACTTTTGACTTGTCACTATTGAAGGAATTCTAAAAGTTCTTTCCATTAGGTCAGCCTTCGTTCCATTAACTTTCATTATTTCTCTGCCCATTTCGTTAGCAATAATCATCGTAACTTCTTCCGAATCTTCAACACCATTCAATGCTATTTTAAAATCATCCTTGGTCGTATTTGGATAAAGTACAAGGTTTCGTTCTTCTAATCCGAACAAAACTCTCTCTTTATCCTTTTCTGAACGGACTACTTTCTTTTTAACTTCCTTATAGTTACGCAAATAAACTTCTTGAGCATAACCGTCGCTGATAGAATTTGAGAAATCTCCTCCCTTCATTCCCGGTGCTGCAGAACTGGGGTCTCTCCCATTTTCGAACAGTTTTACGGCCGATGAGTTAACAGCATTGGGTAAGGTAAAATAAAATAACAAAGTTTCAATTCCGTCGACAAAATTTGTCTTAGCTCCTAAAGTGCTAATCGCATGATAGTCCGCTGCTGTATTGGCTTTAGGAGCAAATACATAGGTATTATCTTCCCAAGTACCGCCATCTGAATTAAATATTCTTAGCTTTTCATCAGCAACAGATGCAGGAAGTGAAATAGTTATCTGAGAAGGGCCTAAAATAAAATTTTTCTGAGTAAAATTAGCCCTTGCAAACACTTCATATTTGTTAAAATCTGCATTATACTTTATGGTAAGCTCTATGCCTTTTCGAGCATAAACCCCTTTGCCTATCATAATTATTGAAATCATCAAGACTACTACTTTTATCGTTTTCATTGTTTTAAATATTATTTATTGGTAGTTAATACACTTTCAAATACATCCTTATTTTATTTTTGTCACTGTTACTGGTAAACAAATTGGTTGACATACACATACTGTAATGGGCAAAGCATTTGACAAATCGTAGCATGAACCTGAAATTGAATTTATACTACTACCTACAGTCAAATTTGAAACAGTCCCTGTATAACTCACTGCATATACATTATATGACTGACTTCCTGAAAGTCCTGTAAAGGTTGGGGTTGATGTTAGTTGTAAAATTACACCGCTCGAATTGGCTAAAATGTACTGTGTTGTACCGCCAGCAGGTGGAGTGCTTGCTGTTTTTACAGTAAAACTTGAGGTCGTATAATCACAAGTACTTCCAGTCCCTGAGGCTGGACAAATTCTAACTGTTAATGAATTTGAAAAATCACCGCATGAGGAGGTAATTGTACTCAAAGCCCCTCCTACTACCAATCCAGTAACGGTATTATTATTGACATAGCTATAGGCATAAACGTCATATAACTTTGACTGCACTATTCCGGTAAAACTTGGCGTACTTGAAATTTGAAGGATTGTTTTTGTTGCATTATCAACTAATAAATATGAAGTTAGGCTATTACTTGGAAGTGTAGCCGATGTTCCTATATTAAATGTTACACTTGAAGCTGTATAATCACATACTTGTGCATTGACCATCAACGGTAATGCCATTACAATTATCAAAAGTGCCTTTTCTAGTAATTTATTTTTATTTTTCATTACTTTTTATTTTAAACTAATCAAATATTCAAAATTACTTAATAAGCTCTGGTGCTGTAATAGAACAAATAGAGCAAGTTGTGCCTGTATTGTTAAAATTTGCATTATAAACATCCGTAACTAAGCCATTATCTATGGCATTTTTATAATCACCACCTTTCATACCTGAAGCTGATGAGGATGGATCCGATGAATTGACAAATAAACGTACACCATCTCTACATTGGCCATCCGAAAAGGTGAACGTAAACAGTAAGGTTTCTTGATTTGCGGTTAATGCAACGGCCTGACCGCTCGACTGAACACCATTAAAATCATTGTTTGGCGATGCCGCAGGAGCAAAAACCTGATTAGAAGCATTTAGACTCCATCCACCAGCATTGACTGAAACAATTGTAAGAAGTGCATCCGGGGATGTGGCTGGCACTACAACTGTTACTTGAGAAGGACCCCATGTAAACGAGGTACTTGTAAAATTTGGTCTGGCATAAACTTCATAACGACTTTGTGTTGTATTCCATTTAACAGTTAAGTCTATTAATCCTTGTGCAAAAGATGTGAATGACATGAATCCGCAAATGGATAAAAAAAGAAATTTTTTCATTTGAGTATTAAATTAATTTTATTGAATATTAAATTGGGGGTAAAAAAGTACAGGCGGAGAAGAATTCTCCGCCCATATTTACTTATTTATGGAATTTGCTCAATTATAAAGTCAAAATTGTATGACTTATTGCTAAGATTATTAGGGTACTTATTAATGATATTGAACAAAATAAAAGCGGTATCTGTATTTGATCCTGTGTATTTAACCTTACCATCCATGTTAATATCACTCGGCAAATATACTGATGTAACGAAATCATAGTTATATAATCCGCCAACATTTGTTGCAAAATTGATAAGTTCGGACAATAAAACAGCAATGTCAGGGAGGCCACCAATGTACTTTAATTTGTTATTAACGTTTCTTGATTTTCCTGCCCAAAGTCCCTTTTTACCATTTCCGAGTATAACTTGCTCTGAACCATCGTATGAACCAAGCGAACCATCTGGCAAAACCGAACCATTATCCCATAACTGGGCTGATGTCATTGACGTAAAATCAACAATTGTACCTGTTGCAGCCATGGTAATTGCACCTGCGGTCATGGCTCCCAAATGGTTGCGATGCTTGACTGACACATAAAAGTTTGATCCTACTGCACCAGCAAAGGTAACTGGTGTTATACCATCACTTGATTCTACTACATCGCCATCTCTTTGAACAAGAGCTGCTCTAGTTTTGATTACAGTGGCAGGATTTGTAGCATCTCTCAACTCCACAAACACCCAATCTACAATTGCATCGTTACCTGTATTTAAAAGAACGCCTCCTCCTATTGCTTGACCACCAGCATCAGATACCTTTTTGAAACGATTATTTGCCATGGCAGAATAAGGTTCTACATTTGGGATTACACTCAACGTGCGTAAGTTGTCTCGCATTAAGGCATCCGTTGCCCCACTTGGCGGGAAAAATGCTCCTTGTAAAAATACCTTTAATTGTAATTTAACATCTAAAACGACTGAAATTGATATTTTTACTATAGCTGTATCGCAAACCGTTGGATTTACCTTATCACAAATATTGTAAATAAATGAATCGGTACCGCTAGCACCAGTATTGGGTGTATAAGTTATCGTACCATCTGAATTGACAATTGTCGTTCCTTTAGTTGGATTCGTGGTTACTACTGGTACTGTCAATTTCGTTAAATTAGCAGATGTTCCATCTGAATTCTTATCATTGGCTAGAATTGATATTATTTTTGGTGTTCCTGATGTTGCCGATATAATTCCATCTGGATTAGCACAAGGCCCTAAAATAACGGATACTGAATTCGATACTGGACTTACACATGACCCTTTTGTACAAGTTGCAGTATAGGTAGTGGTAACAGTAGGACTAACTATACCATTAGCTGGTATGATCGATGTAGGACTTGATACCCAAGAAATTGTGCCACCAACACAGCCTGTAGTAACTAAGGCTGCAGACCCCCCTGAACAAATGATAACAGATGAAACTCCTCCATTGACCAAAGCCGTTGGTGCAGGGCACAAGGTAGATATGGTGGGGTCATTCGTCGGATCTGTGTCTGGGTCTGAACCATCTACCGTCTCTGGATTTGTTATCGTTGTACCATTCCCATCAGTGCCAGCATCTGATACATCACTCACTTGAGTATTTCCTGGCGTTGTCCCTGTTACGTTCGCCGTATTCGTTACATTGCCTGCATCTAAATCTGCTTGGGTCAATGTGTGTACCGCCGTCAAGTTGGCTGTACCACCTGGTGCAAGACTAGCTATTGGGTTCGTTCCGCTCAACGTCGCATTAGCATCTGTCACTGTTACATTTGTCAAAGTCTTTCCACCTGTATTTGTCACTACCAAGCTGTAACTAATTGTCGAACCGACAGTCTGACCACTAATAGCAGTCTGACTCTTTACTATTTTGATGCTTGATAAGGGCGTCAAAAGCGTCAATGTGGGGTCATTCGTCGGATCTGTGTCTGGGTCTGAACCGTCTACCGTCTCTGGATTTGTTATCGTTGTACCATTCCCATCAGTGCCAGCATCTGATACATCACTCACTTGAGTATTTCCTGGCGTTGTCCCTGTTACGTTCGCCGTATTCGTTACATTGCCTGCATCTAAATCTGCTTGGGTCAATGTGTGTACCGCCGTCAAGTTGGCTGTACCACCTGGTGCAAGACTAGCTATTGGGTTCGTTCCGCTCAACGTCGCATTAGCATCTGTCACTGTTACATTTGTCAAAGTCTTTCCACCTGTATTTGTCACTACCAAGCTGTAACTAATTGTCGAACCGACAGTCTGACCACTAATAGCAGTCTGACTCTTTACTATTTTGATGCTTGAATTACACGACTTAATTGATGGATCAATTGCATTTGCGTAAGTGTAAGTTCCAGAATAAACTCCACTTTCAGCACTAGTTTCAAGAGAGTTAGCAAAACCATTGGCACCATAAGGACTAGGAATAATAAAATTAGCACTAAGATTAGTTGTGGTACCAGCCTCGAACGCATCACTACACCCATCACCATCAGAGTCCAAATCCAAATAATTTGGAACTCCATCACCATCAGTATCTTTAATTGCTGTACATATTCCATTTGTAATACTAGATGGTGTTAGAAAACCACAAAAATCAGGATCTTTATAATTAGGTATTCCATCATTATCTTGGTCGGCAGATGGGTTAAGACCTAAAGGTAGACATGAAAAACTTGTTGCCCCAGACCCGCAAACCTCAATAACATCTAAAATACCATCATTATCATCATCAATATCTACAACATCTTCAATACCATCTTTATCTGTATCATTAATAACTCTTATTGTTGTGGTCGAATTATCGTTGTTTACATCATTACCTGGGGTTTGTGGTAAGTCTTGAGTCAAAGACCCAAAACCCATGGTTCCAACTACTTGTAAAGGCCCTCCTAAATTTTCACCTGTATACTTTAGCGTAATACGCTTACAAGTACTTGCAGCAATAGATTCAGTATTAACCAAAATAACGGTTTGACCTGTATTTGACAATACCTGAAATCCACTAATGTCAATGGGAGTTACAGATAATCCAACTAAAGCTTGTGGGAAACTAATCTGAGGCCGAATTCTATTACTTACTAAGGCTGTATTTCCTCCATCTGTATTACATATATCGACCTGAACAACTCCAGTCTCTCCTTTATTAACTGGAAAATTTAGATTTATTATATTAATACTTACATCTTGGGCTTTACTTGATGTAGCAATCAAGAATAAGAAAACTATCAAACTCCATGAAAAAATTCTCTTTTTCATTTCAAGTTCATTTTTAATACAAATTGCTGATGCATTCATTAGTTTGCTGTGATTTTGGTTATTACTTTATTATTATCTGTTTTAATTTCACCAGCAGATCCAAAGGTAATGGTTGTAGTGATATTTTGATCAGTTTGTGACGGTACCCCAGCCTTACGAGTAATTGTAAACCCTACTCTTCTTCTTGAGCCTGCCGCCATTGTTACTCCAGATTTAGCCGTTACGGTAATAAAACCAGAGTCCTCAGTGAAAGTCCAATTGGAGTTTTCATTCGGCGTTCCACCCAGTACATTGGAAGTGCCATTCGAGGTGCTGTAAGTAATATCAAATGCTGATAATTTTGTTATTTTAAATTGCAATATCGAACCAGCAATCTGATTAGCCCCGACAATTTCAAACACATTTACAATTAAATCACGACTAACTCCTGCAGTTAAAAACTCCAAATTGTCTAACTGATTTGTAGGGGTCAAATCAGGCAATTTTGGAAAAACATTTATATACAAAGTTGCCATGGCACAAGCCTGCGGTGTACCATTATCACATATGGTGTAAGGAAATTCTACTGGGCCGGTAAATCCTGTTACAGGGGTGAAGGTGTAAGTTCCATCTGAAGCCAAGACCAAGGTGCCTTTGCCACTCGCTAGTGATGAGGTTTGTGCTGTAATGGTCTGTGTCTGCCCTTCTGGGTCACTATCATTGGTCTTCACATTACCACTCACTGATGTATTTATCGGTGTTGTATTAAAATCATCCGCCGCTGAGGTCGTGTTGGGTGAACCTGCTGGATTTATCGTTATGATTTGTTTGGCTGTGGCACATTTTACTGGCGTTCCTGTATCACATACACGATAAGTCAGTGTGTCGGTTCCTACATAACCCGAAGCTGGTGTATAGGTGATGTTACCTGTGGTTGCATTCACCGATGCCGTTCCACGCAATGGGGCTACTATAACGGTCACACTGCTTGGGTTTAAACTCGTATTGGGGTCCCCTGGCTTATCATTCGATAAAGTTGACAAGGTAACTGCTGTGTTAATTGGCGTTGTCGCTATATCCACATTCGCTATCGGTGGAATAACACTCGGGTTAGTGTTATCCAAAACCGTTATTACTAATGGTACCTTTTTACAAACATTCGCTGGGGTGCATACAGGTACATTGAATGTATAAACTCCTGGGGTTGCACAAGTAAAGTTGTAGGCTCCGTTCGTATTAGGAAAACCTGTTGGTACACATGTACTTGGATTTCCTGGTTCAGCCACGGGTGTACCATAAGTACTGTTGGGTACTACATCCTTGTCATTGGTCTTTACATTGCCTGATACGGGTACATTCACTTGCGTGATATTCACATCGGGATTGTATATAGGACAGGCAACTATCGTTACTATCACTGGTTGAGAAGCAATACTAAAACATCCGCCGATGGTTGATTTTGTATAGAGATAATAAGTTCCTGCTCCAACAGCAGTGGCAGTGCTAACTAAATTTGCTGCACTTGGATTACTCGATACGGTGTGCCATTCATAGGTTAATCCTGATACCACTGCTGGTTGTATAGTTGTCAAATCAGCAGTTGTTGATGGACATACATTAGATTTAGTTAATGTAGTTGGTACTGGTGCTGTTGTTCCAATCACCGTTACTGTTACTGGAGTGGCTGCACTCACGCAACCATTTAAGGTACAAGCTGCATAATAAGTGGTTGTTGAAGCGGGATTGACGGAAGAACTTGTCAATAAGGTTGTTAAACCTGCATCACTAAACCAGCCTAAAGTCCCAGTAGCACAGGTTGCATCCAATAATGTAAATGTTCCTGCACAAATTGGATTAGGGTCTGCAATGGCATTAGTTGGAGCGGTTGGTGGTGTTGGATTTAATAATGTTGTATTAATGTTATTAGAAGTACATCCACCCTGAGTTATATTAATATTCGTATAATTCCCTGAAGACAAACCATTGATTACAAAAGAGGTTGTAGGTGAGTTAGTGATATTAATTGGTGTTTGTGCTACACCATTCTTGGTATAATTTAAGGTATAACTCACTCCTTGCGACAAGCCCGTAATGACAATTGAACCATCATTGGCTCCTAAACAATTACTTGGTGAGAGAGTCGCTCCTTCTGCAAGTATTGCAGCAGATGGGTTAGATAAGTTTGCATTGACCGAATTAGAGGTACAACTGCCTTGTTTTACTGTAATACCTGTATAAAAACCTGCTGTTAAAGCACTTATCGTATAACTCGTTCCACTGGCCGTGAATGACGATGTAGTTTGTTGCACTCCATCTTTTACATAACTTAATACATAATTTAATCCTGACGTAAGACCGTTTAATATGATAGAACCATCATTAGAGCCACAAAGGGTCGGTTGAGTAACTGTTGCCGTTGCTATTGTCGGTGCTCCAGGATCCAAAATTGTAGCGGATAGTCTATTCGACACACAATTCGCATCAATAATACGAATATTAGAATATGCCGCCGCAGAAAGATTTGACAAGGTATATGAGGTTCCTTTTGCTAAATAGATAAAGGGCGTTTGTGGAATACCATTCTTCGTAAACTGAATCGTATAAGTAGTACCAGGTGCTAAACCTGAGAAAGTAATCGAACCGTCAGATGCACTACAAGCACTGGTATTGGTTGTTGAAGCAACTGCAATAATCGCTGCACTTGGGTCAGTTAATGTAGTAGAAATACTATTTGATACGCAACCAGCATTCGTTACACGAATATTTGTATAATTGCCAGCAACTAAACCTAAAAGTATATAAGAAGTCCCTGATGACGTAAAAACAATTGGTGTTTGAGCAATTCCATCTTTACTATAATTTAAAGTATAGTTGGTTGAAGGTGCCAAACCACTTACTGTTATCCTTCCATCGTTGCCCGAACAAAAGGTAGGATTTACTTTTGAACCAAGGCTAATGGCTGCAGTAGTAGGGTCTGACAGAGAGCTACTTAAATTGTTTGATGTACAACCATTGTTCGTAACTGTAATGCCAGTATAGCTACCCGAAGTCAAACCTATGAGGTTATAACTCGTACCTGAGGCTGTAAATGTAACAGGTGTTTGTGCGACACTATTCTGCATGTAATTTAAAGTGTATTGTGTGCCTGATGTTAATCCATTAATTGTAATAAAACCATCATTTGACCCACAATTACTCGGATTTTGGGTTGTCCCTAGAGTAATGGTTGCTGGCGTGGGTGAACTCAATACGAAAGGTCCTGATAATGTATTACTTGTACAGGTTGTTAAAGCATCTGTTACAATAAAATTAGCATAGTTACCTGCCGAAAGTGCTGTGATACTAACACAACCACTTGCATCTGCTGTCTTAGTGGCAGGTGTTTGGGACGTCCCTCCCTTTGTATAATTAAAAGTATAACTTCTGCCCGAAATTAACCCACAAATCTTTACACTCCCATCAGCACCCGAACAGGTAGAAGGATTCGTTGTGGTAACATTAGCATTCGTCAAGGCTGGTGATGAATTAACCGTTACAATAACTGGCACTCCCGTACTTTTACAAGAACCGCTTACGCAAGATGCATAATAAGTTGTTGTAGCCGTTGGGCTAATAGTAGTACTTGCTAAAGTGATAGTTAATGCCTCATCAGTGTACCATGTTAATGTTCCAGTAGCACACGTTGCACTTAAGGTTGAGCTACCTCCAGCACATATCGAAGATGGACTCGCACTCCCAGCAGTTGGTGGATTTACAGTAGGGCAATTAATGGTTGTCGTCGCGGTATTTGTATTGTTAGAACTCGTCGGGTCTGTGACACCGGTTGGTGGAGTAACGGTCGCCACATTCGTAATTGTTCCACTTGCACCTGCTGTCCCGATAACCGTCAAAGTTACGCTGCCACCACTTGGTAAAGTAGGTATCGTAAGTGTACCTGCTTGTAATGCCGCTACTGTTGGACTTGATGGACAAGTTGCTCCGCCTGTGGCAGTACCACAACTCACGCTACTTGCCGTAAAATTAGCAACGCTTGGGTCACTCACGGTTGCATTATTCGCTGTACTTGGACCAGCGTTACTCACTACCAATGTATATGTAACCGAACCATTCGGAAGTACCGTTGAAGGTCCTGTCTTCAAAATTGATAAATCTGCGTTTAAATTAATGGTTGTTGTCGCCGTATTTGTATTGTTAGAACTCGTCGGGTCTGTGACACCGGTTGGTGGAGTAACGGTCGCCACATTCGTAATTGTTCCACTTGCACCTGCTGTCCCGATAACCGTCAAAGTTACGCTGCCACCACTTGGTAAAGTAGGTATCGTAAGTGTACCTGCTTGTAATGCCGCTACTGTTGGACTTGATGGACAAGTTGCTCCGCCTGTCACAGTACCACAACTCACGCTACTTGCCGTAAAATTAGAAACGCTTGGGTCACTCACAGTTGCATTATTCGCTGCACTTGGACCAGCATTACTCACTACCAATGTATATGTAACTGAACCATTTGGAAGTACCGTTGAAGGTCCTGTCTTCAAAATTGATAAATCTGCTGATTGCGTTCCACAAGAGTTTATTGCTACCACGACTACTCCATCAGTAAGACTATAACAATTAACTGAGTTATCAAAATAAACCAAATAGTAATTACCAGCTCCCACAGCATTAGGAGTAGCTACCAAATTGGCAGCCGTTGCTGGTAAAGCCGTGTGCCACTCTAACGTTGAATTAGAAGGTAAACTACCTATTGGCTGATGGCTTGTTAAATCAGCAGTCGTTGATGGACAAGAATTTGTAGCAACCACAATAGGTGATCCTGTAGTATAACAGTTATTTACTAAATCACGGTAAACAGCATAATAAACTCCAGCTCCAACAGCTGTTGGGCTGGCTACTAAATTAGCAGCCGTTGCTGGTAAAGCTGTATGAAATTCTAAAGAAGACCCTGAAGGGGCAGTGCCTATTACGCGAGTTGATAAGTCAACCGTGCTCTGCCCAAAACTCTCTGTGAAAATAATTAAAAGGTTTAGCAGTACAATAATTAATTTCAGAGCCTTTTTTATAGTATATCGATTATTCATGAATTTAAAAATTTTACGTAAAAAAAGAGACTGACGATTAACGTACAGTTGGTACTTGACCAGAAGCACAACAGGTAGTAACGGTTGCAGTAATTGGCCCTGCTGGATTACCGTAACAGTTATTTATTGTATCGCGATAAATAGCAATATATGTTCCAGCAGCAGCAGCAGTAGGAGTAGCCACCAAATTTGTAGCCGTTGCTGGAAAAGCTGAATGAAATTCTAATACAGTTCCTGATGGCGTGTTACTACTTATTGAGGTAGATAGATTTACGGTATTAGCAGGACAAACATTAGATATTGTAGCGTCACTCAAAGTAGGCGTGGTAGTAATGGCTACGCACGGAGGAGCTAAACAAAATGTCGTAACCGCCGGAGTTTGCTCAGTTGAAACTGTCGTCAAAGGACTAACATTTGTTCCACTCCAACCCGTTGGTAAAAAAGGATTTGTATCATTCGGTGAATTATTGTCATCTAAAACAAATGTGTAGTCATCAGGCGTTAAGCCTTCAGTAAAAGTATAACTACCATCAGTGTTTACGGTTGCTACTGCAACTACTACTTGTATGTTAGAACAACTTTTCTGTATAGCTTTCACAAATAAAGGTGTAGGCAAACTTGTTGTTTCTCCAGACTCCTTTTTACAGTTGCCTGCTATGCCTCCACCATTTCCATTATCGACAAATACTGTACCTGCGGGTGCGGTATAAGGAACAATAGTTGCCAACCGAATTGCATACGCAAACGTGTTCATAAATAGCCTGTCGTTCGTGCTTGTAATACCACAGCCATTCGTAACTCCACCTAAAGAAGTAAATATATCAATATCACCACAAAGTATATCATTGCTAGCTCTATCTAAAACGAGAACTGGTAAAGACCCATTACTTGTTCCTTTTACTGCCAATACCGTTCCTTGTGCACAATTAAATGGGTTGGAAATTGTTCCTTGATAAGATCCTCCTTGTCCATAACTGGTTATCAAACCAAAAGGGCCATCAAATATTTCTGTTTGAAGCCCAGATACTGTTGCTTGATTTGTAACGCCTGTTGTTCCATTCGCTCCTGTATAGCCCCATGTGCCAGAAGTTGCCATATAACCTTGATTAACGATGACAAGGTTATTGGGTTTAAGTAATGACCAATCGTAAATAGCTTTAACATCTGATCCAGACACTCCAGTAGGTAACGCTGTACCAGAAGCTGCTCCCGCATTATTTAGTCCAGTAAATACAACATTACAGTTCAAGGCGTTGAGTTGTGCAACTGAATAAGCTCCCGTACCCAACGAAACTATAAATACCTTGGTTGGCGAAACTGTTCCGCCCGGGCCAAAATTAGCGGTGCATTGTAGCTTAGTAGTTCCAGAGGCCCACATAGTACTACCATCTAATGTATAATCAGCCACGGGACTCGTTTTTGCAGAGGGTACATAACATACATTAATGCTGGAAGGGTTTTGTGCTTGTGCATACTCCACCGTTAATATGGTTATACTTACTATAAAAAACACCGATATAAAAAATCGGATAAGCTTAATACTTGTTAAAATTTGGCTTCTCTTTTGAGGAATCTCCTTAAAAGATGACTGTTGATTGATTTGAAAAAGATTTTTCATGACTTGTGATAGTTTGATTATTTAATTAAAAAATATATTGTTTTCTTGTGAACAAGTGTTGAAATGTTAAGTCTAATTTCTAATTGTACTACCCAAATATTTATAAGAGTTGTACAATCCTCAAAAAAGGGGATTTAGCGAGTTTTTTTCTTTTAAAAAATAAAAAAATCGATGACCTGCCCTTATTTGAAAGGTAGTCCTGAATAGATATTTCATATAAAACCAAAGCATTTTTTGATTTTCAATAAGCTACGGCATCTGTGAATTGGCTTATCTACACCTACAAATAGCAACATGTGATTTTGTAATTGTGATGGTAATAGGTGAGCCTATAATTGATATTCATATCTGTTTTTTATTGGCATTGCTTGCTATAAATTTTAACAAACTAAACCTATATTATAGCAAGCATCAGTCCGAAAAGGGGTACTAAAAAGGTTTTTCCTTACCAAATAGAGTATTTATAAATGAATTTTAACAATTATTAAGTTTAAAATTTGGACTTCTCAATCCTAATTGAGTTAAAATATTTAGGATAAAACAAAATTGTGATTTATCAGCTTTTGGCATAGGCAAATCAATTATATTACCAATTTTAATATCCAAAAAGACTTTTCATTTATCATTTTGAGTATTTCTATGTGATATTAAATCTAATTTCTAATGACAATTTTCATAAGGATTATCAATCGATATCCTTTTTTGCCTTGTTGTCATTTATGACTTAGTTTATTGAGCTCATAACTATCCAAATAAGCTTTTTACTATCCATTTTGGTTTTATTTGAGACCTCTAATGAAATTTGATGAGCAGATTAGATATAACAAAGACTAGATTTATTTTAAAGCCTAAAAATTTCGGAAGTCGTTTATCACCTTAGCTAGAAAAGCATTAAAGTCCTTAGTTCCAGAAATCAGCCATTAACCAGCAATCTATTCGATAGTGTATACCACTAACTTTCCGGGCAATATTTTTTTGTACACAACTTGCTTCTTATACAAGTGCAGATCTATTTGGAAACTCAAGTGATATTAGCATAGAAAAGCTAGAAAATGCACATAAAATGGCAATCAAATAGTTGCATAGGCAACTCCCTAAAGAGAATATTACACATCGGAGGGAGGTCGGTCATTCATTGTAACACTGAAATAAAAACATCCTATGATAAAAAATGGCAGAAGGAAAAAATGTGTTCTAGGTATAATTAATGCAATCGAACAGAGGATAGTTTTAAGAGGTATGGCGGTGATAAATAGTCAAATCTGTTAGGGGAATAATTTAGTAAAATCCAACGAATCAACAAAAAAGGATGTTTTACGACTCCTAGAGATTAAGTTAACCCTTATTTGCAATAAACATAACAATCACAGCGATTAATTATCAAGCCTTTATGCTTCTTGTTGTAGAAAAACGAACTTTGAATTCTCTGCATTCCGATTGTCGCTCGAAAAATAAGCGAACAAAATTTATAAAAAATTGCCAAAATGGACAATTATGTATCGAAAAGTTATTTTGGAGAAAATACTTACAAATTGTTTTTTTGGTATCGTGTCGAAAGTAACCTGAAAGTAAAAAACTCCAAAGTATAGAAGCTATTGAGAATAAAAATAATGAAAATGGCCTTAACTTAACATCATGGATTACATGAAATAAATTAAAAAAATGGATATGTAGAGTTGAATTTATAACCAAATAATATTATGAAAAAGAGATGAATTAAATCCACCTCTTATTCCGAAGTTTGACTTCTAAATTATCCTACAATAATATCTGCCATAATATTTATAATTGTGTTTTAGTTAAAAGAACTATATGCAACAAAACAATGCACTTCTTCTGTAAATAACAAACTTTATACCATTTTTATTTTATAAGATGTCAAATTTACTTCCAATGACAAATTGTCCACTTCTAATTGCAACGCCTATATATTGTTTGGTAACAATCTTACCTAAACCAGTTAAACCATGTTTGAGTGTAACCTTCAATTGTAATGATTTTGTAGGGTTACTTAGTATGGCATCTAAATCCTCGTAAGTTCTGAAACGCATAGCATAATCAGAATAGTCTTTATAAAACCCAAGTCTACTTGGCCTAAATGGTGCTACATGAGTAACTTTATCTAATTTAAGCTCAATGGGGAAGACTCTTACATTATTTCCCGATGGATGTGCTGCGTAAATTATTTGTTCCATTAATTCAACTTGAACATCAAAAGCACTAAAATAAGATTTGTTAACAACTTTAAAAACCCAACATGTTCTTCTACTTAGGTCAAAGTTATCAGTATGCTTTGCAATCTGTGGACTAATTGTAACCTTTGGTCTAAGTAAAAATAATAACACGATTAAAAATAAAAAACCACCAATTATTTCAACAATTAAACTTGCAAGAAACTCTAATGTAAAAATTTGATTTTCTAAAAAATTATTTCATGTAGCATGAGTATTTTTAAAAAGTTTAAAATATCGTGCAATTTGACTTTTCCTACATTTCATCAACTAGCATTATGCTGGCTTTTGAATGAATTTAGGACGGTTCGCCGATGCGACGGTTCGCCGATGCGACTGTTCGCCGATGCGACGGTTCGAAGATGCGACGGTTCGCCGATGCGACGGTTCGCCGATGCGACGGTTCACCGATGCGACGGTTCGCCTCACCTATTATCAATAAATTAATTAAAAAAAATGTCGCTTATTTTCAACTTGGTGCTTATATTACTTAGTCATTGGCTAATTCTAATATGGCATTTTTATTAGTATATATAACACTTGGGGGAAATTGAAATTTGCTTTTAAAAAGTCGTGTGAATCCAGAAGGGTAAGTAAAACCGATTTTATATGAAACCTCCGTAATTGAATATTGGCCTGTTTGGAGCAGTTCTTTTGCGAAAAATAGTTTTTTATCAATAATATACTGGTGAGGAGTTTCACCAAATGTTTCTCTAAACAAAATTTTAAATTTAGTAACACTCATTCCAGCCTTCTCGGCCATTTCTTTAATTGATGGGGATGATTTTGAAAGGTTTTTAGTGATTTCATGTTCAATTTCTTTTATTTTTTTATAATCAGAAAATTTAAAATTTGACTGATTTTCATTCTTTAACTCTGCGTCAATACAAACTAAAAAATAATGTATAAATTGAGTACAGTATGATTCTAATAATAACGAAGTAAAATCTGTTGACGTGAAATGCTTTTGAAAAAGGAAATGTCTTGACGTAACTACGCTATGGCTCAATGAAAAGTTTTTTAATACATTGTTAATGATGTCAACAAATTTTTTTTCAAACAGATTAAAGTTGGCTGACAAATAATTTTGTATCCATTTTTCACTAACGCCTAACAATAGCGATTTAGAAGATGAAGTATTTAAATATATAAAAAGATAAGCATCGTTTAGGTATTCTGCAAGCTCATAATTTAATGCTTTTAAATTATCACGACTATCAGAAACCGCACAAAAAAAAGCTGAATTGTTTTTAAAATCCACAATTTGAACATTTTTAATAGTAAGGTTTCCTAAGTCAAGGTTATTTATTTTTGAATTACTTTGAACAACTTCAAAAAATATATTTAGATTTCCATTCATAATGTTTGTTGTAATTTAGATTATGAAATAAAGGAATATATTATATTTTATAAATATCACCTTCATATTGAGATTTGGTGATAACTATCAAATATTTGGTGATAAGTATATAAAAAATTTAAATATTGGACACAAAATGACCTAGGAGGTTTATGAATTTTATTATGATTTTTTGCTTTTACAACTCCCTTTTTTGTAGTATTTCACAATTAAAATTAGTTAAAAAAATGTACTTAGTAAATGCCTAATTTATAGCAGAACTTTGGAAGATAAGCAACGAGATTGGAGATTTAGTTAGATTACTAAGACCTGATTAATATCAGAATAATCATAACCTATTTGTTTTAAACATTCCCTACTTATTACATTTTAGGAGCTAATTGCTTGTATGAAGTATAAAATAATGATTAACTTATGAAAAGGGCATTTTCGTATTTGATTGCTGATTTTGGTTTTCGTTTTTGCATGAGATATTTCAGTCTCAGTGGAAGCAAAGTGCAGCCTGTGGGGTTTATCAAACAAAATGAAATTATAATTAAGCTAATCGTTCAAAAGAGTGACAGTTAAATCAAACTTCACAAAAAAGAGATAAATTTTGCTTTATGTTTAAGATAAAAAAGCATTATTTCATAGGCAGAATTTAGTGAGGAATACTATGCAATGAAGCAAATTCTTTAATAGCTTGTTTAAACGAAATACCTATAGGTAAATTTACATTATTGGTTAGGAGTACAGTTTGTGATCTTAAAAGTTTTACATAATTTCTATTTACTGCAAACTTATGATGGGTACGAAAGAAATGTTTGTCGAGGTCCTCTGAAATTAATTTTGTAAGAGATTTTTTTACGATATACTTTTTCTTTTGCGTATGAATATAAGAATAGTTGCCATCGGCTTCTACAAATATAATATCCGTTAAATTCGTTCTTTCATTTTGATTAAGCTCAGATTTCAAAAATAAAAACTTTGTATCATCTTCAAAATGAAGTTTTCTTTTTTCATTTTCTTCAAACACCAAAAAAATACTTGCTTGTAATGTTAATTTATGAAATGGTTTTATTAGATATTGTATCTTTCTAATTGATTTTGCTTCATTATAAATTGAGGCATCATGAGAACTGGTAGTAAGAATCACCGGAATATCTGAATTTGATAACTCCTTCAATAATCTTATGCCTTTTGGTTTATGATTAATAAAAATATCAGAAATGATAACATCAATCTCTTTTATCTGATGCTCAATATACAATAATAATGATTCGAGCGTTTTAAATGTATCAATTAATATTATTTCGTATTCTTCAGATTCTACGTTTGATAGCATAATCTCAATTTTTAATCTATCAATTGAGTCATCTTCAAGCAAGACCACATTTATTTTTTTCATAGATAAGGATATTAAAATTTACAACCTTAGCAATATTAGATAAATTCTTTGGATCAATAAAACATAATTATTTAATATGCCTTTTTTGATAATTAAAAGCCCAAATTGAAAAAATAATTCCTAAGATTAGGCATTGAATTTGTTAATTTTATCCACTCAACTTTTTTACAAAAAAATTTTGTATTTAATTTTGAAACCAATAAAACTGCTGCAAAAATGACTATTTCAACCTTGAAAGAAAAAAGCTTAAAATTAGTTTTTTTCTTAATTATTGCTGTGTGCTCTCTTATTCTTCCCATAAATATTAAAGCTCAAAAAATTTTATTTAAAGACTGCCATCCTGAGAACAATATGGATAGTTTGAAAAAACTAATAGTTTATAATCAAACACCCACAGAAGCAGATAGATTAAAAAATTTAATAAAATTAGATTGTGGGTTTCTTGCCAAGGCTGCCATCTTTGAAAAATTAGATGAAATTAAAACGCTATCAGACAAATTAAATAACGATACCGGCAGAAGTTATTATTATTTTATAAAGGGTTTTCTATTAAGTTTTAAATCTTTTAATGATGTAAAAGACAATCTACTTTTGGGACATTTCTACCTTGACAAGTCGGATGATTTAGAATTGAAAAATTTTTGCGATGGAATCGAATTACTATGTTATTTGAATATTGAACGCATTACAAGCAAAGGCAGTTTTCCCAAAGCTAAGTCTATTTTTTACAATAAAATTGAATTACAAAATAATCAGTACAATTTATTAAATGAATTTCAAAAAGCAGATTATCTATTATTTGCGAGTACAGCCGAGATGGAGATTAATGGTATGACATCATTAAAATTTAAAAAATATTTGAATGAAATTGAATCCATTAAAAAAAAATACCCTAAAATTAAGTATGCTACATATTCATTAAATTTTTTTTTAATTGCGTATTATCAATCTGTTTACAACTATGAAAAAGCCATAATATTATGTAAAGAAAGTTTAGCAAATGCTGATACTTCTGATGTTTTATTAAAATCAAGAATGTATTATACCTTAGCAAATATTTATATCAAAACTAATGAAAAGCAATTGGCAGTTCAATATTATCGTGAGGCTTTATTTTATTTTAATTCTATTGATAAATATGAGTATTCGTCACTTGCAACAAATCATAAAATTTACTATTATCAAATACTTATTTCAAACTTTTTTAAAACAAAATTTGAAAACAGCAAGGGCAATTTAAAAACCACTGCTATTCTTAAAGCTAATTTTAACCAATCCCAACCGAACTTTGAAGCAATAAATAATTTTTTTGAAAGCCAAATAGCAAAACAAAAAAACAGTGTTTTAACAAATCAGAATGAGAACCTTCATTATCAAAAAGTACGCCAAGAATTATTATACAAATCAGCCACATTAGAAAGAAGCAGAACAGAACTGCAAAAGGTTTTGGCTATACAACAAGTTGAAAAACAAGAGAAAAAAATAAATGGATTAAAAGTCAAAAATCAACAATTTGCAATTTTGATGGCTACTGTAACTCTTTTTTTATTTTTGGTTTTATACTTTATGTTTAGACTTCGCAAGTTAAATAAAATTATTAGCGAGCGACAAAGGAATAAAGATCGGTTCTTTGCTATGTTTTCGCATGATTTAAGAAGCCTAATCACAAATCTTAAGGATAGCGGTATGATATTGAATTATTTAATCCAAAATAATCGCCTGAATGAAATAGAAGACATATCAAGAAAATTAGATTTAGACGGCACTCATGCTCTATTATTACTCAATAATATGCTAGATTGGGGAATTTTGACTGGTTATTCTTACAAACCAACCCATACAAAGATTTTGTTAACAAAAAAAGTTTGGGATATAATTGCCATCTATAAATCGGAAATTAATTCAAAGGGGAAAATATTAAATATAGAAATTGAAAATGACCTTTACATTTATTCGGATGAAAAATCAATAGATGTAATTTTTAGAAATATAATTAACAACGCAAAATCATATACACCAGAAGGAGGTCAAATAAGTATTCGATTAGAAAAATATCAGATAAATCAAATCGCATTCATTGTTACTAATTCAGTAAAAGATTTTGAATTAGGAAAAATAGATCATATTCAAAATATTTTATCGGGGGAAAGAGAACCAATCGCTGGGCATCACGGCATGGGTTTAGGAATGGTACTTATTTATGAATTTGCTAAAAATTTAGATATTAAGTTAGACTTTTCGATTGAAAATGATTTTGTTACATTTAAAGCTATTTTTTAAAAATTAAATGACTATTCGGATAGAATTTATGTCTAAAATGACAATATACAAATATTTTAAGACCGTCTAATCAATAGGATTAAGTTTAAATCTAATATTGATACTTGAAAAGTTGCACCTTTTAGGTGTGACTTTTTTTATTTATTAATGTCTTAATGGGTAAGAAAAAAGTCCAATTTGTATGTGTCTTTTTTAAAAAACAAAGTCTATAAAAAGGATATTAGCAATAGGTAAGTAGAATATGAAAAAAATCACACCTTTTAGGAGTGATTTTTTTAAATGTTTTAAGTACTGAGATAAAAATAAGTAACAAAAATATATTAAAAATTTTTTTGTTAATCGATTTATTATCGCCTCGGAGAAACATAGATTTTGTTGCTTATGTCTCAGTACTTAACAAAAGCTTTATTGTTGATATTTTTATTTTTTTTGAACCGTGTTTAATCATTTAAAAGATAAATGATTGACTTGGCTAAGCTTTAAAACTGATTAGAAAGCTTATAAAGTTTTAGAATTGATTTTTTGATTTGCATCATAAACATATTTTCAATTAAAACATTGTAGTACTTAGATATCATGCGTTATTATACTCTTTTAATTAAAGATAAGTCTTATCACTGGATTATTATTCTTATCCTAGCACCACTTTTTACTTTTATTTCTTGGGATAAAGTTACACCCATAAAAATATTGAATAAAATATTTTTATTAGATACTTTCATCGCAACTATCATAAAAAACCAAATAAATCCACGATTTTTTGGAATTTTACTTGTGTTAATTTTATTATTGATACTATTATTAAAAGTTTGTTATACAAATTTGATCTTATTGAAGGCCATAAAGTGTAGAGAAAAGTTTTTTGCGTTGTTTACACATGATTTACGAAGTATAATTATAAATCTTAAAGATAGTGGAGAGGTTATGAATTTTTTGATTAAAAATCATCGCCATGACGACATAGATGAAATATCAAAACAATTAGATGCTGATGGTTTTCATGCTTTATCGTTACTCAATAATATGCTCGACTGGGGCACCATGAATTGTTATTCTTATCAACCGAGGTTTAGAAATTTTTTATTGTCAAATAAAGTTTGGGAAATCATTAACGTATATAAATCTGCCATAGAATCAAAAAGTATAAAGTTGAGCATAGACATTGAAAATGAACTTAGCATATATTCCGATGAAAAATCAATTGATGTCGTTTTGAGGAATATAATTGCCAATGCGAAATCACATGCACCAGCAGGAGGCAATATAAGTATACGTTTAGAAAAACATCAAACAAATGAAATTGCTTTTATTGTAACTAATTCAGTATCTGCATTTAATGAACATAATTTTGAACACATACAAAATGTTTTAGCTGGAAAAACAAAGCCAAATGTTGGGCATCAAGGATTAGGTTTAGGAATTATTCTAATGCATGAATATGCAAAAAATTGCGATTTTAACTTAGAATCATCTTTTGTAAATGATTTTGTTACATTCAAAGCTATTTTTTAAGGGAATTTATTGGCTATTTCGATACAATATATGTCTAATCGGATACAATAAATGCCTAAAATGATTAAATAAATTTTATTTATTTACCTTATATTTATATGGATTTAGTTTAAATCTCGCAGCAATGTTTGAAAAGTCACATCTTTTAGGTGTGATTTTTTTTATAGTTATGTTCTTATAAAAATCTAAAAAGCTAAGTTTTTATGGTTTAGTTTAATCAGCAAAAAAGTCATATCATTTGGAAGTGACTGTTTTAATTTTTTAGGCTGTCCCGTCCTGAAATAGCAATAAAAAAAAGTAACTTTAGGTATGGTCAATCACTACAACTTATGGCAACCCAAGCAAGGGACAATGTTTTCAAAAAATGGAAA
>NZ_CALCZQ010000023.1 GCF_937903345.1 uncultured Emticicia sp. | reverse complement strand
ACAATATTGGCTATAATGATGCCACCCTCACTTGGCAAGGAGACCCGCGTTTTACTAAATATGTAATTAGTTACAAAACCGCTGATAGTGGAGAGTTGATAGAAACAGTCAATTCAAACCGCTTTGATCTTAAAAAATTGCAAGAAAACAGCCAGTATGGTTTTAAGATTGAGAGCTATGTGGGGGATGAGGTGGTGGATACTTACAATAACGGAGAATTTACAACATTAACTCATAAATTACCACCTCCAATTAATTTACTTAGCACTAAATTAACTGGAAAATCTACAAAACTGTCATGGGACAAAGACCCTAAACATAAAAGTTATAAGTTGATTTATAAAAGTAGAGATGGTGAATTACATACAGTTTTTCCTCAAACAAATGAAGTAATTATTGATAATTTAGACCCAACAGAAGTTTATCCATACGAAGTAATTGCTCTTAGTGATAATTTAGTAAGTGACTCAACAAATAGTGAGTTTACAACTGGTTTAGTATGTAGTGTTTCTTTAAAAGTTAGTAGCTTAAATATATCAAAAGGCGAGCAAACAACGCTCACTGCCAGCTGTGGCAGTACACTTAGTTGGTACAATGGTGGGGAAGACGTGGGAATTATTCAAGGAAACATAATTTCTTGGCAAAATGGAGAAACTGCCACTATTTCTTCCGATAAAAAAGTATTAATAGTAACTCCAACACAAAATACAAGCTATTCTGTGGTATGTGAAGTAACAGACGGTATTGAAACAAAGTCTTGTACAAGCACAGGTTTAATTACTGTGCAACCTGCAATATGTAAGAATTTTGTAATTAGTAGCTCAAAAGATATAATTGAGGAAGGTTCTCCTGTTACCTTAACAGCAAATGGTTGTATTGGTAGTTTTTCTTGGGATAATGACTTAGGTGTTGAAAATACTTTAATTTTTCGAGTCATAGAGAAAACCGTGTTCACAGCTAAGTGTAGCACAACAGAAGGGACTTGTGTAGCAACTGCAAGTGTAGATATTGAGAAGAAAACTTCTTGCAACAATTATGAACTTAGAGGAACGTATGATAGCTACAAATGTGGCGGAATACTTGATGGATTTTTGTTCGGTCATACATGCGATAATTTTGAATATAATATATTTAGTAATACTGGAAACGTTAATGATATAAAAAATATAAGTTATGAATTTCAGGGCAATGCAGATAAAACCAGTCAATATGAAAAAAAATTCTATGCTACCGATGTTGATGGAGCTTTTACAGTGATTGCGACCTTTTCGAATGGAATAAATACCTGTAGAATATCAAGTGTCGGTGGTACTACCAAAACAAAAAACTGTGATTTCAGTATCACTCAAAAAATAGAATCAGACGGGAGAATAACATTAACACAAGCAGGTTGTAGTGCAGGAAATACTGTAAAGTGGGATGATGGCACTGGTGGTATTAAAGGCGTTTTAACTCAACAACCAAGTATCACAGTACCCCCAATTGACAAAAAATATACCGCAATCTGTGGACGTAGCTCGTGTGTAGCAGAAACTTATGTAAAGAATCCAGTTAGTTTGGGGTTGCTCATCACAGCTCAGGACTTATCAGGGAAGTCAAAAACATATAATGGAAAAATACTTGAGATTCCAGCAACTGAATATCCTGTAAAAATAGATGCTCTTAATTGTAATGGAAATTTGACATGGAGTAGTTCGCCACAAGTTGAGTTAAATATCAATAATAATAGTATTAGTATTACCAATACACCAATACAAACAACAACCTATACGGCAACTTGTATTAAGGATAATATTGTTATACAACAAAGCGTAACACTTAATATTTCAAGTAAAAGCTGTTTTGCACTTGAAGCACCTGCAACAATTGAAATGGGAGAAGATGCTGCACTAACAGTAACTGAAAATTCTGGTTGTATAGGTGATATAACTTGGTTTCAAGGAGATACACAGATTGATGAAGGAACTGAGATATTTGTAACGCCTTTACAAAACACTACTTACACAGCCAAATGTAGCAACCCACAATGTGCAGAATCAGTAACAGTAAAAATAAAACCATGTAGCCTTGCTATTGCTACTTCTACGGGTAAAAACAGTGTAAAAATGGGCGAGACGATTAACCTTGCAGTTGAAGGCTGTTCGGCTGGGACAATCAACTGGCAAGGAGGTGACGCCGATGGAGAGAGTGGTAGCGAGATAAGTATAAGACCATTTGAAAAAACAAGCTACACTGCCACTTGTGATATTGTTGATGGTTGCAGTAAAACAATAACTATTGATGTAATTACAGATTTACCCCCTAAATTAGTTTGTGAGGGGTTTGAGGTTATTGCGGATAAAACACAAGGAAATATTGGAGACCTAATTACTTTTACAGCTAAGGGGTGTTTAGGAGGAACTATCACTTGGCCAGTAGGTAGTTTTGCTAATACAACAATTACTTCGAAAATAGATATAAAAAAATGTGGAGAAACTACCTATACTACAACCTGTAATCAAGGGGGGCAAAATGTATCTATTCCAATCAAAGTATCAGGAACATTAAATTTTTCTATTAGCCCAATATCTCCAACGATTTCGGTTGAAAGTCCTACTGCTGTAACACTAACTGCTAATGGTTGCATTGGAGGTAATATCAATTGGTCAACAGGAGAAACAAGCAATAGTATTCAAGTTGCTCAGGTAGGTAATTATAGTGCTACGTGTTCATTTACTAATGGAGAATGTACATCGCAAACAAAGCAAGTTGAAGTAAAAGCAAACTGCCCAAATTTAAAGATTGAGTCTTCTAAACTCATTTTAGAAAATACAGGTGAAATAACTTTAACCGTATCGGGCTGCCCAACAGGTGGTGTTTTGACTTGGGCAGATGATGCTACTATAACATCTGCTCAAAGAAAGTTGCAAGTAACACCGCCAAAAACATTTTCGGTTTCTTGTTCGCTTTGTCCAGTAAGTACAAAAACCATTACAATCAACAAGATTTATCCGCCAAATCCTACAAATTGTAGCCAATATCAAGCTTATACCTCAAAAACAGATTATTATGTAGGTGATAGCCCTATAACATTATCTATTGACGGATATACTTGCCCAACACAATTTGGAGCAATACAATCTTGGCGTGGCCCTTCACCTGTTTCTGCAAATAATCAAATTACTCCAACAGTATCGGGTACTTATCAAGCTGTTTGCACTTATAATGGAAATAGTTGTACTTCAAAATCTGTATCGGTAAAAGTACATACTTGCAACGATTTTATGGTAGAGCCAATACAAAGTTATAGTAATAAAACCACTGTCAACTTTTCGGGATGCTACGGAAAAGTAAAATGGAAAGGAAGCGAAGTGTATGCACTTAGTGATGGATACCCTTCAAGTTTTAGCATAAACACACCGAGTATTAATGAAACAGGCGAAATTTCTTGTTCCAAACCAGTATGCTTTAAAACAATAACTATAAATGCTCAGACAACATGTCCAACTATTAGTTTTAATGAAACAACTTGTTATCGTGAGAATTACATTGCACGAAATTCGTATAGTTATTATTTTACAGATAATAAAACATGCCCTTATTACACTTTTAAGGATAGAATGGGTACCGTATTTGCTACCAACCAAAATAATGGCAAATTCAGTATAACAAAAAGTCAGGTTCCAAGTTTTGGTGCTTTTACGTTGACTTGTTATCCAAATCAAACTTTTGATGATGATGAAAAACTTTGTGAAAGAACAATATCATTACCAAATCATGACCCCATCTGCCCGCCTTTGTCAAATGCAAGAACAAACACTGAAAATGAAATTCTTATAACTGCTTCGCCCGATGGCACACCTTCATTGTGTGCAGCTCAGATACCCATGAGTACAGCGACCATTAGCTATTTAGCTAAGCTATGTGAAGATATTGGACAGCTAAAAGACGAAAATGGCAATAGTTTTCTAAAAAATGCTGATGGCACCATGAGCGAAGCCAATGCCAAACAGATGGTTGCTTTGGTAGAGCAATCTCTCAAAAATAGTGGCAACAGCGACCTTAGTAATTTTACAGCTCCAACTGACCAAGTAGCTATTTTGGCAGCCTTACAGACAGGAAACTGCACAGCCTTTGGTACCGAAATGGCCAAAGGATATACCAATACAATTACGGCAGGTGGATACAATACTAACATATTGGGTACGTTTGAAGAAACAGAACGAAATGCTCTCAAAGCACTTTACCAACTACCCGACGCCATCAAGGCTATATTGGCACGCATACGCCAAGGGAATATTGATAAAAAGGAGAGTGTTAGTATTAGTGATATTATTCATAACTATGAAATAGCGTTTGGCATGGGCAAGAAAAAGAATGGTGTTATGGAATATTATCAACCATTGGTATTATCAGATGGAACAACAACTGTAAGTGCCATACAGCTACTCTTTAGTGATAATATTGTGAAGGTAAACCCAGTACCTTTACCGCCAGCAATTGATATATCATTAAAAGATAGACATGAGAAAGGCACAACCATCAGTTATGGATATGAAAGTAATGTCTCAACTAATTGGATTACAATTACAGATAATAACAAAGAGGAATTTCTAGACTTAAAGCGGTATCTTGGAGGAGAAGCTAATTGTGATATGGCTAAAGATTTGACGCTTGAACAATTAAAAACAATAGCTCCACATGCCAGCAAAGCAAATAGAACAAAATATTTGGAACCTATTAATCAAACAATGACCACAAATGACATAAACACTGTTCTTAGGAAAGCACATTTCTTAGGTACAATTTTACACGAGTCTGGAAGTTTACGCTATACAAGGGAAGGAGGGGTAAGTAATGAATCATATGGTGGATTCCCTGGTAGGGGCTTAATTCAAATCACTGGTAAAGACAATTATACTAAGTATGGGCTTTTTGTAAATGAAGATGTTACTTCTACACAAGAAAACAAAGAAAAAATGGAAAAATTGCCACATAGTGTCTATTCCGCAGGCTGGTTTTGGAGTGAAACAAATTTAAATCCAATAGCCGATGATAACGACTTATTGTATATTTCTTATAGAGTTAATGGAGTGTATAATAATATTGATGATAGAATGCTACGATTTGAAGATGCCATAATTGGCTTAGAGGGGAATATTTGCCTAAATAAAACCATAAGAGAATTAACTAACTTTTCATTTGAAAATAGTAGAATTTATAATATTGCAGATGCTGCCTTTAAATGGGGAATTTGGCACGATGAGATACCTGCTCCTATGTTTAATCCATATAATCCACAAGTTGATGCTATAGAAGCATTAAAAGGATACGCTCGTGCTAAAGAATTATGGGATATTAATAGAGTGAATACAATTTTAACAAAACCTGAAAACAAGCGTAGTAGTCCTGAAAAACGTTATTTAAATATGTGGTATATAATATAGATAAAACAAAATAACTATGAAAAAAATAATATTTTTCTTTTTTTGTTCAATCCTTTATGCAGAAGGACAGTACAAACATTTGAATTTTGTTAATGAGAATAAATTTGATAGTATACTTCTTAGTAAAACTAAAATTTTAAAGCATAATAAAGTTCGTATTGATACCTATAAAAATAATATACTTATTGATTCTATAAATATTAATGGTATTTACAAAAGCAATAGAAATGGGTACACATACCCTTTTTCCTTCAATGGTTTTATTCCAATACCTGTAAGTGGAAAATCTCTTAGTAAAAGCTATTTTAGTTTTATATATTCTTTTTATTTAGGACACTATTACAGTGAACTGAGATTGTCTAATTTTTCCGCACACAAAACTCTCTTAATTTTGTGTTCAAATGG
>NZ_CALCZQ010000022.1 GCF_937903345.1 uncultured Emticicia sp. | reverse complement strand
ATGGTTCAAAATGATAATGGTTGAACTATTGGCTTTTACAATCTCACCAATCCCTGATTTTTTGATTTCATTGATGCCTTGAGTAATTATGCCGATTACTCCCTTTATTTTCCGAATGGTTCGGTACATATTTTCAATAAAATTGCCCAAACCGCTCAACATACTCCAAGCTTCGTCAATGTAGATTCGCCGAATATCATTAGGGTATTTGGCTAAAATATCAGCAGACAATTCACTTATCATCATACCCACAATCGGGTATAGTGTTGGATTTTCTTTGATTTTGGCCAAATCAAAACAGATTAATGGGAAAGCACTTACATCGTCTAAGGTTTCAGCGTTCAATATTTCACCGTATAAACCACCTTTGGTAAATTGTTTGAGGGTGATAATGAGTTTATTGAAATCAAAAAAGCGTTGCCGTCTTTCGTAATCGAGGTATTCTAAGGATTTTGAGTCAGCGATTCCTTTCTCTCTGTACGCCAACACATATTGATAAAAGCCATCAATGCTGGGTACACCGAGCAAAGTTTCGTTGTAGGCATCATAATAACCCACTATTAATTCACCTAAAATTGCCAATTCAGCAGGCTCTAATCTCCTATCAGTTCCGAGCCAAATGGTGGCAATCAGACTGATTAAAAAGGTTGGTTTTAACTCGTTATCCTTAGATTTTAAGTCATAAATACCATTATTACTGCGATGAATCAGAAATGGATTATATTTGAGTGGCTCACTGGGATTGTATTCATAATACAGGCTTTTACGATTACCAAAGAAAATCGTTTTGTATGTACCGCCTACATCAATAATGATTTGTCTTTCGCCTCTTTCTTGTCTTTGGATAATCATGTAACCGATGGTATAGCTTTTACCCGAACCAGTCGGCCCAATCACCATAAAATTATTGCCATTCAATTTGGGCGAATAAAAATCAGCATAAACGGGCGAACCATATCTATCGCAAAGTAATTCTCCCTTGCTATCACTTTGATAATTACTGATGTAATTGGCGTAAACTGCCGCATTTTCATTGGTTATTTTTTCAATCCAACGGTAATTTTGGTAAGAATTAGCGGGAGAATTACAGAAAAATAAAGCAGAAGTATCGGTTTGTTCAATAAACGCACTGGCTCTGATTTTACCAAAAGCCCGACCAACAAGGTCTTTGTTTTCGCTGAATTGCCTTTCACCAATGCCCCAGAAAATTACACTTACATTCATATCAAAGAGTTTTCGTCCTCCTTTGGTTACTTCGTCAATGTGTTCTTTGATTTCTTCACTTTGGGTATCATGGGCTTGGGAAGACAAAAAGCCTAAATTATTCGTCCAACGAGCTTTGCTTTCGAGGCTACGAACAGCGGGTTCGGTATCCAATGATTTCCACGTGATTGACAAGATATGTTCAAGCTCCAGCTCATTACCCAAAGGCAAAATCGTTGGTGTGAAAACTCCCTGTTCGTTCTTGTGGTCGTAGAAAATCTCTTTGGCTTGCCCATCCATTGTGGCAATCCCTACTAACTTTTGTCCGATTTGCAAGCAATCTCGGTGCGGTTGAAACGCATTGTTAATTGATTTTTGGGGTTCATCAAATTTCAGATTGAAATATTGCAGTACCACACTTTTGAGGACTTCTTTGCCCAATCGAGTATAGCTGATATTGTTTTGCGTAACCTTTGAAATAAAGGTATTCGCCATACGTTCGAGCTGTATTTTTATCTTTTCAATGTCCTTGAATGGGTTAGCAACATAAGCCATTCCCTTTCTGACGTACAAATTATTGACAGGACTTTTTGCTTTAATATCAGCCGTTCCGTAGGAAATGAACAAGTATTGTTTGTGCTGTTGAATAGGTCTTTGCAGGTAATTCATCAAAATTTTATACTCATACAACGACTTGTTTTGCAGCTCTGCATCATAAGGTAAATAGTGATAAAACCCCAACAACTGCACCGTAACATCGGGTGGTAAGTCAGCCAATGCAGCAGTAAAACTCTCTCCAATTTTATTGTATTCGCCCGAACTGAGTTTTTCAGTTTCAATGCAATTAATAAGAAAACCAATACCTACCCGACCATCTTTGAAGATGATTTGCCCCTGCCCATCAGGATTTTCCTCCATTGCCCAAATCGGAAATAGGTCTTCAAAACTGGCTTTTTTGATAAGATTTAGTAGCATAATAGTACTTTGGGTTGTTGTACGTCAATCACATTGGTTTGCATAAAATGCCACGAAATTTCACTTCTTAAAAACGATGGGTGTTTCTTCTTTGAAGCTCGTTTAAGCAGGACTAAAATCAAAAAAAGACTGACTAAACTAAGTAAATAATAGTAAGGTGAGATATTGAAAAGTGAACGCATCACACTCATCAGAATGCACGAGCTAATCCAAAGTACAAGCGAAAGCCCCAAATCAGAGGCGTCAATTCCTTGAATTTTGATGGGATTTTCTAAAGATTTTCTGATTTCCATAATTACTATCGAACGATATTAGGGTCAATTTTTCCACTACCACCAAATGAACTTTGAATATCTCCGATAATCATCGAGAAACCATACCAAATGGCTACACCAACGATGAGATAAATCAACCTTTGGTGCTTATTGGGAGCATCGGCAATGTAGCCAAACACGGCATAAATGAGTCCGAAAACCAATGCAGCAGGAAATAAAATGTTGATGACATCAATAAATTTCTTCACAATACTTTGAGCTCCAGCAGCCGATTGAGCAAAGGTTTCTAAGGGTAGAATACTCAAAAGTGCGAAGGCAATTATGAGTGTTGAAATGGGTAAAAGATTGACTTGTTTTTTCATTGTTTAGATAGTTTTAAAGAGTAAGTGCATTTTCAGCTTTAGCTCTTCTATGTTTGGTTTGATTAATTTTGTCCTTCAAATTCATTATTTCTCCGACTTCTAAAGTGGCACTATTGTGCAGGGTCGGTAAGATTACTCCGATTCTATTTTTGGGAATATTTTCAGTAGGTGCAATTCTTTCTTCCCCTTCCGTTTTATTCAAAATTCTTTTCAAACGTTCCGTTTCTTTTTTGCACAATTCATTGAAACTTGTCCAATCTCGTAGCTCGAATTGGGGTTCATCTTTGAATCTTTCAAAACTCATATCAGGAAAACTATTTTTCCTAAAACCATTATTCAGATAGACCGAAAACACACAATAAGCAATACCAACCAATGAGCAATAAGCAATCATAGCCAAAAAACCTTCAGTACTTCTTATCTCTTTTGGCTGGCCATCATTAAAAATTGCTTCTGATTTTATCAAGCCAAAAAGCATTTCATACGTATTCAAAAACAAGCTTATTAAGAGGATAAATAGCAATATTTTTAATCGGTATTTTAATACTATTTCTGAAATAAATTTCATTATAATATAGATCGGAAGAGCACACGTCTGAACT
>NZ_CALCZQ010000021.1 GCF_937903345.1 uncultured Emticicia sp. | reverse complement strand
AGGATGATTATCGGGAAGTTTGCCATAATTTTGAGCTACAATTCTCACATAGCGTCCTTTTTTGCCTTCAATTCCTATGTTTAGTTGTTGTACAACTTTTTCTTCTCCTTCTAAGTTACCCAATTGCATTTTTTTTGCACTTGTAAACTTTTTGCCATCTTCAGAAACAAAAACTTCTACCTCACGAGGCAGCATTATCCACGAACCTCTCGAACGCAAGAAAGCAAACGAAACCGTTTGTAAGTTCAATACTTTCCCTAAATCAATCATTACATCAAGGTTTTTGCCTTCAAAACCAACCCAAGTATCTAATTTTCCTGCTTCGCCTTTTACACCATTTGTCAGACCGTAAGTTTCACCGCCAAGATATTTGGTTGGCTGGCTTGCCAAAGTATATTTTCGTCCAGTCGATTTATTGATGTAATAATATTTGCTCATATCCTTACCCAATTTCTGCCCGTTAGCTGTAAATGTAGATGCTCTAACCGTTGCATCTTTGGTTACGATTACACCCGTTGGCTGATAAACTAACGAATTTGCCGTTGGTTCTGTGCCATCAATGGTGTATCTGATAACTGTTCCATTATCAGCAGTCTTGAGTTTTACCGCTACTTGACTTTTGGCGTTTACCAACGAACTCGCCGTAACATCATAATAAGCATTTGAATAATTGACGTCCAAAAATCTAAGTCTCTCAAAGTGTGTTTTTAGGCGAGTCGTAAAATCTTTGTAATCTTTTGTATGATTGGCTGCCCAACCCACTTCAGCCAAAGCCGATGTTCTCGGAAATACCATATATTCGGCATGGCTTGGAGTAGCGATATATTCAGACCAGACGTTTCCTTGTACGCCCAAAATATGTTTGGCTTGCTCGGTCGTGATTCCCGCAGGAATCGGATTGTATGAATATACCTTTTCAAGCGGTAAAAATCCACCGATTGCCACTGGCTCTGCTGATGGGTCTGACTGATAAGCATCTAAATAGCAGTAGCTTCCTGGGGTCATAATGGCATTGTGGTTTTGTTTCACGGCTTCGATTCCGCCCTCAATTCCTCTCCACGACATAATTGTGGCGTTTGGCGAAATTCCACCCTCCAATATTTCGTCCCAACCAATCATTTTTTTGCCTTTCGAAGTCAAGAATTTGTCAATTCGTTTGATAAAATAACTTTGCAATTCGTGTTCGTCTTTCAAGCCTTCTTTCTTCATTAATTCCTGACAAAACGGACTATTTTTCCACGAAACTTTCGGACATTCATCACCACCAATGTGCACATAATTACTTGGAAATAAAGCGATTACTTCCGTCAATACATCTTCTAAAAAAGAAAAGGTTTGTTCGGTTGGACAAAAAACGTCATCATAAACACCCCATTTTACACCTACTTCGTAAGGGCCTTTTGAGCAACCTAATGCTGGATAAGCTGCCAAAGCGGCCATTGCATGACCTGGCATTTCGATTTCGGGAATCACGTTTACGAATTTCTTTTGAGCATATTTTACTACTTCCGAAATCTGTTCTTGGGTGTAAAATCCATCGTAAGGTTTTCCATCAAAACGTTGGTCGGTGAAATGCCCTTCCATTGATTCTTTGCGTTTTGAGCCAATTTCTGTCAATTTTGGGTATTTTTTTATTTCAATTCTCCAACCTTGGTCGTCGGTTAAGTGCCAATGAAAAGTATTCATTTTGTGCAAAGCCAACAAATCAATGTATTTTTTGATAAACGAAACTGGAAAAAAATGACGACTCACATCGAGCATCAAACCACGATACCCAAATTGCGGATGGTCATATATTGAGCAATTAGGAATGCTCCATTTCACACCATTGGCTGCCGAACTGCTAAAAATTTCGGTGGGAAGCAATTGTAAAAGACTTTGTAAAGCATAAAATTCGCCTTTTGCGGTTGAGGCTGAAAGTGCCACACTATTTGTTTCTACTTTTAGTGCATATTCTTCTTCGCCCAAAGTTTTATCGCCCGATTTTGGGCCGAGTGGCATAAAAATAATTGCTTTTGTATTGTCAGGAGCAAAGCCCGCAAGGTCAAATTCTTCGATGTTGAGTGTTATGCTCGAAGTAATCAGAAAACGCTCGGCGAGCATCTCGGCCAACGGACGTAAATCTGGGTTAGTTCTCGGAATCAGAATCTTGGTTTGGGCGTTGACCACAAATGAGCCAGCCGTTTGGACGAGTCGTGTAGGTTTCGGAATGATTGCGTATTTGTTCTGTGCAATACTATAAAACGATAAAGCAATGAGGCCAATTACGCCAAAAAAATTCTTCATGGTGCTTCGGAGGGGTTTATTGAATTTTTAGGAAAACGAAATTCGGCTTTTCGTGGTATAATTACAAACAAAAATTTATTTTTTTATTCTTGAGTTAATAATAAATTATTTTAATAAGTGTAAGCAAAGTGTAATAGTCCTCTTTATCGCTTATAAGGAGGTGTGCCACACTTTTGATACAGAGCTTAAAAGTTTTTTAATTATCTTTACAGTCCAAAAAAGAGAAACGAATGGCAAAAGATAATTATTTAGAGAAACTTAATCAACCACAACGAGACGCAGTAACGCACCCCGAGGGCCCATTGATGATTATTGCGGGTGCGGGTTCTGGTAAAACCCGTGTGCTTACTTACCGTATTGCGTGGCTGATTGAGCAAGGTGTTGACCCTTTCAATATATTGTCGTTGACGTTTACCAACAAAGCGGCGGGCGAGATGCGTCAGCGTGTTGAGTCAGTGATTGGAAGCGATGCCAAAAATCTTTGGATGGGAACTTTTCACTCAGTCTTTGCCAAAATTCTGCGTTTTGAAGGGAAAAGACTCGGTTATACCTCCGATTTTACGATTTATGATACCGATGATTCAAAATCCTTGATGCGGTCGATTATCAAAGAATTGGCTTTGGATGATAAAACTTACAAAGTAAATTATGTATTAAACAGAATTTCGAGTGCAAAAAATGCTTTGGTTTCGTGGGAGGCTTATGCCAATAATCCCATTTATATGGAAGATGATAAAGCCGCCCGAATGCCCGAAATTGGTCGACTTTACAAAATGTTTGTCTTGCGTTGTTTTCAAGCAAATGCTATGGATTTTGATGATTTATTATATAATACAAATGTACTTTTCCGTGATCATTTGGATGTTTTGAATAAATATCAGCATAAGTTTAAGCATGTAATGGTCGATGAGTTTCAAGATACAAACGTTTCACAGTATTTGATTACTAGAAAACTTTCGTCGGTGCATCAGAATATCTGTATCGTGGGCGATGACGCTCAAAGTATTTATGCGTTTCGTGGGGCAAACATTCAGAATATCTTGAATTTTAAGTCAGATTATCCTGATTTGAAAACCGTGAAACTCGAACAAAATTATCGTTCGACCCAAAACATTGTCAATGCTGCCAATTCGGTCATAGCTCGAAATAAAGAACAGTTGGAGAAAAACGTTTTCTCAGAAAACGAAGAAGGTAGCAAAATTGATGTCATAAAAGCGGCTTCTGATAACGAAGAAGGCCGTTTGATTGCCACCAATATTTTTGAAGAAAAGAATAATAATAGCTTAAAAAACACTGATTTTGCCATTCTTTACCGCACAAATGCCCAATCCAGGGCTTTTGAAGAAGCTTTAAGAAAACTCAATATCAAGTACAGAATCGTTGGTGGATTGTCGTTTTACCAACGTAAGGAAATCAAAGATTTATTGGCGTATTTGCGTTTTACGATAAATCAAAGCGATACCGAGGCTTTCAAACGAATCATTAATTTACCAAAAAGAGGCATTGGCGATACGACTGTCGCCAAAATCGTGGTGACAGCTGCCGAAAATAATAAGTCGGTTTGGGAAGTTGTGAGCAATATCGGTCAATACATTGCTGGGCGTGCCGCAACTACCATTGATGACTTTGCTATACTGATTAAAAGTTATGGTTTGCTAATTGAGGAAGGCAAAGATGCTCATGCAGTGGCTTCATACATTGCCAAAACATCGGGGCTTTTAAAGGAATTGTACGATGATAAAACAGTTGAAGGTTTGGCTCGTTACGAAAACATTCAAGAATTACTCAACTCAATCAAGCAATTTGTTGATAATCCCGAAAATGATGAAGTAACCTTGAGTGCATTTTTGCAGACGGTTACGCTTATGACCACCGCCGACCAAGAAGACGAAGATGGCGACCACGACCGTGTGACCCTCATGACGATTCACGGTGCAAAAGGTTTGGAGTTTAAGTATGTGTATATCGTTGGTTTGGAAGAAAACCTTTTTCCATCGCAGATGATGCTATCAAAACGAAGTGATTTGGAAGAAGAACGCCGTTTGTTTTACGTGGCTATTACTCGTGCTGAAAAGAAATTAACGCTGAGTTATGCCGAAAGTCGCTATAATTATGGGCGGCTGAATTACTGCGAACCAAGTCGTTTTTTAGAAGAAATTGACCCAAAATACCTGCAAATTTCAAAAAGTAGGGTGATTTCTTTCGGAAATAGTGAAGCTCGAAACGATCGCCCAGCTCCGAGTTCATCTAAACCAGTTTTACCTTTTTCTAAGAAAGAAAGCATTATTTCCAACCTAAAACCTGTTGCAAAAGCTACACCAGTGAATCATATACCAACAGGCGATTTTGTGGCAAGCGATACTTCTGTACTAAAACAAGGTGATAAAGTAGAACATCCAAAATTTGGCTATGGAACCGTTACAAAAATGGATATTAATGGCAATGACCGTAAAGCAACTATCAAATTTGATGCTCAAGGACAGGGCGAAAAAACGCTGTTATTGAGTTTTGCGAAATTGAGAATTGTGGAATAGATGAAGAAATGAGAAAATATAAAAATTAAGATTTATATTTGTTTAGAATAGAATGATAAAAATATGACTGTCGCAACATTAAAAAGAAATATTAGCTTTTTGACAGATGCAAAAGGACAAAAAGTTCCTGTACAATTCGATTTAAGAAATCAACAAATGCAAGATTTGTTTGAAGATTTAATTGATACATTAACCGTATTTGAGAGACAAGACGAGCCAACAAAGCCTTTTGAGGAAATCAAGAAAGAAATTTTAGCACAACGCGTAGGTTGATGAAATATCAAATAATATTTACGGTAAGTGCTTAAAGAGAAATTAGAAAGTTGCCAGCCGATGTACAAGATGAAGTTTTTGAAAAAGAACAGAATCTGTGAGATAATCCAAGACCACACGGCTACAAAAGACTTACTAATTTTAAAGTACCTAACTTAAAGTTTTAACCACTTTATAGAATCAGGGTTGGGGATTACAGAATAGTTTATGCGATTCAAGATAATATTATTACCATAACTGTTGCTAAAATCGCTCACCGTAAAGAAGTTTATGAATAATAAAAAATCCAGCAAACGTAGCTGGATTTTTTGTTGGAATATCTTATAAAAATCTTGCTTTCAACTCTGGTGTTGGAATTTGACAGGCATCGGTTCTGCCAAAAATTCGGAAACGATTGCGAGCTATCAAATCATAAATAAGATTTCTTAAAAAGGCTGGAATGATTTTGAAAACATAAAAAATCTTCCAAATTCCATCCATTCTACGAGCAATTTCGAGAGCCGCATCTGATTTTTGATAAACTTTATTGCCATCAATGGCTACAATACTATTAAAAGTGCGATTTTCCAAATCGTTGGTTTTTAATCTAAATTTTTTGAGTAATTCTTGACCTACTTCCGACTGTAAGGATGCAAATTTGAATATACCTTTACTATCTCTGTCAATCATAAAATTGATAGAAACATTACAAAAATTACAAACACCATCGAATAGAATAGTCATTTTTACTTCCTTAAACATTATTTCATCGAAACTGCCTTTGCAGATTCTTCAACTTTTAGCTCATTATTATTGTATTTCGAAGGGCATTTTAATAAAATTTGGTCAGCCTTGAAACATTTATTTGCTAAGTCCATTTTACCTACAACGACCAATTTTTCAGATTTATCTAAATCAGCAGGTTTAGGCTGATTATAAACTACTTTTGACTCATAATTTAACGAATCAATCATCGTAAACTCAAAATGATTGGGGTCAATCGAAGGTTCGTAAACCATTCCTGAATAGTTACCGGAAGCGTCTTTTTTTAAAGTTCCTACAACATGCATTGATTTCGTACTACCTTCTTTGGCAACTTGCTCGGCTTCATTGAAACCAACATAAGTGCTGGCATCACCAACCGTTGAAATGATAATTGCTATTGCTATCGCAATTATACCTAGAGCTATGATATGTGATTTTTTCATATTCTTGAGAGTCCAAGGTCAATCGACCACAGAAAATAATTTTTGTTGAAAATAATGATACAAATTTTGTCTTTACAATCAACCGTGGACGGCCGACTATAGATTTTTTTCAATCTTCCTTATTTTTCTATCTAACAAAACTAAATAGGCAATAATTCCGACAAATACGATAGCAATTACGGCAACAACTACCCAAATTTTGCCATCGGCACGCATTTGGTCGGCCATTTGTACTTCTTCTTGAGCAAATAAATTAAATGAAGTAAGAAGTATTATTATTAATGATATTATTTTTTTCATTATTGATAAATATAAACGGATAAAACAATGATTTAGTTTGAACTTAAACGTTCGATAACACGCAAGCGAATGCGTAAACTCGTGATCCAAACGCCCAGAAGCGTCCACCCGATAATGGCTGGGTAAAAAACCATTCGCATAGAACTGTCCATATCGTATTTTCCAAATGCTGGATTTCCACCGTTTCCTGGGTGAAGCGAGTCAGTTAGTCTTGGTAAAATCCAAACCAATGGAATGAATGTTGCGAAAGCAAAAATATTGTAAATGGCTGATAGTCTGGCTCTTCTCTGTTCATCGTCAAAAGAACTTCTTAGAATAAAATAAGAAGAGTATATCAAAAGTCCAACTTCAACGGCGATGATTTTTGGGTCTTTTGGAAGCCAATCTCCCCAAGTATATTGTCCCCAAAGCGAACCAGTCATAAAGCCCAAAATACCAAAAAAGATAGCAACATTGGCAAATTCAACCGAATATTCATCATCTGCAATGTTTCCATTGCGTAAATACTTTATTGCAAACCACATCGAGGCGGTCATTAATGTCATCATTCCAAACCACAATGGTACGTGGAAATACACATTACGAATTGTTTCATTTAATATCGGCTGACGTGGCACAAGTCCGCCAAGTCCTTGAATAATTGTGTAGAGAAGTATAATTACACAAATAATTTTCCACCAAGTTTTTTTCATATAAACCACTGCACCCCGATGGGGATTTTTTAAGTTAGGAATATTCAATCATTCACTAATTCATTCATTCTCTCATTGGTTTTAACTCCTCCACAAGAAAGGAAAGAGTAAATAACTAATTGTTATAACAATGGCATCAATTGCCAGTAAAATCAAAATTTCATCGTAACTGGTGTTCCATTCCAAGCCATCCATCGCATTTTTGGAGAGTCTAATAAGCATTGAAAGCATTGGAAGTATGATTGGAAAACTCAAAACGGCCATTAGAGTAGAAGTATTTTCGGCTTTAGAGGCAATTCCCGCTACCATTGTTAAGGTTGAAGAAAAACCAATTGCTCCGAGTAAGACTGCCGTTAGGTACATCAATAAATTCTGTACGGGATTTCCCAGAAAAATAATATAAATAAACAAGCCAATGAGCGAAAGAGCCAATAACAAAACAATATTATAAATGATTTTCGAAAGAATAATCCCCTGTGGGCTTGCTATAGTATAATAATAAAGCTGTCGGCCCGAACTCTCTTGCGTAAAGCTTTTTGTGATTGAATTAACGGCAGTAAAAAGTAAAATTATCCAAAGAAGGGTGTTCCAAGTGATTGGTTCAATGTCTTTGACTTTTAGAGCAAAACTCATATAACAGACAAAAACCGTGCACACGATATAAAGAATCATACCATTTAGGGCGTAGCGTTGACGCAATTCTAGTCTGATTTCTTTTTCGATAAGTGCTTTGAGTTCTTGCATTTTTAAAGTGGAGTAATACTCCAGAATTGTTTTGATACACAAAGATACTACTCAAAAAATTAGAATTTTCATGATAGTGATTCTTTTTCTGTAATTTCATTGTTTTTAAATTGATATAATAACTGACGAAAATCATTTTTATTTTAGAACCAAATAAGATAATTTTGCGTTTATTTGAAATCAGTCTAAATAAAATATAAAGTGCAAGCCGAAAAAACTGTTGCCGATTTAAAGATAGGAGAGAAGGGAATTATAAATAATTTTAAAGATGATGCCATGTCATTAAAACTGCTTGAAATGGGGTGTTTACCAGATACAGAGGTAATGCTTGACTTTATTGCTCCCTTGGGGTGCCCAGTAGGCATTACGGTAGCTGGGTATCATTTATCACTTCGTAAGAGAGAGGCCGCAACAATTGTAATAAAATAAATGTTTGCTGGATTGTTATATTTGAAATGGGGAAAGTTGAAGAGAAACAGTCGTCCGTTGGATATCGGTCATAGACTATTTAATCGTTGAAAATTTTGTGAAAAATAAACAAGTTGTTGCACTTCTAGGCAATCCAAACTCAGGGAAATCCTCACTTTTTAATCAACTCACTGGGTTGCGTCAAAAAATCGGAAATTTTCCGGGAGTAACAGTCGATAAAAAAGTAGGGTTTTGTCGTCTAAGCGGAAGCATGGACATTGAGATTCTTGACCTTCCAGGCACATATAGTATTTATTCTAATTCACTCGATGAGCAAGTGGTGCTTGAAGTGCTGGCCAATCCACAAAATCCTGATTATCCTGATTTGGCAGTAGTAGTAGCCGATGCCTCAAATTTAAAGAGAAATATGTTGCTTTTTGAGCAAATCAGTGATTTGGGTGTACCTTCAATTTTAGCACTAAATATGCTTGATGTGGCCGAAGAATCTGGGATTTCCATCAATTCAGGTAAACTTTCAAAGATTCTTGGTATTCCAGTTGTTGAGCTAAATGCCCGTGTAGGCATCGGAATTGAAGGTTTGAAACATACTATTTTTAATCAGCTTCAACATAAAAAAACGCATATCAATCTATCAAGTTTTGATAAAAAAACCGAAAATGTTTTTGAAGAAGTTAAAACAAAATTTGGGATTGAAAATAAATATTTAGCACTTCAATACGCTGCACAAGCTCAAAAATTGATGTTTTTGGGCGAAAATCAACAAAAAGAATTAGAGGAAATTGTAAAAAAACATAATTTCAACGCCGATAAATTTCAATCGACCGAAACTATCGAACGCTATCGTGATATTAGTGGGACTCTCACAGAAGTAATTATTGAAGAAGGTGTAAAAAAGGAAACAATTAGCGAGAAAATCGACCATATTTTACTCCATAAAATTTGGGGATACCTAATATTTTTAGGTATTCTGTTTTTAATTTTTCAGTCAGTTTTCACAATTGCCGAAGCTCCAATGGACTTAATTGACCAAGGGGTTGCAATCTTAAATGATTTTTTAAAATCAAATCTTCCTGATAATCAACTGGTTAGCTTGCTTACTGATGGTTTGATTGCGGGTATTGGTGGCGTGCTGATTTTTATTCCTCAAATTGCTTTTTTGTTTGCTTTTATCTCAATTCTTGAGGAATCGGGCTATATGGCCCGTGTGGTAGTTTTGATGGATAAACTCATTCGAAAATTTGGTATGAGTGGAAAATCGGTTGTGCCACTCATTTCGAGTATGGCATGTGCTGTGCCAGCCATTATGTCGGCTCGCACGATTGGTTCTTGGAAAGACCGTTTGATTACGATAATGGTTACGCCATTGATGAGTTGCTCTGCACGTTTGCCTATTTATACCATCTTGATTGCCCTTGTTGTGCCAAATGCTAAGGCATTGGGTTTCTTCAACTTACAAGGTGTGGCCTTGATGGGGCTTTATTTATTGGGATTTTTATCGGCATTATTGGCAGGTTGGATAATGAAATTTATGCTAAAATCAAGCGAAACAAGCTATTTTATCATGGAGCTTCCGACCTACAAAAAACCACGCTGGAAACAAGTAGGTTTTACGATTTTAGAAAAAGTAAAAACCTTTGTTTTTGAAGCAGGAAAAGTAATCGTGGCTATTTCAATAGTTTTGTGGGTATTGGCATCTTATGGGCCTGGCGATCAAATTGAAAGAGCAGAAAAGGTAGTAATTGAACAAAATCCAACGCTCGAACAGAGTCATCTTGACTCTAAAATAGCTTCGGTTCGTCTCGAAAATTCATATGCAGGCCATTTTGGGAAATTCATCGAGCCAGCTATTAGACCCTTAGGGTATGATTGGAAAATTGGTATTGCACTTATTACTTCGTTTGCAGCACGTGAGGTTTTTGTCGGAACAGTTTCGACTATTTATAGTATAGGAGAAGATGCTGAAAATGAAACAACGATCAAAGTACGACTCAGAAATGAAGTAAATGCTGAAACTGGAATGCCAACATTTTCTGTCGCAACATCCTTTTCGTTGTTGATATTTTATGTTTTTGCCATGATGTGCATGAGTACGTTGGCAGTAGTTTACAGAGAAACCAAAGGATGGAAATGGCCAATTATTCAGTTAGTTTATATGTCAGTTTTGGCCTATGTATCAGCTTTAGTGGTTTATCAGATTTTGAGTTAGATTTTTGACGATAGATTTGATATACCTTAAAGTAAAGTTTTATTTTTATAAGTTTTGATTTGTATAGAGGTTATTTATTCGACATTAAATGTCCATTGAGACATTCATTCACTTATTCACTCATTAGATTATGCTCGGCGTAACATCAGATAACAAATTGAAAAGATTAATTGTTGTAGGTGATAAGATTTTAGTAAAGCCTAAAAATCCATCAGACAAAACAAATTCGGGGCTTTATTTACCCCCAACCGTTACTGAAAAAGAAGAGATTCAGAGCGGATATATAATAAAAGTTGGGCCAGGATACCCCTTACCAGCTCAAACTGAAGATGAACCGTGGAAAGAAACGGAAGAAAAAGTTAAATATATGCCACTCCAAGCCCAAGAAGGAGATTTGGCAATTTATCTGCAACGCCATGCAATCGAAGTGCAGTATGAAGGTGAAAAATATGTGATTCTCCCGCAAGCCGCAATTCTAATGCTGGAACGGTTTGAAGATTTGTAGAAAAACAAAAGAGCGATGATTAACCATTGCTCTTTTGTTATATAGATATTTGAGTTTTACTCCTCTAAGAAATCTAAATCTTTATTATGCGTTTCTTTGATAGTAAGCGTGGAATAAAAACCAATAGCAAAGCAAATTAAACCTACAATTGCTCCAGCCATTATTATACCTTGTGTAGGCTTGAAAAACTTATATGATATTGTCATTAAAACAACCGAACCTCGTACCATATTCGGAATAGTAGTGGCGGCCGTTGCCCGTAAATTTGTGCCAAATTGCTCGGCGGCAACCGTTACAAACATTGCCCAAAATCCATTTCCAAAACCTAATAAACAGCATAATGTATAAAACAAAGAGGCACTTTTAATTAATCCCGAAAACAACAGAATAATCATACATATTAAAGCAAATGACATCATAAAGCCAATTGCTTTTTTACGAGAACGAAGGGCATGACTAATAAATCCACTCAGAAAATCACCTCCTGAAATACCTACATATGCCCACATGATTGATAAACCTGGGTCTATTTTTTCGGCGATTCCTAAGGCTTCGCCAAATTCATTACTCAAATAAACCAAAATTCCGATACAAAACCATAGTGGAATACCGATGCCGATACATTTCATATAAGTCGAAAAACGCTCCCAATTCGTGAAAAAAGCAAAGAAATTGCCTCTTTGCACATGTTTTTTTCCAACAACATCTTTGAAAATACCCGATTCGATAACCCCCACACGAAGTAATAACAACGCTACTCCCAATCCCCCGCCGATAAAATAAGCAACTGTCCAATCGCCAGAAAGTCTTACGGTAAATGTTGCAACGACTGCTCCTAAAAGGCCAATTCCTGCCACAAGTGATGTGCCGATAGCACGTAGGTGTTTAGGCAAAATCTCCGATACGAGGGTAATTCCTGCTCCTAGTTCGCCTGCGAGGCCAATTCCTGCAATAAAACGTAGCCATTTGTAGGCTTCAATTTTATTCATAAACTCAATATGAGGAATCATTCCGCAGGCGATATTTGCTAATGAATAAGTAATTATCGAACCGAAAAGTACTGAAAGACGACCTTTTTTATCGCCTAAAATTCCCCATAAAATCCCGCCTATAAGCAAACCAATCATCTGAAAATTGATAATAGTCGTACCGATTGACGAAATTTCTTCTTTGGTCCTAAGTCCGAGACTTTCAAGGCTCTGAACTCGTACGATTCCAAAAAGTTGGAGGTCATAAATGTCAACAAAATAGCCTAACGCAGCCACAATTACTGGCAAGCTAAAAAGATGCTTAAAAGTAGATTTTTCTTGATTCATAGATAGTTTATAGGTTTAGGATTTTTTGATGTAATCCACGGAATAATGTTAATAGTCCACAGCGTTTTTTATGTGTAACGGTAATACCACATGGGGCAAAATAATTATAATTGTTTGATTTTGATTTTTCGCCATTTCACCTTGATTCCTCCACCACTATGGATTTGTAGAGCAATACATCCATCTTTTTCACCGATTTTTGCATCATCGAGTGTTATCATTTGTGTACCATTCAAGAATGTTGTCACAACATTGCCCACAACTTTTACGGTCATCTTATTCCATTCGCCCATTTTCAAGGCTTTGTCTTTTTCTGGTTCAGGTTTTATCAACCAGCCACGTCCATAAGACTCATAAATTCCACCTGTTGAGCTACCAGGAGGTGCAACCTCAGCTTGCCAGCCGGCAATTTTTGTGCCTTCGATTGATGAATGAAAAAACACGCCACTATTGCCATTGGCTTCTTGCTTAAACTCCAATGTAAGCTCAAAATTTTTAAATTTTTGTTCAGTTCCCAAATAGCCGTATTCTTTATCTAGGCCGCTTTCGCATACCAAAAGGCCATCTTCAACGTACCATTTTTCGGTACCGTAAATTTTCCAACCTGATAGGTCTTTACCATTAAAGAGGGTTTGTTTTTTCTGGGCGAAAGTCGCTATTGAAAGCGATAATACAATGAAAAAAGATAAACTTGATTTAAGTTTCATGTTGTATAAGTGTTGATAATTTGGTTATGGAAGAATATTTTTTTACAAAGAAAAGCGAAAATCTTTATCTTTGGATACGATTTGATTGAATATTGTGATTTTGCTAAATTTCAGAACAAATTTCCGTGGTTTTAAACAAAAATTTTAGCTTAATTTATAAGAAATAGCATGAAGAGGATCTTTTTATTGGTCATTTTTTTATTAATAGAAGTTGTTAGTTTTGCTCAAACAAAGCTTTCTCAAAAGACTTATGAAGGCTTTATTAGTAAGTTTCCAATTAGCCTTTCTTTAACCTTTGATGCAAATTTAGTTTATGGAACATTATTGTATAAAAGAGTAGGGCAACCAATCAAGGTTATTGGTTCGCTTGAAGGCGATGAGTTTTCTCTCCATGAATTTGGTGAAAAAACCGAAATCACTGGTATATATTCTGGAACAAAAAAAGGTGATGAAATAAGTGGTATTTGGTCGAGTCCGAATGGAAAAGAAATGAAATTCAGTGTAAAAAAAACAGCTTCAAACGAAATTGACAAGCCAGAATTAAAATCGGTAACAGGCTCTTATGCATATAGTTTTGGCAAGGATGGTGGCACAGGAAATATGTATGTGCAACAGCTTGCAAAGGATAAAATTATTTTGGAAATCCAAGCTGTAAAAGGCCCTCCGAGTTATAATCAGGCGATTGTCGAAAAAAAATCGTTAAAATTGGTTAGAAACGAAGCCATATATGAAAATAATGAATTGGGTAAATGCTTGCTAAAAATATCCTTTTTTGAGGATGGAGCAAATATTATCTATTTAAACCAAGCCTACGATTGCGGTTTTGGAAATGCCGCATCTGTAGTTGGAAAATACTTCAAATTTGATAGCAAATCACCAAAATTTGAGAAGAATTAAACGGTTTAGTAACTTCAAAACTTTAAAAAAGGTATAATCATTGGCACATCCTGTTGATACTTCTTATATTTTTCTCCAAAAACATCAATTAGCTTTTTTTCCTCATAATAGATTCCTAAAAACAAATAAATCGCTACTGCAATGGCACTGCACAGACTTCTTGTTGAGGCGTCGGTAACAAACATTCCCCAAACAAAAATCAAAATTCCGAAATAAATGGGGTGACGCATATATTTTAATAATCCATCACTTTTGAATTCGGTTTTTTCTTGGTTTTTATTGAAATCAAGGCCGCTAAATTCTCTTAAATCATAGCCATGCAAGGCCTTTGAGACAATGAAAGCCCCACAAATAGTAATAGTTTTTCCGATAATGGATTGATAATCAGATACTTTCCAAAGGCTTTGTTTTTCGGTTGAAAATTGCAGTGCTAAAATAGGGATAAGTAATGCAAACGCCAAAAAATTATATAGGAGACGATAGAAACGGAAGTATTTACCCAGTATTTTTTCTGCAAAATTTTTAAAATAATTGCTTGCCATGAAGCTGTGAAGTGCTCCGTAAAGTAACCAAGCAAAAGCCAGTAAGAGCATAAATGTAAAAGTTTATCTTCAAAGATTTAAAAAAACAGAATATAAAAAAGCCCTGTTTTGGCTTAATACAGGGCTTTTGATTCGGAGAAGATTATCGCAAATCGACAACTTCTACACCAGGGTATTTATTTTTATCGAATGTAAAGATTTTATCGTCAGCAGGGGAGTTTGGCATGAACTTATCAACGCGAAAAATTGTGCGTTTCCCATTTTTGTCCCACACTTTCCAAGATTTTACTGATTTATCTTTTTTATCGACCTTAATTTGCACTTTCGCAACTTTGCTTCCCTTATCTTCTGGTGAAAGTTCGATTACTTCATATAGTTGGCTACCTTCTTTTACTTCTTCTAAAAAAATATACTTATAACCCTTCTTGTAAATGCTATAAATTTTTGTAGGAGAAAGTGCATCCATTTCGGCAGGATTAAATTCCGAAACTTGGCATTCGTTTGTTTCTTTGGTATAGCTGTAAAGCTCTTTACCGTTCGTAAAAACCTCTTGCCCCAACATTTTTAAGCGAAACTTTGCTCCTTTTACTGTAACATCTCCTTTGTATGACTCAGTCAGCTTGGCGTTTGTTCCTTCAACGCCGTAGGTGAAAGCAGCACTAAATGACTTCATTGTTTGATATTTTTTGCTCATTTCGTCCAAAATAGCTGTTGCTTTTTTGTCTTTTTGAGCCATCACCAAACTACAAATAACTAATAAACTCGTAGTTAAAATAAGTGTTTTTTTCATTATTAAAATGGTTAATTTTCTTTTTTAAACAAAATGTTTTTTTAAGTTTTTGGTAAGCCTAATTTATCGAGGATTTCATTTGCTTTTGCCAATTTTTCAGATTTTTAAAGTTACTTTGATTTATTCATCTATGTTTTACAACAAGTGATTTTTAAGCTAAAATATTTTTAATAAGGATTAATTTTTTCCTTCGGTTTAAAAACAATTTATGTGCAAAATTAATTCAACTGATTGTTTTTAACGTAACTTTCTTAAAATTTCCTCTAAGTGCTCTATGTCTTTTACCAAAACTTCACGTGCTTTGCTTCCTTCAAAAGGTCCAACAATTCCTGCACCTTCAAGCTGGTCGATGATACGCCCTGCACGGTTATAACCTAATTTCATTTTTCGTTGAATGAGTGATGTACTTCCTTGTTGATGAGAAACCAATAATCGAGCGGCATCATCAAACATTGCGTCGAGCTCTGACGCATCAAACTCTGCTGTTTCGCCTTCTTCATCACCGTAGAATTCTGGCAATAAATAAGCCGATTCATACGCTCTTTGCGAACCGATAAACTCACAAATATCTTCAACTTCGGGCGTATCTACAAACGGACATTGTAAGCGTATCATATCCGAACCCATCGAAAGCAACATATCTCCGTTACCTACCAATTGCTCCGAGCCGCCGGTATCCAAAATGGTACGTGAGTCGATTTTTGAAGTAACCTTAAACGACAAACGAGCCGGAAAATTGGCCTTAATCAAACCTGTAATTACATTGACAGACGGGCGTTGGGTTGCTACAATCAAGTGAATGCCAATAGCACGAGCCAACTGAGCCAAACGTGCAATTGGTTGTTCTACTTCTTTGCCTGCGGTCATCATTAGGTCAGCTAACTCGTCAATTACTAGTACAATGTATGGTAAATAACGGTGTCCTTTTTCAGGGTTTAGTCTGCGTTGAATAAACTTGGCGTTGTATTCTTTCAAGTTTCTCACCCCTGCATCTTTCAATAAATTGTAGCGGTTATCCATTTCGATACATAGCGAGTTGAGCGTGTAAACAACCTTTTTTGTATCCGTAATGATTGCTTCTTCAGCGTTTGGAAGCATCGCTAAGAAGTGTCGCTCTATTTTGTTATAAAGTGTAAGTTCAACTTTTTTAGGATCAACCAGTACAAATTTGATTTGAGCAGGGTGTTTTTTATAAAGTAACGAGGCCAAAATAACATTCAAGCCAACTGACTTTCCTTGACCAGTCGCACCTGCCATAAGCAAATGAGGCATTTTGGCCAAGTCGGTCACGAAGATTTCGTTTGAAATTGTTTTACCAAGAATAATTGGTAAATCGAAGTTAGATTTTTGGAATTTATCGCTGGCAATAACAGATTTCATCGTCACCATTTCACGATTTTTGTTCGGCACTTCTATACCAATAGTGCCTTTTCCTGGCATTGGAGCAATAATACGAATACCCAACGCAGCCAAATTTAAGGCAATATCATCTTCCAAATTCTTGATTTTCGAGATACGAATACCTGCTTCGGGTACGATTTCGTAGAGCGTAACTGTTGGACCAATTGTAGCCTTGATGCTCGCAATCCCGATTTGAAAGTTTCGCATCGTTTCTACGATATTATTTTTGTTAGCTTCGAGTTCTTCTTCGGTTACTTTCGTTCCAGTATTGCCGTATTCACTCAACAGAGAGATTGGAGGATATTGATAATTTCCCAAATCAAGCGTTGGGTCGAACAAGCCAAAGTCTTTCAGTACTTTTTCGTTGACATCATCGGTGTCTAAGTCATCTTCAAAAGTATCAGCTTTGTCCTCTTGATTCGTTTCGATAATAAGTGTTGGACTGTCTTTGAATGGCTCATTTGGTAAAGTATTTTTTTGTTTTTCTTCTACTTCGAGCGAAAAATTTTCATCATCAAAAGGTTTTGGTACCTCAAGGTCTTCGCGACTTATTTTTAAGAAATCAATTTTTGCTTCTTCTTGCTGTACAATTGGTTCAGTAAATGGCGTATGTCTGAAAGAATTGTCTTTTTCTTCTTCAAAAAACTCATCTTCTTCAACTCTTACTGCTTGGCGGATGCGTTCAGTGGCTATGTCTTCACTTGGGGCACGTTTGAAATATTTGGCAAAAAACCAATCGTCGATTTTGGTATAACCATGGAAGAAGATGAGCCAACCTGCTAAAAGTAGAATAATAATAAAAATGCCTCCCCAGCCCATAGCTTGCTGAAAAAATTGATTGACTGAATAACCCAAACCACCGCAGATAATACTGCCTGAAGCATCGAAAACCGTGATGAAATACCCTAAAAATATGCTTGTCCAAATAATATAAAAAATGCTTGAAAACGTAAAGCGATTAAAACTGTATGGTAATAAATCATTTTTGGTTACTAACCAATATCCAGCCCAAGTCGTGACAGGAATCCATCCAAAAGCCGAAATTCCAAACCACTCAAAAATGAAAAAATGAGAAAGTTTTGCCCCCAGCAAGCCAATAAGATTAGCTGCCTTTTTGTCGCCTTGTTTGATAGAAGTCCAAAATGTTCGCTGTACCACATCTTGATCGGCATCGCCGGTAAAAAGATAAGAAACGAACGAAAGTAATAGAATAAGAGAGAAAAGAAGTAAAAAAATACCCAAAGCCAGTTGATAACTTTCGATGCTGACATTAAAATGAAGCGAAGTTTGAGCTCCACGATTTTTACTACTCGATGAATTTCGGTTAGTAATAGGGCTTTTAGGTGGTTGTTTTTTGCGAAAAGTATTGTTATTGTCGGGCATTGTTATAAGTGGGAAAGCAATGTATTTTAAGGACAAATATAAGGAATTTGTACAAAATATAGTTAAAAAAAGCGGAATTTTGTGGTTTTTTAGGATTATTGGGCAAGAATAGTATTTTTACCATATAAATAGTTAAAAATAGTTTTTGAAACACAAAAAATAACAATTTGACAATTATCAAATACTTATCCCAAAAAAATAGTGCTATTTTGAGTCATAAAACTCTTCAACCTCTCAATAATATGAAAAAAACTCTTTCTCTTTGTTGTATTATCTTATTTTCTACGTCGATTTTTGCCCAAAAAGATATTCAGAAAAAGATACAAACTCAATTCATCATGGCAGAAAATGGATCTACTATTCTGCTTGATGAAGGCTCCTTTTCATTTACGGCAAGTCTTTCGTTGGAAGGCAAAAAGAACATTATTATCAAAGGTAAAGGTAAGGACAAGACGATTTTATCCTTCAAAGGACAAACCGATGGGGCAGAAGGAATCAGGATTTCAAACGCAGAAAATATTACGATCGAAGACCTGACGGTGCAGGACTCTAAGGGCGATGCCGTGAAAACTATGAACGTGACAGGTATTACATTTCGCAATATAAAAACCGAATGGCTTGGTGAACCAAAAGCCACCAATGGTTCTTACGGACTATACCCAGTTCAATGCGAGAAAGTTCTAATTGAGGGATGTGAAGCAATCGGGGCGTCGGATGCGGGCATATATGTGGGACAATCGAAGGATATAATCGTCAGAAAATCAAGGGCTTATCATAATGTGGCGGGTATAGAGATCGAAAACTCAATCAATGCCGAAGTGTATGAAAACGAATCTACCGAAAATACAGGTGGTATTTTGGTATTCGATTTACCCGACTTGATTTTGAAAAAAGGAGGCAATACGAAAGTTTTTAAAAACAATATCCACCATAATAATTTTCCGAACTTTGCCCCAAAAGGCAATATAGTTGCCAAAGTTCCAGACGGAACAGGCGTATTGATTTTAGCAGCAAATCACGTAGATATATTTGATAATCAGATAATTAACAATAAATCAATGGGGGTTGGCGTCATTAGTTATTTTACGACCGAAAATAAAATCAAAGACAAAGAATATTATCCATACTCGGAGGCGATTACGATTCGTGACAATAATTTTGAGCGTCAAAAAGTAAAAGCAACTGGCAGAGGAAGGTTTGGTCAAATTTACCGATTCAAGTTGCGTTTTGGCAAAAATGTTCCACATATATTATGGGACGGAATCGTGGATGATAAAAATCCAAACCCTGTGATTTGTATTAAAAACAACAAGAACGAATCTTTTGCAAACATGGACATCGAGCATAATTTTAAGAATATTTCACGTGATAAGAGTAAAGTTGTTTGTAAATAGATGAAAAAAGTATTTTTATTATTCATTTCCATTAGCATTTTTGCTTTATCGGCTTTTTATCAAAAGTCTGATCATGATTCAATTATGCCTAAAGAGAAGTTATCAGATTATCAGTTTTTTGAGGGAAATGGTTCGGAGCAAAAGCCAACAAAGGGAGTGCTTCCTTATTCATTAAACACACCTTTGTTCAGTGATTATGCAGAAAAGCTTCGCTTTGTTAAACTGCCTGATAATCAGACAGTTGCGTATAATGCTACCGAAGTTTTGGATTTTCCTGTTGGTTCAACCATCATCAAAACTTTTTATTATCCGAATGATTTCCGAAAACCCGAATTAGGCAGAAAACTCATCGAAACTAGACTACTGATTCATGAAGAAGATGGATGGAAGGCTTTAGATTATGTCTGGAATGATGAACAAACCGAGGCATATTTGGAAGTAGCGGGCGATACAAAGGAAGTAAATTATATTGATGTAAACGGTAAAAAGAAAAAACACGAGTATGGCATACCGAATATTAATCAATGTAAAGGATGCCATAATCGAAATGAAAAAATGTCGCCAATTGGGCCTTCGGCAAGGCAACTCAATGGCGTTTTTCATTCTTCATTGGGCGGTGAGCAATATTCAATAAAAAGTGCTGATAATCAATTGATTAACTGGCAAAAATTAGGAATTTTAACAAACTTACCAGCCATAGAAACAGTACCAAAAGCTGCTGTTTGGAACAAACCTGAAAGTGGAAGTCTTGACGAACGAGCCAGAATCTGGTTGGATATTAATTGTGCCCATTGCCACCGCAAAGGAGGTCCAGCCCAAACTTCGGGTTTGAATTTGAGCATCCATGAAACCGAACCAATTGCTTACGGAATTTTGAAAACTCCAGTAGCAGCGGGGCGAGGTTCGGGCAATAGAAATTATGATATTGTTCGAGGAAAACCAGATGAGTCAATCATTGTTTATCGAATGGAATCGACCGATCCAGGAATCATGATGCCAGAAGTAGGTCGGAAAACCACACACAAAGAAGGTGTAGAACTCATCAAAGAATGGATAAAAGCGATGAAGTAAATACTAGATTTGAGATAAGAGATTCGATTATAAATGCCAAAATATCTAATCTCCTATCTTTTTTCTATCACTATGCCCCAATGATTTTTCAGGAGCGACCAAATCTCGCACCAACTGTTTCAATACTTTTATTTCGGGAAAATGGCCTTCACGCTTACGGTCGAAAATTATTTCTTCGTTGAGCAAAACTTTAAAGCTTCCTGCAATTTCACTTGGTCGAAGGCTTACCTCGCCTAGTTCTGCCTCAAATGTTGTCAATAATTCCTGTGCCATCCATGCCGAACGTAATAGCCAATGACATTTTGGGCAGTATTCAAGCGTAATTTTCGGTTTCATATTTTTAGAAGATTTTTTGAGCAAATAAAGAGAAAAATTTTCTTATTTTTAGCAAAAATTAAACCCTAAACTGCATGAAACGCTATTTTTTTCTCGTCTTTTGTTTAATATCTCTTGACTTGATGGCACAAGTCCAAAAAGATTACCCTTATCGTGGAGTACCATTTACGCAAGTAAAACTCAATGATAATTTTTGGTTACCAAAACTTGAAATCAACCGTACCGTCACGATTCCGTGGTCGTTTCAGAAATCGAAAGAAACAGGTCGAATCAAAAACTTTGAGCAGGCCGTTGCCCATACCGGTAAACTCTGCACCACTTATCCTTTTGATGATTCCGATGTGTATAAAATCATTGAAGGGGCGGCCTACTCGCTGCACGTAAAGTACGATGCTAAACTTGATACTTATCTTGATTCGCTTATTACACTTATCGGCAAAGCCCAAGAACCCGATGGCTATCTTTACACCACCCGCACAATGGGCGATACAACCCACCCGTGGATTGGTAAAGTTCGATACGAAAAAGAACATGAATTGAGCCACGAACTCTATAATATGGGGCATTTCTACGAAGCAGCAACTGCTCATTATTTAGCCACAAAAAAGCGTAATATGTTGGATATTGCCATCAAAAATGCTGACCATCTTCTGACTGTTTTTGGGCCAAACAAAAAAGCTGTTGCCCCTGGACATCAAGTTATTGAGATTGGACTGGGAAAGCTATATCGAGTAACGGGTAATCAGAAATACCTTGATTTATCGAAATTTTTTATTGATTGTCGAGGACAACGAAAATATGAAAAGAAAACGGGTGATAAAGAAGCAACTGTCTGGCAGACAGGGGCTTACTGGCAAGATAATATTCCTGTAACGCAGCAAACTGAAGCACTCGGACACTCAGTTCGAGCAGGATATTTATATGCAGGAATGGCCGATGTGGCTTCAATGACTAATAATTTGGAGTATCTGACTTCGCTCAATAAAATTTGGGACAATGCTTTCTCGAAAAAAACGTATATCACAGGGGGGCTCGGACAAGCAGGAAATTGGGAAGGTTTTGGCCCTGATTATGAATTATCGAATCATGCGGCTTATTGCGAAACCTGTGCGGCCATTTCGAGTGTTTACTGGAATCACCGAATGTTTATGATGTACGGCGACTCAAAATATATTGATATTTTGGAGCGTACACTTTATAATGGACTTATCAGTGGTATTGGACTTGATGGAAAAACATTCAACTATGAAAATCCGATGGAATATACGATGCAAAAAGGTAAATTGAGCGGAGAGAACAAGCGATCTCCTTGGTTTGGTTGTTCGTGTTGCCCGACAAATATTTGCCGTTTTATGCCTTCGATTCCGAGTTATGTGTATGCTCAAAAAGACAATCAGGTGTTTATAAACCTTTTTATGAGTAATACAACTACATTGGATGTTTTACCCAAAGAAAGCGTAACGATAACGCAAAATACTGAATATCCGTGGCAGGGGATGGTCGTAATTTCGGTTGACCCAGCTAATAAAAATGGTTTGAAGTTTCCGCTTCATGTAAGAATACCAGGTTGGGCGAGAGATGAGGCTTTTCCGACTGATTTGTATCATTATAAAGATAAAATATCAGATAAACCTTCAATCGAAGTAAATGGTCAGATGATTGATTATACTATCGAAAATGGCTACGCAATCATTGATAAAGCATGGAAAAAAGGCGATAAAGTAATGATGAAATTGCCGATGAAAGTGAAACAAGTTGTGGCCAACGAAAAAGTAAAAGACAATATCGGTAAAATAGCCATAGAGCGTGGACCAATTGTTTATTGTGCCGAATTTGTCGATAATAACGGACTTGCGTCTAACTTGGTAGTGCCCGAAAATCAGAATTTTTCCTCAGAATTTCAGACAAATTTATTAAATGGAGTTATGACTCTCAAAGGTTCAGCAAATGTCTTGAGTATTGAAAATAATTCATCAGTTTCAACCAAAACTCAACCCTTGGTTTTGATTCCGTACTACGCTCGCTCAAATCGTGGGCAAGGAGAAATGAGAATTTGGTTTCCGACCAGAATTAAAAACTTGGAAATTATGACTGAGTAAAGATTTACTAAAAAACAATGGCTACCACTAAGCAGCCATTGTTTTTTTTATAAAGAATTAGTAATAAATCTATTTTTTGCTCACAACTTTGCTTTTCACACCAACACCCAGTTCAATATCTTTCTTGACTTTTTTCGTATCGGTGTTTAGAAGGCTTACGCCTTCTGATTTATCGCCCATGACTTTTAGTAACACATCTTTTTGGTCATCGTATTTTATATTGTCCAACACAATTTTTTTGCTATTTTGAATTTGCATAACTGTCTTATCGTTGGTCAAAAGTGTAACGTTTTTCAAAGAAATATTCTCCGCTTCTATACACACCAAACCTTTATTCGACTCAATTATGGCGTTTTCGATGTTGATATTTTTGATGGCCATTTCTGGTAAACCTCTTATCAAAATTGCCGTTTCGGCACCTTTACATACAATGTTTTTGATGTAAAATTCCTTGAATTGTGGCGTGCCATCGTTTAATGGCTCAGCTTTGATAGTGGGTAATTCGTTTTCTTTTCCGTCCGCACGAACGGGGTCTTTTGCCGAATAATACATATCGAAAAGAATGGCTTCACCTGGAATTTCGGTCATGTTGATATTATTTACGTAAATATTTTCAACAACTCCACCACGTCCACGAGCAGTTTTGAAACGTAAACCTACATCCGAACCCATAAAAGTGCAGTCCGAAATAAACATATTACGCACCCCGCCCGACATTTCCGAGCCAATTACAAAGCCACCGTGTGCATGATACACGATACAATCTTTAATAATAAAGTTTTCGGTCGGAATGCCACGTTTTCGGCCCTGTTCGTCACGACCCGATTTTATCGTAATTCCATCATCACCCGTGTCGAAAGTACAGCCTTCTAAAACTCCATTTCGGCACGATTCCAAATCAATAGCATCACTGTTTTGAGCGTACCAATAGTTTTTCACAGTTACGTTTTTTACAGAGATATGTTCGCAAAGAAGCGGGTGCATTGTCCAAGCAGGTGAGTTTTGGAAAGTTACGCCTTCAATAATGATATTTTTGCAGCGAGTCAGACTCAACATATTTGGACGAAGAAAGTCTTTATACGATTCCAATTCTTCAGGAGTTGGTTTTACGCCGTTCAAGATTCTACCTGCATTCGGAATCAGATTTCCTTTCAATGATTTTTCTGATGGATACCAATTGTTTTGTTTTTCATCTGTTACACCGCCCGATTTTATCAAACTTGCCCATTGTCCAGCTGTTTGTTTTTCTTTTTTGATAGCTCGCCAAACATCACCACCACCATCAAGTACACCTTCGCCTGTGATTGCAATGTTTTCCAAATCAACGCCCCAAATAGGTGCTTGGCAACGGTAAGAATCTTGCCCTTCCCAAGTTGTGAGTACGATTGGGTAGTCATCGTAGTTTTTACTGAATTGCAATAAAGCACCTTTTTCGAGGTGGAGGTTTACATTGTTTTTTAATACAATTGGGCCAGTTACCCAAAGGCCTTTTGGTACGAAAACCGTTCCGCCACCTGCTGCATTACAAAGTTCAATTGCTTGATTGATAGCTTTTGTATTTACCATCAACCCATCGGCTTTTGCTCCATATCGTACAATATTGAAAGTATCTTTTCTGAAAACTGGACGGTAAGTAAGCGGTAATTCGTAGGCGTATTTGTCATTAAATTCGGTCTTTTTCAAGAAGTTTCTTAATGGATTTCCACTAATCACAAGGCCATCAGCGGCCAAATTTGCCATCAATCTTGCCCCGTAAGCGGTAAAATGCGTATTATCCTCGATACCTTTAGGGAATTTCGCATATATGCCAGCCGCAACATTCATGAAAATTTTCTTCGAACCTTCAACACCATGTTGTTCAATCACTTTTTGGCTTGAAGCGTGCATATCTATCAAAGTAATGTTATATTGCTTGGCTATTTCACGCACCACAACTGGATATTCACCGTGTTGGTCAACGAACTTACCGTCCTCATCAAATTTTCTACGCATCACCGGAGTGAACAATACTGGTGTTGCTCCTTTAGCTTGAGTTTCTTCAATGTAACGAATCAAATTTTTGCGGTAATCAGTCTGTGCTGCTGCGTATCGAGTAGTGTCTGATTCTTTTTGGTCATTATGACCGAACTGAATAAAAACGTAGTCGCCTTTGTGGAGTTGGTCATATACTTTTTTCCAAAGTCCTTGATTGCGGAAACTTCTTGTACTGCGACCATTGACTGCATGATTTTGAATTTCAACTGCAGTACTAAATAGTTCGGGCAACACTTGTCCCCAGCCAGTTTCGGGGGCATCATAAGGGTTTTTGTTGGCACAAGTCGAGTCGCCAATCAAGAAAATACGGGGCTTTTCTTCTGTTGGAATAAACGCCGAATTTACCCAAAATAAGGCAGTTAATAGCAATAATCGGTATAGTGTTTTATTTTTCATTCGAAAAAATTAGATTTATTAAGTAGTATAGGGACAATACTCGCCAGGTTCATATTTTTGTAATAAGCTTATAGACAGCCATTTAGCTTATTGCAAATATTTCGATTATTCTTAAATTACTGTTATAGATTTTGCTTGAAATTTTCACTTAAAATCTAACAAAATCACCAATAAATAAATGTATGCTCAATAAAAAGTAGCTTATTTTAATTCATTAATCGCTACAAAATCCATATCAGCGAATGACTGATTTTCTCCAGCCATACCCCAGATGAACGAATAGTTTGTAGTGCCACATCCTGAGTGAATCGACCACGGAGGAGAAATGATGGCTTGATGATTGTTCACCCATAAGTGACGAGTTTCTTGTGGTTGGCCCATTAAGTGCAGCACGCCTTGCCCTTCTTGTACATCGAAGTAGCAGTAAACTTCCATCCTTCGGTCGTGGGTATGTGATGGCATCGTATTCCAAACGCTTCCGTTTTGTAAAACTGTAAGCCCCATCACCAACTGACAGCTTTTTATACCATCAAGATGAATGTATTTGTAAATTGTACGCTGATTGGCTGTTTCTATGGCTCCCATTTGGGCAGGCGTAGAGGCATCTTTGGTCATTGACTGAGTTGGATATTCTTTGTGAGCTGGACAAGACAGAACAAAGAATTTAGCCGAGTTTTCGGCATTGATGCTACTAAATATAATATTTTTTGCTCCTCGACCTACATACAAACAATCTAATTTGTTTACAAGATATTCTTGACCATCAACCATTATTTTTCCATCTCCTGCTACATTGATGATACCCAGTTCTCTTCTTTCAAGAAAATATTCCGACTTTAAATCTTCGTAAATACCCAAGGTTAAGGTTTCGGTTGTTGGCATTACACCACCTAAAATCATGCGGTCGTAGTGCGAATAAGTTAGGTGAATCTGATTAGCAGAAAACAATGTTTCCATTAAAAAATTATTACGTAATTCGGCAGTATTCATACCCGCCGTTTCTTTTGGGCTACTCTCGTATCTTGTTTGCATCTAAAAATTGGATTAATATTTCAACTAAGTAAATCAATAACTTAGCATTGAGCAATCATTCGCTCATTATTTTAAACTCATTACTCATAACTATCGTCCCATCCAACCGCCGTCAACGGTCAAAATTGTACCGTGAACGTAATCTGATGCCGCAGATGCCAAAAATACTGCAGGACCTTTGAAATCTTGTGTTTCGCCCCAACGTCCAGCTGGGATTCTTGCTAAAATCGAAGAACTGCGTTCAGGGTCATTTCTGAGTGCTTCTGTATTGTCAGTGGCAATGTAGCCTGGAGCAATTGCATTGACGTTTACGCCTTTTCCTGCCCATTCGTTGGCCAAAGCTTTTACTAAACTTCCAATTGCCCCTTTGCTGGCTGCGTAGCCAGGTACATTGATTCCACCTTGAAAAGTTAGTAAGGATGCCGTGAAAATGATTTTTCCTGAGCCACGTGCAATCATCTCTCGCCCTATTTCACGAGCCAAAATAAACTGTGAATCAAGATTAATGGCCATTACTCTATCCCAATACTCGTCAGGATGCTCGGCGGCTGGCATACGCATAATTGTGCCAGCGTTATTAATCAGAATGTCAATTTTAGGAAAATCATTTTTCACTTTTCCGATAAATACCTTGAGGCTTTCACGGTCGCTAAAATCAGCCTGATAGGCTTTGAAGGTTCGTCCAAGTGCTGTTACTTCTTTTTCTACTTGGCTACCATTTAGCTCTATACTTGCCGAAACCCCAATGATGTTGGCACCAGCTTCGGCCAACCCAATAGCGATAGCTTTTCCAATGCCCTTACTGCAGCCTGTTACGAGTGCTATTTTTCCTTTTAAGCTAAACATTTAATGTTTTATTTTTTTAATAATATTGACTCAAAAATGTAAAATTCCTTGAAAAACTCCTTTTAAAATTTATTGTTATCTATATTAGATTATTCTAATATGCAACAAGAATATTTTATTAACAAGTATTTTTCTTACTATCTTTATGCAATCGTTATCGGGAACGTTGCCATTATCTACTTTTGAATAATTCTCCTTCAAATATAATTTGATGTTTGGTTTAAATCGTTTATTTTTATGTGTATTTTGTATAGGAAGTGGAATGGGAAAAATTGTACTTTAATAAGAAAAGGAGATTGGAGACAGTTACGATAAAAGATATTGCAAAAGCCTTAAACCTTTCTACTTCGACTGTATCGAGGGCTTTGCGAGGCAGTTATGAAATCAACGCCGAAACGAAGCGATTGGTGATGAATTTTGCTGAAAAAGTCAATTATTCGCCTAATCCGATTGCACTTAGTTTGAAAGAAAATAAGAGCCGAGCTATCGGTGTAATTGTACCCGAAATTGCCAATCATTTTTTTTCACAAGCTATCAACGGAATTGAAGAGGTGGCCAATAAACGAGGTTATCATGTAGTTATTTTTCAGAGTCATGAGTCATATCAACGTGAAGTAACAAACATTCAGCACATCATTGCTCGAAAAGTTGATGGATTGTTGATTTCTCTTTCTGGCCAAACGAACGATGTCACGCACTTGCAAGAGATTCAACAAAAAAAGCTACCTTTAGTGTTATTTGATAGAGTTTCAGATAAAATCGAAGCCCATAAAGTGGTTGCTGATAATTTTGATGGGGCATTTAAAGCAACCGAGCATTTGATTGTATCAGGTCGTCGTCGGATTGCTCATATCACAAGCCCTTCATTGCTATCCATTACTAAAGAGCGTTTGGCAGGCTATAATGCCGCTCTCGAAAAATACGGTATTTTATATGATGAATCGTTAGTGAAATATTGCGGTTTTGGAGCGGAAGAAGCAAAAATACTGGTTGAAGATTTAATTAAAAATCAAAAGCCCGATGCTATTTTTACTACGAGTGATAGATTAGCTTTAGATTGTTTTTCTGCTATTAAAGAACAAGGCATTTTGATTCCTGAGCAACTTTCTTTCATTGGTTTTACTAATCTAAAAGTTGCTCACTTATTAGCACCATCATTAAGTACGATCGTTCAACCCGCCTTCGAAATAGGTCAAACTGCAGCCGAATTATTATTAGATTCGATAGAAAGAAAGTCACAAAATATTGAGCAATTTCTTACTGTAAAGATTTCTACGGAAATGGTATTGAGGAAGAGTTCAGTTTTAAATTAATACCCATACCATTCATTCCACCAAGTTTGCAGTTGCTTTCTGATTTCATTTTCACGGGCATTATTGCTTGGTTCGTAAAGTTTTGTACCTTTTAGTTCATCGGGCAAAAAGTTCTGTTTGGCAAAATTTCCTTCGTAATTGTGTGAATACTGGTAGTTCTTGCCGTAGCCAATCTGTTTCATTAGTTTAGTTGGAGCATTTCGGAGAGCCAGCGGAACTGACAAATGAGAACTTTTTTCTGCCAAAGCCATTGCTTCTTCAATGGCCATATATGAGGCATTTGATTTAGGAGAAGTAGCCAAATAAATCGCAGTTTGTGAAAGAATAATTCTACATTCGGGATAACCAATTACTTTCACAGCTTGCATACAATTATTGGCCATAATTACGGCTGTTGGATTGGCATTGCCAATATCTTCTGAGGCCAAAATCAACATTCTTCTGGCAATAAATTCGGGGTCTTCGCCTGCAACTATCATTCGTGCCATCCAATAAAGTGCAGCGTTTGGGTCAGAGCCACGCAACGATTTGATAAATGCCGAAATAATATCATAATGCTGTTCTCCCGATTTGTCGTAGCGGGCAATATTTCGTTGGGCAACCTCTTCAACTAAATCATCATTTATGATTATTGGGGCATTTGGTGGATATGAAAATGTAATCAATTCCAAAAGATTTAGCAATTTTCGTCCATCACCTCCAGAAACCCGCATGAGTGCATCATACGATTCTATTTTGATGTTTTTTTCTCTTAAAATTACATCTTCTCGCAAAGCCCTATCAGTTAGTTCTTTCAGTTCTTTTTCGCCAAAAGCCTCTAAAATATAAACCTGACACCGAGAAAGTACTGCACTATTTAATTCAAAAGAAGGATTTTCGGTCGTTGCTCCAATGAGGGTAATATGACCTTTTTCGACGGCCGTCAGCAATGAATCTTGTTGAGATTTATTATAACGATGAATTTCGTCGATAAATACAATAGGAGGGAAGAGACCGGAAGCTTTGCTGATAACCTCACGCAATTCTTTTACACCCGAACTCACAGCATTAAGTTGCTGAAACTGGCGTTTGGTAGCTTCAGCAATGAGCAATGCGAGCGTAGTTTTGCCGGTACCAGGTGGCCCCCACAAAATCATCGACGGCACAAGGTTAGCCTCAATGGCAGTACGAAGAGGTTTGTTTTTTCCTAAAATATGTTCTTGCCCAATATATTCTTCTAATTTCTTTGGGCGTAATCTTTCGGCGAGTGGGGCTGACATAGTTTAGTTTGCGAATGAAAGAATTTCATATAAATAAATAATCGCTTTAAAAAGAGCCACGATTAAAATTTCTTATTCTTGAAAAATGGAAGAGAAAATATAGTGTCTAATTAACCTCATTGATAATCAACAATAATTTCTACCCCCAAATATAAACCATTTTTTGCTTTTCAATTTTTAAAAACTATTTTTACAAACAAATACCTAATCTTGTTTAATATTCAACCTCATGACAAAGAAAGCAGTTTCTACAAAAAAAGAAAAGATTATAAGTTCAGAACAAGATATTGCAAAAATTGAATCCCAAGAAGTTATACTTACTTCAAATATTAACAATACCGAACACCACTCCGTTGAGGCTTTCAGCTTACTCACAGATTTTGATATTTCTCTTTTTCGTTCAGGAAAACATTTTAGATTATACGAAAAATTGGGCTCTCACGTGGTTCAAAATCATGGAGTTACAGGAACTCTATTTGCCGTTTGGGCTCCAAATGCCAAATATGTTTCAGTTATTGGTGAGTTCAATGGCTGGAATCGAGCCGAACATCCACTTAACCTTCGTTGGGACGGTTCGGGTATTTGGGAAGGTTGGATTCCGAATGTAGGAAATGGAGCAGTTTATAAATATTTTATTGCCTCAAATACGGGTGCAGATATAGAAAAAGGCGACCCGTACGCGTTACGTTGGGAACATCCGCCCAAAACTGCTTCAATAGTTTGGGATACATGGTACGAGTGGAAAGACCAAAATTGGATGAAAACCCGCCGTGCGGCCAATAATCTCAACGCTCCAACTTCGATTTATGAGTTGCACTGTGGTTCGTGGAAACGTGACCCATCAAACCCAGAAAGATGTTTGAGCTACGGCGAAATTGCTGATACGCTTGTGCCTTATGTAAAAGAAATGGGCTTTACCCACGTAGAGTTTATGCCAATCATGGAGCATCCATACGAGCCATCGTGGGGTTATCAAATTACGGGATATTTTGCTGCGAGTAGCCGTTTTGGCACGCCTCAAGAATTTATGTATTTGATTGAGCAGCTACACATCAACGGTATTGGTGTCATACTCGATTGGGTGCCATCTCACTACCCAGGCGATGCTCACGGTTTATTCCAATTTGATGGTACTGCTCTTTACGAACATCAAGACCCACGAGAAGGTTATCATCCCGACTGGAAAAGTTATATTTTTAATTACGGTCGCTATGAAGTACGTTCGTTTTTGATAAGTAATGCTATATTTTGGCTCGACCGTTTCCATGTTGATGGTTTACGGGTAGATGCCGTTGCTTCAATGCTCTACCGTGATTATTCTCGTAATGCGGGTGAGTGGTTGCCAAATGTTTTTGGTGGTCGTGAAAACCTTGAAGTGATTTCATTGTTTAAAGAGTTGAACGAAGAAATATATCGCTCATTTCCTGATACTCAGACGATTGCCGAAGAATCTACGGCGTTTCCAGGAGTTTCTCGCCCAGTTTACACTGGTGGGCTTGGCTTTGGTATGAAGTGGATGATGGGTTGGATGAATGACACCCTTCGCTATTTTGCAAAAGACCCAATGTACCGCAAATGGCACCAAAATGATATTACATTCAGTTTGGTTTATGCTTTTTCTGAAAACTTTATGTTACCATTTTCGCATGATGAAGTTGTTTATGGAAAAGGATCATTAATAGAAAAAATGCCAGGCGATGAATGGCGTAAATTTGCCAATTTGCGTTTGATGTTCACCTATATGTTTACGCATCCAGGAACGAAATTGCTTTTCATGGGTTGTGAATTTGCACAATTTGCTGAATGGAACTTTGAGAAAAGTCTCGACTGGCATTTACTCGGAAACCAACCAAACAATGGAATAAAAGAGTGCGTAAAAGGTTTGAATAGTCTTTATCGCACAGAAGGTGCTTTATTTGATAAGCAATTTAGTCCAGAAGGTTTTGAATGGATTGATACAAGCGACCGCGAAAACGCCGTGATTGTGTACGCACGAAAAGGTTTCAACGAAAAAGAAAACTTGTTTGTTGTGCTAAACTTTACACCTGTTCCGCACTCAAACTACCGAATCGGAATACCTGCCGCAGGGACTTATGTAGAGGTTTTCAATAGCGATAAGCAAGAGTATTGGGGAAGTGGAGCCTTGAACGGTGAAGTACACACCCAAGCAATTGCTGCTCACGGAAAAGAAAATTCTATCGAACTGACACTTCCTCCATTAGGTGCGATTGTGTTTAAGCTAAAATAGGAAAATATAAAAACCCAGTGCCACACCTTGATACCAGTGATTAATGGGTGTGGTATTTTTTTGTTTAGGTGAATTCAATTTTTACTCAAAAATTAAATCCCAAATGATAAAACCTAAAACAACTTACTACTGAAACAAAAGGCATGCGGTTCGCCACAGAGATTCGAGAAAAGCGACGGTTCGACATATCAATAAAAGCTTGATTATCAACAAAAAAATTAAGGTGTTTTTGTCGATTATTGGTGCGGCAGTATCTAAGTAAATATACTTATTTATTTAGTATCTAAAATATTCTGTGTAAAAAATATGTTTATCAAAAAGTACAAAACCTACAATGGAAAATATTTTTTAAAAAATATTTTCCATTGTAAAATAAAACAGTTTTATTTGTAATAGATATAAAAAAATGACTCAAAAAGATAGAATCATTGAAGTTTCGTTGAAGCAGTTTTTGGAACATGGTATTAAGCAAATGACTATTCAAAAGCTTATTGAGCCTTTAGGACTTTCCTCCAAAACAGTTTATAAATATTTTGCAGATAAAGAAGACCTCCTAAAGCAGTGTTTATTTTTGCATTATACCGAATTGGCTGAAAGATTTACGCTTTTAGAAAAAACGGTTTCAAATCCAGTGGCTGGTATTCTATTGTTTTATTACGAGTTATTTAATATTGATTTTGGTATAAATCATACATTCTATTATGATTTAAATTTCTACTATCCACAATTACAAGATTTAATCATAGAAAATTTCTCATCAAAAGGTAGAGATAAATTGAATAACATAATTGTCGAGGGATTAGAAGAAGGTTTTTTTATAAGAGATATTAAACTTGATATCTTTTTAGAAACCATGATGGTTTTATATGTTAGTATCACTCGCAATAGTAAATTGAAACAGCTAAATTATTCTCCAATTATTTTGATGCAAAATACTTTAGAGGTATACCTGAGAGGAGTCTGTACAGAAAAGGGGCTTATCTCAATGAATGACTTTAAAATTTCTAAAAACTGAACAGTAAGTAGTAAGAAGAAGCAAGAAGCGAGTACAGAATTCGAGAAGGTTCGCTATTATTATCTTTGTACCTATAAAATAGAACATTAAGATTATCCTGAATTTTAAAAAAACTTACTAGATATAATTTTACTAAAAGCCGTTGAGTCAAATGGTAAATCTCAAGTCTGGACTTTTTAGCAAAATATATTACGATCCAATATTAAAAATGTTGCCGCAACTTTAATAATATAAACTAATGAATTGATAATATTTATCAAAGTTATTGATGAGTCTTATTCGAATAGGTTTGAGGAAAAATAATTTGACTTTTGCCGAAAAACTTCATAGTAGTACCCAATGTACTCAAAAGAATTTTAATTCTGTGACTGAAAAACAGTAGGTTGATAGTTTCAATCATCATTGTTAATCACAAACCAAGTCAAAAACGAGGTTTGTGATTTTTTTATCAAATCTATGTTTCAATATCTAATTGCCCAATAAGGATTTCGTTGCGATTTAATGCTATCTTTTAGGTGATTACGAAGCAAGGAATCGTAATCGGCATCATTAATTTTTTTACCTTTCGTTTTTGGCATAATCAATTCTTTATCCAATTTTTTGAACTCAACTTTTGTTGCCGTAATCACTACATCTCCTTCATTAATATCTAACTCTAAAATGATACCGGGAAGGCCAAAATAACGCTCAGGGCCAGCTGGCACAGGAATATCCCCCGCAAACCATGCCGTAATTTTCTGTTTTTTTATCGAATCTTCTGAAACTGCTTTCATACAAATATAGCCAGCCACGTCCTTAATCTGATTCATCACTTTCCATTTTGGAGTGTGTAGCGAATCGTCCACAATGTAGGTTTTGCCGAGCATTTCTATTACTTCAGTTTTCTTTTCTTTCTCAAAATCTCTGGTAATAATCAATTCATCGTTTCGCCAAGCCCAAGTGCCATCTTCGCTTTCGCCTTGGTCGTTGAGGTAAGTATATAAGCTTTTGGTTGGACTAAAAACGAGTTTCATTTTTCCTTTCCATTCGTCATCGCTACCCCATGTGAGTTTTACACGGTCTTTTTCTTCTTGACTCAAATAAGGCAAGCGGGCAATGATTTTAGGGTAATGCACCACTCGCTCGAAATTGATGATGCCCTCATCTTTTTGAGCAAACGTAAGCGAAGACACAAACAACAAAATGCTTGCATATAGAATACTGTATTTTTTCATCTGTCTTGAATTTTGGTGGCAAATTGCCCTTTAGTAATAATATGCTAATTATGATAATTGAATCAATCCCACGAATTACGTTTACGAATTTGGGCTTTTACACCTCTCATATTATACGTAAAGCTCAACATAAAATATCTTGAAAGCGTCTGAACACGCTCTTGTGAAACAAAGTTTTGATTGGCCGATTGCGTGATGCCAAGGTTACGCTTAAAAATATCATAAGCCGTAAAACGAATCTCTGCTTTTTGGGCTTTGCCTACCACTGTATAGACTGACATATTCATCAATGGAATCTTTTGGTCGAAACCAAAACGCTCGTTTTTATAAACTCGATAATTAAATTTAGTATTGAAATAAATTCCTTTCGGAAATTTAATGTTCATGTCGCCACCAAAGTTATGATTGAACACCTGCTGATTTTGCTCAGAATTAATCGAATATTTTGTATTACTGATGCCAAAATTAGCATTTGCATAAAACGTAAACCAATCAAGCGGAGTGAGGTCGAGTCTGACTCCGATATTATAATTATCGTTATTGGTATTATTCAAAATACCGTTGATATACGATAAGTTTTTGCTATAAAAAACACTACTATTGACATTCATTGTTGCCTTTGTTTTTTTCAAAGGAAAACCAAAACCCAAATAAGGCCCAGCCGACCAACCTCCTGAGATATTAACAGGCTTTGTGCGAGTAATAAAATTATCATCAACTGTTTGATTATAAACAACTTGATTGGTGTACGAATCAAAGTTGAAATTGATATATAAATTAATAAATGTTGCAGGGTCAAACTTATTGAAACCACCATTAACAGTTTTGGTTACTTGCGGCAAAAGGTCTGGATTTCCCTCCGAAATATAACGTGGATTACTATTATCTACAATTGGTTGTAAGTCTCGAATGTTGGGTTCTTGGACACCTGCATTATATCCTGCATACAAATAGCGATTGTTTTTCAAATCATAATTAAGTGAAACATTTGGGGCAAATGCCGAAAAATTCCTACTTACTATTCCTTTTTTTTGCGTGAGTTTATTATTGATAAATTCACCCTTTAGGTTATAGTGTTGCCAAGCCAATCCTCCTGAAAGATTCAAGCCTTTTGATGAATATCGCAAGCTTGTTCCAACACGATTGTAGGTGATTTCATTCAAATAATTTCTACTCAATTCGTTCACGATGCTATAAGCCTCTTTTTCATTTTTAATATAAATACTGTCCACATCACGGTTTACCTTACTATTCTGCAAACTTGTATTATAGAATGTTTCTAAGAAAAATTTCTTATTTAATGGCTCAACAAATAATAAGCTTCCTTTATACAAATTTGTTGTGCTATTGGTAGTATTGAGCTGACGAATATTCTTTATGGCGTCATTGACGCTTGTTGCATTCAAGAAATTATTCAATGCAACTTGTCGAGCGTTGGCATCACCTTGATTCATATTATAGCCAGCACTTATAGCAAAACTTCTGCCTTTTTTCTTGAATTTATGGCGATAAATAGCCGAGTTTACCGTTCCGAAAGAGTTTTTGCCACCACTATTATCAATTTCAGTACCATTTCTGAATAGATTATTTTTATAAAAAAATTGCTTACTTCCATAAGTATCGTTTGCATCCGTAAAGCGGCTATTGCTGATAACAATCAAGGTATTGAGCGAGTCGATTTCCTTCTGGAATCTTAGATTTACTCGATGATTTCCATTAAAACTCGTTCTATTGCTTGTATCTTTCGTGTCAAAGGATTCATTGTTTTGTAAGAAAGTTCTACGAAACGCATATGATTCCATTATACTACGAACTTGGTTATAATAGTAGCTTGAGGTAAACTTAGTTTTTTTAGTGTCGTAGTTATAGTTAAGGCCAGCCGAACCATTAGACGAAAAACCACGATTACGATTGCCACCACCACCCGGCGAAATACTCACGCCTTCGTCTTCGTCACCAAAATAGATAAATCTTCGTCCGCTACTGAAACCAAAGTCAGCATCATCGCCCCAGTTAAAGGCACTGCTGCCCTTAAAATCTTGATAATCATCCCACGAAATTCCACCTTGATTTGTATTATTCATATTACCAATAAAAGCAAATTGCTGTTTAGTGTCAAATTTATTGTAGTTACCTTTAAACTCTGCTCTTTGGTCGGTTCCAGCACCAACCGTTGCTTTACCAAAACCACCTTTTTTGAAACTTTCCTTTAGCTCCAGATTCATGGTTTTTTCTTTTTTTCCATCATCAATACCTGTTACTTTCGACTGCTCAGTTTTGTCATTAAAAACCTGAATCTTAGTAATTGCTTCAGCAGGAAGATTTTTTGTTGCTAATTTAGGGTCACTTCCAAAAAACTGTTTCCCATCAATGGTTACTTTCTTTACGTCTTGCCCTTGAGCCTTGATATTTCCCTCTTGGTCAATCTGAACACCTGGAAGTTTTCGAAGTAAATCTTCCACAGTAGAGCCTGGTGGTACTTTAAAAGAGGCGGCATTATATTCAATCGTATCGCCTTTGATACTCAGCGGAGCACGTGCGGTTCTGATGACAACTTCCATCAATTCTTTGGCAATCGGTTTGAGTTTCAGATTCCCCAAATCATTGATAGCTTTATCGCTTGGTTTTATCTCTTCCTGAAAAGGCAAATATCCTACCGACGAAATTTTTAATAAATAATTAAGGTTTTTTACGTTTTTGAACTCAAAATCCCCTTTTTCGTCCGTTCTACCAAAATTAACGAGCGTAGAGTCCTTTGGAGTCAATAGCATAACAGTTGCGAAGGGCATTTCGGCATTGCTCGAATCAATGGCCGTACCTTTGATGTTGATTCGAGCTGGAGTTTGTGCAAGTACAGCCTCGCAAGCAAGTAGTAAAAGGCAAAGTATTGCCTGAGTGTTAATAATAGCTTTTTTCATAAAAAGTGTTTTTGATTTTGATAGTGGAAACTGTTTATTAATGAGTAGTACTTACTTGGTTGGCTAAAAAATTAACTAAGAGATTCGTGAATTTTTTATACAACTATTGTAAACGCCAATTTAGAAAATAGAAATGTGCTTAAACGATGAGGATTTGTGACGAGATATTTTTTATAAATCAATAAGGCGTGGAAAAACAATAGAATGAAGAAAAAACAAGTGAAAAATGGAATGGGAAGAGGGTAAAGGCTTTTTCATAATTGTGTTTGATGGATATGGTGTAAAGGAAAGTGAACTAAGAATTTAGTTAAAAACGATACGAAAGTATCAATATTTTAATTGCTAGAAAAAATTTTAAGAAAATTTAAGAATTCGAGCGAGTGGTTAAAAATCACATAAAGTCTTGAAAGTAAACGTAGAAGATGGAGCGGCAGACGAACAAGAAAATGTTGATGTACTGGAAATTGATTTCAGGATAGCAATTGAGATGATAAGATCAGGCGAAATAAAAGATGTAAAAACGATAATGTTACTTCAATATACTCAAAACAATAATTTACCTTAGTTTATGGTGAAAAACGTTTTAAAAAACACAATTATTTTTTTGAAGCCAAATATAGACCTTAATCTAAATGCTTGAAAGACAATAGTTTAGCGGAAAAATAAATTTTTTTTAGAAATTTTGGCATCAGATTTATAAAAAATTAAAAACAGTGTTTTATATTTGCACTCCCAAAGGGGTAAAGGAGAGATGACTGAGAGGCCGAAAGTAGCCGTTTGCTAAACTGCCGTACCTCATAAGGGTACCGAGGGTTCGAATCCCTCTCTCTCCGCAAAAAAAACTTTTAAAAGTTTTCGGTGCAAAGTTTGAATTACCAAAAAGAATTTGTACTTTTGCACTCCCAATTAGCACCTCGGGGTGTAGCGTAGCCCGGTATCGCGTCTGCTTTGGGAGCAGAAGGTCGTCAGTTCGAATCTGGCCACCCCGACAAAAACCTCAGAGCAATCTGAGGTTTTTTTGTTTTAAAGAATTTTTAATTGAGCAGAGATTGTCAGTTTGAATCTGGCGGGGACGCCGAGTTCACCCCGACAAAAACGGGTCAATCTGTAAAGTTGGGGGAAAGTTAAAAAATCATTTATTTTGCACAAAAATAATGACTTGGAAACGAACCTACTACAATTCATACTACCCGAAGAATTACTGGAATATTTTGAACTCACCGATGCCCAGAAAACGAGTGATTCTTACACTTTTTATTTATCTGAAAAGAATATCCACCCCAAAGAATACACGGGTCAAAAACTACAATCTAAGGGGTTCTTTGATGAAGAAACAGTTCGAGATTTTCCACTTCGAGGCAAAGCGTGTTATTTAAAAATTAAACGCAGGAAATGGTTGAATGAAAATACAGGCAAAATAGTTTATCGAAACTGGGAATTAGTGGCAAATGGCACACGTATGACGAAGGAGTTCGCCGCTTTTTTAAAAGGAATTCTTAGATAATACCCCTATTAGTTGTAAAACATTAGGAGAAATCTATGGATTAGATGGTAAAAAACTGCAAGAACAGTATGCCGCACATCTGAGTGGTTTTAGTAGTTGGAAAGAAGCAGACCATGCAGAAGATTGGCTATTATTTCCAGAGAATATGGGCGAGTATTTGTCAATTGACGAAACAAGTTTATCACAGGGCGAACTCTACACAATTCTCACCAATAAATCTGCCAAAGGTCGCAAAGGAGCTTTGATAGCTATGATAAAAGGTACGGAAAGTGATAAAGTAATTGATATTTTGATGAAAATGTCAGAATCTGTTAGAAAAAAGGTAAAGGAAGTAACTTTGGATTTAGCTCCTACGATGGAAAGAATTGTAAAGAAAAGTTTTCCAAAAGCCAAAATGGTTGCCGACCGCTTTCATGTTCAACAACTTGCCAGTGATGCTGTTCAGCAAATCAGGATTGACCACCGATGGCAAGCTATTGAGCAAGAAAATAAAGAAATGGAATTAGCTAAAGAAGCAAAAAAACCTTTTGTGGCTGATGTATTGGAAAATGGGGATACTTTGAAGCAATTGCTTGCTCGCAGTCGTTATTTAGTCTTCAAAAAACAGCAAGATTGGTCAGTTTCGCAAGTACACAGGGCAGAAATTTTATTTCGATTATATCCTGATTTACAACAAGCCTATCAACTTAGCAGACAACTATCTGATATTTTTACCCATTCCAAAGAAAGAATTGTTGCCTTTAAAAAGTTGGCTCTTTGGTACAATGACGTAGAAAAAGCTTCGTTCAAATCGTTCAGTACCATTGCCAAAACCATTGAGAATAATTATGAGAAAATTTTGAATTTCTTTGACAATAGAAGTACAAATGCCTCTGCTGAATCCTTCAATGCTAAGATAAAGGCTTTTAGAAATCAGTTTAGAGGGGTACGAAATGTTAACTTTTTTCTCTTTAGGCTATCAAAAATTTATGCCTAATCCCCCAACTTTATAGATTGAGCCACAAAAACCTCAGAGCAATCTGAGGTTTTTTTGTGTTTTAAATAACTTTAAAAATGACCCTATATTGTTATATTCAAATTTGGTAGGGATGCCAATTACGTCGATTTATAATTGCAATTATCAACATCGGAAAAATTAAAAAAGCCAATCATGCAGTTTCGCACAATTGGCTTTTTCCTTAACGACTCATCAACAAATTACTTTGGTAAAACAACTGTGTCAATTACGTGAATTACACCATTAATTGCATTTAGGTCAGCAACTATTACAGTAGAAATTCCGCCTTTTTCGTCAGTCAAAATAACGCTTGAACCTTTCAAAGAGGCCTTCAATTTTCCACCTTGTACTGTTGTTAAAGTTGCTGTTCCATTTCCCGCTTTGATTGCTGCTACGACGTCGGTAGCACTAAATTTTCCTGCTACAACGTGGTAAGTCAAGATTGCTGTCAAAGTGGCTTTATTTTCTGGTTTTACCAAAGTCTCAACTGTTCCTGCCGGTAATTTTTCGAAAGCAGCATTGGTTGGAGCAAAAACTGTAAAAGGGCCAGTACTTTTGAGTGTTTCCACTAAACCCGCTGCTTTTACTGCTGCAACAAGCGTTGAGTGGTCTTTTGAACCTACTGCTAGGTCAACAATGTCTGATTTTTGTGCGAAAGTACTTAATGAGATAATTGCCGAAACGAATACTAATACTAATTTTTTCATTGAATTTTTGATGCGGAACGCCACACCTGCTTAAATTTAAATGTTTAAATATTATACTTGATGACTAGACTAACAAGATAAATTAAATATTGGAATTAAAATTTTAACAATAATTTATAAGTAGTTTAATATAAGTTAGTTAAGTCAGTTGTTCATAAGTTAAATTTAAACTGTTAATTTATTAACTTACTTATTTATAAGTTTTTGTTTAACTTATTTGTTTTAAAATTAAACAAATATAATTTGGGTAAAGCTTTTATATATCAAAACGTCTGATTTTTGTGTGAAGAAAATATTCAAATTTTGTTTACCTTGCAATGCTATTTTTTTAACATAATCTTGAAAAACAAACGATGACAGTAGAGAGTAATACACTGATTATTTCAAAATCCATCATGCAATCTACCTTTGAGGGTATATTGTTGAATAATGGTTTAAGTGAAAATAAAGCAAAAATTTGTGCCGAAATTTTCACAATCAATAGCCTTGATGGAATCTATACGCATGGGGTAAATCGTTTTCCGAGATTTATAAAATATCTGAAAGGCGGTTTTGTGAAGCCAGATGCCGAGCCAAGTTTAGTTTCAAAATTCGGTGGAATTGAGCAATGGGATGGTAATCTCGGTCCCGGCCCATTAAATGCCATACATGCAACCGATACGGCCATGAGGTTGGCAAAAGAACACGGCATTGGTTGTGTGGGTTTATCAAATACAAACCATTGGATGCGTGGCGGAACTTACGGTTGGCAAGCCGCCAAAGCAGGTTTTGTTTTTATTGGTTGGACGAATACAATAGCCAATATGCCTGCTTGGGGAGCCACTGATGCCAAGTTGGGAAATAATCCTTTGGTGCTGGCATTGCCTTTTGAAAATGAAGCAATTGTCTTGGACATGGCTATGTCACAGTATTCGTTTGGGGCAATGGAATTGGCTGCAATGAAAGGCGAAAAATTAGCAGTTGCAGGTGGCTATGATAGCGATGGAAATATCTCGGATGACCCAAATGCAATTCTGAAATCTTGGCGTTCGATGCCAGTTGGATATTGGAAAGGAGCGGGGCTTTCGCTTTTACTTGATATTCTGTCAGTGGTGCTTTCAGGTGGACTTTCTTCACACCAAATCAGCAAGGAAGAAGTCGAATACAGACTTTCGCAGGTTTATATTGCTATTGATATTTCAAAATTAGGCAATAATTCGACAATTTCGTCGGCTGTCGAACGAATCATCGAAGATTATCATCAATCAATTCCTATTGATGATTCCAAGAAAATCACATACCCAGGCGAGCGGGTACTAAATACGAGAGAAAAAAATAAAATTAACGGTATCCCAGTTTTAAAAAACATTTGGGAGGAAATTTTATCGTTGTAAATAAAACTTCCTCCGTGCTTTCTCTGCCTCGGTGGTAAAATCCTATGTCTTTCTTTTTTTCTTTTTAGCCGAAGGGAATAGTACATTGTTTAAAATAAGGCGATACCCTGGCGAATGTGGAAAAAGATTTAAGTCAGTGGGTGTTCGATGAAAGCCTCGACGCCCTTCGGGGTCGTGTCCGCCATAAAATACCCATTGACCAAGCCCAAGTTCACCATAAATGTATCGGTAAGATTCCTCACTTTCACCCATAACCAATACGTTTGATTTGACTGTTTTTTTATTAAAAGCAGTTGTTTGCCCCATAAACTCTCGAATTAAATGCTCGTGATTTTGCACCAACATAGCTGGAATAAAATCCCACTTAGCTGAAAAATCGAATAGGTTGAAGTTACTCTTAATTTCCTCATTAAATCTACCATTTGAAGTGTTTATATCAGAAAATGACATCGAATTATAGCCGTAACCTTCGCTATCGTTCAGGTATAAAGTAAAGCCTTGAAATGCAAAAGTTTTATTAAAATCGAGCCTTTCTTGAGCCTTATTGTCAATATTATCACCATCGAAACGACTACTTACAATATCAACTCCCTCGGCAGAAAGAGCGATATCAAGTGTTTCTGCACCCGAACACATCGCAAACAAAAATCCCCCGCCCATACAATAGGCTTTAATCGTTTTGGCAACATCAAGTTTGAGTGCAGAGATCTTATTGTATTTAAAACGTTGGGCAATCTCTTCTTGAGCTTTCATGTCTTTGTAGCTCATTCGACGCATATTTCGACCAAATTGCCCTGTAAAATCTTCATGATGCAGGTGTAGCCAATCATACTTATTGAGGTCGCCACGTAGAATTTCTTCATCATATACTACCTCAAATGGTATTTCGGCGTATTTCAGCACCAGCAAAACAGCATCGGTATCTTCAAATGATGAATCACTGATTTTTGAAGGAGTATAAACAGCAATACGTGCCGCTTTTTGCAGTCTCATGATTTCCATATTTAAATCAGGACTCGAGATTTGTAGTTTGAGTGTTTGCACATCAGCATCCGAAATTATATCAAACGAAACCCCTCGAACCAAACATTCTTTTTGAATATTTGATGTATAATTTATCAGAAAACTTCCACCTCGATAATTGAGTAGCCAGTCTATTTCGGTATTATTTTTTAATATCGTATAAGCTATTCCATAAGCTTTAAGATGATTAGTTTGGCTATCATCCATAGGAATCAAAATGGCATTAGCGAAACTTTGCCCAGTATACAAGAGCAATAACAGAGGAAGAAATCTATTTGACATGGCTCAAACATTTAAAGAATTTAATCAAATATACTGAAAAGAATTCCAAAAAAATGCTTGTTGAATATAAATTTATCCCTTGATAATCAGAATGTTATGTAGAATTAGGTCTTTTTAAAGTAGTGTATCTTTCATAGAAATGGCTGAATGAGACTTGTCTTTTGATAACTTATAATATAAGACTTTGAGCTGCACTTTTTCCTGAGATAAATGCTCCTTCAATACTACCAATCCCAAAACCATCTCCTGCAAAAATCAGAGGAAATTTGGTAGTACTTGATACCAAAAAATTATCAGCGTAGCGTTCGGAGGCCAAACTGTATCGCCAACGATGCACTTGATAACTTTCTACCGCATCAGCAGGAATTAAATCTGTTATTTCGGAAAGTAATTGATGGCCAATTTGAATCATATCATCATCAAAATGGGCTAAACTAAAAACTGGATTGGCATGAATAGTTGCCGAGAAAATCGGCGAAATTCCTTTTTGAAAATTATCGGCAATCCAAGAAATATTGCCATTTTCAAGGCTGATTCCACCTGGACTTGGAATATTTGTTTTTGTTTTCAAAATAGCCATTATGGCTATACTAGGTTGATAATGAATATTTTGTAAAGTTTCAATAGCAGCAAATGCCAATTCACTGTTCTGTAATAATTCAATAGCTTGTGGGGCAGGGGCGGTGCAAATTAGAGCATCAGCTTCATAATAATTGCCTCCTTCGGTTGTTACTTTACAGCCGTTTTCGGTTTCTGAAATACTGATTACTTTTTCGTTAGTTTTGATATTGAGCCCTTCTGCCATAAACTTTGGAATTGAATTCATTCCATTGATACCGATTACCCTAGGATGTGAAAAGGTTTTATCTCCTTTTTGTAAATTCCATTCTTTAGCAATGTTTTTTTGAATTATATTTTGTGTAAATGCTTGAAAATCAGTAGTTTTTGTAGAAAAATATTGAGTTCCATGATCAAAACGAGCTTCACCTGCACGGCGAGTTGCCATTCGACCGCCTACACCCCTTCCTTTGTCTAGAACGCTTACTTCCCATTTATTTTTTATTAATTCATGGGCGGCTGTCAAACCAGACAAACCCGCTCCAATGATGATGCAAGACTTTTTCAATTTAGTATAGTTTTTTGGTAAAATTTTTTATAAACCACTGATAGACAGAGATTTGTATTTACAATTAGCTAAGGATTGCCGTCTGTGGACTTTCTTATTTAACCATCATCCGCTTGAAAGGTTTATTTTTTTCTTTGTAGCCAACGATTGGCTTTATTGCACAGCCAAGCCGAACCAGCTCCAATGACCGCTCCAGCCAATACATCGCTCGGATAATGTACTCCTAAGTGTAAACGTGAGTAAGCAACTGCTCCCGCCCATGTGTAAGCTGGCACAACAACATACCACTTTTTAAAGGTTAGACTTAATGAAGTTGCCGTTGAGAAGGCGGCGGTAGTATGTCCTGATGGAAAAGCGGGGTCATTTTCTATATAATATGGTTGAACATTCGGGTAGGTTATATATGGGCGAGCACGATTGATTATTTTTTTGAGTGAATAGGTTGTTCCCATCGAAATCGCAAGCGAAGCCAATGAAGTAAGTCCTTGTCGTTGGAGGTTTTTGTCTTTCTTGATGAAACCCGTACCCAACAGTCCGATTGGGAAAACAACACTTAAAGGATAAACCGATTTGCTAATGCCTATGAATGACTTATCAAGGCTTTGATTGCGGTTTTGATTGATATTTTGAAGAATTTCAATATCAATATTTTGGGCAAAAAGTTTAAAATTTAACAGAAAGAGCAGGAAAAAAGTTGTAAGTGTTTTGGTCATAATTGTAGGAGTAAAACAAGTTTTTAATTTGTTGATTATTTTCGACATCGGTTAGAAGTCTGAATTTATTTCTTTGTAATTTAACTCTTTTTGCCCACTTTTCAGGCGAACAGAATGTTCGAACTAAAATTGAATATATTTAACTATAACTCGTTCATTATCAAGTAGATGTAGGTTTTCTTCTATAGTCATACTTGATTTTTCGTTGTCGAAGTTGTCTTTGTATGCTTCTTTTAACTGTTTACGCTTGATAGCTTCGAGGCAACGTCTGACGTCGTTGCGGTCTTCAAGTTCGAGCAACGGTACTTCAGTTGGTTTGCCGTTGTCGTCTTTGGCGACCATAGTAAAATATGAGGTATTAGTATGCTTTTGTTGGCCGGTTTTAACATTTTCAGATACTACTCTGATACCAATCACCATCGAGCTTCGGCCTACATAATTGACAGAGGCATGGAGTGAAAGTAATTCACCAACCTCAATTGGTTGTAAGAAATTTACACCATCAACTGAAACCGTAACGACATACGCACCAGCGTGTTTCGAGGCACAAGCATACGCTACTTTATCCATTAGTGAAAGAAGGATTCCGCCATGAATTTTTCCACCAAAATTGGCGTAAGAAGGAATCATTAATTCAGTAATTGTAGTGCGTGAATAAGAGATGGGTTTAGATTTTCGCATTGATTTATAAAATATTTTGAACTGATTGTAAAGATAGGTGAGTTTTAAAATAAAACAAAAACGCCACCGCAATCTTGTGCTGTGGCGTTTAAAATAAACCCTAACCCATAAAATTAATATGATATAAATATAAGTCTAATATTGTATTATTTTTATATTTAATTTTGTAATGTATATGCCACAAAATATTTGTAATTATAAAGTTTTTAAGCTGATAACTTTAGAAATTAAAAAAAACTGGCAAAAATGATTGAATTATGATATTTTTTTATAATTTATATTAAAATTTAGAGCCCAAAATATAAATTCCATAAAAATATAAAAAGTCATTTTACTCTCTAAATTTCTAAAAATTATTAAATTAAAAAATATTATTTTTGTGTTTTTTCAAGATTGTTCACTTTGCTTTCGAGAACCTCAATTTGCTTATTTGCCTTAATCAAATATAGTGTAAGCTCTTCGATTTTCTCTAATAATTTAGCACTTGTTTCTGTTATGTCCATACCGCTTTTTACCATTTGTTCAGCTGATGGAACGTTTGGTAAATGATGGTAATAATCGATATGCTTTTCAACATCTTTTAGAGGCATTAACTTATACCCATTTTCGAAAACATAATCCGCCCAGCGGTCAGAATTAGCAACAGCCACTCTTACTCTTTCGGTCAAGATTCCGCCTTTAACATACAATTGAAAGTCTCCAGGGAATGAGTTGATACCCGTTCCAATTACTACTTTTCCATTGTTTGAATTTTGCAAACGCCCATCAGTTATCGCCCAGCCTGCTCCTGTATTACTTCCGTTGGTTGATATTCCATCATTAACTAAAATTACGTTTCCATTATCATCAACCGAAAGCACTTTCCCGTATCTGTCACCTGCTGCTGATGACGCACTAAGTTTTGAAAACTTTAAACCGCTTTTGCCATCAGTATTAGTCGTAATTACCACACCTTGCGTATTATTATTTAAAATGGCCCCACCAGTGTCGGCTTTCCAAAGTTCTACTGTTGGAGCTGCTACAGCATTTGTGGTTGGCGTATTTACTAAAATTACATTACCATCGGTATCAACTGAAAGTACTTTTTGAGAAGTTACGGTTGGATTATTATTGCTACTTAGTTTTGGTAAAGTCAGAGAATTGATGGATACAGTACCAGTATTTGAATTGATTATGTTATTGTCTGAAACTGTCCAAGATGCTGGGGTATTTAAAACTGTACCCGTTACACCGACTGAGTCTCTGACCAAAATTACGTTTCCATTATCATCGACCGAAAGTACTTTTCCTGAGGGTCTTGAGGCAGGAAATGATAGTTTTAATTGGTTGAGTACTAATCCGCTTCGGTTGGTTAAAGAACCATTAGTTACCAAATTGCCCGATTCGATGTTAATTCCGCTTTTTACTGACAAACCATTACTGATGTTGGCTTTTCCACTGTTTGAATTAACGATGTCGTTACCAATAATTGTCCATGGCGAAGGAGTACTATTTGGTACATTTCCTAAAATTACATTACCTGCATTATCAACAGTCAAGAATTTTTGCGTTGAAATCGGGGTAATTGATTCACTTGTGAAAGGGAGAGTAAGACCATTGTTTACAATTACTCTACCTGTGTTACTATTGACAATTGATGTGCCTGAAGTAGCCCACAACGATGGGACTACGGGTGCAGGACTTGTGGCCACGCCTACAGAATCTTTTACCAAGATTACATTTCCGTTATCATCTACTGAAAGTACTTTTCCGAAGCCTTTTGATGCTGTATTTGAGGCTTTCAACTGAGTAAATTGTAATCCACTTTTGTTTTCCTCAGCACTATTAAGCTCCAATGTACCAGATTGTAAACGGAATCCGTTTTTCGCCCATAGTCCATTATTGATATAAACTCCACCTGTATTTTTGTTGGAAATATTTGCCCCGTCTAAAGTCCAATCAGATGCTGGAATTGTAGGTGTGATTGGCGGTACATTGGCCAAAAATACATTACCTGTACTATCAACAGTAAGGAATTTTTGAGCTGATTTAGCAACTTTAAAATCACTGTTTAATTTCGATAAAATTAAATTAGTATTGATAGAAACCGAACCAACATTACTATTAACGATATTTTCACCATTGATGATCCAAGGTGAAGCACTCATAGGCAGTGAGCTTCCAATAGAAACTGTCGATACAGAGTCTCTTACCAAGATAAGATTGCCATTGTTGTCAACGGAAAGAACTTTGCCATTAGCTCGAATAGCTGTATTTGAAGCTTTAATGTTTCCAAATTGTATTGGTCCATTTAATGTCACTTTGCCTTCATTGTTGTTTGATAGTGTACTTCCGTTTAGTCCCCAATATGAAGGAGCAGAATTACTTATTGAGTCACGAGCCAAAACAATCAAACCATTATCATCTACAGTTAAGATTTTACCGTTTGATTTAATAGTTGGTGAGCTTGGGAGAAGGTTTTTGAATCGAATATTACTTAAAATTACATCACCAGCATTGCTGTTTTCTATAGAGCTACCTTTTAAAGTCCAAAAGCTCGGTACTGAGACAGATGTCGATGATGACGTTCCGACCGAGTCACGTACTAAGATAACTCGTCCTTGCTTGTCAACAGATAAAACTTTAAGACCTGGTTTTTCTGCAGGAGAATCACTATTTAGTTGCTTAAATTCTAAACCACTAAGATTTACTGTTTTACTATCAATTGATAATGCACTTTCTGGACTTTGGGTATTTATACCTACACGAGCTTTCTCAAAATCGCCATAAATAAGTGATAGGTTTTGAAAATTATTGTTGATGTATAATTTATTATTTCCAACCTCATTTATACCTGCCTTATATCCGATAAAGACATTGCCATTGCCCTGCGAACGTAGGCCTGCCTGTGAACCAATACTAACATTTTCTGAACCCGATATATTTGAATTTAAGGAATTTCCTCCGACGGCCACATTTTCGTTACCTGTTTGGTTGCGAAACAATGACTGAAAACCAATTGCGATATTATTCTGACCTACATTAGCGTCATGTAAAGCAAAAGCACCGATGGCAATAGAGTTAGAACCGCGACTACTATAACCAGCTCCATAGCCGAAATAAGTATTACCAGAACGAAAATCGATCAATCCTGAACGATAATTATTTACTTTAAATACCAAAGCGGTGGTGTCTTTTGTACCAAGAAAATTTTGTTCAGCATTTAAACCCGAATTTCCTCGAATACTCCACCCAGCACTTTCGGCAGTAGGGGCAAATGAAAAGGGGTCTGAATTAACTGATGCAGCATCAATGTTGCGGGCATATATACCTTTCCAAGCTTCTCCATCGTAGAAATAGAAACCTGAGAAAAAGTCAATTTGATAAACTATCAAACCCGTAGCTGGAGCATTAATACCTGATCTTTGAGCTAAGGTCATTCGAGGAATCAATAAGCCTTTTGATGTAGAAGTGAGATCCAATAATGCTGAATTGTCAGGTTTTAAGGTACCGATACCAACATTTTCGCTTTGTGCAAATGTGGTGAAGGCACTCAAAAACAGTAACATGTATACTCCGAATCTCAGACGGAGATTGTTGAAAGTTAAAATTATTTCAGACATTTCTTATATTAATTAATCGTAAGTTTAAAAACTCACATTTGGGTTAAGTGACTAAAAAAGGCCACCATGTTGAACTATTCAAATCAAATAGTATGCCAAAAAAATGAACTTAAAAAATATTCTATAATTGTTTGATTATCAATGTCTTGGAGTTTGCCTTTGCGTAGTTCTGGTAAAATTAAAAATTAAAGAAAGTGGAATGTTTGAATAGTTCGAGTACCTTTAAGTGTAAAGGATTATCTTTAAAAGAGGTCATTAGATTATAAATAGCAATTACATAAAGTTTTAAAATTGCTTAATTTTTAAGAGCATTTAATGTTTTTAAGAATACATTATTGGCTAATTATACAAGATGTTTTTTGTTTTTTTACATAGGTTCAAGTTTGCGGTGAGCCAAATTCGAAAGTGTGTAGTATTCAAATATAAAATAATAATATGCAATAAATTCTAAAAAAAATCATATAAACGAATTAGATTTTGGTAAAAACCCTTTTCACCGAACAATATTGCTAATGATTAATAATTAAATTTTGGGAGAAGTAAAGAATACTAGTTACTTTTGTGGCGGTTAAAGTAAGATTGAATTGAGGTTAGTATCAGGCAAATTACAAAGAAAATTTAAGAAAATATTAAGATGAAACGAATAGCAGTTTTTACTTCAGGAGGTGACGCACCAGGTATGAATGCATGCATCAGAGCTGCAGTTAGAGGAGCAATATACCATGGTTTAGAAATTTACGGAATAAGAAGAGGATATAATGGAATGATTACGGGCGATATTTTTCCGATGTATTCTCAATCAGTAAGTAATATAGTTCAGCGTGGTGGTACAATGCTAAAGTCGGCAAGGAGTAAAGAATTCATGACCCCTGAGGGGCGAAAAAAAGCTTATGAAAACCTAATGAATGCCGGTATTGAAGGCCTTGTTGCCATTGGTGGAAACGGAACATTTACAGGGGCAGAAGTTTTTTATAATGAATACGAAATTCCAACGGTAGGTTGCCCAGGTACAATTGATAATGATCTATATGGAACTGATTATACGATTGGTTTTGACACTGCAGTAAATACTTCACTCGAAGCAATTGACAAAATAAGAGATACTGCAGACTCTCACGATCGCGTGTTTTTTATCGAAGTTATGGGTCGTGATTCTGGATATATTGCTATCCAATCTGGTATTGGTGGTGGGGCCGAAATTGTGATGGTACCAGAAACGCACACGCCGCTTAAAAAAGTTATTAGTACTTTAAAGGATGGTTGGTCTCGCTCTAAATCTTCATCAATCGTAGTGGTAGCTGAAGGTGACGAAGAAGGACATGCCGTTGATATTGCCGAAAAAATCAAGAATCAAGTAGCAGATAAACTCGATATTCGTGTAACAACTCTCGGACATATTCAACGTGGAGGTGCACCAACTGCTTACGACCGTATTTTGGCGAGTCGATTAGGTTTAGGAGCAGTGGAAGGGCTTATCAAAGGCTATAAAAATGTAATGGCAGGAGTTGTAAACAACGAATTGGTTTATACGCCATTTATTGATACCATCAAGAAACCAAAGCCAATTCATGATGATTTGTTGAGAATGGTACATATTTTGAGTATGTAATTTCAAATCAAGATTTACGATTGATGATTTTCGATTGAGAGCAAAGGGTAATTCGTACCTCGTAAATCGTAATTTTTCAAATCCATCCCATTGCTTTATACGTGCAGTAACCGATTATTTCTCTGAAAATCAATTGGCTGTAAGCCAAATTTTCTTCTTTAGGAAAAATACTATACCAAAAATAAACTCGCTCATGCGATAGATAGTTAGCACCAAAAGTATCTATTTTTATATTTACTTTTTTAAAACACGCACTCGCCCTTCGTAGATGAAAACCAGAAGTGATCAGTAAATACGACTGGTTTTTAAAATGTTTTTTAAGAATTTTTGAACAGTTGAGGGCATTTTCTTGTGTATTTTGTGCATGTATTTCCATAAAAATAGATTCTCTCGGTATTCCACTAATAATCAGGTATTTAGCAATTTCTTCAACTTCTTTTTTTGGCGTTTTTCCCAGAACACTTATTTCGCCACCACTTATTAAAATCTTCTTGATTTTCCCTCGTTTATATAACGCTAATGTCTGTCCGATGCGGTCCGCGGATTTTCCGAGAAATATATTTTCTTGCGGAAGTTTATCATCGTTGGTTGCACCACCCGTCAAAACAATGCCCACATCGTGAGTTTTTATATCAGAGATCGAGCATGGCGGAATTTCCCAACAAAGCAATAATTCGTTGATAAGTAATGGATTTGAGAAAATATAAAGAAAAATAAATGTAGTAAGGACCAATTTCTTGGATTTATTTCGATTTTTTGTATAAATAGAACAGATCAATAAAAAACATAGAATGCCAATCGGCATAACGAAAAATGTTAGAAACTTTGAAGCAATATAAAACATAATAATTCGTTTATTTAAGAAAAAAATCTGAAGCTTACTGTATTCTTAGTTGAAAACCGCAACTAATTTAACAAGCCTTTAACAAAAAACATTCAATTAAGTATTTATCTTTGTGAAATGAAATAAAATTAATAAAACCTGTACTGATATGAGAATTAGCCGTGCGGCGTACCGCTATTTTAAAAGTCTATTATTGATTTCCTCAATTATTTTTTCTTTAAAAACCTTTGCACAAGATGGCCATTTAATTAAGGTGCGAATGAAAGGAGTTGTCGAAGGAAAAACCTGTCACTTAGCTCATTTTTTTGGTTATAATCAATATATAAAGGTCGATTCGGCCAAAGTTGAGAATGGCGAACTGAATTTTAAAGGGAAAGATCCACTAAAGGGAGGTATTTATCTGATTGTACTTTCTCCATCGAAATACTATGATTTTGCTATAAATGGAAAAGAACAGTTCATGGAAATTGATGGTGATACGACCGATTTTGTGAGTTCAGTGAAATTTAAAGGTTCTAAAGAAAACGAAGTTTTGTTTGGCTACCGAAAGTTTATGCAAAATAAAAGTCGAGAAGCCCAAGCAATGAGTGAATTGGCAAAAATGAAAAATGACCCTTCTTCTCAGGAAATGAACCGAAAGAAGCTTGAACTTATACAGAAAGAAGTAGACACTTATATAATAAATACCGTCAAAGAAAACGAAGGCTCGTTTGCGGCTAAAGTAATCAAGGCTAATATTGATCCCGAATTGCCTTCTATATTGCCTAAAAAAGCAAATGGTCGCCCTGATTCTACTTATTTATTCAATTATTATAAAGGACATTATTTTGATAATCTTGATTTTTCGGATGATCGTTTGATGCGTTCACCATTTATTCATAGCCGTATTGAGCGATATTTCAAAGATTTAGTTTATCAAACAACCGACTCCGTGAATCGCGATGCCGATAAAATTTTGAAACTCGCTAAAAAAAACCAAGATGTTTATCGGTGGGCTCTATGGTGGGTGACGAATAAATACGAAAACAACGAAATCGTAGGTCTTGATGGCGTATTTATTCACTTAGCCGAAAATTATTATTTAAAAGATGCCAATTGGTTGGACTCAACTCAACGTGCAAAATTCAAGGAAAGGGTTGATATTTTGAAGCCTTTGCAAACTGGTTTAGTATTTCCTACTTTAATTGTCGCCGACTCTTTGGGTAGAGAGTATAACCCAATGCAAAGCAAAACCAAATATACCATCGTGCATTTTTATGACCCAGATTGCGGACATTGTAAAGAATCTGCTCCAAAATTAATGGAGTTTCACAACAAAAATAAAGATAAAGTAACTATTTATAATGTAAGCGTGACTTATGACACCAAAAAGATGAACAACTTTGTGTTTAGCTATAAAACGCAGTCATTGTTAAATCTCTGGGATTCGAAGGGTAGGTATTTTTTTAGAAAAAGTTTTGATGTATATTCTACGCCAACCAATTATATTTTAGATAGTGATAAAAAAATTATTGCTAGAAGAATACCTGTCGATAAATTAGAAGATTTTATTAATTTCTACGAGCGTCAGCAAATGCAAAAAATGACTAATAATTCTGGCAAATAAATAGAATAAATGTAAAGCAAAAAGCCCCGAAAATAGCTACTTTAGGGGCTTTTTGCTTTACGCGAGTTTATTTATTTTCTTGGTATAAAATGCCGATAAACCAAGAATTGCCGCCACAATACTGATGATTACAATAAATAATCCATTGCTTGATATGGGGTTTTGACTTGATTTTACTATATGTAGTTCAACAAAAAAGAAAAGGATACTTATGGCGACGCAAATCAAATCTAATAATTGTTTGCCGAGTTTTACTCTTTCCTCAACATTATTGTTGCTCACCTTAATTGGCAAATTAAGGTAGCTAAATGGATGCTTACGAACGCTTGCCATAAAACAAACCAAAGTCAAATTAATGAGCGGAATAAAGAAAATGGTGTATTTCCCACCCCAACCATTAGGTTTTCCATCAATACCAAAATGAACCGGAATTAAGGCAGGCAGATTAGGAAATGAGTAGGTAGCATAAACTAAATTGAGGATGGAAATCAGCATCGCAAAAAAAACAAGTATTTTGTTGTGTATTTTCATTTCTGCACAGAATATTAATATAAAATGTTGTATTCGATGGTCAAGAAAGAGGCGAGAGCTGACTAGACCTACAAATTTCGGCAAGAAAATTGATTTTGTCAATGAGATTTTGATTAGTGGAGGTTGGGCTGTTTGGTTGGCCTTTTAACGAAAGAGATGCAGTCTGGGTATGAGTATGTTGAAAAGAATTTCTACGCTACATGTTCCTCTTTTTCGAATACGATATTCTCATAAATATCTGATAAAGAAAGAGTTATTTCTAATTTCTCAAGATTAATTGTAGCGTTTTGCTCAGTAAATTCTTCATAAGTCCAAAGGGCATCGCTGACTCTACTATATAATTCAACGCTCATTTCGTACTGAGAAACCAACATATAATATTGCACCGAGGCTATTGCTTTATATTTTTTCAGTTTGACTGTTTTGTCGTACTTCTCGGTCGAGGTTGATAAAACTTCAACAATTAAACTTGGATGTGCGATTTTGTTTTTCTGCCTCAAATCGAATGGATTACAAGTCAGCATTACATCTGGGTAAGGATAATAAAAATCCTTGATGGCTTCCAATTTGACACTTTCTCTGAATACGTCACAATGTTGTTTTCGTTGTTTTCTTATCGAAAACTCGACATTACTGACTAATCTACTATGATTAAGTGTTGTTCCAGCCATTGCAAAAATTTCACCATCAAAATACTCATGGCGAATCTCGCTTGTTTCTTCTAAGGCAAAATATTCTTCAACTGTATAACGTTTTTTTTCAACAGACTCTCCCATAACTATTGTTTTTTTACAAATATAGTAATTTTCTAAATTTGATTATATCATTGCTGAAATACTTCTATTTTATCCGAAGTAGTTTTTGAATTATTTTAAAAATAACAAAAAAGGTCTAAAATTTTAGTTTAAGATCTTCTTTGTTATCCTCTCAAAGCAACCCGATTTCTACGCCATTGGCTGGTTTGTGTAGCAGCTGACGTATTTTGTACGGAGCTATTATTTTGCTTACGTTTCAATATTTCAGCGGCTAAAACTGCGGCAATTTCAAACTCTATCGTCGGAGTTTCTGCCTGCAAAACCTCTGGCGTAAAGTATAAACCTACAAATCGAGTATCAAATTTACCGCTGACGAAAGCTTCGTGTTGAAGAGCAAATTTACAGAATGGTAGGGTAGTGGCTACACCCGTAATCTTAAATTCATCAATGGCACGAATCATTTTTTCAATAGTTTCGTTGCGGTCTTTTCCGTAGGCAATTAGTTTCGCAATCAGAGGGTCGTAATGAATCGGAATTTCCATGCCTTCTTCTATGCCATCATCCACTCGTATGCCATTGCCTTGCGGACGTACATAAGTTTTCAAAAGTCCAACATCTGGCAAAAAATTATTTGCTGGGTCTTCGGCACAAACCCTTACTTCGATTGCATGACCGTTTATCTTCAAATCTTCTTGTTTGAAACTCAATTCACGTCCTTCTGCCACGTGTATCATCTCTTTTACTAGGTCAATTCCCGTAATCATTTCTGTTACTGGGTGTTCGACCTGCAATCGAGTATTCATTTCTAAGAAATAAAAGTTCAAACCTTCGTCCACAATAAACTCAACCGTTCCTGCACCATAATAGTTACAAGCTTTGGCCACATCAACGGCACATTTACCCATTGCTTCTCTGATTTCGGGCGTAAGCACAGCCGACGGAGCTTCTTCAACTACTTTTTGGTGACGTCGCTGAATCGAACATTCACGTTCAAAAAGATGCACCACATTGCCATGTTTATCACCCATAATTTGAATTTCGATATGCTTGGGTTTCGAAATGTATTTTTCGATGAAACACGCTCCATTGCCAAAAGAAGAAATCGCTTCGCCAACAGCTCGGTCCATTTGTTCGTCAAATTCTGCTTCGTTTTCTACTACTCTCATGCCTTTTCCGCCACCACCAGCACTGGCTTTTATCAAAACTGGATACCCAATTTCGGCCGATTTTTGCTTGGCTGCAGCACGGTCAGTAATTGCATCAGGTGTGCCAGGAACCATCGGAATATTATACTTAGCTACTGTATGTTTCGATGATAGCTTATCGCCCATAACCTCAATTGACTTAGGAGATGGCCCAATGAAAATCAAGCCTGCTTCTTGTACTTTTCTCGAAAAGTCGGCATTTTCTGATAAAAAGCCATAGCCAGGGTGAATCGCATCAACTCCTAAACATTTGGCTACTTCAATAATCTTATCGCCTCTCAAATATGAATCTTTCGAAGCAGCAGGACCAATACAAACAGCCTCGTCAGCATATTTTACATGTGGAAAGTTTCGATCAGCTTCCGAAAAAACGGCTACCGTTTTTATCCCCATTTCACGAGCGGTTCGCATCACGCGAACAGCAATCTCACCTCTATTGGCAATTAGTATTTTACGAATCGACTTTATCACGTTACTTTGATTGATTTGGTTTTTGTTGTATATTTTTTAAGTCAGCAGGTAAAGGTTGGCTGTCCACAGTATTTCTAAAATATTTTCTATCGGAAGTAAAATATTTTGAATTTAAAGTATGTTATGATCATAACTGAAAAACTGTTGGCCATTTTCTGTGGTCTATGGGCTATTTTACCACTAAGTAACATTAAAATAAAATTGATTTTTTTAAAATCTCATAAAAATTTTGAACAATTTTAATAGATAGGATTTTTCAAAGAAACTGCCGTTTGTTTTCCTACCAAAAAAGCGTTAATTTTGAATATTATTTTAGTGAAAAGTTTGTAATAGATTACTGAAAAATTGATAACTGATAATTGTAAAATGGCACAAGATATTTTTGATAAAGCTCTTAATAATTTAGGTCCAATCGGGTCGCAGGCTAAATTGCTTAATTCTCATCATTATTATTCTTTTCCAAGACTTTCGGGCGAACTTGGTCCGCACATGGAGTTTATGGGTAAAAGAATGTTAAATTGGTCGTTAAATAACTATTTAGGTTTGGCAAATCATCCTGAAGTACGTCAGGCAGATGCTGAGGCGGCGGCAGAATACGGTTTGGCTTACCCAATGGGAGCGAGAATGATGACTGGAAATACCGAATTGCATGAGCAATTTGAAAAACAATTGGCCGAATATGTTGGTAAAAAAGATTCGTTTCTTTTGAATTATGGCTACCAAGGTGTAATGTCGGTAATTGAATGTATTGTTGATAGAAAAGACGTTATTGTGTTTGATGCCGAAAGTCACGCCTGTTTAATTGATGGTATTCGTCTGCACAAAGCAAAAGGTGGAACTTACTACCAATTTGCTCATAACGATATGGAAAGTTTAGAGAAAAACCTCGTCAGAGCGACCAAATTGGCTGATGAGCAAGGCGGTGGAATCTTGGTTATAACAGAAGGCGTTTTTGGTATGTCAGGAAAGGTTGGTAGCTTAGATAAAATCGTTGATTTAAAGAAAAAATATAACTTCCGTTTATTGGTTGATGATGCTCATGGTTTTGGTACAATGGGCGAAACAGGTGCAGGTGTGCCTGAATATTTTGGTGTGCAAGACCAAGTTGATTTACACTTCTGTACATTTGCTAAATCAATGGCAGCTATCGGTGCATTTATTGCAGCCGAACCAGAAGTTGTGATGTTCTTGAAATATAATATGCGTTCGCAAACTTACGCAAAGGCCTTACCGATGCCGTTTGTTGTTGGTGGAATGAAACGATTGGAATTGATGAAGAATCATCCGGAATTTAAAGAAAATCTTTGGACAATCGTGCGTGCGTTGCAAGAAGGTTTCCGGAAGCGTGGATTTGATATTGGCGATACAACTTCGCCAGTTACACCAGTATTTTTACAAGGAAATTATGACTTACCAACGGTTACCAATTTGATTCGTGATATGCGTGAAAACATGGGTATATTCTGTTCGGTAATTATTTATCCAGTCGTCCCTAAAGGTGTTATAATGCTCCGAATTATTCCGACGGCATCGCACACGCTCGAAGATGTAGAATATACAATGGATTGTTTCGAGAAAGTACAGACTAAATTACAAGCAGGCGAATATGCTCCTTTAGTGGTTTCGTAATATTTTTTCTTTAACAATAATTAGGGAAATAATATCATTATTTAAAATGTTGATTTTCAATAGAATTTCAACATTTTTTTATGCCTTTTTTTGCAAGTTTGAGCATAACCATTCACAAAGAAAAAGCTTCATTTTTAACGTTAATTTGATTATTGATTTTAGCCCAAGATTTTATAAAGACAAAGAAAAATGTTATTACGATTAACAAATGCTTTTGAATTGGTTTCAATTGGTGTTTTCTCAATATTTTGCGAGCGTTATATAGGTATCATGAATTCGGTTTTTTTAATGACATATTTTTTGACAAAATGTTAATCTTGATTTTGGCAAATTAAACAATAAAGTTGTGGTCATTCAAATATATTAAAATCAGTTTTTCTGAGAAAATACAAAATGCCGATTTCAGCATTCAGTTTAAATATTAACAGAAATAGGTTACCTTTTGGTTTAAAAATGATTTAAGGCATGTTTTGAATAGGAAAGCAATTGTAAATATCGTGAAATTGTACAGTAAAGAACAGAGTATTAAATGTACATGTTAAATTTTAGTTAATTATTTGAAAATTTAAAATTAATCTATGTTAAAATCTGGTTTCGACAGGTATTTTATTATTTTTTAGGGAAAAACAATGCTTTATATGGTATTTTTTGATGAAAAATTTGTAAAATTTCATAATATATCTAACTTGCAATCACATTATCATTCAAAAACTCAAAATAACTTAATTTATCACCCAAAAACCTTTTATTTCTATTATGGATAAGTACAAAGAATTAACGGACCTTGTAGCTGCTTTAGCAGCAGATTTCGACAAGTTTTATGACAAAGGAAACAATGCTGCTGGTACTCGTGTAAGAGCAGGAATGGCTGATTTAGCTAAATGGGCCAAAGACACAAGAGCTGAGGTTCAAGCCAAAAAGAATGCTGCGAAAGCTTGAAGCATACAAACAACTTTTAGATGAATTATTACTTTTTTCTTAAATTAGTTTAATGAATTTAAAATGTTTGCTACTCATCAACAAAAAAGTCTCGAAGATTCCTTCGAGACTTTTTTGTTGATGAGTCTTAGATTAATCATAGATATACCACTTGACCAGTGCGAACAGACTCATCACAAGCAAAGGCGATTTTTAGGCTATTCACTGCATCTTGTACGTGGTCGGTAAGGTCGATATTTTCTGTTATAGCTTTCAAAAAATAGCGTTGTTCACGGTTACAAAGTTCTTGATGATTGGGTTCATCGCTCAGATTAAACCATGTATCTTGTTTTATAAACTGATTGTTGGCATCAATATCAGCATGATGAAAACGTAATGATTCGGTTTTTGTATGAGCATCAACATTGTCTGATTTTCCAGTACCACCAGCTTCTTTTGCCACAATTGATACACAACCATTTGGCCCGATTACATCTTTAATGAAAAATGCTGTTTCGCTCATCATTGGCCCCCAGCCTGCTTCGTACCAACCTACCGAGCCATCTTCAAAACGTATCTGTAATTGTCCATAATTATAGTTGTTTTCGGCAATATCATTCGTCAATCTGGCTCCTATGGCTGTTACTTGGAGTGGTTTTGAGCGAGTCATTTGGCACATCACATCAATATAATGCACGCCACAATCAACAATAGGGCTGAGGCTTTTCATCAAATTGCGGTGCACATCCCACATTACCCCATGGCTTTGTTGGTTGAGGTTCATACGCATAACGAGCGGTTTGCCGAGTTCGTGAGAAAGTTCCACGAATTTCTCCCATGAGGGATGATGGCGTAAGATATAACCCACAACTAATTTTTTATCAGATTTTTTTGCAGCGGCAGCCACTCGTTCTGAACCTGCAACGGTATCGGCTAATGGTTTTTCGATAAAAACATGACAATTATTTTCAAAAGCCATGATTGCAAATGCTTCGTGGGTGTCGGGGTAAGTTGAGATACAAACTGCGTCTGGTTTGGTTTCAGACAGGGCAGTTGCATAATCTGAAAATAAGGTATAGCCGCCACCCAATTTTTCGTTTAGCACTTCTTTGCTTTTACCTGTCGAAACAATACCGCAAATTTCAAAACCCTCAATTAATTGATAGGCTTGTGCATGCGATGCTCCCATGTTTCCGCAGCCAACTACGAGTACTCTTATAGGTAATGTTAAGGTTGACATGATTTGTTTATGAATTGTGTAAAATGGTTTTATGAATTGTTTTTTAAATGTTTTTCTAATCTTTCATTGATTTCTTGAAGCAAAGCAAACTGTTTGGCTTGGGTATCGAACAAAGTTTTAATTTGTTCTTCTAAAAGTAAATCAATCTTTTGGTGTAAACCTCTGATTTCCATTTCAGCTTTCAAATTTACCAAATAATCGTTTTCACTTCTCATTCTATCTTTTTCTTCTTGGCGGTTTTGGCTCATCATAATTATCGGAGCTTGAAGAGCCGCAATGGTTGATAAAATCAAATTCATCAAGATAAATGGATAAGGGTCAAATCTATCTTTTTCTGGAAGCGTAGCATTAACTATAATCCAAACTGTAAGAATAACACCGAAAAAGATAATAAATTTCCAACTTCCACCAAATAACGCAACTTTATCCGAAATCTCTTGGCCCCGAGAAATGATTTCTTTGGGCGGATTCAGGAGGTTATTAACAATCAACTCCTCTTCTTTGATTGTTTCTTCCACAATCTTATGCAATTTACTAAGGTGTTCTTGTTCGTTTGCAAACAATCCATCTATTTCATTTTTATTCATCAGTATAACGGTTAATGATTAAGAAACCCCACCAAGATAGTTGGCGGGGTTTAAAACTTTTATTGATAATTCTTATTCTCTTATTACTTTTCGTACTATATTTCCTTGTGAAGTTTCGATTTTTACAGAATATAAACCTTTCGGTAATTCTCTAATATTCAATGAGTTATTGTTTGAAAGTTTATCAAAACTCATCGTTTTTTTACCACTTGTTGAATAAAAATTTGCTTCTTTGAAAACTGCACCTGTTGGCAATTCGATGCGAAGTTCGTCTGCCGTTGGATTCGGAAATATCAATATTTTGATATTTCCGTTTGGTTCATTGTCCAAAACTACAATTTTATTTTCGATGCTATTAGATGCCGCACTGAAACAACCATCATCTGTAATGGCTTTTACGGTATAAACTCCATTTAGGTCTGGTTTCAGAGTTGTTGCAGTTGTTTGTCCACCAACTGGATTTCCAGCTACGTACCATTGAAAGATTTTGCCACCTGAAATCATATAGTTTCCACCACTTAAAGTAATTTTTGGGGCAGTAGGCATGATACAGAATGTTTGGGTAGTGGTGGCGGCATTAAATTGTGTGTTTCCAGCTTGGGTTGCTTTTATACTTGCTTTTCCTGCATTTGCACCAACTTTCACTGTATTTCCACCAATTGAAATATCACCAGAACCTACTGAAAATGTAACAGCTAAATTAGAACTCGATGAGGCCGAAACTGTGAAACTTTCACCAATATTTTTGTCTGCAATCGAACCAAAATTAATAGTTTGGTCGGTTTTTGTGGTTGTAGTGCTTCGTGTTCCTTGAGCGTACCAAACCGCCCATGAAGCATCAGGTAAGAATTGTTTGGCTGTGCCTAAAGGTGAAATTTTGTTTTTATCTATACCAATAATGTTTACATCTTGTTGTTTACCATTAAGTGTATTGTAGAGCATTTTATCATCCAAACGAGAATAACCAGGATACCCCACATCATTATTTTCGTTGATACCATCAATCGCATCATCGCCTGTTTTGCTCAAATCAATTGCAATTTGATAGTAGATATCTGGTTCATCTTCCGTGAAATAATCAAAAGCAATTACATCTTGAGAGTTTTTTGAGAAAGATGGGTTTCCGATGCTCTCACCTGCTTCGAGGTCGGTAAATAATTTTTCAATTTTACCGCTTCCGATGCTATTTTTTGTAATATCCCACGCTTTTATAAAGCCCACATCCCAAAATTCGATAGTTCCAGATAAACTTTTTACACTATTAAAAGCATCATAAATAATGTCTTCTCCAGCATAATCCCACTCAAATGAATCAGCGTACTGCACCTCACCTGTGCTTACACCAGTTGAATATGTCGGATTATACAGTGGTAATTTATAGCGAGTTCCTTTACTATCTTCAAGATTAAAAATATATATAAATTTATCACCAGCTTCTGTTAGTGCTGCCAAACGTTTTCCATCTTTCGATACCGCAACATTTCCCCAAACCGCATCAGTGGAAATTTTTGTTTCAGTGTAGCTTCCAGTTAAGCTAATTTTACGAATAGCCTTATCTTTTCCTACGAAGTAAGCAAATAAACCATCGTCTGTCACACTTGGCTTAGCCAAGCACCCACTCGACGAAATTACTCGGTATTCGCTCACTGCTGCATTTGCTTTTGCGGTATAAAGTTTGCCCGATGAAGGTTCAAAAACCAAAATAAAGTCTCCGCCGTTATTGACCGGAATATTTTGTTGAGTCTGAGTTGGAGCAGGAGGTGTGGTGGTTGTTGAACTACCATTTGGGTCTGTTATACCCACAGCATCGAATGCGGCTCTGGCAGCATTAAGAACATTATTATCGGTCGGATACAAATCTGCAGCAGCCCTGATTACAGCCAAACGTGCATCAATAAATTTTGAAGTTCGAGTCAGATACTTACTTAAAGCACGGTAATAAATCTGCTCGGCTTTGTCTTTGCCTACGTTGGCGTTTGAGGCAAATAAATAAAAAGCATAGTTCGGAATACCACTATTTACATGGACGCCGCCATTATCTCCTTCATCGGTGTTGGGTAGATTCGCATATTGAGACATAGTTTTTGGCTGATACCCAGGGTCGTTTTTTCCACCTTGATTTGGGTTTGATAAACTACGTAAAGCTCCTGATGGAAATGAACCAACTTTAATCACATCTTCGCCCAATGTCCAGTCGTCGCGGTCAATCAATACCCCAAAAATATCAGCAAAAGATTCATTTAATGCTCCAGATTGTTTCTGGTATTCTAAGCGAGCTGTTGCTTCTACTACACCGTGTGTCATTTCGTGGCCAGCTACATCTAATGCACCTGCAAGTGGCTTAAAGGCATCACGGCCATTTCCGTACCCCATAAATTCACCGTTCCAATAAGCATTATCCATACCTTTACCGTCATCATCAGCAATATTTATAACTGAAATGATGTTACTTCCTTTGCCGTCAAGCGAGTTTCTCCCAAATTTTGTGCGATAATAATCGTAGCATAAACCTGCATTATAATGTGCCGAAACAGCCTTATCATTCCAGCTATTGATGCTATTCGATTTTATTTGGTCATACTTCATATTATCTGATGTTGAGTTCAGAGCATCAATTGTCCAAATTGCACCAATAGGGTCGTCAGGGAGTTTTGAAGTCGGTTTGTACATGAAACGTTGTGTATCTATCATGTAGTTGGTGCTGCTAATCTGTTGTATATTGAATGTACGAGAAAAACCATTCAAATCTTTAGCTGTTGCCTTTAAAGGCCCATCGAGCGAACAAGTATTATTGAATTTCTTTAAAACTTCTCCAGTATTGGCATCGACGAAATAGGTCCATCGTTCCAATAAATTAGGGCGAATTGTAAGATTATAAGCCAAACGCTCATCGGTAAAATTACCGTCTTTATGATAAACGATAAGTTCGGCAGTGTTTTGCATCTTACCCAGTAGTTTACCTGTTACGCCAGCTTGCTGAACGATTGATTTTTTGCTTACATCGGCCATTGCGAATCCAATAGCTTTATCTTCAGAAATAGTAGGAGATATTGAAGCCAAATTTGGAGTCGGGAAATTACGGCCATTCAAGACATCAATTTTTTCACCTTTGGTATGCAGCCAAATTTCTCCACCATATACGGGTATATTCTTGTATTTTTGTTGAAGCTGGATATGAGTCATGCCGATTTCATCGGAATCCATATTTATCATTTCGAGTTCTTGGTTGGGGTCTTCGATTTTAAGAGCCGTTTTTACATCGGTAAGAAATTCAATAGCCATCATTTGCAAAGCTTTGCGTGCATTGGGTGCTGGCGATTTTGACAAGTTTTCGATCATCAAAACTCCACCTGTTTCGGTATCGTGAGTCACTTTTAGTTTACTCACAAATTTTGTTGAGATGGCTGGTAGGCTTGATTTTCGAGTGTTTTTATCATTTTTTCGACCATCAATTTCAATAAACTGGCCGACAGGGAGGTCGTTTTTGCCCGCCAAGGGTTTATGTTTTTTGTCGAAACCCTTCTGTGCTAAAACATTCGTTAAAGCAAAAAAGAGAAGGATAAAGGTTAGTCTCATAATTATTTAGAAGTGTTATTTATAAGGGTTTGTTTTATAAAACTGATTGTGAATAAACCTAGGGCTCCTCTCATCTACTTTACCAAAGTAATAGGATAGTATTCATCGACAAATAGATAGATATGTGTCAATAAGCATACTGTTTTAAGTGGTCTTAACGACTATTGACTGAGGGCTAAATAACTTAAACTTAAATCCTTTGTACAACCTCACAAATGAGAGAAACAAAATTAACATGAAAATTAAAGCGGTAAATTCTGGTTTATAAGGGTTTATACCTAAATATTTATTTGTTCCATCAACATTCATTAGGTGAGCAACCGAGGTTAAAGCAAAAATTGAATAGCGATTTGTAAGTAAAGAGTACGCAAAATACATTGGTATTGCTGGAAATGAATAACGTTCATGCATTTGAGTATTCACAAAAAAGAATACTATACCGGTAGTTGCGGCAGTTAGCCAAAGCAGAGCATAATACTCTTGGTCTAAGGCTTTTTTTGAAATAATTTTGTTTAAAGTGCTGATTATGAAGGGTAAAAATGTAATAGCTGATAAGCCAAAAAACATGATGAAACCCAATTTTTTATAAGTAAGTCCAACAAAAATTAGGTTGTCGTTGATAGTGTTTGGGTCTTGTTTAAGCAATAAATACCAAATATTAAAGGCATTGACCGATACACGAGGGAAGAAACCAACTGATTCTCGAACGACTTTCAAGAAATTACCGAAAGTTCCACCCAAAATAAAAGGACTGAGCAAAACGAGTTGAGCAATTATAGACACTGCCAACATCTTCAAAATCAATATTTTATCAAATTTTACACTCAACTGATAAATGAGTAAGATGGCAAAAAAAGGTAGAAATACAATAGCTTGAAGTTTGGCGTAGATGGATAATGTACAAAAAAGAGCTGCCCACAGGAGTTTTCGCTCGAAAAGGCAAATCATGGCTAAAATTACGATTGTAGTTGGTACGCTATCGAGCTGCCCCCAGATAGTTGTGCAATACAAATAACCTATGTTGAAAAGCAACATATATTCGGCAAATTGGCGAGTATAATATTTTCGTAGGGCATAAGCAATAGCGATTGCCCCTGCGAAATCGAACAATAAAAAGAAATATTTGAGTTGATAGCTATTGGTATAAATGAGTTCTTTTGTACCATGAAGTTTGCCAAACCAAAAAAGCCCGTGCAAATAGATGGGCATATAGTTGGTGTCTGAGTTATAGATTTGGCTCAAACCATGCTCTAAGGCATACGTCGACCAACGCGGCCAGTCGTTGTTTAGGTCAAACCAAAAACCAGTATGAGGTATAATAGCTACTAAAAGACTAAAAAAAAGTATATGATGCCATTTGATTGGCGAGTTTTCGATAAGTTTTTGCATGATTTAATATTTATCGGCATACAAATTTAAGAAATTTGAAGATGGAAATGGAATCATTATGAAATATAAAAGCCTTTCATTCAATATGAAAGGCTTTGTAAAATTATATAATGTATTTTAGGTATGAATTGCACGATTGGCCGTTGCTGCTAAAGCAGCTTCTTTCAACGCTTCCATGTAAGTTGGGTGAGCGTGCGAAATACGAGAGATGTCTTCTGCACTTGCTCTAAATTCCATTGCTATTACGGCCTCGGCAATCATATCTGCTGCTCTTGCACCGATGATATGTACGCCCAAAATTTCGTCTGTGGCAGTATCGGCTAAAACTTTCACCAATCCATCAGTATCACCACTGGCAGTTGCACGACCCAAGGCTTTGAATGGGAAACTTCCAGATTTATAAGCTACTCCTTTGGATTTTAGTTCTTCTTCGGTTGCACCAACTGATGCAACTTCTGGCCATGTATAAACTACTCCAGGAATAAGATTATAGTTGATATGTGGTTTTTGCCCTGCCATTACTTCGGCTACAAAAACGCCTTCTTCCTCGGCTTTGTGGGCGAGCATCGCTCCACGAACCACATCACCGATGGCATAAATGCCTTTTACGTTTGTTTCCAAAGTGTGCTCATCTACCAAAACTTTGCCTCGGTCAGTTGTTATGCCTACGGCTTCTAAATTTAATCCATCAACATATGCACGGCGACCAATACAAACTAAGCAATAATCACCTTTGATTTCAATGGATTTGCCATCTGTACCTTCACCATTCACGGTTACTTCTTCACCCGAATTATCAATTTTTGTTACTTTAGTATTGAAGAAAAACTCCGCTCCGAGTTTTTTGATTGATTTTTGCAATTCTTTACCCATCGTTTTGTCCATGGTTGGGATCATTGAATCGGCAAATTCTACAAACGAAACTTTCGCACCCAAACGAGCATAAACCGAACCTAATTCTGCACCAATTACACCCGCACCGATAACGATTAAGTGTTTCGGAATTTCAGACAAGTTTAAGGCTTCTGTACTCGTAATAATGCGTTTCTTATCATAATTCATAAAAGGCAAAATCGTTGGTTTCGATCCAGTGGCGATGATTACTTGTTGAGCTTTAATTGTCTCTTCTGAACTATCAATTTTTGTTATTTTGATGGTGTTTTTGTCAACAAACGAGCCAAGACCATAATAAACGGTTATCTTGTTTTTCTTCATCAAGAAATTGATACCCACGTTCATTTTCTCAACAACTCCATTTTTACGACCAATCATTTTACCAAGATTTGCAACTGGTGCCGAAATCTCGATACCATGCCCTGCAAAATGGTGAGCAGCATTATAGAAATGCTCCGAAGAGTCGAGGAGGGCTTTTGATGGAATACAACCAACATTCAGACAAGTTCCTCCCAAAACACTGTATTTTTCAATGATAGCAACTTTTTTGCCTAATTGTGCCGATCGAATCGCTGCAACATATCCTCCAGGGCCTGAGCCTATAACTACTACGTCGTATTGCATATTTTTGTTTATCTCTTTTATGAGACGTATAATATTTTTGCCAAATTTATTCCTTTGTTCTTTAAAATATCAAAATCATATCGCCAGTTCCTCAACGGATGTCACCCGAAAAAGATTGACTGGCCAGTTCCGAAGCATCATTGCAATAATCTTTTAGAAATATCCTCTATTATACTTTAATCCTAACTGAAGTTTATCCTTCCATCCGAGATGCGGGTAAAGTTACTTTTCAATATTTCCATTTAGTCATGATTCAAAAGTTTTTTCATTTCTTACACAAATTTCGTGGCTTCTTCAATGCAAGGTTCTATTTGCTCTTGGCTAAATTTGGTTCTTATTTTAAAATCAGCATCTTCGCTTTGATTGAGCAAACGATTAAGCACTTCGCCAAGTTTAGCTTCAAATACCCTTGGATGAATTTAATGCTAATGAAATTGACTTTTGACACCTGAATGAGTATGTACTAAAATACAATCATTGATAAAAACAGCCCTAATTGCATTAAAACAAGCATTATAAATTCTGTTAGCAACTGTATTCCAATAGCCGCCTTTAGCAAGATAATCTGATTCGACTAAAAGCTCGTCTGCTTTTTCAAGGTAATATTTTATGAGTTCTTTCTTATCGTCGGATGTTATATTTCTATACCTTCAATGGCAACGTTTTGATAAAATGGGTCAAAGTTTTTGTATTTTTCCCAATCATTTTTATATTCCACAGTTGTATATAAAGCTGCATTTGTTGTTAGCTCAACATCGTAATAAAATTTATTTCTTAATGATGCTACCATTTGCCAATCAATTTTTTTATTAGTAATAATCATAAAATCCCAATCAGAGTCTTTTCTGTTGTTGCCACGAGCCCTTGACCCAATGAGTATAATCTTTGCATCAGGGTCAAAATCATGTACGACAATTTTGACTTTTTTAAAAAGAGATTTTCGATGAATCATAAACTTGATTGTTTACACGCCCAACAACATTCTTGTGGGGTCTTCCAAGAGTTGTTTTACTCTAACCAAAAAACTAACTGAATCTTTACCGTCGATAGTGCGGTGGTCATAGCTAAGAGCCACATACATAATCGGACGAACTACGATTTCACCATTGACTACCACAGCACGTTCAACGATGTTGTGCATACCCAAAATAGCTGATTGTGGTGCATTGATAATTGGCGTAGAAAGCATCGAACCGAATATTCCACCATTGGTGATGGTGAATGTTCCGCCTGTCATTTCTTCGATCGTAAGTTTATTTTCTCTCGCTTTTCCTGCCAAACGAACAACTTCTGACTCGATTTGAGCAAAGTTTAATTTTTCAGCACTGCGAATCACTGGCACAACCAAACCGCGTGGAGCTGAAACTGCAATGGCGATGTCAGCATAGTCATTGAAAACGATTTCATCTCCGTCAATATATGAATTTACCAACGGAAATTCTTTCAATGCAATCGCACAAGCTTTCGTGAAAAACGACATAAAGCCTAATCCTACACCATGAACTTCCTTGAATTTATCTTTATATTTCCCTCTCAGCTCCATGATTGGCTTCATATCAACCTCGTTGAAGGTTGTGAGCATTGCTGTTTCTTGTTTAACTGCAACCAAACGCTTGGCAATTGTCTTACGCAATGAAGTCATTTTTTCACGACGAGAAACACGCAAACCATTGTTAGATGCCTGAGGTTCGATGTTTGGTTTTGTTACTTGTGGCGTTGGTGTTACTGCAGGGATTGCTGCTGGTTTTTCGGCCTTTAAGGCATCATCTTTTGTGATACGCCCGCCAATACCCGTACCTTGAACAGTAGCAGGGTCGATCCCTTTTTCAGCTAAAACTTTGGCTGCAACTGGTGATGGATGACCTGCGGCGTAACTTTCTGAGTTCTGAGTGCTGATCGGTCCGCTGTCTGGTGCCGCATTCTGAGTTGCAGGTGCTACTGGCGGAAGACTGCCAAGCGGAACGCCGCCCGCTAAAGACTGAGAACCGCCTACTGTGATTCTTGCAACAATTCCACCAATTGGCACAACTTGGCCTGCTTGTGCAACGATTGTCAATACACCGTTTTCTGGTGAAGGCAATTCGAATGTTGCTTTATCTGACTCAAGTTCGCATAAAACTTCGTCCATTTTCACGGTATCGCCTTCTTTTTTGCTCCAAGCGGCAATGGTTATTTCTGAAATTGATTCGCCAACTGCTGGCACAACGACGTCAATATATTTGCTAACTATTGTTGCAACTGATTGGCTTCCAGCTTTTGGAACTTCCACAACTGCAGGAGCATCAATAATAGCCGATGGCAGACTGCCTAATGACGACTTCTCATTTTGGCTTTCAATTTTACATATCAATGCTCCAATCGGAATTGTTGTTCCTTCTGGGGCTACTATTCTTAGAATTCCGTCGGCTTCGGCGGGTAGTTCGAATGTTGCTTTATCTGACTCAAGTTCACAGATAATTTCATCCATTTTGACTAAATCACCTTCTTTTTTTGTCCATGAAGCGATGGTTACTTCGCTTACTGATTCGCCCACCGAAGGGACTTTCATTTCTATTGCCATGATGATTCTATTTTTCTACTTCTGGTTTTTTCTTCTTTATTTTATTACAACATTTTCTAAGACAAACTTAGATGCGTAGGTGTCATTTTGCTGCATATGCTCTTTCAACGATATCGGCTTGCTCTTTTGCGTGTACTTTTGTGAAGCCTGTTGCTGGTGATGCACTAGACTTACGAGCTACTACATTTCTTATACCAATTTCGGGGAATTCACGCAAAATGAATGACCAATAACCCATGTTTTCAGGTTCTTCTTGCACCCAAATGATTTCTGGCTTTTTGTATCTACCTAGTTCTGTCTCAACTTGTGTTTTCGGGAATGGGTGCAATTGCTCAACTCTTACGATAGCTATATCTGTACGACCTTCTTTTTGTTGTTTGTCGAGCAAATCGTAATATACTTTTCCGCTACAAAGCAATACACGTTTTACTTTTTTAGGCTCAGCATATTTATCACCAATTACTTCTTGAAAGCGTGTTCCCTCTGCAAAATCGCTTATTGGTGAAACTGCCAATGGGTGACGCAACATTGATTTTGGCGACAAGTGTATACACGGCTTGCGGAAAGGCAATGCGAGCTGACGACGCATCATGTGGAAGATATTGGCAGGAGTTGTACAAGTACAAACGTACATATTGTACTCGGCCGCCAATTGCAAGAAACGCTCAGGACGAGCATTTGAATGCTCTGGCCCTTGTCCTTCATAGCCATGTGGCAATAGAAGTACTAAACCATTCATTGCGTTCCACTTTGACTCGGAAGCTGCAATAAATTGGTCAATCATGGTTTGAGCTCCGTTTACAAAATCACCGAATTGTGCTTCCCAAATAACGAGTGCATCAGGATTTGCCATCGCATATCCATATTCAAAACCCATTACGCCATATTCAGCTAATAGTGAGTTGTATATTTCAAATTTGCCTTGCCCTTCGCCCAAATGAGCTAAGTTATTATAGTTTTGGTTAGTTTCTGAGTCGTGTAATACTGCATGGCGGTGTGTAAATGTTCCACGTTGTACGTCTTGACCTGTGAAACGAACAAATTTTCCTTCGTTTAAAATCGAACCGTAAGCCATCAATTCTCCAACTGACCAGTTGAATGGTTTATCTTGGGCAAAGATTGCTTTTCTTTCTTCCAAAATCTTTTCGATTTGTTTCAAAGGTTTGAAACCTTCTGGCACATTCGATAAGGCTTTGCCAACTTTATTAATTACCTCATGTGAAATACCAGTGGCTGGTGATTGATCGAAATCTTCTGGCACCGAACGACGAAGTTTTTCCCAAGCCTCTTCCAATTTTGGTTTTTGGTAAGGTAATTGTTTTTGCTTTACTTTCGCCAAAAGGTCTTGTAATTCGCCCTCGAAACTTTTTTTCATTTCTTCGGCAAATTTTGAATCAGCTTCGCCACGCGTCATTAACTCTTTTAGATAAATCTCACGTGGATTGGCATGTGCATCAATGGTTTTGTACATTGTCGGCTGAGTCATGCGTGGTTCGTCTGATTCGTTATGACCATATTTGCGGTAACAAACCATATCAACGAATACATCACGGTTGAATTCTTGGCGGAACTCAATGGCCAATTTCATAGCATAAACTACTGCTTCAGGGTCATCACCGTTGACGTGGAAAATTGGTGCGTCAATAATTTTGGCAATGTCTGAACAGTAAATAGATGATCGGGCATCATCAAAATCGGTTGTAAAGCCAACTTGGTTATTGATTACAAAGTGAAGCGTTCCACCTGTATAATAAGCAGGAAGATTCGACATTTGCGTTACTTCATAGACGATACCTTGACCAGCCACGGCCGCATCACCATGAATTAGGATTGGCAATACTTTGTCATAGATATCATCACGGTCGTTTGGTTTAACCACTGCTTTTTCATAGTGAGCATCGGCTCTTGCACGCACATAACCAACTACTACTGGATTTACGGCTTCTAAGTGCGAAGGGTTGGGCATTAATTTCAAGCTTACTCGAATACCTTCGGGCGTTTCTACCTGGCTGGTATAACCCATGTGGTATTTTACGTCGCCATCGCTGTATGATTCTAACTGTACGTTTTCCTCAAACTCATTAAATACTTGCTCATAAGGTTTTTGCAAAATATTTGTCAATACGTTCAAACGTCCACGATGAGCCATTCCGATGACGACTTCTTCGACGCCAAGCTCTGCTCCACGGTTGATTGCAATATCAAGAGCGGGAATCGTTGACTCTCCACCTTCGAGTGAGAAACGTTTTTTTCCTAAGAATTTTGTATGTATAAAGTTTTCGAAGTTTACTGCTTCGTTCAATTTCTCGAAAATACGAAGTTTTTGGTCACGACTTGGGTCGAAATATAAATATTCGTTTTCAATTTTCTTGCGTAACCAGTTTTTTGCTTTTCTATCTCTAATATATAGGTATTCAAAACCTATTTTGCCCAAATAAACTTTCTTTAAAGCATCTACAATTTTACGTAAAGTTGCGGCTTCTCCAAATAATTCCACTCCTGCTTCAAAAACTGTATCTAAATCTGCATCTGATAATTTAAAATCAGATAATTCGAGCATTGGATGACGATCTTTTCGGTTACCGAGTGGATTTGTTTTTGAAAGTAAATGTCCACGAGAACGATAGCCACGAATCAAATGCACTACTTCCATCTCCTTACGAGTGTGGTCGGCACTATCAAATGTTGATTTTGTGGCAGTTGGGCTTGAATGAACGCTTGCCGAAGCACCGTTAGCGTTAAATGTTTGATTGAATTCAAAACCTTTGAAGAAATTCTGCCAGCTTTCATCAACAGAAGTTGGATTTTCTTTGTATTGTTGGTAAAGTGCGTCCAATGCGGCTACGTCGGCATTGGCAATGTATGAAAATTGATCCATTGAACTATGGTATATGTCGGAAATGAGTAAACTTTATAATCTGTGCAAAGTTACGGTACGTATTCTATAAAGTACACATTTTTTTTGCAAAATGTAAATTGAGAAGGTAATGATGAATGACTGTACTTTATTGTTTAATTCAAAATTCTGCTTTTGTAAATATAATTCAGGGCTCATTAATTAATAATATTTCAGTCGATTAGTTCCTCGTTCATTGCCGAGGCCTTCATAGCGAAAATAGATTTGCATAATAGCGTTTTGTTTGAAATTACTAGAAGAATTTGGGGTTTGGTAGGTGGGTGGTTTTGAGTCATAAGAAGCTCCCAAACGAATGGCATCAGAAACTTGAAACTCCGCCATCGGAATTAGCTTATTGACTCTTGCTCCGCTTACTTCTTGCGAACGATAAGAAACTCCTAAGCCAAATTTTCGGCCAAACCAAGCTTTTCCGTTGAGGTGAAAACCATTGCCTACTGTCTTGTTGGTTTCAATCACCGCACTGAGATTAAACATTGTACCGTCGTATTCACCCAGCGAAAAACCCATCATTGTGTAAAACGGTTTTTTACTATTATAAAGCCCTTCGTCTTTGATAAAAACTACAGGTTTTGATAAACCTACGTAAAATCGCTCAGCATTAAATAAGCCACCCAAACCTGCATAAGGATACATTTGCTTTAGACCAAGACCTGCCAAAATCGTAGGCTGATAAATAAAACCTGCATCAGCCCCGAGTGCCACCGAAAATAAATCACCGATTTGTTTGCGATACGCATAAGCTACTTTTACACCCGAATTATTGAAACCTGTACTATTGCTATTGAATGCCTGAAGCCCCAAACCGCCTCGCCCTTGCTGAATTACGCCATCGCTTGAAAATAATTGATAGATTTGTTGTGGGCGAAGTGTGCCATTGAATTGGTTCCCAAGCATAGCATTCATACTGAAAGTTTCTCTTGCACCGGCAAAAGCAGGGTTGATTGCTAGAAAATTGAATTGAAATTGGTCTTCCAATATCGTTTGGGCATTTGCGAACGATGAAAATGCCAAAAAGGCTACGATAAAATATTTTTTCATGTGTTGATTTTTTCTTTTTAGAACAACAAAAATACGACCAAAAGAATTAGAATGAAATTAAAAAATCGCCCTTTAGAATAAGCAATTTTTAATGAAACGAAATGGATAAGGCTTTATTGGAGCATATAAACCATATGGGTGGATTAAAAGTATTCAAAAATTAAATAAAATATTTACGAATAGGTGAATATAAATTCATTTCGATTTTGGCTCAATAGAATTTAACCGCTTTTCGTTGATAGTTCATAAATTTGAGTTGAATTAGCTTTTAAACTTTATCTTAATGAAAAAATTTTTTTTTATTTTGTTGCTTTTTGTGTTTTTTTTAGATGCTACGGCTCAGTTCCGAAAGCTAATTTTACGCCCATGTCATGGACAAATTATTGGACAATGGCAAGTAACAAATCAACCATTACGAGCGTGGGTTGACGGCGATAAAATGTTTGTAATTCAGGGCGAAATGGATAGTTTTATTGTGCGTGGTGCAAATATGCTTTCACGCAATGATGTTGTAACAAATTATAAAAATTATGTTCAATATTTTGCTGAACCAACTGCCAACGGTGGACTGGAAATGCCTAAAAGTTTTACAGTTCCTCGGTTTTGTGTACAGCAAAAATCTGCTGATAGTACTCCTGTAATTTTGTGTGGACAAAAAGCTATTTATGCTATAAACTCAAAAAAACAAAAAACGCTGCCAAATGAAACATCAGCCATAATTCCGCAAGAAAAAACTATAACTTTGCCGCAAACACAGCCTCCATTATTATCAACAATTCGACCAGGAAAAAGTATAGACATGAATTTTTCTGGTTTCCCTAAAGTGACAGATGGGTTTAATTATCTTCGTGCTGATGGTTCAATAAGTGAAGTACTTTCAAAACTTAAAATTGAAAATGGAAGATTAAGTGACGATTTATGGAGTAGGCCGTTTATGAATGATAAGAACTACGAAAAAGGTTTCTATATTGGTTTGGGCGAAAAATCAAATACAGCTGCTTTACAAAATTTAGATATTTCGCAAATGGCTGGTTTTGACCTTAGTATAATAGAAGTTTACACTGAAAAAGGCAAACATTGGAACGCTCGAAATTGGCTTCAACAATATATTACAGTACCTGGTAAACGCCTGACAACTGATTCGGTCGATAACGTTGTTTATTTCTGGAATCCTGCTACATATGTGAGCGAAAGTATTTTACCTGATTTTTATGATTCTTTTCCATCGTTTACTTTGCCAAAAGGCAAAATTGTTAAGTTTTCATATTTATCCGCAACCGATTTTGATGGCGAAAAAGCTATGAAACGAGGTGTAACTTACGTGCACAATGCCCCCAATGTAGCTCATCGAGCATGGATGGATTATGATAATTGGCTCTATGAATCTGGTTGCCCAAAAGCATACACAACTACCGAAGAAGTTGTCAATCAATGGTTAGATAGGGTAGACACAAATATTTTACGTAAAAATTTTGCAGAAGTAGTAAGTCCGAATGTAAAAACTGGCTATTTGAGTTTGAACTTTGAGCCGATTGGTGTTTGGAATAATAGTAAGAATATCGGAAAAATCGGTATTTCTTTACAGGAGCTTAAATACCAAAATTTTGAGGGCGAATTTGCGATTTGGAGTTTAAATCCGATAGGTGTGAGTCGTGCAAAATTTGAAGGAGAACGTGACACTCAAGGAATGACAAATGTGCTTAAATGGCAAGGAAGTGGCTTTGAAGCATACAATCGTACGTTTCCTGAATTGCCAACACGAAATGTTTGGAATTCGGTGCGTGATGCTGTCACGGTTTCACAGGTTGGTAATTATTGTAATGATTTGCGGAATGTAGGTACTATTTATCATTTAATGACTGAAGGGTTAATCTCTAAAAAAATAGAGCCAACAAAAAAAGCTTTGGCCAATATTTGGCATGAAGTAGAAGCTTTGGATTGGCAACTGGGCGAGCAAACTCATCGAACAGCGAAGGGCGAGGTTTTTAGAATCAAAACTAAACCAATTGTACCGCCCGATTTGATGCAAAGTTGGGGTGTTTGGAGTATGTGGCTTGATGGAATTGACCTATGGAGCGACCCAAACACCAAAGTAGATAATCCTGATTTATGGGGAAGCAAAGCCATGGAACTCGAATCCGAAAAATACCGGGAAAACCGCTTCGGAGATAAACTTTCGAGTTATCCGTTTCAATCGCAAAAAAATATTGATTGGCTCATGGCGGGCGTGTGGGCAATGAGTGTAAACAAAGATATTATTGAAGCAAATACGCCAATTGAATATCCAGATGTTACGCTTCCCGATGGCCAACGAGTATTGGGTGATAATAAATTGCCAACTGAAGCATTTATCAAAGGTTTTCCCTTAGTACTCAAAAAACGTGATGATAATAGTAAGGATGTTCTTTATACGGCGTATTGGGGGCACAATCCAGCAAATAAAGCAGTGAAAATTATGGTTGATGGACAAGAAATTATTATTAGAGGACAGTACACCAGCGTAGTGAGAGTGAAGTTGTGATGCTATTTGCATTCTTATCTTCAGAAGATTCTTTGGTACAAGTACTGCTATTTCAGACTTGTACCAAATTTAATTTTAAGGACATTCTTGCTTAAAACTATCAATTACTCTTTTTACTCCCACAAAATGAGCGGAAAAGTAAGGATCATTGAGATAGCTGATAGTTACTCCCTTGCTCGTAGCTGAATGGATAAACTTCAAACCTTTTGCGTTTGACTCAAGTACAATTCCGATGTGAGAAATGCCGCTTTTATTGCTTTTTCCTCGTCTAAAAAAAATCAAATCACCAGCAAGAGCTTCTTTGGTTTCAATGTTGTAACCGAGCTTATACATTTCAGTACAACAGGCCCCCAACTTCATATCAAATTTCTTGAAAACATAGCCTACAAAACCCGAACAGTCGAAGCCTTTGCTTGTTTTTCCGCCTCTTTTATAGCGTATTCCAATAAACTTTTTAGCATATCGCTGAATGTCGTTAGTCAAGTTTAGATAAGATGACTCAGGAGGTTCTTCTTTAGTGCACACTTTTGCACTTTTTGTAGGAGAATCACCGACGAACTTTGCTTCACAGACCAAATTAGTCAACGAAAAGATGACAAACAAGGGACCAAATAAATACTTTATTCGCATAAATATATTTTTTTATTCAATTACAAAATTAATTAAATGCAAATTAAAATCAACTTAAAATGTTGGTAAGTAGTAGTTTAGTTAAATTACATATTGGAATAGTTTAATTTATGATACAAATAGCTTGTTTTTTATTAAGATTTTGGTGTAGATTATACGGTATTAGTACAAGATTTTCTTAATTTCGTGCCTGAAACAAATGCGGCGACTCGTTGAAAGGAATGATTAAAATTTTTGTTCTGTGTTTTAACCTTCTGTTCTTGCAGAAGGATACTTCTACCGTTACCTATAAAGAATACCTGAGCGTAATCAATGGATACAAGCAATTGTTAGTGGATATTCGTGAATACAAACTTACGCCACAAAAAGCCCGTGAACAATTTCAGAATATGATGATAATCATGAAAGAAGCTCACCCAACTGCACGCTACGATTCTACCCAGGTGCAGGTATGCTTTCCATTAATGGGCTTTGATTTTCGGGCGGTTGGTGGTTACGGAAGTGGCTATATTCCCCGTGGGTATGATTTATTCGACCAAGCCAAGAAAGGCAGTCACCCCGCTCATGATATTTTCATGAAAGACAAAAATCAAGACTGCAGAGACGATCGTACCGACGATTATGTACCAGTCTTATCAACCACCGACGGAATAGTAATTGCCATAGAAAATGGGTGGCAGATAGGTAGTGAGTATCGAGGAGGAAATTATATTTGGATTTATGATACCAATAATGGTGGACTTTGGTATTATGCACATCAAAGGGAAATCTACGTAAAAACTGGTCAAGTTGTGCGAGCTGGGCAGAAAATTGCACTCGTCGGCCGAACTGGATTTAATGCGGCCATGCCTCGTTCCGACACGCATTTACACATGACCTACTTGAGAATTGACGATAATGGAAATCCATTTCCAGTGAATACCTATGGCTGGCTCAAACAAGCAACTACGCTGCTTGACCCACGAATTGCGATTGACTTAGAACCGATTGCAACGGCAAGAAAAGTAGAAGCTCTGAAAAATAATAAACTTATTACTACTATTAAAGCACCCAATATTTCTTTTAAACTTATCAAACCAATTGTAATTGATAAACCAGTTAAATCTCGTCGTCGTCTTCGTAAATGAGGTATTATCTTTATTCAAAGAAAAAAACTATTTTAAGCAATAATATTGAAAACAATTATCAAAGGAACAGGCAGCCACTTGCCAGAGCGAATTATAGAAAACTCCTATTTTTTGGATAGAAAATTCATGGACGCCAATGGGGTCGTGAATCCGAAACCTGTGGAAGAAATTGTCGGAAAACTGGAAGCAATTACGGGAATAAAATCAAGGAGGTATATTCCTGAAAAAGGCGATTCTGTACCATTGATGGTCGAAGCCTCAAAAAATGCAATAGTTGATTCAGGTATTGATAAAAATCAAATTGATGGTATAATAGTCGCACACAATGCGGGAAATATGCTCGAAGGAATGCAAGGTTTTCATACAGTGCCAAATATGGCTGCTTTGCTTAAAAATAAAATGGAAATCAGTAATCACGAATGTTTCGCTTACGATTTGCTATTTGGTTGTCCAGGTTGGTTGCAGGGTATTATTCAGGCACATCAGGCAATTCAGATGGGTGATGCGACTCATGTTTTGGTGGTAGGAATTGAGGTGGCCTCACGCCTGCTCGACCCACATGATTTAGACTCCATGATTTTGGCCGATGGTTGCGGTGCGGCAATTATTTCCTCTTCTGATGCTGTCGAGGCTGGAATCATTTCCTATGCTACCTACTCACACGCCCAAGAGGATGTTTCTTGCATTTATTTGAGTGGTTCATATAATAAAGAATTGCAAAACCCAACTTTGTTTAAGATGAATGGCAAAGATGTGTATAAATATGCCACGGTTTGGGTGCCGAGGGTTATCAAAAAAGCACTCGATAAGGCAGGTTTAAATGCCTCTGATGTCGATATGTTTTTGTTTCATCAAGCCAACGGCAAGATGCTACACGCTTTTGCCAATAATTTGGCTCAAATGTATAATATCGAAGGTTTGTCTTTTGAAGGAAAAATTCCAACAACCATCGAATTTACGGGTAATACTTCAGTGGCAACCGTGCCAACAATGCTTGATTTGATACGGAAAGGAGACTTAGAAAACTATCACATCAAAGCAGGTATGAAAGTCGTGATGGCATCAGTTGGAGCAGGGATGCACTGTAATGCAATCGTTTATCAGTTTTAAACTGTGGAGCGAATTTCCGACCTTGAAGTAAAATATTTTCAGAGCCTACAAAGCTGTCCGATAACAAAAACGGCAAAAAAACTTATATTTCGTGCCGTTTTTTATATTATCTCTCTGAAAACCGAAATGCTATTTCGGCTGATTGAATTACTCTTGACTGCTGCCTATCGACCGTTGACTTTTTATTGCTCCTCAGAGAAATCCATTAAATCTTTGAGTGTTGTATTTTCATAAACCGCCAAATTTGCATCTCTTACTTTCTCCATAATTGGTCTAATTTTGCAAGTTTTTTCATCGACACAATCATCACATTTTCCATAAAAATGAAGTGATACACAGAGCATTGGTGAAATCGGGCCATCTACTATTCTCACGATTTTGGCAATCGAAACATCAGCTGGTGCCATGCGAAGTTGGTAGCCTCCTCCTTTTCCTTTTTGGCTATGAAGTACACCATTATTACGGAGTTCGAGCAAAATAGCTTCCAAAAATTTCTTTGGAATACTCTGTTTTTCGGCAATATCAGCAATCAAGATCGGTTGCTTCGATTCGTATCTTTCTGCAAGAACCTTTAGGGCTTTCAATGCATACTTTGCTTTCTTAGAAATCATTTTATTGGCTTTGACGAAGAATTTAACGCAATCAGTCAATTATAAAACTGATATCTTACTCAACAAAAGTACAATTATTCGTTCATTTTGCAATAGTTTTATTCATTCACCAATCAATTCAGATTCTAAGTTTATTTATAGCCTACCGAATACGTATTTCTAGCAACAATTGGAATTTCTGTTGACGAATTCCCTTCGAGCGTTATATTGCCTTTAGTTGCGGCATCGATATTGAAAAATGTGATACTTGTATTACCATAAATTGAGTAAGGCCCGAAGGAAACTTATTCTTTGGGATTTTCATTAATAAAACCTTTTTGGTGGAAGTGGTTTTTGCCGAAAACAGATTTTACCTTGCGATTGTCAAATAACAGCGACACTCCCAGTTGGTTTAGTAGTAGTCTGCCCCTACGATAAGGCGAATGTTTTCTTTATCAGCGACTGCTTCCACGATCATCACAAAGCCTTCTTTTTCGTAAATGTTGCGGTATTTGATTTTAACAGCGTATTTTTCGCCTATCTCTGGCTTAAAAGACATGATACCCATTCCCAAATGTTCACTTTTAAAGCTAATCACAGTATTACCTTTATTTATTGCGAGTGTTTTCATTGAAAATTTTGGAAGTATGATTCAATTTATAACCTTTTATGATGCAAAATGAACATAAATGTTTAAAAATAAAAATCTATTCAGTCAGTTTATTAGTTTTTAATGTTGAATGCTTATTGAATGACAATGGTAATATTTGATTGGTGCAAGCTCGTCATAAAGAGAGGTATTCAATATCATAATTCTAAGAAAAATTTGTATGACGGAGAAATTTTTGTGTTAACTTCGCATATAGATTCTAAACAAGCTAAAAAAATGTTGCACTCAAAAATTGCAGGAATAGGTTTTTATGTACCAGAGAAAATTGTGACAAACCACGATCTTATGAAGGTCATGGATACTACCGACGAATGGATACAAGAACGGTCGGGAATTAAAGAAAGACGTTACGGAATAAAGGGTCTTGAAACCCCAACCACGATGGGAGCCGCCGCTGCCAAAATAGCTTGTGAACGGGCGAGTATTAGTCCTGAAGAAATAGATTTTATTGTATTTGCTACACTTAGCCCCGATTATTATTTTCCTGGCTGTGGGGTGCTTTTGCAGAGAGAATTAGGCATTACGCACAAAGAAATGGGGGCATTAGATATTAGAAACCAATGTTCGGGTTTTATTTATGCACTCTCGGTTGCTGACCAATTTATTAAGGGCGGAATGTATAAAAATGTGTTGGTGGTTGGCTCAGAAATGCATTCAATGGGGCTTGACTTCACGACACGTGGTCGAAATGTAGCGGTTCTGTTTGGTGATGGGGCGGGTGCAGTAGTGCTTCAACCAACTGCTGAAGAAGGTAAAGGCATTTTGACAACGCATTTACATTCTGATGGTACCCACGCCGAGGAATTGGCTCTTATTAGTCCAGGTAGCCACGGCGGTTATCATTTGGGAGCCGAACAGTTCGGTTTTCCTGATGTAGAATTTGGTGAAATCTTTGTTTATGAAAATTTGCTAGAAAACAAGACTTACTACCCTACTATGAATGGTCAGTTGGTGTTCAAAACCGCCGTGACTAAGTTTCCGGAAGTAATCATGGAGGCTCTCAATAAAACTGGATATACTCCTGCAGATATTGATATGCTCGTGCCACATCAAGCAAATTTGCGTATTGCTCAATTTGTACAGAAAACGCTTCGTTTACCCGACGAGAAAGTTTATAATAATATCATGAAATACGGAAACACAACGGCAGCATCAATTCCGATTGCTTTGTGTGAGGCATGGGAAGAAGGGAAAATCAAAGAAGGAGATTTGGTTTGTTTGGCTGCTTTTGGAAGTGGCTTTACTTGGGGTTCGGCCTTGATTCGTTGGTAGCAGAAAAGTCCACGGTTAGCTTGGGCAGTTTTCATTTTACAGTTTGCCTACTTAAAAATGAAGATTGAAACTATCTACCGTGGACTTAATAAAACTATTTTATCTTATCGAAAAGACTCGGATCTACTTTTATTCCTGCTAAATCATAGCCTGTTCGTAAATCAGTTATGTTAAGATCTAATGGCCCAAGCTTATGGTTTTGGGCAATTTTTGCTCCAGTTTCAGTTGTTTTCCAGTCTTCCCAAGTGGCAGATACACCTCCAATAGGAATTATTTTCACCCACATTTTATATGTTTTTGGAATTCCATTCTTGTCTAAAAACCATACATAAGCGTCACCTGGAGTGACTCCACCTGAGGCATAACTTACTAAAAGTGCATCTGAACCGTCTTTCGCCTTTACGATTTTACGACTAACACCCTCATCAAGAACTTTAAAGGGGGCTATCAGCCAATAGGAGTCATTACAGAAAATTGACCAAGCTTTTCCACGTAAAACATCCAATTGGCCATCTGTTTTTGCTGTACCTTCACTAAATGCCTTTCCCTTGTTCCATTCTTTCAAATGGAGTAATACCTCGTTTTTGTCCCATTTTACTTGCACCATTTCGTTTTTCTTATCCCATACAAACCGATGTCCTCCTTTTAGTGTCCAAGCAATTACGTTGGTGCTATCCCAAGCAGTTTTATTGAGTGCTTTTAGCATTTTATTGGCCAATTCATCGGCTTTTGCAGGGTTTTCGCCAGTAGGCAGCTTTTCGTTGAGAACCAAGTAGCTACCGATTAATAGTATCAGTATGGTGGCTGCAATATAAAGAAATACTTTTTTCATTATTTAATAGCGTATGTAAGAAGAGATTAAGAGAAATTGGGCTTATTATTTTGGACCCAATTTTTGAATAAGTATTTAAGTAAGACTTAATAAACGAAAAAGACGTAAGAGATGTTCATTTCACAAGATTATTTTTTTACAGATTTCTTGGTTTAATATTAAATAATATTGTTTTGACTGATGAATGTAATAGGTAATGAGACGTTAGAAACGTGTAAGAAGGTAGATCAAATTTTACTTTTGATTTCTTACCCTGCTGAGAGTTTCGAGTTGAACGCCTAAGAAAGAAGCCAAATATTTGAGTGGGATTCGCCGGATAAATTCAGGTTTGTTTTTGAGAATATATTCGTAGCGTTCTCGTGCCGAAAGTGTTTGGAGTATGATTTTCATTTCTTCGATTTGAACTAAATATTGCTCAACAATTAGCCTTCCGAGTCGTTCGATGTCATGAAATCGGTCGAAAAGTTTGTGCAGGTCGCTATGTTTAATAACCACTGCTTGTACATCCTCGATAGCTTGAATATTCGTCAAACTTGGTTTTTGTGAAAAGAAACTATAAGTTGAAATCGCTATCGAATTCTCCAAGCCAAACCACGTATTAGTTTCGTTGGCATAGTTATCTTCAAAAAACTCTCGTACACTTCCAGTATAAATAAAATTGAGTTCAGCCGAAACTTGGCCTTGTTGCACAAAAATCTCTTTTTTTGAGAAACTTTTCAATGAAAAACAGGGCATAAGAGCCTCAATACTTTCCGATTTCAGGGGATGAATGTATTGAAAAAACTCCAAACAATGTTGAAATGCTTCGTGCATAAATATGGGCCAAAATTTTAAAAAAGATCGATAAGATTAGTTTAGAAAAAAAAACCATATACAATATTCACAGAAAAACTTTGCGAAACAATATTTTTTTTCAACTTTGTATTTCAACTATTCACTTTAAACCGATTGGCAGAATTTATATGCCTTTTTGACTCATGAAAAAACTTTTTTTAGCCCTATTTCTAATGACTACTTTGTCTAATTTATTCGCTCAATCCAGCGAAACTATTTTACTTTTTCCAGAAGGAGCACCGGGCCTAAAAGCGGGTGTAAGTATTCCTGAAGACTCAAAAACTACTGATGGAATCACACGTGTGAAAGATGTGACTCAGCCTGCTTTGTATGTGTATCCTGCCAAGAAAAAAACCTCGGATGCAACGGTGATTATCTGCCCAGGTGGTGGTTACGGAATCTTAGCAATCGACCATGAAGGTCACGACATTGCGAAATGGTTCAACGATCGAGGTGTGACGGCTTTTGTGCTAAAATACCGCCTTCCACAAAATAATTTATTTGATAATGACGAAATCAGACCACTACAAGATGCCCAACAAGCTATCAGAATAGTTCGTAAAAATGCAGCAAAATATGGTATTTCACCCGAAAAAGTAGGTATTATGGGCTTTTCGGCAGGTGGACATTTGGCTTCAACTGCTTCAACACATTTTACTAATCAAATAGGGGAAATCACCGATGCCAATGTAAGTGTTCGTCCTGATTTTTCGTTATTGATTTACCCTGTCATTACTTTTAGTGATAAATTTACACATTTCGGTTCTAGAGATAATTTGATAGGAAAAAATCCGCCAGTCGAGAAAATGGAATTATACTCCAACGAAAAACAAGTAACAAAAGATACACCACCCACATTTTTGGTGAGTACAACTGACGATGGCGTACAGCCCGAAAATAGCATTGGATATTTTTTAGCTTGTAAGAAAAATAAAGTGCCAGTGGAAATGCACATTTATGAAAAAGGTGGGCACGGCTACGGACTAAAGAAAAAAGGTAGAGGACCAGTAGAAACATGGGCAGCACGCATGGAAGATTGGCTAAAAGATAGAAAATTGATGAAATGATTTTGTCGATAAGAGTTATGGGATTTGAGATACGAAATGATGTACTTTTCGTATCTCAAATTCAGATATTATGCTCAAACTTCATTTCAAACGCCTCATAATTAATCCTCTCACTAATTCATAAAACAATTGAGGCTTCATCGTTCGCCAATTTTCAATTTGTAGCGTTCCTCCAAAATTGATGTATGAATCAAGATGATAACGACGAAATTCTTCCAAAATAAAATCTCTGAAACTTATGGCTGCTATCCAGCCATCTTCAATATCTTCAAACCATTCTTCGTAATAATCTTGCTCGCCACCATGAAATTGTAGAATATTTTCACCAATCAGAATGAATTGATTAATGTTTTTTTCGACTAAATAATCAATCACAGTTCGTTTCAAAAACATGATATCGTTGTGAAGGGTGTCGTTCCATTCGCCAAAAAGCTCAATAACGGCATAGCGAGCTGCATAATCAACCATCAAAATTTTACAGTAGAGTGTTTCTGAACCAATATCGTCCCAATTTGGGTCAATGTAATAACCATAAATCGTATTTTGGTAAGTATTTCCGTAGGTTCGGCCGAAAAAAGGAGATTTTTTATCCACTTCACTGATATAAAATTTACGCCAGTTGTAGGTAGGTTCGAGTTCGTGCATTGTTTGTGCTTAAAAATTTATTGGTTGTTGGGTAAGTAGATCAATCGGCTCACGCCAACGGATAGATCTAACGCTCAATAATGACTATTTATATACTTTATTTATGGCATTTATCATTTTTCTTTACCGAATAATAAAAATTTATTATTTATTATACGGGTGATGCAAATTTATCAATAATTATAGCCACAAATAAGAAATATCATTAGCAAAAAGCTAACTATTTCTCAATAGTCGAAAATTGAGAAAAACAAATTGCCCATGTTAAAGCCTGGACGTTGCCACTTCGACCTTTCGATTTGCTTTGCCTAAAGGAATTCGACCCACTCTCATACAAGTTTTTCGTGACTAATCACGCTTTTTTATGTCTTAAATGTACTGATGTGTTGAAGCTTAGTTTTTTGTAATTGACCCAAAATAAATTTTAAGTTTTACAAGTATGAATTTTAACCTTTAGCCCCCCCTTTCATGAAAAAGCTAATTATCATTTTGCTTGGGGTGAGCATGAATACTTTTGCTCAAACTAAACAGCACCCCCTCATTCCTGTATCGCCAACGGCAGCATCGTTAGGTAAGTATGGCGACATAGATGTATCGCTTTATACTGGGCAGATAAATCCATCGATCAAACTTCTTAAGATTCAATTTAATGACTTTACTTTTCCAATTAACCTACATTATGCCAGCTCAGGTTTGAAAGTACACGAAATTCCCGCGTCGGTCGGCATGGGTTGGTCAATTGCTGGAACGAGTGCGATTACACGCCAAGTTCGTGGTGTGCCTGATGAACAAACCCAAGGTTATAATGGATTAAAACCGACCGCAAGCATTGTCCAATCTATCAATGCGGGGACTTATACGCCTACCTCTTTTTATAATGATACTGAAGATAATTTTAAAAAAGCAATAGGTGAAACCAAATTTGATGGAGAGCCTGATATGTTTAATTTTAGCTTTTCGGGCGGCGGCGGTAAATTCTTTTTCGATGAAACCCAAACAGATAGCCCCAATAAATTAGCTATTACGATACCAAAACAGCCATTAAGAATTATTGGAAATTTTAATTATGGTGCAAGTGGACAATTATTCAATCTCCAAAACCAAAGTGGTAGAATAGAAAGTTTTGAAATTACAGACGAAAAAGGTATAAAATACACTTTTGCCAAACAAGAAGGGGCAATATTAGTTGATGATGAATACCAATTTGGTAAAAACATTGTAAGTACATGGTATTTGAGCAAGATAGAAACACCCAACGGCAATACTTTAGATTTTAATTATATTCAACGAACCATTGACCAACCGCATGCCCAAAGTGAGTATAGATATTTGTATGAAACCTTACTTCCATTCTTAGATTATGGGCCTAAATTGACGGTTTCACGTACAACGACCACCGAAACGGTTTTGCAAGAAATTCTAATCAACAATGGTGAACGAGGAAAAGTTGAGTTTGTGGAAGAGCTTAATAATAGAGAAGATTGGGCATTTTCGGTAAGCGGAACTAAGCCAAAAGCCTTGAAAGAAGTTCGTTTGAAAGATGGACAAAATAACTTAGTACGCAAGTTTTTATTTTCTTATGTAGCAGGAGCTAAACGCTTATTACTTCGTTCGGTACAAGAATTTGGCCCTACTAATAGCGGAACGCCACCTGAAGCCAATGAACCATATATTTTTGAGTATTACAAGGAATCGGATATTCCATCTTTGCCTTCTGAGGGAGGTAATGTCATTAGTCGAGAAGACCATTGGGGCTATTATAATGCTAATAACAAGGGTACATTATTGCCTGATTATTCTGTAGTTACATCGGCAATGGCGGAAGGGTCAAAGCAAATCATTAAACGCAATTTTTCTAGTTTTCAGTTTGATACTTATTTAGATAGCTTGAAAAAAGTGAATCTTCCTTTGAGCGAAAAACCCAAAAAGGCTGCCTCAACCTTTGCTACTTATTTTGTCACAGCCACCAATCGCAATCCTGATTTTAGTTCTGCCTTGATTGGGCAGTTAAAGCGAATTAACTATCCAACAAAAGGATTTTCTGAATTTGTTTATGAAGCCAATTCTTACTACGGTAAGAATGATGAAATATTTAATCCATGCTCGGGCAACTATCAAACTATTGGTTCGGTTACCAAAACATTTAGTATTGCTGAAACTTGTCCAAGCCCAATTACTGCCACATTTACAGTTGCAGAAGGAGCCTATTCTTGTATGAAAGTAAATTGGACAATTAATTTAGGCTCAGTAGAACAAGATATTATAGATGGAGAAGTATTTATTATCAATAATGAATCGGGCCTTATTCATTCACAACACAACCTTAGTTGTCGTAATAACGAAAATGCACTTGACCAAGGGTCAAATTATGTGGTGTTGCCACCAGGCAATTATACTATGAATGCTAAGCTTTGTCGGGAAGTAACAGGCTCAAATTCGAGCCTTGCCTTTATTGATGTTCAAGCCATTCCTACAGTTGTAGGAAGTGCATTTGTTACTCGTACATCAGGCGGGGTTCGTATTAAAGAAATGAAAGATTGTCCTGATGCAGACCCAACACATTGCCTAATAAAAGAATATATCTATACGCCCGAAGACGACCCCAGCAATTCAAGCGGGCGTATCGTAACCAACGGCAAATATGCTTATCCAGTTCAATATTTTACAACCGACAATGGCGGTAATTTCGTCAATGCCTACTATCTCAATTCTGCCAGTCAATTGCCACTTTCTACCACTTTGGGGCAGTATATTGGGTATAATACTGTGCTTGTTAAAGAGGCTAAAATAGTTGGCGGTAGTCGAGAGTATAAAGGGAAAACAGTTTATGATTATCGTTCACCTGATGAAAATGAAGCTCCAGATTTAACAGGAGAAAGTTTTCCTTACTGGAGTGTTTCATATGATTGGAAACGTGGAGTAGTTGAGCAAATGAAAATATATGACCAGTCTGGAGATTTGTTGAAACATGACCAAAACGATTATGTATTAAAACCAAGTTTAAATTATTCAAAATATACCAGCATCAAAGCAGGTAAATTTATTCACAACGTCGAAGCAAGCCCCAATGGTTACAATCCAAACGTTTTTTCTTTTAGAAAATACCAATCCGTTAGCGGTTTTCAGTACAACCAAGAAAGTACCACCCAAGAACGCTACAAAAACAATGGCAATCTTAGTCGAACGATCAAAAATAGTACGCAATATGTTTATGGAAATGATAGCCATTTGCAGCTCACCCAAACAAGCACCTCCAACAGCAAAGGTGAAGTGATTTTAACCGAATATAAATATCCAAACGATATTACCACAGGCGACCTATTGCCAAGTGCCAGTTTATTAGCTACCCGTAAGGCAGAATTATTACAAACAGAATCGTTCTTGAATGGTTCTCCCGTCAGTAAAGTACAAAACTTTTTTGGCGTATTTGGAGGCAAAACTTTGCCAAGTAGCCAAAAAACCTTTGTAGGGGGAAGCTCTACCCCTGCCACTGAAACGCAACAACTAAGCTATGATACTTACGGAAATCTGACTTCTTTTAAAGAATCAGGAGGACCAACCAATAGTTTTTTATGGGGCTATAATGGACAATATCCAGTCATTTATATTGCCAACGGTACGCCACCAGATGCAAGAGCTTTACTTACCACTTTTGATGCAAGTATCATTGAATCAACGGCAAATTCATTAAGAGGTAGCTTACCTAATGCCCATATTTCAAGTTATACCTTTAAACCAATGGTAGGCATGTTGAGCAGTACAGCACCAAATTTGCTCAAAACAAGTTTTTCTTTTGATGCTTTGAACCGTTTAGATAGAGTTTTTGACCATGATAATAACATTGTCAAAGCCTATCAATACCAATACGCCAGTAGTTTAGGTGGTAGTAGTTTCGTTAAGGAACTAATACCAAGAATAGGTTCAAATAGTTTAGTAAGTGGGTATCAAAACATACAAACTACTTTGGCTTATGTTGATGGTTTGGGGCGAAATTTACAAACAGTTTCGCAAGAAGCTGGTCCAAATGGAGCGAATGACATTATAACAAATGCCGTAACTTACGACGGCTACGGAAGAAATGAAAAATCTTACATTCCTTTCTCAAATGTTGGCAATGGTGCATTAGCAAATTTGCCAAGTTCAGTGCATGGGGATTATCGACCTTTTACCGAAAATTTTGAGTTTGACAATTCTCCACTAAATCGCTTATCCAAAGTTAGGGGCGTTGGTAATGCGTGGCAAAGTGCAGATAAGTTTTCAGAAAACAATATTGAAATTACCGGGGGTATTCGTAGTTACTCCGTTGCTTCTGATGGTTCGGTAAGTAGTGGCACCTACCCAGCCAATAGTTTGTATAAAAAGACCAACAAAGACGAGCAAGGAAATAGTAGTATTGAATATACCGATAAGCAAGGGCGATTGGTGCAAAAAGAGCAGCAACTCAACGCTACCGATTATGCCATTACCGCCTATATCTATAATAATTTAGGGCAATTAGCGTTTATTGTCCAACCCGAAGCCTATAATACGGCTACCAACTTTGATAAAAATTCTGCCATTTTTCCTTTGGGTGTTTTTGGCTATGAGTATGACGACAGGGGCAGACAAATTGCCAAACACGTACCGAGCGGTGGCTGGACTTATAGCGTATATGACAAGCTAAACCGTGAAGTTTTAAGCCAAACCGAACTACAAAGACCCGATAATAAATGGCGGTTTATAAAATTTGATGCTTTCAATAGAACCATACAAAAGGGTGATTTGACAAATGCCAGTAGCAGAAATGATTTACAAAATTTGTTTAATGCCATTACAAATGCCTATGAAGAAGGTAGCAGTAATCAAAGTTTTCCTTCATCGGTGAGCAGTTCGCCAACACAACAAAGAGAAGCGTTTATTTATGATGATTACGGCTTTATTGCAGGGGAATGGGCGTTTAATCGGGCAAACACTTATCACGATAATTACGCCAATGCCAAAGGGCTTTTGACTGGTGCTGTTTCGTGGAATTCGGGTGATTTTAGCAAAGTCTATCATACGGTTTATCATTATGATTCAAAAGGTCGAGTGATTCAAACATATCAAACCCACCAATTAGGCGGAAGCCAACCTTGGACAAAAGCAAATATTGGCAATTTTTACTATAATTTTAACGGTCAAGTGTTGATTGACAAGAAAATACAGCAAAAGGACAATGCACCAACTATTGAAGATAAAACAGAAAATGAATACGACCATGTAGGGCGTTTGACAAAAGTATTTCATGGCATCAATGGCAATCGTTTTGAGGTAGTAAGATTAACTTATGACCAAGTGGGGCGACTGATACAAAAGAAATTTAGAGCTGATGACAACTTTTTGATTGGTGGTGCATTAGACTACATTAACAGACCGCCAAGTCCCAATCCAAATATTGATGATATTGCACGAAAAGCCATATTTTTAAATGTAGGTACTGTGATTGATGCAAAAAGTATCAATAAATATTCTGCTACTATTAATCCCAATTCATCGCAGGGTGTGAGTATTTCAGGCTTGCAAACAATGGATTTTGGGTATCATATTAGAGGTGGTTTGCGTGGAATCAATTTAGACGTTTCGGGCAACCCAACACCCAACGCGACAGAGGGCGATTTGTTTTCGTATAAATTAGACTACGAAACCGCAGGGTTTTATGATGGAAATATTGGTAAACAAAGTTGGCAAACAACCGCCAATAATTCGCCTGTGGGTGTAAGAAGTTTTACTTTTGGCTATGATGCCAGTAGTCGTTTGAAATACGCAAATTATAGCGGTTTGAGCGGTGAAAGTTTCGGTTTACCTAATATCAATTATGATAAAAACAGTAATATCACTAATTTACAGCGTAATGGTAAAAAAGGGAGTGGCTATGGTGATATTGATAATTTAACTTATGGTTATACCGGCAACCGATTAAATACAGTTACTGATGGTGTAAGTGGCAACCATGAAGTAGATTTAATACAACGAGGGGGCGGAAATTATACTTATTATAAAGATGGTTCGTTGAAAAGTGATGAAAATAAAGAGATAACAAATATAATTTATGATTCATATTTAGACAAACCAAAAGAAGTACAGCTTACTGGTAGCCGATGGGTTAAGATGTCTTACGATGGTGGTGGTAGTTTACTGAAAAGAGAGTTTTCGACTGGTGAATATTGGGATTTTGTAAAAAATACCATCTATAAAAATGGTGTCCTTTATCAAATGGGAACACCCGAAGGCAGAGCCGTTTATCAAAATAGCAACTGGCAATACGAGTTCTTTTATCAAGACCATTTGAGTAATGCAAGGGTTTCATTTGGTGCAAATGGACAAAATTTAGTTACAAATGATGTTACCGATTTTGACCCAACAGGAATACCATTAAGCGGAACTGGCGTTGAAAATAGTGTAGAAAATCGTTTTAAATTTTTGAATCGTGAAAGAGTCCCTACTTTTGATTTGGGCGTTTATCAACTTGGTGCAAGAATGTACGACCCCCAAAGAATGCAATTTTGGAGTACCGACCCAAAAGTTGATGATGGGCAACATTCTTTTACGCCCTATCATTATGCTTTCAATAACCCTATCCGTTTTAGCGATGCTGATGGTTTAATGGGTGAAGATTGTTGTGGTGGAGATGACCCAAGTCAAGACCCATTTCTATTTGCTAAAGTAGCGGTAACAGCATTTTATGATACTAAACACGCTATATATAACACAACTTTGAGAGCCTTTGGGTCGGATTTGAGAGCAGGGTACAAAGTAGAGAATGGAAGTGAAGTATTTGAAACTGAGTTTACTCGAAAACCAGTCGATAATTCATTAAAAGGTTCTGTAAAAGAAGCGGTTTCAACTGTAGCTGATGTAATTTCTATATTACCAGTAGGAAGTATTGAAGGAAAAGTTCTTGCACAAACAAGCAAGACACAAACATCAAGAGCAGCAAAGGCGGTTGTTGCTGAAACCGAAAGTCAAGCTGTTTCTATAACAACACCATACAAACGACCGTCTGGTTCAGTTACTGCCGAACAAAGAGCATCGGTTCAAGGCAAACCTTGCGTAGATTGTGGTACAACTGCACCGACAATGGTTGCAGACCATAAATTACCGCTTGTACAAGAATACTATCAGACAGGCACAATAAATATTCCTTATATGAGAAAGGTTGATGCAGTTCAACCTCAATGTCCTACTTGTTCTGCAAGGCAGGGGGCGGGAATGGCTAAATATTCAAAAAAGATGAAAAAAGCAAACGGACTAAAATGAGCATAAAACACAAACAACAAGAAATCTGCTTAAAGTACAATACCACATTTTTAGAATCGCCAAGCAATTTAAAAGTAGGTATAGCAGAAAATGTAAAATCAGAAATTTTACCAATAAACGGTCTTAGAATTGCCCCCGAAGGCGATACAGTAGGTTGGTATATATGGGCAGGTGAAGAATTATCAAAAGACCACGATTTTTTTAAACCTTTGCACGTAAAACATTTAAAAGATTGGAAACCCGAAGTAGAAAAGTATTTAGGGCTTCCAGTTGGGTGGCGTTTTTTAATTGCTGATGGATATGAGGATGTTTGGTTTGATGAAACCTTACTTAAAACTCAAATGTAATGAAAAAAATATTTCCATTTTTACTCATTCTAATCTTTACTTGTTGTAAGGAAAAAACGGTAGCCGAATTAACAACATTACCGATAGATTATTATGAGCCAACTTGGTCTATAAATGAATATATCGAGCATACCAAAAGTGCAAAGTTGAAATATGATAGTCTAAGAGATTCCGAAAAAGAACTAATTATACTCAATTTTCCATTTGATTGTAAGGATAACTATGATATGTATATTTATTGTGATACTGATTTGATTTATCAACGAAGTGTCGGAAAAATGCGAAATATTGATTTTAGAACAAATAAATTTCTAAGTTTTCAGCTTGCTATTGTCAATAATTCTAAGGTTTATAATTTTGGCACAAAAGGCGGTTTTTCTTTTGAACCCGATGATAAATATTTTTATTTAGTCTTTTGTCCTACAAATGATAAAGATTATATGTTTAATATAATCCCGTCTAATTCAGAAGTAGAATAACTTGAATCATTCGCAGATTTCAATATAAGGACTTTGCCCAATACGTTTGTGATTTTGGTTTGTGGGTTCACCGAGTGAACTTCGTTGCTGGGGTAATAGGCGATGCTGGTGCTGGTACATTAGAGGCTGTATCACTTGGAACAGCAACCCCATTTGCCGCTCCTTTAGCAATTGGGAGTACAGCTACTGTTTTAAATGGTATTTCTACTTTAACAAAGGCCGTTACTAATCTTAATGCTGAAGGTGGAAAAAATGGTGGAAGCCAAAAGAGTAATGTTTCTTCAGGTAATAAAAACAGTGCCCATGCTAATCAGAAAGCTAAAGCAGCTGCAGCAGATAGATATAATAAAACAAAAGCTGATTTCGAGCAATTATCTAAAAAACAAAATAAAACACCTGCTGAAAAAGAACAATTAAAGAAGCTGGAAAAGCAGGTCAAACATGAAAAGCAGAGAATGGATAATACTGGTGAAAATCATAGCAGAAAAGCAAAAGGAAGTAACTAAAATAACTTGAACATGAATATATATACATTTATAATGGAATTTAGAGGGGGAACTTATATTAATCAAGTTTCTGCCAATAATATAGAAGAAAGTATCAATGTTTGGAGTAACCAACTTGACATTTCACAAATAGCTCATTTTGGTCAAAAAGCAAAAGAGAATCTAATCAAGTCTATTTCTAATGAAATGGTAACAGAATTGAATAGTGTTAAGAATGTGTGGTTTTTTTGTATTACAATAAATGTAGGTTTTTTAATGGTCAATATTGTTAAAACAGATGTAAGTGAGGATTAATAACATAGCTAGAAGCAAGCCATTTCTGTTCCATCAGGGTCTTCGGAACGAGACCCTGATGGCCATTGTCTTGTCTTAAAATAGGTTTACACAAAAACAAATAGATTTTCCGTTCCCTCAGAGTCTCCTGCAAGGGACTCTGAGGCATTGGTTTATGTTTTTTGGAGAATGTTTTTCACTCCTTTTTCGCATAAACCCTCGCCCTCAGAGTCCCCTACGTGCCTTCGGGAGACTCTGAGGGAACTAAAAATTAAAGAACAAGCAGAAGATTTGGTTGCAGCTAATGGCGGCAAAAACAGAGTTACACTTCGCTCTGAAAAAGCCCAAACCGATGTCGATTTGAGAGGAGAGGCTCATTTTGATAAAAAGACAACTACTACTTATGATACACCACATACCAAAACATCTCCAAGAAACATGCAAGCTCCAGTAAATCAAGGTGCAAGGTACAATACTACTGAAAAACATGCCAATTATAATAATACAACGCAAAAAGAAATTAGAACCCTACGAAAATATTTAGAAAAACAACAATAACTATGAAAAAACAATTTAAAATTGACCATTCAATAGCGATAGAAATGGATGGTATATATATTGATTTACATAACTTCTATTCTTTTGAAGGATTCATAATTGATATTCCTAAAAATGAAGTTAAATTGGAATGGACGAAATTAGAAAAATGGGATGGAGAACGAGGTTATAAATATATATGTATGGTTTTTGAAAATGTTTCTTTTTTTAAAATGAGCGACAATTTTTTCAAAGTCAATCCTAAAAGTTTAGAAGAAATAGGTTACAAGGAATATCATGATTTTGACTATGATTGGCTTAATAATGAAGAACAGTCTAAAGAAAATTATCATATATTTTTTAGATTTGAGGGCGATGAATATCTTAGAGTATACAGTGAAACTATAACTTTAAATTTCTAAATCGCCAAGACACACTAGAATTAAATGGTGTTTCTGACCTTGTAAACCGCTTTTATGATAGGCAAAATGGTAGATTTTGGTCTACAGACCCATTAATTGATGAAGGACAACACAGTTTTACACCTTATCATTATTCGTTTAATAATCCAATTCGTTTCAGCGACCCAAGTGGATTGATGGGTGAAGATTGTTGTGGTGGGGACGACCCAAGCCAAGACCCATTTTTATTTGCAAAATTAGCTGTAACTGCTTTTTATGATACTAAACACGCTGTATTTAACACAGCTTTTAGAGCCTTTGGGTCAGATTTGAGAGCAGGATACAAAGTAGAAAATGGAAGTGAAGTATTTGAAACAGAATTTACTCGAAAACCTGCTGATAATTCATTAAAAGGTGCTGTAAAAGAGGCGGTAAATACGTTTGCTGATTTAACGGTTATAGCTGGGGGAGCAAAAGGTGGAAATATTGAAGGAAAACTACTTGCAGAAACAAGTAAAACACAAACATCAAGAGCGTTAAAAGCTACTGTAAGTGCTGAATCACAAGCTACTATAACTGATACTAAAAATGCTTTGAAACAAGTGTATAAAGAACTTGGAATTAGTAAGCCATTACCAAAAGGCGAAGGTGGAAAGTTTGGGAGTCCAACAGCAGGGGATTCAAAAAAAGGATATAGGCTTGACCCTGCACACCCCGATAGACCTATGGGAGATGCTGAAACAGTACCTCATATAAATTACTGGGATTGGACGAGTGGCAAAAAAGGAAATGGTGGTAAATATGGAGCAATACCTTTAATTAAACCTAAAACAAATTAGAGAAAATGGAAAACTTTAAAAAAGTAATATTTTTGGAAACATTTAAGAAACCCATTAAGTGCGGAGATTTATCAAATAAAGAAAAAACGTTACTTCAAGAATCTATCAATATTTTACTCAAAGAAAATATTGATAATAAATTTTTCTTTAAAAAAATTATTGAAAAGTTTAGAAATATAAAACCGTTTAATCTCATTGAAACTTCATCACAATTTGATGAAGTTTTAAAGGAAATAAATATTGTTGATGAAGAAGACGTTTATTTAATATGGGAATATCCATCAGATATTGATAAAATTGTCTTAAAATATTTAATAAAACATTGGGAAGATATATGGTTTAGTGCTTCTGACGAAGCTGTGGTATTGTTTTTTCCAAAAAGTAAAAGATTAGTTTTAATTACACATTATAATACAGTATATTTTTAATTTTTTCTGTTCCATCAGGGTCTCCGTTCCCTCAGATAGCTAAGATAAAAGCAATAAAAATAGTACAATTTTCCCGTTCCATCAGGGTCTTTGGTAGGCGACCCTGAAGGCATTTCCGTTTGTCTTGTCTTAAAATAGGTTTACACAAAAACAAATAGATTGATGCCAAAAACCTAACGAAATATGAAGCCCGCATTGGCAAAGGAGGTGGGAGTAGAGGCACTACTTTGGGCTTGCAAACAATGGATTTTGGGTATCATATTCGAGGGATGCAAAATTGTATCAATTGTAGCAATAATACGACTACTTTAAATGGAGGAGAAAATGATTTGTTTAGCTATAAACTTGACTACGAAACCGAAGGGTTTTATGATGGAAATATTGGCAAACAAAGTTGGCAAGGGGTAAATGACCAAAACCAAGCGATTGGGTTACGGTCTTATACTTATGGCTACGACAAATCAAGTCGTTTATTATCAGGCATTTATGCAGGGATTAATGGCGAAAACTTTTCATTATATAATATTTCTTACGATAAAAACGGAAATATTCTGAATCTTCAACGTAAAGGAAATAATGGAGGTAGTTTTGGTGATATTGATAATTTAACCTATAATTATAGTGGAAATAAACTAAATTATGTCAATGATGCCATCAATGGAAATGAAGAGATAGGAGATTTTAGAAATAATAATACAGGAACAAACGATTATGAATATTGGAATGATGGAAGTCTAAAAGTTGATAGAAACAAAGGTATTCTACTAATAGAATATGATTCTTACCTCAAAAAAACAAAGAAAATAAGTTTTTCAACTGGCTGGGTGGAGTTTTTTTATAATGGGGATGGAACACTAATCAAACGTACTAATTCTTTGGGTGATGTTTGGGATTATGTAGGAAATATGATTTTTAAAAATGGGATTCCTTATCAAATGAGTATCTCCGAAGGTAGAGCTGTTTATGTTGCAGGTATTTGGGTATATGAATACGAGTACCGTGACCATCAAAACAATTTAAGAGTTGCTTTCAAAGCAGAGGGTAATCAATTATTACAAACCCAAACAAATGAAACTGACCCCTTCGGTTTGAGTATTCAACCGCTTTCATTAGTTGGCGTTAGTCCTCAAAATTTTCGCTTCCAAAATCAAGAAAAAA
>NZ_CALCZQ010000020.1 GCF_937903345.1 uncultured Emticicia sp. | reverse complement strand
CTTGAGTTAGTTTATCTGTCCAAATAGTTGGTTTTGAACCATCATATAAAGCTAGTAGTAACTAAACTTTCGATTTTTTTATTCAGATATTTTAAAATTAGCAAAATCTCCATTTGAATTATTGCCCACCCAAAAGCCGATTTTTCTTCCTTCACCGTTAGCGTTGAGCGTTGATACGTCTAAACAGGGTGTCAGAGAGGAATTAACGAAAACCTTAATTCTGCTATTTTTGACCACTATTTTAGCATGAAACCATTCATCTGCTCGAATGGTAGTGGGCAAAATAGCCGCTTCAAATGCGTCTTTTTGGGTGTTTCGCAATTTTTGAAAATCAAACTTTGGTTCAAACACATATTGAACGGCATGAATTTTTCTTACTGGGTCAGTCGCTTGGAAATTGAAAGGGCGAAAATAAACACTTTCATAGGTGGTATCATTTATACCATGAAAAGCGATGCCAATGAAACTTTTTTGTAATATGTCTCGTCCGTGAGCATCAAATTCAATTGTTCCCTCTAAAAAATTAGTGTCTTTCAACCAAGCAATACCAGAACCTTGGTTTTCACTTAATCGAATAATGTTTTTCCCACCTTCTTGTTCTGTTTCTAAAGTGCGGTTGACTACTTCATAATTTTTGGTATCTGACTTTGCGTTTTGAGCAAAAGCGTTTATTGCAAAAATAAACAAAACCAAAAAAACAGATGATTTTTTCATATCGAATAAAAGTTTTAATCAGCTCAAAATTACCATTTTTAAACTATAAAGTCAATATATTTAATAGATTTTAAACTAAAAAAGTCACCATTTCTGATGACTTTCCTGTTTGCTCCCGAAGCTGGGCTCGAACCAGCGACCCTCTGATTAACAGTCAGCACCGTTTAATAATTAAGTGTAAATATATCTAAAAAAACAGACTTTTTTGTGCATATTTCTTTGTTTTTTATTGATTTGTTTACATTTATTTACCTATATTTGTATGAAATGTTTGCAAATTGTTTGCAAATTTTATTTTCTAAAATACTGAAATTATGCAGATTGATTCTCCTAAATTATCTATTTTTCTTGATAAAAGACGCTCAAAAAAGGATGGGAAATTCCCAATTAAACTTCGCATCACTTTTAAACGTGAATCTAAATATTATCCAACAGAGTTTGATATGACAGAGGATGATTTTATTCGCCACCGTGATGCCGAAAGTCTGCGAGCTAATAAAAGCATTGGTACAAAAGAATATGCACAATTATCCAAAGTTAATACTGTACTTAATAATCAATTAGCTGATGCTCAAAAAGTAATAGATAATCTCAAGGTTTTTAATTTTGATACTTATGAGCAAAAGAAAGATGAAAAAATTGTTGAATCAGATAATGTGTTTATTGCTTTTCAGCAAAAAATAGATATTTTGACAGAGGAAGGTCGAATTGGTACAGCTATTACTTACCAGAATGCTTTGAAAAGTATTCAAACCTTTCATAAGATGAAAGTTCTATCTTTGAATAGTGTCAGTGTGAAATTTCTCAAAAACTATGAAAAATGGATGCTTGAAGCTGGTAATTCCGTTACAACCATTGGTTTTTATTTGCGAAATCTTCGAGCAATTATCAATGAATTGATTGATAGCGATAAGACTAAATTAGAGGAATATCCATTTGGAAAGAAAAAATATGTAATTCCAAGCAAGAAAAATACTAAAAAGGCATTATCAAACCAAGATTTAAAAAAGATTTTAACTTATCAACCCGAACCAAATTCACCCGAAGCAAAATATTTAGACTATTGGCTTTTCATGTACCTGGGCAATGGCATGAATCCTGTTGATATGGCAAATCTTAAATACGAGAATTTAAGTAAGGATAGAATCGTTTTCAGACGTGAAAAAACAAAAAGAACCAATAGGGAAGCAACTGAAATAATTGTTTTTTTACAAGAACAAAATCTACGAATTATTGAGCAAAGGGGAAATCCAAACAAGAAAGATAACTATATTTTCCCTATTTTGCGAGATAAAATGACGCCGACAGAAACCAAAAAGACGGTTACACAATTCGTTAAACAAATAAATAAATATATTCGACGAATAGGTGAAAAACTTGAAATTGAAAAAGATATTACAACTTATGTGGCAAGGCATAGTTTTATTACCAAATTGTTAGCTGAAGGAGGAACACTACTTGATGCCAAAGAAATGGCTGGGCATACTTCTATCACAACGACCGAGGGATACGTTGGGAGTATTGAGGACGATAGAATTAAAAATATCACTAACAGACTCTCTCAATTTTCCTAATATGTACACATCAAATTTTTACCAAAAACCATTTGACCACGAAGTTTATATTGAAGAGCTAAAGACGTTAGCAAGTGTGCATGGCCTTTTTGATATTTATCCTTTTTCAAATTCATTTATTGAAGAATTTGTTTGCCATGAACTTATCACCTTTGATGACCGAAAAGTCAATCTTGAAGAATTGCTCAAAGCAATAGTTGCGATTCTTTTTGAATTTGAAATTGTTCTCAAAGCCTTTAAAAAAGCAATTCCCAAAGATTCGATTAAATTTGATGATTACACCAATGATGTTTTATATGTTGTTGGTGGTTTATCCAATCGAGTATTTTCAAATGAAATAAAAGATTATTCAGATTATCTATTGGGGGTAATCAACGAAGTTTGGATAAATAAATTGATGCTAAATTTTAGCAAACTCGAACGTTTAAATCCTATCGAAATCAATTATGCCTTGATGGTTTTGCATGAAGAAATTTTATCAGAAAAAAGCAAATTGAAAAATTTAGCCTATCTATTAGACTTAACAATCAAGCGATTTGAGTTCATCAAAGAATCAAATTTACAAAAGCCAAATCAACCAAAAACGATTGAACCAAAGAAATATAGTGAGCTTCCTTTATTTGAAAGCTTCTTGACCAATATTTCATTTCAAACATTGCAAGAACGCTTTATTGAGCATAAGATTTGTAAAGTTGATGGTGATTTTATTACGAAAATTGGAGGTAGGAACCCGTTTCCAAGCCCAATAATGATTACCTTTTTGCCTGAAATTTTGGCAAGTTTATCGTATTTCAATATTGAAGACTGGGAAGCTCTCAACTTGAAAGAAAAGATAGAAATCTTGAGTAAAACCTTTGGTGTAAAGGCAAACCCTTCCTTTTTTTCAAATGCCGCTTCTAAAAACAATCGCCCATCTGACGATAAAATTCTTCGTTTTCAACAACTTATTACAGCCTCTTTGGATAAAAACACTCTCCAGTAAATTTCATTTGATTTGAAATGAAATGTTTTTAAATATTTCATTTCAAACAAGAAATCCTAAATTTTCTTTCTCTTGCTTTGCATCATTAATCGGCACCTAAAATGCAGCAAAGATGAATAAAGTATCTCCCCATCAAACTAAAAATACATCAACTTTCCCCGTAGAAGGCTCATTTGATTACTTCATACAGCAAGCAGTTGAGAAAGCACTGATGAATGTTTCCGAACCGCTTTTAGAAAGTGTGGTCGATAGAATTATCACTCGTAAAATGAGCGAAAATAAAGATGAACCGCTGACTATCGAACAAGCAGCCGAATTAATTCATAAGAAAAAACAGACTGTATATAGCTATTGTTCTTTGGGAAAAATTCCATTTCATAAAAATGGTAATCATAATGTTTTCTTTCGTAGTGAATTAGTTGAATGGCTGAAAGCAAACTGATAGTATATAACTATTTAGAGAAATAGTATTTATTAATCAATTGTGTATCCGTTTGATAAGTTTCAAGTATCGTTTGTTAAGTTTTGTGTTGCCATTTGCTGGATTGATAGTCATAAATAAGGCAACTATAACCATTGAGTGAAATTTGATACTATACAGCAATTCAAATGGGATATATTTCAAACAAAATACCTATAAATTGAGATGAAATATACTAAACAAACTACCCGTGAACTATCACCTATAATTTTAAAAGGTGTACAGTTTCAAGAAAATATTAAAAAGTTCAGTACATCAAAAAGGATAGAGTGGTTACACCTATCTTTTTTGTCCTTCCGCTTAAATCCTGAGAATGAAATAGAAAAACAATCGCATTCACCCCCGAAAAATAATTATTAATAGTATAAGTGTTTAAATCTAAAACGTTTATTCATCCCCTTTTAACTTTCTATATCAATTTAAAATTACTGGTAGTGAATCACTAAAATCCTATATAAGAATGAAGTCCCAAGCGAAAAAAACTGCTGTTGATATATTAGAATATTTACCAACATTACAACAAAAGTTCGTCAATACTGTTGGCACAATCAACCAAATGGAACAAATTTTGATAAACTCTGCCTTTCAAAACTACGAACTATACTTACTATTTAAGGCAAATGACAACGCTATTTCAGTAGAATCTACACAAAGAATGAAAAAATCGGGAGAAAGTGACCATATCCAAATGGCTTCGATTGCTCTTTATTACGACAAAATTACGGCTCATTTCAAACAAGGTCATTTCATTGAAGCGGACTCAACTTTATTACGAGAAATCTTCCAGTTTTATCGTGAAAGTATGCTCCATTTTAAGTTTCAGAAGGTAGCTTTTAAAGCTATCAAAGCCTCATTGAATACTATTATTAATCTTTAAAACTCAGATTACTATACACCTTAAAAATCATTAATTATGCCAAAATTTATTTTTATCAATACTCTCAAATCTCTTTTGAGTGATTTTCAGGTAGAAAAACCTCCTTAAAAACAAGCATATAAATCATGGGGAATAAAGCAATTAAGTACGAGGGACGCTCATTCGTATAGTTAGTTACGTTATTCTCCGCAACGGAAAAAGCGAGCCTTTTTGCCGAACATATTCTTATTGCCCAAAATGTCGATTTTTCCACATTTTTTTGAAATTTCTCCAGTTTCCAAAAGTATGAACTATGAACTTTTAGAACTATGAACTTAAAAGGGAAACTTAGAACTTAATTTTATAAATTATTTTTTTCTTTAACGGAAACTGTAAAAAGCGAGCTAAAATGTGGATAAGTTTTAAAATAAATTACAAAATGAATACTCATCCGAACAATCTGGCAAAACAATTCTCTCTAAAAAAATCAGTAAACTTTTTAAATGCAGAATTAGATTTAATTAATTCGAGTTACAAAATGCTTATGTACCGAGAAGGGTTTTCGCACCCAAATACTTATTATAGCAAGAAAAAACACTTTGCAGAGCCGCAAGACAAAGAGTACCTGATGTTATCAATGATTGAACGCTTTATTGGTCGAAACAACTGTTTTTTTAGAAAACATGACCAGTTGAATGGGAAAACATACAGCCCTGCCACAATGATTGAATTTTGGAGAATCTTCCAAGATGATACAGAAGAACGTTTAGTATTAAGAATGTTTCACCCCACCACCAATGTTCTGTCCTATGAAGTATTTGATTACTTAATTGATAATTTTCAAGTCAAATCCAAACTTAATCTGTACTACGAACTGATGCGAGTTGGAAAAACCGAAGCAATTGGAGTATCTAAGCCCCGATATTTAGAACAAGATGAATTAACAGACTTCACTTGGAAAAAAATGTCAAAGCAAGAATTTGCTAAACACCTTGCTCATTTATACACCAAATACCCTTCACGTAATAGGATTGATATTTATAAACACACCTACATGAACAGATATTTTTACGAAGCAAACGCTTTAACCGAAAATAGGAAGCCGTTAATTTTAACTGATGAAAAAGTTGATAAAAATGTATCAAGTGTTTGGGCAAAGTGTTTGGAATTTATCTGTTTAAATGTGGATAATAATGCTTTTCTCACTTGGTTTGTTCCAATAATTCCATTAAAACTGGAAAATGAAAGGCTACTTTTACAATTACCCAGTACCTTTTTTTATCATTGGATAGAAGAAAACTATGTCGATTTATTACGAAAAACCATTGATTATCACATCGGACAAGATACAAATTTGGAATATGTTGTGTTGTAAAATTTTCATTTACATATATTATTTATATTGTTTTAGAAATTTTTATTTATACATTTGTTTTCATTTTAATATAAAATAAAAAATTATAATGAAAATATCATACACCCTTTTTGATTCAAGTTGATAACATTGAGTCACAGATTTTAAGCGTTCAGTACCACTTTATTAATCCAAATTCAAAAATGAAAAACAAATTTTATCTCTTACTGCTGCTTTTTCTGATGATACTGAATATATCAGTAAAAGCTCAAATCACCTTCAAACTCAAAAGTGTGGTTGGACAACAAAACCCAAGTTCTAACGGGTTATTTAGCTATGGAACGCTAAATAATGGCACATTTCAATTATTTCCTTTTTATGGAGAGGATGGAACTGGTGCTGGAATTAATGTATCACAAAAAGGATGGACATTTAATTTAGGCCAAGAAAGTTATCCCTTTTTGGCTTATGAACAATTAAATGCAGCCGAAGTTACACCCCAACCTTTTCCACCATTTGGGGTGTTCCTACATCCTGGCGAATCTCCTTCCGTTGTGAGATTGTCCATTCCAAACAATGTGCATATCCTTAGCATCACCAATGCTTTACAACGAGCCACCTTTGGTTGTGGTGACAATATTGGATATACCATCAAAACTGATAATTTGACCATATTTCCTCGAACTATCATTGCAACTTCAAATACTCCGACCACCTACGATGTGCCTGCAATAGATGTAAGTGCGGGGAGTTACATCTATTTTATTGTTGATAAAGGCGATGATGGTAGTACCTATTGTGATGATACTGCTCTTGATGTGGAGGTAACTTTGCAATATGATAAAATCGTTACGCCAATTTTATCGGGAACATTAAATTGTAGCACAACCAGTGCTACGTTTGATATTGCTTTCCAGCAATCAGGTACATTAGAGTTGTATAAACTTGGTAATCCAAATCCGATTGCAAGTACAACAATTTCACAAGTAGGTAATACCTTCAACGGTCAGGGGACATTCACTGGTTTAAATTTGTCAGTAGGGGGGAGTTATTATGCAATTGCAAGAAATGCTGGACAAACACAGTCAGAGCAGAGTGCAGTGATTAGTGTAACACCTTGTTGTAGCAATGCCGTTGCACCAATTATTACAGTCAATAATTTGTCTTTGTGTCAAGGAGAGGTTGGCACACTCACCGCCACAGGTTGCACCAACGGCACAGTAATTTGGAGTAATGGATTTGTAGGGACGAGTACAACAGTGAATACGAGTGGAACGTACACAGCAACTTGTAAAGTTTCAGCAACTCCCCCTTGTCTTGATGCCACAAGCACAACTTCGGGTATTGTTTCAGTAAATTCACTACCAACCCTCACCACCAACGAAACAACTTGTAGTGTTGATTTACTGACTTATACTATCAATTTTACGAGTAGTGGTACAGTTACAAGTTCTTCTGGCACAGTATCAGGAAATACAGTAATCAATATTCCAGCAGGATTAGATGCTCAATTGACCGTTACCAATAGTGCAGGTTGTGCGGTAACTAAAATCGTTAACTCGCCCACTTGTAATTGTCCAGTCATTAATGCACCCGTTAGTGGTGGTAATAAAAGTATTTGTCAAGGGCAAACAATGCCAAGTTTAAGCGTGAGTGTGGGGATAAACGAAACGGCTGATTGGTACGATGCCAATGGAATATTAGTTGCCAGTACATCGTTGAATTATACGCCAATTTCAGATGGTATATATTATGTTCAAGCACGAAACTTACAAAATAGCTGTGTAAGTGCGACTCGAACGCCTGTAAGTCTAACTATCAATTCTTTGCCAACTTTAAGCGTAGGAACAGCCATTTGTTCAGCAGATTTATTGACTTATTCAGTGTCGTTTACAAGCAATGCCGTAGTTACAAGCTCAGCAACGGCTGCCGCCATTGGCACAGTATCAGAGGGCATGGTTTCAAATATTCAGACGGGTACAAATGTAATTCTAACTGCTACGAGTAGTGCTGGTTGTATTACTACTAAAACTGTAAATTCACCATCTTGTAGTTGCCCAACTGTCAATCTTCCCATTAGTGGAGGCGATAAAACCATTTGTGCAGGTCAAGCCATTCCGACTTTATCGGTTAGCGTTGGAAATAATGAGATAGCGGAATGGTACGATGCTCCAATTGGTGGAAATTTATTGATAACGGGTTTAAATTTTATACCAAATTCCGAAACTTTGAACAATGGTTTTTTCTATGTTCAAGCAAGAAATACTACCAATAATTGCACAAGTAATGCCAGAATTTTGGTCAAATTAATTGTTAATTCAAATGGTGCAACTCCGACAATTGTAGCTTCTAAAAATCCTTTAGTTTTAGGTGAAACAGCCATTTTGAGTATTTCAAATTGTAACGGTATTATTTCTTGGAATACGGGTGAAAGTACAACCAGTATTTCTGTAACCCCTAAAGCAAGTACGGAATATTCAGCTACTTGTACCGCCAACGGTGGATGTGTTGGTGGAAATGAGAAGGTAATGATTGAGGTAAACGCACCAAAAGTTTCAATAAAAGCTTCTCCAAATGTAGTATGTATTGGTGGTTCAACAACTTTGAGCATGACTGGTTGCCCCAATAAAGACATCTACTGGACTTCTCCAGAATATGGTCGTAGAAATGAAATATCTCCCATGTATAACGGAATTGTTCAGGCAGTTTCGTTTACAGGACATTGTGTAACTTCGGCAGGTGAAGCCACCGAAACCATAGGTGTAAACATCAGACAACCGCAAGACTTTCAAATCATTGCCTCAAAAAATCCAATTATTTTAGGAGAGTCAATAGTTTTAAGTACGACGGGTTGCGATGGAGTGGTCAGTTGGCAAAATGGACAAGCGAGCGGAAATCCAATAACGGTTTGGCCAACGAACAAATTTACGGAATATGTAGCCGAGTGTTTAAGTCCAAACGCTTGTGGTGGAAAAGGTAAGATAACCATTGAGGTAAAACCTCCCGCAATTAAGGCTACTGGAAGTAACGTATGTTGGGGTTCTACCGCTACATTGGAACAAAGTGGTTGCACTACGGAATTTTATTGGGTTGTTTGGCACAATGATGATTTTATGGATGCCAAGCCTATTGAAAATCCCAATACTTACCCAATTACTCAGAAAACTAATTTTAGGGTGATGTGTTCAACTCCAGTTGGTGAAGGTGCGGGTGATATAACGATAAATCCAATTCCATTACCCAATAAACCTGAAATTGGCAGTGAAAGAACGACATATTTCTTGGGTGAAACAGTCAGAATTGGTGCGGGTGGATGTAATGGTTCTATAAGATGGTCAACTGGTGAAAAGGATTTGAACACTATTGAAGTTAAGCCAAGACGTAGCACGAAATATACCGTTATTTGTGTGGGTGGCTATGGTTGTACCAACTCAAATGAGATAGAAATCACAATGAAAACTCCGCCACCAACGGCTAAAGACCAAACAATTTGTTATGGCGATTCCGTAAAATTGCTCAGTGGCTGTATGAATGGTACGGAAGTTCATTGGACAAAAAATTGGATGGATATTCCGAATCGAGTGGAAGTACCCGAAGGTTTTCAAGAGCGATTGACCGAATCAAATACTTATGCGGTATCGTGTTATAGTCATGAAACTGGTTGGAGTGAAGCCATTGCTATCAAAGTTACCGTTAAAGCTCAAATAGCTCCGCCGATAATTACATCCAAAAGTGTTGAAAAAACTGCAATTATTGTCAAAGGTGAAGTGATTGAATTATTCGCAAGTGTCTGTAATCGTACCGAATGGAAAGCTGGCAATGTTTTATTAGCTGATACGTTGAATAAAATTCAGGTAAAATCATCAACAACTACTATTTATCATGCTCGCTGTTTTGTTGATGGCTGTTACAGTGAATGGAGTCAATTTAAGGTTTATGTAAGACCTAAAATGCCCCTTGTAACTGCCAGTGCAGATACTTTGTGTATTGGAACTACAACAACTATATCAGCAAAAAATTGTGAAGATGGCGGTAGATTGGTTTGGTTAGACAATCAAGATTTAAAGAGTCAATCTTTCTCAGTTTCACCCAAATCAGATATTACTTACCAAGCTATTTGTGTAGGACTTGATACATTAGTTTCAGATACAACTACAACTTTTATTAAGGTTTATCAAACTCCAAAAAAGCCAAACATTGGCGGTAATTTATTTATTTTGGAAGGCGAGAAAAACACCTTAACTGCCAGTGGTTGCGAAGAAAACTTGCTTTGGAATACAGGCGAAAAAGCTTTAAGCATTGTAGTTAGACCAGAGAAAAATACTGTTTATTCGGCTACTTGTGGCATTTGGCAATGTGTTTCTGATACTGCATCGGTGAAAGTTCGAGTCAGACCTCACCCAATTGAGATTGAAACGAGAAATGGCATTCGTGGTTATTCCATCACTGATACACTTTGCTTGAATAAGCAACTAATACTATCTGCTCTCACGCAATGTAATGGTACAATTATCTGGTCAAATGGTCAAAGTGGTGAAAAGATTGAAGTTATAGGCACACGGGTTGAAACGCAAAAGTATAGTTTGTATTGCATTAATGCTGATAATGAAAAATCAGATGAGTCAACAGCTACCATCACCGTTTTGGATTATAATATCAACGATGCAATTGCCTATCCAAACCCAACTTCTGGCAAATTATACATCAAATCGAAAGGATGTATTGATGGTGTAAAATTGGTTCTATATAGCCAACGTGGAGAAGTTCTCTATGAAGGTGGCGGACAGGAACGCTATTTAGACAGCATCGTACTCGACTTATTCAATTTACCATCAGAAACCTACATTTTATACATCGTTGGTACAGATGGAAATAAACCAGTTACCTTGAAAAAACGCATTGTGAAAGTAAATAACTAAAACATTCACTAATCCCTTGTCAGTTTGGCTGACAAGGGATTTAAACATAAAATCAGATGAAAAATTTAATAGTGATTGGCTTGTTGTTTTTAGCAACTCTCCAAAGTATGGCACAAGCCTACACGCCAATAAACACTCAAAGAATTTTAGTTGGTGCATTTCCGTTTCAAAATTTCACTTACGATGCCCGAAGTGCTGCATTGGGTGAAGCAGGAATTGCGATTTCACCAGATGCTAATAGTGCATTAATGAACCCAGCGAAATTAGTATTTCTCAATCAAGATAGTACCAAAAAGACTAAAAACGTTGGAGTTTCGATATATTATACTCCCTATTATAGAAATCTCATTCAAGGTATGAATTTGTATGCCTTAAATATATTTCAAGCCAAAGAAAAGACAGCTTTTGGAGTTGGTGCAAAATACTTTGATGCTGGAAATGTAGCTATCTATGGTGATAATAGGGAGTTTATCAAAAATTTCAAATCAAAAGAGTTTTCAATCAATGGTTTTTATAGTCATAAACTTCATCATAATAATAGTATTTCAGTTGGTTTGAAGTATATCTATTCTAATTTATCGGCTCGTTCAACAACCCAAAGTATCACCACAAAACCAGTCAATGCCATTGCAGGAGATTTGTATTTTTACCATGATGGGAAAAATAAAAAAAAGTATTGGCTGAATTACGGAGCTTCATTGACAAATATTGGTGGCAAGGTTTCTTACGGTGATTATAAAAAACGGACGTTCCAACCAACTTTGCTAAAACTTGGTGCTGCACAACACTTTATTTTGGGGAAGAAACAAAATGTATTGATGTTTACTATTGATGCAAACAAGCTACTTGTGCCGACACCTTCCGTAAGAAGTGCTAAAAATGAAGTAATTGCAGGTACTAATGAAGAGAACATAACAGGAATTGGCACAATCTTTCAATCGTGGGGTACTGCACCCGATGGTTTTGATGAAACTTTGAAAGAGTTTACGTTTTCTTTCGGTACTGAGTTTCAATATCGTAACTTCTTGGCAATTCGAGCTGGCTATCATGCTCAAAATAAGCGAAAGGGGGATATACATTATTTCACACTTGGGTTAGGAGGAAAGTTTAAGAATTTTGGATTGGATTTAGCTTATTTGAAGCCCAAAAATAAGAATCAGATTTTGTCAAATACCTTTCGGGTTTCTTTAAATTATAGCCCTTTTAAATAAGTGATTTATGTATTTCTTACCTGTATATAAGGTGATTTTTATCAAAATTTAAACTAATTTATCAATGGAATTAACTGGAACAATAGTAAAAATCAAGGAAACTGAAAACTTACCCACAAAGAAAGAAGGTAGTAAAGATTTTCAAAAAAAAGAATTTTGGTTGCAAATTCCCGACAAACAATACACTCAAACAATTGCCTTAGAATTACATGGCGATAAAATCACACTCATTGATACTTTTACTGAGGGGCAAGAAATTACAGCAAATATAAATCTAAAAGGCAAAATTGTGGGTGATAAATGTTTTAATGCTTTACAAGTTTGGAAGATACAAGAAGTAAAAAAATAAATCAGCATTTATCAAAGTTATGTAGGTTTTCAAAGCTATTTATGATAAACTTTGTCTGAAACATGCGTATTTACTTCTTATTTTAAGAATGATTAATCAAAAAAAGCTTTATTTATAGAGCTTTTTTTGATTAATACCGAGTGATGCTCTACTTTATTAAATTTACGAAAAACTTCATTTTTGCACCAAAAATAAACTCTTCGTTTCGGTAAGGTGTTTCTTTTATTTGTGGTGAAATAAATGGATGAAGCTGGAATGTCATTCTTTTAAAAGTTTTTTCGAGACCTGCTGACAATTCAATATGGTTAAATAAACTATTTGTAAGAGTAGATTTATATGTTCCTTGCTCGAATTTACTATTATCTTCTTTATAATCGAAGTTTACATATTGTCGAACAAATAAGTCAAGATTTGTGCCTGCCGAAAATAGCAAAATAAAATCATTACGAAGTGGATACCGATATGTTATTCCAATAGGGATTTGTAATAAATAATTTTGAAAATCAAGGTTGATAATATCATAATTAGCAGGTACGAATGTGGCGTATTGCTGCCTAAAATCTCTCTTTGTTAATAAATCATATTGTTCAGATGTATAGTAGCTACTACCCGTAATATTTAAAAAACGGACACCCGTATTGAAACTCAAATGTTTACTAAACAAAACTTCACTAATAACTGATGCACCCACCTGCTCATTAGCAACATCTAAACTTACGCCAATCTTATATTTTAGGTTAGATAATGAAATGGAAGGTAAATTGATTGTTAGATGTTTGCGTTGTTTTATCAAATCTGTATTTGAATAAACTATATAGGGCTGTTTTCCATTCCACAATAAGGCTATCGGATTAAATGGAATACTTTTAATCGTTTTTAAGTCAAAGTTTTGTTCAACCGATTCAATTGCATTTCTCTGTTTTTCGATTTCGGATTTCGATAAAATTCCTTGCTCATTTTTAATAATTTCACTTGTATTATCATCTACCAACTTAATGTTGCTACCTACATTTATATCATGTTTATCAGATTGTTGCTCATTAAATGATTTGTCTATTATTTCATTATTTAGTTTTGTGGTTGCTTGAATATTGCCAGTTATTTTCTGATTATTCGAATATTTATTAAATATTTTATCGTGATTTGCGTTAGATTTTACAATATTTTGGTCGCTTTTTATTGGGTAATTATCATTATTTACTACGCTTTCATCATCTGTTTTTACATTAGATTGGGTAGCGTTTCTATATACAACTTTTTCAACTGTTTGCCATTTAGTTATGTATTTCGTAACAAAAATAGTATCTGTATGATAAATTACTTCGGGTTGATAAATAGTATGCTTACTTAATGATTGATTAATTTTTAGTAAAGTATTATAGTCATGGTTTTGTTTGATATTAAAAAATAACGAGGTAAGTAAAAACAATAATCCTGTCGAATATAAAAACATTCGACCATAGCTATTCCAGAATGAAACCTTTGGATTATTCAATGCCATGAATCCTTTCATTTCATCCCAATCATTTTCATGAAATTCGAGTTCGATTCCTTCAAGTTTTTGCTTGATAGTTTCGTAGTATTTATTAATATTCATCTTGTCGAGTTTTTTCTTTCTCCGAACGATAGTTTTCGTAAAGATGCGGAAATTCTTTTTGTACTAATAATTGTAACTTTTGTCGAGCTTTGGCAAAATTTGACCTCGAAGTACCTTCATTTATTCCTAATATTTCACCTATTTCTCTATGATTATAGCCATCGACTACGTGCATGACAAATACCGTTCGATAGGCAGGTGGAAGTTGTTGTACTAAACCCAAAATTTCATCAGCCGAAATCTTACTTATAATATCTTCATCATAAATTGCTTCTTCCGAACCGTCAAAACCAATTTCGTGATTATATTTTTTATTATCACGATAATAATTTATTGCAGTATTTACGATTATGGTGCGTAACCATGCTTTAAATGAGTATTCTGGCAAATATTTATCTAAATTATTAAAAACTTTCAGAAAGCCTTCATTCAAAATATCTTTTGCTTCATCAGGATTTGAAGAATACCTTAAACACACACTTTTAGCAAATCCAAAATACTGTTTATACAACAAACTCTGGGCATTTTGGTTGTGTTCTATACACGCCCGTATAATGCTCTCGAAATTATCTTCTGAAAAAGGTATCTTAGTTTTAAAAAACAAATTTCCAATCATTTAGTGTCTAAATTAAATTACCCTAATTAAACTCAAACCGTTGCCTGGATGAAGAAATAAACTCAAAAAGGTAGAGCCAAGCTATTGACCCTACCTTAAAAAAGAACTCGGTAAATTAATTGCTTGCTTTGCCTTGTGCATCAAACATCAAATCTTTACCACCAACTTCCGCTTCATAAAAAGTTTTTCCGCCTTTGGTAATTATTGCTGTTTCCTTTACTTTTTTTCCTTTCAAAGCTGCTTGAACAGGAGCTGGCAATGCTGAAAATTCAATTTCTTTCTCAACTTCTAATACATTTCCTTTCCCGTCAAAAACTACTGAAAGTTCTTCTTTACCTTGCTCAAACGAGGCTTCAAAGTCGTTGCCTTCTTTATCCCATTTGGTGTCTTTGGCGGTTGGATAAGCCTTATTGAAGGCTTGTTTTACAGCAGCAGGTACTTTGTCTGAATTAATTTTCTGAGCGAATGCTCCTGTTGAAAAAATAGATACGGCAATAACTGCCAATACTTGTGTACGTTTCATGTTGTTTGTTATTTAAAATTTACGATACAACATTACGAACCAATTTTGTAGAGAATTTGGAGGAACTAAAATTGCATTGAATTATTTTTAGAACTCAATTGTTAAGGCGTGCAAGTTTTCTTGAAAACTATAATTTACTTTAAAATTGTAAGTATCACAAATTTGTTTGACTAATGCCAAACCTAATCCAAGCGAATCGCTTTGAGAACTATCTTTTTGAAAGCGACCGAAGAGGTTTTCGGGTAGAACACTTAACGGCTTTCCTGTATTTTTAATAATAAATCGTTTAACAGTAAGTTCAATAAATAAATCTCCCAATAAGATATTATATTTAATGGCATTACCAAAAATATTATTTAGTAGCACATCTGCTAAATAAGCATTGATTTGTAAGTTTACGTTTGGAGTAATTGATTTTGAAACGGTTAGGCCTTTATGCTTAATCCAAACATCTAAAAGGTCTATTTTTTTAAGAACTAATTCAGAAAAATCAATGATTTTACGGTCGTCAAATTGCCTATTTTCTATTTTTGTTAGAAGAAGTAAAGTTTGATTTAATTTTGAAAGTTTACCTATTGATTCAATCAAAGATGAAATTTGTTGCATTTGAATGTCTGTCAGATTAGAATCTTGTAATAAGAGTTCTAAGTTTGAGCTAATTACTGCCAAAGGTGTTTGTAGTTCATGTGAGGCATTTTCTGTAAAAGTTTTTAAACTTTGGTACTCTCTTCTTACTTGTTCGGTTAATATTTGAAGTTCTTTTTGTAGTGTTCGGAACTCTGTAATATCAGTTTTTTCGAAGTAAAGCTCATCACGTTGGGAGATTTGAAAAGTTTGAAGCGTGCTTAATGTTTGATAAAATGGCTGCCAAATTTTACGAGAAAGCACATAATTTACTGTAAACAATAAACCAACTAAGAGTAGTATTAAAAAACCAAAAGTCAGCAATAGAGCGGTTAATAATTCATCAGCTTCAAATAGGGGCTTTAAAATACTTACCTTATACCAGTTTTGAATTACCTTAACAGTAAATGTGATTTTTCGATAATCGTGGAACTCGTTGGCTTTCTTATGAAAAAATGTTGTATCGCTAAAATATGGCTTATAAAATTGATTTGATGGCACAATATTTACTCTTTCAGAAAGTTCGAAAAAAGTTTCGGGGAGCTTCCCTTTTTCATCAATATATTCTTCAAATTTAATCTTTTCACGTAATAATTGCTCTGTGGCTTCATCTTTTACTATTTTTTTTAGGAGAACAAAGCATAATATAGCTCCACAAATAGAAGCAAAAAGGCTCGCCACAAGAAAAGAACGTGTGGTTTTATTAATCAAAGTCATATTAAATTAAATTTATAACCAGTACCGTAGAGCGTTTGAATATAATCAGGGCAGCCTGCTTCGAGAAGTTTTTTGCGTAAATTTTTGATATGAGAATATAAAAAATCGAATGAGTCAGACTGGTCAATTTCATCACCATATAAATGCTCAGAAATAGATGTTTTTGTAAGCACTCGATTTTGATTGGCTACCAAATACATCAATAAATCATATTCTTTTTTTGTCAAAATGATATTTCTCTGACTAACCCAAACCTCTTTTGACTCTGGAATGATGCGTAATACTCCAAAAGTTATTTCTTGATTTCCTGCAAATTGTCTTCTTCGTAAAACTGATTTTACTCTTGAATTGAGTTCAGATAAATGAAAAGGCTTCGTTAAATAATCATCTGCCCCTAAATCTAAGCCTTTGATTTTGTCATCGAGTGCATTTTTGGCAGAAATAATAATAATTCCAGCAGGCGAATGTAGTTTTTTTAACTGTTCAATAATTTCAAAGCCTGAGCCACCTGGCAACATTATATCTACTAAAATACAATCGTATTCATAAACGCCAATTTTATCTTCGGCATCAAGTACGTTAGCTACCCATTCACATACAAAGCCCTCACCAATCAGAAAGCGTTGAATAGATAGAGCTAATTGCTCCTCATCTTCTATCAATAATATTTTCATTGTGCAATCTTCATCATAAATTCTGTATAAATTTTGGATTTTATCTTCAATGACAATATACAGATTTCATACAGATTTCTGTCGTAGGTTTGTGTTCATGTTCTTATTAATTACAAAAAAACAGGTTGTATGTTAATCAATATCTTTAAATCGAATGTTATTTTGAGTGTTTTGCTTTTTATGGCACATATTTCCTTTGCTCAAAATGCTGGAAGCATCAAAGGAAATCTTGTTGAAAATAAGCAAGCAATTGAATTTGCGACTATTACAGTGGCAAAAATGCCTGATTCTACAAAAATTTTACACTTTACAAGTAGTGATTCTTTGGGTAAATTCTCGTTTACAAATCTGAGTTTTGGCAACTATTTGCTCAAAGTTAGTTTGATTGGTTATAAGACTATTTCAAAGCAAGTTCTACTGTCAGAAAGTAACAAAGATATACTTTTTGCTGATTTAAACTTCGCTACTGATAATAAAGTCTTGGGCGAAGTAGTAGTTACGGCACAAAAAAAATTGATAGAAAAAACAAATGAAGGATTTATTGTCAATGTTGCAACGAATATTTCCCAAACTGGTGGCACTGCTACTGACTTATTGAAAAATACACCAACCGTGGCCGTTGATGCTGATGGCGGGATTACACTTAGAGGAAAAGCACCGCTGATTTTGATAAATGGCAGAAACTCGAACCTCACTAATACCGACCAAATTCCAGCGAGTAGTATCGAAAGTTTTGAAATTATCAATAATGCTTCGTCAAAGTATGATGCCAACGCCGAAAGCGGGATTATCAACATCAAACTCAAAAAAAATAATCTATCTGGCACAAATGGGGCATTTGTTGTTGGCTTAGGCGAGGGGTCGAGAAATAGAATAAATAGTTCGTTGATACTGAATCATAAATCAAAAAAACTAAACATTGGCTTGGGTTATGATAACCGTTTCGCAGGACGAACCAAATATATTACGGGCAATCGAACAAACTTTAATTTGCCCGATAATTATCAGATAGACCAAATCAGAAACGATGAACGATTTGAGAGCCTACAAAATCTAAAACTAAATTTGGATTTTACGCCCAACGACAAGAATAGTTTTACTTTTGAAGCCATCGGAAGTGCCGAAGGAAAAGATAATGATGAAGATTTGATAAGCAAAGTGAGAAACAAAGCAGGTGTTTTTAATTATGCAAATGACAGACATTCGTTAGAGTTACAACGTGCAAAGGTTGGTGAAATAGCCTTAGATTATGGTCATAAGTTTGAAAATGACAAAAAAATATTGACCGCCAGTTTTACATCTTCCTTAGAAAAAGGTAGAGAAAATACAGATATTGATACCAAAAATTTGAGCGAAAGTCAAACCACCATTGGTAATATTATTTTGCAAAAAACGCACAATTATGAAGATGGTGTAATATCTAATGCCAAATTTGATTATGCTTTTCCAGTTTCGCAACATGGGCTTTTTGAAACTGGTTACAAAGGTATTTTTCGAAATATCAAAACCGACTACGAAGCCTCTAATAAGGTGGGAGAAGTTTATGTAATTAATACTGCATCAAGCAATATTTTTAATTTTAATGAACAAGTTCACGCCATTTACGCTCTTTTTCACGATGCTTTTGGTAAAACTGATAAACCGAAATGGAAATATGATTTGGGGCTAAGAGTCGAGCAAGTAAATAATGCTGGCAGTACGCAAAACAACAGTACAAATTTTACGAATCAATATTTAAAACTTTTCCCAACAGCAAATTTGACGTATCATATTAATGAAAATAGCTCTTGGAAACTAAACTATGGCAGAAGAATCAATCGCCCAAGACTGGGGCAACTGAACCCGTTTGTTGATATTACTGATGCTCTCAACCCACACAGCGGTAATCCTAATTTGAAGCCTGAACTCATCAATGCCTTAGAGTTGGGATATAATAAAGAATGGGATAAATTTAATCTATCATCAAATTTGTTTTACCGTCATTCAAAAAACACTATCAGAAACATTTTTATTGCTCAAAGCAATGGTGTCGTACTTAACGCTCCCCAAAATGTTGGCACTGCCAATAGCTACGGAATAGAAAATATATTTGTCGGAAAACCAACTACATTCTTTGATTTCAATGCAAGCATTAATTTGTTTCAACAAGAACTCAATGGTAGCAATGTACTATCGGATGCCGTACAAAGTTCATTTAACTGGTATGGAAAACTAATCAATAACTTTAGCTTAAACAAAGGTGGAAAGTTGCAAGTAGTTGGTAATTATACATCGGCATTCACAACGCCACAAGGCAGACAAATACCGCTTTATTTTGTGGACTTAGGTTTTCAGCAAAAATTAGGTAAAGGTAATGCTCGTTTGGGTTTGGTGGTGGTTGATGTATTCAATACACTAAAAAGTGGCTCAAAAACGTATTCGTCTGAATTTAATTTTACTCGAAGCCAAAAAGCCGATACAAGAGCCATTATGCTCACATTTGCCTATACTTTCAAGTCGGCATTCAAAGAAAAACTAATGGATAATCAGTTCTCAAAGGAGTTTTAAAAGGCTCATATAGCTGTTTTTCTTTCTTAGTTGGTCAAGTTTACAGTGTTGATTGAAATTTAGCTACAATTAAACCTCAAAAATATCAGGAATCTCCTGAACTAAACCAATTGAACTTTAACCAATATTATAAAACTGTAACATATATATAATAATGAAAGATTTCCCAAAAATAGATTTAACATACTGGTTACTGATGATTTTGGCAACTACAATCGGAGAAATTGTAGGCAACTTAATTTCAAGGAACTTAGGCTTAGGATATAGCACAGGCTCTATCTCATTAATAACTATTTATGTAGTTTCACTGACAATAATTTCATTTACGAAAGGCGAAAACCACATTTTTTATTGGTTGCTCATTATCTTAGGTAATATTGCAGGAACAAATATAGCTGACTTTGTAGTGATTTCACCACTAAACTTAGGGACAGTTTGGGGGTCTCTTTTGGTTATGGGTGTTTTGACAAGCATACTTATATTTTGGCGATTGACTGCACCAAACTCCTCAATTGAAAAGGGACTTGACTTAAAAACACAATTTTTATATTGGTTTGCAATCTTAATGTCAAGCACCTTTGGGACTACCTCTGGCGATTTTCTGTCAAACGATACCCCATTAGGAGCATTAGGTGGCTCATTGCTTTTGTTAGGCCTTTTAGGTGTTGTGGTGCTAATAGTTTTCTATACAAAAGTTTCAAAAGAACTTTGCTATTGGATTGCTTTGGTTTTAATGCACCCAATTGGAGCAACAGTTGGAAACTATATTTCAAAACCAGCGGGGCTTGACTTTGGGAATGTCTGGACAAGTGTGGTGCTAATAACTACATTTATAGCTATCTTTTTAAGTACGAAGCTAAAAAAACAAAATACATAAAATGGAAAAATGGATAATTTACGCTATCATTTCAATGGTTTTTGCAGGTCTAACCTCTGTTATTGCAAAGTTTGGAATGAAGGATTTGAGTAGCGATACAGCACTTGCCATACGAACGATTGTGGTTTTTACCATAGTAGTTGCAAACGCTTTTTTGTTTAGAAACGCCTTTGCAGAGTTGCAGCAAGCTTCCAAAAGCAATTTGATTTTCTTATCAATTTCAGGACTTACAACATCATTATCTTGGATTTTTTATTACCGAGCAATGAAAATCGGACAAGTTTCTTATGTTGCAAGTATTGACAAAGCAAGTATTGTTGTAACGCTTTTACTTTCATTTTTACTTCTAAAAGAACCAGTAACAGCAAAAGTTTTAGCAGGTGCTGGGTTTATTTTGATAGGAATGATAATTTTAATTTGGAAATAATCCTGTGAAAATAATAAACAAATTAAAACGAAAAGTAAAACTATTAAAAGCAGAAATACACGTTTTGGCGTTGGTTTATTCAGACAAGCGAATTCCATTCTTAGTTAAATTGCTTATTGGTTTAACAATTGGTTATCTTTTAAGCCCAATTGATTTAATACCTGATTTTATACCAATTTTGGGGCTTCTTGACGATTTAATTATTGTCCCATTATTGATATTGTTATCGATTAAACTTATTCCATCTACCGTTTTACAAGATGCAAGAAAAAGAGCAATAGAAAATTCTGTAACACATAAAAATATTAATTGGGCATCTGTCATTATCATCATCGTGTGGCTTGGAATAATTTACTTTTTGTTTCAAAAATTTGGATACCTGCTCAATTTTAATGAATAATATTTGTACAAACAATGATTATAGTTGGGACATTAATTTTTATTTTTTGATATACATTACAATTTAAACCTTTACAAAATGAAAAAAACAGGTCTTTTATTAGTTATTTGGTATGCTCTATCTACCATTGCTTTTGGTCAAACTAAGCTCATCAAGAAGACGATTATTGGTGGTGAGGGGGGCTGGGATTATCTTTCGGTAAATGCCCAAGACCGTCAATTATACCTTTCGCATAGCAATCAAGTAGAGGTGTTGAATGTAGATACCCACGAAAAAATCGGTGTTATTCCAGATACGAAGGGCGTACATGGCATTGTAACGGTGGCTGAATTGGGTAAAGGCTTTATTACTTCGGGCAGAACAAACTCGGTGATAGTTTTCGATACAAAAACTTTGGCAAAACTGTCTGAAATACCAACAGGAGAAAACCCCGATGCTTTATTGTATGATAAGTTTTCTAATCGAGTTTTTATTTTTAATCATAAAGGTGGTAGCGTTACAGCCATTGATGTTGCAACTTTGAAAGCTATCGAAACCGTAAAATTGGGCGGTGAAGCAGCCGAAGCAGGTGTTTCAGATGGGAAAGGGACAATTTTTGTGAATTTAGAAGACCTAAATGAAATTGTTTCTTTCGATGCAAAAACGTTAGCTATCAAAAATCGTTTTAAAATCGGGACTGGTGAAGAACCAACAGGATTGGCAATTGACCTAAGAACTGAACGATTATTTGCCGTTTGTGGTAATAAAAAAATGATAATTTTATCGGCAAATGATGGTAAAATCATAGCAGAAGTACCAATCGGCGAGCGTTGCGATGGTGTAGTTTTTGACCCAATTTCAAAAACAGCTTTTGCATCGAATGGTGAAGGTACAATTTCAGTAGTTAAAGAAGAATCTCCTTCAAAATATGTTGTAACAGAAACCATTAATTCTGAGAAAGGGGCAAGAACCATTACAATTGACCCAAAAACAAATCATATATTCACAATGTCGGCTCAATATGGTGAAACTCCACCAGCAACCACAGAAAACCCACGCCCAAGACCAAAAGTTTTGGCAGGTACTTTTATGGTTTTAGAGTTTGGAAAATAATAGTTGAAAAAAATAAAGATGAACCTACTATTTTGAAATAAAAATCAAATAGTAGGCTTTTTTTGCGGGCTATCAAAAAACGTTTATACTTTTTTAAGTATGAGTACGGTATAAATGACATTAAAAAGCCATTGAAAGCCTTAGTATTTCAGATTTTCCACAGAATTGAGCTGTTATTTTGTTTTATCATTGAAATGTAGAAAATTATTTACAAGCAGCAGGCAACGGTCTATACCACTTTCCGTGTAATGTAATTAAAGACTAATTCAATAATTAAAAACAAAGAAAAAGATGAAATCAAAAATGAAAATTGTGGCTGCGTTAGTAATGGTTTTAAGTGTATCTAATCTCTTTGCTCAAACACAAAAAGATGAAACAAAAACAATGTTTAACCACAAGAACTTTAAGCCGTTTAAGTCATTAACTTACGTAGGTATATATGTTGCTCCCGAAATTCAATATGCGAGTTTGGCTGGGGGCTTTACTCCGATGGGAGGTGTGTCCGCAATGCTGCAAGCAAACAAAAAATGGGGGATTGGTGCAGTCGCTTACACCACAATCGCCGAAAATTATACGCCTACTAAATTGAGTTCGGCTAAACTTTATACAATGGATGCACAGTTTGGAGGTTTAAAGTTAGAATATACCCCAAAACCAAATTCATTGATACACGTATCTTTTCCTTTGATGATTGGTGCAGGTATGGCAAATATTGATTCATTGAATGCCAACAAAATGGATAATGAACGAAATTATGGTAAGGATAAAGATGGAGTTGATGGTAAAAATCAAGATGGAATGAAAAACGAAGGCAATGGTAAAGGCGAAAATATGTTTTTTGCCATTCAGCCTGGCATTCATTTAGAGGCAAATGTTTTCAAATATTCAAAAATCTTTATTGGTGCAAACTACCGCATCGCTGCTGGTAAAAGTTCATTGGTAAGTACCAATACTGCACTTATACCAACGAGTAATCAATTAAGCGGCGTTTCGGTAAACTTTGGTATCAAAGTCGGTCTTTTTGACATTAATGCCGAACGACTCCGTAAAAAAACTAAAATCTAATCTTACAAACCCAAACCCTAAAAATTAGCATCAAATAAAAGGAGGTTATCATGGAATTTGACCCGTATTACCTGACATCGTATTTACATAAAAATTTCTTGATACCTCCGACTGATGTTACTTATGGTAAAAATTTTAAAACAGATTTTGGGCTTTCGGACGAAGAAATCTTACAGATGCTTGACTATCTCGAAGGAATTTTAGATATGACATTCTCAAAAAAGAACTCTCCTCAAAGATATGAATATGTGTTAGACCTCATTTTCTACATAATTTTTCACGAAGTAAAGAATGAACTTTTTTATACAAGTAGCAAATAAAGCATAATTATAATCTAAATGAAAATGGAAACAATCACAAAAAAACTCTACGAATGCTTTAATGATATGGGTGTTCCAACATCTGCATTGGAGGAAAATGCCAATCTAATAAAAGACCTCGGACTTGACTCTCTGGACGTTACAGACCTAATTTTAAGATTAGAAACTATTTTTGAGATAAATATTCCTGATTCAGACTGGACTCATTTACAAACTATTAAGGACATCAAACAGTATTTGATGCAAGCCGAATTTGAACTTGCCTAAGTTTCAGTAAAAATTCAGTTTTTGAAATATAGATTATCAAACTACCGAAGCAAGCAATTCAGTAGAAGTGTATTTTGTTGCCTAAATGTTACATAAACTAATGGTTTTGTGTGTTGAAAAGAATTTAAATACAGGTTTCTGTATTCATTTAGATTAAATTCAGAAAGGTAGTGTGGTGCTTACCGACTACCTTTTTTCAAAACACAAAAAACACTTACACACATTATAATTACCTAAATGAGTTACAAACCTAAAACAAAATTGAAATGAATCAATTGATTAATTATTTCTCAAATGTCCCCGATTCTCATAGAATTATCATCTTGGGGGCTTCGATGTTAATTTTATGGAATATCGAAAATATTATTGGATTAAATTTTAATTATCATAAGTGGAAACATGCACTAACAAATGCTTTCTTTATGGTTTTTGATGCTCCCGTGCAGTTTATCATGGGCATTGCTTTTGTATTTGCTACAACTTGGGTGAGTTCGCATAATTTTGGGCTTTTAAATTGGCTGCATATCAATAATACTTGGGCGACCTTAATACTCACTTTTGTAATACTTGATTTTTTTGAATATGTGTATCATGTATTGATGCACAAGTTTAAGAAACTTTGGATGTTTCACCTCGTTCATCACAGCGACCGAGTAATTGATGTTTCTTCAACACTCCGTGAACACCCAGGTGAAACTACCATTCGATTAACATTCTTAGTTCTTTGGGTTTTTATATCAGGGGCAGCATTTTGGGCGATTTTATTTCGTCAGTTTATTCAAATAATATCAAATGTTTTTGCTCATGCTAACTTCCGAATTCCAAAACGTATAGATAGAATCGTTAGTTTGGTTTTTGTAACGCCAAACTTTCATCATGTGCATCATCATTTTCAGCAACCTTACACCGATAGTAACTATGGCGATGTGTTGAGTATTTGGGACAGAATGTTTGGTACATATATGACTTTAGATGCGGAAGCAACGATTTTCGGCGTGGATACATATATGGATGAGCATGAAAATGCTAATTTCAAAAACTTGATGTTGATGCCATTTGGTGAATACCGTCCGTCAGATAAGAAAGAAGTAGTATTCGATAAAACATCGGAGTACGAAAAACAACCAAACGAAAGAGAATTAGTCTATTAATTTATAAAAAACTTAACCAATGAAAAATATTTTTTTAATACTCATCGGCTTGTTCTATATAGCTAATTTACAAGCCCAAACACCTAAAGCTGACCAAATATTGGGCGATTGGATAAGTCCCGACAAAGATTTAATCGTGCGTTGTTACAAAGAAAACAACCACTATTTTGGAAAAGTAATTTGGTTTAAAAAATATAACAACGATGCTCGAATTGATGCCATTGATGATTCTAAGGGTATTCCAGAATCAAAATGGCTGAATACGATTGTGATGAATAAATTTGTTTTTGATAAAGATGAGTGGACTGACGGAACAATTTTTCAGTTAAAAACTGGTAAATCGTACAGTGCGTTTGTGAAAATGAAAAATGAAAACACACTCCGACTTACGGGCTACATTCTATTACCCATTTTTAGTGAATCTGTAACATTTACAAGATACCAAGATTTTAAAAAGAATTTGCTTTCGGGTGATAGTAACACTAAAACAAGGTAAAATAGCAGATAGAAATCATGCAAAATATAACTAATTGCCTACTAAATTTCAAAAGAAATTTGGTAAGCATCGGGCTAACTTTGTCCTTAATCTTAATTTTTACACCTATTTTTTCACAAAAATATGTTGTAAAAGGTCAGGTTTTTGAGAAAAACTCAACAACATCAGTGCCATTTGCTAATGTATATATGAAAAACTCTAAATCGGGTATGACGACTGATGAAGATGGGAAATTTTCATTTTATGCAAGTGTCTTACCTGATACCATCGTTATTAGCGAGGTTGGATTTAAAACATCAAAAATTGCGTTACCAACTGCTCCATCAACGAGTTTGACTTGTTATTTGGAAAATGAAGGAACATTGCTTGATGAAGTAGTCGTAATCAGATATAAAGACCCTGGCAAAACCATGATGCGGAGAGTAATTGCTCAAAAAGATAAAAATGACCCCAATCAACAGACTAATTTTCTCAGGAATAATTATACAAAGAGCGAAATTGATATTAAAAATTTGAGTGCTGAAAATCGAATGTCATTACTCAATGACATTTTGAAAATCTATAAAGGATTTAGTGCCGATTCGAGTAATGATGGATTACTACCCATTTATTTTATAGAAAGTTTTTACCATGAATTTCATGGAAAGAGTCTTCAAACGGATGCTAAAAAACTTATTGCAACTAAAACCTTGGGGCTTCCAACCGATAAATTAGGTAGTAAATTTGATAGATTTATCATCAATACAAATATTTATGATGGTGTTATTCCATTGCTAAAAACCTCATTTGTTGGTCCTGTCTCCGCTTTGGGATTAACTTACTATCATTTTGAAATTGAAGATACATTGAGAAGTAGTCCACATTGGCAATATAGAATAAAATTTAGCCCTAAATTTAAAAATGAAAACACCTTTGAAGGAAAACTTTGGATAGAAGATGATACCTATGCTATAAAAAGGGTTGTTATGCAGACCAGCGAAGGCATGAACCTCAATTTTGTAAACAAGATTTCGATTGAGCAAAATTATACCCAAACCAAAAATGAAAATAATGAACTTGTTTGGGTACTGAAAGATAATAAAACTTTGACCGAATTTGAATCGGGTTTAGATTTATTTGGTATTCCAGTAAGAAGCGATTCTACCAACAAAACGATTGTTATTCGCACTAATAATATTTATGATTCGTATCAGCTAAATATCCAAAAAATAAACGCTGAAAACTATTTGGCTTTTGTTCCAAAAATGAAGCATACAGAAGGTATTTTTGATGAATCAATGCGTTTAGATTCATTGAGTATGAGAGAAAAGTCTATTTATTTGGCAGTAGATTCACTAAAAAACAATACTCAGTTTAAGCGTTCTGCCCGATTTGCAACATTTATTGCCAGTGGATATTGGGACATTGATAATAAATATCGTTTTGGACCTTACTCTTCATTAGTGAGTGCCAACAGGGTGGAAGGTATCAGAAATAGGGTAAGTTTTTGGACAATGGAGGGCATCAATCAACAATGGAATTTTAATGCAACTTTGGCATATGGTTGGGGAGATAATAGGGTCAAAGGTGGTGTAGGTATAAAGTATGTACCCTCACGAGACCCTTACCGTAAAACCGAAATATTATATCGCCGAGATTATGATGCCACTACCGACAATGATGATGAAGTAGATAAAGATAATATTTTTACGCTTGCTTTACGTAAAAATGTTCCAAATTTTCAGGTTTTTACCGAACAATTCAAGGTTTTGCAAGAATATGATTTAAACCATAATTGGTCTGCAAAAATGTTTTTTAACTATCGTACCATTTTACCAACTTTTAAATTTGGCTTTTATAGCCCCGAGGATTTAGGAACGTTCTCGCCCATCAGTCAAAGTAGATTAGATGCTTCCGAAATAGGTATTAATTTGAGGTATGCTCATAATGAGCGTAGTTCAATCTTTAACTATGATAAAATCAGGATTTATACTCGCTATCCAGTAATAAACTTTCATTTTTTAACAGGGTTTGAAATGGGGCAGAAAACCCATTTCAATTATACCAAATTTAGTGTGGGTGTTTCGCAAGAGCTAAATATTGCTCCCAAAGGCACATTTTACTACAATTTGAGTACTGGCAAAACTTTCGGAACAATACCATATCTGCTAATGAATGTACCGCAAGGAAACGCTTTTTTTGTGTATAGTAAATATACATTCAATAATATGAATCCCTATGAATTTGCTGCTGACCGATATGCTTCGTTGTTGATGCGATACTCAATGGGTGGTTTGATTTTTGACAAATTGCCTCTCATAAATAAACTAAAATGGCGTGAAAGGCTTATTGGGAATGTTTATTGGGGTGATATGAACGTTGCCAATCAAACCTATAATAAGTTGATAGAATCTCCTGCCATTACAACGGGCAAAACACCTTATGCCGAAGCAGGAGTAGGAATCGAAAATATCTTTAATGTATTTTCAGTGGATTTTATTTGGCGACTGAACCACTTAAATAACCCAAATCAAGCAAACATTACTCGTTTTGGAATCTATACTGGGGTGAAAATTGTGTTTTAAAAAAAGTTTGAATGAAAAGCAACGCTTCGTTTAGGAATGGTGTAAAGGTTTATAGACGAATATTTAATAAAACCTTTAATTCCGTAGCATGATAAAACTCTACTGAAAGGAAGTGCCTTTCGTTTTAAAAACAAATAAAATGAAAAAAAACAAAAAAACGCTATTTCTGATGTTGGGTTCGATGCTATTTTTAGCAACATCTTGCACCAAAAATGCAGTAACTCCAAGCCTTGATGCGACCAATGCAATTACAACCAGTGCCGTGCCAATAGCAGTAAAAAATGCCCTTACTACCAATTTTCCAAGTGCCACCAATGCTACTTGGTCGAAGGTATCACCTACGGTAATACAAGCCAGTTTTACATCAAGTTTAAAAGCCCAATTAGCGAGTTTCAAAACAAATGGTACGCTTTTGTATGCCCATGATGTAATTGCCCCAAGTACGTTGCCTACTGCAATTACCGATTATTTAGATGCAAATTACAAAGGTTATGTTATTGTAAAAGCAGGAAATAAACTTGATAAAACAACATCGGCAGTAACGGGTTATGTGGTTGAGTTTACGCTTAATAGTCTTGTTTATGAGTTGCGTTTTGATGCTGCTGGTAAGTTTCTAAGTCTTGAAATGGAGGATGGTAGCCACGAAGGAACACAAATTTTGCAGGCGGCTTTACCAACGGCGATAAGTGCTTATCTTGATGCAAATTACAAAGGATATACATTTATTCATGCTCGTTCTGATATGACTAACGGAGTTATATCTGGCTATGAAGTTGAAATTACCTTGAATGGTGTAAGCACAGGTTTATTGTTTGATGCGGCTGGTAAGTTTGTAAGTATTGAAACCAGTGAAGGCAATAACGAACACGACAACAAAGGGAATGACGGTAAAAATGATAGTAATGGTACTGCTATTTTACAGAAAGATTTGCCAGCAGTTATCACAACGTATTTAGATGCTAACTATAAGGGATATACGTTCGTAAGTGCTGTTATCGAAACAAAAGGAATATCTATCAAAGAATACGAGGTAAATATTACCCATAATTCTAAAAGTTATCAAGTTGAGTTTGATGGCAATGGGGTATTTGTTAAAGTAAATTAAGGGATTGTGTTTGAAAGAGTATTACAAATAGGCGAGAAAAATAGTAGCCGCCTTGTTGCGGCTACTGATTTTATTGGCTCAATAATCATGAACTTTATGAAATTCGTTTTATATTTCTGTTTATTCATCTGTTTAACTTGGGGTTGTAAATCAAGTCCAGAAATCACAACAACTAAGCTTAAATTTTTAGTAGTAGGTGATTGGGGGCGTAATGGTACTCAAAATCAACAAGAAATTGCTAATCAAATGAATACTACTGCCATCAATGAAAATGTTGATTTTATTATTTCAACAGGAGATAATTTTTATGAAACTGGAGTGAAAAGTACGCAAGATTCGCAATGGAAAACATCTTTTGAAGATATTTATATTGGAAATGCCCTACAAAAAGAATGGTTTGTTGTATTGGGTAATCATGATTATCAAGGCAATCCACAAGCACAAATTGATTACTCAAAAACAAGTAATCGTTGGAAAATGCCTTCACGATATTACACTTTTACTAAAACCATAGATTCTGCTTCAGCAGTACGTTTTGTGTTTATTGATACAAGCCCTTTTGTGAATGAATATTTACAAAATCCCAATGGATTTAGTGATTTAGCTCAACAAGATACAAAAAAACAATTATACTGGATAGATAGTGTGTTGACGAATAGTACAGAAAAATGGAAAATTGTAATCGGGCATCACCCAATTTATTCTGCGGGATTTGGACATGGAAATCAAGAAGAATTGATTAATCAAATGAAACCAATTCTTGAAAAAAACAAAGTTCAAATGTACTTATGTGGGCATAGCCATAGCTCACAATACATCAATCGTAATGATACTATTACTGATTTTGTTGTAGCAGGTGCTGGCTCTTCAACTATTGAATTTATTGCTCCAAGTAGTTCTGTAGATTTTGGGACAGCTACACCAAGTTTTTCATTAGTGAGTTTATCGAAAGACAATCTAACAACTTCTTTCATTGATATGTTCGGAAAAACACTATTTACAGAATCTTGGAGTTTTTGAAAAAAATATACTTATAAATAATCTTTCAATTTAATATTTGGTTCTACCAGCTTATCACAATTTGAAGTCAAATGAAACATCATTCAATAAAAAGTTTGGGTATAATCATTTTTTTGATTTTTAGTTTTTCAACTTATGCCCAAGAAACTAAATGGGTTTTTGTGAAAGAAAAAGAGGGCATTAAAGTTTTTTATAGAAAGTCAGCATTTAAGGAATTGAACGAAGTAATGATTCAGACAACTTTCAATACTAAATTAAGTATAATTGTAGCAGCTTTCAACGATTTTGATGCGTATCCTAATTGGGTTTATAAATCTGTGAAATCTTATTTGATAAAGACTATTAATCAAAATGAGATTGAATACTACAATAAATTTGACTTCCCTTTTCCATTAGACGATAGAGAAATTGTGATTCACAATAAAATTGAACAAAATCCACAAAATAAAGTCGTTACCTCAATTTCTTACGCTTCCACAACCAATATTCCTTTAGAAAACAATACTGTCAGAATTAAAGAATTTAATTCTAAGTGGACGTTCATACCTCAGAATGGAGTTATTTATGGAGAGTATATTTTCAAATCAAATCCAGGAGGGAATATTCCCATTTGGCTGGTTAATCTAACCTTAGATGAAGCACCTATTCAAACAATCAAAAATTTTAAAAAACAGCTAATGCTGACTAAATATAAAACTGCTAATCCTTTCAATATTATCAACTAACCTTCCACTGAAGATTGATTCATCATGAAATATAAACAACTATTAATTTTATTCTTCTTTAATATTAACAGTGTTTTTGCACAAGTTGTCAATGTAAGAGAGCATTTTGCAGTTGGGTATGGCTATAGAAATCATACTTCTGCTACAACGTTGGGTTATAATGGGACATTCGTTTTTGGGAAGAAAGAAATTATTCACGCAGGTTTTGGTGTACGTATGACCTCATTCAATGAGCAACCAAGAGATTTTGTCGGCATATCAAAAAATATGAAAGGGGTAGTAATTAACCCTGCTTCAAAATCCAATATCAACTCTTTCAATGTACCCATTTATCTCGAATTTCACAGTAAATATCTTCTTTTTGGAGGAAATATAGATTTATTTGGCTTTTCACTTGGAAAAAAAAATAGTTCGCCCTCAATAATTGGAGTTAAAAAACCTGACTCACTTTTTATAAAACCTACATTTATTAATTTTTTTGGAAGAGGAACTAATAACGCTGAAGTTTATATCGGTTTCAAGCCACGAGATGAGTTAACAATTCGATTAGGCGTAAGTTTTTTATTTGCTGAATATCATGCACGATACCGATATTTAAAAACCAACAATGATTATGGAAGATATTACCATTCTGCAATGATGCCCTTTGTTACTATTGTTTTTAACAATGACCGTTAAGAATAGCACAGAAAAATATTTGAATTTTAAGAATATACATGAGGCAACGTTTGTAATTAAACCCGTGTAATGGTAAATATAGATGTTCTCAAATGCTATTTTATAGATTATCCTGCAAGGATACTTAAAAGTTAATTTAGTATTTAATCAATTCTTAGAGTGGTTCAATAATGAAGATGGCTCATACAAAAATTTTATAAAATGTATTTTAGAAGACTTTTTCGAGAAAATGCTTTACTATAATGCACAAAATTTATTTAAACAAACGACCTAACTTTTTCAATGATATGCAAAATAAATTAATATACATACTGTTTGTTTGGCTGCTTCCCAATCTGCTATTCGCACAAAACTTTACTATAAGCGGTAATATCAAAGATGCAAAGTCTGGTGAAGCCATCATTGGAGCAAGCATCTTTATTACAAACTATAAAAGTGGCACAACTACTAATACTTATGGCTTTTATTCAATTACCTTCAAAGCAAGCGATACCTTGGGCGTAGTTTTTTCATCATTGGGTTATCAACCTCAAATAAAAAAAATGTTGGGTAGGCAAAATCAAGTTGTAGATATTTATTTGACAGAAAATATTTCTGATTTACAAGAAGTTGTTGTGAAAGCTTCTCGAAATGATGATAATATTCAGAAAACCCAAATGGGTATCATTGATGTTCCGATGAAATTGGCAAATAGTTTACCAGTTGTTTTAGGCGAAAGGGACATTATGAAAATCATACAATTATTGCCAGGTGTGCAGGCTGGGAATGAGGGTACGACAGGGTTTTATGTACGAGGCGGCAATACAGACCAGAATTTAGTTCAATTGGACGAGGCGACGGTTTACAATCCTAACCACTTGTTTGGCTTGTTTAGTACCTTCAATTCTAATGCTCTTAACCGAGTTACACTTATAAAAGGCGGTTTTCCAGCTCAGTATGGAGGGCGACTTTCATCAGTTTTGGATATTACGATGAAAGAAGGAAACAATAAAAAATTAGCAGTTCAAGGTGGCATTGGCTTGATTTCTTCTAATATTACCATTGAAGCTCCGCTCAAAAAAGAGAAGGGGTCGTTCATTGTTTCTGGAAGACGAACTTATGTGGATTTATTAGCGAAACCTTTTATAAAAGGTATTGGATATACTTTTTATGATTTAAACGCTAAAATAAACTATCAAATTACGCCGAAAGATAAATTGTTTTTGAGCGGCTTTTATGGCA
>NZ_CALCZQ010000019.1 GCF_937903345.1 uncultured Emticicia sp. | reverse complement strand
ACAACAAATCAGATGTTTTCAGTTTACACAACCCTAAAAATGTAGCGTAATGATAGATTATATAAAAATATTTGCTATAAACAAACACAAGGTTGATAACCACATTATTAATAATGAAGTGGTTGAGTTGAAGAGTTATTTTAATTATTCAACAGGGGAAATAAATTGTTATCCTAAAAGGGGAAAAGATTTAAACCTTGAAATTAATATTTGTGAAAAATCTACCACAATCAGCGGCAGTCTTCATAAATACCATAATGAAAAAGCCCAAAAAGGAAGTCAAAATTTTAATGATTTTTATTTTTCTCAAATTGATGAACAAATTCGGGACTTAATAAAAAAATACCAAATCGAAAATAGTACTAGCATTACTAATCTTGAGTTCGGATTTAATTTGGCAGTCGAAAAAGACCCTCAAATTATCTTAGACAGCAATATCTTGATGAATAACTTTAAAGCACCGAACAAGAACTTAAAATTCTCAGGGAAGGGCGATTTAAAAGAATTTCAAATGACAGGTTATTCAATTAAAATTTACAATAAATCGAAAATTTGTAATTTGGATGCAAATATTTTGAGACTAGAACTTAAAATCACTCTAAAAAGATTTCTACATCAATTAGGGATATACAAGCTAGAAGACTTGTTAAATAAAGAGGCTTATTTGAGGCTATTTGAGGCTCTAAGAAGCAAGATTGAGGGGCTAATCATAATAGATGAGTTTCAAAGTAAAATAATGCTCGAAACAGACAAGGATAAATTGAACAAGTATTCTAATCCAAATTATTGGATTAACCTAAAATCAACAAAATCCCCTAAGCAAATATATAGACTTAAAAAAGATTTCGATACCCTTTTGAAGAAGTATCAACTTTTGAAAACTAAAGCAGAAATTCAAAAAAAGTTAGAAAATAAATTGTTAGAATTGTTAGAAATAAATGAAACCCATAAAGTAGCTTAGGTATCAAATGTCAACTATAATACTAATGACAAACAAGACCCTTCTATATTATTAGGAGGGTTTATATTTTTAATTATTTCACCTTATTAGACTCCAACACTTTTTACAGAACCATATTTTTTCTTGGTCAACTTGTTTTATTGTTCCATCTGCATCATTCATCATACATTCTTTGTTATTTTTACAATGCTCTAAGCCTAAATTATGTCCAATTTCATGTAAAGCAACCTTTTTAAGACGTTCTAACATTTTTTGTGTACTTACTTTCTTTTTAAGTCTAAAAGTTGAAATCACACATGTTTTTCCTGGTCTTAACCCAAGTCCAAAAATACCCCACTCAGGAAATTCATCACTTTTTTTATGAGCAATATCTTTTTCAGTAATGATTAAGTTATTTTGGTTGGAATTGTATTTATTCAAAATCTTGCTTGCTTCATATCTTGTTTTGCTGTTGGCTAGAATATCAGAAGTAAGAGAAACTTTAGGTTTAATAACACACTCATAACCGTAGAACTCTTTAACAGAAGTTTTCAAGTAATCCGTGTATTTTGAATTAACATCTCCTAAAGGCTGAATGTAGATTATTTTTGATTTAAAATCAATAAATGATGACATTACTATAGTAACCAATAAGAAAAAGCATATATTGATTATTCTTAGATATTTTTTTTTCATGTTAGAAGATTTGATATAATAAAATTTGTTAATCAATAAATGAATTGCATACTCCAAATTCTATCAAATTATCGTTATCATATTCAAATATGAAAGCTATATTGCTAGAATGAACAATTCTACTATTGATACCCTTATCAAATCTATTTATATACGTCCATTTATATCCGGTTACGGATTTACCATAAAAACAATAAACACATTTTGAATCAAAAGTTGTTACTTCAAGTAATTCAGTTCCTAAATCAAGATTATACCAATTACTTGTTTGTTTAATTATCAAGTCTAATACCTCTTGATAGCCTTCGTCATAGTAAAAGTCATATTTAATAAATAGCTTTATAAATAAATCTGAATCCATCGTTTTACAAACTTCATCAAAATCTTTCTGAAATTCTTTTGTAGTTTCTAAAGTGAAGTGTTCTTTTTTAAAGATGATTTTAGTATTGCTAATAACGATTCGTTTTAAGTGTTAGTTAAAAAAAGAACTTTTTTCATAAATAATTTAATTTATATTATATCAGATAAATGCTTTATACAAATATTTTGATTTAACTTGTATAATAAATATTTTGGAATTATTATGTGAAAGATAAAACTATGGCAAAAAGTGGACTATATCTCCATTTAAATATACAAAACGACAACCATAATCATGTTGCTTATTTAAAAATACTTGAACAATGACCTTTGTAGAATCCTTTCTTTCTTTATATACTGCTCTCAAACATGGTTCTCCATCAACAGAATCAAACAATTCATCTGAAATTCTATCATAAAAATTTGCATTCCCATCTGAGGCATAAACTTTTATGACAGGTTTATTTTCATAATTAAAAAATATAATGTTTTCGGCATAAAACTTCTTTTCTACGCCTTTTTGCGTTGTAATAACTTCTAAATATTGTTTTGCATATTGAGTTTTTTGGCAATAAACAATTGATGACAAAATAAAAAAATATATTGTTAGGATTTTTTTCATAAATTAAAATGCTTAATTACAAATACTTATTCTCTATATTTTTTTATTTCTATAAATCTATGCTCATTTTCTGTCAATGGTTTATTATTGTCCTTAGATGTTTTAGGATAAAGTGGAAATCTGCCATAAGGAGTATCGGTTACTTCTCCAAAGAATAAAAAAGTATTATTAGTATTGAAAGGAATCTTGATTGCATTTGACCCTTCAATCTCTTTAGTGTTTTTGGCATATACAATTTCGGTTTCAATCTCTCTCAAAACTGCCCCATTATCATTTAATTCTTGTACATATATTTTTTTTCCTGTATCTTTTTTGTCGTTAGACCAAATAGTAAAATAGCCCACTCCACTATTTGAAATTACAGCAGTCTTTTTTACATTAGAATTTAAAAAAGGTTCCAATATTATTACAGTTGACTCTTGTAAATTATCATAATCATAATATCTTGCAATCCCATTAGTCAACACGCTATTGTCAGGATATTTAGAAGGATAATCCAATTCAAAACCCTTTTTACCATATAAATAGATATTTTTAACAACATTATTTTCAACTACAACTTTACAATCAACTTCTGTTTGCAATTCGTTTTCATTAGAAAATGAATACTTTTTTTTCATTATGAAATAGCCATTATAAGTGCCATTTAATATTTGTTTAAATTTATTTTCAGGTATTTGTTTATAAAGAGTAGAAAGTTTGTTTAAACGATTACCGTGTTCAACTATAAAATTATTGGCAACATTTTTTCTTCGTAATAACTCATTTTTTATGTTTTGCATAGCCATAGCCTGCATAGAATTTGATAAACTTCTCATACTTGAAGAAAGTTCATTCATTGAATTTTCAAATTGCTTGTTGTAATTATTTTGAGATTGTTGCTGTTGTTGCATCAATTGTTGAACATATTGCGGGTTATAACGCAATTCAGCATTAGAATTACTACCAGTTTCAGTACTTGTATCGTTTTGATGTTTATTTTTCCATCGATTAGTTACTACTCTAGTTAAATTATCTGTATTTGATTCAAGTACTTGAATATATTCTCTCTTGGCTTGTTCGTTGGTATTAGGGTCAATGTTTTGTATTATATTTTGCTTTCTATTTTCAATATCTTCTAAAATATTTTCTAATGGTTTATCAAAATTAATTTCTTCTATAGTCATTTCTTTAGGTCTATTTTGTTCCTTTAGAGCCATATCTTTTTTTCGACTTTGTAAATATTCAGTTGCTTGTTTTACACCACAAGTGAATCCATCAGCATACGTCCCTCCCCAATTATCACATTTTGAAGGATTTCCACCATCCCCATATCCCTGAGTAGCACCTGTCCTATCGTTACTAAGCGTTTTTCGATAACCATCATCAAAACCTTTTTGGAAGTTTTGAGCGTTTAATTTAATTGAAACTAATAGTAGTAATAAAATCAACAATTTTATATTTTTTTTCATTTTTAATGATTTTTTAAGTTTTTTTTCAAAAATATTAAATTTTTTTAATTGACACAAATATGTGTCATATTATCTTACAAGATAAACGCAATTTTATTGCGTGATAGATAATGAAGAAATATTATTAATAAAAGCTGTTGGCGATAAAATAAGACAAAGAAGAACTGAACTTAATTTGTCTCAAGAATCTTTGTCCTACGATGCAGATATTCCAAGAAATCAAGTTGGAAGAATAGAACGAGGAGAAATAAGCACATCTATAACTACACTATCAAAAATTTGTAAAGCTCTTAAAATAGATATAAAAGATTTGTTTTAATACAGCTAATCATCTAGTAAACGTATTCTATTATTTATTATTATATAATTTCATTTAGTTAAAAGATTGTGTAATTATATATAGCATTATTTATATAGAAAGCTCTATGTACCTGCTAACAAAGTGGGGTTATTAAGAGCAGTTTCTTAGATACCCCCCGACCATTTTATTTAAGAAATATTTTTCTATTTAAAAATTAAAAAAATCATTTTGAAATTTAAAGAGATTAAATAAGGATTAATAATAGTTAGAAACAAGAAACAGGGTAGCTATTAGGGTAGTTTTAAAAATAAAAAACCTCTAAAAACTTATATATCAAGCAATTAGAGGTTTGTCTTTGTGCGGATAATAGGACTCGAACCTACACGCCTTGCGGCACCAGATCCTAA
>NZ_CALCZQ010000018.1 GCF_937903345.1 uncultured Emticicia sp. | reverse complement strand
ATAATAATATATAAAAGTACAAGTTTCAAGTGCTACATAAAAAATCAGTTTTAAGCCTTGTTATTTTTTATAATCAATATCTTATTCCATTTGCTATATTGAGTGCCTTAAATGGTGGCTTTTGTGGCAAAAAAAGATACGTTGATTTGTTATATGTTGTCAGGGTTAATTATTTTTATTGAGGATTTGTATTTTCCTTAAATTTTTGATCAAAAAAGATTATCACAGTTGAATTTCTGATTAAATATATAAGTGAAAAAAGGAGAAAGTTCCCTCCCTCCTTTTTTGACTTAAGCGGTTATTAACTGAGTTTCTCTTTTATTTAAAATAAAATTTACTTGGTGCTATTTCCGTTTTTACTGAATCTATCATTGTTCCTGAAGTTTTATATCTATAAACATAACCACTTTGTTTATAAGATGGAATAAGACTTGTATAAATTATTTCACTTTCTGAATCAAAATCAACTGACGAAAATGTTCGATTAATAAAAGTTTTGCTTGTTCCGGATAAAATATCTATAGTACTTATTTCTCCTTTTAGTTTATAATCGTCGGCTTCATCATAAAAATTATATGTGTAAAATAGCGTTTTCTTATCTTTACTTATACACAAACTGTTCGGTAATTTTTTATCGTTTGTACCAGCATTGAGTTTTTTTTCAAAAAGTTTGGTAGTCGGATTAAATAGTATGATTGCATTACCAGCGGTCATCCAGATTTTATTGGCCGCGTCTAAAACAAAATTATTAGGTTCTGTGCCAATTTCAATACTTTCTTTGACTTCATCTTTTTGTATGTCAATTACTTGGAGTGTTGGAAGTGCATTGACGTTCCCAACAAATGCTAAATTCTCAATTAAAATTATATCTTCTACACCACTATTTACTGGGATTTTTTTTAAAATTTTATTTGACACCAAATCAAGCACAGCTACAAAACCTTGCTTAAATGTATAGTCTGCATTGAAAGTATCCCAGCAAGTTATGTAAGCTTTATTGGTGCTGACTTTAATAACTTTGCGTGGATTATCAATTTCTCCTTTAATAGTTGCTATACTTTTGAATGTGTTAGCATTTACGATTTCAATAACATCTTTTCCGTCGGTGGAATTATCTACAAGAATAACTCCTTTTTCATTTATCTCTGTGTAGTCTGTAATTCCGCCCGCTATCGAACGATTATTTTCTTTTTGAAAGATATCACTTGCAGCTATTTTGCTATTTCGGCTAATTAAAGATAAGGTTCCATTGTTATCAAAGAAGTTTCCGGAATTAATTACTAACACACCTTTATCATAAGGTTGTTCTGGAGAATTTTCTGTTTTTTGGCAGGAACTTAATGTGATTGATATTAATGGAATCAAATATAGATTTCTTAGCATGGGTAACGATGAAAATTTGTTTGTCATTTTTCTTGGGGGGATAACCATTATTTTGACTTTAAAATATATTTTAAATAATGAGTGAATTACTGATGAAAATTAAACACAATTGCTATTTGGAAATTTATACCTGGCATAGCATTGCGTTTAACATTTGGGTAAACGGTATTTGTAATATTATTGACTTGCAAAACCAAGTTGGCTTCCTTCGACATATATTTGATTTTCTGTGTAATGGTTGAGTTAAGGATAATATATGAGGGAAAAGGCTTGCCAGAATGGTCGAAGGTATAATAACGCAAAGAATTAAACATTCCCTGTATACTCGCAGTCCAATTTTTTTGACCGAAGTAAATATTGCTTGAAATCGCATGACGAGGGACATATATCAGTTGTTTGCCGATGAGGTCTTGGGCAAATAAATCATATACTTTTTGTTGTGAGGCATTGGTGAGCGAGTATGCCAAAATCAATCCAGCAGTTTTGTTCAAAAGGTAATCATGGTATTTGAAAGAAGAGCTAAATTCTAAACCTTTACTCAGAACTTGTTGAAGGTTTTCCACTCGGTATTTTTTTTCAGGATTCCAATAAGTCCAATTATCAATTAGGTTATGAAAGAAATTGAATGAAAAAGAAGATTTAAAGTATGTATTATGTAGTTGATTATACTCCAAACCAATTTCTTTATTGATACCATCTTCAGGCTGAATATTGGGATTACCAAGTATTTTCCAGTATCTCTCATTTAAAGTTGGGAGTCTGAAACTACGTGAAACATTCGCCATGACATCCAATTGTAGAGTCTTTTTCGTTATTAGGTTAAAATTTAATCCAAATGCGGGTGTAAATGGTGCTTTATAACGATTTGAAAATGATTGTCTACTATTTAGTGAGGCGATAATTTTATTTGGTTGCTCACCCCATCCGAATGTTTTACGAATTAAAGCATAAATATCACCCCTATTTTCATAGAAAAAATCAGGCCCATAACCATCAACTTTAGTTGCATAATGAACAAACTCTCCACCAGTTCTTACAGTTAGGTTTATTGGTTTTTTTTCAAAAATAAAATCCTGTTCGGCACGAACGATGTATCGGTCTGTTGAGGCTTGGCTCGGATGTAGAAAGTCGCCTTTTCCGTAATCTAAGATATCTCTTATAAAACCCAATTTTACTGAGGTATTATCAAGTTGAGTTCCGCCGATAAATCTAAATGCCTGAGTTTGGGTGATTTCTCTAAAATTAATTATTCTTGGCTGAATCGTAAGTTTATTTTCGGTAAACCAAGTGTTAAGGTAAATGAGTCGGTAAGTAGATTGCTTTTTCGTATTAAATCTAAAATATAAATCCTGTACGAATCCTTTTTGTGTAGTCTCCGATGGTTCAATTGAATATTCGCCTCCCTTTCGATCAATTTTTAGCTCATTGTTTGTAAGTGTTTGATAATTAAAGTTCCGCATATTTCCACCATAGAAAATCGTTTTACTATTAATCATGCCATATTTAGAAGTCTTCATCAAACGTAACCCTGCGTTGAGATTTCCACTTCTGAAGCTCCCATATTGTCCTCCAACAGCTACTTTGATGCCTTTGTTACTCCAGTTTGGCACTGAGCTTAATAAAATACTCCCACCTACTGCATCGCTACCTACACAACTTGCTGACGAGCCAAATTGAATAGACATTTGATCAAAAACCATCAACGGAATTGTAGATAAATCAGATAGCCCAACAGTTGGCGAATTTATATTTAGACCGTTCCAAAGTACGGCTGTATGGTTAGCAGATGTGCCCCGAAAAGAGATAGTGGTTAGTTGCCCTGAGCCATAAGATTTTAGGGTAATTGGCGTCTGAAATTGCAGAAAATCTGACAAGTTTTGGAATTGAAATCGGGCTAAATTTACCGAGTCAATCTTTTGAACTTTTAGCCCAGCCATGAATTTTTCGGGTGAAAACCCAAACACCTGAACCTCATTAAGTTGCTGGCAGTCCTTACAATTTGAGGTAGAAATTTCCTGTGAAAAACCCCCTACTGATATACTAAAGCCACCACCCAAAAACAAAATTTTGGAAATGTTTAATAGGCGTTTTTTTGACAGTTTTTTGATACGCCGCAATGCAGCGTTCGCTGGATTTTGCATTAGAAAAATAAATAAAAATTCCGTAGAAAAAGTATCACACTTAGCTAAACATAATAGGCGAAGTCGATACTCTTCGATTAAATAAAAAACAATAAGGATTTTGATTTTGATACGAAACATTGCTCTTCCTCCGAAAGCAAATGAAACACACGAAATATGGCAGGTCTCCTGACTCACCTCACTGATTGCGAAACCTTCCCGCTTAGTTAAAGCAGTGGTAAAGCTAAGTATGCCATCGACAAGGCAATCAGTTTTCAGAACCGAAAGATCTGATGAGGTTTACAGTTGCGGGGACAGTTCTCGATTGAAGCAGTTTTGCTAGACGAGATTCCCTATTAAGCTAAAAGCAAAAAGAAGTTTTTGCCGATAGCACCGTAATTCTTATCAAAGATATAGGAATAAATTTGATTTTGAAAATAGAAAAAAAAATTTTGGGTTGACTTACAAAGAAAACAGCCAAAACAAACGAAAGATGATTTGGCTGTATAATATGAATTAAAATTAATCAAAATGTTGTATCATGTGATTTTAGTTGGTTTTGAACTCTTGAATTGTTCCATCAGTGAATACAACCATAATGCGAGCAATGCTACCGTGGTTCAAACTTGACAAAATGGCAGGGTTTAGATTTTGCTGTATTGGAGTAGATTCGGGCATTTTTCTTTCATTCGACTCTCGAGGTGAATACTCAGGGCGTTTTATGCTTGTAAGTGTCTGATTATTAGTAATTTGAGTATGAGTTTTAGTTGGTACATCTTCTTCTTCTAAAAACCAAGTAAAGCCCAATTCTGGGTATCTTCGATACATTTTTTGAACAATTTCGAGACTGGGCTTATTTCTATCAGATAAAATGTGCGAAATACTCGGACGAGGCACACCTATCTCGTCGGCAAACTTAGTTGAAGTTAAATCTTGCTCGCTTATGAAGCGTCTAATTTTTTCGTTGAGGTTCATTTTTTATTTACAAAGTTAAATCGTGCTGATTACATAATAAAATAACAAGTGATTACGTACAATTACAATTATAAACTAATAATATACAAATATAAATAGTTAAGGAATGTAAACCAAATACTTTTGTAAATATAATTTTCAATTTGTAAATAGGAACTGTTTACTGGGTGTTTATAATTGTTAACTCATTGATCATTAGTCTTTTAACCCCTATTTAATATGTAGTCTAAACTTTTTTAAATCGTCTTAATTGCAAACAATTGAATATTGTTAATTTTAAAAAATCAAACATTGTACTAATGAAAAGGTTAGAATAACAAATCTTGAGATATATACATAAGTAAATAATTACTTGAAACAATTGTAAATTTGTTTTGTTTTTAATTTATATATGATATTTTTGTAAACAATATTAAATAAAATTAGTCAATACTTTATTTACATAATTATTTAAAAAATATAGTTGTAATTTTCATTCATAACAATAAGTATTTTTTAAAACTTAATTCAAGGTTTTATTGTGGGTATTATAATATCTATAATTCGGTATTCAATGGTCATAAACTCCTACCTTTTTGTGATCGAAGTTTATGATTTTTTCTATGATGTTCTATTTGCTTATCTATCAATTTGTCTTTTTTATTAATTTTTCTGACTATTTTTGGAGATTTTTATGTTATTTTAAATGCGTCTACATGCCTTTGGAATCGAAAAAAAGTCTGCCCTATTCTATAATTTGTGCTTTTAAGATTAAAATCTGATGTATTTGCATTTATTTACAGAGTATATATGTTACAAAGTATTTAATACTTAAGCTTTAAATGAATATTTTTTAATGAACCACGTAAGCAAAACGGATTATTCGAAAAATATAACTCAACTCATTTGCAACTAAAACAATCAAAAAATTATCAAAAACTACTCCCCTACGCAGATGGAGCTAAATAAAATTGAATATGCTACTAAATAATATAGGAAGAAAAGTGTTTGTAAGAATATTTGATTTATCCAAAAGTTTAGTTTTGGTGATTCCTGTAGCAGTTACAACAGGATTGATAGTGGCGTTCTTTCTGTGGCTACTCGATTTTGTCACAACTCAGAGATGGAATAATACCTGGTTAATTTATTTACTCCCACTTTCTGGAGTGTTGATTACCCTAATATATCAATCATACGGTAAGGGAACTGAAGCTGGAAATAATTTGATTATTAACGAGATTCACGAAAGCACAGATGAAGGAGTTCCTTTAAAAATGGCACCTTTAATTATTTTTACAACCGTTTTTACTCATTTGTTTGGTGGCTCAGCAGGTAGAGAAGGAACCGCTTTGCAAATTGGTGGAAGTATTGCCTCTTATTTTTCAAGAATAATAAAACTCTCTTCAAGCGACAATAAAGTACTTTTGATGGCTGGCATTGCGGCAGGTTTTGGAGCTGTATTTGGAACTCCAGTGGCCGGAGGTGTTTTTGCCTTAGAAGTCTTATCTGTTGGCATAATTAAATATGCCGGACTTTTACCATGTTTGTTTGCTGCTTTCTTAGCCAACCTTGTATGCACTGCATGTGGTGTTTTGCATACGCAATATCAGGTTGCATATGTAGGATCTCATTCATCTTTGAATGTATCGTTTGATATGATTCTATTGATTAAAGTTGTTTTATCGAGTATTTTGTTTGGATTAGTTGCTATATTATTCGTTAAATTTTCAGAAATTATAAAAAAAATGAGTAACAATTTTATTCTGAATAAACTTTTAATACCTATCATAGGTGGAGGATTAGTTGTGACCATAAGTTATTTGCTTGGTACATCAGACTATCTGGGACTAAGTGTAAGTTCATATAAAGGTGCAGGTGTTAGTATAGTTTCGGCATTCAAGGAGGATGGAGCAGAGACTTTTAGTTGGTTCTGGAAGTTGCTACTTACGGCTATCACGCTAAATATGGGTTTTAAAGGTGGAGAAGTAACACCACTCTTCTTTATAGGAGCAACTTTGGGGAATACATTGGCAGTTTTACTCGGTTGTCCGATCGATCTTTTGGCTGGATTAGGATTTATTGCAGTCTTTGCTGCTGCTACCAATACTCCATTAGCAAGTATAATTCTTGGGATAGAGTTATTCGGGTCTGAAAATGTCCTGTATTACGCTATTTCTTGTATTGTAGCGTATTATTTTAGCGGCGACAATACAATTTACCATGCTCAGCGTGTTGAGGTTTCTAGGAGCCTGAAAATGAATAGTAAAGAAAATGCCAAACTATGATAAATAAGATAGTATTATCTTTCTAAAGCAGTTTTTGATAAAAAAAATGTCCATTCAGATATACTTGAATAGACATTTTTTGATTAAAAAAAGGAGTATATAAACTTTTTATCTATGGAATCAATTGAATAATATCAAACATTTAATTTAAATTTTGATTGCTATTTCTAAATGTAATTAACTTATATTGAAACATTGTTTTCTCTTAAGGCCTCATTAAGAGATGTCTTTAGGTCAGTACTTGCTTTTCTTTGTCCTATAATTAGAGCACAAGGTACCCCAAATTCTCCGGCAGGATATTTTTTTGGCAACATCCCAGGTATTACAACCGAATTATCTGGAACGTAACCGATATATTCTGTGCCAGTATTGACATCAATTATTTTTGAACTACCAGTGATTGTAACACCAGCACCTAAAACAGCTCTTTTTCCAACTCTTGCACCCTCTACAACAATACATCTTGAACCAATAAATGCACTATCTTCGATGATAACTGGTGAAGCTTGTGGTGGTTCAAGAACTCCACCGATACCTACGCCACCACTGAGGTGTACATCTTTACCGATTTGAGCACAACTTCCAACCGTTGCCCACGTATCCACCATCGTCCCACTGTCTACGTAAGCACCTATATTTACATAAGAAGGCATCAAGATAACACCTTTTGCTAAAAATGCACCATAGCGAGCAACTGCTGGAGGGACTACACGTACACCTAATTTATCATAGCCAGTTTTTAGTTTCATTTTATCGTGATACTCAAAAATACCAACTTCCTGTACAGACATTAATTGCATTGGGAAGTAGAGTATTATTGCCTTTTTAACCCAATCATTTGTTTTCCAACCATCCACCGTTGGTTCTGCTACTCTAAGTTCCCCATTATCAACCAAACTAACAATTTCTTTGATTGTATTTTGCGTAATTTGTTCTTTTAAAAGTTCACGGTTTTCCCACGCAAGTTCGATAATTTCTCTTTGATTCATTATAAAATTAATATATAAATTATTTGTTTACTTTAAAATCATTAAACATTTGAATATCAGTTATTTACAATTGTTTTTTAAGAAAAATTTAAGTATTTTATTTGTATTATACTATTGTACTTTTCTAAGAAGAATAAAATTTGGTTTAGTCTAAAAAAATAAATAAATGGTGTATTTCTATAATTCAAAGATACATACTGTTGTTTGTAAATGCAAATTGCCTTAGTAGAAATGTCATTCAATATATAATCCTTCTACCCTATTTCAAAGAATTAAAACTTTTGAAATTAACGTCAAATATTAATAGAAAGGGTATAAAATCTACATTCCGTGCTATACTAACTAAAACATAAGTAATATATCAATTAAATACTATAAATATTAGTAAATAATAGGCTGTCTTTATT
>NZ_CALCZQ010000017.1 GCF_937903345.1 uncultured Emticicia sp. | reverse complement strand
GTACTAATCTCCGACCATTTCAAAGAGTAACTCGGCTTCACAATAGGCGTGCAAGTAACGGGGAAGTTTTGTGCAAAAGTGAGATTTGAAAATAAAAGTGAGAAAAAAAATAGATTTTTATACAGTTTTTGACATCTCATTGTATGGACTGTTTTTTATTTTTCCAACAAGTAAAATTACCTCCTGACTTATTTAATTTGTCTGTAGTAAACGATTGATTGACATGTCCTAAAATCAGCTTATGGCGTTGAAGAAATTATTTTTTCAATATAAATGCAGCCCTAAAGTGAATAAGGTTTCCAACTCATACTTAGACTAACTTACTAATCAAAAAGTCACAAATGAGTAAAAAAAAAGTACAATATAAATTGCACTTTTTTATAACCGAATCCGAAATATCTCTTCAATATTAATAATACAAAGCTACAATATATTACATTTACCCACGCTATTCATTGGTGACCCATAAAGTCTTTTCTTTTATCAATTTGGCCATATTTACTCAAATTAATCTTCATGAAAATACAAACATTAACACTAAATGAGAAGTAAATTAGAATTTGTAAAGTGGGAATTGTTGCACAAAAAAATTGCCTCGACCTTAGACTTAACTAAGGACCGAGACAATTTTTATTCACAATCAGTTGACTATCAAGCACTGTTTGTTTATTGACTACTACTTATTTCTTAGCAATTCTGTAAAGGCGACCTTGGTCAGTAACGGCGTATAAAGCCCCATCTTTGCCTTGTGTTACATCACGGAAACGTTGAGATTCTTCGGTTAATAATCTTTCTTCGCCAACTACTCGGTTGTTTTCGATAATCAAACGAGCAATGTGCATTCCGCTCAAACAGCCTACAAAAAGGTTGTTTTTCCATTCTGGAATCATATCTCCGCTATAAAAAGTCATTCCACTTGGCGAAACTGATGGGTCCCAATAATAAACTGGTTGTTCCATACCTTCTTTTTGTTGAATAACTGGCTCGCCAATTTGTTTACCGCTATACTCAATGCCATAAGTAATTGTTGGCCATCCATAATTTTTACCAGCTTGAACGTGATTAATTTCGTCGCCGCCTCTTGGGCCAAACTCATTCGAGAACAATTCGCCAGTTACTGGATGGAAAGTCAAACCTTGCACGTTTCTATGTCCGTAAGAATATAGCTCAGGTTTTGCACCTTCTTTTCCGATGAATGGATTTCCTGCAACTGGTTTTCCGTCGGTTGTGATATGAACAATTTTACCCAAACTTGAATTTAGTTCCTGTGCTTGTGGGCGAGTAACTTTGTCCGAACGCTCACCCGTACTGACGAACAGATTTCCGCTTTTATCAAAGATAATTCTTCCTCCATAATGCAGCGTACCTTTGTGGGCAGGTGTTGCTTGATAAATTACGGTTGCACCTTCGATCTTGGTTTCATCGGCCGAAAGTTTACCTTTAGCTACCGATGTATGCGTGCCATCCGCGACGTTTTCAGAAAAAGTCCAATAAATCATACGATTTTTCTGAAAATTCGGGTCGATAGTAATGCCTAATAATCCGCCTTGACCATCAGAGTTTACCGCAGGAGCACCCGTGATTGGCTTACTTAATTCGCCATTTACCTTTGCGATTCTCATCACACCGCTTTTTTCGGTAATAATCAATCTGCCATCGGGCAAACTTTTCACACCCCAAGGAGATTTTAATCCTTCAGTTAATACTTTAACTGAATATGGTGTTTGAGTTTTTACGGCACTCACGCGGGTTTGTCCCACAAATGCCGATGGATAAGTAGAGTTCGGAGTTTTGGTTTCTACCGAAGTACTTGCACTTTGAGCACACGAAACATAAGTAAGTGTACTAAATGCCATTAAAAATAAAATATGTTTTTGCATATATTTGATGATTTTGCGATAAAAATACTACTCATTAAACCAAAATGCTATTAATTTCTTGTAATTCTGTATCATCGAAAGAAGTATTTTTTAAACATTCTAACGAATCTGTCAATTGCTGAGGCTTACTCACACCCAAAATAACCGAAGTAATACGTGGGTCTTTCAAAATCCAAGATAAAGCCATTTGTGCTAAATTTTGTCCACGTTTTTCGGCTAATTGATTGAGTTTGATTACTTTATGAACGTTTTCTTCCGTAATTCTACCTTCCTCAATCGCACCATTGCCACGCCCCGAAGCGGCTCTCGAATCGGCTGGAATTCCTTTGATGTATTTGTTTGATAATAAACCTTGTGCCAATGGCGAAAACGCTACGCAACCTGCACCGTTTGCTTCCAAAACATCAAGCAAACCACCTTCTACCCAACGGTCGAACATCGAATATTTCGCTTGGTGAATGATACACGGTGTACCTAATTCTTTCAGAATCTTAGCCGCTTTTTCGGTATCGGCAGCACTGTAATTCGAGATTCCTGCATACAAAGCTTTTCCTTGGCGGACAATCAAGTCAAGTGCTGACATTGTTTCTTCGAGCGGTGTTTCGGGGTCTGGACGGTGATGGTAAAAAATATCTACGTAATCTAAACCCATTCGTTTTAGACTTTGGTCTAAGCTCGAAACTAAGTATTTTTTTGAACCCCATTCTCCGTAAGGGCCTTCCCACATATAAAAACCAGCTTTGGTTGTAATCACCATTTCTTCTCGATAAGGTTTAAAATCCTTCTTAAAAACCTGCCCGAAAGTTTCTTCGGCCGAACCCGCTGGTGGCCCATAATTATTTGCTAAGTCGATATGCGTAACGCCGCTATCGAAAGCCAATTTTAAAATTGTGCGAGCATTTTCAAAATTATCAATACCGCCGAAATTATGCCAAAGACCTAACGAAAGTGCTGGGAGTTTTAGTCCGCTTTTGCCGCAACGACGATATTCCATCTCTTGGTATCGCTGTGGTGATGCTGTATAATTCATTTAATGATAGGTTTTGTTTATGAATAGATTGCTTAGTAAAATATCTTTTACACGAAAAATGTAAAATCGAACAAAAAAAGCATTGCTCGAAACCGAACAATGCTTTTTTTGAATCTATATAATTATTTTTTATACAACACTTGCTTGACTGCATCTACCGTACGTTTTACATTTGGTAATGTAGCTTCGATGAGCGTTGGAGCATAGTGAAGAGGAATATCCATATTGTTTACACGTATCACTGGAGCATCCAAATAATCAAATGCATAACGTTGTAAGTGATAGGTAATTTCTGATGAAATCGCTGCCAAAGGCCACGCTTCTTCAACTACTACACAACGGTTTGTTTTCTTTACTGAATTGATAACAGTTGCGTAATCAATCGGACGAACGGTGCGTAAGTCGATTAGCTCTACGCTAATTCCATCTTTTTCTAATTCAGCAATTGCTGGAAGAACAACTCTTGGAATCATTTTTCCAAACGAAACTATGGTTACACTTGAGCCTTCTTTCATTACATTGGCTCTGCCCAATGGAATAATATATTCGCCTTCTGGCACTTCGCCTTTATCGCCATACATTTGTTCTGATTCCATGAAAATAGTCGGATCATTATCACGAATTGAAGCTTTCAATAAACCTTTAGCTTCGTATGGGCTATGAGGAACAACGACTTTTAAACCTGGGGTATTGGCAAACCAATTTTCAAAGTTTTGTGAGTGCTGAGCTCCTAACTGACCAGCATTTCCTGTTGGCCCACGAAATACAATCGGACAAGAGTATTGACCGGCCGACATAGACATAAACTTAGCAGCCGAATTGATGATTTGGTCAATAGCTACCAAAGAAAAATTAAAAGTCATGAATTCGATAATTGGACGCAAACCATTTACGGCAGCACCAACTCCAATTCCTCCGAAACCTAATTCGGCGATTGGTGTGTCAATAACTCGTTTTGCTCCGAATTCATCCAACATCCCTTGACTTACTTTATAAGCACCGTTGTATTCGGCTACTTCTTCACCCATCAAGAAAACGTTTTCATCACGTCTCATTTCTTCCGATAAGGCTTCACGTAGGGCTTCTCTAAATTGTATTTCTCTCATTTTCGCTTAGAATTTTGCATTTTTGCGGATGTAAAATTAGTGCATCTGCCCCGAAACTCAAAACAATCTTGTGTAATATTCAAATTTTTAGAATGCCCATCACTTTTGGCTATCAACTTTTATCTTTTTATGGTCGATAAGCTTTTGATTATGAAGCTATTTTAATACCCAGGTAGGAGTAAATTTTTTATACATAAGTATGAAATTCGGTTGAAAAACATTAATATCGTCAAACATATAAGCCAACTTTATTCACCCAAATGCATTAGGCTTGAATGTTTCTTTTTTAAAATTTTATACATATTTTGCCAAATAAATTCGTTAAAAACCCTTTGTAAGAGCTAAATCATTGTCTATCAAGCCAAATAATTTAGTGTACGACGCTCAAACCAGCATCTATTTTTATCATTTTTAAGAATTATTTGTTATGTCAATCAATATACGTCCAGCAGTTTTAATCATCGAAAATCAGCATGTCCTAACCATGCAATATAATTATGGTGGACAAGAAGTGTATAATTTGCCCGGAGGAAATTTAGAACTGGGCGAATTCCTGAGCGATGCTTTGGCTCGTGAACTGCAGGAAGAACTGGGTATTGAGATTGCAGTTGGAGAAATGATTTTGGTCGGAGAAATTTATTTTGAAGACCGTAAAAAGCACACCCTACATCTACTTTTTGAAGGAAAAATCACTTCAGGAATTCCTACGCTAAACCCCAAAGAGACTTCGGCCTTAGCCATCAAATGGCTTGATATAAAAGATTTAAACGCTGTAAGTCTTTATCCAAATGTTTCTAAGCAAATTCAACATTATTTAGCAGGAAAACTCAACAATAAATATATGGGAAAAATAGAACAACAATGGTTTTAAAAATGTAGGACAGGTTTTCAGCTTGTCGAGAGCAATTAGTTAATAAAGCATAGATTGACAGCATATGAACTTATCTTATACTACTCTAACCTTCATCGCTCGAATCTTTGGTGAATATAGATAAAGTAAGGCTATGATTGAAAAACTACCCATAGCGGCGAAGGCAATCGGAAACTGGTTGGCATCATTTCTGTAAATCCAAGCTGAGAAAAATGCCCCTAAACCTATACCAGCTTCGAGCGAAATATACATCGTAGCCAATGCTCGACCACGATTTTCTTCTTCACATAAATCGACCGTCCATGCCTGTGTGATAGGTGAAATAACCCCTAAGGCCAAGCCAAAAAGAATTGCCGACCCCACAAAAGTGTAAATATTAATTGCAAAAACAGGTAATATCATTCCGCTTATCAAAATCATACAGGCCCATCGAAGCACTGAGATTCTACCATTTCGGTCTGAGAATTTTCCTGCAACTACCCTTATAAACAACGATGAAAGTGTGTATATCAGAAAGAAAATGCCTTTGTTTTTAATTCCAACAGTTTTGGTTAAATCGGGAGCGAGCGTTACGATGGCACCGTAGCTGAATGAAGTTAAAAAAACCACAATTGCTGCTGGCAAAACCATGCTGTCAAACATATCATTTCGATTGATTTTTAGCGAATTAAGTGTAAATTTTTCTTGCTTATCTTTCGGCAAAGTTTCTTTCATGTTATACAAAATTGCTATCGAAATGAGTGCAAACATCGACGAAACATGAAACAACACATTCAACGAAAATGTGGCGGCAATCCAACTGCCAAGTGCAGGGCCAAAAGCCATTCCGAGGCTACCCATGAGGCCGTGCATGCCCATCGCTTCTCCTCTTCTATGAACAGGCACGATGTCTGCAATGTAAGCAGCTGTTCCTGTTGGCTTAAAGCCTGTAGAAAAACCATGCATCAATCGCAAAAATAGAAAAGGATATACTGTAGTAAGTATGGGGTAAAAAAACCACAAACAAAACAAACCAACGAGCCAAAAGCCATGACAGGCACTCGGCCGATGCGGTCGGTAAGACGGCCACTAAACGGGCGAGACAAGCCCGCTGTGAGTGTAAATAAACTGATAATCAAACCTTTATATTCTTCTCCTCCTAAACTTGTTAGATAATCGGGCAACTCTGGTATAAGCATATTGAAACTACAAAAGAACACCAAAGAACTCAAACAAAGCAACCAAAATTGAAGCGAGAAAATATTGTCAGATTGTTTTTTCATAGAAATTAAAAGCCGTTTCCACTGAAGTTTTTTATATATAAAGGCTTTTTTAAGGTTTTAGAGGAGTTTTGCCACAAAAATACTGTCAAAAACTCGAAACATAAAGCTATTTTAGCTTTAAAAGCTTTTCTAAAAATCCACTTCAAGTTTCTTACTTGAAAATATTTTATATTTTTAATTAAACCTTATGCAACCTATTGCATCCAATGATACGTCTATTGTTTTGTAGAATCCAATTTTTTATCCCATTAAACCTTCTATTCAATTTTTATGAAAAGACGTGTACACAATAAATTTTTTATGTATTACTCTTAAAACTTACAAAATCAAAATGAAGACCAATTTTTTCAAGATTACAACTTTATGTATTGCTTTGGGTGCAGCTATGATTGCATGCGACAAAACTACTGACACCGTAACATCAAGTGACCAATTAGCCAATGCAGTAATAGACAGCCAAACCGCCAACGAACAATCAGAAGCAGCGTATGAATTGGCAGATGAGGTGACTTTTATGCCATTTGGGGGCAGAAATTTCAGAGAAACTGGCGAAGCTCTTGATAAAGGAAATGGTATTTTCCCGATGTTAGGCATGGGTTGGAATAATCCGTGGAAAGGAAAAGACGGAAATTGTGCCACTGTAACCAAGACAGTAGCCAACAACGTAATCACAATCATATATGATTATTCGGCAGTAGCAGGTGGTGTTTGTGGCACCACTCCAGTAGGTGGGAAAATGACTATAACAATGCCGGTTAAACCAGATTCTACTTTTTCAGGAAGTTTAGTAAGAACAGTTACTTACAATAATTTAAAGCGTGATACGATTACAATAAATGGTTCGCACACTATCACAACCACAGTAGTAATCGGCAAAGCAACCGCTAGCGAAAAACTTGAAAAAATGACCATTTTAAACTCAAAATCGGGTAAAACTATCACTTACACGAGCACACGTTCAAGAAAAGTAGACAATAAAGGAACTGCTAACAGCAACGACGACGAATCATCAGTGACAGGCTCGACAACTGGTAGCTCAAGCGATGGTACCAAATTTTCAAGCAATATCACTAAAGCACTTGTGACAAAAAATTCTTGCTCGAACTCAAAAGGATTTCCTGTGAGTGGAACAGAAGAAATTGTAGCAGCAGATGGCACAAAAAAAGTAGTTGATTACGGCAATGGCACTTGTGATTTGAAATATACTGAAACCACAAATGGCGTTTCAGTAGAAAAAGAAAGAACACGAGGTGGAAAAGGCAAGAAGTAGTTAGTTGAAGAAATGACGAATTATTCAATTGACGAATGACGAATTTCCAACAATTAGAAAAAATAAGTCAATTAAGTCTATACTATTGCTTATTTCAATTTTAGAATTTTTCAATTTTTCATAGAATAATAGAAAAAGGTTAGTAACACGTTTAAATATTCGGAAAGCATTGCCAAAATTTTGGCAATGCTTTTTTTATTCATCAGCAAAAGCATTTTCTTTGTATTATTATAATTGGTGGGTATTATCTAATTTATTCATAGTCAATATCGCTCAAACGACCCCTTTTACATTCCTAATTCTTAATTACTTAATTGTGCTTTAGCACTTCAAACAAATGAAACAATACGTAGTAGTTGCCCAAGATGGGCGTGATGAAGAAGCTCTCGACCGCCGTATGGCAGCTCGACCAGAGCATTTGGCTGGAGCAAAAGCCCTAAAAGCCAATAATAATTATATCGTTGGAGGAGCAATGCTCGACGATAACGAAAAAATGATTGGCTCAGTAATGATTTTACAGTTTGAAAATGATGAAAAAATGCAAGAATGGTATGATAACGAACCATACATTAAAGACGGTGTTTGGAAGTTTGTTGAAGTAATGCCTTTCAGAGTGGCCAATATTTAAAAATAGTTTCGACTAAAAACATAAATTTTATGCCCGATTTACAAAACTTCCTTCTATTTGCTTTAGCTGGACTGGTGCTCAATATCACGCCGGGAAATGACATGATTTTTGTCATTTCTCGAAGCTTGAGTTATGGTACAAAAGCGGGTGTTTATGCTGCACTCGGCATAGGTTTAGGTTGTTTTGTACATATTTTTGCTTCGGTGGTAGGGCTCTCTGTAATTATTCAACAATCCAAGATTTTGTTTTATATCATTCGCTACGCTGGAGCGGCGTATTTGATTTTTATCGGTATCAAGAGTTTAATGGAAAAGCCTTCAACTATGATTTTTAACCAAAATCAAAACGATAAAAACACCAATCTCAAAATTCTCTGGCAAGGCACAATTACGAATGTTTTGAACCCAAAGGTGTCACTATTCTTTTTGGCATTTTTACCACAGTTCATCAATAATCATAGCGAAAACATTAGCTCCCAAATCTTATTTCTGGGTCTTTGGTTTAATTTTTCGGGAACGGTTGTAAATGTGTTAATTGCCTTACTTTTCAGCAAAATCATTGCTAAACTGAGTAATTTTCAGCAGTTTTGGAAGATTCAGAATAAAATATCGGGAATAGTATTGATAGGTCTAGGCTTACAAATTGCACTGAAAAAATAGCTTTTTTTGTTAGACAAGTTTGTATCAGCGTTGCCGAACGACCTGTCCTACAATTCTTTATAAAGTTTTATCAATTGCTCAGCAATAATTTCTGATGAAAACTGCTTAATATGTTCTTTTCCTTTTAAAACCAAATCATTTCTCAGCGAATCATTTGTCAAAACCTGTCGCATTTTATCAGCTAAATCATTGACATCGAGCGGATTAGCATACAAAGCCCCTTCTCCGCCTGCTTCTTCTAAACACGATCCAGTAGCTGCTACCACCGGAATACCCGAATGTAAAGCCTCAATAATCGGAATACCAAAACCTTCAAAAAACGAAGGATAAACACACAACGAAGCACCTTGATATAAAGCAGGTAAATCGGCAGATGATACTCCGAATAAAACTCTTGTATCTTTCGGAGAATTTTGAGTTACTTCCTCGGCATATTTTGATTTTCCGCCTACCAAAACCAATTCATAATCTTTCAAACCGAGTTGCTGAAAGGCTTCTACCAAACGCTTCTGATTTTTTCTTTCGCTGAAAGATGAAACACAAATAATATAGGGTTTATTAAGAGAATATTTACTTTTAATTGTCAAAATCAACTGATTATCAACTCTTTGATGAAATGATGATTGACAATCTTGATAAATCACTCGAATGCGTTCGGATGGAATTTTATAAAATTCCATAATATCATCCTTGCTCTGCTGACTCACAGCCACTACGGCATCGGCATTTTCGCAGGCATATCGAAATTTTTGTTGGTAAAAAAAACGGTCGATGGCAGGATATAATTCAGGATAACGCAAAAAAATCAAATCATGAATCGTTACGACGGATTTTACACCAGATTTATTGATTCCAAAAGGGATTTCATTACTTAATCCATGAAAAACATCAACATTATCCTTCTTCAAATCGTCATTAATGAGCCAACTTCGCCAAAGCCCCCCCACTCCCAGAGTGGAGGTTTTTATTGCAAAATTATGGTCAAATGAGTCTAACCATGCTGAATTCTTAACTTTTGGAGTGTAAAGCAAATATTCTAAGCCTCCCCCGGGGGGGTGAATAGGGCTGAGTGCTTCAATTACGAACCTACTATAATTACCCAAACCTGTTTGATTATTAAAAGCCCTTTTTGCATCAAATCCTATACGCATTGAACTATCTTTTGCTTAAATTTGTCAATTATAATTAGAATACTTATTTAGCTTTAGGCTATATGATTTAAGCTTTAAATATCTGAAAAGCCTATCGCATAAGGCTTAATGCCTATTGCTGACATTTATGACAGAATACCAAATATATACTTTGCCCAACGGCATTCGAATTGCACACCGACAAGTTCCTTATACGCAGGTGGTTCATTGCGGACTCATGCTCGACATGGGTAGCCGAGATGAAAAGCCTAATCAGCTTGGTCTTGCCCACTTTTGGGAACACATGGCCTTCAAAGGTACGAAAAAGCGGAAATCTTTCCACATTATTAATCGATTGGAGTCGGTTGGTGGAGAATTAAACGCCTATACAACCAAAGAAAAAATATGTTTTTACGCATCGGTGCTTGATGCTCACTTCGAGAAATCAGTTGAACTTTTGGCTGATATTACTTTTGACTCCGTTTTTCCCGAAAACCAAATCGAGAAAGAGCGTGGAGTAATTCTGGAAGAAATGTCGATGTACCAAGATTCGCCTGAAGATGCTTTGCAAGATGATTTCGACGAAATCATCTTTGCCAATCATCAGCTGGGAGCTAATATTTTAGGTACCCAAGAAAGCGTTAAAGGCTTTACTCGCAAGGAGTTACAAGATTTTATTGCCGAAAACATGGACACTGAGAAAATTGTCATGTCAATTGTTGGTAATATCACCTTTAATAAAGCTATTAAAATTGCTGAGAAATATTTAAAAGAAATTCCTTCAAAAAAGTCGAATCTACAACGCACACCCCCGGATGTGTACCAACCTCAACGAATCTCGATTCCGAAGAAAATCACTCAAGCCCATTGTGCTATTGGTCGCACATCGTATGCGATGCTTGATGAGCGACGTTTGCCATTTTTCATGTTGGTAAATCTTTTTGGTGGCCCAGGTATGAATTCTCGCCTAAACATGACTTTGCGAGAAAAATACGGGCTCGTTTATGGCATAGATGCCACGTATTCGCCATTTACAGATACTGGTTTTTTGGGCATTTATTATGCAACCGATAAATCGAATTTAGAAAAAGCCAATGCATTGATTTTGAAAGAAATGCAACTTTTGAAAGAAAAACCACTTGGAAAATTACAATTGCACACTGTTAAAGAGCAGTTGATGGGGCAGTTGGCGATGGCTGAAGAAAGCAATCAAAGTTTTATGTTGATGATGGCAAAAAGTATTTTGGATGTCGGAAAAGTAGAATCATTGGAAGGTATTTTTACTGAAATAAAAAATATAGAAGCTCCTCAGCTACAAGAGATTACAAACGATATGTTTGATGAATCTCAGTTGAGTTATCTTACCTATTTTCCTGAATAGCACAATTTTCCAAAATGTTTAGCTTCATAATTCGAATAATTATGTTATAACAAGAAAAAATTGTACTTTTTAAAGCAATTGCAGTCGGTTAGATGAGTATCTCGCCGACATTTTTTATTTTTGAAATCTCCGAAACAAAACCAATCATGAAAAATATCTATTTCACTGCCGGTCCAGCCGAATTGAATCCAAAGTTTGAAGAGTTCATGCGTCAAGCCATTGATGAGCAAATTGGTTCAATTTCTCACCGAAGCGGACAATTTCGTAAGATTTATCAACATTGTGTTGAAAACCTTCGTGTGTTGATGAATATTCCTGCCTCATCCGGTATTTTCTTCACAGGTTCGGCGTCAGAGGTTTGGGAGAGAATTCTATTGAATTTGGTAGAACATGAAAGTTTTCACTTAGTAAATGGTTCATTTTCTGATAAATTTCATAAATATGCCATTTCGGCACAAAAATTTGCTCATAAGTTTGAAAAACCTATTGGTGAAGGTTTTAGTTACGGAGAAATCGAAGTACCAGAATATGCCGAGCTTATCTGTGTAACGCAAAACGAAACCAGTACAGGCGTACAAATGCGAGAAGCTGATATTCATAAACTCAAACGCAGCAACCAAAAACGCTTAATGGCGGTTGATATGGTTTCATCGGCACCGATTCCAGAACTTGATTTAGATTTAATTGATACCGCTTTCTTTTCGGTTCAAAAAGCCTTTGGTTTACCCGCAGGTTTGGGTGTTTGGATTGCCAACGAAAAATGTCTCGAAAAAGCCAAACGTTTGGCCAAATATGATGGAATAACGATTGGAGCTCACAATAATTTACCAGCTCTTTGGAAGAATTATGAAACATACGAAACACCAGCTACACCCAATGTTTTAGGAATTTATTTGCTCGGAAAAGTTGCAGAAGAAATGAACAAAACAGGTATCGAAGCTATCAGAAAAGAAACAGAGGAGAAAGCAAAGAAAATTTATAAATACCTCGAAACCAGTAACCTATTTAGTATTGCAGTGAAAAATCCAGAGCATCGCTCCAAGACCGTGATTGTTGCCAATACTAAGCAATCTTCAAAAGGAATTATTGATGCTTTGAAAGTAAAAAATATGATTATTGGTAGTGGTTACGGCCCAAATAAAGGTACGCAAATCAGAATCTCAAATTTTCCATCCAACACTATGGAGCAAATTGATTTGCTTTTGACAGCCTTGAAAGTAATGGAGTAAAACTTATTTCTAGATTAATAAAAATAGCCAGTAGGAAAACTTCTTCTACTGGCTATTTTTGTTTTTCACCAAAACTTACAAAAAAAACATATTTTTTCTCTAACTTTAATCTATAAAATTCTATTTAAAAATCTAACTCAAACAGTTATGCAATATTCTTTTTACAAGAGTATATTTCTCTGCTTTTTTTTATTTCAAAATACTTTCGCTCAAAATAAAATCCTAAAGGCTGATGTTATTATTTATGGCGGAACTTCCGCTGCAATAACGGCCGCCGTTCAAGTAAAAAAAATGGGCAAATCGGTCATCGTTGTTTCACCAGATAAACATTTGGGTGGACTTTCGTCTGGCGGTTTAGGATTTACTGACACAGGAAATAAAAAAGTAATTGGTGGGCTTTCTCGTGAATTTTACCAACGCCTTTACATACATTATCAAAATATCGACTCTTGGAAATGGCAAAAAAGAGAAGAATACGGAAATAAAGGACAAGGAACGCCTGCCCTCGACGGAGCAAACCGCACTATGTGGATTTTTGAACCGCACGCCGCAGAACAAGTTTTTGAAGATTTTGTAAAAGAAAACAATCTCATTGTATATCGCAACGAATGGCTTGACCGTTCAGCTAAAGGTATCACAAAAACTTCGGGAAGTATTCGCTCTTTTCGAACTTTGAGCGGACAAGTTTATGAAGGGAAAATGTTTATTGATGCGACTTACGAAGGTGATTTGATGGCTGCTGCTGGTGTTAGCTACCACGTTGGACGTGAAGCTAACAGCGTTTATGGCGAAAAATGGAATGGTGTTCAGACCGAAGTTTTTCAGCACGGGCACCATTTTAAAGCAAAAGTTAGTCCCTTTATCATAGAAAATGACCCGAAAAGTGGACTTCTGCCTGAAGTTTCAGCCGAACCAGCAGGCGAATACGGTTCGGGGGATAACAAAATTCAAGCATATTGTTTCAGAATGTGTTTAAGCAATCATCCTGATAATCGAATTCCGTTTGCCAAACCAGAGGGCTACGAGCCCGCACTCTATGAACTTTATGCACGAGTTTTAGCAAGCGGTTGGCGTGAAACTTTTGATAAGTTTGATGCTATTCCAAACCGAAAAACCGATACCAATAATCATGGGCCATTTAGCACTGACTATATTGGTAAAAACTACGATTACCCCGACGCAAGTTATGAGCGACGCCAGCAAATAATTAAGGAACACGAATTATATCAAAAAGGCTTAATGTATTTTTTGCAAAATGATAATCGTGTGCCAAATGATGTAAAAGAAAAAATGCAACAATGGGGTTTACCAAAAGATGAATTTGTTGATAACGGAAATTGGCCGCACCAACTTTACATTCGTGAAGCCCGCCGCATGATAGGGAAGTTTGTCATGAAAGAAGCCGATGCCTTGGGAAAAACGGTAGTTCCTAACCCAATCGGAATGGGTTCTTATGCCTTAGACGCCCACAATGCCCAACGATACGTAAAAGTCGATGGCTATGTGCAGAATGAGGGCGATATTGGCGTACATCCCGATAAACCTTATTCGATTGCTTATGAGTCTATTTTGCCCAAAGAAAATGAGTGCAAAAATTTGTTAGTACCCGTTTGTGTATCAAGTTCGCATATAGCTTATGGCTCGATTCGGATGGAACCTGTTTTTATGATTTTGGGGCAGTCGGCAGCAGTAGCGGCCGTAATGGCAATCAATGATAAAACCACTCCTCACAAAATTTCTTACTCAAAACTCAAAAGCGAACTTTTGAAAGAAAAACAAGTCTTAGAATTATGATTTTGAAACATTAAATCGCAATGAAAATGCAGTAAAACTTACGATATTCGTAGGCATAGACCAAATTTTCCATATTTGTGCCAAAATAGCGTTACCTTTGTAGGCTATTTTTAGCATAAATAAGGAATTTTTGTTATCAAAATTTGATAACAACCGACCATGAAAATGGTCAATCGACAAAAAAATATGACTTTCGAAGAATTAAATCTCAATAAACCGCTCCTCAACGCCCTTGAATATTTGGGTTATACGACACCAACGACCATTCAACAAAAAGTTTTTTCGGTAGTTATGTCGGGCAAAGATGTATGCGGAATCGCACAAACGGGTACAGGTAAAACTTTTGCCTATTTACTACCAAGTTTACGTCAGTACCAGTTTTCTAAAGATAAAACCCCTCAGATACTTATTATAGTACCAACTCGCGAATTGGTGGTGCAGGTTGTTGAAGCTGTTCAAAAATTGACGACCTACATGAATGTCGTCACTGTTGGCGTATATGGTGGAGTCAATATCAAATCGCAAATTTTGGAACTTAAAGATGGAGTTGATATTTTGGTAGCTACTCCAGGTCGATTGATTGATTTGCTCACAAGTGGATTTATCAAGACCAAATCGCTCAAAAAACTTATCATTGACGAAGTTGATGAAATGCTGAATTTAGGTTTCAGACCTCAACTCAAAAATATCCTGGATTTGCTACCGGTTCGACGTCAAAATTTGCTTTTTTCGGCAACCATTACCGATGAAGTTGAGCAATTGATTCAAACTTATTTCAATGAGCCAATCAGAGTAGAAGCTGCTCCAGCGGGTTCACCTTTGGAGAATATTTCGCAAACGCTTTATTATGTTCCGAATTTTAATACAAAAGTAAATCTTTTGGAGATGTTGCTTGCTGAAGACGAGAGCATGAGTAAAGTATTGATTTTTGCGGCAACCAAAGAATTATCTGACCAACTTTATGATAAAATATCAAAGAAATATGGTGAAAAAGTAGGAGTAATTCACTCAAATAAAGCTCAAAACAATCGTTTTAATACCGTAAAGGCATTTAAAAATGGTAACTGTACGATGTTGATTGCCACCGATATTATTGCTCGTGGAATTGATATCGCGGAGGTTTCGCATGTGATAAACTTTGATGTACCAGAAGTGCCAGAAAATTATGTACATCGCATCGGTCGAACAGGTCGTGTTGATAAAAAAGGTATTTCGATAACATTTGTAACTGAAAAAGAAAAAGAGCAACTGGAAGCCATTGAGGCTGTAATGAAGTATAAAATTACTGAACTGGATTTGCCAGAAAACCTTACGATTTCTGATAAACTCACCGAGGCAGAAATGCCGCAAGTGCAGATGAAATATGTTTTGGTAAAAGCACCGAAAAAAGATGCGGTTGGGCCAGCTTTCCACGAAAAAGCTGAAAAAAATCAGAAAGTAAATGTAAGACGTGATATTAAAGCCGAAAAATGGGCAAAATACGGAAGACCAATTAAAAAAGTTGGAAATAAACCTAAGGGGAGAAATTGATGTTTAAGGAGGTGTATGCAAATTCCATTCTGAACACCCTTACAACATTTCTAAAATTCGATATTCACCCGCTTTCAAATTCCCCAAGTTTACATCTCCAATTCTGATTCGTTTCAAGCCCAAAACTTCATAATCAAGTTTATAGCACATTCGTCTAATCTGCCGATTTAAGCCTTGAATCAGAGTAATTTTAAAAGTATAATCATCTATTTGAGCCAAATGACAAGGCAGCGTTTTTTTACCCATAATCACGATTCCATCTGACATTTTTTCTAAAAACTCAGAACTAATTGGCTTATCAACTTTCACAACATAATCTTTCTCAGTTTTATTTTCGTTACGAAGAATTTTGTCGTAAACTGTTCCATCATTAGTTAAAATCAGCAAGCCCTCTGAATCTTTATCAAGTCTTCCGACTGGAAAAACATCTGCTTCAAAAGGTAAAATTGCTTTTAAATTATCCTCAATCGCAACATTTAGTGTTGTTTCTATACCACGTGGCTTATAAAAAGCAATATAAATCAGTTTTTTAGCTTCCTGCAAAACCTTCCCTTCGTATAAAACTTCATCGGTTTGTGTAAGTTCACAATTGGATTTCGTAGGAATGCCATTGACCAAAACTTTCCCCGAAAAAATAAGATTTAGGGCTTCTTTATTAGAAATTTGTAGCCTTACGACCAATAAATATTGCAAACGGTTTCGGAAAGTCATTTTTCTTAGTCAACAGTCAAAACAATTTCTCTCTATTGTTATTATTCATCTTAAAATCGCTCGTTGATGGATATATTTTTATCCAATACTCACGAATTTCGCCACTATCGACTTTTACATCAATTTGGTCTCTAGCTTCACTGATAATTGTTCCAAAAATCAAGTCTTGTCTTACAGGTACTTTTGAGATGTTTTTGTATACCAAACGATAGTCTCCATAAGCAATTTTCTTAGTAAACTGAGGCAAATGGTTATTATCATTAAAACTATTAGCATAAACAGGATGCAGACCACTGACTGTGTTTTTGCAATAACAAACCAACTTTCCATCTTTGGTATATAGCCAATATTCACAAAAACTATTCGCCACTCCGATATCCTTTCCGACAATATTTACAGGCATCGATACAATACTATGTGAAGGAAAATTGATTGAAACATCGGGAGAAGTAATAGCATAAAATTCAAAAATCTGCACAGCTTCTCCGGTTTTATTTGTCGAATCTTGCACGGCTATTGTTTTTACTGAATCAACTCTTACCACCACCGTATCTTTTTGAACAGTTACAATGTTTTTCGGAAAAGCTGTTTGCTTTGAAATTGACTCACAGGCCAAAATACATAGGCAAACGATTCCTATAAAGATTTTTTGCGATAATAATCTCATAGTATTGCAAAGGTTTAATGGAGAAAAATTCCAATAGTAAATAATCTGACTTTTTAAGAAACACCCGCCAACGCTCTACAAAATACTATTTGATAGGCGTTTTTGGTTCTTGAACCAAAATTTTGCTTTTAATTATCGACGGCTTTTTATCTTCTTTTGGCCCACGTAAGTGTATAATGAGTCCATCAAGAAAATTTCTCAGGATTTGGTCGCCGCAAGGTTTAAAATTGGGGTGTTCTTTATCTCTGAAAAAAGCACCGATTTCGGCTTTCGAGGCATTGAAATTGGATAGTTTCAAAATCTCTACTATTTGGTCGTCACGTAGTTGCAAAGCAACACGCAATTTCTTTAAAATATCATTGTTTGACATAATTTATTGTTTTTGTTATAAAAAGGTTGGAAAGTATTTAATTTTGAAAGAAAGAGTGAGTAAATGATAGAACAAATATATTCACCTATTCTATCATTGAATTAGCTTCGGTTCCACCATAACTACTTCTTCTTTTTCTACGATAACTTGTCCGTCGGCAGAGCCTTTGGGTTTTCGTACAAATTTTTTAGGCGTTACAATTACAGGGGCTAACGTTTCATTTCTTCGTTTAGAAAAATACGCTGCCAAAGAAGCCGCCGTTTCAATGACTGAATTCGGAAATTTTTTACCAGCTCGATATTTCAGTACCACATGCGAACCAGTTGCATCACGGGCGTGCAGCCAAAGGTCTTCTTTATAGGCGTATTGCTGTGTAAGCAAATCATTGTTTTTTGAATTTTTACCGACCAAAATCTCGAATCCTTCTACCTCAAAACGCTTAAATAATTCTCTGTAAGATTGAATTTTAAGTTTAGTGTTTGGGGCCAAACCATTCGCTTTCAGATAGGAACGCAAAGTTTTTAGATTTTCGGCAGCTTCGATATTCTCAATATAATTATTAATAACCGTCAATAATTGTTCTCGGTTTTCGATGTTTTCCATCAATTTTTCGAGTTCAATTTTTTCGTTTTTTGATTTTCGGTAAAAATTTTCGGCATTCTTTTGTGGCGAAAGGTCTGATCGCAGTTTGATAATGACGTTTTGATTTCGATAAAAGTCGAATAATTCTACTTGCTCTACTCGCTCTTCGATTTGGTGCAAATTTGCCATTAAAATATGCCCAACCTCTTCATTTTTCACATCCGAATCAAGCGATTCCATGCGTTGATATGAATTTTGCAGATAGGCTTCAGTTTGCTTTTTTTCCTTAGTCAATTTTCTCAATACTTCTACTTTTTCATCATCGAGCGTATTGACCTTATTATAAGCAATATAGAAGGCATTCATGGCCTCAATTGGTTGCTCAAATTCCTGAATAATTTCGCCAACTGGTAACAAAGAAAGATGTAATTGATGCTCCCACCGCACCAAATAATAGCGAGGATTCTCAAGCTGCTCAACTATTTTCTGAATTTCTTCCCAAGTACTTTTTCCAACTTCTAACTGGGCATTTATCACCTTTCCGAATGTGGGAAATAACTTTCTAAAATCTTGTTTTTCACTCAAAAAACACTCATAAGACTGGTCTATTTCTCTGTCTAAATGATTGATTATCAGATTTTTATCGCTAATAATTCGGCTATGAAAAAGCTCGATTACTTCCTGATTATGGCACAAAATAAGGTTAGAGCGAGTACCGTACATTTTAAAAATAATCGAAAAATCTTGCTCAAAATCAATCGAAAAACAACGTTCATTCAGAAATTGTCGTACGCCAATAACTTCTAAATCCATAAGTTGCTCAAACAAATTAACGCTGTTGCGTCTGGCACGTTCAAATTTATCGGTAAAATACAAAGAAGCAAAATCGGGCAAAATGATAGCTTTGATATAAAACTCTTTGTAGTTTCGGTTTTTACCACGAGCCACTGCAAAACCAAAAACTAATTCATCTTTTTCTTGACTAAAACATTCCATCAGCTTCAAACCCACAATCTTGGTTTCGATTTGCTTAGTAAGCTGACGAAGGAAATAATAATTATTCTGCACGAGTTATTTTTAAAATTGTATACAAATTACGGTATTTTGTGGGGAAGAACCAACCGCTGCCCTCGACTTCGCTCAGGCAAGGACTCTTCGTTGGTTGAGCGAAGCGGTCAGCCGCATCTGTCAAAACCACCGAAGAAGCATTTTGAACCAATAAAAAATAATTGTAACTTTGACATTTAAAACCCTTCATCATGTTATTACTAGGCATAGACATTGGCACATCATCTATCAAGGCATCGGTTGTAGATGCTGATACACAACAAGTTATCGCTTCGGCTCAATATCCCGATGTTGAGGCGAGCATCTCGTCTCCGCAAGCAGGTTGGGCCGAACAAGACCCAGAAATGTGGTGGGCAAACACAATCGAAGCAATTAAGCGTGTAAATACTTCAAGGGTTTTTGACCCACAAAATATCGGTGCGATTGGCATTGCCTACCAAATGCACGGCTTAGTGATGGTCGATAAAAACAAAAAAGTATTACGTCCATCAATCATTTGGTGCGATAGCCGTGCCGTTGAGATTGGTGCAAAAGCCTTTTCTGATATTGGCGAAGATATTTGTTTGAATCATTTGCTCAATTCACCTGGAAATTTTACGGCCTCAAAACTCGCTTGGGTAAAAGCAAATGAGCCACATATTTATGAGAAATGCGACAAAATCATGCTACCAGGCGATTATATTGCCATGATGCTCACCGATGCCATCACGACTTCAAATTCTGGACTTTCAGAAGGAATTTTCTGGGATTTCCAAGCGAATGAAGTTTCGGTTGATGTGATGGATTATTATGGTTTTGATGATGATTTGATTCCAGAAATAAAGCCAGTTTTTAGTAATCATGGCGAAGTAACGAGCGAAATTGCTCAACATTTAGGACTAAAAGCTGGAATTCCGGTAACTTATAAAGCAGGCGACCAACCAAATAACGCACTTTCGTTGGATGTTTTAGAACCTGGTGAAATTGCAGCAACTGCTGGAACTTCGGGCGTGGTTTATGCCGTAAGCGATCAAGTTTCGTATGACCCGCAATCTCGTATCAATTCGTTTGCTCATGTCAATCATCAATTAACCGAAGATACCACTCGTATCGGAATTTTGCTTTGTATCAACGGAACTGGCATTTTGAACCGTTGGGTAAAAGACAACTTCGGAAATAATTTGAATTATGTAGCAATGAATCAATTGGCGTCTCAAGCTCCAATCGGAAGTGATGGACTTTTAGTGATGCCTTTCGGAAACGGTGCCGAACGTATGTTGAATAATCGTATGGTGGGAGCTTCATTTCAAAATCTAAACTTTAATATTCATTCAAGAAACCATATTTTCCGTGCAGCACAAGAAGGAATTGCATTTTCGTTGCATTATGGTTTTGAACTTATGCAAGCCAATGGTGTAATACCAAAAGTGATTCGTGCGGGATACGCCAATATGTTTTTGAGCGATATTTTTAGCAATGCCTTAGTCAATGTAACAAACACACCAGTTGAATTGTACGACACCGATGGAGCAAAAGGTGCAGCTCTTGGAGCTGGTTTTGGCGTAGGAATTTATAACTCTCCAAAAGAAGCAATGAGTAAACTTACTAAATTGAAAGTAATCGAACCAAATGCTTCAGAAGTTGCTAAATATCGGGATGTTTATGAGGATTGGAAGTCAATTTTAGAGAAATGATAAAAATAAGAATTATGAAAATTATTTTCATAATTCTTATGCACTTTCACCCCAAATGAAAACATTTTCTACATCTTGCTTCGTAAGTGTCCGATTCTCCGAGCATTACTTGTTGTTTGTTGGGTACTTTTCTGTATGAATAATTGGCAATATCGCCACAAACTATACAGATGGCATGAACTTTGGTCACATATTCGGCTATTGACATCAAAGCTGGCATTGGACCAAAGGGAATACCCCGAGAATCCATATCCAACCCAGCAATGATTACACGCTTACCATTTTCAGCCAATTTATTGACTACTTCCACAATTCCCCTATCAAAAAACTGAGCTTCATCTATGCCAACCACTTCGCAATCATAGGTCATTAACAAAATTTCTTCAGATGAATGTACAGGACTTGAACGAATGGTAGTTTGGTTATGCGATACAATATCAACTTCATGATAACGTACATCAATGGCAGGTTTAAAAATTTCAACCTTTTGTTTTGCTATTTTTGCACGATTTAGTCGTCGAATCAACTCTTCAGTTTTCCCCGAAAACATTGAGCCGCAAACCACTTCTACCCAGCCAGTTTTTTGTTCGTGGATTCGTTCTCTTTTAGGTTCTATAAACATTATTTTATTATTTTTTTCGTTCTTGTAAAAACTGGCAACAAAGTTGCATTGATTTTACTGTAAATTAGCTTTTTAGCTAAAACCATAGCCAACCACTAATAAAATACAAAAAAAACGAATTTACTAATGTCGAACAAATTGAATTTGTCCGCTCTCGAAAGATATAGTAAGGCTTTCGCTGCTAAGGTATGTGATGATTTTTTTGCCGAGAATAGTAGTATTACGGGTAAGCAGGTGCTTGGCTTAACGAGTCTCGAACAAGTGAATATGCTTACTATCAAGGCTTTATTCGATAAATGGCAAGCTGACAACCAGCGTCTTCGTAGTCCGTATTTTGATTTTAATGATCCAGAAGTTCAGCAAGCCCTTAAAACTTTTATGAATACCGTTTCGCAGCATATTTCAATAAAAAGAGAGCATTTTGAACCTCTTTTGGTAGATTCTGTTGGTGAAACGTTAGTACTTATACTTGAACCGCAAACATTCTACAAAGAATTAATGCGTGATTTACCAAGTTTCAAATTTAGCCTAGAAAATATCCGTCCGCTCACCAAATATATTGTGATTAACAAAGACATTTTACCCCAAATAGCTGAAAAACTAAACGGTCACAAATTTGTATTGGCCAATCAAGCCATGACTTGGCTTGAAGAAACACCACTAACTATCGAAAATCCAGACAAATATCTGGCTCAATTTGCCAAAATCATACCGATTCCAGAAGAATTAGTTCAAACCAAAGAATCACCAAAAGTGGTTGATCCAAATGCTTCCTTCTTTGATTTTGCTGTTCCAACACAACAACTAAGTGCAGAAACACTACAAACGCGATATCAGCCACTTCCAGCAAGCGAAAGATTAATAGAAACATCTTTGCCTATTGTTGAGCGGAAATTTGAGCCTGCACCTGCTTTTACAGAAAAACATATAGAACCGGCTACTTCTTTCATGCAAAAATCAAAGCAAACACCAATTTACGATCAAAAAGTAGAATCACTTGCCCCGAGAATCAATAAAGCTACTGCTGAAAGATTCGAGCCAAAAGAAGTTGAAGAAATTAGACTAAATGAAAAATTAGCCAGCGAAAAAAAATCAGTGAATGACCAAGCTAAATCAAGCAAATCGGTTTTGGATTATCATCAAAATGCTAGAATCGAAGGAATTACAGGTGCTATTTCTTTGAATCAACGTTTTTTGTTTACCAATAATCTTTTTGGCGGAAATATTCAAGCTTTCTCGCACGCACTTGAAGAAATCGAACTATGCAAAGATTTCAGTGAAGCCAAAGAATTGATTTTGAAAAAATATGTTCCTCGCTATATGTGGGATATTACGGGAGCTGAAGCCGAAGAATTTATTGAGATAGTAAAACGTAGATTTAACTAAACAATCTTCAGTTTTTAACTAAAATCATAAAAAAAGTTTAGGGAGCTTACCCTTTAGCTTTTTTATTTGCCAAATTCTTGAGATTTCTCTATTTTGCCCAAAATTTAGCGAAATGTCAAAATCAATTGATGTTCATAATCAAAAACTTATCATAAAGATGAAAACACTCGTTTTCTCTGGAATGATTTTTCTTTTGAAAACTAATTTAATTTTAGCCTCGGGCGAGCCGTTTCCAATTGGGGCAAAAAGTTGGGGAATTGGCAACGCTACCGTTGCCATGGCTGACCACAACTCTGTATTGAATAACCCAGCAGGTTTAGGTTTTCTTAAAGAAAACTTCGTAAGTTCTTCTTATCACTCACCTTATACTATTGCAGCTCTGCAAACCCTCTCATTAGCAAGCAATTACAATACAAATTTTGCAAATATTGGACTCGGAATTGAGCGTTTTGGCGATAAACTTTATAATGAGCAGAAACTTGGCTTGGCTATCGGTAAAAGCATGAATTTGGTTGCTTTGGGGCTGAAAGTAAGTTATTTTCAAGCAGCCATAGAAAATTTTACTACAAAAAACACCTTGCTGACCGAGTTCGGAGTAATGACTAAACTAAGTTCTAAAGTACAAGTTGGCTTTCATGCCTACAATCTAACAGGTGCAAAACTGTTTGCTTCGCAACATATTCCTACACTATTGCGTGTAGGACTTTTATTTAAGCCAACAAAACAAATTTTATTGGTAGCAGAAGCTGAAAAAAATATAGAACTACCTACATATATCAAGGCGGGTATCGAGTATCAAATCGTCAATAATTTTTATCTACGTACTGGACTGACCTCGAAACTAAATCATGCACATTTTGGATTTGGCTTTCAGTCCAAGCAATTTATTTTCGACTATGCACTTAGTAATCATTTGGCTTTGGGTTTTTCCAATCATCTGTCTATTAGCTACCAAATTGGAAAAGTTAGCACTCAATAATTATTAATCTCTTCACAAAAAAATTATACTAATGTGGTGAGTTAAGAATCAAGGTCGCTGTAACGAAAAAATAAAATAATCAATAAGTCACCTCATATCAATTTGTCAATTAGTATTTTATTAATATAAATTGAGATAACAACTTCAATAACTCCTTTGACTCAACTATATTTCGGTTGTTGGCCCGGTGCAAAAACCAAGAAATGAAGTATAAATTCTAGGCAAGTTTACACCTTGTCAATAGAACTAAAATAAATTTTAAATCGCAAAAAACATGACTTTGATACAAACCACTCAATATTTCTTAAACTTTTAGCAGTTTAGTCTTGTTAGTTTTATACAATTTAACTCATTACAAATCAAAATGATGATTCAAGCACAAACATTGCAATTTCTTTCAAAACTTAAAGAAAATAATAATAAGCCATGGTTCGATACCAACCGGAAAACTTACGAAATAGCTAAGAAAAATTTTGCCGAAATTGTACAAGAACTCATCAAAAGCATTGAAAAATTTGATAATAGTATCGAAGAAGCTCAACTGGAGGTAAAAAACTGTACGTTCAGAATCAATCGCGACGTACGTTTTTCTAAAAACAAAGACCCTTATAAAACCAATTTTGGTGTTTCGTTTAGCAAAGGTGGCAAAAAAGCCCATTCGGCTGGTTATTATTTGCACATTGACCCAAATGAGTGTTTTTTGGCGGGTGGAATTTGGATGCCAGAACCAGATATTTTAAAGAAAATTCGAGTTGAAATTGACTATAATTACGAAGAATTTAAAAATATCTTGAATGCCGAGGCTTTTAAAAATTCATTTCCAAATGGACTTGATAGAAATTCAGCAACCGTTCGTCCGCCTAAAGGCTATGATGAAACCAATCCAGCCATCGAACTAATCAAGCTCAAAAGTTTCACAGCTTCATCAGTTGTTGATGCAAAAGAAATCTTAAAACCTAATTTTACTGCTACCGTTTTGGCAGGTTTCAATGCCATGCAACCATATATTGCCTTTCTAAATCGTGCGATTGAAGGATAAAACATATTGATAAGAATCAAACGCCTAATAATCAGTAGCTTATCATATTCAATTGTCAATTTTAAATTTTTCAATAATCAGAAGTGGACTAATTGAGAATCAAATATATATATTATGAAAACAACATTTCACAATGCCAACGAACGTGGACACGCCAATCATGGATGGCTCAATAGTTATCATTCTTTTAGTTTTGCTGGTTTTCAGGACCCGAACAAAATTCATTTTGGTGCTTTAAGAGTCTTAAATGATGATTCAGTTGCTGGCGGAATGGGCTTTGGTATGCATCCGCATGATAATATGGAAATCATCTCGATTCCGCTTTCAGGTGATTTAGAGCATAAAGATAGTATGGGCAATACTACTATTATCAAAAAAGGTGAGGTACAAATCATGTCAGCTGGAACGGGAATTTATCACTCCGAAAAAAATAAAAATCATGACCAGGCAGTGAAGTTTTTGCAGATTTGGGTATTTCCGAAACTCAAAAATATTGAACCACGCTATGACCAACAGGAGTTCTTGATTGAAGAACGCAAAAACAAATTTCAAATCGTAGTTTCTCCTTTTGAATCGAATGATGGTGGCGTAGGAATCAACCAAGATGCTTGGTTTTCGCTCGGAAATCTTGATGCTGGTACTGATTTTTCTTACGCAATCAAACGTCAAGGAAATGGTGTTTATGCTTTTGTTTTAGAAGGAGAAATAGAAATAAATGGTCAAAAATTGGGTCGTAGAGATGCCTTAGGTGTTAGCGAGACCGAATCGATACATATTAAAGGAAGCAGTGATGCGGAAGTTTTGCTGATGGATATTCCGATGAGTTTTTAAACGCTTTTGCAAACTAATAGTTTTGCCTAAAAAGTGATATTTACAGTAAAATAGCATTTTATTATGCAATTTTGTCAGTTTCTTTATTCGAAACTAGTCTTACGTTTCGAATTATTCATGTACTATACACATTTGAAAACGCACTTTCTAAGGCTATTTCTGGCAAAATAGCTTTTAGGTGATGTTTCAAATGCTCTGCGTAATCTTGCAAAATAAATTCGAGTTTGAAAAGCCCAAGACCATTGATGGTAATTGTATTTTGTAGAAAATCGGGATTTACAAATTCAATAACATGTGCAATGTGCTGATTATATGCATACCACAAATCAATTAATTCAGACCAAGATGCTTGATTATAATGCTGTTCGCTCACCCAAAAGTCTTGAGCATAGCCCACAAAATCAAGGTGCGGCTGTGCCATCATTCTGACAAATTTCTGCTGATTATTACAGGCTGAATCTATCAAATGCCCTAAAATTTCTTTCTTTGACCATTTGTGAGGCAAAGGCTTAACACTTGCTTCTTCGTCAGTAATATTTTTCAAAAAAGGAAAAATGTAGTCGAGGGTTTGGCGTAAATGTTGAGCGGAAGCTTGCATAATTTGGCTAAATTATTTGGTTTTTAGGTTCGCTTTGCATTTTTTTCTTCGAAGAGACAATTTAAAAACTTGTCCTACAATTTCACAAAATTTCTTTCAATTCGATCAGTTTCTTTATATCAAAAGTTGGTTTTTGACTAGTTGGAATATCATCTGGATTATAAAAAACCGTATCCATTTTTGCATTGATTGCCCCCAAAATATCGGCTTCATAGTTATCGCCAATCATTAAACTTTCAGACAAATCAGCTTTTGTGACATCTACCGCATAATCAAAAATACGGCGGTCTGGTTTGCGAGTGCCTGCTAATTCGTTGGTGATGATTTCTCCGAAATAATGGTGTATTTCGGAGCTTTTCATTTTATTCACCTGAATATCTTGCCAACCATTACTGATGATATGCAATTCGTATTTTGGTAAAAGATACTCTAACACTTCAACTGCACCTTCTATCAAATGTGCCTTTTTAGGTAAAAGTTCAAGAAAATATTCATTGATTTCTAAACCAAATGACTTTTTAAGGTCTTTTACTCCGAGATTTTCGAGCGTTTCTTGAAAACGACGACGGCGAAGGTCTTCATGTGAAATCAGGTTTTGTTCGAGCAAACTCCAGTGATGTCTATTCACTATTGAAAATTCTTGCTGAAACGTTTCTAAACTGCTGATATTTAGGTTTTTAAAATTAAAAATTTCATAAATATCAGCTAAACATTCGGCCGAGTTTTTTTCAAAATCCCAAAGTGTATGATCGAGGTCAAAGAAAAGGTGTTTGTAGGCCATAAAACTAAGCTTTTGGTGCAAATTTTAATTGCAAACGCTCAACGGGTTGGTTGTTTACTAAATGGCTTTCTACGATTTCTTTAATGTCTGATGGCTGTACATTTCCGTACCAAACACCTTCTGGATAAACCACCACCGAAGGTCCCATTCCGCAAGTATCTAAACAACCTGTTTTTTGAGCTCTTATTTCGGTCAATAAATTGCGATCTTTCAATTCTTCTTTGAAGGCATCGACCAAAGCCATACCTCTTTCACTTCCACAACATTTTTTTGGTGCGTCTTTATCGTTTGTACAAACAAATACGTGCTTATTGAATTTCATTTTTTTGATTTTTTTAAAATGTTTTGATTGTGTTACAACAAATTTAAGAAAACTTTAAGCGAAGCCTTACTTTAATCACGAATTCCAAACTTCCCAGGCTTTCTCAGCTTGCAAATGAAGCATTCGTAGGCCATTATGTATTTTTGCTCCTTTTTCTTTTCCTTTTTGCAGAAAAAGCGTTTCAAGGGGATTATACACCAAATCGTAGAGATAATGATTTTCGGTCAGAGATTCGTACGGAATATCAGGACATTGGTCAGATTTTGGATAAGTTCCGACAGGTGAACAGTTGATAATCAATTGATAATCAGCAATTAAAGCGGGGATTTCGTAATAAGAAATATTTTCTTCTGATTTAGTGCGAGAAACCGTTTTATAGGCAATTCCTAAATCTTTAAGTGCTGCCACAACTGCTTTTCCTGCTCCACCATTTCCTAAAACAAGTGCTTTGATTGATGGAATATTAACTTCGGAAAGGAAGTCTTCAAGCGAAGTTTTGAAACCATAATAGTCTGAATTATAGCCTATTAAACGACCATTTTCTATGAATTTAATGACATTTACTGCCCCAACTTTTTCAGCAGAAGCATCAAGGCCATCCAAAAAAGGCATTACTGCCTGTTTGTGTGGAATCGTCACGTTTAAACCTTGCAAATTCGGTTCATTTTTCAATAACTGCGGAAGTTCTTGAATTTCAAGCAACTCAAAAAGTTTATATTCGTGAGTTTCAGAAAGTCTCATTTTCTCAAATTTTTCGGTAAAATATTTTTTTGAAAACGAGTGTCCGAGTGGATATCCGATTAAGGCGTAAGCATTCATGGAAAAAACAGAAAAATAAAACCGTCAGTTTGAACTGCCGGAATAATTAAAACTATAAAGATTTCATTATCATGATTTAGCAAATTTTGCTCTCAAAATTCCAACAATCATTGGCAAAATTGATATGAAAACGATTCCTAAAACTACTTTCTCGAAATTGTGTTTTACCCATTCGTTTGAACCAAGAAAATAGCCCAAAAGCGTAATGCTCGTTACCCACAAAATAGCTCCCAGAATACAAAAAGTAATATATTTACCGTATTTCATGCTACCTGCACCCGCCACAAATGGAGCGATTGTACGAATAATTGGCATAAAACGAGCAATAATTACGGCTTTTCCACCATGTTTTTCGTAAAATTCTTCGGTTTTGGTGATATATTCACGCTTTAAGAAGAGTATTTTATCACGAGATTTGATAAAATTACTAAAGTTCTTTCCGACTAAATAATTTACGTTATCGCCCAAAAGTGCGGCAACAATCAATAGTGGAATCACGAAAACAATATCAAGTTTGCCAGTGGTAGAAGCCAACAACCCCACCGCAAAAAGTAGCGAATCGCCAGGTAAAAGCGGCATGATGATAAAGCCCGTTTCTACAAAAATAATCAGAAACAAGATAGCGTAGGTAAGCGTATCGTATTCGGCCAAAAACCATTGAAGTGTAGTCAATGGGTCTTTTAAAAAGTCTAAGATAAAGTGAATAAATTCCATGATGAGAGTTCTGAGTTTAGAGTTCTGAGTTCTGAGTGTCCGTTTCTATGATTTCTACTCTGATTTCTTTCTCTTTTCCTCTTGTTTTTGCTTTGTGGTTAAAATAATACTATTGATAATTTTTAATAATTCTAAACATTCGCCATGAATTGACTCAAAAGATTTGGCATCTATAAATTGAGTTTCACACATTAGTCGAAGCCAATATGAAGTTTCTCGCACTTCCTTTGAGGCAATGCCTAATTTATGTATAAAGTCTGAGGTGGATTCTGCTGAAAGAGCTTCGTTTACATTTGCTCCAATCGATGTTCCGCTTTTTAAAACTTGCTTTGATAGAACATATTCTTTAGTATTTTCCTGTAAAAACTTATACAAATTGATAATCCTCACAGAAAACCTAAAAGATTTTTGCTCAATTATGCTTTCAGTATTTTTCATAAAAAAAACAGCAAAAAAACACAATGAAATAAACTCAGAACTCTAAACTCAGAACTTAGAACTCAATATCACTCTTCCTGCGTAATTCGCTTATCGCCGCTATATTTGCCGAGTTTGAAACGTTTTTTTGTTTTTTCTGGCAAGAAATGAGCAAAAGTATCACCACGTAAACCCAAACGAATGGTTTCGAGTGGAATTACTTCGTGAGGTGCGATATTTCCGAGATTTACGTTTGTTCCTACTAATTTTACAAAGTATACTTGCTGAGATTTTTGGGGAGCTTCCCAAATAATTTTTTCAGCAGGAATCGCATGAATAATTTCATCAACCAAACCTTGACGCACTTCGCCACTGCTACGAAAAAGACCAACATTTCCGCCTTCCCGGGCTTCTCCGATTACTTTCCAAGCACCAGCATCAAGCTCAGACTGCATCATTTCAATCCATTTATAAGGAGCGAAAATCTTTTCAGCATCTTTTGAACCTACTTCCGAAAGCACTTTAACACGAGTAGCCAAGCGACGAATATATTCACATTTTTCATCGCTTGGAATTTCAATTGAGCCGTCAGAAACTTCGGCATGTTCGAGTTTATATTGGTCTAAAACCCTTAAATAATCTTCAAATTGATCACGGGCCACAAATGCTTCGAAGAGTGTTCCACCAAAATAAAGCGGAATACCTGCATCCTGATACACTTTTACTTTATCTTTTAGATTAGGAGTTACAAATGAAGTCGCCCAGCCAAGTTTTACAATATCAATATGTGGTGCCGAAACATCCAACATATCTTCTACTTCTCTGATACTGAGACCTTTGTCCATTACCATTGTGAGGCCAGACTCACGAGGTTTCACTGTACGTTTCGGTACATGGTTTAAACTATAATTCATCATCTACTTTTATCTTATTTTTTGAATCGAGGGCAAAGATAATAAATTTTGTTGTATAGGGCTATGACAAATGGCTTATAAGTCTATAACTATACGTTTGCTCTGGCGAAGCGTCTTTTTTTCTGAACGAAACAGTTAATTTTATACCGAAAAAACACACAACCCTGTGAGAAAATCCTACAGGGTTGTAAATGTCAAATTATTTCTACACATTCAGTGTCGAAATAAAACCTATCATTTTTTACCAGAAATACATTCGGGGCTATTCATGTTTGACCACTTAGTGCTCGCTTGATTATCTTTTCGACTATTTTATATCATATATTTCAATCGAATTACTTCTTTTTCAGTCAAAAAACGCCATTTGCCACGTGGTAAGTCTTTTTTATCAAGACCAGCGTAAGTGGTACGGTCAAGTTTCAATACTTCATATCCTAAGTGTTCAAAAATACGACGCACAATACGGTTTTTACCACTATGAATCTTGATTCCAACAACTTCGGCATCGGGGGTAACAAGTGCTAATTCATCGGGTTTGATAAATCCATCCTCTAAATCAATACCATTTACGATTGTCTCAAAATCATCGGTTGTAATAGGCTTATCTAACTCAACCTGATAGATTTTCTTAATTTCATTTGATGGGTGCGAAAGTTTTTCGGCTACTTCACCATCATTTGTTAAAAGCAATAAACCTGTTGTATTTCTATCCAAACGACCTACTGGATAAATACGCTCTGGACAAGCATTTTTTACTAAATCCATTACCGTTCTACGCTCATCTGGGTCTTCAGTGGTTGTGATAAAATCTTTTGGTTTGTTCAATAAAACATACATCAATTTCTCACGACTCAATATTTTTTTGCCGTATTTCACTACATCAGTAGGCTTCACTTTATAACCCATTTCTGTAATTTCTTTACCATTTACAGTAATTTGACCTGATGCAATCAATTCGTCAGCATCACGTCGAGAAGCTACTCCTGCATTAGAAATATAACGATTTAGTCTTACTGAACCATCTTTCGAAGACTCACTTTCTTCTTTTAAAACTTTTTTCTGAACTTTCTCAGGAAGTTTGCTTTTCAAACGCTCGGTATCATAATTTGGAGCTTCTATACGCCCAGAAGTTGCTTGATTTTCTTTTGGCTCAAATTTATCTTTCGGCTTGAAATCTCTATTGTGCGGTTCGTTTTTCTGAAAACGAGGTTTGTCAGCCGAATAAGCATTTTTCCGGTCGTTTGATGTTGCTCGGCCGCTGTCATCTCTTTTTCTAAAAGGATGTGCAGGCTTTTCGTCAGAAAAAACCCTTGGTTTATCTTCAAAAGATTTTGAAGCGGCATCTTTCCTTTCACCAAATGGCTTACGGTAAGAACTTTCTTCTCGTTTTTGATAAGGCCGGTCACTGCTGAAAGGTTTCCTATCGCTTCTTTCACCAAAAGGCTTACGCTCAGAACTTTCTTCTCGTTTTTGGTAAGGGCGGTCGCTGCTAAATGGTTTTCTGTCGCTTCTTTCGCCAAATGGCTTGCGGTCAGAACTTTCTTCTCGTTTTGAATAGGGGCGGTCGCTGCTGAATGGTTTTCGATTAGTGTCCTGTCTATCGCCGAATGGTTTTCTATCGCTGTAAGTCTTACTTTCGATATTGTTAGTCACAATAAATTTTCTTTCTCCAAAACCACCAACACCATTTTCTTTTTTCTTGAAAGCTGGCTTATCACCAAATGCTTTTTTTTCGCCGAAACCACCACGGTTATCGGACTTTTTGGGTCTTTCTGAATTCCTCATTGGATTTGCAGCATCACTGCTGTAATTAAATAACTAATTGATTATCAATACCAAAGGTACAGCTTTTTAATTAAAAATTTAGAAAGAAGAATATAGATTTTTGTGCTTGTCGACAAATTAACAAAAAAGACCACTAAGTTTTCTCAATAGTCTTTATCATTTAAAAATTAATCTTAAATCGGTTTGAAAATCAAATCACGGTAATCCATCATGGATTTACGGATTACATCATGGGCATCTGCACGGCCATAAACATTCGAGATTTCGATGGCGTTTTTCTCGTCTGGTAAGCTCTTATATGTCAAGAAATAGTGCTTCAAACGAGTAAGAATAGCTTCTGGAAGTTCACTAATATCCGCAAATTTTTGATAAATCGGATCATCAACCAAAACCGCAATGATTTTGTCATCGGCTTCACCTTTATCGAGCAAACATAGTCCACCAATAGGAATAGCCTGCAATAAAATATCACCATGCGGAATATGGTGGCTGGAAAGCACACAAATATCTAATGGGTCACCATCGCCTTCTTGTACTTTATCAGAGCCACGCTCACGAGCGAGTTTTGCTACTTCTTCACCACAATATGTTTGGGGAATAAATCCGTAAAGTGAAGGAATTATATTGGAGTATTTTTGTGGACGGTCTATTTTTAAATAACCCGATTCTTTATCTATTTCATATTTAATAGTATCTGACGGTACAATTTCGACAAATACTGTAACTTTTTCTGGGGCATTATCTCCCACCGATATTCCATGCCACGGGTGTGCTTTGTAAACTGGTTTCATCGTCTAAGAATTGAAATTTTAATCAAAGGAACGCAATAAAGAAGGATTTGGCAAATTTGATGGCCGATATTAACACTTGTACAACATATATAAGAATACTACTGGTTTTGCAGTTTTACTTGGTTGGTTTTTATATTTGGAATAAATATTGAGCAAGTAGTTTTAAAGAAAATAAAGAATGGTTAAGTTTGAGTAATAAATTAAAGTAGTTTACTTACCTAAATTTTATCACCAAATGAAAAGACCCTTATTATTAGCACTTTCATTATCAGTAACTTGTTCGTTTGGACAAAGCTCATTGAAAGCTAAAATTAATGCAAAAGCCGAATCTATCGACTCAAAAGTGGTTACTTGGAGAAGAGATATTCACCAAAATCCAGAACTTGGAAATCGTGAATTTAAAACTGCCGAAAAAATAGCTACCCATTTAAAATCGCTCGGAATAGAAGTGCAAGAAAAAGTAGCTTATACGGGCGTTGTGGGAATTCTGAAAGGTGGAAAACCTGGGCCAGTGGTATTATTAAGAGCTGATATGGATGCACTTCCTGTAACTGAAAGAGCGGATATTTCATTCAAATCTAATGTTGTGACAGAATACAACAACCAAAAAACAGGCGTAATGCATGCTTGCGGACACGATACGCACGTAGCGATTTTGATGGGCGTGGCGGAAGTATTATCTTCAATGAAAAATGATTTGTCAGGAACGGTAAAATTTTGTTTTCAACCAGCCGAAGAAGGTGCACCAGCGGGCGAAGAAGGTGGAGCTGGTTTGATGATAAATCAAGGAGTTATGGAAAACCCGAAAGTTGATGTAGCTTTTGGTTTACACATTAATTCTCAGACCAATGTTGGACAAATTCGATACCGTTCTGGCCCAGAAATGGCGGCTGCGGACACTTATACACTCAAAATCAAAGGCAAACAAACGCACGGAGCCAGTCCATGGAGTGGAGTTGACCCGATTGTAACTGGCTCACAAATCGTAATGGCTTACCAAACGATAATCAGCAGAAATGTGGATATTACAGAAAATCCTGCGATTGTGACGATTGGAGCTTTTAATGCGGGAATCAGAAGTAATATTATTCCCGAAGAGGCAACAATGATTGGCACAATCAGAACTTTCAGCGAAACGCAACAGAAACTTATACACAGAAGAATGCAAGAAATTGCGACTAATATTGCAGAAAGTGCAGGTGCAACTGCCGATTTAAAAATCAATATTGGTGTGCCTGTCACTTATAATGACCCAACTTTGACGGAAAAGATGGGTCCGACTCTATCATCTTTAGCAGGAAAAGAAAATATCCTCACGGCTTCGCTCGCCACTGGTGCAGAAGATTTTAGTTTCTTTGGTAAAAAAGTGCCTGCATTTTTCTTCTTTTTGGGTGGAAAACCAATCGGAAGTACTGCAGCAGCTCCACACCATACGCCAGATTTCTTTATTGATGATAGCGGTCTGGGCCTCGGCGTGAAAGCCCTTTGCCACTTAACAGTTGATTATTTTGAGAAGAAGTAAAGAAAGGGTGATGTAATCTACAAATTTATATAAATTTGTAGATTACGTTCCATACATTTATATAGAATTTTAGAAATAGCACTTATACCGTGCGAAATTTCTAAACTTCCTACAGCAAATCTTCTACCTCAACTTCACCACCAAAGTAACCACCGCCTCCGCAGGTAATTCAATCCTCTTACCTTTGATTCTGGAATGAGCTAAATTCTTATCTTTTGATGTAGTATAGGTATCAAATACTTGATTTTTTGTAAGATTGGGTAGTTCGATTCGCTGATTTTGGGCAGGATTCACAATCACTACCACCAACTCTTTTACACTTTTATATGCTGAAACCATCAAATCCTTACTATCAGTTTCGATTTTTATTCGCTGCATTTGTGGCCTGACGAATCTTGAAAAATTACCAAATGCCCAAAGAAGTTTTGAGTCATAAATTTCACTATCAAATTTATTGCTGTCGTTTTCTCCTTTTACTAAATTGTTGGCTACATAAATCAAGCCATCCTTATAATCATTTGCACTCACTGAAAGCCACCAATGCCACGCTGAAGCATTGGCATATGTCAAATCGGCGTGAATAACTTTGGCGACGTATAAAGCGGTCTTCATGCCTAAATCTTGTCTGCCACCTTTAATTTCGCCAGCGTTATCGCCCAAAATACAATACTCCGACTGCCAATAATTGATTTTTTGTTGCTGAATTTTAACCAATAGTTCTTGACGTTTGCCGATTAGTTCGCTACTCGGCGAAGTTGTAAAATAGCTATGCCCACAAATCAGTTTTTCAACCGAATTTAAGTTGCCAACATAGTTTTTACTTGACTCCGAAAAGAAACTTTCAATTTGATTATCTTGCCCAACTTCACTACGGTTGGTCTTCGATTTGTACAAATAATCAATCTGAGCGGCATCCGTAATCACAAGCTTTGTGTTTAATTTTCGTTCGGTCATTTTTGTGTCGAGTTTCCGCACTGCCCAAGCCAAATCTTCGTTGTTGATAGGCGTTCCCTCTTGAGAGCCAAATCCCGATTTTGATTTCGGACCCCAATCCCACTGCGGTTCGTTGAATGGACTGATATAATCAAAATTCAGTTTTGCCGAAACTTCCGCCAGAAAATCAGAAAAATTATCAATTTTCGTTTTATCAAAGTTCCAATCGCCCAGTTTGCCACTGGCTATTGCCAAACCGTTTTTTGTCATCGAAACTGGGGCTGAATTCAAGAAACCCAAAGTAAAATCTACACCATGGCGTTTGGCTGCTTCCAAAAACCATTGTTGTCCACGCTGTTTGTTCCAATTATATTTTCCATTCTCCAAAAAACATTCTGCTCTACGCCATTCATTCGTAATTTTACTATCAATTCCTTGTTCCGTGCTGCCCGCTCCGATGTTGAATCGCCACATCGAAAGCCCAATTCCTTTCGGATTTCCTACTTTGTCGAGTTCTTTGCTAAATAATAAACTCGCAATTTTTTCTCGTTTTTCAACAGGATAATTTTCACCCACCATTTGCATCGACCAACAATCTGACGCCCCAAAACTATGAATAGTTTGGTAGGTAGTTTGGGTATCTATTTTTAGTTTTTGAGAGAAACAGAGTTGGTAAATACAACTTAATAAAAGTAATGTTTTTTTCATTTTTGATTGAATAAAATTGAACTGCAATGATAAGCAAAATCTTATTACTAATCCCTAATTCGTTAAACTCAACAATTCTTAAAACAAAAGAAACTCTCTAAGCCAAAGTTATGTTTGTTTTTAGATAAACTTTTTATATTGATACCCAAAATTATGACATATAAACTCATTTCTGATTACAAACCCACTGGTGACCAACCGCAGGCAATTGTCAAGCTCGTTGATGGCATCAATAAAGGCGAGCAATCACAGGTTTTATTAGGGGTAACCGGATCAGGAAAAACATTTACTATTGCCAACGTAATTGCTCAACTCGACCGACCGGTTTTGATTTTGAGTCATAATAAAACTCTTGCAGCCCAACTTTATGGCGAATTCAAAAGTTTTTTTCCCGATAATGCCGTTGAGTATTTTATTTCTTATTACGATTATTACCAGCCCGAAGCATACATTGCTACAACCAATACTTATATAGAAAAAGACCTCATGGTCAATGAAGAAATTGATAAACTTCGCCTTTCAACGGTTTCTTCTTTGATGTCGGGGCGTCGAGATGTCATTGTTATTGCATCGGTTTCGTGTATTTATGGTGCGGGAAATCCAACCGAAATGAAACGTAGTATCATACAAATTGGTGTCGGATTGATTATTTCTCGCAATCAGTTTCTTTTTCGTCTGGTCGAAATTTTATACTCTCGTACCGAAGCCGAATTTACTCGTGGAACTTTCAGAGTAAAAGGAGATACTGTTGACCTTTACCCAAGCTACGCTGACTTTGCTTTTAGATTTATATTTTTCGGCGATGAAATCGAAGAAATTCAACGAATAGACCCAAATAATGGCAAAAAATTAAGTTCTGAAAAGCAAATTGCAATATTTCCGGCCAATCTGTTCGTAACTGGTCGAGACGTAATGGCCAACGCCATGCATCAAATTCAAGATGAAATGGTGAAACAAGTTAAATATTTCGAGTCAGATGGTCGATTATTAGAGGCTCAAAGGATTCAAGAACGAACAGAATTTGACCTCGAAATGATGCGAGAATTGGGTTATTGCTCGGGCATTGAAAACTATTCACGTTACTTTGATAATCGTCAAGCAGGTCAACGCCCTTTCTGTTTGCTCGATTATTTCCCACAAGATTATTTAATGGTTGTTGATGAAAGTCACGCTTCAATGCCACAAATCAGAGCCATGTGGGGAGGCGACCGCTCTCGCAAAGAATCTTTGGTAGAATACGGTTTCCGACTTCCATCGGCAATGGATAATCGCCCGCTAAAATTCCAAGAATTTGAAGAAATGGTCGGGCAAACGGTTTTCGTAAGTGCGACGCCAGCCGACTATGAAGTGCGTTTGACTGATGGCGTTGTGGTCGAACAAATCATTCGCCCAACTGGCTTGCTCGACCCTGAAATTGAAGTTCGTCCAAGTATCAATCAAATTGATGATTTATTGGAAGAAATAAACTTGAGAGTTCAGCGAAAAGAGCGAGTTTTGATTACGACTTTGACCAAAAGAATGGCCGAAGAATTAAGTAAATACCTCGATAAAGTGGGCATCAAAGGTCGATATATTCACTCAGAAGTAAAAACCTTCGACCGTGTAGAAATCTTACGTGATTTGCGTTTGGGTGTTTTTGATGTTTTGGTTGGAGTAAACTTACTCCGTGAAGGTCTCGATTTACCCGAAGTATCGCTCGTGGCAATAATGGACGCTGACAAAGAAGGTTTCTTGCGTGATATTCGCTCATTGATTCAAACCATCGGTCGTGCTGCCCGTAATGAAAATGGCAAGGTTTTAATGTATGCCGACCGCATGACTGGCTCAATGGCAAAAGCAATTGATGAAACCAATCGCCGCCGAGCAATTCAGATGGAATACAATGCCGATAATGGAATTACGCCCAAAACTATCTTCAAATCAAGAGAAGCAATTATGGAGCAGACTTCAATAGCGGATAGCAAGGCCACAACCAAAATGTATTATAATGAGCCTGAGCAATTATCGCTCGCCGCCGATCCAATTGTGGGCTACATGACTAAATCTCAACTCGAAAAGCTCATAGAAGAAACCAAAAGAAAAATGGAGCGTGCCGCCAAAGATTTGGATTTCTTAGAAGCTGCTCGATTCAGAGATGAAATTGGGCAGTTGAGAGAGAAGGTAAAAAGTACTGCAACTTAACTTACACCTGCAACAAATGAAGAAAAGATTGGTTTTAGGTTAAAACTTCTCCTCATTTTGAGGGGAAGTTTTAACCAAATATTATACTTTAAAACGGTAAATCATCACTATTTCCACCAGCTAAATCGGGTGGTGGAGGCAATGGCACTGGGGCAGTTTTTGATGCGTAATTATTTGAGCTACCACTGCTTCCACTATTAGATTGCCCACCAGATTCAGCAGCATCAATACCGCTACGGCGTCCGCCAACCAATTGCAATGAATTAGCTCTGATTTTAACAGTTGTTCTTTCAATATTTTCTTTATCAGTCCATTTTTCGGTCCTGATACGTCCTTCAATATAAGCTGTGTCACCTTTTTTTAGATATTGTTCGGCAATATTGGCCAAATTATCCCAAAGTTCAATTCTATGCCATTCGGTTTGTTCAACACGCACCCCTTCTTTATTAGTATAACTTTCAGAGGTAGCAATACTAAAAGTCACAACTTTACCCCCACTTGGAAGCGTTCTGACTTCGGGGTCTGAGCCAAGATTCCCCAATAAAATCACTTTATTTACTCCAGCCATTTTATAAAATTGTTTAAAGAATAGTATGTAAATTTATAAAAAACTTGATACATCACAACTACTTTTTGAATGAACACCAAAAACTTTTCAGATACTTTTCTATCAAAATCGGTTTGGGTAAAGACTCAACCTCATCAGATGAATAAAACGCATATCCTAAGGGAACGGCTACTTCTTCATTCAAAACAAGGTGCCAAAATCTCGCTTCAATTAGTTGATGGGTTAAAATATGTTTAATTTTTTCTGAATTTCCCTTAATTATTGATTTAGACAGCGTTTCTTGCAAAAAGTCACTATTAATTTCATCAAGTTCTGAAAATTTTTCTTCATTTTCTACCAAATAAAAATCATTGAGCCCAGTCCAAATATCACCTTCGGATCTTTGGTGCATTAAGAATTTGCCGTTAAGTTCAATTACAAAATAATTAAAGAAACGATTCCGAACTTTTACTTTTTTTGATTTTATCGGTAAAATCGATTGCATTCCCTTGGCGTTTGCTACGCAAGATTCATTAAAGACACAAAACTTACAAACAGGATTTACGGACGTGCAGTGAATTGCACCAAACTCCATAATTGCCTGATTATAAGTACTTGGTGATTCAGTTGAAATCAATTCATTAGCCAATTTGCTAAAAACATTCTTTGCTTCATGGCTCGAAATATCGGTTTCAATCCCAAAAACTCTCGCCAAAACTCTAAAAACATTCCCATCAACGACCGCCACCTTTTCTTCAAAAGCAAATGAGGCAATCGCCGCCGCAGTATAAGGGCCAATACCTTTTAATTTAAGCAGACCCTTATAATTATTAGGAAAAATACCATCAAAATCTTTTACCACGATTTTGGCCGTAATAGACATATTTCTAGCCCTCGAATAATATCCTAAACCTTGCCAAAGTCGTAATACGTCTTGTTCATCAGCCAAAGCCAAAGCCTTAACGTTTGGATAAGTTTCTACAAATTTTTCGTAATATGGCGAACCTTGTGCCACTCGAGTTTGTTGCAAAATAACCTCAGAGAGCCAAATTCTGTATGGGTCTTTGGTTTTTCGCCAAGGAAGGTCTCTTTTATTGGTGTTATACCAATGAATTAATACTTCGGAAAAAGCCTTGGTTTCCAATTTTTATTTAAGTTAAATACAGGTTTGGTAGAAAAAAAAAGTTTTCAATATTATTTTTTTTGGCAATATATTTTGTAACTAACTAATTATGAAGTAATTACAAAAAAAAAAGTAAAAACTTTTTGGGAGAGTCTTTATAAATCCCCTATCTTTGCAAACCCAAAAACAAACCAAAGAGTTTGAAAGTATCAAAGCGAAGTTTTCAATAGTGAATCTTTTTGTGTAAAAATTATTGAATTTTACTCTGATATTTTTTTAAAGTTAATTGATAATCTAAATAAACGTTTTTACTCGTGACTAAAGCAGAAGTTATCGTTGCAATTGCCGACAAAACAGGCGTCGACAAAGCAAGTGTATCCACAACACTTGAATCATTTTTTGAAATTATAAAGGGCACATTGGCACAAGGCGATGCAGTTTATGTGAGAGGTTTCGGGAGTTTCGTAAATAAACACAGAGCAGCTAAAAAAGCTCGTAATATTTCGGCAAAAACTACTGTGATGGTTCCTGCCCATTCGGTTCCAGGTTTCAAGCCAGCTAAAGAATTTACAGAACAAGTAAAGGCATCAGTTAAATAATCTTTAATAATATTATGGTTATTTGAATAAATCATGGGTAGTCCAACAAATTGGCTATCCATGACATTCTTTAAAAATATCATAATTATAAAAAACATGAAAAAAAACTTCATCATTCTGATTGTCGTTGCGGTAGCCCTCACGGGCTTTCTTTATTCTCGCCCAAAGGTAGTCGTGAAAGACGAAGCAAAAGCGAATAGAGATAAGGTTTCGGAAACAAATTCGGCTGAAAAACACACCAATAATGATGGCCACAACCACGAAGAAACTTCTCAAGCACCTCAACTTTCGGCCGAACAAGAAAAACAAATAATAATTCTTAAGCAAAAGCTTACTTCTGCAGACGATAAAATTCCATTATACGAGCAAATCGCTCAGGTTTTTATCATTGCCAATCGTTATGATAGTGCTTCAGTTTATGCCGAAAAGATTGCTTTAGCAAATCCGACTGCTGAAAATTGGATGCGTGCTGGTGATACTTATTATCAGGCATTTACATTATCTCTACGCCAAGAAAACGTAAGTATTTATGCTGAAAAAACTCGTCTGTGCTACCAAAAAGTATTAGAGAAAAACCCACGCCAGCTTCAAGCCAAAACTAATTTGGCAATGACTTATGTACAGTCAGACTCGCCAATGCAAGCAATTATGATGCTTCGTGAGGTAATTACCGAAGAACCTAATTTTGAGCCAGCATTAATGAATCTGGGCGTACTTTCAATGCAATCTGGGCAATATGACAAAGCAGCTGACCGCTTCAAACAGGTAATTCGAATCAATCCCAAAAATGTCAATGCACTATTGGGATTAGGTTATAGTTTAATCGAATTAAAGCAAAAATCGCAAGCAAAAATTATTTTTGAAGATTTGAAGAAAAACGTAAAAGAGCCAACTTTATTATCAGAAGTAAATAAGGCTTTGGAGAGTTTAAAATAATTTGTTATCTTTGCGGTTCGATAAAAAACCTTTTTCAAATTTATTGAAAGAGTTAATTAAGAAAAAATAAATTTCAAATAATCCTTCGGGAAAATAAATTATTACTATCATGCCTTGTGGAAAGAAAAGAAAAGGTCACAAAATGGCCACGCACAAAAGAAAAAAGCGTCTTAGAAAGAATCGTCATAAGAAAAAATAATTTTTCTTATTTTTAGCAGTATTTTTTAATTATAAAATTTAATACTGCTAAACTTATTCCCTTTTTCATTAGACTAATCATTATTCATTAACCCCTCGATTCTACCTCAATTTTGAGCAACGAATTATATATTAGTACCACACAGAAAGGTGATAGAATTGCTCTTGTTCAAGACAAGCGATTAATCGAATATCACTTTGACGAGACGGAACACCAGTTTTCCGTTGGAGATATTTATTTGGGGGTAGTCAAGAAAGTTGTGCAAGGAAACAATGCCGCTTTTGTTGATGTTGGATATGATAAAGATGGTTTTCTGCATTATAATGAGATTATCTCTTACAATTCTCTCAATAAATTTGTAAAAGATGTTATTGCCAAACGCCCAGTTAATCTTCGTTTGAAAGGTTTCAAGATGGAACCCGAAATCGAAAAATTTGGCAAAATCAATGATGTTATTGCGAAAAATACCCCAGTACTCGTACAGGTTGTTAAAGAGCCAATCTCAACCAAGGGGCCACGTCTTTCTTGCGATATTTCGATTGCAGGACGAAATGTGGTTTTAGTTCCTTTCGGCAATTCGGTAAATATTTCTAAGAAAATCACCAACAAGCAGGAGCGTCAAAGACTACACAAAATGGTTTCTTCGATGAAGCCTGAAAACTTTGCAGTGATTGTACGGACAGTAGCCGAAGGAAAAGACATGGACGAACTAAGCCGTGACATTGATTTTTGCGTAGAAAAATGGGAAGAGGGAATGAAGTCTTTGCGTGATGCCAAGCCACGTGAGCGTATCATAAGCGAGATGGGTCGGGCATCGTCAATATTGAGAGATATGCTCAATGATGATTTTGACAATATCTATGTTGATACTAAAGAAAATTTTGAAGGTGTAAAAACCTTCTTGCATACCATTGCACCCGATAAAGAGAAAATTCTTAAACTCCACACGGGAAAAAATAAACTTTTTGAGCAATATGGTATCGAAAAACAAATAAAATCTTTGTTTGGACGCTCAGTTAGCTTACAAAATGGTGGCTATTTGATAATCGAACATACGGAAGCACTCCATGTAATTGATGTAAACAGTGGCAATAAATCAACGCAAGAAGACGACCAAGAGTCAACAGCATTGGCTGTAAACTTTGAAGCGGCCAAAGAGTTGTGTCGTCAGTTACGTATGCGTGATATGGGTGGTATTATCGTCGTCGATTTCATTGATATGAAGAAAAGCGAGAACCGTCGCTTAATTCAGGAAGCAATGAAAGAAGAAATGAAAGGCGACCGATCTAAATACACAATTCTTCCAATTTCAAAATTTGGTTTACTTCAAATCACTCGCCAGCGTGTTCGTCCAGAAATGAACATTGTTACTCGTGAAACCTGCCCTACATGTAGCGGAACAGGCACGATTCAGGCAAGTATCATCGTCACAGATTTGATTGAAAATAACCTTGATTATATCCTTTCAAAACAAAACGAAAGTGGGATAAGCATTGTACTACATCCGTTTATCTATGCCTATTATCGAGAGGGACTTGTTTCAAAACAAATGAAATGGTTTTTGAAATATAGAGTATGGGTAAAACTCGTCAAAGATTCTTCTATCGGTATCACCGAATTTCATTTCCTTAATAAATTAGGTGATGAAATTGAGATTGGGTAATTTTTAGTTCAGAAATATATCTTTTTTTTCACCGCATCTTATCTCCGATAAGATACTAAGTACATACTATTGCACTTAGTTTAAATCTTGCTGTGTTTAATTTCTACATTTTATATTTCTTTCGTATATTTCCAAACATTTATTAGACCATCTTTTATAAGCTCTACAAAATTCCTTTTCTATGAAAAAACTAATCATTTTTTTGTTATATCCCTTCCTCACATTTGCTCAGGATGTTGATAAAAACGAATGGAAACAGCTCTTCAACGGCAAAAATCTTGACGCTTGGAAAGTGAAAATCAGAAATTACGAACTCAATAATAATTATGGTAATACTTTCAGAGTGGAAGATGGGCTGATGAAAGTCAGATACGATGCTAGTGCATATCCTGCATTCAATGAACGTTTTGGGCATATTTTTTACAAAGATAAATTCTCTTATTACAAAATTGCGGTTGAATACAGATTTGTAGGCGACCAAGCCATCGATGGGCCAGGTTGGGCGACTCGTAATAGTGGAATTATGGTTCATGGACAAACGCCTGAAAGCATGGGTAAAGACCAAGATTTTCCGATTTCGATTGAAGTCCAATTATTGGGTGGTTTAGGAAAAGGAAGTCGAACGACTTGTAATGTTTGTACGCCGGGAACTAATATTGTTTATGAAAATAAATTTGATAAGCGTCATTGTATAAATTCAACCTCAAAAACCTACGATGGTGACCAGTGGGTTAGAGCAGAAGTGACTGTTTTGGGTGATTCAGCGATTATTCATTATGTAAATGGCGAGAAAGTTTTAGAATATTTACAACCACAAATTGGTGGTGGAAACGTAAGCGGACACGATCAAAAATTAATGGCTGAAGTGAAATTATTGAAAGATGGTTCGATATCTCTTCAAAGTGAAAGTCACCCAGTTGATTTTCGCAAAGTTGAATTATTGAATCTCTGTGGATGCACCGACTCAAAGGCAACAAATTACAAATCATACTATGTGAAATCTGACAATACTACCTGTGTTTATAAAAAGAAACAAAAGAAGTAGTTTATTGAATGAATCAAAAAAATGCCCTATAAGATTTTTCTTACAGGGCATTTTTATTTCAAAAACTGCTTATCTCAATGAGTTTATCCAAGTGGCAATCTTTAAGGCATCTACTCTTGGAACTTGGGGCATTGCAGCCATTTCGGTGTATCCTGACCAGTTTTTAGGCTGTGGCCTATAAATTAATTCTACAATTTTTTCGTTTGAATATTTTCTTTTTGCTACATCTTTATAGGCTGGGCCAACCATACGCTTATCAGATTGATGACAAGCCAAACAAGTATGTTTTTGTAATAAAGGTTTCACTTCCTCAAAAGTTGGTGCTTTTGCAATGACTTTCTTGGCATTTACATCATCAGGTGTTGAAAGTTTTACCTCAGTTTTTATAGTAGAATTTACTTTTAAATTGTCAGGACGTGGCGAATAGTTACTCATTTTTTCTCCACTCGGTATATTATTGAGTGTATAAAATGCCAAGCTATGCAAAAGCGTTTTACCATCAGTATCTTTCACACCATTGACTTTTAGTTCGTGAATATAATGCTCACGGAGACCATCAACCAACATTCTTATTTTCAAGCCATCATCCGATACTTTTAAGCCTTTTACGGTCAAAAATTTCTCATCAACAGTTGGGCTACCATAAACTGGTTGATATTTATAAATAAAACTACGGATTTGAAAATTCTTAAAATCTGCTGCTGTCGCTTTATTGACAGGCTTCGTAAACTCAACCTCAAAACCATCAGGTGTTGCTTTCATAGTTTTCATTTCAAAAGGCATCTTTCCTGTCCAAACTAAACGTTCGATACCAGCAGTTGTTATACCTGCCGAACCCCAGCCGCGATTGGTTTCACCTACAAACATTGAACCGTCATTGCCAAAAACCATACGGAGTGTTCCCGACTGAAAACCATCCTTAAAAGGAAAAGCCGCCCCTTGATATTCGCCATTTACTTTTTCTATGAAAACACGTGTTAAATTACTTTTTCCTTGGTCTCCCACAAAAAGTTGACCTGCAAATGGCCCAAAAGCTCCGTTTGACTCATCTTTGATGATTTCAGAAGTAGAAATACCCAAAACTCCGTGAGGCAACCAAACAGCTGGTAATTTTAGCTCTGGAACATCTTTTTTCATTTCAAAAAGATACTTTCCACGCTCAGATTCGATATTTTCTGGCTTGATATAATAGCCATTGGCATCTTTCGTTTTGCGAGGGTCGATTTTAGCATAAAGTTGTTCGGTTGTGAGTTTTACTGGTGAATTTGGCTCGCCAGTCCAACGCAAACCCGCTGGATGCCCCATGAAATCGCCTTTGTTTACTTGAGCAATAAAGCCCGAACCCATCCAGTCGCCTTGGTTGTCGCCGTACCAAAATTCGCCATCAATAGCACCGATTCCGCACGGAGAACGCATACCCGTTGCGTAAGGCTCCACGTTCCCATCTTCCGAAATCTTCATTGCCCAACCCCTACCTGGACGGCGACTCTCGCCTCTCCACCACTCCTCGTCACCGAAAGCTACATTTCCAGTAATAATCATTGAGCCATCAGGCATTAATTTAGGGCCAAAAGTATATTCATGGTAATGCCCCGAAATTGGCAGATTAGCCACAGTTTCGTAAGAATCAGCACGGCCATCGCCATTTTTATCAGTCAATTTGGTTAGTTCGCCACGTTGAGCACAATAAAACGAACCACTTTTATAAACAAGCCCCAAGATTTCGTGCAAACCACTCGCAAATTTTCGGTAATACGGAGCAGTACCTGTATTCATGTAGGCATTGTTGATAATCCAAATATCGCCACGGCGAGTAGCTAAGGCAACATCGCCCGAAGGCATTGTTGTGATACCACCTACTTCCAAAAGCACCCCTTCTGGCACGGGTAGCGTAATGATGCGGTAATATTCATTTTCAGCAGGATTTTGGGCAAATACACTCGAAAATGTTAGTAGAGAAATAAATATTTTTATGATGTTTTTCATTTTTTTAGTTGCTATATACTTAAAACAATACGCTCTAAGCATTTTTTATTCAAAATTTAAGCATTATAGAAAGCATAAGGCTTATAGCCTATTACTTAAAGCGAGTTTTCTACCAAATAATCGAATAGGCAATTTTATCGCCCACAGGAAGTACCAATTCTTTCATTCCTGCCGACTCACGGATACTCGGCGTACCCTTGATTACTTTTATGTAGTAGCGATTTTCACCAACAATAAATATGTCATCGCCCAATTTTGTGATATTTTGAGCAACTGCCAATCTTGCATAAATGTTTAATGTTGAGCCTTTGACGATAATTTCACGCTTGAACATTTTGCCGTCTTCACTTGGTATAGTTTTGTCCGATATGTTTACACCTGCGTAATCATACTTAAACGTTGGTAGGCCAGCTTCATCTAACTCATAACCACGTGGACGATACGAAGCATCTAATTCGCCCCAGGCGGCAGATGGAGAAGCAAGTAGATTTAATAACGGAGCATCGCCGAGAGCAGTCAAACTTCCCATTGGTTTTGAACTGCCATCACCACGGTCGTTCCACATTGGGGTAGTATTCAAGAAACCACCTTTCCAGATTTGGAACAAAGCAGCGTTATCTAAATCATAAGTATAATGGATATTTTCTTTGTTTCCGACCGAAACCGCATGAACAACTCGTTTGCCTTTTTCACCATCACGAATATCCATGAATGAACGGAAAACAACTGGCTCAGTAGTCGGACTGAGCAGGATTGGTGAGGTTGGATTAGCCACCAAAGTAGAGTTCGCATAGTGAAGTGCTTGCTTACGAATCGTTGCTGATTCGGCATAAAGCCCCAAAGCAGGTGCTAACCAACCATCGGCTTTCCAATAATACATTTCAAAATCAACATCACCCGCTGGAAGGTCAATCATCGCTTGGCGACTTTCACCCGAATTTAACCAGCCATTTTTGAAAGCATCTACTCCGTTGATTTTCATTTGGGTATTTCCACCGTGAACCGCTGTAAAAGTATATCTTCCAGCATCTGGAACATTGATTTTGCCAACATATTTTACGGCAAACTCGTTTTCAGCATTACTTACATTCCAATTTAAGAAGGCAACATTTCCGCTTGTTTCAGGTTTAATTTTCTCAATATCAGCCACTGTCCGGAAATTCCCTTTATACACACCAAACTTCAAATCTTTGAAAGTTAGAAATTTTTGATTGAAACTTTTGTATTTGATATTGCGAAAAGCCACATTTCCGTGGTCGCCTTGAAAACGCAATGGACCTTTTGGAACTTCGTTGTCTACCAATGATCCACGAGTCGGGCCTGTAAGTTCTACATTTTCATGAATCAAAACACCATTCAAAATGATTGACAAAATTTTGGCATCACTGACTTTTTTTCCTGTTGCATCAAAGCGTGGTGCTTGAAAGGAAATCTTGATATTTTGCCATAAACCCGGTGCTTTTGCAACATTAAAACGTGGAGCGATTCCTTCATAACCTTTTGAGCCTTCAGGTTTTGATTCGTCCCAACGTTCATAAATTCCTCCAACATCACCATATTTAGGGTTTTTCTTTCCCCAGCTATCATTTAATTGAATTTCGTAACGGCCCTGTAAATAAATGCCCGAATTAGCCCCTTTGGCCATCATAAAATCAAGGTCAAGGTCTAAATCTCCGTGTTCCATTATGGTCATAATATCCTTTTCGATGCCATATTTCCCGATTTCGTGCTTGCACGATAAAATCCCCGTACCTGCTTCGGTTATAGTATTATTCGTTTGATCGATACTTGCAGTGATACTACCAACAATACTCCAGTTTTCTTTAATTGGGCGAAACGCCGACATATCATAAAGAGGAATTGTTTGTTGGGCGGAGCTTACAGTTGCCCAAAGTCCACAAAAAATGATTTTTTTAATGAGGTTAAGCGTCATTATTGAGATGTTAAGGTTGTGATAACAAAGATATAAGCAAATAATGATTTGAAACAAAGTTTTTAAAAAATTTAAATATTTCAAAAAAAGCAACTTTTTACTGTGTTTTGTTGTAAACTTGCAAGAAAAATCCCCACCAAACCTTCTCTGAAATGGAGATCTTAATTAATGGTTCATGAAATCTAATAGTATAATTCTTATTTTAATATTTTTTAGTGTTGGATATTTTCTTTATTTCAAAGAAAAATCAGGCCCAATTGATAATCTTTGGAAAGTCGTAACTGGGGTTTTTGAATCAAAAAGCTCAAATTCAGAAGAGAAAAACCTATACAAATCTCCAGAACCAGACGCCGAAACAACTTCTACTAATAAAGCTGAAAAATCCGACAACAATGCTTCGGAATCAAATAAAAAAGACAAAAAAAATAGTAATGATAAGCCAGAAAATGACTTTTCGATTTTTGATAGGATAAAAGACAAGATTTTTAATTCCGACACCCAAGAAGAGAATAGCGATAATGGCGAAATTCCTGATTTTGCACTTCCATTTATTGGTAAAGGTGATGAAATTATTAAACACAAAAATTACATACTTCGCTACGAAGAAGATTTCGAAGTGCCTGCTTGGGTAGCCTACAAGCTTCGAGGAGAATATACGAAAGGCCTCGCAAATAGATCTGGAAATCTGTTTATTCCTGACCGAAAAGTAAAAGGTAATTCAGCTCTTTCTGGCGATTATAGTAATTCAGGCTATGACCGTGGACACATGCTACCCGCAGGTGATTTTAAATGTTGTCAAGAATTGATGAACGAAACTTTTTTTATGAGCAATATCGCTCCCCAAGTACCTGATTTTAATCGAGGAATATGGGAAAACATAGAAGAAAGAGTACGTGGTTGGGCGATGAGAGATGAAGAAATTTTTGTTGTAACTGGCCCCGTTTTAAGAAAAGGGTTGTCAACAATTGGGCGATATAATAATGTGGCTGTACCTGAGTATTTTTATAAGATTGTGCTGTTTTATCAGCCAAAATCTGACAAAAAACCTCGTATGATAGCATTTTTATTACCTAATGAAGCACTTTTTGGCAAAAGAATGAATAGTTATGTGGTTTCGGTCGATGAGGTTGAAAACGCAACGGGATTAGACTTTTTTGCAAAACTTCCTGAAGATATTCAGACCAAACTTGAAGCAAATAGTAGCTGGAGCGATTGGACAAAGATTCAGTAGTGTTAGATCATAGGAAGGCTTGGTTTAAAGTGAAGGCTTCCTAAATTTTAAATCATTCGTTTCAAATTGAATATTGCTACTTTCAGTTCTCCTTTTCTTCTGAAGAAAAACTCTACTTCTTTGCCTTCTTTTCGAGATAAGATTTTATATATCTCGCTGATAGTCATATCTTTCACATTCTGATTATTCACAAAAATCAATTCATCGCCTTCTTCTAAACCCGCAGCATAGGCTGGTGAGCCTTCGATAACTTTATTCACTATATAATGATTAAAATCTGCTCCTTTGGCACGAACATCTAAGCCGCTCATGTCGTGTTCAAATGTTTCTTTCATGCGGTTTCGTAGGGGCTTCATAATCATGTATCCATCACGATAATTAAGCGTAACGGTGAAGCGACGTAATAATTCACAACCTATACTGCCTTGACGTTTAGTATCATCAGCAGTAAATTTCATACTAAATGATAAACTATCTGGGAACGAAGCCAAAATATTTTTCATTTCAATACTTCCCATCTTGATTTTATCGACGCGACCAATATTTCCGTTGATTTCACCATTCAGTCCACGACCTAAATTGGCACGCATTACTCTATCAGGGAGATGAATCGGCTCTTTTTCGCCCGCATTTAGCAAAAGTGCATGACCGGCACCTGTATCAATGACTAATCGCATCGGAATTAGTTTTTGGTCGTTGCTCACCATCGCAATTGCATCAGTATATGGCTTCGATTGAGTCAAAACAATCGGATATTGCGTACCCATTGAATTTTTATACTTAAATTTTTTTGGGTCGGTGAGTGTCAGTTTTTTATTTTCAAAATCAATTGTTACGACAAAATTACTGAAAATATCGTGGCCAAAAATGCCATGAATCGGCACGCCCAAAAACTCTGATAATTGCAATACGTCTTCATCTAAAACAACTAAACTTTGTTGTCGAGCAATCACATCGCCAATGCGAATTGTATGCCCTACTGATACATTGGCCATGAGTGCTTCACCTTCGCCAGCACCTGCAATTTTTACCCTACGCACATATTGAACGCCCAAGGTCAATGCTCGTTTGGGGTCTGTAATGATTGTTGAACTAACGCCCGTATCAAGTATAAAACGAAGTGTATCTGAACCATCAAGTTGAGCTTTCAGAACGATGAGATTAGCATGTAAATCAAAGTCAAATTTAGCCACTTTTTGATGTTTTCCTCGAAAATGATAACCGTAGCGGTCATCTTTCTTTCTTTCTTTTTGAGCAAAAGTCAAATGACTCGTTATCAACAAGATAGCTATAAAGAGGAGTTTGAATAATTTTTCCATAGCTATTTTAATTTTAAGTAAACAATGTAATAAAATTGTACGAAAACTTATTGTTTTTCCAAGAACCTCAATACGAATTTACAGAAAAAAGTTTGAGGTATTAAAGTTAAAAATAAATTATTCGGTTTGTAACGAAGATAGCGAATCGGAAAGAAAGGCATTGCGTTTGTCGATGTTTACGAATCTGGGCGTTATCGAATGAGTCGTTTGGTCAATAATCATCTTTTACTACGCACCAATCATTTTGCCAACCTTTAATTTTAGGATGAATATAAATCCGATGGCATTTTGCTCAATGTGCTTGACAATAAACAATTTACTGAATCTATCACGGCTTATTCATTGACCGATTTTTCTTCGTATGCCGATACTCAAATGTATTATGAAATTTGGACAAAAATCATTTAACACTCAGCTAATTTGCGAACGCTTTTTCTTGGTAAAACTTCAGCCTGAAATCCTTCAGCAGCAAATCGAAAGAGATTATTTATTGGAGAAACAGCAATCTGACCAAGACCTCAAGGTCATCTACACTTTTTGTGTGGGAAAATTGAAGAAATAAAATATTCTTCAAAACATCTACCACAATTTCGGGTTTATCGGATAGACCGTTTGGCATACTAACTTTTTATTCGTTTTTTTGACATCAAATACATCAACACTTTTACTATGAAAAAAAATCTATTAGCCGTTGCGGCTGTCTGTTTGTCTATTAATCTCGGATTTAGCCAAGCTCGCTTGGTCGAAAAAGTCGAAAAAAAAGGAAGTGAATTGGTCATTCCTTACGAAAAATATATTTTTCCAAACGGCCTCACGCTAGTTGTGCATGAAGACAATAGCGACCCAATCGTGCACGTCGATGTAACATACCACGTAGGTAGTGCCAGAGAAGAAATCAAAAAGAGTGGTTTTGCTCACTTTTTTGAACACATGATGTTTCAAGGAAGCGATAATGTGGGCGATGAGCAACATTTCAAAATCGTAACGGCGGCGGGTGGAACACTGAATGGTAGCACCAACCTCGACAGAACCAATTATTATGAAACAGTACCTAACAATCAACTCGAAAAAATGCTTTGGCTCGAAGCTGACCGCATGGGATTTTTGTTGGATGCCGTTACTCAGAAGAAATTTGAGGTACAACGAAGTACAGTAAAAAATGAAAGAGGACAAAATTACGATAACCGTCCGTATGGTTTAGTGGGTGAATTTACGAGCAAAAACCTTTATCCTTACGGCCACCCATATAGCTGGTTGACAATCGGCTATTTAGAAGATTTGGACAGAGTTGATGTAAACGACTTGAAAAAATTCTTCCTACGTTGGTACGGCCCAAATAACGCTACATTGACTATCGGTGGCGATATAAAAGCAGCCGATGTAGTGAAAATGGTTGATAAATATTTCGGCAATATTCCTGCTGGGCCAGCAGTTGAAAAAACTGTTATGCCAGCCGTGAAATTATCGAGCGATAGATACGCTTCTTTCACTGACAATTATGCTCGTTTGCCGATTTTATCAAAAACTTATCCAACCGTTCCGAATTATGATAAAGACATGGGAGCATTATCTTGCCTTTCTCAAATCTTGGGTCAAGGCAAAAACTCCATTCTTTATCAACAAATGGTAAAAAGCCAAAAAGCAATTTCGGCCAGTGGTTTCAGCCGTTTTAGTGAGTTGGCTGGCGAGTTTTCATTCCAATTGACACCTTACCCAGGCAATTCACTCGCAAAGATGGATAGCTTATTCAAACAATCATTATTGGTTTTTGAAAAACGTGGCGTAACCGACGAAGACATAGAGAAATTTAAAGGCGGTATCGAAGCTCAATATATCAATAGTCTTCAAAGTGTGTCAGGAAAAGTGAGCCAGCTGGCCGCTTTCAATACTTTCACTGGCAATCCAAATATGATTGGAAAATTATTGGATATGTATCGTTCAGTAACCAAAGAAGACGTTTGGAGAGTTTATAACCAATATTTGAAAGATAAACCAAGCGTTACTATCAGCGTACTGACAAAAGGACAAATAGTAAAACCAGCCGCACCTGATAATTATACGATTGATACTCAGAACTATACAGCACCAAATTACGGCTACGATGGTTTGAAATATACAAAAGCAAAAGACACTTTTGACAGAAACAAAACACCTGACAACGGAGCAAATCCAGTAGTGAAAGTGCCACCTTTCTGGAAAAAAGATTTGCCAAGTGGCATCAAAATCATCGGAACAGCCAACAACGAATTACCAACTGTCACGATTTCAATCACTGTTCCAGGAGGACATTTGGTTCAAGCAAGCGATACTTCTAAAATTGGTTTGGCGGGTATGATTGCAGATATGCTCAACGAAGACACCAAAAAATATACTGCCGAGCAAATGGCGGTTGAACTTCAAAAACTGGGAAGTTTCATCAGCGTTTCGCAATCGGTAGATGGTATCAACTTTAATGTACAATGTTTGAAGAAAAATGTTGATAAAACATTAGAACTGCTCGAAGAGAAAATGTTCAGTCCAAACTTCACAGCTGATGCTTTCAATCGTTTACAAAAACAAGCATTGGAAGGCTTTAAACAATTAAAATCTCAACCAGCGGCCATTGCTTCTACCGTGATTGACAAACTTAACTACGGAACAGGCAATATCTTAGGTTTAAGCGATAATGGCACAGAAAGTACTGTTAAAAGACTTAGCTTAAAAGATGTTCAGGCTTATTACGATAATTACATGACATCACAAGGTACGAAAGTTGTTGTCGTAGGTGATATCACGGAAGGTGAAATATTGCCCAAATTGGCATTTTTGAAAAAATTGCCAAACAAAAAAATCAATTTAGCCAATCCAGCACCCGCTCCCGCTATTTCAAAAACTCAAATTTATTTGATTGATGTACCAAAAGCTGCTCAGACCGAATTTAGAGTAAGCAATGTTACAGGCTTAAAATATGATGCCACTGGCGAATACTACAAAGCAGGTTTGATGAATTTTGCCCTCGGTGGAGCATTCAATAGCCGTATAAACCTCAATTTACGTGAAGATAAAGGTTGGACTTATGGTGCACGTGCGGGTTTTTCTGGAGATAAATATACAGGCGAATATCAATTTAGTTCAGGAATTCGTGCCAATGCGACTGACAGTGCATTAGTCGAGGTAATGAAAGAATTAAAAAACTACGCAGCCAACGGTATTTCTGCCGAAGAATTGGCATTTACAAAAAGTGCGATTGGCCAACAAGATGCTTTACGCTACGAAACAGGCAACCAAAAAGCAGGTTTCATCGGTCGAATTCTAACTTATGGTTTACCTGCCAATTTTGTAGAAATCCAAAACAAAATTTTAGCATCACTTACTAAAAAAGAAGCAGATGCATTAGCCAAGAAATGGATTAATCCTGATAAAATGAATATTTTATTGGTAGGAGATAAAGCCAAAATTTTGCCTGGACTACAAAAACTTGGTTATGAGATTATCGAATTAGATATTGATGGGAATAAGAAATAAGTACAAAATTAGACCCAAACAAAAAAAAGATGGTCATTATGGCCATCTTTTTTTGTGTCCTCGAAGGGAATACAAAAAACCTTGATGGTCAGATAGTTATCTCATTTTATTTTTTTGGTAACATAAAGAGTAACATTTTTTGAATGGAAGTAGTAAAAGAAAGGTAAAATATGAAGGTATGGTTTTATTTTGCGAGAGGCCAGTAAATATTTTGGCAGTTCTACTGAAACTTTGAAGAAGAATATATTAACGACTATGATTGGACTTGATAATTCTTCACAACCCCTTAAATTACTGGGCATAATTTTCTTAAAAAAAGTTTAATAACTTTACGGAATTATGAAATCAGATATATAATTGGACTGCAATAGAAAAGTTTGAAGTCATTCAAATTTTAAAAAAGACGGAGTAATAAAAACCTCTCGTCTGCTTTCAATATCCGCAACGACTTTGTATAAATCGCAAAGTGTTTATGAATCTCTCGGTGAAATAGGGTCTGAGTGGTTGTCTAGTCCTAAATAAGCGATACAGATATTTAGATTTAAAATACTAATTTACGGAATCCAGTTGAGAACTTTCGCCTGGATTCTCATTTTTATAGGTTTTGATTTTTATTTGCCTTTGTTGATGCAATATTTGTGGTGTTGTAAAATGACAAGAGTAATGTGGTCTAACCTGATTATATATTTTTATACTATTTTTTACTAGTTTGATCATTGTTGAATCAGACGGAAACGAAGTTTGTAACAAGCCCCATTGCCCCCGATGGGGAAACAAAAGGTTTTAAAGAGTTTGAGGTAAAAGACTGTAAGTTTTTGGCTTTCAAACATACTGGAAAACCTTTCAAGTTTAAGCAAGTCCAAGTTTTTGATGTTGCTCCTGATAGCCTAAAAGTTTGGCTTAAATTACCGTTGCTGAAAATGCAAATACAATCGGCTACGGATTTGAATTACTTTGAAGGAGCGGTTATGAGAACTGGCAAAAGCATCGAAAAGGAGTTTATACAGGGTTTTGACTTCTTTGTCGAAAAGAAAGACAATTCAGCCAAAAAGCAAGAAATTGAAATTTTAGAAACACAAATCGCATCGCAACGCTCGGAATATAATAACGAAGTCGGGCGAATCTCGAGAGAGCTGCGAAGCGTCGAAGACGAATTACGGATTGGCAACAATAACTACGCTCGCATGAGCGACTATCAGAAAGGTGTTTGGCAACGAGAAAGTAAGAACTTAGAAAGTCAGATTAAGACCCTAGAACATGAATTAGACAGAAAGCCCTCTCTAAATCTTGAAGACGATTTAATGCGTCTGGAAGGCTTAAAAAGGGCTTTGATAAGTGACGAAATTCGAGTGAGTGAGGATTTTATGATTTGGGAGTGGTGATAAACAGGACTTTGTTTAATAGAGGTATTATGAGATACTTTAGCCTTGACCAGCTTCTAATAAATATTCAAAAGTGATGTTTATTTCTAATATTCAGCAGGGAGTGAAGATGATTAGGGAACCTGATGCATGACTTATCCTATTGGGATTTAAATCTTACGGGTCTCACAAAACCTATATAATTTGTGTCAATCAAAAGTAGGGCTGACGAAGAAGTTTTCTTTTCCAAACCCTCCTTT
>NZ_CALCZQ010000016.1 GCF_937903345.1 uncultured Emticicia sp. | reverse complement strand
GTTTAGTCGATCACGGTGAAATGTTTAAATCATTTGACACAAATAAAACCACAACTTTCTTAGTTGACGAAGACTTGCATATAGTATTCTATTTCGTGGATTCTAAACTCGAAAACCGTTTCATGATGTATATCGTTGATAATTTCACTGAAAATCAAGATTGTATGACATTAGTGCTCAATCATTTGACGGCACAAATAAAAATTGACCACCATACTTATATTATGAAACAAGCAAAAAGTAAAGTCTTGGATATGCTATATATGACCAATACTTTCAGAGCCTTGTTTGGCAAGAATAAGGAAGAAGAAACCAATGAAATGTATTTTTAAATAGTCTATTATCGACTGTTCATCGCATTTTCTTTTATTATCGATTATGGACAGTGAAACATCGACAAATTTATTCCATTTCATCATTAAACATCCTGAAAGCTCGTTTAAGCTCATCATAAGCCTTCAAAGATTGCTGCTGATGAGCTTTCAATATTCCCATCTTATAAATAATTTCAGCCTTTGCAAAATCTTCCAACTCAACATAAACTGCCGCAGCATGATAATAAGTAGGCACATAATCTGGATATTCAGATAATAATCTTTCAAGATAAAATTTAGCTTTCAGAATATCCTTATTAAGATACTCCATGGCTATAGCATAAATATTAAAAGGTTCATTTGGCTCTTCCTCAAGGTACTGAAATAAAATTTTTAGTCGTTCTTCTTGCATTGAAAATATCTTTAATTTAGATTTGCATAATGTTATGCACGCATACTATTATTTGCTTTTTTGATTAAATATACCATTTTTCTTAGTAAATTGTTTACAATTAAGTTTTTTAAAAATGCTTTTAAGCTAACCCCTAAAGGCATACAATAAATAAAATCTCCTTTTAGGGGTTGGGAGTCTAAAATTATGAAAATATTAGTTTGTATTTGTAGTGTACCCGATACAACCTCAAAAATCTCCTTCACCGATGGAGACACAAAACTAAACAAAGCAGGCGTAACTTACATAATTGGCCCTTATGATGATTATGCTTTGGCTCGAGCAGTTGAACTAAAAGAACAATTAGGGGCTACAATTACTGTATTGAATGTAGGTGGTGCGGATGCCGAACCACAAATCAGAAAAGCTTTGGCAATAGGTGCAGATGATGCAATTAGGGTCGATGTTGAACCAACTGATTCGTACTTTGTAGCTGAACAAATTGCTGCTGTTGCTAAGGAGGGAAATTATGATTTGATTTTGATGGGACGTGAAACGAGCGATTATAACTCTGGTGTTGTTCATGGAATTGTTGCAGAAATGCTAGGAATTTCGTCATTCTCGCCAGTAATGCAATTAGAAATAAATGGAAACGAGGCAAATTTGACTCGTGAGATTGAAGGTGGAAAAGAAAAGCTAACTGCCTCTCTCCCACTCGTTTTGGGTTGTCAAGAACCAATTGCAGAATGGAAAATTCCGAATATGCGTGGAATTATGACTGCACGCACAAAGCCATTAAAGGTTATTCCTGCAGCAGGTTTGGCTCTTACAACCACAGAAAAATATAGCATGCCAGCTCCAAAAGGGGCTTGTAAAATGATTCCTGCGGAAGATGCTGAAAAACTTATTGAATTATTGAAAACAGAAGCAAAAGTGCTATAAATAAGTTCTGAGTTCTGAGTTTTGTGTGCTAAGTTTTAACTCGCACTTATCTCAGAACTCAGCACTCAAAACTCAGAACTAAAATGATACTCATTTTAACAGAGATTGCAGATGGTGCAATCAAAAAATCATCTCTAGAAGCTATTTATTACGGCTCTAAAATAGCCGAAATGATGGAAACAACTGCATCTGCTTTAGCCATTGGTAATACAGATTCAGCAGAATTGTCAAAAGCTGGAAACTTTGGTGCTACCAAAGTTTTTCACGCCAATGATTCAAAACTTTTAAATCTAAACAGTATGGCCTATGCAAGTGTTTTAGCCGAAACTGTTAAAAATACAGGAGCAAAGGTAATTGTTGCTGCAAAATCCTCTTTTAATGATGCCGTAATCGCTCGTACTGCTGGTGCATTAAGGGCAGCGGTGGTTGGAAATGTAACCGAATTGCCAAATCTTAGTAAAGGCTTCCAAGTAAAAGTAAGTATTTTCACTGGAAAAGCATTTGCTGATGTAAATGTAAATGCTGATATAAAAATATTGGCTATTAAGAAAAATGTGGTTGTTCCTGTTGAAAGCAATAATGTTGCACTTGTAGAAAACATATCACCAACATTAGCCAGTAATCTTTTTGCAGAAAAAGTGACTGAAACAATTAAAGCAACTGGAATGATTTCTTTGCCTGAAGCTGATTTAGTTGTTTCAGGTGGACGAGGCATGAAAGGTCCAGAATATTGGCAACCATTGTTAGATTTAGCTGATGCTTTGGGTGCAGCAACAGCCTGCTCAAAACCAGTTTCAGATCTAGACTGGAGACCTCATCATGAACACGTTGGACAAACAGGTGTAAAGGTTTCTCCAAATCTTTATATAGCCTGTGGAATATCCGGAGCAATTCAACATTTGGCGGGTGTAAACTCCTCAAAGGTATTGGTGGTAATCAATAAAGACCCAGAAGCACCTTTCTTCAAAGCCGCAGATTATGGAATTGTTGGAGATGTATTTGAGGTTTTACCTAAACTGACAAAGGCTATTTTGGCAAATAAATAATCCAAAAAAATTTCATTATACCAATGAGCCCATATTTGTTATAAAAATAAATATGGGCTATCTGTATTTATAATCGTCTAAATAAAAACAAAAATTTTTAGAATGAATAAAACACAAGTTTTATTTATATTTGCATCGTGAAAAAAATAAAACTCGAAATATTAGGACTATCACCTAGTCAATCTCAGACCGGATCGTTTGCATTGGTACTTTCGGAAGAAGGTGGAAGTCGGCGATTACCAATTATAATTGGTATGTTTGAAGCTCAAGCAATTGCAATTGAGATGGAGCATATTACACCCAATCGTCCAATGACTCACGACTTATTTAAATCTTTTGCTCGTGCCTTCGATTTTACAGTTGAAGAAATTATCATTTCAGACTTAAGAGAAGGGATTTTCTTCGCAAAAATAGTTTGTACTGATGGAATTCGTCAAAAAACTATCGATACTCGTCCATCAGATGCCATAGCTATTGGCTTACGATTTCAAGTGCCGATTTATACAACAGAACAAATTTTGAGTGAAGCTGGAATTACAACGAACGAAGTTGAACAAGCTGATGAGACTGAAGAATTGTTAGCACAGGATTTAAATCGTCCACAAAAATCTTCAAAAGAAGCCTTGAAAGATTATAGCTTGGACGAGCTAACAAAAATGCTTTCTCAGGCATTATCAGAAGAGGAGTACGAAAGAGCAGCAAAAATCAGAGACGAGATTGGAAAACGAAATTAAAACTTATTTTTTAAAATGTTTTAAGGCGTTGATTTTATTTAAAAATCAACGCCTTTCTTTTATGAACCAACGATGTCTAAATTATTTACGACTTGATTTTTGATAAATGTCAAATAATTACTATCTTTCTATAATAAAAGCCTAAACCATATAAAATTAGACCCTAGTTTTGAGAATGATAAGAATAATTAAAAATTTTCTCCCAATTCCCAACAATGATCCAAATCCTATCTTCAGATATGTTTCATATATAGATATATTTGGCATTTTTGAACGTGACCCATTCGGAAACTGGTTGATTCTAAAACGTTTAATCATTTTAATTGCAGGAATACCATCATATTGGCGTTTAGCTGTTGCTAATCAATTTAAAGTTGAGGGTGCCGAATATTTAGAAAAACTACCGAATCAAAACGTTTATTTTATTTCAAATCATCAAACCTATTTTGCCGATGTAATTGCTTTTTATCACATTTTTTGTTCCGTAAAATGGGGTTTTCGTAACCGAGTATTGCCAATTGCCCTTTTAGCTCCTCGTGTAAGAACTTTCTATGTTGCGGCCAGCGAAACCATGAAAGAAGGCTTAATTCCAAAAATTTTTAGTTTAGCGGGAGCAATTTTGGTCGAACGCTCGTGGAGAGCCAAGGGTGAAAATATAAAACGCACACTTGATACATCGGCTGGAGATAATGTTGCATTGGGTTTAAAGTTTGGATGGGTGGTAAGTTTTCCTCAAGGCACAACCAGCCCCTATGCTCCCATCCGTAAAGGGACTGCTCACATTATAAAAGATAACAACCCAATTGTTGTTCCAGTGGTAATAGATGGTTTCAGACGAGCATTTAATAAATCAGGATTGAACTACAAAAAACGTAATACAGAGATAAAAGTAAAGTTTAAAGAACCTATTTATTTCTCACCCGATGCTACGGTAGAAGAAATTACGGAAGTTGTAAAGAATATTATTGAACAAAATATGCCCGAAAGAATTGCCCGATGGAAAAATGAGGCAGTTTAAAAATCACTAATCTTCTGTTAAAAATCATTAATATCTGCGTATTTAATTCAACAACCTTTATATTTGCATGTGATTTATTATAGGGCAAAGCAAAAATGCAGAGAAAAAACAGAAAATTAGGTAGTTATCCGAGTATGCTCATCATTTTAAGCTTAACAGCAGCTTTATTTTTGGTAGCATTTAGTGGTTGGATAGCCCTAACATCAAAACAATTGGTTTTATATATCAAACAAAACATTGAGGTGCAGGTGTATTTAGATAAATCACTTACAGAGATTCAAAAAGATTCGGTAAGAAATTTAATTGCTCAAAAAAGTTATATATCTTATTCGGATGATATTCCTCAAATAAAATTCATATCCAAAGAAAGTACCGCAAACAAGGTTTTAAAAGATATAAATGAAGATTTTCGTTCAATTTTAGGCGAAAATCCATATCGTGATGCGTTCAGCCTAAGAATTAAAGAAGAATACTTTAAAGAAGAAGAATTGGTCAGAATAAAAGCAGATTTAGAAAGTATACCAGGTATTTTTGAGGCTGATTATGCTAAAGATTTTGTAGATAGTATCAATAAAAATGCAAATAAAGCATATTTAGTTATTACTTCAATAGTTATTTTGTTATTGATAGCAATAGTTTTATTAATAAATAATACTATTAAATTGGCACTTTATTCGCAGAGATTTATTATTAGAAGCATGCAATTGGTTGGAGCTACGGACTGGTTTATACAGAAACCTTTTATCATTAAAGGTTTTTTGCAAGGTTTTTTTTCGGGATTAACAGCCTCAATTTTACTTCTGATTATTGAACAAATAGCGATTCGAGAAATAGAAAATTTGGATATTTTACAAGACTTTACAAAACTTTCAATATTACCATGTTTATTTTGGTTTGTCTTTATTCTAAATTCGGTATTAATATAATTATCAATTGTGTTTTTATGATAATTTGGGAGATTTTCCTGAATCATTTGCATAGTATTTATGACACTACTTTTCCCACTATTATTAGTTCCTGTCAAAAGTGTAATTGATTTAAAATCAAACCATTGTCTTCCTTTAAAAACTTTTATATTTTTAAACCCAATCCTATTCATAACTTAAATTTTTATAAAATTAACAATGATTATTGCAATCTAATTACACTAGATAATTATTTCGGATAGTTTCTATTTCCTTAAGTATTTCTTCTTTGACTGATAAAGGTTTCTTTATAACCATGCCACTTCCATAACTAAGTATTAACGATTTTAGCTCGTAATTTACTATCAAATCCATTTTAATCAAAACATCTCCATTTGTGTATTTCTTTATAACTTCCTGATTTTTATGTATTGGTTTAGTAATAATATATGGAATAAGTTCGGCTTTAATCTTAATTTCAATAGTTTGTATTACTGCATCCTTGGGGATACTAACCCCAATCAAATTTGAAAAATACTTTTCAGAATTAAAGTTCAATGATTCATTAAATACCTCTCTGTATTTCCAATCTTTTTAATTCTATCTAAACCTAATACACTAATTGTATTGTATTCACTATTTTTCCCAAAAACAAACCATCTGTTTCTATACTCTTTTAATAAATAAGGTGAAAAAATAATATCAACCTTTATTGTAGAATTAAAGGACTGATAACTTATTTTCAAAGCTGCTTTAGATGTTATTGCTTCAAAAATTGGCTTTATGTATTCTAATCCATGTATTAGAGTATTGTTTTCAAATTCTATTACAGTATTATTACTATTAGTTTGTATTCTATTATCTAGTTTACTTATAATCAAATCAATTTCTGAAGAAATTTGAAAAGGAG
>NZ_CALCZQ010000015.1 GCF_937903345.1 uncultured Emticicia sp. | reverse complement strand
AATAAACTGAATTTTCCTTTAAGTTTTCTATTACTTCAAAGCCTAAGTTTGAAAAATCAATTAAATTCCCCAATGTATTAATTAATTTACTATTTTGGTAAACAATTTTAGAAAACACGTTATCTTCTGCTACTTCAATACTGTATTCTCTCTCCAGACTTACATTTCCCGTACCTAAACCCAATTCCCAAATTATAGGTATTGATGTACCTGAAAGATTTAATTTAGATTGTGGGAAGTAATGCTTTGTTGATTCAAATGCTGTAAATATCTGAATTGAAGACCACTCACTATTTTCTCCATTTTTTATTGCTCTTGCTTGCCAATAATAGATAGGTGTATCTATCTCTTTACGCCTCAACTCACTAAAATTTAAAGTAGCCAAGTTAGATTTAGATGTAACCTTTAAGTTATTATATCTTTTCTCAAATCCAAAAGACTGATAGCTTGCTAAATCGGTGATTCTGAATTCATATTCACTTATGCCTTGCATAGCATAAACCTCTAAGCGGACTTTATCTATATCTTTTTTATCTAAAAAAGCACCTCTAACTGCTGGTATTGATAATTTCCCCTCAGTCTTACAAACGAACTTTCCAATTTCTGACCACGTACTATTCCCTAAATGATTAAGTGATTTTACACGCCAAAAATATGTTTTTCCCTTTTCAAGACTGTAAGCTTGAAAGAAATTAAAACTTACTAAAGTATCAATTATTACGCTACTAAATGGTTGATTATCAGAAACCTGAACTTTGTATTTTAATGTTACTAATGTATTATCCCAACTAAGAAACGGCTCAGTCTCAAGGCTATTCTGCTCAATCTTGATATTTGGTCTTTTGGGTATTTCAACTATGGGTTTGAGTATCTCTTCTGCTCTCTTACGAATTACTTCACGACAATATGGATGAAATGAAAATAAACTACTTGCACAATAACTCATAATTGTCCCTACAAAACTCATACCATTAAACATTCCATAACATCCGCCCTCTTTTTTTGTGCTAAAGCAAAGGTCGATAGGGCCATTAGGCCAACTACAATTGTGTGTATGCGGAGAATCGAAACAATGACCAATTTCGTGGGCAACTGTTTTCAAAACTGAAGAATATTGACTTTTAAAATCTCCTGAAACACAATAAAGTGTGTACGCACTTGGGCTCTTATTTATTTGAGCATAACCAAGTGCTTCGCCAGGAATCGCATCTCCAAGCTTAAAGAGGTGTGATATATGTTGTTTTAAAATTTGCCTACTCTGAAGAAGTGTATCACTCCTATTTGTAGTAATAATTTCAATATGATTAACAGTCAATTTAATTCTCATCTCATCTTCATACACCTTCGAAACTTTCTCAAAATATTCATATACTTTTCCTGTTATTAAATCTTGATTCATATTGTAATCAAGATAAATATCATACTCCACTGCCACCGCCACCAAACACTCCAACATTGGCAGGTCTGCCATTCTTAGGTTAGGATTTTTGCCAGCATTTCGCATCCGTTCTAAAACTTTTGCGTCAAGAATTTGGCTATCTGGCGTTCCACAAAGTGGAACTTTACTTTCTTGTGAAAATGCGAATGAAGAAACAAAAAGAAAAACGAGCGTGGAGAAAACTTTTAGCATAAAGTATATTGTGAATAGATTAAATTTTCAATTATCACAAATATCAAAAAAATATCAAATACCCCATAAAATAGCAAGAAAAAAAATATGGAAATCGAAGTACCACAAAAGAAAATTTAAGTAATCAAAATACGTTATTATACAAACAACCAGCTTATAATTGACTCATGAAAAAACTACTCTTGATTTTCGGGCTGCTTTTATTTTCACCGTTTTCCTTTGCTCAAATAGACATTTATCGTTCACACCCATCATTTATTAAGTCAGTTAATTTCAATAAAACTAAACCCATTTTCAGAAATAATTTACTGATTATTCAAAATAAACCACTTATTTCTCAATATTTGCCTAACAAACGAAATTGTTATTATCTACTTGCTTCGCAAACTTCAATTTGTTTCAATAGAGAAATAAATATGGATGCCATGAGTAAGCAAACAAAGCAATTATTCTTCAAGATGAAAATGTGGAAACATTTTCATTAATAATTCATAAAAAACGTGCCACACTTCAAAAGTATGGCACGTTTAGTATTTTATTAAGATATTAAGCAGGTTGATTATTCATCACCTCTGTTTGCTTACGGATAGATTCCATATGTATCAATTTGAACATTTCTTCTACTAATTCAGGATAAAGGTTTAATTTTTTACCTAAATCAGCACGGTTGTTGTGCAATTCTTTCCAACGGTCTAGTTGCAAAACAGCCACATTATTTTCACGCTTGTATTCTCCAAGTTTCTCAACAACTGACATACGAGCTGCTAAAACTTCGAGTAATTCACGGTCTATATTATCAATTTTCTGACGTAATTGGTCTAATTCATTTTGGAATTCTACGCCATAAGAAGCTTTACGAATTTCCAATGATTTCAACATTTCGCCCAAAGCTTCTGGCGTTAATTGTTGAGAGGCATCCGACCATGCTTCATCTGGATTGCGGTGCGATTCGATGATTAAACCATCATAGTTTAAATCTAATGCACGTTGAGCTAATTCGTACAAATAAGCACGTTTTCCTGCCATATGGCTTGGATCACCAATAATTGGTAATTGAGGGAAAAGTGTTTTCAATTCAACCGCCATTTGCCACATTGGCGAATTACGAAATTTTGTTTCTTGTGCATTCGAGAAACCACGGTGAATAGCCGCCATTTTCTTGATACCTGCTCCAGCGATACGCTCAAAAGCACCCACCCAAAGAGCTAAATCTGGGTTTACTGGATTTTTGATTAATACCGGTACATCAACACCTTTCAAAGCATCAGCTAAATCCTGCACGTTAAAAGGGTTTACGGTTGTTCTTGCACCTATCCAAAGGATGTCGATGCCATATTTCAATGCCAACTCAATATGTTGAGGTGTAGCTACTTCGATTGCGATTGGTAAACCAGTTTGTTTTTTTGCTTCAACCAACCATGGCAAAGCAGCTTCTCCCATACCTTCAAAACTACCAGGGCGAGTACGAGGTTTCCAAACACCCGCACGTATCACATGAGCGTAGCCTTCTTTAGCGATACGAGATACGGTTTCCGAAACTTGTTCTTCGGTCTCGGCACTACACGGCCCAGCGATAATTAATGGCTTCCCTGCGGTATCAATCCAACTGCTAAGAGGAAGTACGTCTAAATTTGCTTTCATTAGTTAATTAAAGGAGCGAGCTAACTCGCTTTTATAAAAAAATCAAAAAAAATACTCTTTAAATGTAATATATTTGCACCATATTTCAAACAAAAACTATTTTTATGTAACATTTTTTCTTGAAATAATACAATTCATCACCATAACCAAACAATCTAAAAACTTTAAAATCAACAAACATGAAAACCGCTACGAAGAATCATCATCTGAGTTTTGAGGATACATCCGTGGCCTTTGCTCATCAGTCGGATAGTAAGCTTCGCAAAACTTATTTAATTTTTGCGATGATGAATCAAAATTGGCTCGTAAAGATAGGAACTTTTTTTATAAAATTAATACTCAAATTAGGTTTACCTGTAAAATTTCTTATTAAAAAGACTTTATTTAGCCAATTTTGTGGTGGAGAAAGTATAGAAACTTGTCAGAAAACAATAGAAAATTTGGCAAAGGGGAAAATAGGAACAATACTTGACTATTCGGTTGAAGGCGAAGACAACGAAAAGGATTTTGATAAAACCACCGAAGAAATAGTAAAAACGATCAAAAAAGCAGCACTTCAAAAATCAAATGTACCATTTTCGGTCTTTAAAGTATCAGGAATTGGCTCAGTTGAGCTTCTTGAAAAAGTACAAGAACTTGAATTAGAATTAACGAATGAAGATAAAGCAGCTTTTGAAAGATTGCATAATCGAGTAGATAGACTTTGTAAATTGGCCTCTGATCTTAATGTAAAGATTTTTTTAGATGCCGAAGAAACTTGGATTCAAGATGTGATTGATAATATTTGCTACCAAATGATGAGAAAATATAACGTTGGTGGCCAAACGATTGTCTATAACACTTATCAGCTCTATCGTTGGGAGAGTCTCGATAACCTAATAAAAGCTTGTGAGGAAGGACGTAAACTAGGATATACCATTGGAGGAAAACTTGTGCGTGGAGCTTACATTGAAAAAGAACGCAGGCGTGCGGCCGAAAAGAAGTATAAAAGCCCAATTCATATCACAAAAGAAGAAACTGATGTTGATTTTAACAAAGCTGTTCATTATGCCATCGAAAATATTGATATCCTTTCAATTTGCCTTGGTACTCACAATGAAGATAGTTGCCTTTTATGTATAGAATTGATGAAAAAGTACGGGATTTCTCATGATGATACTCGAATCTGGTTTGCTCAACTATTGGGAATGAGCGATAATATTTCGTACAATTTGGCAAATTCAGGCTTTAATGTAGCCAAATACGTACCCTATGGTCCTGTTGAGGCCGTGATGCCATATTTATTTCGGCGTGCTGAAGAAAACTCTTCAATTGCAGGGCAAAGCAGTCGTGAGTTTTTACTGGTAAAAAAAGAGCGAGAACGCCGAATAAATAAGGCGGCTTAACGATTGTTTTCGATCGTTTGTTTTGTTGTAATTTTGTTACAAATTTTTAATATAAACATCTATTATTATTCAAATTGCAACGATAACAACACTATGCAACTAAAAGTCAACCAATCCATCCTCACTAAATTTAATAATATTGATAGACTTTTCGAGAGTTTAGTCTATTTTTGCTGATTGATAAATATAAAATTGTTATAGTAAATAAAATTTCACGCATGTCTAACATTGCTTTAAAAGGGAAATCACCTTATAAGTTTTTATTTTTAACACTCATTTTGATTCTACTTGACCAGGCAATCAAACTTTGGATGTATTTTGATGTTTTACCGAATCATTACGGCGAGATAGACCTAATTCCTAATTACTTCAAATTACATTATGTTGAAAACAAAGGAATGGCATTTGGAATGGAGCTTGGCGGCGAGTATGGAAAGTTGATTTTAACCACATTCCGCTTAGGTGCGATGGTTGGAATCTGCTGGTATTTGGTGCATTTGGCACAAAAAAATGCACATTCAGGTTTACTTTGGTCGATAGCAGCAGTATTGGGTGGAGCCATTGGAAACGTAATCGATAGTACTTTTTATGGTGCTTTCTTAAATAATGCACCTATGGGAGTTTCGACTCCATGGTTTCATGGACAAGTAATTGATATGTTTTATGCAATTGGTCTTGATGGTCAGTATCCTGACTGGATTCCATTCATTGGTGGAGATTATAACACAACTCCAATTTTCAATTTTGCCGATGCATGTATTTTCTGTGGTGTAGTAAGTATTTTGATTTTCCAACAAAGATTCTTTGAATTTGATAATATTCAAAAACCAACTGTACTCAAAGAAGACAATATAAATGATGAAGTTTCAGAAGATACGGTAATAGCAGACAAAACTTTTCAAGAAACATCAGAATCAGAAGCAATTTTGAACATTGATATCAACGATGAAATTACTGAAATCTTAACCGAAGACCAACAATTTAGATTAACAGAAGAAAAATTTAAAGATATAGGCAAAAATAATTCGTAAGTAAACACAAAAAATCAATAAAATTATGACATTTTTATCGAAACAAAATTTTAAGTGGATAATTATAGTATTATTTCTGGGCTTAGTCGTTGCTCCTGCCCAAATACCTTCTCCAATGTTTAAGTCTATTGCACTTGGAGCTTTTGGTGGTGGGTGTTTATTTTTTGAGTTGCTTTCACTAAAAAGTCTCAAAAAAAATGCAGACACCTATCGTTCAGAATTCCGTCAGACAGTTTTGCTTATTTTTCTAACTATCATGTTATTGATTGTAAATTTAGTTATTTAGTAGTTTACATATCACTTTTGAGCTTTGGTTAATCTATTATCGAATAAAAAATTTGGTTATTATTTTAAAATCTCAAAAAAATCATATTACTAACATTCTATGAAAAAGCTGCCAAGTGTCATATTGTTTCTAATTGGAACTACAGTTTTTGCACAAAATAACATGATGCAAAATACGAAGGATGCACTTAATGCGGGTGGATTGAAGGTTGGTCAACATTCCTCAACAATGCTCTATGGTTTTGATACTCGTACCGCCGATGTATTGGGTTCTTATTATCTAGAACAGGATTGGTCGCTTGCAACTGTAAGATTTTATCCAAAAACTATCTCAACCCCAAAAGGAATTGTAAAGCTCGACTCGCTTACCGAAGTTCAAATTAAGATTATCTTATTCGGAAATGATGTAGAATTTAATACCCCTGAAGGAGTAAAAGTTATTTCGGGAACTCTTGTCAAAGGTTTTACTTTACAAAAGCCCAATCAGTTGCCTAAAAACTACATTAACACGCTTGAATTTGTTGATAATTACGATAAAATAAAACCAAGTTTTTTTGAATTATTGGTTGATGGAAAAGTAAAATTACTGGAATATACAAAAATAAATATCCAAAAACCCGATTACGTTGAGGCATTCAATACTGGGAGTAAAGACACCAAAATAACAAAAGATAAGCAGTTGTATATTACCCAAGGAAAAGAAGTCTTGCGGCTTAACACAAATAAAAAAGAAATTTTGGAGTTAATGTCTGATAAAAAAACTGAAGTTGAAGCATTTATCAAACAAAATAATTTATCAGTAAAAGACAGAGTTGATTTATTACAGATATTCAAATTCTATAACGTAAAATAAATCTACAAAAAACGTTTCACCACCGAACGCATCGATAAATTTAAAAGAATATTTACTATAAAACCGATAACAAATGTAATAGCAATCGGAAAATGAGGCAAAAGTTTTGCTTGCAAAAACAAAAAGGAAGCAAAGCCTATGAATCCGGTCAGCATTCCCCGAAGTATAATTGAGGTACCATACGCTCCTTGTGTATAATGTGTAAAAGCAGCCAAAATTGCGGTTATAATAGGAAATGGCGTTAGTATTCCGCTCCAAGTTGGCCCTAAAATTTGAGCTAAATAAGTAATTAAGGTCACAAAAACAGTAATAATGACCATTCGAAGATAAATATCAAATTTTAAAATATGTCCCGAACTTGCCTGTATTTCTAGATTTGGAAAAAAAAACAATCCTATCAAACTCAATATTATTGCAATCAAAAACCACCCTTCCAAACCTATTAAATTGTCGCAGGTTTTCAGCAAAACAGTTGTGGCAACAAAGGCACAATAAGCCAAAACTAAACTCGTATACCATTTAGACTTAATTGCGGAGTAAATGTAAGCAAAACAAAAAGCCAATACTCCAACAATACCCATCATAATGCCCTTTACGCTATTTACGGCAAAATCTACACCTTGCTCAAACGTAAAAAAAAACATAATTGGCCCCGCAATCCAGGGCAAACTAGCAATCATTCCCCCTACCAAATTACCCCATTTTTTGCTAGCAATTGTTACCCCGCCAATCACAATAGGCATCATTATGATTTTAATCAAAAGTGTATTCATAGGTAACAAACATGAGATTCGAGCGAAAAGATTTAAAAATGACATTTTCTTTTATTATAAACCACTGATAATCAACTAGTTATAAAAAATTACAACGCTTTTTTCATATTTTCTTAAATTTTCAAAAAAACAAGCACACTAGTATTGCAGTTTAATCAGTATCTGGAGACAAAATCACCCTTCGGTTTAATGCTTCTTATTCTTTTTTTTGGGTATTTTTGAAATGTATTAAAAGGCACCTCATTCTTTGAATAAATAATGTAAAAATGTGCCCCAGCCCAATTTATCAGCATAATAAAAAATAAATTGGGCTAGATTTGGTATATTCATTAGAATACTTTTTGCGGCACCTATAGTATTTTTATTCTGAATCAAAAAATCAAATTTCAACAAAAATCACTCTATACTTCGAATCAATTGGTTGTCTATGCCACTCGGTGTGTGCTGTCAACATCCAATATAATTGTTTTTTTTATAACTTTAAAATCTATTCTTAAAAATCGAATTATTTCACTCCATTCAAAACTCTTGGGATTGGCAAGATTTCAGTTTGGCGACCATCGATGTATCTAAATCCTTTTTCGTCAAAAAAACCATCTTCTTCGAGCATAATTCTGATGGTTTTCTTCCATTCGGCCAATTCCACCGAAGCATTGAGTTCGATTGAATAAGCTGTATTTATATTTAGTGGATAATCTCCACTACCTATGGTTTTTCCTTGGTTATCCCACATGCCTATTGTTGGGCCAGCGGCGTGTCCGTGATTGCCGATTGGATGTGTATATATCGTACCATTCAAACCTTGTTTTTTTGATTGTTCGAGGGCTTTAGCCAAAATATCATTACCACTCATGCCGGCTTTAAAATTATCGGTCAAACAATCTTGTACTTGATTACCTTGTTTGAAAGCCTTTTTCAAGTATTCTGGAACATAGCTTTCTCCAGCACGTAATACGTAAGCGTGTTGCTGTTGGTCAGTATTAAGGCGTAAATAAGTAATACCAAAATCGCAATGCAATAAATCGCCAGCCATGATTATTTGTTTTTGAGGACGCTTCGAAAATGTGCGTAAATGGTCGAAATTTTCTGGGTCATAACGTTGAATGTCGACAGTTGGATGAAACCAAGTTTCTAAGCCCAAATCAGTTACACGCTGACGCATCCACCAGACTACATCATCGGTTGTTGTAACTCCAGGCTGAATCACTCTGTCCGAAAAAGCTTCTTGAATAATTTCGTGTGAAATTCTACAAATTTGTTGATAAATTGCCATTTCTCGTTCAGTACGAGTTTCGAGCCAATTTACTGCCAAATTAGATGCAGAAACTACTCTATTTTGGAATTCGGCAGGCAGTTTTTCCATAAATTCTTTCTGCTCGGTATAAGTCAAGCCATCTGCATGAGCATAGTATTTCGAGAAATTTAATCCAATTTTCTTTGGATTTTTATCTTTGATAGTTTTCATCAAAGCGTCCCATTGGTCAGGATTTGTGTTTAAATCCCATTCACCTTTCAATAAATTTCCAACATCATACCGTGCAATAGCATATCTTTCGACACTATCCCCTTTATCAAAAAACACCATGATTGTTCGGCGTCGAGCCGAAAGCCAAACCGCAGGCAACATGGTTTTCATTACGGGGTCTTCATTGTATTCTCTAGAAATAATTACCCACATATCAATGCCTTCTTTTCGCATTAATTTGGGCAAAAGATTTGTCATTTTATCTTCGAGGAGTTCGTCAATAACGGCAGCACGCTCTCGTTGAGGAAGGATATTGGGAATATTATTTTGAGCAAAGTCTGTAAAATAAGACAAAGTTAAAGCAATAAGTAAAAAAGTTTTTTTCATGATTAAGGTAGAATAATAAAAGTTATCAATGAATGGTTATTCTAAAATTCAAAGATAACCTCTTCATCTCAAAAAACGCTTAATAAGTAGAAATATTCAAAGATTTTTATACATTTGAACGTATTTACCTTCAACCACATTATTTTCGATGAAGTACCTTTCTCTTACTTGGTTAATTATAGCAATTTTTAGTAGTACTATTTTTGCTCAAAACAAAACTCAGACTATCAGCGGAACGGTCATTGACCGTGTTACTCGCCAACCAGTGATTGGGGCTTCAATATCAGTTATTGGCTCAACGCAAGGATCTGTAAGTGATGCTTCTGGTAAATTTTCAATCCTTAATGTAAACATCGGGCGTCGTTCGGTTAAATGTACTTCTATTGGGTTTGAAACATTTTTAAGCGAAGAATTTATCTTAAATTCGGTTAGAGAGGTGGTTCTAACGATTGATTTGAAAGAAAGTACAGGCGAGCTTCAAGAAGTAAAGATTACAGCTTCACAAAATACCAGTCGGCCTGTAAATGATTTGGCGTATGTGAGTGCCAGGTCGTTTACAACCGAAGAAACCGAACGGATTCCGGCGTCGGTCAATGACCCTGGTCGTATGGCTCTCTCGTATCCTGGGGTAAAAGCAGGGCGTGATGAGTCAGAAAATAAGATTATTGTAAGAGGAAATTCGCCTTTTGGCATTTTATGGCGGCTTGAAGGTATTGACATACCTAATCCTAATCATTTTGCTCAACCTGGTTCAGGTGGTGGGGGTATAACGGTTTTTTCAGCACAATTGATGAGTCGTTCTGATTTTTTTACGGGTGGAATGCCCGCCGAATATGGCAATGCACTTTCGGGAGCATTTGATATTCGTTTCAGAGAAGGAAATCAACAAAAACAGCAGTATAGAGCCAAGATTGGTGTTTTAGGACTTGATTTTTCTACAGAAGGTGCGATTCAGAAAGGTCGCTCATCATATTTGGTCAATTACCGTTATTCAACTTTGGGTTTATTGAGCCAAATGGGCATTTATTTGGTTGGTGAGCGTGTTACTAATAACTTTCAAGACCTGTCATTCAATTTGGCATTTCATAGCAAAGATGGAAAAAAGACCACGACCATTTTTGGGCTTGGAGGTATGAGCGAAGAGCACTATTTACCAGTAGAAGACCCTCAAAAGCGTGTTGTGGGTAAATCAGATAATTGGGAAGATCGAATAAGACCTGCCAATATGGGTGCCTTTGGCGTAACGTTCAATGCTAACCTCAACGAAAAATCTTCATTGAAATTCGTTATTGCTGCTATTGGTAGCTCAATTAATCGTACTGCAGATACTCTAAATCTAAAAAATGTACCTTATCGCTACGAAACTCAAAAGTATGAAGAATCTCGATTGGCAACATCAGTGGCTTATAACTATAAATTGAGTACCAAAACTCGTTTCAAAGCTGGAGCAATTTTAAATTTAGTTGATTTTGTATTTTTCAAGGAAAATGCTCCAAGAAGCAACGTTTCAGACATTAATCAATTTAATGCTGGCAGACAAACTTCAGTAAGTGGTAGTGGCAATACTCAAACAAGTCAAGTTTTTGCACAAGTTGTGCAGAATTTGGCAAAAGGCTTGACGATGAATGCAGGCTTGCACTTGATGTATTTGTCTTTGAATAAAACCTCATCGTTAGAACCTCGATTTTCGATTCAATATCGTTCACCCAATGCTCATAGTATAAGTTTTGCGTATGGACTTCATAGTCAGTTTTTGCCGATGAGTGCCTATTTTTATGTCCGAAAAGATAGTCTCGATGGCAAAATAACTACTATTAAAGCAAATGCTAATTTGCAGTTTCCACGTTCAAATCATTTTATTTTAAGCTATAATTATATCACACCTAAATTTTGGAAGTTTTCGATGGAAGCCTATTATCAGTTGATAAACAGAGTACCTGTTGAAACTAAAATTGGTTCTACTTATTGGATGCTCAATTATGCCGAAAGTTTCCCTGAGACTTCCGCCGTTAGCAAAGGAAAAGGTAAAAACAAAGGAATTGACATGTCAGTTGAGCGTTTTTTCTCGAAAAAATACTATTTACTTATCACTGGTTCAATCTTCGATGCTAAATATCAAACACTCGATGGAAGCCTATATAATTCGGCCTTCAACGACCGTTTTAGTACCGCTCTTACCTTTGGGCGAGAATTTTCTTTTAAAAACGGCTCAGTATTCCAAATCGGCGGACGTTCGATTTTCAATGGAGGGTATCGCTATACTCCAATTGATGGCTTAGAATCAGCCAAACAAAAACGTTATGTGGCACTCAAAGGAGCTGACTACTCCGCTTTCGCTCCCAATTATTTTAGAATTGATGGGCGAGTCTCTTATCGGACAAATCGTAAAAAAATTGCTTCAGTAGTTTCGCTTGATATACAGAATGCTACTAATCAAATAAATTATACAAGTGTACAATATAATAGCGTTACAAATAAACTCGAACCACGAAAATCAGGTAGCGGTTTAGTGCCAATTTTAAGTTATCAACTCGATTTTTGATTTTTTACTTTTAAACCTATTTTTCATCCAAAATAAAGGTTTTTAAGAATGACCAGAAAAATCATACTATTGATTGGAACAATAGCCTGATGGATTTGCTCTTATGTTGAACCTTTTAATCTAAAAAAAAAGCGATTTAAGCTTACTCAGCATCGATGAAACCATCAAATATAGCAGCGAAGAGCAGATTATTAGCATTACAGAGTCAGGAAATTCGTCAAGAAAAGTCCTTGCAATTCTTGTATTTAAAGTATCTGATAAAATCGTAGTAAACAGAAGAAATAAGATTTCATTTAGAGAAAAAGGTTTAGGATAATACGCATTTCCTACAACTTTTAGGGCTAAAATGGGCAATACTTATAAGCTTCTTCTTAAAAAATCTGATGGTTCATCCTACGAATCAAGTATTGATAAAATGTATAGCGTACCTGAAATTATCAATTTGCATGATAAATTATATATAATGTCATATTTTAAAATTGAGGTTTCGAACATGCCAAAAAACGGTTATCTATATTCTAATGAGCCCGTTGTAGAAAAAATAGTTATGTTTGGTCATGGCAACTTTGGAAACGCCAAAATGTGAGTTTTAGGCGTGAGGGTGGTCGCTATTTCGAAACGCCTCGCCCAGTTAGTTGGTTGAAAAATAGAAAGATGCTTCGAAGGTATCACATATGATTATTATTTTGATGGGAAATGTTTCTTAGCCAAAAAACTAATGTTTTTCCTTACACCTATACCAATGGCAAACTTATCAATAACATACTCATCTTATAAATCCCTTTCTATAATTCAACTATATCTTTGATTGAAATCAAACAACAATCTGTTTCGCTGGGTGCCAATCAATACTTATAATTTTGGCAAAACTAGTGCAAAACAATGGAAGTTTGGTAGATACTCCTCTAGGGGCTCTTAATGGAAATTCAAATAATATAACGATAATTAAAGAAATTATTTTAGTTTTTTTGAGGTAACAGGCATTAGATATATAAAATTTTGGATTGATAGAAAAGACCCACTTGCCCAAAACTCAATTCAAGCCGGGCTTCGTAAATAATTTTTAAAAGAAGATCCACTGGATATTCCAGGAAGACAATCCCTCATACCTTCCATTTTAAGTCAAACTCGCACGCCTTTTAAGTCAAAAAGATTGGTTGACTGAATCTTTTACAATATATTGTTAATAAAACATCAAGCCGAAAGCTACACAATTGGTGCATTCATCTCATAAATCCTTAATTAGCAGTTTTTAATTTCAATGTTTCCTTAGAATCCTTATATTTGTCAAAAATACATTTATTCAATTCTACTACAGTGATAAACAAAAAAATTTCGCTATTAATCATAGCACTAGGCTTATGGGTATGTTCGTGCGTTGAACCCTTTGAGCTTAATATTGAAAGTGTACTAAGAATTCTGACGGTTGATGCCACCCTTACTGACACTGCTGATGAGCAAAATATTTCTATTTCTGAAACTGTAAACTCAAATGGCTCGGCATATTCTCAACCCATTTTAAAGGCCAAAGTCGAAGTAATTGTTGGAGGTAACGAACGTTTATTACTTACCGAAAAAGGCCAAGGCATTTATGCTCTTCCAAACACATTTAAGTTAAAAGCTGGCGTAAGCTATAAATTGGTATTCTCGAAAGCTGATGGTACACAATATGAATCGACCGAGGACCAGGTTACCAAAGTTCCTGAAATTATTGGCGTTCACGATGATTTTAAAGTAAATGGCATAGAAAAAGGCAATAACTTTTTTGACCCAGCCAATTATATATATCTTGATACGCAAGACCCTGTTGGCGACAAGAATAACTACTTATGGAGTTGGAAACTTTGGGAACGCCAAAATGTATGTGCAACTTGCTACAACGGTCGATATTTTTTAACTCCTCTACCTGCACGGTGTCGTGAAGAAAGAGCATTTACGGGTCAAACTTTCGATTACTTTTGCCCAAGTGATTGTTGGGATATCTTAGCCAGCAAAGACTTAAACGTTTTTACGGATATTTATTCAAATGGCCAACCTATTACTAACCGATTAATTGCCAAAATCCCTTATTATAACGTGAGAGGGGCATTAATAGAAATCAAACAACAGTCGATTTCTCCTGCGGCATACCGCTATTTTAAACTACTCGCTGACCAAGTTCAAAACAATGGTAGTTTAGTAGACACCCCTCCTGCGGCACTTATCGGAAACATAAAAAATCTAACTAATCCGAACGAGGCAATTGCGGGATTTTTTATGGTTGCGAGTGTGCGTACAGTAAGATACTGGATAGATAGAAAAGCAGCGGAAGGCAAAAATATTAATCCAATTGGTTTACTTGACCATCCGCTAAGCCCAGAACCTATGGGAAATGACCTTACTCGTCCGCCTTTTGCACAATGTGTGTCAAGTCAGACTCGCACAGCAAGCAGACCAAATGGTTGGCTAAACTAAACAATATCATTAATCTTTCTATTCAGCATCTTGTGTTAAATCTCAAAAAATGAAAAATATTTACTTATTATTTACCTTTATTGTTAGTTTTTCGGTGTCGGCTCAAGTCAATTACCATTTCAGTGGTTATGTTCGAGATACTATCGACGGAAAACCGCTTCCAAAAACATCTATCAATATCGACTTTGGAAAATTTGGGGGATTGACAGATGATAAAGGGCATTTTGATTTGTTATTACCTTCGGGAGAACATGCCATCACAATAAAATTTGTTGGATATCGACCTTTAAGAGAGGTTATTTATTTACGTAAAGACACTGATAAGAACTATTCTTTACGTTTTGTCGAAAATGAGTTAGAGGAGGTGATTGTATCAAGCAAAGGTGCGGAATCAAATATACAACGTCCACTTTTAGGGGTGAATCAATTAAGCATTAAAACATTACGTAAGCTACCTGCTGCCGTTGGAGAAATTGACATATTGAGAGGTTTACAAATGCTACCAGGAGTAACGAGTGTGGGTGAAGCGTCGAATGGTGTAAATATACGTGGTGGAACGACCGATCAAAATCTATTGTTGCTCGATGATATTCCAATTTTTAATCCAACACACATGTTTGGACTTTTCACGGCTTTTCCGTCGGAAGCAGCTTCAAGTGTGGAGGTTTATAAAGGAAATACACCCGCACGATTCGGTGGTCGTGCAGCATCCGTAATGGATGTTTCACTTCAGCAACCTTCACTTGATAAATTCAAGATGAGTGGAGGAATAAGTTTTGTTTCAAATCGCCTTACGCTTGATGCCCCAATTATTAAAGATAAACTTGGAATTATGATTTCGGGTCGTGCTTCCTATAATGATTTCCTGTTGCCAGTAGTTTCACCAAAACTTAAAGATATAAAGGCAAATTTTGCCGATTTGGTAACGAAAATTTTTTGGCGAGTCAATAACAAAAATACATTAACTGCTTCGGGATATTATAGCCAAGATTTTTTTCAAACGAAACTTTTGGGAGCTATTGGAGCTATTAATGCAACTTCTACCCAATATGATTATCGTAGTCAAAGTTTCTCGGCAAGATGGTTTTATGCCATAAATAATAAATTTAATCTACAGACAACAGTGGTATCTGCTGATTATGTACCCAAAACTTTACTTCCCGAACTTAATTCTTCAAATAAAGTTGAATTAAGGTCTGGAATCAAATATAAACAGCTCAAGAGTAATCTTAATTATTCATCTGATAAGCACCGAATAGAAATTGGGGTCAGTGGTACACGCTACGATATTGACCCAGGTCAGTTGCTCCCAGGAACGAGCAAAAGTGTTTTATCAGTGATGACTCCAAAAGAACATGCTCTAGAAACAGCCATCCATGCTGAAGACGAGATAACGTTATCGCCCAAGGCAACAATTTCAGTTGGAGCCAGATATTCTCAGTTTTTTGCTTTAGGAGCAGGGACTGTACAAACCTACCTTGCAGGTGAGCCAAGAGATGCTTTTTCGGCTAGAGAAACGCTTGATTATGAAAAAGGACAAATAATGAAATCTTATGGTGGAGTAGAACCACGTTTGGGTATAAAATATTCATTAAGCGAGCGGACTTCAGCAAAATTAGGATATAATTTGATGCGTCAATATATGCAGGTTGTAACCAATACAACCACCCCACTACCCACTTCACGCTGGAAAAGTTCGGACTTGCACATTAAACCACAAGTCAGTACATTGATTTCTGGTGGGCTTTTTCATAACCTTAGAGGAAATATTTATGAATTATCGTTAGAAGCCTATTATCGACTTACAAATAATATTATTGACTACAAACCAGGTGCCGATTTCTTGTTAGATGGACATCCAGAAACGCAACTTTTACAGGGGAAAAATCGCTCTTATGGACTTGAAGTGATGTTTTCTAAGAAGAAGGGTGAAACTACGGGTTGGATTAATTATACCTATTCTCGTTCAATGAATAAAGTTAGTGAAGGAAGTGGTTTTGGCGAACAAATTAACTTCGGAAATTGGTATTCGGCCAATTATGACCGTCCACACTCTTTCAATGCTTCATTGATTATCAATCAAGGCACACACCACGATTTTTCATTTAATTTTTCATATAGCACGGGTCGCCCATACACTTTACCCGAAGGGTTTATTGTATATCAGGCACGTAGCTATCCATATTATGGTGTGCGAAATAATGCTCGCCTACCTGACTATCATCGACTTGATTTTGCGTGGAATATCTACCAACCAGGCATGAAAGACAAACGTTTTAAGAGTCATTTTACATTTACAATATTTAATGTTTATGGCAAGAAAAACGCTTATTCAGTTTTTGTACGTAGTACAGGAACTGCCATAAGTACTTATAAATTAGTGGTTTTTGGTTCGCCGATTCCGTCTTTGTCTTATAATTTTAAATTTTAATAATAATTTTGGGGGGCTTATGTGATAAGCACCCCAAATTACTAAAACTCAATGTAGGGCGATATTTTCAATAGCGTGGCCTCGTCTAAAACCTTAATTTGCTTCAAATCTTCTGAATTTTTAAACTTCCCATGCTGTTCACGATAAGCAATAATTGCTTTCGCTTGAAAATATTTTATATAAGGATGTCGAAGCTCTGAAAGACTTAATTGATTGATTTTTAGTTTTTTTACTCCATCTTTCAGAAAACCATATTTTAATATTTCTTCAACTGTTTCGGGTGGTAGCCCGTAAGTTTCTCTGATTTGTTCGGCATTGGCAAAACCTCCCAACATTTCTCTGAATTTGATGATTCGTTTGGCATATCCTGAGCCAATGCCTTTTATTTTCATAAAATCCGTTGTATCGCCTGTGTTTAAGTCGAAACGAATGGGTTGTTTCGTAATTGGCTTTGCAAAGACTTCGGTTATTTTTGTTTCTACGATTTTATTGTCTAAGTTCAAATCTGAGATTCGTCCCGCCGCCTGGGCTTGTGGCGTGCGTAAAGATTCATCGTCGGCCGATGGCAAAGTGATAAAAGGTTCTAAACGTTCGTAAGTATCAGGAAGAATTCCATAAATTTTGGCAAAATCTTCTTTCTTTCTAAACTTTCCTCCTTTACTACGGTATTTTTCGATGCGTTCGGCTATAAATTTAGGTAAACCCAATGCTTCAAATTGAGCAACTGAAGTAGTATTTGGGTCAAAATCGAAGTTTTTATAGGCTTTTTTATTCGAATCATACTTTTCATATTTTTGTCCATAATTCGATTGATTGCCGTAATTCGGTTTTCGACTATCCAACGAAACTATTAGACTATCCAGCATTTTTGGCGAGGAAATGACCAAATTTTGAGGTTTCTGACTAAAAAACCAATCCGCACCAAACATTAATACAATTATAAAAATAATGATTCCGAAGATGACAACCACGCCTTTTGCTTCGGCAGGCGACATTGATAGTAGGTTACGGACAAAAGTTGTGAGTTTTTTCATTGATAAATCAGCAAAAATTGAATTGTGGGCAAAATTTAAGATATAGGCAAAGTATTTGCAAGGATTTCGTTAATTTTGTGATGAATATTTATTCAAAAGATGAAAATCAGAAGTTTTAAGTTAAAAAATACCATATAAGTTATAATAATGAGTCAACCAACCGCAGCTCCTGCAACGGGAACGCCCGCCGCCTCTCTCCAAGAAATTATTAGCCATGCAAAAGAATATGGCTTCGTGTTCCCTTCGTCCGAAATTTATGATGGACTTCAAGCCGTTTATGACTATGGTCAAAATGGTGTTGAATTAAAAAATAATCTAAAACAGGCATGGTGGAAAGCCATGACTCAGCTTCATGATAATATCGTGGGGATTGATGCCGCTATTTTCATGCACCCGCTTACGTGGAAAGCGTCGGGTCACGTAGATGGTTTCAACGACCCAATGATTGATAATAAAGACAGCAAAAAACGCTATCGTGCCGACCAACTTTTGGAAGGAAAAGCCGAAGAATATGCCAAAGCGGGCGACGCTGAAAAAGCTCAAAGTTTACTCAATGAAATGGGTAGATTGTTGGGTGCTGAAGATTTGGATGGCGTAAGAAACTTAATCATTGCCGAAAATATCGTTTGTCCAATCTCAAAAACATTAAATTGGACGGAAGTTCGACAGTTTAACCTCATGTTTTCGACTCAAGTTGGTTCAGTTGCAGAAGACTCAAGCCTAATTTATTTACGTCCAGAAACAGCTCAGGGGATTTTTGTAAACTTCTTGAATGTACAAAAAAGTGGTCGTATGAAAGTGCCTTTTGGTATTGCACAAATCGGAAAGGCATTCAGAAATGAGATCGTAGCTCGTCAGTTTATTTTCCGTATGCGTGAGTTTGAACAAATGGAAATGCAGTTTTTCATTCGTCCTGACACCTCAACACAATGGTATAACAATTGGAAAGAAACTCGTTTGAAATTCCATAAAGCGATTGGTCTTCCGGCTGAAAAACTAAAGTATCATGACCACGAAAAATTGGCTCACTATGCCAGTGCTGCCGTTGATATTGAATATGAGTTCCCTTTTGGTTTCAGAGAAATGGAAGGTATTCACGCCCGTGGAGATTTTGATTTAAGAAATCACCAAGAATTATCGAAGAAAAAGCAACAGTATTTCGATGCCGACCTTGATGAAAATGGAAAACCTTACGGAAATTATATTCCCTATGTTGTAGAAACTTCTGTGGGTGCAGACCGTTTATTTTTGGCGACATTCTGCAATGCTCTCACGAAAGAGACAATTCCGAGTAGTGAAGAAGGCAAAGAAAACAAAGAAAGAACTTACTTGAAACTTCACCCAGCATTAGCACCTTTCAAGGCTGCTGTATTGCCATTGGTAAAAAAAGATGGTTTGGCAGAAAAAGCGGAGGCCATTGCCAGTTCGCTGAAGTCTTCATTCCGTACAGTTTATGATGATGGCGGTGCTATTGGAAAGCGTTATACCCGCCAAGATTTAATCGGAACGCCATTTTGTATTGCGGTTGATTACCAAACAATGGAAGATGATACCGTGACAATTCGCCACCGTGACTCAATGAGCCAAGAGCGTGTTTCGATTTCAGAATTAAAGGAAAAAATCGGTTATGCTGTGAGCATGGAGAGGATTTTGGAAGGAATTTGAGTTTGCCAAAATAATTTTCATGATTATTTTGATTTCATTCAATCAAAATTAATGAAATAGATAGTTTTTAAAGTCGAAAAAGATATCGAAGAGGGTGGATATGTAGCAGAGGCTTATGCTTTTGATAATGAACATATTATAACTCAAGGTCAAGCCATTTATGAATTGAAATATATGATAAAGATGCTCTAGAATGCCATTTCGATAATCCCCTTGAGATGCCTCATAAAGTAATTATGCAATTTATTAGGCAAGAGGTCTTTATTTTTTGAGTATGTTACCCAAAGAATTAACAGGCAAAGAACAAAGCAAACTTTTACGTCAATTTGGCTATGGAGATGTGCGTCAGAATGGAAGTCACCTAAGAATTCAAACCAATGAAAAAGGTAAAAGTTCTGAAAGTATCCTTAATAATAATTCTTTAAAAGCAGGAACGCTTAGGCAAATTTTATAGAACAATTGCATCACACTTAGAAAAAAGTCTTGATGAATCTGAAGATAGATTATTTTAGCTAACAGACACAAAAACGGCTAAGAATTAAAACATCTTAGCCGTTTTTTTTAATTCAAATCATCAGTTTTAGTGGCATCATAAACTGATTTTATGGCTGCCATTTCTTTTACTAGAAAAGTTTGCAACTGATAATTAAAATCTTTTTTATCTTCTTCCGAAAGACTATCGTATAACTCTTTCAGTTCTTGATTAATTGCCAGTTTTTCTGCCTCTGTCGAGGCATTCATTCCTCTTACATGATATGATTTTAAATTAAAATTCTTCATTCTTTCATTACTTGAATTCGACTTGCAAAATTAATACAAATTTGCATAGAAACCTTTTTTCGACAAATGAATAAACTGACTTTTTAAAAAAAATCATATATACTAATGCTCAAGGATTAATTACAACTTTTTGTACACATTTTTTTCCATCTTCACCCACTACCACTACAAAATGTATGCCTTTGCTTAAATGTACGTCTGGACGAATTTTGATGATTTGAGCCTCATTTTTATTCATTTTAAACGAAAACACTTGCCCAAGCATATCATAGAGTTTGATTTCTTTTTCTTTGATATTTCTTAGGTATAGATTTATCTCATCTCCTTTTGCCCACGGATTCGGGAAAACTGAACAAACTGGGTCTTTTCCTGTGAAATTTAACTCAATTGTATCAAGAAATTTCTTTGTTCCATCTTTGTCGATATAAACCAAGCGGTAGCAATTTTTGCCTGACATTGGTTGAAAATCAATATTTTCATAAAAGCTACTTGTACCCTTAGCCTTGACTTCACAAATTTTCGTAAAGTTTTTACAGTCATTACTGCGTTCTACTATATATTTTTCGGCTTTTATTTCAAATTTACTCTTCCAATTGAGTTGTACTGTTTGTTTTTCGGTCTCTTTAGCAGTTAATACTATTTCGGTATAATCATTAGCAGTTGCACCAATTTCTGAAAACTCTTTTACATCAAATTCGAGATAAAAGAAATCTTTAGCAATTTGATTTCCAAAAATGTTTTTATAAATAACGTAGCTTTCTCCTTCTACAAAATTATCGTTGTTCTCGAATCCACAGTCTTCCCTTATTCCATCATAATGCACAATATTGAAATCATTAATAGTCAGATTTGGCAGATTTGTTGCAGTTTTATAATCTTTCAACTCATCATTTAAGTAATAAATTCGCAATGATACGGGCGAATCAAACTCATTTAATATAGAACTTTGAAAATCGACATAACGAGTCATCAATTTAGTATCATTGTGGGTAGTTGGAATGACAGTGCTGCCTCTTCCGTAATGGCGAATTGAAATTAAAACCTTTCCTAAATTAAGACCATTCGGATTGACAGAAGCATACAAACGCCCAGCATTATCATATAAATCAAACCATTGATTGCCCTTTACGCTATCGGCAGAAACTTGAATACAATTATTGAAATTGCTTTCAAACGTGGCGATGCATGGAGCAACCGAAACATTTAAAGGAACTCGTTCACTCTCGCAACCTACGATGTTTTTTGAAGAAGCAAAAAAAGTAAATTCACCATCAAGTTTTGTACTTGGAGTAGGTGTAAGTATGTACATCTCTTTGGCTGTTAGTGACGGGTACCAAAGTATACGATTTTGAATAGTAGTAGTTGTTGCGGTAAGAACAAGACTTGTAGCATTTCGACAATAAGACAAGTCAGTGGTGATTGGTTTTTCAGGAATGGCAGAAACTATTATATCAAAAGACTTTCGCTCGCTTTCACAGCCAAAATTATTTATTTGACTTACAAAAAAAATTGTTTTACCCAGTTTAGTAAAATCAATTTTAGGAATGACTTTGTCACCAGTTGTATCAGTTACTGTTTCATACCAAAGTAAAGAATTGTTGCTGGTAACTCCCTGTGCAATATCAATTGGAGTATTCAAACAAGCATTTTGATTGGCAACTTGCGGAGCTGTAGGTATTGGCTTTACTTCTACTTTCACGTCAGTTGTAGTTCGATAACAGGTTAATGTTTTATCGACTATATATGTGATTTTTCCACGATATGTACCTGCTTCGTTAATAACTGCTTCACCATTGGGATTCGTCGGAATATCTTTATAGGAGTTTAATACTTTTTTCTGCCATTGATATTCGGCTGTCTTGCCAGTTATGCTTAAGCTATTGAATGTTAGTTTACCTGCTTTGCCATCGCATAGATTAATGGTTTCCAATGTTCCTACAATCTGATTTACAGTCAAAATTGCTTCTTCTGAAAACATCGAATTTTTATCGTCCTTGATTTGACAGCGATATTTTGTTAGATCTGGATTTTCTACATTCCCTATATCGCTAATTTTGAGCAAATTAGAGTTTGCGTTTGGCAAATCTTTAAAAATTGTTTCGTTTGGCTTTTGACGTTGCCATTGGTAAGTGATGGTGCTTGCAGCGATAGCCGAAACCGCAAATGTAACCGAATTACCTTCACAATCGGCTTGAGAAAGTGGTTGTTTGGTAAATTTAAGACTAGGAATAATAGTGGCTGTAATAGGTGTGCGAGGACCTACACATCCAAAAGCGGATACTTGAGCCACATAACGTGTGTAAGTTCCTGCGGATGTAAAAGACGGAGCAGTTATCGAAAATGTTGTGATTGTCGGCGAAGTGTACCAACGTAAAACTTGGCTTTCTGAAGGATTTCCTTCGGCTGACATAGTTAGTAAATTTCCTTCATTCACACTCGTTGGTGTGGTGTTTTTTGGAGAGGCAGGGGTCGCACCTATTTCAACACTTATTGTAGATCGGGGGCCTTCGCAACCTTCGTTGGTTCGGTCTGCAACATAATGTTTAAAAACTCCCGCAATACTTGAATTAGGCGTTGGAGCTGTTTTGTTTCCAACACCTTCTGTTTCTTGTGAATACCAAACAAGATTCTGATTCGGACTATCAACCTTCAATCTTACAGTGTTTGCATTTTGACAATAAAATATACTCGAAACCAATGGTGCCGGAGGAAAACCGCTAACAATGAGCTTCGCAGCATCGGTTGATTCAGTACATTCAAAACCTTGAGTGTTAAATTTCACTAAACAACGATAGTAAGCACTTTGATCATAAGTGGTATTTATAAATTTTAATATGCTTTTATTGCTTCCCGAAATCCCATTTCCATCATTTAAGTCTGTCCAAGCACCGCTTGTTCCAAGTCGAGTTTGCCATTGGTAGTTTACTACATTTCCTTTAATTATAAAATAATTTTGTAAGTTAAATTCATTGTCTCCACCCACACAAACACCCAAATTTGGCATTGAGCCTTCCAATGAGTTTACGGTTAATGTAGAAATTTCGGAAGTTATAAATTCTCCGTTATTACTAACTATACACCGATATTGTGTTTTGTCTGGATTATTGATATTACCCACATTTGAAACAGTCATTATACGTGCATACCAGCCTTTGATTCCATTTACTTCTTCATCTAAATTGACAAAATCAGGTTCATTTGGACGTTTTCGCTGCCATTGATAAGTAAACAGTGGATTTGGTCCAACCGCTAAGACAGCTAAAAACACTGAATTCCCTTTACAATCAACTTGATTGGTTGGTTGTTGGGTAATACGAAAATGATCTAAAACTTTTGCAATAATTGGTGATCTGGCACTTTCACAACCTGTGATTGGGTTGGTTTGAGTTACCCAATATGAATATGAACCAACTGCCGAAAACGATGGTGCAGTCGAAGTGCCTATTCCACCTGTTGCCCGATTGTACCACATTAATGTTGCGTTTGGAACGGTTGTTCGTGCTGCAAAAGTTAATGTGGCTGGCAAAATTACATCATTCGTAATAATTTCGGGTGGCTGCGTTTCACTTACTGCAACTGAGTAAGGTGCTGATGTAATAATAAATCCACATTGTGTTGATGTACAACTAACTGTATATGAAGTATTTACGACTGGTGAAACCGTAATATTAGCGGTTGATTGTCCACTTGACCAAATGATTATTCCTTCGCAATTATTGGCAGTAAGCGTTGTATTTGTACCCTTGCAAATGGCATTTGTGCCTGAAATTGTGGGCCTAGATGCTACCAAAACAGTCAATTTTGCACCATTTGAATCATCTTCGCTTGTATATCTTGCACAGGTTGAACCTCCAGCTGTGAAATTAACTTTGCAACGATAATATTGCTCATCAGCGTTGGTTGCGGCATTGATTTTTAAGATGGTAGTTGTTGCTCCTGCGATATCATTCCATGTGCCAGATATTCCTAATCTTCTTTGCCATTGGTAACTTTGGATACTACCCAAAAAACTAATATTTGATAAATTGAAACTTACATTTGCTCCATCACAAATAGTTTGGTCAGCAAGGCTTCCTACAAGCGAATTTACTGTAAGTACAGCCACGTTTGAGGTTACACTACAATTTTCGTTTGATACTGCAACCCTATATTCTGTTTGATTCGGGTCGGTTATACTGCCAACATTGCTAATAGTCAGGGTATTAGAGACAGCATTAGCAATATCAATAAAAACTCCATTTGAATTTTTCCTTTGCCATTGATAATTTGTAATCGAAGTACTAGCTACCGTAAAAGTTACCGAATTTCCATTACAGTCCGCTTGATTTTTTGGCTGGGTTGCGATTATTGGAAAAGAATTAACAGTTACTGTAATTTTATTACTACTATTACTCGTACAAGTGCCATCAAAACACGTAGCGGTATAATCCGTTGAATTTAAAGGATTAACTCTGATTGAGGTTCCAGTTTGTCCATTGCTCCAATTAATCGAGCCAGAGCAATTTGAGGCAATTAGATTGGTAAATACACCACTACAGATTGTAGCGGATCCACTAATTACCGGTGGCGTAATTGGAGTACCTCCAGATGCTAATGTAACCTTAACCGAACTACTCGCACTTATACAACTGTTAAGTGTACATTTAGCAACATAAGTCCCTGCATCAGAAATAGATAGTGTACTTCCGGTTTGTCCCCCGCCCCATAGAACGATTCCATTACATCCGCTGGCTGTTAAGGTAGTCGATTGAGATGGGCAAATAATACTAGAAAAAGGTGTAATAGTTGGCGTATTAGGAATTGGATTTATCGATACTTTTACGACCGATGAAAATCCTTGATTACAAGCCCCTGAACCAGCTCCGCTACAAGCATAAATTGCACGGTAATACTTGGCGGTTGGAGCATTAGTAACATTTGTTAAGAATGCAGTAAAACTTAATCCCCCCACTTGTTCATTAATATATGTACCAGACTGTGTACTTGAAGATTGCCATATTGGCGTACATGTTCCCGAACCACCAATTACTGTAGCTTGTATGCTGAAATTACTTCCAGAACAAATTATGCGGTCAGTAACATCAGTAATCGTAATCTGTGGGTCGGATACAATTTGTATTCGATGTACATTTGAAGAAATGGCTTCATCTCCGCAAGCATCTTTTACTTTTCTACGATAATACGTTGTTTGAGTCAAAGCTGGTGGATCATATGTCGTCAAATTTGCACCCGAAATATCTATATAATTAACATTATCAGTTGATGATTGCCATTGATAAATATAATTAGTCTTTCCACCACTAGCCAAACTCATATTCGTAATTACTCCGGCATTATAGCCAGAACAATTAATTGTATTTGAAGAATTCTCTATACTTCCTGCAATTAAAACAGGTAAAACAGTCAAGTCAAAAGTTTGCGAATTTGTACATTTGGTTGTACTATTTTTGATACTTAGCACAAAAGAATGATTACCGGTTTTTCCTGAAGGAATATATATTCTAATTGGTGAAGCTGATAATGGAGCATCATAAACTGCCATAAAACCTGTCATATTTGAAGTTAGAATATATTTATCTGGGTTATTAGATATTGTATTGAATGGTAAATCAACGCTAGTGGCAGTATTACAAACACTGTTAATTGAGCCAAGAGAAATAGCAGGATTTTGATTTATTACAATCGTCTGCGTTGTTGAGGCGACACTCGTACAACCATTTACCGTACATGTAGCATTATAGGTACCAGAAGAAGAAACCAATATTGTTGTGGCTATTATGCCATTCGACCAAACCACTGTACCCGCACAATCACTTACGCTTAACTTTACATTTGTACCAGCACATACGATATTATCGATATCATCTGAAATCACAGTAGGTGCCGGTAAAATGGCATTTAATATGGTTGTCTGCGTTAATGAGGCTACACTCGTACAACCACCTAGGGTACAAGTGGCATAATATATGCCTGAAGTAGAAACTGTTATGTCATTGGCACTAGTACCGTTTGACCAAACTACTGTTCCTAAACAACCACTTGCACTTAAGTTTGTTGATGTTCCTGAGCAAATATTTGTATTACCTGAAATCATAGGTGCGTTTGGTGCAGGGCTTATGGTAACACTGGTCGAAGACATTGCACTCTGGCAACTTGCATTTAACGAACATTTGAAATCATAATCAAGAGTAATGGAAGAGGCATAGTTAGCAGGAGTAATTGAAATCAAATTTCCACTTGTCCAAGCACCATTATTTAATCGATATTGACCACTACCCGATGTACAGGAAACTGATAAAGAAAATCCTGAATCGGTATTACAAAAACGAGTTTTATTAGCAGAATTTACAATAATTGGGGTTTCGGGGCTTAAATTTACATTAATTGTTGTGATAGTTCTGTCAGTCTGGCAAGTAAGATTTGCTGTAATCTGTTGTTCACGAGCTACATAATATGATTTAGTTGAGGTCAAATTCGGCGTAGAAAAAATTGTTCCTGCCACAATTTGGGTTAAAGAATTTGCATCTTCATACCATTTATAAGTACCAGCATTGGGACTATTAATACTTAGCGTTTTTGAACCATTTCCACATATATCACCAATAGGACTAATAGAAACATTCGGAACATCACTCCAGCCTTGTTTAGTTACGTTCAAATTCGCAGAAGTTATACAATAACCAGAGGTCAGAATTACTTTGAAAGTTTCCGAATTTCCAGCTTGAACCATATTATTTACTTCATACGTCTGATATATGGCTGAATTAATATTACCAGATAAGTTTTGCCATTGATATGTATATGAGCCATTTCCACCAGTAGGATTAACAGTCAAAGTGGTAGATTTATTCAACACCCCACTCATACAAAAAGCATTTATTCCGGAAATAGTTGCAGAAACGCTTGGAGTAATTTCGACATCAATTTTTGCTCTCAAACTTTCGCATTTGTTTGCATCTATTTGACTTACATAATAAGCTGTTGTACCGGCCGAAGTTGTAATAGGAGTTGGAGAAGTTCCGCTTGCTGTTCCACCTACAGCATTCGTTCCATACCAAAGTAATGCATTCGTACTCATTGCGGTAGCGGAAAGTGCTGTAGCTGAGGCGTTTTTGCAGTACCCAACTGCGTCGGTTACCGATGGTGCTGGTGGTAAATCATTAATTGTAACTGTAATTGTAGTTTTGGGACTTTCACAATTGGATGGTGCTGGACTTTTCTGACTTACCTTAAAAATTTGAACTCCAACAATTGTCGTATTTGGAGTTGGTGCCGAACCCAGAATGTTATCATTTACATCATACCATATTAATATATTAGCACCTGTTGCCGCAGCAGAAAGTGCAGATGAAATATTATTTTTACAATAAGAAATTGTTGTTGGGGCAACTGGAGCATTTGGTATTGAATTTACAACCACATTAATTGAAGATCTCGTACTCTCGCATGTGTAACTATTTTTCTGACTAACGTAATAAGAGGTTGTTCCTAAAAAAGAAGATATTGGTATTGTTGCAGAACCACTGGAAATGCCACCAGAAGCACTCGTTCCATACCAAAATAGGCTATTGCTTCCTGTTGGCGTCGCACTTAGGCTAATAGTAGGCGAATTCTGACAGTAATTAACTGGACTTGTAACACTTGGTGCTGATGGAATAGGATTTATCGTGAAACTTTTTTGAGTACGAGGACTTATACATCCATAAGTATTTTCTTGTTCTACCCAATAATTCAAAACATTGGGTGTGATTGAATTGATTGGTAATATAACTGAAAGAGGAATATTATAGGTATGAGAATTGGTTGTAGTTGCTGAACTTGAAGAAACCGCAGCTCCACCAACAGCCTGATTATACCATCTTACCTTGTTTGTAACCAACTCTTTTGCCAAGGTGAGAGCAACATTATTGCCTTGGCAAACAACTGCCGAAGCTGGATTTATCGTAACAGCTGATACGATTGGAACTGGATTAATATTTACAACTATATTAGTAGAAAAAGAACTTTCACAACCACTTTTTGTACAGCGAGCCTTGTATGATTTTGAACTAACTGCCAAAGGTGTAAATTTATAAATAGCAGTAGATGAAACTAATGCATCATTTTCATACCAAGAGGTAGTTCCGCCCACACCGGAACAGCCTGTAGAATTGAGCGTAATTGAGGCTCCAAAACAAGCATTTTGAGGAGATATTGTGTTTATTGATGGGATAGGTGGAATTTGCTTAACATTAAGTGTAACCTCTGCGGAGGTTCTTGAACAGGTAATTGCAGCACCTTGATTTATTGAACCATCGTTATCGTTATTGACGCTAACATTAAAAACAACTTTACAACGATATTTTTTGCCATCCTGAACTGAAGGTATTCTTGTAAAGTTTAGGGACAGTGTCGTAGCACCCGAAATTCCTCCGCCATTGCTAACAATTTCCCAAGTATTTGCAGTTGCATCCAAAACCTCCCATTGATAACTTAAAACATTAGCAATAACCTCTGTGGATATTGGTAATGTCAGAGTATAATCCGTATTTTCACAAACCGAATTGTTGGTTATAGTTCCAACATTATTGAGGTATAATGTGGCAGGATTTGAAGTTACACTGCAGCCATTACCATCTGTTGCTATATATCTAAATTGTGTTCCTGAAATATTAGGGCTACCTGTAGGCGAAACTTGAAGAATATTTCCAGAAAATAGTGTCGGTAAAGTATTTGACAGTCCTGTAAAACTTGATTCAGTAGCAAGTTTTCTTTGCCACTGATAAATAATACTACTACCCGTACCTGTACTGGTGGTTGATGCATTTGCCAAAAAACGAATGCTATTTGGCTCGCAATCAAATTGAGTTATTGGATGGTCTATAATACTTAAACTATTAACGGTTACCACAACCGACGAACTCGCCAAACTTTCACAACCTTCTACAGTTTTGCAAGTAGCAGTATAAGTAGTATTTATTGTTGGGCTAACCGAAATCACCGCTGCTATTTCCCCAGTTGACCATTTTGGTGTTCCACTTTCACACGACCCTGTAAGCGTTACAGAGCTTCCCAAACACACCGAAGCACTTGTTTGTAGAGTGGGCGGCCCTACAATCGTAAAGGTGGCTTTATAGTTAGCACTATTATTATTCGAAAAAAGTGTCAGCCCTGGACACCCGCCGCTTATTGGATTTTGTGTCAAAATCTCAATTACATAAGTTCCTGAAGCTCGCCCATGTAAAACATTGACACTCTCTGAGTCATTTCTCCAGGTCTGATTCCCCCCACATCCACCTGCATCGTTTGAGGCCAAACCCAAAGTGAATTCTGAAAAATTAGGTGCACTTTCGCCACTCGGATAAATTCTATAAAAGAAAGTTCCATTGGCCAAAATGCACCCATTACATGTATAGGTTTTATTTTCTCCACCTGAAATAATCAATGAGCAGCCAGCACCAAAAACACCTAAGGACCCTTCAAAATTTGGATTTGAGGATTTGTCAGTTTGTAAGTCATAGTGCACATTACCACCACCATTTTTATTCAGTATTACGAATGATTCATAAATACCTCTATCACTATCGTTTTGTTGTTGAGAAGAGGCAATATAAGAAACAATAATGCCAATAAAGAGAAAAAAACCTTTCTTCATAAAATCTATACAATGGTTTATATTTAGACTTTTCAATAACTAATCTACTATTTTCAAAAAACCAATAAAAGCTTCAAAACCAACTCTTCACTCTATCCGACAGCCATGATAAAGTATCAGGAATTATATTTTACATTTGAGCTTTTTTCTAAAAAATTCATTCCTGAGATTGTGTAAAAACTCTCATATTTTTTATGCCATATATTTTTTTATGCTATGTTTATTAGGTATTGGTCAAATCATAAACAAAACATAGAGATTCAACATTTTTTAGACGATAAAACTCTTTTGAGGTAACGGAAAGAAAATACGAATTTGAGTAACTGTAGTAAAATGCCGAATTGAAGATTTTAGAAAAAACAAGCATAAACATTGACCACAATAAATTAGGGCCAATATTTTATCTAAAATAATTTTTAATGAATAAAAAATAAGCATCAAAATCAAATGATTTAATTTGTTGATTATCAATCCTTTATTTAAAATTTGTAAATAGTTTTTTACATTTCAATACTTAAATAGGCCAATAATCAGAAAATAGGAAATTGCAACCATTAATTTAAAAAGCGGTAAAATGTTTTTCCTTTCTAATAATTTCACTAGCTTTTTATCATAATCGAGCACAAAACAACATTGTTTTAGAACTATTTGATGCCTAAATATGCGAGTACAAAATATAATTAACATTTTAGCGATTTTGACGCCAAAAAAGCAAAAATAGCACCAGTTTTAATACCCAAAAAGGCTATTAAATTGTCATTTTTAGTAAATTAACTCTATGAATTTTCGTAATATCAAGATTTCTAAAACTCTAAGGTGAACCAATGATTTGTCAAAATCTCTATAATAAGCTATACGTTTCATTTTTTTAAAAATACACAAAGAGTCAACAAGTACGCTTAAGATAATAAGCTAATAGACAGCTATTTAGCTATTTTTCAAATTTGTCGAATAATTCTACCTCATTACGGTACATTTATAATATGAAGCGAAATCCACTTCATAAAATTCGTAAACAAAAAAGCCGTCTCAAACGAAACGGCCCTTTGCGAACAACCCTAACCACTATAATGAAAAATCATCAACTTAAAACATTTACGGTAGCCGAAGTTTCGACCAATGTTTAAAAACCTACTTATCATTAAAAAATGATAAAGTCCCAATTTAACCAAAAAGTTAAAAAGAATAAATTACAACAATAAAACTCCTTTTAGCTAACTAAACGAGAATTCTAATTCAAAAAATAGATAAAGACCGAAATTTACCATCAAATTATTTTAGATGCTCTGAGAAAAAAATAGCAATACAAACTCACTTTTTAATTTATTGATTATTAATACTCTATCTTTTAATTATTGACTGATTTCTTATGTTACAATACTTAATAGGTAAATAATTGTAAAATAACACTTGGTAAACTTTATTTTTAAAAAAGAAAAAAAGAGTTTTTTCCTCCCACTTTTTCTAACAACTATTTTCTAGTAGTTCTAAAAACCTTTAAATAATAATTGAGTATCTAACATAGTTACTTTTTTAACATTTGATGCCAAATTATTTAAAAAAAATATACTCAACACTTAAGATATTTTTATACAAAAATATCAACAATAACACCAATTTTAATACCCAAAAAGACTTTTAAATTATCATTTTTAGCATAATCACAATATGTATTTCTTCTTTGTGAATTTTTTTATGAAACTCGAGGAAGAACCAAGAATTTGGCATAGTCTCTATTATAAACCTTAAGGTTAATTTTTAAAAAAGTCTACGAAAAGTTGACAGATAATTATTAGGAGCATAAGCTAATGCAGAGCTATTTAGCTATTTCCAAATTTGTCGAATATTTCAATCTTATTACCTAATAATTATAATAAAAAACGAAGTACACCTTATAAAATCTCTTACAAAAATGCCGTTTCAGTCGAAACGGCCCTTCGTGAACAACTCTTACCACTATGAAGAAACATCATCTGCTTAAAACATTTCCGGTGGACGAAATTTCGGCCGCTATTAAAAAAACCTTCTAATTTTAAAAAAATGATAAAGTTCAAATATGCCCAAAACGATTAATATAACTATCAACAATGTTTGTAGTGGATATATCAGAATTAAATTACCAAGACTATTATCAATTTCTAAAAACATATCACTTCTTTTTGGGGTTTAAATAAGATAATAAAAGTTTGAAAATATATTTAATAATTTTACCCTAAAAACTCTGACTTTCGATTCGTATATAATAGTATTTCTTTTTTCGAACCTACAACTCAAATTATTTTGATTTTTTTAAACTATTTCGTTTCACACGCTAAAAAACAAAAAACAATGAAAATAAATATCGCAACCGTTGTAAATCAATCGGTTAATGATGTGTGGAATCAATTTAATGATAAATTACTTTTAAAACTGACTCCACCATTTCCTCCAGTGAAACTGATAAGCTTTGGACAGGAAGTTGGTGAAAAAGTAACATTTGAACTAAATTTTTTTATTTTACGGCAACTTTGGGTCAGCAAAATCACTGATTCTTATTTATCGGTAGAAGAATCATACTTTATTGATGAAGGAGTAACGCTTCCTTTTTTTCTAAAATACTGGAAACATAAGCACCGGATAGTCCGAGACACCACTTCGCCGAACGGCTCAGGAAGTATAATAATTGATGAAATTGAGTTTCGAACGCCCACTATTTTGACAGATTACATTTTTTATCCTATCTTGTATCTTCAATTCCTTTATCGCCAACCAATTTATCGAAAATTTTTCGCCTCCCGCCCCTAAAGGAAGGTTAAAAAAGCTCTCCTTTAGGGGCGGGGTGCTTAGTATTACACTATGAAACTAAACATTACTTGGAAAATCTTCATCGGCATGACGCTCGGTATCATTGTCGGTTATTTCATCCACAATCACTTCGATTTAGGGCAATTTAGTATTAAAGATGCCGCCTTACTTTCACCCGAGCAGCTTAAAGCCAATGAAGGTATCAAAGATTGGAGTTCGTATTTACAATTGCTCTCAAAGATTTTCTTACGCCTAATTCAGATGATTTTAGGGCCTTTGGTATTTTCTATTCTTACCGTAGGAATTGCCAAATTGGGAGATTTTAAGGTGGTTGGGCGTATCGGACTAAAAACATTGGGTTATTTTTATTTCGCCACAATTCTTTCATTAGTTACGGGTCTAATTGCTGTAAATCTGATGAAACCTGGTAAAGTAATGACGCTTGACTTGCCAAGTACAGGAACAGACACCGGAGTTGAAGCAAAAAAAATGACGCTTGAAAACTTTATTACACACGTTTTTCCAAAAAGTATTTTTGAGGCACTTTCTACCAACGAAGTTTTACAAATAGTTGTATTTTCATTATTTTTTGGTGTGGCATTGGCTGCTATTGGCGAAAAAGGAAAAAGCGTCACCAAAGCACTTGATGCAATTTCGGAGGTGATGTTTAAGATTGTAGGCTATGTAATGACATTTGCACCTTATGCTGTTTTTGGATCGGTTGCTGCGGTAATTGCATCGAAAGGTTTAGGCGTATTAGGTGGTTATTTATATTTAATCGTTTGCTTCTTTGCAACGTTGGCTTTTTTCATTGTAGTTGTTTTGTGGATAATATGTATTACACAAAAAATAGATTATTGGAAATTGTTGAAGTATGTAAAAGATGCTCTTTTCTTATCTTTCAGTACCGCAAGTTCGGAAGCTTCAATGCCATTACAAATTGAACAACTCAAAAAATTTGGTATATCAGAACGTATAATTAGTTTTGTTTTGCCTTTAGGATACTCGTTCAACCTTGATGGCTCAATGATGTACATGACTTTTGCAACAGGATTTATCGCTCAAATCTACGGTATCGAACTAACGCTTGGCCAACAAGTGACAATGTTGCTTACGCTACTGCTTACTAGTAAAGGTATTGCGGGCGTGCCACGTGCATCATTGGTTGTTATTGCAGGCACACTCACCATGTTTGGTCTTCCACAAGAAGGTATCAGCTTAGTTTTGGCTGTTGACTGGTTGTTGGATATGGGTCGCTCGGCAACATCAGTAGCTGGAAATGCCGTTGCAACCGCAGTTGTAGCTAAGTGGGAAGGTGAATTAAAGGAATAAACAATACTTATTATTCTAGTTATATACCAAAAATGCCTCATAATTATCGATTATGAGGCATTTTTGGTTTAATTTATTTGATCAAGCTCCTTCCAGTTTTTCCAAAATTAATTCTTCTATATATTCTCTGATTGAATCAATTTTGATTTGTGTAACTACATCTTGTGCAAATGCCAAGAGTTGCAAACGAATCGCTTCCTTTTTAGGAATACCTCTCGACTGCATATAGAAAATTACCTCGTCATTCAATTGACCAGTTGTTGTTCCGTGCGAACATTTTACATCATCTGCCCAAATTTCTAATTGGGGTTTAGTATTCATTGTCGCTTCATCAGACGTTACAACATTGCGGCAGTTTTGATAAGCATTTGTTTTCTGAGCGTCTTCTCTTACGAAAATCTTACCATTGAAAACTCCAGTCGATTTGTCCATCAAAATTCCTTTGTAAAGCTCGTGGCTTTCACAATTTGGTTTTCTATGATCAACAACTGTGTGATTGTCAACATGTTGCTTACCATTTGGTACGTATAAGCCAAACAAATGACTTTCGATATGCTCTCCATCAAGCACTACATTAAGGTTATTTCTAACAAAACCACCATTCAAAGTTACGGTTGCTGAATAAAAATAGCTACGCCCTTTTTGGTAAACCTGTGTAGTGCCAATGTGATATGATTTATTGCTTTCACTCTGCACTTTGTAATAATCAACCATTGCTGATTCATCAACAATGATCTCAGTAACCGTATTTACAAATGCTGCATTATCTCCTACTGTACGATACGCCTCGGCAATTTTCACTTGTGAATTTTTACCGACGATGATCAAATTTCTAGGTTGTGAACCAACATTTGACGTACGCACATCCGAGATGAATCTCAAAATAATTGGTTCTTCAACGATCTTATTATCAGCTACTTGCACCACAACACCATCATTAGCAAGAGCTGTATTAAGAGCTGTGAAAGCATCGGTTTCATAGTTGGCATACTTACCAAAATAACCCTCGATTAATTCAGGTTGATGGGCTAATGCCTCCGAAAATGGAATAACTTTTAGTTTATTTTCAGGTGTAGCAATCTGCGAAAGTTCGGCATTATAAACGCCATTGATAAAATACAAAACGTTTCCAATAAGACGCGGTAACGGAATTTTATCAAGATCAGCTTGATTAAACTCGGTTTTGGTATGAAAATCAAATGTTTGTTTTACTAAATTGCTTACATTCGAATATTTCCATTCTTCATTTCGAATGGTTGGAAAACCTAAATTATCAAAATTTTGCATTGCTTCACCACGCAATTGATGGATAGGCAAAGTTGCTTTACCATTCAGTTTTGCTTGTGACAAATGAAAATCAGCGATTAATTCTGCTTTTAGACTTGAAGTGTCTTTATTTTCTATCGAACTCATTTTTCAAAATTTTCTATATCCATTTCTCCGAACCTTTTCGGAAAAATTGTTCTACAATTCTGCAATTGCTTCTAATTCTACTTTATATCCAAAGTGCAGTTCTGGCACTGGAATGATTGAGCGTGCTGGGCGATGTTCTCCGAAATATTTTGCATAAAGTTCGTTCACAATTCCCCAATTCTCACCTCCTGAAATATAAATTGTAGCTTTTATCACTTTATCAGGACTTATCCCTACTTCTTGCAAAATCTGATTCAAATTATCAAAAACAACATTTAATTGCTCTTCAATACTTGACTCGATTGGTAGTTTTTCAGAGGTATTGATTTTTATTGGCAAAATTCCAGAAGTAAAAAGCATTCCATTACTCACAATCGCTTGCGAATAATGCCCCATTGGCTTCGGAGAATCTTTAACTTGAATTTTCTGCATAAAATCAATTATGAATGATACATTGAATGAATGATAGAATATTCAAAACTCTTTTATTCATTAATTCTATCATTCACTGATTCAATAACTATGCTATTTCGAGTGCGTCAACTTCGTTTTTAATCCAATCGTAGCCCTTTTCTTCTAATTCAAGAGCTAATTCTTTAGTTCCAGATTTTACTATACGACCTTTATAAAGTACGTGCACGAAATCTGGCACGATATAATCGAGCAAACGCTGATAATGAGTAACTACCACAAACGAACGCTTTCCATCACGTAATTGGTTTACACCTTCCGCAACAATACGAAGAGCATCAATATCAAGACCTGAATCGGTTTCATCCAAAAGACCCAAAGTTGGCTCAAGCATGGCCATTTGGAAAATTTCGTTGCGTTTTTTCTCTCCACCCGAAAATCCTTCGTTGAGCGAGCGTTTCAAAAGAGCATCGTCGATTTTTACCAATTTTGCTTTCTCTCTCATTCTTTTTAAAAACTGAGCGGCATCGAGTGGCTCATGACCATTATACTTGCGAATTTCGTTGATAGCTGTTTTTAAGAAATTAATAGTCGTAACACCAGGTATCTCAACAGGATATTGGAATGCCAAAAAAATACCTTCAGCAGCTCGTTTTTCGGGTGCTAAGTCAAGTAAGTCTTTTCCATTGAATGTAACAGAACCTTCAGTTACTTCATAATCTTCACGACCCGCCAAAACCGATGCCAAAGTACTTTTACCCGAACCATTTGGCCCCATGATAGCATGAACCTCGCCTGGCTTTATTTCTAAATTTATTCCACGCAATATTTCTTTTTCTTCGATTCTTGCGTGTAAATTACTGATAGTAAGCATTTTATTCTTTCGCTATTTTATAAAAGTTCAACGATTTGCGAAATACAATTTCGCACTCTGATTAATTTGCAAAGATACAATCAAAATAGCCAAGATGCTATTCCTAATTATAATAACTCTAAATAAAGCTTTGTTGTTCCTTTGTATCAGATTTTTTTGAATAAACTCGGCTAAAGTTTTTAATAATTTTAAAACGACTTTAGTATGATTCGACAAATAATTTATAAAATACAAACAAATTTTTGTTAGTCCGAATCTGCTATACCGGACTTAAAGAGCAAGGCATTTTTAAAGCATAAGTAAACATCTATTCCCACCTATATTCGCCAATAGCAGATAAAACTATACGAAATCTGTGAATGAGCAATCATCTCTAACATCGATTCAAATCCTGCTGCACTATTTTAGGACGGTAGTCTATACTCGAAATTTCATACGTAACACAATTTTAGGTAAAGTTAAATTTTTATAATAAACTTGGTGTGCGGAAGCATCTGACGAAACGAAAAAAAACAAAAAAAATTAATAGATCGCTTAATTCGAATAAAAATATTCTATAATTATCAAAGCTACACATCAAAAGTTAGGTTTTTTGCCCAAAAAACCTTTGAAATAAAGTCATTAATTTGTAAAATTGCGATAAGATGTGACAGTGACACAAAAAAATATAATCCTAAGCAACCCTTGGCTAATAGGAAGCTGTAGTGAAAGTCCTACAGATCTTTATCGCCATTTCTGTTAGTCCCACCGTATTTCAGTTTTCTTCTTTGGTCGCCTCAAGGTCATATGCACGAGAACATTAGGGTATTTGAATATCATAATCTAGCTCCTTGGTGTCAAGCTATTTAAAGGACAGGACACCTAACAATTTGTGTAACTCATTTTACACTCCTAACTCTTTTTTGAAGATTTTTTTTACCTATGATCATTAAAAATATAATTCTAAAACGTTTACCAATCATTCTTATCACCTCGCTAGGGATTGGATTATTGATATTAGTACCAGTTGTTTTAACTACTAAAACAACATTCAATCGTTATTTTTTTGTTTTTTCAATTTTTATTATTTTAGGCTTAATTAGTTGGATATTAAATATTGTATTTGTTGCTTTTTTTATTCAATCGCTCAAATCATATTTGTGGAAATGGCTTGCTAGTACCATTTGCCTTATTTTATGTATGTATTTATCACATATAATTTTTAAAGACCTTTTTATTATCAAAACCCGAAATTTTGGGTATTTTCGAGTACTCGGTGTTATTTGCTTCAATACCGCGATTTTTACATTTAATATGTTGATTAATTCTTTTGAAACTAAATTACAATTAGAAAATGAAAATAATCAATTGAAAATTAATAGCTTAGAAACAGAATTGTCAAATTTAAAAAATCAAATAAATCCTCACTTTCTGTTTAATGCTTTGTCTTCATTGAAATATTTAATAAGAGTAAACCCTCAGATTGCTGAAAGTTATTTGATGAAATTATCAGATTTTTTAAGAGGGAGTATTAGCCAAACCGATGATTTGATATCGCTACAAGATGAACTTTTGTTGTGTAACGACTACATAGATTTACAAAAAATACGTTTTCAAGATGGCTTAAACTATGAAACTAAGATTGACCCTCAATCTCTTCACAATAGAATCCCATTTTTTGCTTTGCAAAGTTTAATAGAAAATGCACTTAAACATAATATCGTGAGTCAGTTGAATCCACTGACGATTCGGGTTGAAGTAAATGGTAATCAGCTGACAATTATCAATAATATTCAGGCTCGCCTTACAGAGGAGGCAAGTTCAAAAACAGGTCTTAACAATTTGAATGAAAGAATAAAAATTCAGACTGGACAACCAATCATAATTAATAAAAACCAGCATTACTTTAAGGTTCAATTAACCCTGTTAGCAGTACACGATCATAAGCCTCCACTAATATAAAAATACTTTCTATTAGTCTTTTAATTTAAACAAATTTGTCGATTTTGCATGCACAAAGCTTAAAATAATGAAAATAGTAATAATTGAAGATGAAATACTCACCGCAGAAGATCTAAGGCACAATTTGCAATCTTTGAATTATGGAATTGAAATAACTGCTATTTTGCCTACCGTTACTCAATCAATTGAATATTTTTCAACAAATGTTGACTATAATCTTATTTTTTCTGATGTTCAATTAGGCGATGGGTATTCATTCGAAATATTCAAAAAAGTATCGGTGAATTCACCGATTATTTTTTGCACCGCCTACAATCAATATGCCTTACAAGCTTTTGAAAATAATGGAATCGATTATATTTTGAAGCCTTTTGATAAAAAAAGTATCGCTCACTCGCTTGAAAAATACCGCTTGTTGAAAGAAAAATTTTGTACTCCCCCAATTGATTATACTAATCTTTCGGCCTCATTATTACCCAAAGTGACTAAAATTCAATCATTATTAGTTCATCAAGGTGATAAAATCTATCCCATACCCGTGGTAAATATTGGTTTATTACAACTTAAAAACCAGGTTGTTCAATTACATACCTTGGAGGGAGGTCAATTTACTGTTTTTAAATCTTTGGAAGAGCTAGAAAATAAATTAGCACCAGAATTCTTTCGAATTAATCGGCAATTTATTGTAAATCGCAAAGCCATCAAGGACGTTTCTAGGCATTTTGGACGTAAATTATTAATTAATTTAACCCTTCCCTGTTCAGAACAATTATTGATAAGTAAAGAAAAAACACCTCGTTTTATGGAATGGCTCGCTGAAAATTAACCCTTTTAATGTCCACTTCCGAGTCGAATTTGTCCACTTCACGTACTTTTTTATTTGACCATCTTCTGTCTTCGTATATTTTCAAATATTCAAAAATTAAATGTTTGAATGATTAAATTTTGTATGAAAAGACAGATTTCATTGTGGTTTACCGCGGTAGTTTTTACTCTGCTTAGTGAAGCATACGTACAAGTTCCCACCATCATCCGTTTCCTATCAATGATTGGCAGTAGTATAAGCTCAGAAACCATTATGGTAACTAGCTTTAATGGAAAGTCCGACCAAAACATCCTGTTTTTTGATGCAACCAAAGCCACGATGACTAATGCAAACACTATGAAACTAATTGTGAGCGTTCCAAGTGCTGCTTGATCATCAAAGTTATAATGCCTTGGTGTTAGGCTATTTCAAGATGAGACAGGCATTTATCACCTAAACTATAAAACCAAAAACATTAAAAAAACCGCTGTAATGAAAAAAACACTTATTTTACTATCAATTTTAACCTCCTTCCTTGCTTCTGCCCAATCAATAGAAATAAATCCTAATGGTGGCACTAATGCTTCGGCCATTTTAGATTTAAAATCAACTACGAAAGGGTTTTTGCTGCCACGTATGACCAATGAACAAATGAGGGCTATTTCAAGTCCTGCTCAAGGTCTTCTTGCTTTTTGTACAGATTGTGGCACAAATGGTGATTACTATTTTTACAAAGGTACTAATTGGGTCGCTCTTGGATCTACGACCGTTTCGGTCTCCACTACTATGGGGTCTGTAAGTGCTAATGCTAATGAAAATGGTGCATCCATTACTTCTGGTGGGGTATTAAATTTAGCACCAGCCAATGCAAGCAATCCAGGAATTGTTACTAAAAATGCTCAAACATTTGGTGGAGAAAAAACATTTAGCAATGGTATTGTAGGAAATGTAATTGGAAATGCCTCAACAGCAACCACGGCAATAACAGCCAACAATATATCAGGAGGAGCAGCTGGATCAATACCCTATCAAACAGGATCTGGTTTAACTAGTTTATTGGCTGCAGGTTCTTCTGGTCAAGTATTAACTTCAACAGGGCTTGGACCTTTAACCTGGGCAACCCCAAGTGCTGGATATAATGTTTTTACTAAAACTACTACAAATACTGATCCGTTTGATATTGGTAATTCAACGAACTTTAATGGCGATGCTTTTTTAAATAATTTGTGGGAGAGTAATACGCTGACGGGACAAAATTTTTCAAATGGATTAAATACTTTACCTGATAATAGTACAAATATTGGCATAGGTAATGTTGGGATAGGCATTAATGTATTGCCATTAAATACGAATGGAAGTGGAAATACTGGCCTTGGTTTTAAAAGTTTATCTAATAATACCACTGGATCAAACAATGCAGCTTTCGGCACCTTTGCTTTGTACTCAAATAACACTGGCACCGCTAACTCTGCTTTTGGAAATCTTTCATTAACATCCAATACGACTGGTACCGCTAACAGTGCATTTGGGGAAGCAATTTTAATTAATAATACAACAGGAAACTTTAATACTGGATTTGGAGTTAATGCTCTACGGAAAAATATAACTGGCGATTTTAACACTGCTATTGGAATGAATAGTTTGGCCCTGAACGAAACAGGTACTAAAAATACGGCCATAGGTTTTGGTGCAAATGTTGCATCACCAGATTTAACAAATGCAACTGCCATTGGCTACAGTGCAACTGTTGCTGCAAGTAATACTATTCAGTTAGGCAATACAAGTGTTACCGATGTGAAAACTAGTGGAACGATTACAGCGGGAGAGGTAACTTATCCAAAAAACCATGGTGGAAACGGAGATTTTTTAACTAGCACTGGGTCGGGTACTTTAGAATGGACTCAGCCTGTATTCAGAACCACATTGGTTAGAGAAGTGGCAGATGAGCTAAATGCAACCCAGTCAGGGCAAACCAACTTTATTCTATCACAAATAAAATCAGGCAACAGTTCAATAAAAATGTATATTAATGGAAGCCGTGTGAGCAATGCGGCCTACAGCGTGAATGGATCGATTTTAACCTATACTCCTGAAATGAATGCCGGATACAGCATAAAAATTGGAGACCGAGTTCAATTTGACTATTACTATTAACAGAAAATAAAGAACTGTTAGCCATTTAAAATCCATTTCATATAGTAAGGTGTGTGTAATATACCCTAAACAATTATTAATTTTTTAAGTCCCCTCAAGGTCTTCGGCACGAGACCTTGAGGGGACTAGTGTATCAAACTCAAACCTCTTGAAAATTGGTTAAAAATCCGTGTTCATCTACCTTCGTCTAAAAATAAGTCTACAATACTTGACAATTTCAATCCAATTAAAAACCTACACAATCATCAAAGTTCAACATCAATAGGTAGGATTTTTGCTCAAAAAACCTTTGAAATCAAGCCAATGATTTGTAATATTGCAATGAAGTATGATTGTAATACAAAAAAATATAGCCCAAAGCAGCCTTTGGTTCGTTGACAACTGTAGTGAAAATCCTACTGGGCTTTACCATCATTTCTGTAAACGAGCAACGATCCGCACACATCAAATTTCAGTTTTCTTCTTTCAATTGCTTGCCTTCATGGCAAATTTTGGGTTTTACTAATTTTTAATAGATTTTGGCAATCAGCCGTTAGCTTAGGGCGATGTTTCGCTTAGCTCTCGGAAATTTCCCTATTTTACTTTCAATTAAAAGTTGTCAATACTAAATGCAAAACGCAAAAAATGAAATGAGCAATAATATATTCGTATCGTCAGAAGTAGGCACTTTACTTCGCCTTATTATTCATAGTCCAGATAGCGGTTTGGGCAAAGTTGTACCATCAAAAGCTCAAGATTGGTTATTTGAAGACATCGTTCATCTCGAAACCATGCGTCGAGATGAATATGATTTTTACGTAAAAATCCTTTTGTATTTCCTTGATCACGAAAAGATTAAAGGAAAACTCAACGAAATTGATGCTGATAAATCAAGAGATTTTTATAAGCCTTTCAACCAAAAGTATTTTAATTCAGATAAAGTAATTGAGTTTGAGAAACTGCTCTTTGACATTCTCGAAATGTCCGAAGTTCGTACACAGCTCATTGCGGCAGTTTGTGCGGTAGAAGAATGTTCCTACCAATTTCAAAACGAAATGGCTCAAATGCAAAATATCGATTTGGCAAGGGTATTAATAACCGGTATTTTACCGAATAATAAAATGCTTTATCCACCAATTCCTAATCTGATTTTTACCCGTGATATTGGAATTGTTGTAAATGACCATTTACTGCTCAATAAGCCTGCTAAGTATGCCCGAACGCGAGAGTCACTTTTGGCAAAATATATATTCTTTAATCATTCGATGTTTGAAGATTTACAAGAAAAAATTATTGAAATTACGGAAGATGAAAATCATTTTTTACTTCCTGAGGAAGAGCAAGAAGGCCGACTAAATACACTCGAAGGAGGAGATATAATGATGGTTGCACCCAATCATCTATTAATCGGTGTGAGCGAACGAACTTCGGTTGAAGCCGCAAAACAAGCCATAGATTTATTATTTGAGAAAAACGTTGTGCAGAAGGTTACAATTGTGAAAATACCACAAAAACGTGATTATATGCACATTGACACCATTTTTACACAAATAAAACGTAATGTTTGGGTACTATTAGGCTCGCTTGGAAGAATACAAGAAGAAGCTGAAAAACATTTTATTTGGCAAGAACTCGGCCAACAGCCAAGCTATGAAGCACTGACTATCAAGCAGTTTATCAATAAAGACGATGGTGTAAAGGTAAAAGATTTTGCAAATCTCGAAGATTTACTTTCGTCGATTACAAAAGATGATTTGAATTGTTATGAACCTATAAAATTTATATATTCAGGTAATAATGAATTTCCATACGGAGCAAGAGAGCAATGGACAGATTCGTGCAATTTATTAGCAATAAAAGAAGGAATTGCCATCGGTTATGACCGCAATGATAAAACTGCCGAAGCATTCAGAAATGCAGGTTTTCAGACGATTAGAGCATCAGAATTACTCGAAAAGTTTGAAAAAAATGACCTTTCACCTGATACTTTGACAGATACAATTATTATGTTACCCTCAGCCGAACTTTCGAGAGCAAGAGGCGGGTCTCATTGTATGAGTATGCCGATACTTCGTCAATTTTGAATGTGCGAATGAGTTAATCTGTCAATGAGTGGATATTGGAATATATACAAATAGAAAACTTTTTTTATCTATTCAATAAACAACTTATTTACAATTTTCTTATTTCATCATTCTATCAAAACTATCATTCATTCTATCATTCGCTTATTCAACATTAAAAACATGCAAGCACAAACCACTTCCAATATACTCATGATTCGGCCGGTGAATTTTGCTTTCAATGAGCAAACTGCCGAAAGTAATGCTTTTCAGGATGTAAAAGCTAAATCTTTGACCAATAATATCACACAAGAGGAAGCTCTGCGAGAATTTGATGCGATGGTGAGCCAATTGCGTACCGCTGGTATAAATGTAATGGTCTATGACGATACTATTGACCCACATACGCCCGATAGCATTTTTCCGAATAACTGGATATCATTTCATCATTCGGGTAAAGTTTGTTTGTACCCAATGCAAGCCGAAAACCGCCGTATGGAACGTAGAAGTGATATTATTGATGATTTACGCACAAAATTCCATGTAGAAGTTGTACTTGATTTTACACATTTCGAGAAAGAAAATAAGTTTCTCGAAGGCACTGGAAGCATGGTACTCGACCGAATGCACCGCACTGCTTATGCCTGTATTTCGCCTCGAACTAATGCCGAAGTATTGGATGCCTGGGCAAAAGCAATGAACTATACAATAGTAAAATTCACCTCTGTTGACCAACAAAACAAAGATGTTTATCACACAAACGTGATAATGTGCATTGGCGATGATTTTGCTGTAATCTGTCTTTCATCTATTCCTGATTTAGACGAACGCTTGATGGTGCAAAATTCTTTAAAGAAAAGTGGTAAAAATGTGATCGAGATTTCGCTTGAACAAATGAATCAGTTTGCTGGAAATATGCTTCTTGTGAAAAGTTTAAAAGGAAATAACTTATTGATTATGTCAACCTCAGCTTATCATTCACTCAATCGTTCTCAAATACTTGAACTCGAAGAATATGCTGTTATTCAGCACTTTAACCTCTCAATGATTGAGACTTGTGGTGGTGGCTCAGCTCGCTGTATGATGGCCGAAGTGCATTTACCTGAGAAATAAATCCTAAAACATTTTTCTAAATTGTACCGAAGCGGAAAAATTTAGAGATGGTAAGACTTCGCTCTTACGATTTCGGACAACTTGCTTTTTAAACTTATTTCAAAATTTCTTTATATATTGAGTTTGTTAGCCGATTATTCAATACGTTTATATCCACAAATCTAGCATACTTGATGATGAACAATTTATAAAATTGTTCTACAAACATACAATCATAAGCCTCATGCAGCACGTAGTAATTATCGGAAATGGGATTAGCGGTATTACAGCTGCCCGACATATCAGAAAGCAATCTGATTGCAAAATTACTGTCATTTCGGGCGAAACCGACTATTTTTTCTCTCGTACAGCCCTCATGTATATCTATATGGGCCATATAAAGTTTGAGCATAGCAAACCTTACGAAGATTGGTTTTGGGAGAAAAACCGTATAGAATTGAGACGTGCATGGGTCAAAACAATTGATTTTGAAGAGAAAAAACTTTATTTCCGTTTGCCAAATAATGATGATAAAGAAGCGAAAATTGGTGGTTCAATCAGCTATGATAAATTAATTTTAGCACTTGGTTCAACTCCCAATAAATTTGGCTGGAAAGGTCAAAACCTGGTAGGTGTACAAGGGCTTTATAGCTATCAAGATTTAGAATCATTGGAAGAAACAACACCAAGAATCAAAAAAGCAGTCATTGTTGGTGGCGGTTTGATTGGAATAGAATTAGCCGAAATGCTTCATTCGAGAGGCATTGACGTAACCTTTTTAGTTCGTGAAAGTAGCTTTTGGAATGCTATAATGCCACCCGAAGAATCGGCTATGATTTCGAGGCATATCAAAGAAAACCATATAAATTTACTGTTTTCGAGTGAATTAGATGAAATAATTGGTGATGCAAATGGGGAAGTAAAAGCAATTAAAACCAAACAAGGAGAAGAAATCGAATGCCAATTTGTAGGTTTAACGGTTGGCGTGAGTCCGAATATAAGTTTACTGAAAGTCCCACAAGGAAACATGATTGGGCGAGAAAAACCTGCGTTTGTATTGGGCGTTGGTGGAATAAAACTTAATCATGGGATTTTGGTAAACGAATATCTCGAAACGAATATTCCTGATGTATATGCAATCGGCGATTGCGTAGAACATGAAAATCCACCAAAAGGTCGCAAAAATATTGAGCAGATTTGGTACACTGGTAGAATTATGGGTGAAACAATTGCACGTACAATTACTGGCAAACGAACTAAATACCAGCCTGGAATTTTCTTCAATTCTGCCAAATTCTTTGATATTGAGTACCAAACTTATGGACAGGTACCTGCAGAACTTTCGGGAGATATAAAAACTTTTTATTGGGAGCAATCTTCTAGAAGAATCTGCGTAAGAATAAATTATACTACTGAAAAGCATGTGGTTACAGGCATTAACACATTTGGAATCAGAATGCGACATGAAATTTGGGACGAATGGATTTCATCAGGAAAAAGCATTGAATATGTTTTAGAAAACCTTTCAAAAGCCAATTTCGACCCCGAATTCTATAAACAATATGAGGCAGAAATATTAAAAAAATACAATACAGAAACTGGTTGCAGTTTAACATTAAAATCAAAAAAAGGTATTTTCTCAAAAATATTCTAAGGCCATGCTACAAAAACTCGGACTCATTATTTTCATTGCTGCATTTGGGCTATTTATTGGCACTTTGGGCATGAACAATTATACTTTAACTAATGGAATTTTAGAGAAAATTTTCAAAGAAGATGCCCTATTCGATGCCAAAATAGAATTGGCATCAATGGTTGACCAAAGTTACTCAAACGCTTATACTTTCACATCTGAATTATCGGAGGGCATCAAGCAGCTTAATAAAGTTTATAATGCACAACAGGCATGGGATAAAAAGATTTATGAAGATACTATTTTATCTATTGTAAAAGCATCGGCAAATGGTTATTTAGTTGATAACAAAGGCTTTATGTTTTTTTTTACTTTCGGTATGGCGATTTTTGGAGCATTACTTTTTATTCTTCCCGAAGCAAAAAAAACTGCTGGAATCAAAAATAACGGAATCTATTTTAATCCTGCCATGACTCGTAAATGGTTGGGGATCTGCATTGGCACTTTTTTAATATCATTTTACATCGCACTCTATTTTAAGCCACAGTACATTGCCAATTGGACAATGCTTATTGACCCTGTAAGTAAACTCATCAACGGCGGAGAAGCGAGTCGTTGGTTTATGTACGGATTTCTTTATACAATTTCAGTTTTGGTAATGGGAATAAGATACATAATAAAATATAGTCATTCTAAATATCAAATTATCAGAACTTTATCTATTATGTTTTTTCAGACCTGCATTGCTTTCATCTTACCAGAAATCATGTCGAATCTGAATTTACCTTCGGCCGATTTGAAAAACATGTGGCCGCTTGATTATTCTTTTTTCTTTAATTATAGACTTGATAAATTACTTTCAAGTGGAGCTTTTGGTATATTTTTATTGGTATGGGGAATTGCACTTTTTGTAGTTGGTGTACCCATAATGGTGTACTTTTTTGGCAAACGCTGGTACTGTTCGTGGGTGTGCGGTTGTGGAGGCTTAGCCGAGACCTTGGGCGACCCATTCAGACAACTTTCGGACAAATCATTAAAAGCTTGGAAGATTGAGCGTTACCTCATTCACGGAGTTTTAGCATTTGCAATTATCATGACCGTCGGTGTACTTTATACTTACTTTACGGGTAGCTATAATTTACTCGGTTTTATTCCGACCGAAAGTCTAAAATCAGGCTATGGTTTCATGATTGGGTCAATTTTTTCGGGCGTTGTAGGCACAGGTTTTTACCCACTCATGGGAAATAGGGTATGGTGCAGATTCGGATGTCCGTTGGCGGCATATCTTGGAATAATACAAAGATTCAAATCAAAATTCAGAATTACTACCAATGGCGGACAATGTATTTCGTGTGGCAATTGCTCAACACATTGCGAAATGGGAATTGATGTACGAGCGTATGCACAGAAAGGACAAGACATTGTGCGTTCATCATGTGTAGGTTGCGGGGTTTGTTCGGCAGTTTGTCCACGTGGAGTCTTGAATCTTGAAAATGCTGAAACCGGCAGCCGAGTAATGATTGCACCCGATGTTTTATTGGGAAATTTAATGGAGAAATGATTTTTATCACATAAGCGGGTAGAAGAAATTGTGGCATATCTTTGAGATTTGCCACAAATAAATATTGAAAAACACAAAAATCAATACCCACTATACCCAATCCCTCCATTCACAATAGCCACACCCGATGAAGTTCCGAGTCTAGTTGCTCCGACTTCTATAAAAGTTAATGCTTGCTCATAAGTCTGAATTCCGCCAGATGCTTTGATTTGAATATTGCTTGGTAAAACTTCACGAATCAGTTTAACTTGCTCAATATCAGCACCTTTCGTAGCAAATCCTGTGGAGGTTTTTACAAAATCTGTACCTGCTTCCTCACAAATTTCACAAGCGATTCTGATGTCAAAATTATCTAAATAAGCAGTTTCGATGATTACTTTCAGCAGAGCATTTTTTTCATGAGCGATTTCCGCCAATGTCATAATCTCCTGCTTTACAGTTTCATAAGCCATTGATTTAAAGGCATTTATATTCATCACCATGTCAAGTTCGTCAGCACCATCCGTCAAAGCTTTTTGAGCTTCCGCAATTTTTGTAGAAGTTGATTGAAAACCTAAAGGAAAGCCAATAACAGTACAAACTTTGGCATCGCTGTATTTGAGTAATTCCTTTACAAAACCCACATAAAATGGTGGTACACAAGCCGAATAAAAGTTATTTTGATAAATTTCTTCGCACAATTTCCTGAAATCCATTTCGGTAGCCGTTGGCTTAAGTAATGTATGGTCGATGTATTTGGATAAATTAATCATGAATGAATGATAGAATGATTGAGTGTTATAAGAAAAAATTTCTTTCATTTAAACACTCAAAATTAGCTTAAAAGTACATTTTTTCAGCCAAACGAAAAGTATTACAATGAGCTTCAACAATGTCGGATATGCGTGGCGAATATCCTCCTCCCATTGAAACTACAATAGGGATTTTATGTTTGATCGCTTGTTCAAAAACAAATTCATCACGTCGGCGACAGCCTTCCATTGAAACTTTCAGTTTGCCCAATTTATCGGAAGATAAAATATCAACTCCCAAAATGAAAAAGATAAATTGTGGTTTTTGACGGTCAATTAATTGGGGTAAAGTTTTGAATAGAATATGTAAATATTGCTCATCTTCGCAGTAAGTTGGCAACTCAATATCTAAATCGGAGTTTTCTTTTTTCAACGGATAATTCTCTTTTCCGTGCATCGAAAACGTAAAAACTCTTGGTTCGTTCTGAAAAATCACGGCAGTTCCGTTTCCTTGATGCACATCCAAATCAACTACCAAAATCTTATTAACTATCTGATTTTCAAGCAAGTAGTTAGCCGCAATAGCCACATCATTGAGCAGACAAAAACCTTCTCCTTTATTGGCATAAGCATGGTGCGTTCCACCAGCAATATTCATCGAAATCCCATTTTTTAAAGCAAAATGGCAGCAATCGATTGTACCTTGCGTAATGACAAGTTCACGTATCACAAGCATTTCGGAAATCGGAAAACCAATCCGACGCTCCATTTTAGGATCAAGGTTGAGACTTAATAAATCATTGAAATATTTTTCGTCATGTACTCCTAAAACCCAGTGTTTAGCTACTTTCGTTGGAGAAAAAAAGTTTTCTTCGGTGCAAGTTCCTTCGTAAATAAGTTGCTCTGGAATCAGCTCATATTTCAACATCGGAAAACGATGCCCTTCGGGAAGTGGATGGCGATATATCGGGTGATAGGCAATTTTAAGCATCACTTAAAACCTTCATTCCAATCGAATTTTTCCCTGCACCAATCAAGAAAATTGCGAAGTAGGTAAATAAATACAAAAGTGCGTGTTCTTTATCGCCTAGTGGGTCACTTCCGTGAATAGAAAAGGTGATGATGGTCATGCAACCAATCAGAATTATGAGTGCGGTGCGAGTCAATAAACCTAAAGCGAGAAAAATTGAACAGAAAAATTCAGCAAAAATAGTTAATCTATGCGAAATTATAGGTGAAACGTGTGGCGGGTATGGAAAATAACGCTTTCCTACCAAAAATTCTTGTGGTTTATTGTACCCTTGTGGAATCATCCAAAATCCGAAGTTGAGTCGTAAAACCAAAACTGCCAAACTAACAAGATTTGGCAGAGAAGTTGGTTTTAAACAATTTTTTTGTACTTTTTATAGTTTATCGTGCAAGTTTGAAACTTACGCTACTTCACTTCTTCATAATCAACATACTGCCCACCTTCAAAACCTTTACCTTTTGAATTCGTTGGCGGTGTTTTCACCTTTATTTCACCTTCTTTACCACGCTCTTTTTCCTGATAATCATTATAGCGTTTTTGTTGTTTGGCAATTTGATTTCCTACTAAAATCTCGAATAAAAATCGGCGAATAGCAGGTACAAATGCGATTGCCAAAAGAATTAAAATAATATATTTCATCGAATCTGAATTTTAAAAAACAAAGTTACATTAAGATTATAAAATCTTGCAAGATTATTTGAACTAACTTTATTTTATTCCATTAACTTCAAAAGTAAATCTAAAGTTTCGGAGCTACTCGGACGAGGTGCATCTGGACGAACAATCGTTCCGTTCTTATCAATAATCATATAACGAGGGATACTATTAATTTTATATTTTTGACAAACTCCTGAGGCCCAGCCACCTTCCGAAATTCCGTGGTCGCCGTTGTCTAATTTTAGGTTATCAATAGCACCTTTCCAATTATTCGGGTCTTCATCAATCGAAACATACAAAAAAACAATATTTTTCTTTTGTTTTTCAGTCATCCCATCGTGTAATTTCTTAGAAAACGGAAATTCTGCACGGCAAGGCCCGCACCAGCTCGCCCAAAAATCAACATAAACTACCTTTCCTTTATATTTGGAAAAATTGAATTGTTTAGCATCAATACCTTTTAATACTGGATAATCGCTCGTGCCAATTGACAATTTATCTTTGCTATCATCTTTCTTTTTCGCAACTTCCTCTTTCTTATTAAGTGTTTCTTTGCAATGGTTCAGAAGTAAATTTCGGTAATCATTAGAAATAATTTGACTAATCCAAAATTTGGCGGAAGAAGCCGTAAGTTTTCCGCAATTATCGTAAATTATCTTCGTAAGTGTATAGTCCAAAACTTGCCCTTTGAGGTATTTTTGAGCAAAGTTTCCTTTATCGGAAATAGCTTTTAATTGGTCGGAATATTTAACAAATTTTTGTTCTTGCGAATTGAAATAAGTCACGAAAAATGGCAAGAAATTTCGGTAGCTTTCCACCATCAATAGTTTTTCGTCGTACACTTTAGCGAGGTCAAGTTCTTCCGTCATTACTGCTGGCAACGACACAACACGGGTAAGCTTAGTATCAAAATTGCTACGAATAATTGAATAAGCGAGCAATAAATGCCAGTAATTCCAACGAATATTGGCTTCTACCAAAGACTGAAATTCAGGATTAAGTTTGGCAATACTTGGGTAATTTTTCAAGAATGCTAATTGGCTTTTTCGCTCGTCATACAGTTTCATTTCCCAATCATCAACATTGGCTGAAATCAAATGAACGTAACGAATATCTTTATCAAAAGTATTAGGGTATTTCTTATGAAAATCTGTCAAAAATTCTTGTGCATCGACATTTTCGATTAAATCATTTGCTTTTTTAAGAATATTTCCATCGCCGTATTCAACGAAAATATCTGCACTATCAGCTTGCGAAAAACCTTTGGGTAGCTGGGCAAAAGAAATGAAAGGAAATAAAAATAAAAAAAGAAAATTCTTCAACATAGTTTTTGATTGTTAATAATTACTTACATAACTAACGAAAATCTATGCCAAAGAATTCTATGTTAGCAAAAATTTACCAATAAGCTACAAAAAAAACAAAGTTTTACTAAAGAAAATTAGTTGAAAAGTTTATGTTCAATTTTGAAAATAAACCATTCTGGATAATTAATAAAAGAAAAGTACCACTAATGTAAGGAAGAGAAACATTTATAATTTTTCGTTTTTTAGTAAACCCTATAAACAATTTCACAATTGCATCTCTGCTACGTAAGACTTCAAATAATCAGGGTGCAACCCCACCACATCTCCGATAATAATTACAGCGGGATTACTCACCTTTGCTTCGTTCACTTTTTCTACAATATCCGTTATTTGTCCGAAAACAGATTTCTGTTCGCCAGTAGTACCATTTTGAATGATTGCAACCGAGAGATTCCCTTTTTCGTATTTCTCGAAAATTGCTGCTATTTCGGCTAATTTACCCATTCCCATCAACACCACAACAGTTGCAGACGATTGTGCCGCAAGATCAAGGTCTTTGGGCAAACTACCATCGCTTGTATGACCCGTAAAGACCCAAAAACTTCGAGCAATATCTCGGTGTGTAATCGGAATCTGAACGGCTGCGGCAACACCGATCGAACTAGAAACTCCAGGAATCACCTCAGCCGAAATTCCAAATGACTTGGCATGTTCTAATTCTTCATATCCACGTCCAAAAATAAATGGGTCTCCACCTTTCAAACGTACAACATGGCCGTGTTCGAGTGCCAAAGAAACTATTAAATGATTGATTTCGTGTTGCTTAAATGAATGCTGCCCTTTACGTTTACCTACGTTGATTTTTATAGCCTCTTTTGGTGCGTATTCAAGCAAAGAATCATTGGCAAGGGCATCATATAAAACTACATCTGCACTTTGTAAGGCTTTGATTCCTTTAAATGTGATGAGTTCGCTGTCGCCCGGACCCGCCCCCACAAGTGTTAGCTTAGAGTGCATAGTATAGAATATTAATTTTTATTTTAAAAAAAAGTGGATTAATTAAGCAAAACAACCCAAGTACAAATAAATATACGATTAATTCATTGCATAAAATTAAGCTCAATATTTGCCTAAACTACAGTTAAACCAAAGATAATTTTATTTTAATTTATTTTACACAAAGAATTATCAACATAAAAAACTTGAGAAAAATTACTTAAAACGCAAATAATACAAATGAAACAAAAACTTTAATTTAATTTAGAGCTTTAAAGGCTTACTTGTTAGTTCAAAAAAAATACTTTAGTCTTTAGGTATGCAAAATCTCAACAAACAGGTATCACAACGATTAACTCGTCATTATTTGGTAGCACTCTTTGTGGTTGCATTGCTTTCATTGTTTGGACAAATGCTGATTCAGCGGTCACTCAACGAGTCGAGCAATGATGCCCACGTCGTGAATTTGGCAGGTCGGCAACGGATGCTAAGCCAAAAATTATGCAAAATGGCCATTTTACTAACCAATAAAAAAAAATTCTCAGAAGAAGCAGCCTTTTATGAAAATGACTTTAATGAAACACTCAATCTTTGGGTAAAATATCATTATGGACTAAAAAATGGAAAGCTAGATTTGGAAAAAAAATATTTTGTAAAAAACAGTAAAGCCATAGAAGAGTTATACAATGAAATTGAACCTAAGTTTAAAGAAATCAGTATCAATGCAGATAGTATTTCTAAAAAAAACTATACTACCATCAGCAGCCGCTTCATTATAAAAAATATGCTTATTAATGAACGTGATTTTTTAAAAATAATGGATAAAATTGTATTTCAATATGATTTTGAAGCAAAAGAAAAAGTAGAGAACGTCAAGCGAATCGAATTTATACTCTTCGGATTTACAATTATTACCCTAATACTAGAAGCTATTTTGATTTTTATACCCTTAGTAAAATATGTTCAAGAGGTCATCTTAAAAATCAAGGAGTCGAAAAATGAGCTACAAACCAAAAACCAACAACTTGAAGAAACCAACGAAAAACTAATTTCGACCCAAAAAGATTTGGTAAAAGCTACCGAAGAAAAATTTATAATGCTCCGCAAAGAAGATAATACCCGCTCAACGGCACTCATTGAAGGGCAAGAAGAAGAACGAAAGCGTTTAGCTCGCGAATTACACGATGGCATCGGTCAAATGTTGACTGGCCTTAAACTTGATAGCGAACAGCTTAAAAGTTTGCCTTTTGTGAATGAAAAACAGAGAAAATCGTTTGAAGAACACCAGCAATTAATCGACGATACCATCGAAGCAACACGCACAGTTTCGTTTAATTTAATGCCTTCTGTACTGATAGATTTTGGATTATCATCAGCAATCAGACTACTGCTCGAACGAACGGCTAAAGGGGCAGAATTCAAGACATCATTCAATGATTTAACCGAAAATATTAAGATTCCCAATAAAATTGAGAATAATTTGTATAGAATTACACAAGAAACCCTCAATAATATAATAAAGCACGCCAAAGCGAAAAAAGTGTCAATTACGCTTTATAACGAAAAAGGTAAGTTTATTTCACTCGTAGTGATCGATGACGGAAAGGGCTTTGATATGAAAAAAAATAGGAAAAACAGCGTGGGAGGAAATGGCTTAAACAATTTACAAACCCGTGTAAGGCTACTCAACGGAACAATAAAAATAGAATCTGAGCTTGGAAAAGGTACGAGTATTACTGTAAAAATTCCACTTATGAATGATAGTCTTTAATTGGCTACTGAGTATTGGGAACCGCCTACTAGCAGGAATAAAAAACAGGCATTGACAAATTTTCCAAAACAAAAAAACTCATCAACTAAACAAAACTATATAATGACAAACAAAATCAAGTTACTCATCGTAGATGACCATGCCGTCGTGCGAAAAGGCATTCAGAATCTGCTCGAAGAAGAACCAAACATTGAGATTATAGGTGAAGCATCTGATGGTTTAGAAGCTATCGACAAAGTAAAAACATTTAAACCTTCTATCGTTCTTCTCGACCTTACAATGCTTGAAATGTCGGGTTTTGAAGTGGCTAAAATTATTTCGGACAAATACCCATCGACCAAATCGCTCATTTTTTCGATGCACAACAACCCCGAATATATGGTTAAATCGGTCGAAAATGGAGCAATGGGTTACTTATTGAAAGATACTAGTAAAGAGGAGATATTGAAAGCACTGGAAAGCGTTTCGGCGGGTAATAAATACTTTCCTCCTACGGTTTCAGCCATGATAATCGACGGACTTTTGGAACAACGAAAGCAAAAGACAAATTCAATTCTCAAGAAAACTAGCCTATTTGCCAAAATATCTAAAAAAGAACGTGAAATCTTAAAGTACATCACAAAAGGCTTAAGCAGCCAAGAAATTGCCGAAAAACTTTCGCTAAGTGTTCGCACGGTTTCCAATCATAGAGCCAATATTTTACGAAAAACAAATGTTAAAAATACAGCGGAATTGGTGAGGTTGGCGGTTGAATAATTTGTAAATTCGCTAAAAAAAATTTTGTTTTAAAAAAAAACTTATCAAAACAAATCCATTGAATTTGATATAGCAGAAAACTTTATGATCTGTTGAAAGCCTGGTATAAAAAGAAAGATAATTAATAGTTGAACTGTTTTCTGAATAGCAGCTGATGGAAATCCTTTAGATGAAATCTTTAATGCAAATATACATAAAAAAGGAAGTGTTTTTAGAAGAGATCAGTGATGCTTTATAGCATCCGGAGGAAATGGAAATTAATTAAAGTACCTATTGAAAATTTCAATTGAAATGAATTTAAATTTTAGGACGAATTTAATCTTTATTTTAATTTTATGAGATGAAATATGATAATTTTCACGACTAAAATTAGTGTTTGATGCTTTTTTAAACATTGTAAAACTATCTTTCTGCAAAAAGCGTTTATCACTCATAGTACTTTATTTTTCTGACATTTTTGCATTGATAAACCGCATGAAAGGTTTTCGTTTTTCAGAGTTCAAACCCGAAATGAAGGGTGATAATAAATTTGAGCAACTTCTCAATATTTTCCAACAATTACTACTCATTACAGCAGGTGATGTGACACAGGCACTTGCCTACATGAGTGACCTCGACCGTCAATATCAACTCACAAGCGATGAATATGGCATGGCAAATTTTATTGATGACCTCAAGAAAAAAGGCTATATCTCGGAAGAAAATCAAGAAGCTGGCACCTTTAAAATGACCGCCAAAAGTGAGCAAAGCATAAGAAAACAATCACTCGATGAAATCTTCGGTAAACTCAAACGCACAAAATCAAGCGGTAGCCATCATACACCCTATACTGGAACTGGAGATGAGCTAAGCAGCGATATTCGTGCCTTTCAATTTGGCGATACGTTAGACCAAATCTCAATGACTGAATCATTGAAAAATGCTCAAATCAATGGTGGAATTGACGATTTTATGCTACTTGAAAGCGACTTAGAAGTAGTTGACCGTGAATCGAAAATTCAGACTTCAACTGTACTGATGATTGACATTTCTCACTCAATGATTCTTTATGGAGAAGACCGCATCACGCCTGCAAAGAAAGTTGCTTTGGCTTTAGCCGAACTAATTCGTACCAAGTATCCAAAAGATACGCTTGACATTCTGGTTTTCGGCAATGATGCCTGGCAGATACAGCTTAAAGACATCCCTTACCTCGAAGTTGGGCCTTATCATACTAATACGGTGGCAGGTTTGGAACTCGCAATGGATTTACTACGCCGAAGAAAAACTAAAAACAAGCAAGTTTTTATGATTACCGACGGTAAGCCAACTTGCCTTAAAGAAGGGATCAACTACTACAAAAATAGCTTTGGACTCGACCGTAAGATTGTCAATAAAACCCTTACGATAGCTGCTCAGGCACGCCGTTTGGAGATTCCGATTACAACCTTTATGATTGCTTCTGACCCCTACTTGAAACAATTCGTGCAGCAATTTACAGAAGTGAATAATGGCCGTGCTTATTATAGTGGTTTAAATGGTTTGGGTGGATTTGTGCTAGAAGATTTCCAACGAAATAGAAGAAAGAATGTGAAATGAGGAGTCCGCAATAGATAGTCAACAGTTCACAACAATGTTAGACCTCTACACTTACTTTGAAAATCGCCATACCATCAAATGCAAAAAAAAGAACGATATAATGCCTTAGTAAAATATTTTAGCGAAAATTATCCAGAGGCCGAAACAGAGCTAGCTTATACCAATCCTTATGAATTATTGGTTGCTGTTATTCTGTCAGCACAATGTACTGACAAGCGAGTAAATATTGTTACTTCTAAACTTTTTCCTCGTTTTCCTACGCCCGAAAGTCTGGCGGCAGCTACTTCCGACGAGGTTTTTGAGTATATAAGAAGTGTAAGTTACCCAAACAATAAAGCCAAACATTTGGTCGGCATGGCTCGTATTCTGGTCAATGATTTTAATTCGGAAGTGCCAAATTCGATTGAGGAATTACAAAAAATGCCAGGAGTTGGGCGTAAAACTGCTAATGTAATCGTTTCGGTAATTTTCAATCAACCTGCCATGGCAGTCGATACGCACGTTTTTAGGGTTTCTCACCGCTTAGGTTTAGTACCTAAAACAGCCAAATCGCCACTTTTGGTGGAAAAGCAATTAATCAAACATATTCCGAAGGATAAAATAGCGGTAGCTCATCATTGGCTAATTTTACATGGCCGTTATATTTGTGTAGCACGCACGCCCAAATGTGCAGAATGTAAACTAAAACCCTTCTGCCAAGCCTATGAAAAACAAAAATTTGATACTCCACATCTTTAATGAGTGAATAAGCCAATAATTATAACTTAGACAATTAACATGGAAATAAAAGAATTAATGCAAACATTCGCCCATGAAGGGAAAGTAGAATGGTTGAGTTACCGCCCTGGGCCAACGCCTCGTGGAGAAATCTTAGTCGTTGATGAAATTGAGGTTTCGGAGAAAAAAGGAATTGAAGGCGATAGATATAAAGGAAGCAGTAAAAAACGACAGATTACACTTATTCAAGCCGAACACATAGAAGCGGTAAGAAAAATGCTTCAAAAACAAAGCATCGACCCCACACTTTTGCGTAGAAATATTGTTGTATCTGGGCTCAATTTATTGGCACTCAATAATTTAGAGTTTAAAATCGGCGAAGCAATCTTGAAAATGACGGGCTATTGCCACCCATGCAGCCGAATGGAACAAAATCTCGGAACAGGCGGCTATAATGCCATGCGTGGACACGGTGGAATAACGTGTATGGTGATTAAAGCTGGAAAAATCAGACTTGGAGATTCGGTAGCTTTGGTTTAAAAGCCTTCAATAATTGATTTTAAAGTTGGCTCATCGACGGTGTGTTTTCCTTCAAAGCATATAACTTTTGCATTTATATCTACCATCATCTTTGCTCTAAATTTCTCTGATACTTCGGGATAAGCCACCAAAAACTCATCTTTATCGCCATAAATATAGTAAGTTTCTACATTTTTTAGTTTTTCTGGCTCAATTACTTCGCTGATTCCATTACTGAAAAAACCCGCCCAGAGTAATAATCGATTACATTTTATTTTACCCGCAGCAAACCACCGACATACAGTTGCACAACCCTGCGAAAAACCCAAAATATTGATTTCAATATTCGTCAAATCTTGGTCTTTCAATAAATTTTCATAAATTATATTCAGATAATCGTTGTTTTCATCAATCTCAGAATGGCGTAATTCACGCGTCATCCACGAAGCCCCTACCCTTTTGAAATCAGCATCTAAGTAAAATCTTGAAGGTGCTTCAGGAGCAATTATAAATGTATGATTATTAACAATATTTGCAAATTTTCTAATAAAATATTGGGAAAGTTGTCCATAACCATGCACCACAAACCAAATCGTTTTTGTGTTATCGTTTAATTCACCAAGCGTATAATATCGTGCAGTTCTTTCTATTTTTATTTGATGCTCAAATAGTTCTGAATTCTGGGCGGCTGTCGTTACAGTCATGAGTTTTTTTAATATTTTTAAGCCAATAAAATGTGGTATTATTCAAAAGGCACAGCCTTACAAATGTTTCGAGGCGACCGTCACTCGGTAAAAAATTTCAATAATCAATCAATTAAGTATTCTGATTTTCAAAATCTATTTTTTATAAAGTCTAAATAGAATTTAGGAAAGTATGCAAAAAACTTTTGATGAAGAACTCTCGACTCAGAATTCAAATCAACCTCCAGCCTTTTTGGCTTTATAGCCTTCTTTAAGCAAAAAGACCAATATTTTATCACGGTGGTCACCTTGTAGTAAAATTTCACCATCTTTGGCGGTTCCGCCACTACCACACAGATTTTGAAGTTTTTTTCTGAGACTTTGCAAATCTTCATCCTTTCCGATAAAACCATCTACTCGACTTACAATTTTATTTCCACCTTTTCTGTCCAACCAAATCTTGAAGTTTTGTTGTTGAGCAGGTAAAGTATCGGGTTCTTCATCTTCACCAAAATTATATTCAAAATCAGGATTAGTCGAATACACAACTCCTTGTAGAAACTTCTTATTTTTCATATTATTACTCTTAAACTTTTTTCCGAAATACTGATTATTAACTCATTAGTCTTCAATTGTAGTGGTTCACCATCGTAATGAATCAAGCAATTTTGTTCGGTTGAAACTTTAAATTTTGTACCACGATAGTTTTCTGAAAGCTCCGAAGAATGAATATTTCCATTGAATAACTGAGCAATCATTGGCAAAGCCTGACACGTAGTGGGTGGACCAATAATCGTACAATCAATTATACCATCATCAATAATTGCCGATGGAGTGATGTAGGCATTGTTGCCAAATTGACTTGCATTGCCGAAAGTTATACTAAAAACATCATAATCATTTGCTCCAAATACGCATTTCAAAGGTTTATATTTCCAAAATTCTGAAAACCCAACTTTTACATAGTTCAACAAGCCCCTTCCTTTCATTTTTGAAAAAGCATCGGCACAATGTGCATCAAATCCGATTCCTGCAGTACAGAAAAAAGGCACTTCATTGGCGTAACAAACATCAATGATTTTGATAACAGGTGTATTTAAGGACTCAATGGCTTTCTTGGCTTTCATCGGTATCTCCAACTCTCTCGCTAAGCCATTTCCCGAACCTGTTGGAATAATCGCCAAAGCGGTTTTTGTATGAATTAAGGCCTTTCCAACTTCGTTTACAGTTCCATCGCCACCAATCGCTACAACTATTGGAATATTATTTTTTACGGCATCGGCAGCAATTTTGGTTGCATGACCTGCAAATTCGGTATAACAGATTTTAGGTACAAACAAGTGTTTATCTAATTGATTATCAATTAGTTTGACTATCGACTGATGTACTTTTTTGCCTCCTGAAATTGGATTTACAATAAACCAAATTGCTTGTTTATTCACGAAAATTTAATAGATTTATGCTTTCGTGCAAAGATATAAAAAGTCAATCGTTGAAAAACAAACTTACATTAAAAAACATATTTCCCAAAAAAGTATTTATGAAGAAAAACCTACTATTAATCTGTTTGGTAATGCTTTCGGTGGCGAGTATTGCTCAAAAAACAAACGAACGCCAAGCTGTATTGGATGTACTGGCTCGCCAAAACAAACATTGGAACGAAGGCAAAATCAGTTCATTTATGGAGGATTACTGGAAGTCAGACTCACTCATGTTTATTGGTTCAAAGGGAGTAGTTTATGGTTGGAAAGCAACGCTCGACCGATACAATAAAAGTTATCCGGACTTAGCGACAATGGGTAAGCTAAAATTTGATATTCAGAAAACTGATTTTCACTCCAAAACTACTTGTTGGGTATTGGGCAAATGGCATCTTACTCGCCCCGAAAAAGGCGACATTGGGGGATACTTTACGCTCATTCTCAAAAAGATAAATGGTAAATGGCTGATTGTTTCTGACCACACGAGTTAAAAATAAATTTTACCATTTATATTAATGAATTAAACAATAATCTATTAATTATCAGCACTTTAATCTCCCAGTCTGGTTTTTTTCCTTTTTCCAAATAACACAAAATTATCGACTGCCACTTTAAATAAGATAGCGATGAATCATTTTTAAAAACGAATGACCTCAAAAAGTCAAACATTTATTATGATGTTCGAGATTTTGAGGTCATCAATTAATTTATCTTACATTTGACTTTTAAAATTAAAAAATGAATTTAAGATGATTGGCTTCTATACTTTCCAGCCTTCACGATAGGTTCTTCCAACAAATTGATTGGCTTCTTCTAAGTTAGTGATTCTCATATTTTCACCATCCCAAAGCAGTTTTTTACGAGCGAAAAACTCCATTTGCCCTTTGCTATTTTCTCTTCTTAGCATGTAGCTTCTAATGGCCAAATTACCCATTAAAACTGTTTCGGTCATTGGACCTGCATAATCAAAAGATGATGTTAAGCCTAAATGCTCTTTACTTTTAAAACCTGCTTTGCAAGCATCAACCCATCGGCGTTGGTGACCGTATTCGGACTCCATATCTTTTGGTAAATCTGGGCCTACTTCTTTAGTGCCATCATTTAGAAACAATTTTGGCATCATTGGAGAACTATCATTGATATTGGTGGTAATGATACCCTTTTCACCAATAATAAGTACACCATTGCTACTGTTCGTACCGCCAATGTCTTCGTTAGCGGGAATAATATCAGGATGTGAAGGACGGATACCACCATCGCTCCAAGTCATTTCAATCGGCGATTTACTTTTAGTGGTTGCTCCAAAGTGCAAAGTAATGAATGATGAAGCTGGACAGCCTTCAGGGTTATAATCAGGCGACCACATTTTTGAATATACTGAGGCAACACTACATTCGGCATCGGTTGGATATTTTAAACCCAAGGTACGAAATGGAATATCAATTAAGTGACAACCCACATCACCCAAAGCTCCTGTGCCGTAATCCCACCAGCCTCGCCAGTTGAATGGGTGCATATTTGGAATGTAAGGCTTATATTCACTCGGCCCCAGCCATAAATTCCAGTCTAAATCTTTTGGTTTTAAACTATCGTCTGGTTTTGGCATTGGATTACCTTGTGGCCAAACTGGACGGTTGGTCCAAATCTGTACTTTTGAAATTTTCCCAAGTTTGTCAGAATCAATCCAAGCTTTAACAGTATTAAGAAGCGGATTCGATGCTCCTTGATTACCCATTTGACTCACGATTTTATATTTTCTGGCCATTTCTGTGAGCAATCTCGCTTCACGAATATTATGTGTCATTGGTTTCTGCACATAAACGTGTTTGCCACGCTCCATTGCGAAAGCTGCAGCAGGGCCGTGTACGTGGTCAGGTGTAGAAATCGTTAATGCGTCAATGTCTTTTTCTTTATCCAACATTTCTCGATAGTCGGCATAAAGTTTAGCATTTGGGAATTTTTTAACAGTTTCCTTCGCACTTCCCGAAAAATCAACATCACAAAGAGACACAATTCGCTCACGTCCATTGACCGAGGCATTAGTAATATCACTTCGGCCTTTCCCTCCTGCACCAATGGCAGCGATGTTAAGTTGGTCGCTTGGAGAAATAAAACCTACTCCACCAAGTACATTTCTCGGAACAATAAAAAAAGAAGAGGCTATTGCTCCTTTTTTAATAAAATCTCTCCGAGTTTCATTTAATTTTTTTTTCATTTTTTAAATTTTATAGGATTGAATATTTGAGCTTAATCGAATGGGGTTTTTAGCATTATACCCTCTAATTTTCTTAGCTCTTTTTATTATGCGAAACTACTAAAAAGTTGTGGTCTAACACTTGTAAAAAACAAATAAATTTGGATAAACTTAAAGTTCAAAACATCTCTTTTACAATTTCGATAATTTGAGGTACTAAATCAAATAAAAACCATTAATTTTTTCCATGCTGTAAAATGCTTATTACTTGCAATCACTCCAATATCTACATGCCCAAGCAATCCAAGTACTCCAGTTTGGACCAGTGCTGTGTCCACCAGCGTGTTGGCGAAATGCAATTTCTCCATCGGTTAAGGCCATTCCAAGTTTAGGAAACTCCATCGTTCCTACACCTTTTTTTTGATGTAAAATATATACAGAACTTGCATGAGCGGCTCCCAAAAACATTCCTTTTGCATCTACCCATTGGCCTTCTACTTGTGGTGAACCAGAACTTATAAAAACTGGTCGTGGTGCACATAAAGCAATTAATTCATGAGCATCAACTGAAAGGTCGTTCGTCGAGAGTTTACTAGTAAAATTAATAAAATTACCCGCAAACCAATGATATTCGCCTGAAGATGCTAAGTTTTCGACTTGTTCACCAAAAACTCTTCGAAGGATTTTTGCACCACCTGCACCCGATGAACCTATAAAACCTATTGAAAAACGAGGTTCAAATGCCATCGAAACGAGGGCTGCTTTTCCGTAACGAGAAAGCCCTTCGATTGCCACACGATTGGCATCAACATCTTTATCTGACTCAAAATAATCAATCGCACGACTGGCTCCCCAAGCCCATGCACGTAATGCTCCCCACTCGTCGGGTTTTCGACGTTCACCTTTATTTACTAATCCAATGATTCCCTTCGTAAGACCAGCCCCATTATCTGCTTGAATACTACTTGGCTCAATAATAGCATATCCCCAACCTCTTGAAATAAGCTGCTCTTGCCAAGTAGGCTCAACCGATGAACCCATGCCATTTGGTTTGATTGAGTTGGGATTAAATGGCGATCTTATAAAACCAAATTCCATTACTACTGGCACAGCCTTTGGAGCTTTGGCAGGAATTACCAATAATAAATTTATCTCAACTTTTATTGCTGGATAGGCTGAGTTATCAACTATCCCTTTTAATATTTTTTGAATAGTGGCTTTATTGCCTATTGTAGTATCTTTTACAGAAATCACCTCCCAATTTACGGCTGGTAGATTTTGTGGCAATCGACCATAAATTTCGTTTTCAAAATCTTTTACTAATTCTGGGCGGCGTTTTTCTGTCCAATCTTTTACATTCTTTACTTTGTGGCCATTTTTTAACGTCAATGGGTCTGGTAAAGTGTATTTATTCACGTTTTCTTCCGAACTATTGGCCGCATTGGCATCATTCGGATTGCCAGAAGGTCCTCTACGAATAATTGAACGATCAATGCCCAACTGTTTGACCATGTCATTATAGTCCTCAATTGTGAGTTTATTGATGCTATCTCTCTGGGCAGGTGTTAGACCAAATTGAGCAAAACTTGAAATACTGATGCTACACAATAAAATGATATGCTTGAGTGATTTCATGGCTTAAGGTTGATTTTTAGTTTTGATGGTCTGAATATGCTCGGCCATATGAAGCATGGTGTCGATATAAATTTCTTTTTCGTTTTCTTTAAGATAGTGTAACAATTTACTGTGTTCTTCTTTCTCAACATTTAGACCATGCTCTCCTCCTACACCATGAAACAAAAAAACAAGTAGTTTACCTGAACTTTGGGCTTGCTTCACCAATGCTATCATCTGTTCGGCAGTAGTTCCCTCCATGCTATAACAATCAACATCCAATAGGTTTTGTTCATCTAAATTATGCATTTCTGACCTAACAGCCCTTGCAGCAACAAAATCATTAGCAAGGCTTTTAATAAATTCGCCTTCAATCACTTTTTTGTGCCCGCAGGTAAAAGCAAAAGTGCGTTTATCTTTACCATCAATTGATTTTAAGTAAGCATTACACATGCTGACCTCATCTTGCATTCGTTTCAAGTTATATTTACTTAAATCGTACTCGGGCCTAACCCAACTCATCCCTGGAAAAGTGGCATCGCATGGATGATAAAGCGTATGATTTCCTAACTCGTGACCACTAATTGCAGCTTTTCGCCAATGATTGATACGTTTTGAACCCGCATCTGATGAAGCAGTCAAATAGAACGTTCCTTTCAAACTCAAAGAATCTAATGCTGGAATAACGTTATCAAGATGAACATTAAGTGCATCATCGTATGTTAGAACAACGGCACATTTTTTTCCTTTCCATGCTTTGGTTTCATCAAGGATTTCGGCGTCGGTTCTGAATGGCGATGCAGGAAGGTACTCAGAATTATAAAAATTTACGCCTTCAGGATTATCTTGCCAAGCATATCGCACATATTTTGGCGATTTGATGGTTTCATTCCATAATTCGATTTTGTCTTTACCAACGATATGAGACTTCGCCCAAACGAATTTTTTATCGTAATCAGCAATCGCAAACCAACGTAAATCTTCACCGTCTTTTGATATAATTCCTTCGGCTACATTATCGAAACTCAGCGTTATTTTATCGTTTTCGATACTTTGAGATTTGAGTATTGGCCCAGCATAAACGAGAGATTTTTCGTTATAAGCTAAATTTCTGGCCGAAAGCGAAAGACGTTTGCCAATATCTTTTTTATTAAGTGGGTGAATGTCATTCCATTCTCCCAAATCTATCGTAACTGTAACAGCTGTATTTGGAAATTTTAGTGCATGATTTTGTCCTTCTCGGAGTCGGGCGATATTACTTTCGACTGGAATATAATTTACTTCTTGAAAATTCGCCAACTGCACGACAAAAAATGGCAAGTTAGTATCCTGCCAAAGCTTTCGCCAGTCGTTTATCAAGGCAGGAATAAAAGCATCATAAGTTTCTGGACTACCAACATTACTTTCGCCTTGATACCAAACAAAACCTTTGATTTTCAATGGTAAAACTGGAGCAATCATGGCATTGAATAAGGCAGTTGGTTGATTTTGAAAAACAATTCCACCATTAGTCGATGCACTTGAATTCGTTGGTTGAAACACCTCTCCTACTTTATATTGCCAGGTGCCTTTCAGGTCTATTTGTTCGCCATCATTTATCATAAAATACGGTTTATCTGGCACGAATCCACCCTTGCCCGCAGTATTCGTCACTCTGATAACAAAGGTATTTTTACCTACTTTTAGTAAATCAGCAGGAATTTCGTATCGGCGTGGAGGATATTGATAGGTGACATTCCCGATTTTTTTTCCATTTACATACATTTCGTCGGCATCAACAATTCGCCCCATATAAAGTTTGATTGCTTTCCCAATCCAACTTTGCGGAACATCAAATTCGCGTCTAAACCAAACTATACCATTCAAATCTTTCAAGCCTTGATCTTCCCAAAAACCTGGAATATTTATATTTCTCCAACCTTTTGGCTTATAATCAGCACTTTCCCAATGTTCAATCATTCCTAAATCTCGAAGAATTGGCTTGTTTAATGAAACAGCAGGGCGGCGATTCATTGAGTTAATATATACTGAATCTTTGTTTTTGGCAATGGTTTTCGGAATATCAGCAAAGTTTTTAAAACCGCCTTCACTTATCCAAGCCTCAATGGGAGTACCTCCAACTGAGCTATTGATGATACCAATAGGTACTTTGTATTTTTCATAAATTTCACGGGCAAAAAAGTAAGAAACGGCTCCAAACGAAAGAATATCTTTAGGATTTGCCGTTTTCCACTCGCCCTGAGAAAAATCATCTTTAGGAGCATTCAAATCGGTAAGTGTCTGCACGAAAAAGTTACGAATGTCGGGATAATTGGCTGAGACAATATCATCAGGGTATTTTTCTTTCACTCGTTCCATCGGAATTACCATATTGCTCTGCCCACTGCACAGCCATACATCACCGAATGCTATGTTTTTGATCGTGATTTCATTTTTACCTTTCAATAACATTTCAAAGCCACTACCAGCAGCTTGTGCTGGCAACAGAACTTCCCATTTACCCTTATCATTGGTGGTAGTTTTATAATATTTTTTATTGAAAATGAGAGATATTTTCTCTTTCGGAGAAGCCCAGCCCCAAATTTTAATGGGATGTTCACGCTGCAAAACAATATTATCAGAAATAAGTTTTGGTAATCGAATTTGGGCTTTTAGCTGAACATTACCAAACAAGAAAAGCCATAGAAATACTTTAATAATTTTCATAAAAGGTTGGGTCAAGATATTGCTTTGAACACAAATTTCAAAAGTGATTATGCTTTTGTATGGTAGAATTAGTTTCAACTGGTAAAATCCATTATAATCGACTCCAAATTTATATAAATAAAGTCACTTATAAATATAATTTTATGCATCTCTTGCTAATTTTATGTATCATTTGTTTTTAATTTGGATAGATAGTCTACAAAACCAAAAGCCCCCTTTTTTAGGAGGCTTTTGGTTTTTATCAAGACAATTTCCTTCTTACTTCACCTCAAATAAATAAACTCCTGAAGATAGCGAAATTAATACCTTATTTCCTTCAGTTTCATAAGCTTTTACACTTTTGCCCGATTCTGTAATTTGCTTATTAGCAGGCAAATATAAGGTGGCAGATGTATTGGCAGGAACTGTAAATTTATAAGTTGTTTTACTTCCTTCACTTTTCCATTCGCTGCTGATTCTTCCGTACATCGAATCAAAATAACCTTTAGCAAAAGTAATTTGACCACTTGGGTCTGGACTTGGTTTAAGGATAAATTCCTTGAAAGCAGTCTTTTGCGGGTGGCGTTGAATACCCAACGAATAATTATACATCCACGAAGCCACCGCTCCAAACGAATAGTGATTGAATGAATTCATTGAATTATTTCCTCCAAAACCATTTTCTACGGTATAAGAATTTAGTCTTTCCCAAATGGAAGTTGCACCGTTTACAACAGAATATAACCAAGATGGATATTGCTTATTGACCAATAATTTGTAGGCCAAATCATTACTGCCGTTTTCAGAAAGTGCTTCTGAGATTGAAGCAGTTCCGATGAAACCAGTCATCAATGAATTTTCTGGGCGTTCTATTCCACCATCATCTTTGTTTTTTCGAGCAATAGCTTCATTCAAAAATTTAACTGCAAAAGGCTTATTTTCAGCATTGAAAGCACCTAAAGATAACGGAATTGCATAAGAAGCTTGCGTGTCGATCAGCTGTCCTTTGTCAGATTTTGAAATTGCCTCTTGGGCGTTTGGAGGTCCAAATGTAGCGGTCTTCATGCCCGATTTTACTGTTCGGTGTGTAGCTTTATCGACATAAGTTTCATTGAAGGTTTTCTTAATTTCTTCGCTTCTATTTTTCAAACTTTTTGCTTCTTCGGTTTTTCCCAAAGCTACCGCCATTTGGCTCACAATATCTAAATCATAAGCAAAATAGGCCATCCAAAACTCAGTATTATCGTTTTTATTACCTTCGGGACTAAGCCAATCACCCAATGGGCCTTCGTTTAAGATTCCGTTCGTTTTATCAACTTTAGTTTCTAAAAAATTGATGTATTTTTTCATGGCATCGAAATGTTCGGCTAATAACTGAATATCGCCGTATTGACGGTAAGTTTCCCACGCAACAACAATTCCTGCACTTCCCCAAAGTGTGCCGCCAAAACCGCCACCCATTGGAGCAACATCAGTAAATCGACCACTTTCTGGTTGAATATCTCGCATGGCCAGAAGGTGTCTTCTCAGAAACAAGTTTGCATCAGTCAAATAAGTAGCACTTTTCGAGAAAACCGAAATATCGCCACTCCAACCCATGCGTTCATTACGGGCAGGCGTATCTGTTGGAATCGAAAGAAAATTACTACGAAGCGACCAAGTAATATTTTGCCAAAGTTTATTTACCAACTCATTATTAGTTTCGTAGAAAGAAGCCAACTCACTTATCGAACTGATTACGAAGCCTTTCACATCTGCCACAGGAATGGCTTGCTCAATGCCAGTAATTTCTAAATAACGATAGCCATGAAAAGTAAATCGTGGCTGAATCAGCTCATCGCCACCTTTTAAAATGTATTGATCTTGTGCAAGTGCGGCTCGGATGTTTTCCATCATCACCATTCCTTCGTTACCTTTATAATCGGGCAGATTTGGATATTTAATCTCAGCATAACGAATATTAATTACTTGGCCTCTCTTACCATTTTTTATCTTAATTTGCGGAAAACCTACCATGTTTTGACCCATATCATAGACAAAAACTTTCGGGCGAACTTCTTCTACTTTGAGTGCATTGAGTGTTTTTACGATACTTGCATTATCGCCCATTTGCCCTACAAGTTTAAAATCATTATATGGCATCGAAGCTGAATATCTCCCAGAATATTTTACATCGCCAACAACGGCTGTTCCTTCGAGTGGAACGGCAACAGCTTTTTTCCATGACTTATCATCATAATTTGCGGTTGTCCAACCTTTAATAGCATCTTCTTTGGTGGCATCATATACTTCTCCTTGAAAAAACGAACCAACTCTGATAGGCCCATCAGTGTAGATTTTCCAGTCTTTATTATTTGACGTAACGATTTGTTCCGAACCATCTGTGTAGGTAATCACCATTTTTGCTAAAAGTGATTGGCGATCGCCAAACCAGTTCCAACTTTCGCCGCTAAATGTAATGTTTCCACTCCACCAACCTTCACTCAACCACGCTCCAATGGCATTTACTTGACCATTTTTTAGTGAACCGGTAATATCATAAGATTGATACATGTGGTTTTTATTGTACTGCGTAAGTCCAGGATTGAAGTATTCGTTACTAATACGTTGTCCGTTTATATGCACTTCATAAATACCACGTGCCGTTACATACAATCTAGCTTTTTTGATGGCTTTTGCTTCGGTTTTGAATACATTACGCAGCATTGGCGTGGCGTTTCGGCTTGGATTGGCTGTTACGAGTTGATTGCCTTCTACTTTATAAGCCCCATTTTCGATTGTGAGGTTATTAAAAATACTTTTTCCAGCCGATAAATTCTCAGCGAAAATAGTATTACTCGGATAACGTAGGTTTTTTACTTGAATATTTGAAAAATGAGCTGTTTGATTGGCATCGGTTTTAAAACCAATATCGGCCAGCATAGGGAAACTAATGTAGTTATTTCCACTACCCACAGGGTTTAAATTGATTCCTCTTGGCCCAAAACGACCGGCTGGTGCGGATGAAACAGTAGGGTCTTTTAACTTATGAGCTTCATCAGAACCATCAACAAAAAAATCAAATAAATCAAAATTACATTCGGTGTAAATACTATGCTTATCAAATTTATTAATGTTATTGATAATTTTTTGAGAAATAAATAAGGTTTTGAAAGGCTTATCTGATTTATCAGAACTAGAATATCCAACCCGATAGATATTTAATTTAGCATGGCTCGAGGTATCGGCATTGAGTGATGAAATATCTAATTCTATAGCCACATAACTTTCATTTTTTTTGGTTTCAACCGCCATAAGGTTCAAACTTTTATTCATCAAACGACTATCATTTGCTCCAAATAAAAATGATGCTTTACTACTATTTTTATCAAGTTGAATATCATATTGAAGTTTAAAAACTGACAAATAATGCGAATAAAGTGGCATATCTTCTGCACCGCCTCCTATCCAATCGGCACCTGACCACGCATCTATTTTTGTATTCAGAAAACCAGTCTCGAACCAAGAATTATTGACCGAAAAAGCCTTGAAATTATCCCAAACTGTTAGTTTCCAACGATAACGAGTGGTTTGTTTCAGGGCTTCACCTTGATACTGAATGGCGTGCGAAAGGGCAGATTCAACCCTTTGTGAATTCCAAACAATACGATTTTGTTCATCTGTCACTTCAATCTGATAGCCAATTTGTGCTTGTCCACGTTTATTGGTGGCGTTTGTCATTTGCCACGAAAATTGTGGCTTAACTAAATCGGTTCCCAAAGGTGTGGTTTGATAATTTACCTGGAGTTTTTGAAGTTTAAATTGAGCAAAAACTTGACCTAAAAACAGCATAAAAATTGCTGCAAGTAATATTTGTTTTTTCATCGTCGAGGTTGAAAATTGAGTATTTTTGTTCAAAATTAGTACTATTTTGTCTGTAAGACTCCTGTACTTTCATGGAGGTTAAAGATATACAATCTTTACAGATAAATTAAAAAACCTTTTGTCTAATCTTTTGCATTGAAACGATATTTCCATACTTGGATTCGGTAATATTATCTCAATCGGCTAACACAATTTTGTACCTATTTCGGCAAATTCGATAGCCGTTACAAGCTTATTTCCAGATACTTCACCAATTATTATGGTTAGAATATTTTCAAATCTTTTAATTATCTTTGTTTAAAATCATTATTTTTAATGGAAATTGTCAGTTTATCACAATTAGATGTTGCCAATGGAATTTATTCCTATGCTGATTATCTTACATGGAAATTCGACCAAACAGTTGAACTCTTCAAGGGCAAAATTCTTGAAATGTCAGCTCCAAGTCGAAGACATCAGGGAATATCAATGGAACTTAGTGTAATTGTTTATCAGAAATTTAAGGGACAACGCTGTAAATTCTATGCAGCTCCTTTTGATGTTCGTTTATACGATAAAACTAAATCAGCGAAAGCAAATAAAGATATTTTTACAGTTGTACAACCTGATATTTGTATCATTTGCGACCTTGAAAAATTAGATGAAAATGGCTGTATTGGTTCGCCTGATTTAGTTATTGAAATTCTTTCACCAGGAAATTCTTCAAAAGAAATGAAACTCAAAAAAGCTCTTTATGAAGAATCAGGTGTAAGAGAATATCTCATTTTTGACCCCGAACACGAAAACGTTTTTCAGTTTTATCTGACCGAAACGGATGTTTATAGCCCAGCCACAATTTATGTTGATGATGAAATACTTACAAGCGTAATTTTTCCAGATTTTCAGATAAATCTAAAAGAAATTTTTGAGGCAGAATAGTAAGTTTTTTACGATTACTTTTATATTTATTTTCTCATTTCGATTATTAATTATTTTCCCGCCCGCAACATCAACATTCTAAACAAAAAAATCATCTAATTTTTAGACAAGCTTCTCAAATATAACTTCAATCTATTCAACCTCTCCCATTTTTATAAAGTAAAAAATAAACTAATTTGTTAGTTTTTACGCCCAATTACACTTTCATGTTTGAGCCTATCAAATAATTGGATTCTGAATTGATAAAATAATCAAATTCTTTTTTTGTCATTTGTCCAAAAAGTATTATATTTTAGCATTATATCAATAGATAATAGGACTTAGATTATATACTTTTGTTTAATCATTAAACACTTTTTTCTTAAACTTTAGTATTTTAGCCATGTCAGACCCAATTTTAATTCTTCTCGTTGGCGTTGTTATAGTTATAGGCGGTATCATTGGCTTCAAACTTCATCCTTTCTTAGCTTTGTTGTTGGCAGCTTTAGTAGTATCACTGCTTACACCTGTCGAATTTGTTGAGCAATTTTATTTATCAAAAGGAGCAACAGCCATTGATGCTTACAAGCAAGCCCACAAGAGTATTGGCGAACGCATCGGGATAGAATTTGGGAATACATGTGCAAAAATTGGCATTTTGATTGCCATGGCAGCAATCATCGGCAAAGCAATGCTTGATAGTGGTGCTGCAGAAAAAATCATCAGAGCTATGCTAAAAATTACGGGCGAAAAAAATGCTCCAATCGGTTTTATTTTAAGTAGTTTTTTTCTTACGATTCCCGTTTTTGTAGATACTGTTATTTTCTTGATGATGCCATTAGCAAAAGCAATGGGAATGCGATTAAAGAAAAATTATTTGCTACTCGCACTTTCTGTAATTGCTGGAGCAGTGATGGCAAACTCCTACGTTCCACCTTCGCCTGGCCCATTATATTTAGTAAGTGCCATGAATGTGCCGATTGGTCTAATGATGGTCTGCGGTTCACTTCTTGGGCTTTGTACCATTTCTATCGGTTATTTGATAGCGATTTTCTTGAACAAAAAATATGATATTCCCCTCCGTGATTCGCCAGATGCTCGTTTAGAAGACATCAAAAACATTGCTGAAAAAGATGATAAGGATTTACCTTCTTTAGCTTGGGCTTTGCTTCCTGCGGTTTTCCCTTTGGTTACGATTTGTATTCGTTCGGCTTTTGAAGCTTTCATAAAAACCAAGGAGCCATTAACCGATTTTTCATTAATTAATCAATTAATTGATGTTATTCTTTTCTTTGGCGATAAAAATATTGCTTTGTTGATGGGGGCAATTTTTGCACTGTTAGTATTATCAAATCAGAAAAAAACTACCAAAGATAAGCTAACCGTATTCGTACAGACTGCACTAATGAGTGGAGGCGGAATCATTTTAATCACAGCTGCAGGTGGTGCATTTGGTGGAATGTTACAGCAAACGGGTATTAGTACTCGCATTGCCGATTTAACAAAAGATTACCAAATGGCATTGATTCCATTAGCATTTTTTATTACGATGGTTGTTCGTACGGCACAAGGCTCGGCAACAGTTGCCTTGATAACCGCTTCTGGAATTTTAGCAGGAATGGCACAAAATGCGAACTTAGGTTTTCATCCAGTGTATCTATGTTTGGCAATTGGAAGTGGAGCAAAACTTATTCCATGGATGAACGACGCAGGTTTTTGGATTATGTGTAAAACTTCAAACCTAACTGAGCAAGAAGCACTAAAAACCATTGCCCCAATGCAAAGTTTGATGGGCTTAGCAGGTGTAATTCTAACAATGATTGCCGCTTGGGTTTTTCCAATGGTATAATTGATGATTGGTAAATTAGTGATTGGTAAACTATTTATTTGTGTATTGATGACTGCTTGTTTAGTAACTTGGGAGAATCTAGCTGTTGTTGGTGGACAATAGACCTTCCATTGACAAAAAGAGAAAGATTAATTTAAAATCTAAGATTACCAATAACCAATCCGGCCATAAGGAAAAACTTTAAAATAATGCAAAATATAGTATTAAAAACTAACCCAAATGATAATGTAGCCATCGTTGCCACTCCAGCAGGGTTGAAACGAGGGGCAATTGTACTTAATGGGATAGTTCTGGAAGAAGACATTCCAATGGGACATAAAGTAGCCTTAAAGTCTTTCACCGAAGGAGAAGAAGTAATTCGCTATGGACAAATTATAGGTTTTGCCAATAGATTTATTGAAAAAGGGAGTTGGATCAATGAAAGTAACATCAATATGCCACAGCCCCCCAACTTAGAAAACATTGCTTATGTGCAGCCAATTACGCTAAAATCAGAACTTTTGAAAGGATTTACTTTTCAAGGATTTAAAAACCCTGATGGAAGCGTAGGCACTAAAAACGTACTAGCTATAACTACCAGCGTTCAATGCGTTGCTGGAATCACGAATTACATTGAAAATAAAATCAAAAAAGAGTTACTGCCACTTTACCCAAATGTTGATGAGGTGGTGGCTTTTAATCATAGTTATGGTTGTGGAATTGCGATAGATGCACCTGCAGCAATTATTCCGATTCGTACAATTAAACACATTGCCCAAAACCCGAATTTTGGTGGAGAAATAATGATTATTGGTTTGGGTTGTGAAAAATTAAGACCAGAGAGATTACTTCCAGATGATGATGGACTTCGGCTTCGCTCAGCCCCCGAAACAGATAATGAGCAAAATATCCTTTACCTCCAAGATGAATCTTTCGAAGGTTTCTACGATATGGTTGATGGTATTATGGAAATGGCTGAAAGGCATCTCAAAAAACTTAATCAACGAAAAAGAGAAACTTGCTCAGTGGCTGATTTAGTTGTAGGAATGCAATGCGGTGGAAGCGATGCTTTTTCGGGTTTGACTGGCAATCCAGTTTCTGGTTTTGCTGCTGATTTGATTGTGAAAGCAGGCGGAACGGTGTTTTTCTCCGAAGTTACCGAAGTACGTGATGCAGTACATTTGCTAATTCCTCGCTGTGAAAGTGAAGAAGTTGCTCAAAAACTCAAAGACGAAATGTCTTGGTACGATAATTATCTTAATCAAGGAAATGCCGATAGAAGTGCCAACACAACCCCAGGTAACAAAGGGGGAGGATTAAGCAATATTGTAGAAAAAGCCCTCGGTTCGGTCGTAAAATCGGGAACAAGTACGATTGTAGATGTAATTTCACCAGGGGAAAAAATTCGTAAAAAAGGATTAAATTTTGTGGCCACCCCCGCCAGTGATTTTGTTTGTGGAACGCTCCAATTGGCAGCAGGCATGAATATGCACGTTTTTATTACGGGTCGTGGCACGCCTTACGGGCTAAACATGGTTCCTGTAATAAAAGTAAGTTCAAACACAAAACTCGCAAACCGTTGGCATGATTTAATAGATTTTGATGCTGGTCCAGTAGCTTTCGGACAAAAAACTATCGAAGAAATGGGCTGGGAATTATTCCACCTCATTCTCGAAATTGCCAGTGGAAACAAAAAAGTAGCTACCGATAAATTAGGACTTTATAATGATTTGGTTCTTTTTAATCCGGGGCCTTTGACGTAAATTAGTTATAGTGTATTTGTTATTTGTGGACTGGTTTATTAGTTAATTCACAAAATATAAATGTGAATTTTACATATTTAGAAATCTAAAAACAATGAAATTTCCAAAAATCAAAGAATTCCATATCACACCAATTGCAGTTATTGACCCTCCGTTGCTCAATGCCGCTGGGCTTCACGCTCCTTATGCTTTGCGTACTGTTGTAGAACTCGTAACCGATGACGGCATCAGTGGTGTAAGCGAAATTCCAGGCAATATCGAAATAGATAAAGCACTCGAAAAAAGCCGACGATTTATCATCGGTCAAGACCCTTTTCAATTAAATAATATCAGAGATATTTTATCCGCTAATTTCGATTCAGAAGATACTATCAAAAGAGGCGATACACCTTGGGATCAACGTACTTTGGTACATATTTTTAGCTCAATTGAAGTGGCCTGTTTGGATATTGTTGGCAAAATCGTCAATCGTTCAGTGGTAGATTTATTGGGCGGAAAACGTCGTGACAGCGTGCCATTTTCGGCCTATCTTTTTTATAAATATGAAGGTGCTGGTGGTGAATTAGAATTTGGCACAAACCCTAATGCCACAGGCTGGGATGCTGCTAGACAAGCAAGTGCACTAAACCCTGAGGAGATTGTTGCACAGGCAAAAGCAATGTGCAAAGAATTTGGTTTTCAGTCAATTAAGCTAAAAGGCGGCGTATTTGAACCACGCCAAGAAGTGGATGCGGTTTTTGCACTTCGTGAAGCTTTTGGGGAAAATACACCGTTAAGAATCGACCCAAATGCACTTTGGACTGTTGAAACCTCTATTAAATTTGGCAAAGAAATGGAAGGGATCATTGAATATTTGGAAGACCCCTGCCGTGGACAAGAAAATATGGCTGCGGTAAGAAAAGCTTTGAAAACTCCTTTGGCAACCAATATGTGCACAACCTCATTTACAGATATTCCACGAAGCTATTCTTTGGGTGCGGAAGATATTATCTTATCTGACCATCATTTTTGGGGAGGCTTGCAGGATTCTATGAAATTGGCGGCTATTTGTCAAACTTTTGGCCGTGATTTGTCGATGCACTCAAATTCTCATTTGGGTATTTCGTTGGCGGCAATGGTGCATTTGGGTGCAGCAATTCCGAATTTTAAATATGCCCTCGATACGCATTATCCGTGGCAATCTGATGAAATTATTGTTGGAGGACGAATGAAATTTGAAGATGGGGCAGTCGCGGTTCCAACGGGCCCTGGTTTAGGTGTAGAACTCGACCGAGTAGCTTTAGCAAAACTCCACGAAAATTACAAAAAATGCGGTCTAACCAAACGAAACGACGAAATAGAAATGCAGAAAGTAGAGCCGGATTGGGAATTTAAGGCCACGAGATGGTAGACTGAATGACGATTTTTGAAAATTCAAATTATTAAACAACAAATTAAACAATAAATCCCCCTTTGGGGGCTTGGGGGCTTATGGAACTATCAAATATAAAGTCATCGCTCGAAGACGGGCTTCTTTCTTTTCCAATTACTGATTTTGACGAAAACGGAGAATTCAATGCAGAAACCTTTGCTGACCGTGTACAATGGTTTGTGAGCCATGATGTTTCGTCCGTTTTTGTGGCAGGTGGAACGGGTGAGTTTTTCTCACTATCGGTAGCAGAATATGAGCAAATTGTAAATATCTCGGTTAAAGTTGTAGCCGAGCGAGTGCCAGTCATTGCGAGTGCAGGAAAAAGTGTTGCTGAAGCGAAAACGTTCACCCGTATCGCTGAAAAGGCGGGTATTCACGCTATTTTACTTTTTCCACCCTATTTGACCGAATGTCCGCAAGATGGAGTGTTTGAATATGCCAAAGCCATTATGCAAAACACCTCATTGCCAATCATTTATTATAATCGTGGGAATGGCGTTTTATCGGCAGAATATATCAAAAAACTGGCTGATATTTGCCCAAATTTCATTGGTTTGAAAGACGGAACTGGCAATATGCAGGATTTGAATGATATTATTAAAACAGTCGGGAAACGACTTTCATACATTGGTGGGGTTCCGACAGCTGAAATTATTGCAGAGGCATATTTGTCAATAGGGGTAAATACTTATTCTTCGGCGGCGTTCAATTTTGTGCCAGAATTGGCCAATAAATTCTATAAAGCCCTACGTGCAGGCGATAAAGCAACAGTTAACGAAATCACACAGAAATTTTATATTCCTTTGGTCAGATTACGTGGTAGGAAGAATGGTTATGCTGTAAGTTTAATCAAAGCAGGTGCAAAATTGATTGGTAAAAGTGCTGGCGATGCACGTCCTCCACTCACGATGCCAACGGAGGCTGAGGTAGAACAACTTAGGCAGATAATTGAGCAAAATAAATAATTTTTTAAAAATCGAAGGCTGAAATTGAAGCCTTCGACTTCTTAATTTATTGTTTTATCACCTTCAAATCCTTAAAATACCCTTCAGTCCAATTGCCTATCCAAAGACCAATGCTTCCAGCATTATCTGTTCCAAGTTTTAGGTCATTCACAACTAATGACGGATGTTTTGAATAATTCAAAAATAACTTTGCTTGAGCACCTGCTACTTCTATTCTCATTATTATCCATTCGTTTAGCCCCATATCGGTATAAGATTCGTATTTTTCAGGGTCGGTTTTGCGTAGTTTATCAAACCGATAATCAGGAAAAGCAAAATACTGAATACTACGGTTTCTCCGAATTTGGTCATCGACTCGGCCATTAGTCGGACGGATATAAATACTCTCAAATTTTTCATTTTTCTCTCCAATTCTGAAAGCAAGCCCTATAAAACCCCGAGCAAAAGCTGGGGCGTTTTTCATTAATCTGCTCAAAACCTTTACTTCAATCGTACCATTCATAAAATCAAAAGATTTTAATTTTACAATCGTAGCCTCGTCAGTTGCTTTGATGGTTGTATCGGCTTCTACCTTTACTACTTCTTTACCTTTTATTTTGACAAAAGATAAATATACTTGATTAGCTTCAAGATTTTTCTTATTTATTTTTATCCTTTGAGCTGATAGTCTCAGCGAAAACATCATAACTGTAAAAAAAATAATAAAACTTTTCATCAAATCATTTTTTTAAAAAAGGAACAATACTCGCCCAAGTTGCTTCAAAATTTTCAGTAAAACATTCATGGGTAGTGTTTGGAATGATACTTATCTGATGTTTTGGAATAAATCGAGCGGCACTCACAACTCGCTCAACTGGGTTGCCATCGTCTTTGTCGCCAGCCATTACCAATACTGGGCATTTGATACTTCCCAATAAATCTTTGCCAACCGTTAATTTGCTGTAACAAGCATTTACACCCGCAAATAGGTCTTCTAACCTGTTGGGTTCAGACATGAGTTTTAATTGTTGTTCAAAAAAAGCCTTATCGAATGTCATGGCTTGCTTACCCGTAAATTTGAATTCTGCCGCCCCAGGATATAATTCTCCTGCACCAATTACCACCATTTTTTTTACTCGTTCTGGATACATTGCTGCCAATTTATAGGAAGAAAATCCACCATCACTAAAACCTAATACTAATAAACTGTCTTTTGTAACTGCATTAACAACCGTCATGGCATCGTTGGCTCGTTGTTCGAGACTAACTTAACTGGCTCTGAACCTAACTCTGATTTGCCATGCCCACGAAGAGAAATAGCAATAACCTGATAGTTTTCTTTTAGCTTATCAATAAAATCTGCCATTTCAACAGTAGAGCCGAATAAACCACCGTGCATTATTAGAATCGGTTGTCCTTTACCATAAACCTCATAATAGATTTTGGCATCTTTGGTTTGAGCATATTTACCCGCTTTTGGATTATTTCCATAAGGTATTTTATTCACGACAGTTGGCGGCTGAAAAGCTCTAATGAGTGGCTTTTGTGCTTGCACATTTGACATAATCATTGTTACTATAAGCACACATAATATTCTCGTCTTCATATTTTTAGGTATTAATTATTATAGTCATAAAATCCTTTTCCTACTTTTTTCCCGAATTCTCCTTTCTCAAATTTTTCAATAATAGTTGCTGATGGTTTATCGGTTGGGTCAGCAGTTTCTTTGTATTTTTCAGTACTTACATGATAGGCTAAGTCTATACCTGTGAGATCTAATAATTCAAAAGGACCCATTGGGTAGCCAAGTCCGTTTTTTGCGGCAGTATCGACATCTTCAAAAGAAGCTACGCCCATATCAAGTAAATTGAGGGCTTCTTTTCTGGTAGCTTGTAAAAGGCGATTCACCAAAAAACCATAAATTTCTTTATGCAATAAAACTGGCGTTTTACTCATGCTTTTTGCCACGCTAATTACTGCCTCCACTGTTTCGTCTGATACGTGTGGGCCTTTTACCACTTCTACACACTTCATGACCAAAGCAGGGTTGAAAAAGTGCATATTGCATACTTTATCAGGTCTCTTTGTAGCATCAGCAATTTTAGAACTTACTATATAAGAGCTATTGGTAGTCAGAATAGTATGGGCAGGACAAAGTTTATCTAAGTCCGCAAAGAGTTTGCGTTTTATATCGAGTTTCTCAATAATTGCCTCAATTACGAGGTCTGCGTTTTTGGCAGCTTCTTCTAAATTAGAAACAAAAACAAGGTTAGTACGAGTTTGATTAGCAGCTTCTTCGCTAATTTTTCCTTTCAATATTCTTTCTTTTAAATAATTATCGGCAAAAGCTATGGCTTTATTAAGAATGTCAGGATTGGTATCAATACAATTCACTTGAAAGCCAGACAGAGCTGCACAAATCGCTATTTGATGCCCCATGTTACCTGCTCCGATGACTGCTATTTTTTGAATTTTCATGTTTACGATTTTTGATTGATTCGATTTACGATTGACGATTAATGCTTCTGTTTTTAGCAAACCAATCGTAAATCGTCGTTCGTAAATCATATATTATTCCTTATTTCTCCACCAATTAGACAACATTGAACCTGAAATAGTCATCCAAGGTACAGCAATGACCGATGCTAATCCCACAGTTGCTATTTTACCCATTTGTAGAGCAATTCCAGAAGCAGGTCCGCCATTTTGCATACCCACTTCCAAAGAAATTGTACGGCAAGAGGCTTCATCTAAACCCATAAATCGGCCACTCCAATAGCCGAGTAGATAGCCAATTGTGTGGTGAATTATCCCAGATAAAAACAACAGTGGCCCGATTTGCAATAAAGAATCTCTACCCGATGAAACAATGACAATCATCATCATAAGCACACCCAACATCGAAATTTTGGGCAATAAAGTTTGTAACCATTTTACGCCTTTTCTAAGGAATCTATTGACGATTAAGCCCAGTATTATTGGTAAAATGATGATTTCGGCAACATGAAGCATCATGACTTTTAAATCAATGGCCACATATTGACCAGCCAATAATTTCATCAATAATGGAGTCATAAATGGTGCTACGAGTGTAGAAATAGCAGCAATCGTAACCGACAAAGGCATATTGGCTTTTGCAATAAATGCCAAGACATTTGATGTTACGCCACTCGGCACAGAACCCATCAATATTACGCCAGCAGCTATCTCTGGCGGAAATCCAAAAATTTTTGCTAAGGCAACTCCAACCAAAGGCATGATGGTAAAGTGACTTACCAAGCCAATTAGGACAGCTTTAGGTGTTTTCATTACCCCTTCAAAATCTTTCAAGCTCATTTCTGTACCCATCGTAAACATAATTATCTGAATCAATGGAACGATAAAGGCCGTAAACTTAAAATCTCCTATTCTTTGGAAATATTGAGGGTAAAAGAACCCAACTGAAACAGCTACCAAAACCCAAATGGTAAACCACATTTGATTAAGCGTTGGAACACTTCGTCCACCGATGGCCAGACAGATAAGAGAGCCTACTAAAAAAGGACCAATTGCCAATAGGCCTCCATCAAAAATCAATATTCCTATAGCCAAAAGCCCCAATATAGCTGAGCTAATCAGTAATAATTTATTTAGATTATTGTTCATAATAGGTATAAGGTTGATTTTAGAATGGGGCGTTTTATTTAAGTTTTTGCAATTTTACTACTCAAATTTTTTACACTTTCCCTTAACACTTCTTCGACTTGTTTTTCTGAAAATTGATTCGTACCATCGATACGAGCCAACATTGGTACAGTTATAGCAGCTAATGCATTTCCATTCATATCCAAAATAGGAAACGAAATGGCGTGAAGTCCTGCATATTGCTTACTTTGAATAGAAGCAAAACCTTTTACAGTTATCTCCTTTAAGCTATTCCGAAAAGCTTCTATTTCTATTTCAGATTTGTTCGGAAGGCTTTCTTTAATCCTGATTTCTTTGATAACAGAGTCTTGAAAAGCTAATAAAACTAAACCAGATGCTGATGGAGCAACTTCAATTTCGGAACCCACACGGGTCATAAAACCAAGTCCATTTGGCGGTTGAATGGACGCTATGACTATCTGAACACCATTATTATAGACCCTCAAATCGCAAGGAAAAGAAACTTGTCTAGATAGACCTTCCATCATCGGAAGTGCTTCTGTTAGTAAGCGATAAGTAGGTGGATGAAAATGTGATAACTGAAATAGCTTGGTGGTAACGGTATAGAAATTGGCATAATTGGCAACATAATTTCGTTGTACCAAACAATTGAGCATTCGATAGATTTCACTCAAATTTCGCCCTAACTTGCTGGCAATTTCTTGTTGGCTCAAGCCATTTTCGCACCGACACAGCAATTCCAAAATATCAAGTCCTTTCTCTAAGGCTGGAGCAGAATATGTACTGTTATCTTCTTTCATATTAAAATAATTGATAATGTATAATGTGTAACTTATCGAAAGTTCTAAAACTTTCAATAAGTTAGTTTAAATGTAGTAAGTTATTTCTTACAAATTTCTCCAAAATACTTATCATTCATCATTTCTTACATTCCAATCTGATGCACCTCAATAATATTTCCATCTGGGTCATAAAAGAAAATTTGGTACCAACCTGCCAAAGCCCATTTTCCATAATCAGCATAAGGAATATTTTGTTCTTCTAATTTCTTTTTGAATCCTTCAATATCGTCCGTTCTAAAACAAAAATGACCATTCTGGATTGGGTTAATAGGCATATTCATGCGAAATGCCGTAGTGTGGTCTTTTTTGGTAATATGAAATTCCACCTCTCCGTCTGTCAAAAACTCCACCTGTCCATCATAACGGTTTACAGTATCTGCTGTCGTCAAGCCATGTTCTTCATCTTGAAGCTGATTTAAGTCAAAAATAGATTTATAAAAATTAGACAAACGAGGCACATCTTCTGTGCAGAGATTCATGTGGTGATACTTAAATTTCATTTTTGATGATTTTACAATTTAAAATACATTGCAAATATGAAATTTTATTTTCATATATAAAAATTAAATTATACTTTTGTTAGAAATTATATCAGTAAACATATTTATTTATGCAAGATTACCTCTCAACATCTGTCATAAAATCTAAAGAACTATGTAGTTTGACAATGGTTCGTCGTGTGGCTGCTATGTTGGATTTAGCAACTCAGTCATTTTCAGAAGGAGATTTACTACCGAAAGGTTGGCATTTTTTTATGTTGGCAGGCGAAACAAGAAAATCTGACTTACGGAACGATGGATTTCCAGGCTTGGGTGTCCCTATACCTAACTTAGGCTTGCCAAGACTTCTTTTAGGTGGTAGAATAGTAGCTTATAATGAAGATATTGTGATTGGCTCTGTGGTAGAAAAAAGCAGTTTTGTTAAAAACATAACTGAAAAAACAACGAAAAATGGGTCGATGGCAATCCTTACGATTCAACACGACTTACGCCCTATTGAAAACTTTAATCCAGCCATCATTGAAACGCAAACTTACATTTTGCTGGAAGCCAAACCAATTACGAATGGGGAATTTGGAATTAGGAGTTTTACTCCACTCGAATCAAGCATTCCTAATTCAAAAGTATTCACTCCCGACGAAACGCTTTTATTTCAATATTCTGCTCTTGGATTTAATTCTCATAAAATTCATATCGACAGAAATTATGCTCAAAAAATAGAAGGTTTGCCAGATTTAGTCGTGAATGGAGGATTAGCTACTTTGTTAATGACCGAGTATGCACAAAATGAATTAAAACTGAGTCTATCGGAAATTAAGGTAAAACACCTAAAGCCTTTATATTGCAATCAACCATTTACTATAGTATTAGAAGCAAATGAATTGAAAATATTTGATGACAAAAATGAATTAGCAGTAGTAATGGAAGTCAAAATCCAATAATCGTAAACCTCAAATCAAAAAATGTTTGAACCCCTAAAAAATATTAAAATACTCGACCTAACCTCTGTTGTTGTGGGCCCAGTGGCTACATGGCGACTAGGTCAATATGGGGCTTATATTATTAAAGTAGAAAACCCAACAGGTGATTTGATGCGTGGTTTAGGTGGAATGTCGCCAACTGGGCAGCATTCGGGGGCTTATTTGCATCTCAACCGAGGAAAGAAAAACATTTGTCTTGACTTAAAAAAAGAAGGTGGAAAAGATATTATTCAGAAATTAGTTGAATGGGCGGATGTGATTGTTGCCAATATGCGACCTGATGCACTGGAGCGTTTGGGCTTAGATAGCCAAACGATTAGAGCAAAATATCCCGAAAAAATCTATTGCCTGATTACAGGCTATGGTACGGATGGGCCCTACTCAGGACTACCCACCTATGATAGTGTTTTGCAAGGAGCTTCGGGTATCGCAGGTTTATTTCAAGCTCGTGACGGAAAACCAGCTTATGTGCCAATGTTGATTTGCGACCATGTAGTTGGCGAAATCACAGCGGGTGCAGTAATGGCTTCATTGATTCAAAAACAACATTCGGGAATGGGGGCAAGCCTTGAAATTCCGATGTTTGAAACGATGGCTTCGTTTGTCTTGAAAGAACATTTAGCTCAACAAAGTTTTGAACCACCCGTTGGTCCCGCTGGCGACTTACGCCTTTTGAGTCCTCATAATAAGCCCGTTAAAACAAAAGATGGCTTTATTTCTTTCACCATCAATACTGATTCCCAAATAAAAGCATTCTTAAAAATAACCGACAGAGCCGAACTAATTGAAGACGAGCGATTTCTGACGGTAGCAAGCAGAGCAAAGTATGTTTCTGAATGGTTTGAGATTCGTGGGGCAGCTTTAGAAAATAAAACAACCGATGAATGGCTTGAAGTTTTTAGAAAAGCCGATTTGCCTGCTATGCCTTGCCATACACTTGAAACACTAACCAACGACCCACATTTAAAAGCAGTTGAGCTAATCAACTTTGAAAATCATCCAACCGAAGGCAAAACTGCGGTGATTCGCTCAACTATCCAAGTAGATGGAGAATATCCTTCTGCACGCACCTCAGCTACACCTTGTGGTTGGGATACCAAAGAAATTCTACACGAGTTAGGCTTTTCTATTGATGAAATTGACAAGTTAATAACTCAAAAATCTGCTTTTAGTGATGGAAAATAAAAAATATAATCTTTTACAACTCGAAAATAAGGTTTGCGTCATCACTGGTGCGGCTTCAATCAGAAGTATCGGCTACGGAACGGCAGAACTTTTTGCGGCTCATGGAGCGAAATTAGTAATTTTGGATTTGGTAATGAACAACCAAATAGCCCATGATTTAGTCAATCAAATTGAAATACAAATAGGTAAGAAAGTAGAAATAATTTGTCTTCAATGTGATGTAAGAAGTACTGAAGCTTGTGAGGAAGCTATTCAAAAAGTTATTTCACATTTTGGTACAATTGATTGCTTAGTGAATTGTGCAGGAATTGTAAAGTCCGAAGGGATGCTGTCGATTACAGAGCAAGATTATGATTTAATCATGGATGTAAACCTTAAAGGTGCGTTTAATATTTGTAAAAGTGTTTTGAAAGTATTTACTGAAAAACAATCGGGAGTTATCGTAAATTTGGCTTCCTTAGCGGGACAGCGTGGAGGTGGACTTGTCGGTGGCTCGCATTATGCAGCATCAAAAGGTGGTGTAATTAGTCTTACTCGTTCAATCGCCAGAGAATTCGCTCCAATGAATATTCGAGCTAATGTAATCTGCCCCGCCATGATAGAAACGCCCATGTTAGATGGGCTTTCAGAGGAGCAATTAGATCATGTAATTGCAGGAATTCCTTTAAAAAGAGTTGGGAAAACCTCTGAATTAGCAGGAGCTTGTCTGTTTCTTGCCTCCGACCTTTCAGGCTTTGTAACAGGTGCGACAATTGATGTGAACGGGGGAATTCATATTCATTAAGCGATGAAAAAAATCTATTTCTTTTGGCTTTTAGCTGTTCAAAAAGGAGTTTAACTCAGTAGAAAATACTTTCACACCCCACATTTGCGAAAGATAGACTCGCAATCATAAATCTTTTGGCAGGTTCAGCGTTTGGTTCTGATCTTGCGTCGAAAGCCTATTGGACTAAAATGTTTACCGAAGATACCACCTTCGACCGAGAAATAAAACAAAATAAAGGGCGTATAGAAATATTGAAAATTATAAATACTCCAGAGCAAAATGCGGCAATAAAAGCAGGGATGACGCATTAGTCATGCTCCACACATCGAACTCAATGTTGGTTGTGCTGCTGCGAGCTATCTGCTCATCATCATGCAGATTCAACTACTTCACATGTGAAACTTGCGGGTAAAGTCTTTTCGCTGATTTCTCAGTTTACCAAGTTACGCTTAAAAAATACATACTCGTGCGAACCATCATTGGCTGGAAAAGTAACTCGACATGTTGTAAGACCTATTTCAATGGATGATTCTAGTGATATTATTAAAAATTTGTTAAAAAAATGATTAGCTAAAAGAAAACATTTCCTTTAGCTAATCAAAATATCAACACTTCTTCTGTACTTATGACTTAGCTTGCTCAGACATGAACGGCTGATTATAATATCGTTTACCCGTTGTTTTAAACAAAGCGTTGGCCACTGCACCAAAAACTGGCGGAAATGGCGGCTCGCCAAGTCCAGTTGGGTCGATGTCGTTTTCTACGAAATGTACATCAATTTTCTTAGGTGCTTCGTTATGGCGAATCATACGATAATTGTGGAAATTATTTTGTTCTGGAACGCCATCTTTATGTGTCAAAGCTCCATAAAACGACTGTCCGATTCCGTCAACAACCGCACCTTGCACCATGTTTCGGGCGGCATCTGGGTTTACGACTACGCCACAGTCAACGGCACTTGTTACTTGTTCCACATACGGTTGTCCATCACGCATCACCATATCAACCACGTGACCAGCATACGAATTATGGCAGAAATAAGCGGCTACGCCACGTTTTTTGCCTGCATTTTCTGGTTTTCCCCAACCTGATTTTTCTTTTAGTAATTCTAAAACTCCTATATATCTGTTTGCATCGTAATCATTATTTTTGCCTACTGGATTTTCTTTGGCTCTTCTCAATAAATCAAGGCGGAAAGCAATTGGGTCCTTGCCCACTGCTTCTGCCACTTCATCCAAAAACGATTGCTCGGCGGCCGCATTGAAATTAGAACGAGGAGCTCTGAACGCACCAATCGTTATATTAGAAGGAATCTCCCAACCATCGGCTAAATAATTATCCACCGCACCTGCTGGAAAACGATTGGCATGTATAGGGTTTTCAGGAATTCCACCACCTGTTACATGAAAACCAATTAGATTTTTATTGGAATCCAAAGCAGCTCTATAAGTGGCTGTGTACATTGGGCGATAAATTCCGTAAGTCATATCGTCTTCACGGGTATAAATCAATTTTATTGGAGCTTTGAGTATTTGCGAAATACGAGCTGCTTCATATACATACGACCCATAAGCTCTGCGACCAAATCCTCCACCCATACGAGTCATTTGAATCTCGATTTTATCAGCAGGGAGATTCAATAATTTTGCAAGCGTTGGCTCCATCCAACCTGGTGCTTGCAATGGCCCGGCTACTAAAGCTTTATCATCTTGCACATGAGCAAAAAAATTCATTGGCTCCATGGTATTATGTGCCAAAAACGGAGCATTATACGTTCGTTCGATAATCTGAGCGGCATTTTTGAATGCTGCTGCTGGGTCGCCGTCTTTTCTTAATTCTTTAGCTGGCTTTTTGGCATATTCAGCCATCATTTCAAATTGGCTACTGGTTGTTTCCAATCTGCCAGGCACTGTTACTTCTCTTTTTCCACCTCTGCCCGACATGGTATCTTTTACATCGCCAGCGGCCTCCCACTGAATACTTAGTTTCTTGCGGGCGTTCATTACTTCCCAAGTAGAATTACCAACTATGGCAATCATTTCGTTGTGCGTGCGAGTGTCGAAACCGCCTTGCTCAAAACCATCATCATAGAGTTTAAAACTAAAAACATCTTTGATTCCAGCCATTTTTTTTGCGGCCGTGGCATCAAAAGATTTGAGTTTCATACCAAATGCAGGTGGATGCTGAATCATAGCAATCAACATCCCATCTACTCGATTATCAATTCCGAAAAGTGGCTTTCCCGTAACAACTTTTACGCCTTCGGTATTTTTCTTTGAATTTCTAACAATAGAAAAATCTTTTGGAGCTTTCAACTTCACATCTTTCGGAACGGCCATAGTTGCCGCTTTGGCAGCCATTTCGCCATAATTTGCCGATTTACCACTTGAATGCGATAAAATACCAGCTTTTGTTGTGATTTCGCTTGCAGTAACACCCCAAGTTTGAGCTGCTGCTTCAATCAACATTTGGCGAGCGGCTGCTCCTGCATTTCTCAAAGGTTTCCAGTACATTCTAACCGAATTACTACCACCGGTAAATTGTGGGCCGTATTTCACGTTGTCATGCGTACTCATTTCTACTACCACATTTTTCCAGTCACAATCCAATTCTTCGGCTACCATCATTGGCAATGAAGTCATTACATTTTGACCAAATTCGGGGTTTGGACATAGGATTTTAATGACATTATCAGGTGTAATTTTGATATATGCAGTCAATTCAGACCATTGTTCGGGCAGATTCAGAGAAGCTATCTTTTCCGCAGCTTTTGCTTCCGAAAACCAACTAAAACTTAGCATCAGTCCGCCTCCCGCCAAAGCAGAAGACTTCAAAAATTCTCTTCTATTTGATATGTTTTTCATTTCAGTTTAATTTTTAGCAGCCGTTTTGATAGCTTCCTTAATTCTTAAATATGTTCCACAGCGACAAATATTGCCACTCATAGCGTTGTCAATATCTTCATCGGTTGGTTTAACATTACTTTTTAGTAAAGCCGCTGCCGACATGATTTGTCCGGATTGACAATAGCCACATTGGGCAACGTCATGTTCGAGCCATGCTTTTTGAACTGGGTGGGTGCCATTTTCAGAAAGCCCCTCGATAGTCGTAATTGCCGATTTTCCAATTGCCGAAACGGGCAATATACATGAACGAGTGGCGTTGCCATCTAAGTGAATTGTGCAAGCACCACACTGAGCCATACCACAGCCAAATTTAGTACCAGGCATATTGAGGTGGTCTCGCAAAACCCACAAAATTGGAGTTGATGGGTCAACATCAACTTGTTGTGTTTTTCCGTTGATTTTTAAAGAATATTTTGCCATGATTTAATGAGTGAATGAGCGAATTAGAGAATGAGTGAATAATACAAAAATCTATAAAATTAACTATATTAAATAATGTTTTTCAAATATAAACTTACAAAAATCAAATAATTTATGATTAGAAGAAATGGCCTTATTTCTTAATCTGATGCGTATCCCTCACACTACTAAATGTCAAGGCAAGCATTTTCCAAGCCTTCTTTTGTTTTTGATAAACTTCGGTAACGGTAAACTCGGTTTTGGCTTCTGTGCCTCTTACCATAGCTATGAGCGTAATTCTGTTCCAAACGATAGCGGTTTTTCCCAAAATTTCAATTGCTGAGTCATGCACTTGGGTTTCTTTGTACCAAATGCTTCCAGTTTTGATGATTTCGAGCTCTTCGTCAGTTTTCCATGTGCCACTCATGTGAACAAACTTAGCTTTGGCATCAAATAAATCTTTAAGTTTATCTACGTTTTTATCGGCCATCCATTGCCATTTATCTTTCGATATTTGCAAGATTTCTTGTTCTTCTTTTGTTGACTGAGCAAAAGAAAAGTGAACAAACAATAAGCTAATTGATAATAAAGAAATTATATGTTTCATTTTTAGTAAAAATAGTTTTTTTTTGTTATTTATTAAATACCTCTTGATTGAATCTTACCTCAATTCTTAAAATGCTTTTTCAACTACATCAAATCTTGCCTTACGAGGGTCGGGTTTAGGTACTATTTTACCGTCAAGCTCTACATCAAGCATATCTTGATTTTGATTGTTGTAAATCGGCCAATTAGGTTAGCCCCATTTGGGTTTCCTGTTTTCGCAAAACTTACCCAATAAGCATTCATTTTTTTGCTAATTCATATTCTGACTCGGTTGGCTTAGGAGGCGGAGCAAAACCTGGAGCATCGAGTGTATTGAATACAAACGAAATTCACCAACTGGCTGTGCTGCATAAGGTATTCCTTTAAAAATTGTTTTTTCGCCTTCGGTAGCACCTTTTACAATTCCTGCGTTTGTTTTTACAAGTTGGGCTTGTACTGAAACGACAAAAAACAAAAAGAGGAAAGCAACGCCAAAACTATTTTTTTTCATAAAGATTGAATATTTTAAAATGAGATTATCAGAAAAATGGATATTTCTGATTACAAAGTTCAACTTATTTTTAGCTTACATTAGTATAAAAATTACTGATAATCCTACCATTTTTACTGATTGTAGATTAAAGTTTAAAATTGTTGTTTCAAATCGTTTAAGCTTGGGAAGATTTCAACAGAAACAGATATGGAGAAAGTTGTAAACGTAAATAGTATAAGCGAATTTAACGCTGCCAATAATCACAAAACTCTACACCCGTTGGTTACTGTGATTGATTATTCAAAGGCGAATCCGAGAGATTGGGGCGAGGTAGATACTATTAGATTCAACTACGGCTTATATAGTGTTATCTTGAAAGATGTGGTGTGTGGCGATATGCGATATGGTCGTCATTACTATGATTATCAGGCTGGTACATTGGTATTTTATGCTCCAGGTCAGTTTGTAAGTATGGAAAATCCAAAAGTTGTGTATCTACCTATGGGATTTGGTTTACTTTTCCACCCAGATTTATTGATAGGAACTCAACTCGGTAAAAATATTAGTCAATACAAGTTTTTCGATTACCAAACCCATGAAGCGTTGCACCTGTCGGACGATGAGCGGCAACTAATCTTGGATATTTTCGCTAAAATTGAATTTGAACTAAAACAACCCATCGACAAACACAGTAAAAAGCTCATAGCCAGCAATATAGAGTTATTTTTGGATTATTGCCAACGATTTTACGACCGACAGTTTATCACTCGTGATGTTGTTCATAAAGGCATTTTAGAAAAATTTGAAGGTTTGTTAAACAATTATTTTGCTTCAGATAAGCCGCACCTCAACGGTTTACCTTCGGTGGCTCATTTTGCAGATGAACTTCATCTATCAGCCAACTATTTTGGCGATTTAATTAAAAAAGAAACAGGTCAGTCGGCAAAGGATTATATTCAAAACAAGACAATTGAGGTTGCTAAGAATAAGGTATTTGAGGGAGACAAATCGGTGAATGAAATTGCTTACGAATTGGGTTTCAAATATCCGCAGCACTTTACGAGACTTTTTAAGCAAAAAGTGGGAGTTTCACCAAATGAATTTCGAGTGTTGAATTAGAGTTTTATCACAAAAAAAACAGAGTCCATTGATTGAACTCTGCTTTTAATCATTTTTGCAATAAATAAGTTTTATTTAAACCCAAACTTAATTAAGCCTTCTTTACTTATTTTGATAGCTTCCATAGGTTTCATACCATCAAAAACCTGGTCCTGCTCCACAATATAATATTTCATGCCTGAAAGCTTTTTGTTTTTGAGAATTCGAGCAAAATCAATAGTTCCGTTGCCTACTGGTGCAAAACGACCTTCCTTGTCCATATCTTTTACATGCCATATTTTGAAACGACCTGGGTACCTTTGGAAGTAAGCCACTGGGTCGGCTCCGGCTTTAGTTACCCAGTATAAATCCATTTGAAAATTTACATATTTAGGGTCTAATTTTTCTAATAAATAATCTATCGGTATCACACCGTCTTTATTTGCCTGAAACTCAAAATCATGGTTATGATAAAGAAATTCTAAACCTGCCGCATTTGCTTTTTTAGCTACTGTATTCAGAATTTCAGCCAATCTTTCCAAGGTCCCTTCCATTCCTAATCTTCTTGTTTTTGGGTCAAATTTAAACATTCCCATTGGTGGAACTGGGGCTATAAAATATTTAAAACCTGCGGCTTTTACATCAGCAACAAGCTTATCAGCGTTGTCGAGCGTCATACTCCCCATGTGTACTGAAATTGGTTTTAGACCCAAACTCTTGGTGTAAGACTTGAACTCATCTGGAGTCATACCATAAAACTTGCTATCTTTATAGTCAACCGCCTCAATGTATTTATAACCCAAATCGGCCACTTCTTTAAGAGTAGCTTTTGGGTCTTTACCCATTTCATTTCTTACCGTATAAAGGGTCATACCGCCCCATTTTTTTTGAGCAAATGTGCTCAGATTTACAGATAGCAATATAAATACTATCAAAATCTTAGAAAATAAACTGTTTTTCATAATTAAAATTTGTGGGCTCAACCCGATTAATTTATTTTTGAAACTGATTAGGAAAATTACTAATAAATATTGTAAAAGAAACTTATTTAAGATAAACTTATTTCAATTCGACGATTTAGGAAATTCAAAGGATAATCTACCAAAACAATTTACTTCAATTTCAGATTTATTGGATCCCAATGAATAATTTTTTTCTTTAAATAACTCTCATTACATGCCAATGCTGGGGCAGCGGCTCTGAACCCAAATTCTGCATCCTCTACTACTTGTTTACCTGTGCGGATGGCATCGAAGAAATTGGTAAAATGGTCTAAATGATCGCTATAACCTGCAGGAACTTTAAAGACAACATCTTCTTTGGTTTTTCGTTTTTTTTGTTCTGCCGTCCATTTTGCATCATAATCTTTTTTCATTTCTTCTTGCATACTTTTGGAAAAAGTAAACAGTGAATCATAACCACCGAAGCCTGGGGCTTCGGGCATTAAGCTGTGTTTGACAGTGATATTATTGCCTATAACATCAATAATTCCTTCTGAGCCTACCAAACGTATGATCTCTTGACCACCAGTTCCACTTATAAAATTCACTTGTAAGGTCAATTGATAAGCGGCATGTTCTGGACTATCAGGATATTGCATTACCCCCGACATCACATCTGGTAAATTACGGCCATCTTTCCAAAAACTAAGCTGACCTGTGCTATAAATACTTTCAGGCCCTTTTGAGTTTGTAATAAAATGAGAACCACTCAATAAATGGATAAATAAATCTCCTGCCACACCAGTGCCGACTTCTTTGAACGCCCTCCACCAAAAAAACTTTTTGGCATCGAAAGTCATTTTTTCAGTAGCTTCTATAAACTTATCCCAGTTTGTTGTGATAGCATCAGCATCTTTAGGAATTGTATATTCCCAAGAACCAATCGAACTTTGGCGGTCATAAACTGCATTTACCATATTGAGTTTGCCAATTTCGCCAGCTGCCAAAAGCTCTTTGGCTTTTGCATAACCAATACTACTAACTCGTTGGCTACCTACTTGCAAAACTTTACCCGATTTTTTTGCTGCTGCAATCACAGGGTATCCTTCGCTTATTTTATAAACCATAGGTTTTTCACAATATACATGTTTGCCTTTTGCCAAAGCGTCTAAGGTAATGCGAGCATGCCAAACATCGGTCGTACAAATAAGCACAGCATCTATATCGGCTCTGTCCAAAATGTCTTTATAATTTATTGTTGTGAATAGGTCTTTACCGTATTTTTCTTTGGCATTTTCGATTCTACCAGAGTATAAATCACAGATTCCAGCCAATTCAACACCAGGAACTTTGAGAGCAGTTTCCAAATCAAAATGTCCTTGCACACCAAATCCGATTACGCCAATTCTTACTTTATCGTTAGCCGAAATATTCTTTTCGTAATGTATAATGCGTTCTTCTGCCTTTGCTTGAGCAGCCAAAGAAGCAAAGGGAGATGAAGAAGCTATTAGACTGCTTGCTCCAATTTGTTGCAAAAATTTTCTTCTTGTATTTGCATTATCTTTTTTCATAAAAGTTTTTTTAGGTTGAATTGATTATTTAACAGAATAGCTAACAAAGGCAAGTCTTTTACTATCAGCACTCCACGATGGCACATTTATGGTACCTTGTCCACCAAAAAATACTGGTGTAATATCTTTAATTACTTTAGTTTCGGTATTCATCAGGCGAAGCTTCACTTGCTTGCCAAATAAATGAGCTTGTTTTTCGTCAGAGGTATAAGAAATATAAACTATCCATTTATTATCGGGTGATGGGTGAGCAAACCAGTTAGAATTTTCATCGGTTGTGAGTTGTTCTGGATTTGAGCCATCTGCCAACATCCGCCAAATTTGCATGTGTCCAGTTCGATAAGAATTAAAATAAATATATTTTCCATCAGAAGAATAATCGGGGCCGTCATCTAAACCTTCGGCAGTAGTCAATCTTTTTTCTTTGCCTCCGTTGACATCAATTGTATAAATGTCAAAATTATCATTACGTTTCGCACAGTAAGCTAATGTTTTCCCATCGGCACTCCATCCGTGCCAGTATGACAAACCTTCTGTTGTAACTTTCCTTGGCTCACCACCACTAATTGGAAGTATATATACCTCTGATTTAAAGCCAGTAGGAGACGGAACGGATTTGTCAGTATTACTTATGGCTAACCATTTTTTGTCTGGAGAAATACCGTGGTCATTGTTACAGGCTATTGCAAATCCAGTATTAAGTTCATTTAATTTTTTTGAAACCAAATCTAAGGTATATATTTTACCTTTACTATTTAAAATGAGATAATTATCCGGGTGCCAGTTGGGAGCTTCAAAATGTTTGTTGATACTCAAAACCGTTTCAATTCTTCCATTCGTAATATCTACCGTTTGTATAAAGCTAGTTGTATCGGCCTTTGGCTTATCCGGATTATAAAAATGAGCTGATTGCCCTACCAATTTCCAATTTCCTGCAAATTTCTCTAAAAGTCTAACCTCACGTGAGAGCGTTTCTTTACCGTTTGAGTCAATGGAAACCTCATCATGGCTTACCCATGCAGTATTACCACCAATGCTCATTTTATAGTTGCTATGTATTGAAAACCCACTACCTCCAAATAAACCAGTAGGTGGTTTAAGCATAGCAGAAGCATTTCTATCGAAACTTCGACCATCAGGAAAGGAAACCATATTTCGAGAATTTGATCCAATATGCCAGCACTCAGCATTGCCTTTGGCATCACCCATTCTCCAAGTAGCACCCTCTTTTTCTAATAATTGAACAATGGCAAGTGAATCTTTTTGGAATTGCCCAAAAACATTGATAATAACTAAAGTAAGGGCGAAAGTGAACAGAAATTTTTGCATGATTATTTATTTGAAATAAATATTGAATGCCAAATATAACGATAGTTTTCTACTATTTATATAAAAAATAATACCTTAAACTATTTTCTTTATTTTTGAAAATAAAGACTTTAAAGCTATAAAATCTAAGCTATAGACTTATTTTTACAGATAAGATTTTCAAGAAAAAGTTTATACAAATCAAACATATTTGGTATAAAAATATATGTCAAACTTATCCACTGACTTTGTGATATTTGGTTACCAAGCACGGGAGCTAAAAGTCCTTAATGCTAAATTTAAATTAGGAAATAAGGCTTGGATTTTGCCAGGTTGATACATCATCTGGCATGAAAGGCTTAAAAAAAAACTGCAAGCAGAACTTTGAAAGAAAGAACTTTATTTAGAGCAGTTCCGAACATGTGGCGATAAAAATCGAATAGTAGGAAACAGTTTAAGAGATTTAATATAACTGGAACTGACCCAGTTATATAATCAAACAGATGCAGAATATAGAACGAGCAGATTTGTATCTATTGGTTTTTATGCCTTGGTGGAAATTAATAAAGTAAATCTGCAAAATGGTGAGTTTGATGAAATTCTTGAATGGCGTAACATCAAAGAAATACCTGAAATGGTTTATGACCACAATGAAATTCTAAATTTTGCTCTTAGGATTATCAAAAAGAATTTAAAAGAAAGTTTTCTCACCAAAATAAAATCCTATTTAATGCTTACTCAAAAAGGTAAATTTTTTATTGAGAAACCTGACTTTCAGCTTTGAAGGACACACAGAAACCCATGATTAATTTGACAATAGAAAATAGAATTAATCGTTTTATTTTGAGTGCCTCTTAATTGATTTTTTTGAAAACCTTTTTGAAATTATAATTCAGTGTTACATTCCACATAAAATCTTTATTGCCAGGTACATCAGAGTTAAATGTCTGATTAATAGTCGATTGCAAACTAAATGGAAGTTTTTTATGAGCTAAAGCACCCGTAACTGTTAAATAATCGCCTCGGTAGCCATCTGTAAATAAAAAATAGATGGATGGAAACAAGTTAAAATACAGATTTTTACCCAAATCAATATTGGTAATATTTGTATTCAAAAATAAAACACGAGTCAGTTGAGGGCCATGTTTTTGAAGTCCATGTCCTTGCAAATACATGGCACTTACGCCAAATTTATTATTGAATTGATAATTCGGAACTACCTCAAAAGCCAAGAAACGGAGCATTTCAGTGATTTCTTTGGTCGTGCCGTTTTCGGTATCTGTTCGGCGAATCAACGTAAAAGCAGGGTGAGTTCCAACTCTTAATCCAAATTTCTTATTATCCACTAATCGGTAACGCAACCACCAAATCAAACCGCCATTTTGGGCATTAGGAACTAATCGAATATCAGGTTCAAAACTAAAATTCTTTTTTCTGAAAGATAAATTGGCAACAAACGCTGAGTGGTTCAGCGAGAAAGTTGGAATTATAGAAAAACCGTTATTGGTAAAACCCACCGAACCCGAAAAAGTAGAAATGTTTTTAGTGCTATCTACGGATTGAGCAATTGTAATTGAAAAAATCAATGAAAAGAAAATAATGTATAAATGCCTCATTTAAATATTGTTAATTGATCGTAAAATTTTAATCTACAAAAGTAATTGACATTAAGATAAATACTTTTATATATTTTACGGTTTAATATACCCATTTCACCGATCGCTGTTTAATTGATATATTTTATAATTAGTTTTGGCAAAAAAAGGACGATGATAATTTTCGATACAATAAAAAAATACAGCGAGCAATTTAACAACAAAACACTACATCCGCTCATCAATTTGGTTGATTTGAGTAAATCGAATGAATTGGCAAGAACCAAGTTTACGTTAGGTTTTTATGCGATAATTATCAAAGAAACGAACTGCGGAGATATGCGATATGGTAATAAATACTATGATTATGCCGATGGAAGTATGGTGTTTTTTAGCCCAAATCAGATAATTACTCATGAACCAGAAGGAGAACTACATCAACCTTATGGTATGGCTCTAATCTTTCATCCTGATATTATTAAAGGCACAAGTTTGGGTAAGCAAATCTATGAATATTCGTTCTTTGGTTATCAGTCGAGTGAAGCTTTGCACCTTTCAGAAAAAGAGCGAGAAATGGTGACTCATTGTTTTGAAAATATTTCCACCGAAATCAGTCAAAATATTGATCGACATAGCAAAAAATTGATTGTGGCAAACCTAGAATTACTTTTGAAGTATTGTTCAAGATTTTACGACCGTCAATTTATAACCCGTGAGAATGCCAATCATGGACTAATTCAGCAGTTTGAAACTTTGCTAAATGAATATATTTTTGGCGAAAAACTTAAAGTCAAAGGCTTGCCATCTGTGGCTTATTTTGCCGATGAATTACATCTTTCTGCCAATTATTTTGGCGATTTGATAAAAAAGGAAACTGGCAAATCAGCATTAGAATTTATTCATTTACAATTATTGGAAGCTGCCAAAGAAAAGATTTTGGACACATCCAAATCAATCGGCGAGGTAGCTTATGAATTAGGTTTTAGATATCCGCAACATTTTACAAGGCTTTTTAAGCAAAAAATGGGAGTTTCGCCCAATGAATATCGGGGATTGAATTGAAAAAATGCCACGAATCGAGATGCCGAAGCGGCAACAATAAACATTCGTGGCATTTATTTTCAATTTATAAATCTTTTTTCTTCAATGCCTTCACTGCAAAATCAGCTGCACGGGCTGTAAGTGCCATGTATGTAATTGATGGATTCACGCACGAAGCCGAAGTCATAGCAGCACCGTCAGTCACGAATACATTTTTGCAATCATGGACTTGATTAAAAGAATTAAGCACCGAAGTTTTAGGGTCTCGCCCCATGCGGGCGGTTCCCATATCGTGTATGCCCAAGCCCATGTGGGTTGGACGATCGTAAGGCGTTACATTTTTAAAACCTGCTGTTTCAAGCATTTCTACTGCTGAGGCAATGATATCCTTACGCATTGCCCAATCGTTTTCAACAAATGCAGCATCAGTAACAATCATCGGGATTCCCCATTTATCTTTTTTCTCAGAGTCGAGATAAATTCTGTTATTTGGATTAGGCAAAATTTCGCCAAAACCACCAATACGAATAGACCAAGGGCCCGGTTTTGTTAAACTTTGTTTAAAATTAGCTCCAAAACCATCAGCGTTTATTCCACTTTCCCAACCTTCTCGACTTGCTCCGCCTTGATACCCAAAACCTCGTAAATATGCGGTTTGTTTATCATTCCCCCAATTTCTGAAACGCGGAATATACATCGCATTTGGGCGTTGACCATAGACATAATCGTCTTCAAAACCTTCTATCGAGGCTGTCGCTCCCGAGCCTAATTGATGATCCATCAGATTTCTACCTATTTGGTCGCTTTCGTTACCAAATCCATTTTGAAAACGATTCGATTTCGAGTTCAACATCAAGGCTGCGGTATTGATAGAACCTGCATTCAGGAAGATTATTTTAGCAAAATATTCTTCGGTTAGCATGGTGTTTTGATTGATAATTCGAACACCTGAGGCCCGTTTTTTCTGCTCATCGTAGATAATTTCGGCCACAATCGAATCATGCAAAACACTCAAGCGATTGGTTCTCATAGCGGCTGGAATCGACCCCGATAACGAACTATAATATGCACCATAAGGGCAACCTCTCTGACATTTACTTCGGTATTGGCAAGATGCACGACCTAATGAGGTGTGAATGTCTTGCGGTTGTGTAAGATTCGCCACTCTACCGACAGTTACAGGGCGGTTGAATCTTTCCATCATTTTATTTTTGAAATGAGCTTCGGGAGCAAACAAGGGCATAGCTGGCAAAAAATGTCCATCTGGTAAAACCTCTAAGCCTTCTTTCTGCCCACTTATGCCTACAAATTTCTCGACATGTGTGTACCATGGCTCTAAATCTTCATATCGAATCGGCCAGTCGATACCAATACCTTCTTTGGCATTTGCCTCAAAATCATGTTTTCCCCATCTGTATGACTGCCGACCCCAGTGCATCGATTTACCACCTGTATGATAGGCACGTATCCAGTCGAAAGCACGTTTTTCAATATAAGGGTTTTCTTTGTCATTTGTTAGATGATTCACAACCTCTTCACTTCCAAGACCCCAAAATCTACTATTTGCCCAACGTTCTTCGGCCGAAAGATTAGTAGTTTTGCCTCGGTGCTCAAAGTCCCAAGGTTCTTTCATGGCGGTATCATAATCTTCTATATGTTTGATTTCATGACCACGCTCAATCATCAATACTTTCAGACCCCTTTCCGTAAGTTCTTTTGCTGCGAAACCGCCTGACATTCCTGAGCCGACTACGATAGCATCAAACGTGTTATTTTTATTTGCTTTTATATTCAGATTCATGAGTTTTAATTGTTAAGGTCATAATAAATTTACGATTGATTTGATTTAAGATTTACGAATCACTTTTAAAATAATTCTAAAGTTTTAGCACTAATTCATTTTGCAATTCAGCTATACTTTCGTAATTCACGTATCAACAATCGTAAATCAATAAGCATAAGCTTTTTGATTAGGTTTAAGTTTGATGAGTTCGAGTTTTCCTGGAATTTGTACATAGTCAAAAGAGGCTTTTAAGCCCTCTTCGGAGGTAAAATAACCAAGTAAGGTAAGTTCTTTAATCAATCTCCAAAATGGCGTTGTTTTGCTAGTAATTTTCTTGGTTTCTTGTTCCAATAATTTCAAAACACCCCTTTTCTCATCTGTATTTAGCTCTAAGAACTTCACTTTTTCCATCGAATCTAATCCTTCTATAAAACTCTGATGCTCGGGGGTTTTATAACAATCCTTCAACATCATTTCGATGAAAGCAGGTACACCAACGTCTTTTGCTCCTGGAGTATTTGTTTTAGGAATAATTAGCTCAGCAATTTCAGCGACAATTCTTTGTTGGGTTTCGGTTAAGCTAAAAGCAATTCCGTTCCTATTGGGTTTTGTAGCGTTTTCCCAATTATCCATTGCCTTAAGTGTTGGTGCAGAGAATGCCCCACCCAACATCAAGGCTACATTTTTTATGACCTCTCTTCTTTTCATTTTTTAAGATTGAATAATTTCAAGAAACAAATATATTTATTCGTTTTTATTATTCCATCATGAGTTCATTATTTATTCGTGTAAAAATTACACTTAATAATGTAGAGGTGAATTTTCTAATCATTGGCAAACAAAAATTAGATTTTCGCCCTAATGAATATCAGGGCAAAAATTAACCAAAATCAATTAAAGTCCTGTTGAATTCTCCATTGCATCAGTGTATCTTTTACCCATTATTTTTACTTCTTCTGAAGCAGTTGTTAATTCTGTCAATTCTGAATCAGTAAAATTTATGCTTACAGCTCCAATATTTTCGGTCAGACGATGTGTTTTTGTCGTTCCTGGAATAGGCACAATCCAGGGTTTTTGAGCCAAAATCCACGCTAATGCAACTTGAGCGTTAGTTGTTTCTTTTTCTTGAGCAAAACGTTCGATAACACTAAGCAAAGCTTTATTAGACGCTCGTGCTTCTTCCGTGTATCTTGGTAAAGTATTGCGAATATCTCCTTCGGCAAATTTAGTTGTTTCATCTAATTTTCCTGTTAGAAAACCTCTTCCGAGTGGACTAAACGGTACAAAACCGATTCCAAGTTCTTCGATGGTTGGAATAATCTCGGTTTCATGTTGGCGTGTCCAAAGCGAATATTCTGACTGTAAAGCTGTTACGGGTTGCTCAGCATGAGCTTTACGAATTGTGCCCGCCCCAGCTTCTGAAAGTCCAAAGTATTTTACTTTCCCTTCTTTAATCAAATCTTTTACAGTTCCTGCAACCTCTTCGATTGGCACATTTGGGTCAACACGGTGTTGGTAAAATAAATCAATAACCTCAATTTTGAGTCTTTTTAATGATTCTTCTGCCACTTGTCTGATATTTTCAGGGCGAGAGTTAACACCTAACATTTTCCCATCAACAATATTGAAACCAAATTTTGTAGCAATCAACACCTCATTCTTAAATGGTGCTAAGGCTTCTCCTACTAACTCTTCATTCGTAAATGGGCCATAAACCTCTGCAGTATCAAAAAACGTAATTCCTTGTTCAACTGCAGTACGAATCACTTTTATCATTTCTGATTTTTCGCCTGCTGGTCCATAACCAAAACTCATTCCCATACAGCCAAGGCCAATGGCCGAAACCTCTAAGTTTTTTCCCAGAATTCTCTTTTTCATTATTGATATATTTATATTTAAAATTGAAGTATTTTTAAGCTATTCTAAACTTCATAGGACTCATTTCTGTATGCTTTTTAAAGAAATTATTAAAATGGGTAACTTCTGTAAAACCTAAAGAAAAGGCAATTTCGGAGATATTCCAATTACTTTGTTTGAGCATGATTTTAGCTTCTTGCAAAAGTCGTTCGCCGATTAAATTTGATGTTGTTTTACCGCTAGTTTCTTTTACCGAACGATTGAGGTGATTGATGTGAATATTTAGTTGATCGGCAAAATCCGAGGCCGTTCTTAGTTTAATTTCAGTATGGTTTTCGTCAATAGGAAACTGTCTTTCAAGTAATTCAAAAAACAGCCAATAGATTCGCTGCGAAGCATTAATCGGTAATTGCTCAATGCGTGTCGAGGGACGAGTTTTCATGGCAAAATGAATTAACTCATAAATTAGATTTCTGATGGCATCGTATTTATGAATGTATTCAGAGCCAAGTTCAGACTCTATTTTTTCATAAATTCCACAAAGATGTTCAAATTGATGATCGTCCAATTCAAAAACGTGCGTACCCCTTGGCTGAAAAACCTCGTATTGAATCAGATTGCCAAATTGATTGAAGAAAATAGTATTGAAAATCACATAAAAACCCGAAACTTTATCTTCGATATGCTCCCATTTGTAAGGAATAAAAGGATTTGAAAAGACAAGTGCTTGCTTCTCGAATGAAAAAACTTTATCAGCATAATGCAAGCGGCTTGCACCTCGGCAAAGGGTAACTTTATAGAAATCTCGGCGGCGATACGGCACTGGTTTATTAGCTGGATGAGGCAGCCGAAACACATTGACATGCCCAATGTCTTTGCTAAAATTTTCAGGAATCCATTCAAATTTTCGATTATAAAAATCTTCTAGCGACTCAAATATTGTATTATTTTCCATAAAAAAAGCGTTTATAGCCGATAATTTAAACCAATATTCCAAACCACATTATCGCCCGCAATCATTGACTTTAATTTATATGTAAATATTGTAGACACATAAACAGGCAGTTTTTTTCTATTCAAACTAAGCATTTGGCTATAATAAACACCTTTTTTGTCCTCTAAAGACAAATGAAATATCTGCGGAAAGAAACCTAAATAATAGTTTTTTGAAATTCCGATAGTAGGAAAACGAGGCTGGAGCGAAATATACGTACTTTTTTGAATAGCGTATGAATCTAAGCCTTTTGAAGCAAGTAAATGCAAGCCAATTGAAAATTTAGAAGATTGATGCCAAACAGGCACAAATTCACCTGCAAAATAGCGTTGCGAAACCCAACGATTTTCGACTTTTCCATTCAAAACAATCTGGCTCGACCGCAAAACATATGATGGATGAACTCCAACATGCCAACTAAAATGTTCGGTTCGTTTGGGTCTGTATCTTAGCCAAAAAATATAAGACCATGGCTCTCCATTGAGTCTCCAACGCAACTCTGGTTCAAAGAAAATATTTTTTTTGCCGACCGTTAAATTAATAATTGTGGCAGGTTTGCCAAGCATTAAATTTGGAAAGAGCGATACGCCATTATTAGTGATTTGAATATTGCCTGACGCTATGAGTGGCTCGACTTTTTTAAGGGTATCGGCTTTTTGAGCAAAAACCAAAAAATTACAGAAAAGAAACAACAAGAAAGTTATTCTAAAAGAGAGATTTTGATTTAGGAGGTTCATTTTGATCAAAATTAGCTTGAAATAATATTACAAAGTTAACGCTTAATGCTCACTTCCTTTAACACTTTTCAAAGCAAAACTTACGAAAATCAAACAATGATATACAAACAAAAAGAGCTAAGTTTCAGTAACTCAGCTCTTTGATTGAAATTGTTTTATCTATCATCAATTTAAACTTAAAGCCTCACGTAAAATCGAAAACGATTTTAGTTTGGTTTCTAAATCAAAAATATGAGAAGCTATCATTAGCTCATCTACTTCTGTTTCTTCAATAAATGCAGAAAGATTTTTGTTGAGCGTTTCTTTACTTCCATAAAAAGTACAAGCAAGCATGTTATTTACGGCTTGTCTTACTTCTGGAATTTGATAAACTTCGGGCAATTTACCTCCTGGTTTAAGTGGCTTGCGTTTATTAGTGATGATTCCGACAAATAAATTAATTAAACTTGTCAATAATACATTGGCTTCTTCGTCAGTATCGGCTGCAAGAACATTTACGCAGGCCATCACATAAGGTTTTTCTAAAACATCGGAAGGCTTAAAGTTATTGCGATAAATTTTGATGGCCGCTCGAAATTGTGCTGGAGCAAAATGTGAAGCAAAAGCATAAGGAAGCCCCATTTCGGCAGCTAAATATGCACTATCGGTACTTGAACCCAAAATCCAAATCGGAATATCTAATCCCTCACCTGGAAATGCCCTTACTTTTGCATCACGATTATTGTCACTAAAATAAGTTTGTAATTGCCTTAAATCTTTAGGAAAATTATGAGCAGTTTCTTGATTTCTACGCAAAGCCATTGCCGTGAGTTGGTCAGAACCTGGAGCTCTGCCCAAGCCCAAATCAATGCGGTTTGGGTAAATAGATTCTAAAGTTCCAAACTGCTCGGCAATAACCAATGGACTATGATTGGGCAACATGATTCCGCCTGAACCGACACGAATAGTATTGGTTTTCCCTGCCACGTGACCAATCAAAACCGATGTTGCAGAACTCGCAATATATTCCATATTATGGTGTTCGGCCATCCAAATACGTTTATAACCTAAGTTTTCGGCATTTTTAGCAACTTCTACAGTATTAGAAATGGCAGTGCTGAAAGTTCCTCCTTCTACAACGGTTACGAGTTCAAGAATAGAAATGGGTATGTTTGTCATTCAGAATATTCGCTTTTTACTTACAACCCCAAGCGTATTTAGAAAGTTTCTTTCTGAATTTCAAAGTAAACAAAAAGAGCGACGCAATGGCCGCTCTTTTTTGTTTAAAATCTAACAATCAGTATTTTCCAAGACTGTGGATTGCTGATTGTGGTGGATTTTATTATTCTTTCACCCTTACGGCTTTTGCCTCAAACATATTCATCAAGGTTCCTTTCAAGTTATCGTTGTCAACTTTCATTAAATCAAGTGATAAATCATAACCTTGTGCTGAAAAATAAAGTACGATTTTCTCAGCCGACTCTTCCAGGTTTGAAATTGGAATTTTAGGAGCTGCGGGATCAGCAGGTAAAGAAAGTTCGCCTGTTAATTTACCATCTTTTCTTTCAAGTTTCGTTACAAATTTTACGTCACCATTAGGCGTTCCAGCTACTGAAATCTCCCATTTAGTTGCGAAGAAATCGGTTGATTGAGCGAAAGTATTGAACGAAAGACCCAATACAAAAAGAATTACAAGCACACTTATTTTTTTCATATTATTGCGTTTGGTGCTTCAGCACGCCGTCGCCACGTTTGATTTAAGTTATTAAAAATTTTAATTATAACGATATTGCCTTTTTGTATTTATTTTATTTAACTATTTTTTTGATATTTTGGTTTTCATTATTGTAAAGAAGTTGCATACATCTTCGTTGAAACTGCAGCGTCAGAAGGATGTTGGGCGACAAAACGCTACTCCTCTGTAAAATTCAAATCCTTATAAAAAGTCTCTTCCAAATTGCTCAAACCCCAAAAGGCCAACAATATAGCCACTACACCTACAACCATTGCAGAATTTACGATACCTATATATGGACTCAAAAAACCAAACAACAAGGTTTGTGGAATAACAGTGGCACGAAGGATATTCAACGAGGACGTCGTTACGGTAGCTCTTATATTTGTGCCATATTGCTCAGCAGCGAGTGTCAACAATACAATAGAGTAGCCGACACAAAAACCCAGAAACAATAATAGTCCATAATAAAGTGTGAGTGATTGATTGCCAACTGTAAAGAAAACCGCTGCTGCAACGGCATACATCGATAAATATAGACGAATGGCTTTTTTACGACTTTTCAGGTATTGGCTCACAATTCCGCCAGTTAAATCACCAAAAGTTAGACCGATAAAATAATAGGTAAAAACTGTTGATACAGATGGGATTTCGGTCATTCCCCATGCTTTGGCAATTTCGGGTGTGAAAGTCATCACTACGCCATTGACATACCAAACAGGAAAACCCAAAACACAAATACTTACATACTTAATGATATAATCTTTATTTTTGAACAAAAGTCTTAGATTCCCTTTGTTTGATGTTTTATCTTTTATGGCATTAAACAAACCAGATTCTAGTACGCCTAATCTTAAAATCAATAAGGCGAAACCCAATCCTCCTCCCAGCTGATAAGTAAATTGCCAAGAATAATTTCCACCAATATATGCCCCAACAATTGCACCTAACATTCCACTTCCACCAATAATTGCTGGACCAATGCCTCGATATTTTTGTGGCATTTGCTCAGTTACGAGTGTAATGGCAGCACCCAATTCACCAGCTAAACCTACACCAGCCAAGAATCTGAGCAATAAATATATCTCAAAATTTGGAGCATATGCATTGGCAAAAGTTGCCGATGAATATAAAATTATTGAGCCAAAAAGCACTGAAAGTCGACCCATTTTGTCGCCAATAATTCCCCAAACAAATCCACCAATCAACATACCGACCATTTGAACATTGATCAATATAACTCCTTTTGAGAGTAATTCTGTTGCTGGAACGCCCAATTCTAAAAGGCTTTTCGAACGGACAATACTAAGAATAATAATATCATACAAATCAACAAAAAAGCCAAGTGCTGAGGCGATAATGGCTAACCAGATGTGTCTTTTCATAATTTAACTTTTAACCATTAGCACTATGCTTTTGGTATTTTCTTTCATGTTTAGTTTAAGATTATCGACAAACTGCTAAAAGATAATAGCAAAAATTAAACTCTTAAACTTGGCAAACCTACTCCCGCTGCATCGAAACCACCGTCGGCACAGATGATTTGTCCATTGATGTAACTCGCTTGTGGGCTACACAAGAAATATACGGTGTTGGCAATTTCTTCGGTAGTACCGTAACGAGCCAAGGGAATAGCATCAGCATAAGAAGTTCTGATGTCAGCACTATGTACCAACTTTGCCATTTCTGTTTCTACTGGGCCTGGAGCAACAGCATTTACTCTCACACCTTTGTTGCCATATTCAACGGCTTGCTGTTTTGTGAGATGCATGATGGCGGCTTTGCTAGTTCCGTAAGCAATACGCAAAGTACTAGCTCTTACGCCCGAAATACTGGAAATGTTTACTATACTTCCTTGCCCTACAACCAAAGCGGATAAACAGGCTTGACTACAAAGAAATGTACCATTTAAGTTTACTGACATCACAGCACTCCAATCTTCAAAGGTAACCTCTTCGGCAGGTTTAAAAATAGCAATACCTGCATTATTTACTAGTGCATGAATAGTAGGAAATTTAGTAGTAATTTGATTGAAAATTTCAGAAACCGATTGCTGATTAGATACATCACAGTTGAAAAAAGAAAAGCCCTTTTGCTCCTTCAAGTTTTCTTCACAATTGGCAAGCTCGGCAGCATTAATGTCTAAAATCACCGAGTGATACCCTTCTTTATTGAATCTTTTGGCTATTTCTAAGCCAATGCCTCGTGCAGCACCCGTGATTATAGCTACTTTGTTCATCTTATTTATTCATGATTTTTTAGACCTTGCATCAAACATATTTACGTGGTAATTTGAAATTATTTTAAGGTCCAATTGATTGCGTTTTCAATAAGTTGAATGAAATTTCGATCTTTCCAAACAGATTCGTCATGCCCCATTGAAGTATAAAAAGTTTTACCTTTTTCAATTTTTTTACACCATGCCACAGGATGATCTTTACCCATACCGAAAGTTTTGCCATTTGCCAAAAACGGCACATCGCCATTTGGAATGATAGTTTCGCCATCAATTGTATATAAAATAGTGAAGCCTTTTTTACGCGGATTTTCAAAAAACACATACCATTCGTCGGTATGACTCCAAGGCTGAGAAATTTGTGAGGTAATCAAACTATCTGCTTTTGGTTCTAATAAAACATTAGTTTTCTGAAATTGTGGATTTATCGGATGATGCGAAAATTCTGCCCCAAGCAAATGCTGTACGTACCAATCCCAATGATGAGAATTATCCCCCGAACCATGAATACCTATCAAACTTCCGCCATTTTCTACGTATTGCTCTAAAGCTTTTTGTTGTTCATCATTCAATACTCTGCCAGTCGAATTATTGAAAATGATGGTTTTAAATTTTGAAAGTTGTTCGGCATTAAAAACACCACCATCTTCAGTTTCGTAAAGAAACCAATTGTTTTTCTTAGCTAAATCGGCAATAATTGGCTTTGATGAATCAATGGAAGCACCATGACGAAATCCGGTAGTTTTTGAGAATAATAACACCGCAGCTTGATTGGCAGGAAAAGTAATTTTAGGAGCCTCGGTTTCATAAAAAACTGGGAAACCATTTTTTATTTTATATATAAACACAGTCATGATTATGCCGAGTAATATCATGATAGTCAGCACTGACCAAAGGATGATTTTTAAGCCTTTTTTCATTTGGAAGAATAGTGGTTGAAAGGCAAAAAAACATTTACCTCTCAAATATAAAATAATTTTAAATTATAGTCTAATTTTTAGATAATATAAGTATTTAGACGAAAATAATCTACAAAAAATATATTAATTAATGTGTTGATATTCAATCTTTTATCGTAACGTTAAAGCGTTTCGAATTCTGCAACTCATTTCTTGTGTCTCGTTACTTATTTTAAATTTCATTTTAATTATTAAACTTATCCTTTTTAAGGCATAGACGAACCTTACCCAACCCGAGAACAATTAATGAAATCAATTAAAATTCCCACCATGTTTTTGTATTTTTAAAAATTAGGTATTAATGTATTTATGCGAGCCATCACAATTGGGAAGCCTTTTTGATAGCCCACAAGTGCAATCATTAAAGCCTTTTCCGCTAAGGATTCTTTGGACATAGCTTTCTATCCTCGACACTCGAGATTTCGACTGTTTAGCTCCCGAAAAATAGATATTGTAGGCTCTTTGTCTGCCTGGTGTCAATGCTTCAAATGCAACTTTAAAGGTTGGATCAGATTCAAATTTTTGTAACAACTCATCTGGAAATACTAATTCACCTTTGCCAATAGATGTTACTTTTAAACCTGCTTTTTCAATTTCAATCGCCTCATAAATATATGCTTTCAAAGTTTGATTCATATCAATTATTGTCTGAATATCAATAAATGGAATGATACGCCCCGACTGCGTATTTTCACCAGGTTTTTGAAGCATATTTTCTGAATCATGCAATAACACTCCTTTAAGAAAACTGATAAAACAGTAATCTTTAAATCCACCAAGCATGATAACATTGGTTTTGTTAAGAGTATAGCAAGGTTGGCCCCATTTTAATTCTTCATTCAGGCCGCAATCAAGAACGATTTCTCTTAATTTCAATAATTCTTCTTGCCATTTTGTGGTTTTCTCAAAAAAAAAGTCAAGCTTAGGATTCATTTTTTTATCGTATTAATCTTTTTGTTAGTTTAGGTTAATTGTTTTTCCAAGTCAATTTAATCGACAAGATTAATGTTTGGCACAAATTTTAAATTGAATCATTGCCTTTTTGTAGGAACATGCTTGTTTCTCAAAAAAATCCTACCCTAATTTATTCAGTTTGAACTTAATTCCATAGTTTAAGGTAAAAACAGAACGTACTTTGTTTACTTTTCGGTTTTTTATTTATGGCAATAGTATAATTTCTAACAAATGTCTTTTATAATTTTCTAATAAAAACACAGAAATAACAAGTTCGATAAAATCTGCTTTTTTAAGACAATTTGAATTGACACTTTTTTTTAAGTTTAGTAGAAAAAACCATTAAAAATAAACGTTTTAATTATATATTTTGGTAATAGTACCAGAGAAGTAAGACTCATGTTACAAACTCTTAATTTCTACCAATACCATATTTGATAAGCTAATAAGGTGAAACCCCCACTGAAACCCAACCACCATCAATGACAAGATTTTGACCCATGATTTGCCTAGATAAGGGTGAAACCAAAAACAAAGCGGCATTAGCGATGTCTTCAACGGTTGCTGGTCTGCCCGAAGGTGTAATTCTCGACCAGGTTTTGATGTACTCGGCGTCTTCAAGTGTTCGTTCGGTTAGAGTTGCCCCCGGTACTATTGTATTAATATTGATTTTGTGGGGTGCCAAATCTACAATTAGGTTTTTGGACAATTGGTCAATGGCGGCTTTGGTCATTCCGTAAGCCGCCAAATTGAGGTGTGCTGCATGTGCAGTGACTGATGATGTAAGCAAAATACTTCCGCCATGCCCCTGCAAAACCATTTGTTTGGCGGCGGCTTGTGTCAAGAAAAACGTTCCGAAAAGGTTGACTTGCAGCAATTTATTCATTGATTCAGGTTGATATTCTAAGAAACCTCCGAAAGTCGTAATTCCTGCATTTGCCACCAAAATATCTAATTTTCCAAACGTTTTTACTGTAAATTCCACAATGTCTTCGATGGTTTTTATTTCTGAAATATCTCCGCCGAATGCCTCGCAAATTCCGCTATTATCATTGATTTTTTTAGTGGCCAAATTCGCCAAATCTACATCAATATCATTTAAAACTACCTTTGCACCTTGTGCAGCAAGTTGACGAGCCACTTCAAAACCGATGCCTACGCCCGCTCCAGTAACGATGGCGACTTGATTATTGAAAAGTTTGTTTTGCATGATTTGTTTAACACGATTTAGTTTTTTTAATTAGCGATATAAAAGTATCAAATTTTTCAATCTATTTGAAAGTGTTGGATGAGTAATTCAAATAAAATAACACTAATTTTCATACTTTAAATAGTACCGAAACGAAAATAAAAGACAAGGATTTATCAATTTATTTATTGATAATCAGGCATTTATCGATGTGGCGAAACCTCATCCTATTGGACCTTAAGTGTGGCGAATCATCGCCCTGAAAAACCGTCGCAACAGCGAACCGCCTCGCATCTCATTTATTTTATTTCGATACAAAAACTATAAGTAACAGGATAAAAATCAAACAGTTAGCATCATTTTGCATCAATAACAGCAACCGTGAGACGCACAATACATACAAGTTTTTGCTCTTCAGAAGTAATTCTTATATCCCAAATATGAGTTGTACGACCAATATGAATTGGAGTTGCTTTTCCATAAACCCAGCCACTGCTAACAGAACGAATGTGATTGGCATTAATTTCTAAACCAACTGCCCTTTGTTTTTCCATATCATCCAATACCATTACTGAAGCCATACTTCCAAGTGTTTCAGCCAAAACCACCGATGCTCCCCCATGTAGAATTCCAAAAGGCTGTTTGGTTCGGTGGTCGACGGGCATTCTGGCGGAAACAAAATCTTCTCCTATTTCCACAAATTCAATTCCCAAATGATCACCCATTGAAACTTCACCAAATTGTTTTGTCAAATCAAACTTATGCTTAAATATCATTATTAATTGATGTTTTGTTATATTAAAAAATTTCAAAATTTATAGTGTTGCCTAACGTTAACGTTTAATATTATGTAATTTTGCTACTTTATTGGTTTTGAGGTCAAAACTAAGGTTTGTTTTAGATAGTTTCAATTTTAAATACTGATATTTTGCTTACCAAAACAATTTATTTGATTCGTCATGGAGAAACTGAGTTCAATCGCCAAGGAGTTGTTCAGGGAAGTGGTATAGACTCAGACTTAAACGAACTGGGCTATTTACAGGCAAAGGCATTTTATGATGACTATCAGGATATTAAGTTTGATAAAATATATACTTCGAAGCTACGCCGTACGGTGCAATCAGTTCAAGAGTTCATCAATCTTGGTATTCCTTACGAGCAATTTGAGGGCCTCAATGAAATAAGTTGGGGTGAAAAAGAAGGAAAGGTACCAAATTATCTTGAAGACGAAAATTATCTAGAAATTATCACTAATTGGGGCAATGGTAAAACTGATATTCCAGCAGCTATTGGTGGTGAAACCCCAGAGCAAGTATTGGATCGTCAAAAATTGGCTTTTAAAGAAATAATTGCTCGTTCTGACGAAAAAATGATTTTAGTAGCCATGCACGGACGTGCAATAAGAATTTTACTTACTCACTTGCTTGACCTTCCTCTTTCTGCAATGGACAGCTTTAATCATAGCAATTTATGCCTTTATCGCCTAATCTATGATTACCAAACGCAAAGGTTTAGTCTTGATTTGGCCAACAATACCGAACATTTGACCAAACTCTTGGTAAAATAATATGTCCGCTTATCGAATCATTTTCCCATTGATGTAGAAAACCCGTCTTTTTAGTCGGGTTTTCTGTATTTTTATTATGATGTTGACTTTTAACTTATATTTTTGAATCAAAAATTCAATCATGTCATTATGAGTAAAAATAAATTATATTGGTTATTTCAGATTATGGGCTGGTCACTTTATTTCGGAAACGAAGTTTTTGTGTATTCAGTACAATATGGTTTTGAAAATCAGATGCTTTTTCAAGCATTTGCCAATATAATTTTAGCCATTTTTTTGACTCATTCTTTCCGGTATATCGTCAAGCGTTATAATTGGATACTTCTTCCAATGACTCAATTGGCTATTAGAGTCATCACAGGTGTTTTTGTTATGACCGATTTCATGGTAGCCCTTAATCTTCCACTTGATGCCAAATATACAGGCCAACTTTTGAGCGAAAATCCGATTCTTGCTATTGAGTATTTTATAAATCTCTCAAAACCAACAATGGTTTGGGTTTTGGTTTATATTTTTTATCATTATTCTGAAGAAAAAGGACAGCGAGAAATAGAACAACTTAAACTTCGAAATTCTATTAAAGAATCAGAAGCTAAAGTATTAAAGGCTCAAATGAACCCTCATTTTATGTTCAATGTACTAAATAGCATTAGAGCATTGGTTTACGAAGACCCCACCAAAGCCCAACAAGTTATCACTCAACTATCTAATATTCTAAGAAGTTCACTTATCGCTGATCGCCGCACAACTATATCGCTCAAAGAAGAACTTCGCACGGTTGAAGATTATTTGGCACTCGAAAAAGTACGTTACGAAGGGCGACTTCAATCAAAATGGGTTATTGATGAAAATACATTAGGAATTCAGGTGCCACCAATGATGCTTCAGACTTTAGTAGAAAACGCAATTAAACATGGTGTCCAAAAAGCTATCAGCTGGGGTTTTATCGAGATCAATACAAAAATAATTAATGATAAACTTCAAATAAAAATCAGAAATACAGGACAATTACGTAGTACTGACTCAGATTCTGAATCAGGTGGTTTTGGGCTAAAAAATACCGCTCAACGACTTGATATTCTTTACGGTTCAGATTCGTCATTCAAAATATACCAAGAAGACCACCTGACCGTTTGTGCAGAAATAGGTATTCCAACCAGAAACAATGAAAGTAAAAATAATAATATCTCGCTAGATTCATCAAATATTCGAGCGGCTAGCTAAAATTGGTTACTGTTAGACTGCTTATTCGTTACTGGTTTAGGGTAATAATTAATTTCATAATAACCAATTTCCCATTACCAATTTCCCAATAACTAATATACCAATAACTAATATACCAATAACCAATTTTACAATAACTTATATACCAATAACCAATCAACAAATGAAAGCACTTATCATAGACGACGAACGCCTGGCTCGCAATGAATTGCGTCGTTTGTTAGAAAATTTTCCAAAAATTGAAATAATTGGAGAAGCAGCCAACGCCGACGAGGCACTTAATCTAATTGATGAATTATCACCTGATTTATTATTTTTAGATATTCAGATGCCTGGAAAAAATGGCTTTCAGCTACTTGAAGCAATTGAAGGAAAAGTGCCAGAAATTATCTTTACTACTGCTTACGACGAATATGCACTGAAAGCTTTTGAGTTTAACGCACTTGATTATTTGATGAAGCCAGTTGATATACAACGCTTGGCCGATGCAATTCAACGTGTAGAAGAAGAGCAAATACATGAAGTAGAACGCAAAGAAGGTGTTAAATTTTTAGGCGAATCTGACCAAATTTTTGTTAAAGATGGAGAAAAGTGTTGGTTCGTAAAGTTGAGCAAAGTGCGTTTGTTTGAATCAATGGGTAATTATGTACGTCTGCACTTTGACGACCAAAAACCAATGATACTTAAATCATTAAACAGCCTCGAAGAACGACTGGACCCCAAAATATATTTTCGTGCCAATCGAAAGCATATCATTAATTTGGCTTGGATTGACAAAATTGAACCATGGTTTTCGGGAGGGCTTTTAGTAAACTTTAAAACAACTGAAAAAGGCACGATTACCGAAAAAATTGAAATTTCTCGTCGACAAGCAATCAAATTCAAAGAATTGATGTCGCTATAATCAATATTTTGAGGTCAGGTATAGACATTTCTTTGAAATGACAATACATTAAAGCTTTTGTAATGTTTTTTTAGCATTAAAAATATAAAATAGATACCCATAACTCACCTTTTTAATTGTAGAATATATTAGATTTGTCTACATCAACGGACATCAAAGACAATAATGGCAGCAAAATCAAATTTAGATAAACTCGAAACGCTTAAACGCAAAAACGACGAAGCACTTTTGGGTGGAGGAGAGAAAAGAATTGAAGCTCAACATAAAAAATTGAAACTTACTGCTAGAGAACGAATAGAACTTTTAATTGATGAAGAAACATTTGAAGAAATTGGCAAACTTGTGATTCATAGAAGTACAGACTTTGGCCTAGATAAAGAATATTATTTGGGTGATGGAGTAGTGACTGGTTATGGCACAATTGCTGGTCGTTTAGTTTATGTTTTCGCTCAAGATTTTACGGTTTTTGGAGGTTCACTTTCTGAAACTTACGCTGAGAAAATCTGTAAAATCATGGAAATGGCCATGAAAAATGGAGCTCCTATAATTGGCTTGAATGATTCAGGTGGAGCAAGAATCCAAGAAGGGGTTAACTCATTGGCGGGTTATGCTGATATTTTTTACCGAAACACACTCGCCTCAGGCGTAATTCCACAAATTTCAGCTATTATGGGTCCATGTGCTGGCGGAGCGGTTTACTCGCCAGCTCTCACAGATTATGTATTGATGGTTGAAAATTCTTCATATATGTTTGTAACTGGACCAAATGTAGTAAAAACCGTTACCCATGAAGATATAAGCTCGGAGGAGTTGGGGGGAGCTATGACCCACGCCACAAAATCGGGGGTTACACACTTCGTATCAGCAAATGAAATTGAGTGTATCAACGACATCAAAAAACTGTTGAGCTACATTCCTTCAAATTGTGAAGAACAAGCTCCTTTTGTACCTTATGAGTCGAACGGCAATGAAAAACGTCCAGCATTGAATAATTTAATCCCAGAAAATCCAAATCAACCTTACGAAATGCGGGAAGTAATCGGTCAATTGGTTGACGAAGGTAGTTTCTTTGAAGTACATAAAAACTTTGCAGAAAACATTGTTGTTGGTTTTGCTCGAATCGGCGGACGTTCAATTGGAATAATTGGAAATCAGCCAGCAATAATGGCGGGTGTGCTTGATATTAATGCAAGTATAAAAGGTGCGAGATTTGTACGTTTCTGTGATTGTTACAATATACCTCTCTTGGTTTTGGAAGATGTTCCAGGTTTTTTGCCAGGCACTGACCAAGAATGGAATGGTATTATATCGCATGGAGCAAAACTTCTATATGCTTTCTGCGAGGCAACTGTTCCAAGGATAACTGTAATTACACGTAAAGCTTATGGTGGTGCATATTGCGTAATGAACTCAAAGCACATAGGTGCTGATATGAATTATGCTTGGACTTCGGCTGAAATTGCAGTCATGGGTGCAGCAGGTGCAGCAGAGATTATTTTTAGAAAAGAGATTTCGGAGGCCGAAGACTCTGCTGTTGAATTAAAAAATAAAATAGATGAATACATCGATAAATTCGCCAATCCATATAAGGCAGCAAACCGTGGATATATCGACGAGGTAATTAATCCAGCTGAGACGCGTGAAAAACTTTTGAAAGCATTTAAAATGCTTGAAAATAAGGCGACCAGCTTACCTCGTAAAAAACACGGAAATATACCTTTATAAATATTTTTTTGTTAATAAATGGGCGTTTTGGATTGTTAGAGAAGTTAAAAGTTTGATCCATAATAGATTACAAACCATTTTAATTCCGAACTAAAATTAATTTGAGTTAAAAGAGACACTTTGAAGGTCTTTCAATTTTTTTATTTTAAAACTAATTTCTTAATACCTATATACAAAATTTAGCAATCAAAATTTATAATTTAACTTAATAATATTCAAACTTTTATGTAGTACCGCTAATCATATATCTTTTATATTTTTTCTCACTATTTTAAAAATAAACTACGCCACAGGCACAACCTGATTTGTTTCTAAGTAAACTAACATCATTTCTATATTTTCATAGCCCATTTGGCGGTAAAGTTTGCCATAATTACGCACTTGTCGAGCGTTGCGTTCGTGTTTGTTTGGGTCATCACTTTTGCCTGATTTGAAATCAATTATATATACAATGCCATCTTTTATTACCACTCGGTCGGGGCATTGTGGTTGTATTCCGTTGAGCAATATTTCGCGTTGATTCTCCACCTGTAAGCCTTCATCAAAGAGTGCTTTAAGTTCGGGTAAAGCAATAATTTTTTCGACTGATTCTATGATTCCATCACTTTCTTTCGAACTCAAAACTCCCTCAAATTCAAGCTGTTGAATTGCCTTCGAAATGTCCTTTCGAGTCCTGATTTTCATAAATGCCTCGTGCATTTTATTCGCTCGGTCTTTGTCTTTGTCAAGCGTTTCGGTGTCGAATATTTTCTCGGAAATTCGACGTAAACGAAGCTTATCACTACTATCTTCACTCGCTACTTTTGCCAAAAAAATCATATCACGCTCTTCGGACATCGACTTTTCTTTTTTAATGAAATGCCCTCGACTGATTTCATAAATATTTTTGTCGGGCTGATATAATCCAGCTGATTGTAAAAAACCTTGCATCAATTCTCCTACCCCTTGCACTTTATTATGGCGATTTTTGTCAGAAAGCACAAAAAGTTTATCTATTGCCCTGGTAAATGCCACATAAAGCATATTGAGATTTTCTATAAATATAGCTTCGAATTCTTTGTAGTATTGTCCAGATAAATCAGTCATCAACATTCGGCTATTAATCTTTATCGGTGCCGATAAAAGTCGTTTTGTTTGACCTTGGTTTTGATACTCAAGTTCTTCATAATCAAGCGTTTCTAAATCTGCCCAAAATTCTGAATAATTATTTGGTTCGGTATCCCATTGTGCATACGGAATGATCACGACCGGATATTCAAGTCCTTTTGAACGGTGAACAGTTGTGATTGTAATGGCATCTTGCTCAGCAGGAGATTTGACAGAAAGTGAAGAACTATCTTTTTGTTCATCCCAAAATTTTAAGAAATCTTGTAGATGGTTACTTTTTTTGAGGCTGTAATTTAGCACTACATCCAAAAATCTAAAAATATAAGATTTGCGTTCAGTTCGCTCGAAAAGTTGAAAAATATGAATAATTTTTTCGGCCAATTCGTAAATTCCTGATTTGTTGAGATTAATTGAGTCAAGAATGAAACCATGCTGGGCAAAAAGCAAATAAAAATCGGCAATTTGTACAGCATCAACTGCTTCCGAAATTAAATCGTTGTCTTTATTATCAGGTAAATAACCAAGGATGGTTTGATAAAATAAATAGGCAACTTCCGACTTTGCCAAACGATTATCAGCTTGATTGATAACTCGCATGAAAGCTACTAAAAGCCTCACGATTGGAGAGTTTTTTAGCAAAAGTGAGTCACGCGAAATGATATTAAAATTTGCTTCGACTAAAAAATTAGCCATTTCGGCCGAATCTTTATTTTTTCTACATAAAATAGCAATATCGCTCATCGAATATCCTTCCTCAAGCACTTGTTGAATTATTTCAACCGTACGACTCAACATTAAATTTTCACCTTTGACATAATCTAAAAATTCAATTTGAACGTGGCCACCAGTTTTGGAATTCTCTGGAATTTCCTGCCGAAAATCAGCATAAACATCTTTCAAAAACGGATGAGTATTTCCATATTCGTTCAATACCGAAGCAAAAAAAAGATTATTAAAATCGATCACTTCCCTGCTACTTCGGTAATTGTTAGTCAATTTTTCTTGGCTTAAATACTTAGAAATCGTCATTAATTGTTCAATCTGAAAATCTTGAATGAGCGAATTATTCATTAGCATTTTAACGTCTTTTTTGAAAAGATGCACAATCAATTCCATTTTTCCGCCTCGCCAACGATAAATAGCCTGCTTGGCGTCTCCAACAATGAGATTGAAGTGATTACTGGCAAGTGAGTTTTCTATAAGTGGCAGCAGGTTATAAAACTGCATTTCCGAGGTATCCTGAAACTCATCGACCAGTAAATGATTGTAACGTTCGCCGATGCGTTCGTAAATAAATGGAACGGGTTCGGACAAAACAATTTGCAGAATTTTACGGTTAAATTCGGAGATAAAAACTTGGTTTTTATCTGCTAAAACAGCATCAAATTCAATCTTGATTTTTTTAAGTAATGACAATTTACGAAGATTGGGTTTAATCATCGTAAACAAGGCATATTTTGAAAAATGCAGGTCTTTAAAATTCTGCATTTCGTTGAAAACTGCCATTAAATCTTCCTTTATTGAATCAATGGCAACCATTGTTGGTATTGGTGTTTTGGCACTATACCATTTGTCTTCATTAATAGCCGCCCATTGATAAGAATTTGGCGATTTATCTTTTTTTCTGAAATATTCATCTTCAAAATCATCTCGCATATTATAAAAATACCCACCAATTCCTTTTGCTTTTTGCGTAAAATCATCAACACTAAGTCCTTGATTTTCAATGTATTGAATTGCATTTTCGGCTAAGGCTCTGATACCATCCTCAAACGAATTTAGATAAGTATAAATATTATTTGAAATCTGCCAAAAATCTTTAGAGTCAAGCGTATCGAGCTTTATCAGTGATGAATAAAATTGGTCGTTGATGAGGTGATTTCCAAAATCGGCCAATTCTTCAGCTACGAAGTTCCAAGATTTACCATCGGATACTTTTTCTTCTACGAAATGCTCCAAAATACGAGTCAAATCTTGTTGTTCGTCAAGGCCTGCTTTTTCGATCAATCTCTCTACAGCCTCGGTCATAACCGCCTTACGATCAAGAACGATTTCGTAATTATAAGGCAAATCCAAATCTTCGGTAAAAGCATTGACTAGCTGATTGACGAAACTATCAATTGTCTTTACAGCAAAATCGGAGTATTCTTGAATGATATGACTAAAAACCGCCGCCGCCCTCTGTTGAATGGTATCATCGGGAAGTAATAGTTCATTTGCAATATCTCGGAACATTCTCCAGAACTTTGAATTTTCATTAAAGTTCTGCAAATCAGCAATGTCTTTCAAGGCTGCCAAAATTCGTTCCTTCATTTCGGAAGCCGCATCATTGGTAAAAGTAATCGCCAAAATTCGTTTATAATAATAAACTTTATCGCTACCGAGTGCGAGCTTTAAGTACTCTTTTGTAAGTGTATAAGTTTTCCCCGAACCAGCCGATGAGCTATATATATTAAATTTAGACATTCGATGTGTAACGATTTTTTTATTTTTGTTAAATCAATACTTAGGGGCATACAACATACTCAAGTCTGAAATTACCGACCAATTCATAATAGGGGCTTATGCTGTAAGCCCCTACTACAATAAATTTTAATGTGATTCCCTTTTTACTTCATGTCCAGAATTTCCGACCAAAAAGTCTAAGTCAGCACCTTTATCGGCTTGCATTACTGTATTGATGTACATTTTCGTATAGCCTCGATCATAGCCTAAATCAATTGGCTGCCAGTTTTTGCGACGTTCGGCCAATTCTTCATCCGAAACATGCAAATGAATTTTACGGTTGAGCACATCAACCTCAATCTCGTCGCCGTTTTTTACCAATCCTAGCGTTCCACCAACTGCTGATTCTGGCGATGCGTGCAAAAATACCGTTCCGTAGGCCGTTCCACTCATACGAGCATCAGAAATACGCACCATATCTGTAATGCCTTTTTCGAGCAATTTCTTGGGTAACTGCATATTTCCAACTTCAGGCATACCAGGATAGCCTTTTGGGCCGACGTTTTTCAGCACCATTACCGAATTTTCATCGATTTCAAGATTTGGGTCATCGATACGGGAGTGATAATCTTCGATAGTTTCAAAAACTACTGCCTTTCCTCGGTGTTGCATTAAATGAGGAGATGCCGCTGAAGGCTTTATAACTGCACCGTCTTCGCAGAGATTTCCTTTCACAACTGCTATACCTCCCTCATTCAAAATCGGATTATCTATTCTTGCAATTACATCTTCATTCCAAATCTTCGCACCTTTCGAGTTTTCAACCAAACTTTTCCCATTTATAGTTATAGCATCTCGGTGCAGGTGTTTTTCCATCTCTTTTATTACTGCAGGAAGTCCACCAGCATAATAAAAATCTTCCATTAAATATTTGCCAGAAGGCATCAAATTTAATAAAAAAGGCATTTTACTTCCAATTTCATCAAAATCTTTAAGATTTATATCTACACCAATACGTCCAGCGATTGCCAATAAATGAAGTACTAAGTTTGTAGAACCACCAACAGCGGCATTCATCATTATTGCATTTTCAAAGGCTTTACGAGTGAGTACTTTTGAAAGTGATAGGTTTTCTTTTACCATTTCAACGGCTCTCATACCTGACATGTGTGCCAATACTTTTTTGCGAGAATCAGCCGCCGGAATAGCCGATGCTCCAGGTAATGTTAGCCCCAAGGCTTCGACCATGACAGCCATTGTTGAGGCAGTTCCCATTGTTGAACAATGCCCAATGCTTCTGCTCATACACGATTCGGCTTCTTCAAATTCTTCAGGAGTCATTTTACCAGTTTTCAAATCATCTGCAAATCGCCAGACGTCAGTACCCGAACCAATAGCTTTGCCTTGAAAACGACCATTGAGCATTGGCCCACCCGGTACCACAATTGTTGGAAGGTCACAACTGGCGGCACCCATTACGAGCGATGGCGTGGTTTTATCACAACCAGTCAGTAAAACAATAGCATCAAAAGGATTTCCTCTGATACTTTCTTCGACAGTCATTGCAGCTAGATTACGATAGAGCATGGCAGTTGGACGAATGATAGTTTCACCAAGCGACATCACTGGAAACTCTAATGGGAAGCCTCCTGCTTCATAAACACCATTCTTTACCACTTGAGCCAATTCTCTAAAATGTCCGTTACAGGGCGTAACCTCAGACCATGTATTACAGATACCGATTACTGGTTTTCCCTTAAACTGATGTGCTGGGTAACCTTGATTTTTTATCCAACTTCGGTAGATAAATCCGTCTTTTCCTTCTTTCCCGAACCAATCTTGGCTGCGTAAGTTTTCGATTTCCTGATTAGGCATATTTTGTGTTGTTGTTTTGTTGGTTAAAGAATTTTAACTAGAGTCGATAAAAATATTTTTTATATATTTATTTTAAACTAAATTCTCAAATATTAACTGATTATCAGCGTTTTATAAAGTATTTACACCGAATTGAGTTAATTATTATTAAATTAAAATAAGATGATTTTCAATAAAAAAGTGATAAAATTCTACCAAAAATCCTTACTTTTGTGTTGTTTTGCACCAAATTAGAAATTTTGCTGGAAAAAGTTGCCAATTATTTAAATAAAAATAAACTTATGAACTTATTTGATACGTTGAACGAGGCTCTGACAGATGAAGTGGTATCAAAAATTGCCAAGCTTTCTGAAGAAGAGCCAGAAAAAACACGAAAAGCCTTAGATGGAATTTTTTATACGTTAATAGCGGGCTTGATTCGTCGTACGGGCAGTATGATGAGTGTTAGTATGCTTTACAATCAAATCCAAAAAGGCAATCAAGGTGGTGAAATGATTGAAGATGTGATGTCTTATCTTAATAAAAAAGATAAACTTGATCATATTCAAAAAGTAGGTGACGGTCTAATCAGTCAGATTTTCCCTGCATATAAAAGCCCTTTGGTGAGTATGATTGGTATTTACGCTGGTATTAAGAAAAACTCTTCAACGATGTATTCGAGTCTTGCTGCTCCATTGCTTATTGATGCAGTAAACAAAGAAATCGAAACCAATCAATTGGATGTTGATGGCTTGATAACTTTTCTGAGCGACCACCACAAACCACTCTTCAAGTTAGTACCAGAAGAATTGTTGGAGAAAATGATTCCGCAATTAGGTTTGCAGGAATTACTGTCACCAAAATTTGTTACCGCCAAAAAAATGGAATCTGGCAAACTTGTTCCTTTCAAAAACAAAAATGCTATTTCGAGCGATGAAACGCCTGACTCCGCAACCAAAAAACTGGCGTCGAGCAAGATAATTACTTTCAAAGGTAAAACTGTAGTGTCGACTGATGAAACATCTGTATCTACAACAAAAAGTACTACTGTTTTGGTAGATAATGAAAAAGAAGAAGAAGCAGAAGAAACGACTAGTTCTCCTATTCCAATGAAATTATTAGTGATTGGTTTGCTCGGAGTATTGGCAATCGCTGGAGGAATATATTGGTACATGAATTTCTATAATCCTTCTCAGTCTCAATCGACCAGTGAAGAATCAATTATTGACTCCACTGCTATGCAAACTGATACAATCACAAAGGCAATTATTGATTCAGTTTCGATTAAAGACTCAACGAAATTAGCTGTTGCTACAAATACACCAACGCTTACCTTAACTGAGCAAATCAACGCTTTTACTGAAAGTATAAATATCTATTTAGCCGATAAGAAAACTCCCGTTGGTAAGGTTTTCTCGATGACAAATGTTACATTTATTAAAGGTTCGCAAGCTTTAAATTCGGAGTCTGATTTGATTATTAAAGAATTAGCCGATTTAATGAAAAAGTATCCAAAAATGCAAGTTCAAATTCAAGGTCACTCTACTAATGCAGTTGGCATGGATAATAAAACAATGGCCACAAAGAGAGCATTTGCTATCAAAAAGAGACTGATGGTAAAAGGGATAGTTGAAAAAAGAATTGATGCAATTGGTGTGAATGGGGCGAGCAATGATGCTGATTTTAAGGTTGTTTCAAAATAGACTGATTTACAGGCAAAAGCAAAAAAGCGTGAAGGATATTTTCACGCTTTTTTGCTTTTTTCACTTTTCTAAAATAAGATTATTCTTAATAAATACCTTTCAAACAACTACAATAAGTTATAAAAACTAATATTTAGAGGACTTTATTTGTATTCAGCCTAAAAGGGTTTCAATCAAAATAAAAGACCGTTCAATAAACTAAATATTCTATTTTTATCCCTACTTTTAAATTCCTGAATTTAATATAAAATAATCAATAACAACTGATTGAGAAAAAGACGCAACTATGATAAAAGTTTCTTTTACTATATTTGTTATACTAACCTTAAAAACAACCCAATAATGACAAGACAATTCATTTCAATATTGATATTAATACTTTCTATAAACTTAGCTAATGGACAAGCGGCTAAAAATTCTGAAATTTTCCTAACTTTGAAGAAGCAGGATAGTACTTTCTTTGAACGTAGCTTCAATCTATGCGACTTGGAATATTTAAAGAATGCTGTTCATATAGATTTAATGTTTTATCACGACCAAAGCGGGATTCAAAATAGAGACGTTTTTTTAGAAAACACTAAAAAAAATATTTGTAGTGACACAATTAGAAAGCCAATAAGAAAAGTTGTAGATGAAAGTTTGGAAGTATTTCCTATGTATAATAATGGCGTTTTATACGGTGCGATTCAAAGCGGCATTCACGACTTTTATATAAGAGAAAAAGGCAAAGCAGACTTTCATACAAGTAGAGCAAAGTTTACCCATTTGTATTTATTGAAGAATGGGAAGTGGTTGCTTAAAGAAGTGTTAAGTTTTGACCATAACAATCACAACTAATAAAAATATTCTTTTTTTTTGTGAGGTATTTTTATTATAAGCTTCCGCAGTTTCATTCATTACGACTGCAATTAAAATTTTTACAACAGCCGAAAAGAAATTAATAAAACAGACCCGTTTGTGCGTATTTACAAAATGCTTGACTTAAAGAATTATTGATTTGCGGCAAACCTAACCAACCATAAAACCCATTGATTTATCATTTATGCTTAAAAAGCAGCATATTCCCACGAAAGTTACAAATCATTACTAATCATAATTGCGGGCATCATAAATGCAAGCTTACTATGCTGGCCATTTGTTATTATACTTGTGTGTAAACCTATTTTAGGATACGACACTATGGCACAGCCGGCCCCGTCTAGCTTTGAAATTTACATCATAACTTCACTTGATACGCTTTCCCATTTTTGTATTTAATAATAGAAAGTTAATAATTTTTTAATTATTAACGGTGTCCTAAAATTGGGGTTCATTGTATCGTTTTACTTATTTTTGTAAAAACCTATTCAAGGACAGGACAATCACCAAATAATGAAAATATTTACACTTACAATAACCTTTTTTATCTTCAACTATTTTTCATTTGCTCAGGATGTAAAAAAAATTGACAGCCTGCTTAAAGTACTTGCCGCTGCCAAAAACGATACCGAAAAAATTAATGCAATGAGTGATATATCATACAATTATTTGAACTCAAATCCCGACAGCAGTGCATGGTATGCACAGCAAGCATTGACTTTGGCTAAAAAAACAAATGATGAAAAGGCAATAATTGGTTGCATGAATGGTATTGGCAATGCATTATCTGCTACTATAAACTTTACCGCTACCCTTCAAATATATTTGGAAGTTTTAGAGAGGAGTGAAAAACTGAAGAATGATTCATTGATTTCCGTTGCTTTGAATAATATTGCAACTGTATACGGAGAACAAGGTGATTATAAACAGTCAATAAGCTATAACTTGCGTAGCCTATCGATTAATGGTGAAGCAAAGCATAATACACGCGATATTAAATTAATAACATTTATGAACCTTGGCAGTAACTATGAAGCGACAAATCAGTTAGACTCTGCCCTACATTACACAAATAAGGCATATCTACTTGCACGAAAAAATGACCCATTATTAGGTTCTATTCTGTTAAGTATGGGTATTATACAATCTGGGTTGGGTCACGATGAAATTGCTTTACCCTATTATCGGAAAGCTGTGGCGGCCAATCAATTCGCTGAAAATTATTTTTCCCTTAGTGAAACTTATTATTTTATGGCAGAACTTTTTAAACGAACTGGCCATCCTGATTCAGTTGCTGTTTACATAAAAAAGTCTTACCAAACAGCTTTAAAAGTATCTTACAAGAGTGTAATGTTTGAAGCAGCAACAATGTTGGCTGATTTTTTTGAAAAAAGTAACTGTGATAGTTCTATGAAATATTCAAAATTGAGCATAGCACTAAAAGACAGTTTATTTGACGAAGAAAAAATAAAGCAGCTGCAAAGCCTAACCATTAATGAACAACTAAGACAATCAAAAATAGCAGAAGAAAAAGAACTGGCTGCTAAAGAAAGCAATAAGAATTTACAGATGGCTGGTATTGGAGGTTTTATTCCTTTGTTTTTTAGTATTAGTTTACTTTTTAGTAAGAAAAGGGTCAACCGTAAAATTATTGATGCCCTTGGCCTGCTGCTACTTCTATTTTTCTTTCAGTTTATTTCGCTGATTATAGATCAATTCCTTGATCCATTGTATAATTACAGTACCTTACTCAAGTTTTCGTTGAAAGTTGGCACTGCTGTTTTACTTATTCCTGTCAAGAAAATGTCAGAGCGTTTGGTAAACGAAAAAATTGTACGTAGTACAAAGGTTTCCGATTAATCCGCAC
>NZ_CALCZQ010000014.1 GCF_937903345.1 uncultured Emticicia sp. | reverse complement strand
GTACTAATCTCCGACCATTTCAAAGAGTAACTCGGCTTCACAATAGGCGTGCAAGCAACGGGGTAGTTTTGGGCAATAAGAGAACTGTTTATTGCTAATGACAGCAACAAAAGGTATAATAAAATATGTAAAAAATGTTTATTCATTATTTTTTTAGTTCCAAAAAATTCTTTTTTTTCTACATTTTGGGCATCTGATAGGTTCATACCCAAATCTGTAATACGAATGCTCTAAGGATGCCATAAAATCTATATGAATTGGTGAACGTGTAATTTTATTCTTTTAATCATTGATTTTGTTGCTTTGAAATATTTTGTTTTAATGCTCAATTTTCTCTAAAATGCTTATCCACAAATTTGGAACACTACCACATTAAATATATTGGTGAGTTTTTTGAAACGCATAGATCAGAAAGATACGTCTTTTTGAACTAAGCAAAAATCCCTTTTATTTAGAATATAAACTTTGTCTTTTGTTTAATCACAATCTTTTATATCTACAACATTTCCACTCTTAATTTTGACTTTATACTTTTTGTCCGTGTAAGTATCGTGAAGTTGATACCAATATCCAAATGTAGTGTCAAACAATCCTATATACAGACGAGCAAACATTCCCCCATAAAAATTATTGCACTTATCTTTTAATTGACAATCTATTGGCGTATAAAATTCATTGTTTGTTGCCCAATCACATTTCACATTATCTGGATACCACCAACGTTCATCTCTAAATTTAATTAATTTAAATAACTGAACGTACTTAGTTACTGTATTACTTGAACAATCACCTTTTTTGCATTTAGCACTAAATTTAGCGTGATTGGTAAGTGTAATGTCACCACCAAAAAAAGACTGAGGTTTTTCAGTCCATTCTAGTTCGTAAGCATCTGGGCAAAAAGCTGAAACATTCACAGAATTTCCTAAAATCACACCGTAAGAATTATCAACTTTTTCCTTGGCTCCAATAATAGTAATAGTTGGCAAGGGTATAGATTGAGAAGCCTGTACTGTAATTTCTTGTCCACTTGACTCACTAATTGCACAGTCCTTACCTTTACATTGGGCACTATAAAAAGTTTTGATTGTTGGGCTTACATTGATACTTTTACTTGTACTATTATTGTTCCAAATAACTTCTTCAGAGCAGTCAGCGGTTAGGGTTACGGATTTACCTATACAAATTTCCTTTGCACTTACAGTGATTTCTGGTTTGGTACATCGAACAAACACACTTATAAATTCAGACGCTGACGCACTACATTTTCCTTCTGTGCAGATAGCCCTATAGAGCGTTGTTTTGTTAGGAGATACGCTAATTGGATTCTTAATTTCGCCATTAGACCAGGCTATGCTACCACTACACCCATTTGCAGTAATCGTTACTGTTTCTCCTAAATTAATGGTAACAGAAGCGGAAATACTTGGAATTGAGGAAGAACAAGTACTTGGTGGGGCAGAAAAAACAAATGTAGTCGAACTTTTGTCAGAACCACAAGCATTTGTAATTGTACATGTGACGGTATATGTTCCAGATTCATTCGGGCTTATGCTTTCATTTTCTATACCAGTATTCCAGAATATTGTACCTCCTGTACAACCAACCACTTTTAAAACTGCATTGGTCTGGGTAATTGAGATTACTGGAGCAACAGGCATTGTACACCCATCTTTAGTAATAGTAATTTCATTACTTTTTCCACTCACACAACCATCAACTGTACAAGTCGCTGAATATTTTGAAGCGGTCGAAACAGTTATTTTAGTACCCTTACCACCATTACTCCAAGTAATTGTTCCACCACAACCTGATGCTGTTAAAGTTGTCAAATCATTATCTGATATAAGACTTGTCTTAGTTGCATTAATTACTGGATCGGCAGGCAGTATTGCACATGGTGTTGTCGCCTTCACCCTTACTTCAAACTCAGCCGTCCAGCCAGATTTACAGCCATCATCTACTGTACAACGGACTTTGTATTTGGTAGTTTCACTTGGGTTGACAGTAATAATTGTCCCACTTCCATCATTTTTTGAAGATACCGTTCCATCACTCCATTCATATAAATTACTACAACCTACTGCATATAATTTGACAGCAGTATTTGGTGTTACATCATTCAAATCGTCAATGCTTCCTATCATATTGGGTGCGGCTACTCCTTCCTCACAAGTTTTTACTTTGATAGTTACGCCCGATTTCCATGCCGATTTACAGCCATCATCTTTTTTACATCTTACTTTATACTCTGTCGTTTCGGATGGGTTTACTGTAATAATCGTACTTGTTCCATCATTATTAGTCGAAATAATGCCGTTGCTCCATTCATATGCATTCTCACAACCACTGGCGTATAATTTAACTGGGCTATTGGGTAATGCTTCGCTCAAACCATCAATACTTCCAACCAAGCTTGGGGCAGGATAAGCTTCTTCGCAAGATACCACATTGACAGTAATTGAGGCGGTCGGTAAAGATGAACAACCATTCACTACACATCGAACTGAATAGGTAGTTGGTTGATTGAGTATTTCTTGTACAGTTTCGCCATTTTGACCATTCCATTTACCAGTTTTATTATTACTCCAAACATAACTGCCTTGTGGACAACCCAAAGCCGCTATCTCAACCAAACCACCTATTTCAATCGGATTACGCACAGCAAAGAAGTGCGTAGGCTTAGGAATCGGAGACTCTTTTACTGTCAAGTCAGCTACGCTCGAACATCCATCTTTCGTACAAGCGGCTTTATAAACATAATCTTTGTTTTGGGGAATACTAACATTGGTTGTCAATGTATAAGGGTTAGTATCGGTACTATTCAACCCAGCCGTCCAAGCAAAGACAGCTCCAGCATCAGCACACGTACCACTGATGATAATCGAATTTCCTGAACAAACTGTATGGGTTGGGTTTGCTGAATTATCAGCATTAAGAGTTGTCAGAATAGGCTTTGTAAGTGCTTTTTTGATGCTAATCGTTTGAACCGCTTCATTGGTTTGATTGCTGTAACATTCACCCAACTCGCAACGTACTTTATATATTTTATCTTGAGTAGCCCTCAAACTAAGATATTCAACTACTTTAGTATTTACGTTATCAATAGAAAATGTAGCATTTTCGGGAGTACTCCAGCTGATTTTTCCTGCACAGGTACTTCCTACTGTTAGAGTAACGGTTTGAGAAGAACACATCACTGACTTATCGCTGGTCAAGGTCAAATCGGGTAAACCGTTATAGACTGTCAGCGTGATAGTATTAGAGTTTTCGTTGATACAGTATTTATCAAAACAGCTCGCCTGATAAACCATCTGTTGACTGCTTTGTGTGGTGATGGGTTTGATGATTAAAGGATTAATATTTTCATTACCTACACCCGTTGGGCTTGTCCATTTGAACATTCCTGTGCTGCAATCTGAAAGACTAAATGTCGTTTCAAAATTGCTACAAATGCTATTGTTATAGGCCGCAGCAGCTGTCGTGATGATTGGTGTTTTTGGTAGTTTGGCATTAATCACCAACGAACTACTACTTATTCCAAAATTGACCGTAGAACCAGTTTCGAGTGTGAGCGAATTACTGCTATAATTGCCTGATTCTTTTTCTTTGACCAAGAAAGAATAGCCATTACGAATTTTATCGTAGATGACATTGTAATATAGTAGTTTATCGGCTTGATTGCTACTTGAACCGCATTTGCCCAGTTGAATACGTCCCAATATTGAAATTATTGGAGCTTGATTACAGACAAAATTGGTGGATAATAAATCAAGCGACATATCGAATTGATTCACTTCATCGGTGTAGCCTTCGTTGAGTGTATAGACTTTTTCGGCGGTCATATTACCCAATAAGCCTGTTTTGTCGATAAACAGATTTTTGCCTGTTCTACTTGCCAGCGTTACGCCAGTACGGAGTTTGAAAAACTGTGGTAATCGGACTTGGAAAGTGGGAAAGTAAACTCCTTGCCAACCATCAGCATTGACACAAGTTGGTAAATTGGCGGGGTTTTGTGTTTTACTTAAATCAATGATGGCTTTGTTTGAAGCCGAAAAATTAAAGCCAAGTTCTTTAAGGTTGGCATGATGAAATGCCCTCGAAACGTTTGCCTCGAAGTACATATCTTGCCAATCGAACACGTCTTTAGTTCCGAAAAACAACATCAAAGGCTTGCCGTCGTTGATGACAGCACCATCATTATTTTCTCGTTCAACTTCATCAAATGATTTCAGATAACCCGAAAGCGTAAATTTCTTGAAAGTACCGCACTCAAAATGAAGTTTTGTATTTTTACTCAATCCCATTTTGAGTTTATCATTGAAGTTCGGAATCGCGACCTCATAAAATTGCGTTTCTCCACCCAATAGTCCGCCAGTATCATCTAATTCGGCTTGTTTGGCATCTGTTAGTGTGCTTGTTAAAATCGGTAATTCACCCACAAAACCATTTTTACCCGAAGTAGCAATATCATTCGCTCCAAAATAAATTGCTTGATTATTGGGCAAATTGAATTTACAACCAATACTCAATTTCGAGCCGATGGGCGTAAAAGTTATAGCAAAAACTGTAATATCGTAGTTCCAGCCATCAATCTGATTGCGAAAAGTGACGGGCAAGCTCGTAATTTCTTTCAAGGCCGCAGGAATACTAAAACCCGCCGATGTAATCTTGATGATACGCCCTTGTGTTTGGGCATCAGCAATGGCCGACTCAATATCGGCTTGGGTGGGTTGTGCTACTGTTATATTGGGAGCAATGAAAAAATGCTTTCCATCATGGTGAGGCCTGAAAACTTCGTTGGATGTTTCGACTGGCTTATCATTGCCAATGGCAGTCAAAAAAGTGGATAAACCCAAGAATATAAGGTAGATAATTCTTTGCATGGACGGTCCGCCGTTGCGGTTGTTTTGTTTGTTAAATAGTTGGTATCTCAATTTCAAAAATATATTTTCAAAATAGCAGTTAGTACGGTGATACTTTTGCTGAAACAAATGGTTTTTCGGTTTAGTCTTTTCAAATGTGTTCGCAAATCTAAATTGACCCGTTCGACGTAATTTGTGCCATATTGCTTAGTACTATGGATTTTGTTGTTTATTAGATACCGATAATTTTTGAGTTTATCGGTGAAAATTTTCTTTGGTTTAGCCAATTCTATCGTTTTAATGACTGTATTCAAGGTTTTATTAGTACGGCTACCGATAGTAAAAGTCACTATCTTTTTGCTGCTTCGCTCCAGTGCCAATACAATCCAAATAGGTTTATCTTTCTTTTTGATATATGTTCTGAGTTCATCGACTTCAAATTCTTTTCCTTTTACAATGGCTGGTTGCTCGATTTTCGCTGCAATTTTGCGAATACGCCCCAAAACAATGCTTGCCGAAATGCTTAAAAGCCTTGCTATTGACCGAATGCCACAACCTTCTTTTATCAAAGCAACGATATTTCCGTTCCATCAGTGTCTCATACAAGGGACACTGATGGCATTGGTCTATCCAGCTTAGACATCTTGAAAATGGGTTAAAACTACGAGTTCATTCACTTCATTCAAATCATAGAATCTTGCCGATGAATGTAAATAATCTAAGTAATCACTCGCTAAATTCCATCTTCCAGTAACTGGATTTTTGTGAATATAATCTAATTTTTGAATGATAAAATTTTGATTAAAACACTCTTTAGCATCATAACTTTCTTTAAAAACTTGGTGCAACTTCCCTTTTTTACCTTCTTTTGCTTTCACGCCTTCTTCCAGTTTTGCTAATAATGCTGTTTTACCTGCCTGCTCTAATCTTTTCACTATCTCATAAGCCATAAAACGCTTAGCATTACTGATGATTTTATAAAGTTCTGGTGCTTCTTTTGGTAGATAAAGCATACAATGTAAATGATTTGGCAAGAGTACATATCCAACAATTTTGATGTCTTTTTCAATCAAAAGATTAAACCAATTATAAATATTGTCATACAACTTGGTTTCCTCAAAAAGCGGTAGCCATTTATGGCAAGTAAATGTCACAAAGTAAATTGTTGCTCGTTGGTTTTGTCTTACCTTTACTGCCATGTTTTTATTCTTGGTGTTCTTAGATTCTTCCTATTTGCTTAGACCAATGCCATCAGGGTCTCGTGCCGAAGACCCTGATGGAACGAAATGAAAACATAATCCACTATACCATCTCCATCTAAGTCTTTTGATAATGTATCAACAATTTCTTCGTAAGGTTTAAGACTTATTCTTTTTAGAGTACTTTGGTATGTAACTTTATCATCGCTAATTGTTTGAGGGAATGCCCAAAACACAGAGCTAATTGTTAAAAAAAAAATTAAGAGAGGAGTTTTCATGATAATATCAATTACATTTATTTTTATCAATAATTCTTATATAACTATCATTTCTGACATTAATTCCATTGCACCCACCATTAACAACTTTAGTAACATTTCCAACACAATTATCATCTGGGCATATCTTTGAACATTTGCAGGGGTCACAATTTTTTTTATCAGCGGCAGTATTACCATGATGAGAATCCCAATGCCAAATTGCAGATAAAATATATAATTCAGGGTCTTCACCAACTAAATCGGGGTTATCAACGACATCAACACTTCTATCTTTTAGATATTTAGGTATTGCTTCGTTAAATTCTGTATAATTAGACAAACCAGTCAATTGATGAGAACCACGACCTCTATATCTCCAGCCATCTCCTTTGCCTTCTTCATCATCACCAGAAATTGGAGCCGAATTACCCAACATTGTTCCGTATACATAATTAGCAAACTTTTGTGGTTTCCCAACAAACTCCTCGGGGTTTTCACAAGCATATTTTCTATATGTGTTCTTCGTTGAATTAGTACAAAAAACAGAGTTAATAATCTTATTCTTATTTTTAACATGTGCTTTAATATTTTCAATATTATAATGAAATTGTACAACTTCCCCTTCAACTTGAGAGAAAAAATGATTTATTCGGTCACATGTATTTATTTCAAAAAGTTCAAAATATTTATTTATATATGGTAAATATTTGTCAATATTAGATTGTTTGGCAGTTGGGAAAATTAAACGCATTTTATCAGCAGAAATAATGTTAGTATTCACTCCATCTGCTAGTAAATATTTTTTCAAATCCTTAAACTCAGTATCTTTTGGGTCGCCAATACTGATATAATTGGCAGAAGATAGTTGTAACCCATAAATAAGTATATTGCCTATCTCAGTTCTGTCTTTCAATGAAATGTCAATTGGTGGTGGTAAAGGTACAGGTCTAACTTTCACAATATTATCGCTAAATACCAAATGTATATCCGAAACTGTCGTAATACCATCTGATAATACTAATTTTCCAAAATAGTCCATTTTTCCTACGGTATTTTTTATCATGCCAAACGATATTTCATAGTTATGAATAATATCACTAATATTTACACTCTCCTTTTTATCAATATTCCCTTGGCGTATGCGTGCCAATATTGCTCTGATTGCATCAGGGAGATTGCTCTACCAAAGCAACCATCTGTTTGGCATTGGCTTCGCTCATGCTATTAATATGTCAAAGAACTTTCTTTTGTGTATATCTCAATTCTACTCTACATCACTTTTCTTTATCCACCCTTCAATTATTTTTTTGCCATAAAATCTTACTCTCAACCATTCGTCTTTTTCTTCTAATATTTCTACTTCATCATTTTTTAGTAGATACATTTTTGTATAGAGGTCAGGTATATTATAAATTGTTGATTTTGAAGTTTTTATCTTTACGACTTTTAATTGCAAAAATTTAACATAAGTATCCCATGCCTTTGAATCTTGTTTTAGCTTAATAAGTATTTTATTAGGTATTTGTTTTATTTTTGCATGCGATTCTGGTATTCCAGTCCAGTAACGACAAAAGTAGTCGTCACCAATTTTATCTAAACCAAATTCATTGAGAGTTATTCCACAACCTCTACCACCACATAAAATACTACCAACACTATCAATGCAGTGTTCACCAAATTCTAAAAAATAATCTCCTTGCTTTCGGAATTGAGAAATATTCTTAGGAATTAGTGTGTCTTTTTCCAAATCAAGCAAATCAAAATACCAAACAGATGCTCCAATTTCGTTATCATTTTTAAATAATGTAATATCTAGATACTTGTTACCTTTTATAATCCAGTATATTTCAAAATTTTTATCAAATTTCTTTTTTTCTTCATCATTTATGGCGTTTACACCGAAGCCCCAAATTCCTTGTAGTTTTTTAACAGTTGGGGTCTCGATTACACTTGCATCATGTTGTGCGTATGTTTTAGAGTAAAAAAAAAGATATATAACTAAAAAAAAGATTTTCTCAATCATGTTGTTATTTGTTTAAAAGTTTGTATGCTTTTTTAGTATATTTTGTTCGAGCAACAATACCATTTAGATTTCCATTGACATCTTTTGTTACTTTTTTTATAATAGCGTCTGATACATCAGTAGCGTCAACATTTACGCTATTCTTATTCCAATATACCAAAGCTGCTTGCATTCCTCCTTCAAGCGTTGTGATATATTCAAGGTTCTTATCACAGGTGGTTTGATTAGCTTTATCATAGGTTATATTACAAGGGCTTCCACATACAAAGTCTTTACTATTATTTCCAAAAATGGTTTTGAAATTGTCTTGAAAGATTTTGTAGTTAGAGTAGCCTGTTAATTGTAAGGCTCCTCTACCCCTAAATCTTGAACCATCGTGGGAGGAAATATTACAATTTTGTAAAAATTTGCGACAGGCATAGACATAATCAAAAAAGTCAGTATTATTTGGATTGTTATCTGTGTACATACTTTTAGCCGATAAACCACTTCTATTTTTCATATAATCTTTTGAAGCATATGCTACTTTTTCAATAATTTCAATTTCTGAATTTGGAATAATGATACTTTTATCACAATTAGGAAAAGGACACCCATCAGAAGTTTTATTATAGCCTTCAAACAAATCACAATATTTTAATACATAATCACCACTACTGTTTTTTTGAGCTGTTCTTGTTAAGTTATTAATAAGCATACCTGCTGCACTATAAGAGTTTTCTAACTGCCCGCCGTTACTTTCAGCACCAATTTGTCCAATAAAATGACTCATTTTTAACGCATCTGTTATTTCAAACTGGTCACTATATTTATTAATTAGATTAGCAATTTCAGTACACTTTTCTAAAGAAGGACTTTTACATTTTTTCAAAGGATTTCCATCTGAATCTATACAATAAATTTCCCTCAATTGCTCGCCAGTAATTGGGAAAGTTGCCGTATAAGAAGGCGGATTCAGATATTGCTTCAAAGCGTTAAATTCATCCGTTTTTGTATCAGTAATACTTATCCAATTTGATGATGTTTTTATTGAACCATAAATGATGGTATTATTATCTTCCGATTTATCTTTTAATGATATATCAATTGCTGGTGGTAAAGGTACTGGGTTTACCTTCACAATATTATCACTAAAGAGTAAATGAGTATCTTTCATAATCTTTTCAAAACCCTATCAGGAATACGGTCTTGGCTTCTATTATTTTTCATTTGTGTTTGATATATTTTATACATTTCCTTAGCTTTTACAAAATCATTCGCAGCCCAATACGCATCACCCAAATTTAGGTAGGCAACTGTTCTGAATTTGTCAAAACCAATAACAATATTTAAAAGATAAATAGCTTCTTTATTCAAATTGAGCTCTTCTAAATAGTAGCCTAAATTGTTAAAAAACTCTATAGAGTCTGGAGTTCTTTGATATAAACATAATAAATAATCTATCTCTGACTCAGAAAAAGTATTTTTAAAGAAAGAATAGTTTTTTCTTTGATATTCTTCTTTTATTTTATTTGTATAAATTAAAACTGGTAAGAACGAGATACTTTGAGTTGAATCAAGATTGATTTTATCTAATGAGAAAAAATCAATAGCTTTATTTGGTCTTCTCCATGATAATATTTTGCTATTGGGGTCAGTTTGTACCTCCTCAATATCATCAATATTTTTTTCCAATATTCCAATATTCTCTGATTCACGAATAAATGTTAATATCCATTGTTTAGAAATAATATCTTTTTTAAAAATAAGTTGTAGTTTGAGGTGTGCTAATTTGGCCGCACGGTTTATTGTAAAAGATTTACTTAAATTC
>NZ_CALCZQ010000013.1 GCF_937903345.1 uncultured Emticicia sp. | reverse complement strand
TGTGTCAATCAAAAGTAGGGCTGACGAAGAAGTTTTCTTTTCCAAACCCTCCTTTTTTAATTGAGGAGGGATTCGGAAAAGAAAAATTATTGTGCATAAATAATTAATCTTTCTCTAAGTACCTCATAGGGTGTTCTTCCATTCAAAGCGGCATTGGGTCGCTGACAATTATAGAACATTTCCCATTCCTGAAGCTTTTTTCTTATATCAATATCATCGGTATAGTCAATGAGCTGATAGAATTCTTGTGCATCTGTCTTGTGCGAGCGTTCTACTTTTCCGTTTAGATGGGGACTTCGTGGTTTTATATATACGTGCTGCATACCCAAATCTTCACAGTACCAGTGAAATTTTGCCTGAAATTCATGGCCATTATCAGTTTGAACAGTATGAATTCTGAAAGGGAAACGCTCTCTAACATAGTCCATGAATTTAATAGCTGTTTCCTGATTATGTTTAGGGAATATTTGTAAAGCTCTTGCCCGAGTAGCATCATCAATCGCTGTATATTGGTACATTTTCTTCAATTTGCCTTCTGGGTCTTTAAAAGACAAGAATTTTACATCTACTTGAATACGATGTCCAGGCACTTGTTTTTCGTACCTTTTGAATGGCATAATTGACCTTTTACGCTGATTTTGAGGTAATTTATTCAAATTATTACGCTTCAACACATAGTACACTGCCCCTTCTGATACACGAATATCATGATACCTACTTAGATACCACATAATACGCTTTTGTCCCAAATGATAGGTAGTTCTGAGATGGACAATTTTTTCTTCAATATGTTGAGGCGTACGAAGTTTTAGATTTACTGGACACGGCTTATTATTAATCAAACCTGTTTCTCCATGTACCTCGTAAGCACGTTTCCATTGATAAAAAGTTTCTCTTGAAATTCCAAAATAGCGACATGCTTTAGTGATGTTGCCTATTTCTTTGGCATAATTTAATACCTTAAGTTTCCTGCGAATATCAGAATGGGCTTTGGCTGTCATATTATATCAAGTTTACAAATACTAATTTCTCAAATTTTAAGTAATTAGTCAACCGTAGTCTTGATTTTCATATATAAACCTTTTCTCTTAATTTTCGAATCTATTACCCCCCCGCCTCTCTCCTCCCTACTACTTTTTAGCATTCCAAGTCCTGCTTGATATTCATGGTTTTAACCTCTTGGTGTCAAGCTATTTTAGAAAAGACAGACCAATGTCATCAGTGTCCCAGAAAAAGGAGACACTGATGGAAGCTAAAATTACAGCATGTGCCGTAACCACAAATTTATATTTCTACTTTTTTTGATAAATTCTTGCTTTTTAAAATTATTAATTAAAAATTGCATTAGTATGAATTAAATATAATTGTAACATTGGCTTAAACAACGACTAAATATATGATTATCAATATTTCAAATAAAAAGTAGTTAATTAATCCTAGTTCGTACTTTTATTATGTTTGAAAAAAAATGAAAAATTTATTTATACTGGCAACAGTGTTATTATCTTTTAATGTTGCGAATGCACAAAACTCGTTAAACTTGATTGGCAAAACATTTGAATACACTGATAAATATACAAACGCCAAAACACAATATACGTTTTTGTCCAATAACAAAGTTAAATTGGTAATGCTAACTGAATCTAACAGTAAGCAATTTAAAGATATATGTTTTTGTCAATCTTCAATAGAGGGAAATAGAATAAAGACCAACTGTATTTGTGAAGATAAAGAAATTTTCCCAGACCCTTTAAAAGAAACATTTATTTATGACCCAAAAACCAATACTTTAACCACAACAATTTATTATGACCAAAATCGAAAACCCCAAATTTATATCTTAAAATAATGATTCATAAAAATTATTGATTAACAACATACTCTCCCCTGCCAAATGAAATCACTATTACTATCAATTTTCTGTTTAACATTTATTACAGTACACTCACAAACGACATTTGAATCAGAATCAGATGTTTCATTATATCTAACTGATAATTCTCCATTTAAAAATAAGGACAATGGTGTAACCATAAGCTTTCCTGATATGGCTACTAGAATGATAAGTAATTCGGGAAATAGTTATTTTAATCCCGATATTATTTTAATTAGCAGAACTAGGGCAGTACTTGAATATCAATCAACGACTGATCCTGATAGAGTTGCGAAAATTATTGTCGACTGTAAAGAAAATTTCGTGGTAGATAAAAGTGATATGACAATGTATAAATCCAATTCTTTTTATGAAGAACAATCACTTATATCAGCCTCACAAACTATATTTAGATCAGACGCTAATGTATTGCTGTACTTAACGCAAAAAACTTTCAAAAATGAAGATAAAAGTTCTATGGTAACGTTTTCTGATCGAGGTGGTAGATTTCGTTTAGGAAATTACAGTTATCTTTATCTTAGTGATAAAAAGGTTCCTTATACAAAAGAACAAATACGTTTAGGACAATACCGTTTTTTTAATCCCAAGGTAACAGAACGAAGTAGTGATTATGATGGTGGTTATGCTAAAATTGAGTATCAAATAGAGAATAATCCTAGCGTTCCAATGGTGGTTTTCCTTCATGGTATCGCCCCTTCTAAATACCAACCAACATATCGTTTATTCTTAACAACCAGCCTAACAGGAAAAGGTTCATATTTAGACCCTAGCTCTTATGAAGAAATAAGTAAAACATCATCTGTAAAACAACCCTCAAAACCAGTAGTTAAAAAAAATAGTGTTTCTGTAAAGAAAAAATCATAACTATTTGCTGATGTATTGAGAAAAATCTTTATAATTTTTTAAATATATATAAAACCCCGTTTGGCTACATATTCTACATTTACTCAATGTGTTACCGTTTTTAGAACGGTATAAAAATGAACTAAATAAGCTAATAAATAGTAAAGAAACAATATATTTAACACAAAAAAAGCCTTGATAATCTTCTGACTATCAAGGCTTTTATATATTTTTTTGAATTTAAAAATTGATAATCAATATTGTTTTCAGCACTCATTATCTTAGTCCTTTTATATTCTTATTAATTTTATAGAGCTGGTATGTTTGAATACCAGTCAATAAATTATTTGTATTAATTGAAGATTCTACCTCTCTTAATTGACTCGTTACAGACCTATTCAATTCCTCAAAAGATCCTTGAGTAATGTAACTTAGTTTACTTAATTCACTTACTATATTTTGCTCCATTCCGTTTATTGAATACATTAAGTCATTCAATTTGTCGCCTATATCATCCAATTTATCTCCTATATCATCTAATTTGTAGCCTATATTTGAAAGATTTTCAGACACTTCACTTTCCCAATTTGAGTTAAACATTCCAACTTTATCAAAAGATTCATAAATCTCATAAAAAACTATCATATCTTCTGCTACTATGGCTCCTACCATATTTATGGAATGAAATATTAGTAGCTCATAGGTATGAATTTGATTTTTTATAAGATTAATCTGAATATTTAATTCTTCATCGTTTTTTGTTTGTTTTATTGATTCAAAAAACAATTGAATATTTTCTTTCTTATTTTTGATATAATTGGAAACTTTAACAAATTTTTGGATGTAACCACGGTCAATATCTATGATCCGTTTTTGATTTTTCTCTAATATCTTATAAAAATCATTGCCCTCAATAACAACAATATTCTCATCTAACCTTGATATAACTTCAGATTTATTATTGTTAAATATCTTAATTCTCTTTTCTTCTGCTAGCCTTTCAAGGTTTTCTTTTTCTAGCCTTGCTAACCTTTCAAGATTTTCTTTTTCTAGCCTCAATTTTTCTTGTAAATCAAAATAGTTTTGTACATTAACATCCAAATTTTCACAAAATTTAATTATTTCGTCAATTAGATTCATATCATTGGAATCCTTAAAGCCTAAATTATAAATATTCACTTTCTCATCTTTCGATTTAATTCGTAAAAAAGAATCAAAACTTATTCTATGTGTTTTACCAAATCCTCCAAAAATATTTTTGGGAGAAGCTACAAAAATTGCAGTTGTGCCTATTTTTATTCTTTCAGATATTGATTCATATTCAAAACCAACATCTACAGAAATTATTAACTTATCCAGATTTTCTTTATAAAAAATGTCAAGTAGATTTTTTATTATTTCTATTCGTTTCATAGTTAATGTTTTACATTTGCCAATAAAGATTTTATATATACTTGGTTAACTGCGTCTAATTTTCAAAAGTAAGAAATAGCCGCAACTAATCATTCCAAAATAGTTTTATTTATTATTCGGCAATCCCCCCCTACTGTTTACTAATTCTAAAAAGACGATGAGTAAATAACATCACAACTATCAAAAATTTGTCGAAGCGAATTTTGGCTTTAGAAGCAGAGCTGAAAGAAACACGGAGAAACTAAAGAACCATAAACCAAAAAAAAGCCCAAATCTCGGCTTTTTTCAATTCAAACGATATTTGTTTCTTGTAAACTCGAAACAGAGCATTCTCAGTAACATTTTGTTATTTTCAAGCAACTGCAGTTTTCGCATTGCTTTGTCTGTTCTTAGTTGCTCCAAATCGGCGGTTATGTTTTCAATGTTTTTAGAATAAAGTCCTAAATCATTTTGAAAGGCTAATTCCAAATCATAATCTCTTTTCTTTTCAGCAATAGATAGATAAATCAATCAATTTTATAATTCGCTCAATGTGTAGGTTATCTCTGCCAATGTCGTCTATTCTTTCCGTCGTTTCCATAATCATCTTAGTTTAGTTTCTCGATTATCTTATAACATACCAAAAATAGAATTTAGTTCAATGGCTTTAAATTTTTGATATTGCTTACTATAGTATTCATGGCTTGGCTTTTAGCTGCCACGAAACCTTAGTTATTGTGTGCAGTTTTTTACTTCAGTCTTTCAAATATTTATTTACAATTTAATTATAAAAAATATGGAATTAACATTTAGTGAATTAACAAAAAAAATATTAGAAATTGTCGAACAAACCAATGAAATATTAAGGCATCTTGAAAGAATTAATCCTTCACAAAAGGCAGAAGAACATTTTAATATTTCTCAATTATGTGAATATTTGCCACAAAAGCCATCACGTGCTACTGTTTAAGGGTGGATAAATCAAAAAAAGATAATATTTCATAAAAGAGGTAAAAATGTTTATTTTCTTAAATCTGAGATTGATAATTGGTTGTCTTCATAAAATTGTACACAACGAGTATATATACGCAACAGTTGCGTTTAATCTCCAAATCTAAGGAATAGACGCAATTAATTATTCTAACAACCAATATATTTATCATACGGCACTTAAAATTGAGTCAACAAAACCACCGTTTTCTTTACTCAAAAATGGCTCGACGAAATCGGGCCTTTTTTGATGCTTTTTTAGTAAATAAACTTGGTAAATAAATCAAAGTTAATTATTTTTATGAATCAACGACTTAATTTACTTTTTTATGCTAATCGGCTACGCACGGGTTTCAACACTCGACCAAAACCCGAACTTACAAACGGATGCTCTCTCGGCCGCTGGCTGCGAGAAAATATTTACTGAAAAAATTAGCGGCACAGGTTATTATATTAATAACGCAGAGATAAAGTATTTTAAAAAATGATTTTCTGAATCAATACATAATTATTAAATTTAATAATTATGTATTTACTATAAAAAATCAAAGCCTCTTGCGGAGACTCTAATTGTAAGAATTTTTATTTTTATAGCCACTTTTTTATTTCTAATGATTGGTTTAAAGTTGTAATAAAGGTATTTGGAATTTCAGTTTTTGACTTAAATCCAACCGAACGAAAAGTGTTTCCATCGTTAATGTTCAAAACTAAATGATGTTTATCGGTCTTGTTATTGAATAACAATTCAAAAGATTCAATCCCACTTTTTTCATAAAGCAATTTGCAAGATGAATTAGTTGCATCTAAAGCACCATCACTCCTATCCCAAAATTTAAGACCCATTGATGAACTAATAAAAATGTGCTTATAAATAAACAGATAGTTGCTTGTTTCTTTAAATATAGAATCACCGTTATTAATTTTCAGATTGAATAAAACAAAATGAGATAAAGTAAGCGGATAAATAATATCTGTTCTTTCAAAATCTCCGAGCCGCGTGTCAGGTGGGAAAATTTCAATTGATATGTTCGGGTGTTGAATACTGCTCAACTTATTTTTAAAATCTGTCAAAAGTTTAATTTCGGTTGTCATATTTATTTTATTCATTTGTTTCTTATAAAAATGTTTTGGTTAGAGTTGATAAATAAAGTTATAAAAGTTATAGAATTAGGTAGTAAAACAAACATACTAATATAAAATATTGGAGAATCATGAAAAAATTAAATAGTTGTATTAAAATAATTGCACAAGAAGCAATTGCTGGTTCAAGATTATTATTAATCAATAAATGTAAACTTGAAAATAGTTTATGTTTAACAATTATAATAGGAGATGGTTATACTGTTGTACAAGATCAATTATATGAAATTGATAATGTAACTGGTTTTAATGCTTTTTATGATTTAAGTGATAATGAATCAGATGGAGCTATGCTTTTACTTTTAAGAAGACTTAGTGATGATAATATTGATAAAATCAATAATTTATTAGAGTGATTTTCTTAGTTTAAATGTATAATGAAGCGAAAGTGGTACTTCCTCAATTTTGGTGAAAGGGTGGTTTTAAGACAAACTTTGATGGTTCAAACATTTTCCAAGAGCCAAGTTCATATTCAATTATATGTTTAAAATCTTTCGTAACTATATGCAAAGGATGCAAGTCTTTAAGTTCTTCTGAAAATTGATACTTGTCGTATGTTTCTTCTTCCATGATTTTAGTGTTTTTATTTATAGCAACTAACGTTTTGGAGCCTTGCGAAGAAGCGGAATTAGAAGCACAAATGTTCGTTTTAACAAAAATGTTCATAAAAATTCCGAATGTTCAATTTATAACTGAACCCGCTTTTTTGCAAAATTCTTATTAATGGCAGCTTCTTTTAACATTATCTCCATGTTTTTTCTTTCAATTTATCCGCAATTTGCTTTGAATCTTTAATGTCATCCTTATCTAAAAAATCTCTTAAATCTTTATATCTATGTCCTTGGATTCCTCCGTGAGAAACCTTTTTAAAGTCCGTTTCATAAAACTCGATTTCTGGAAGTATATAATATTTTAAACCTGTTTGTGATTCGCCTAAATCTGTTAACCCATTACGGAGTCGAATTATTTGTTCTAGTGTATGTTTTTTGCTGTGAATAATTAATTCATTTGTGATATTGTTAAAGTCAGCAATTATTGTAGTTTCAATTTCAGAAATAGTTCTCACAGATTTCCAATTGTATAAACCAAAATATTTAAAATTTTGACCATGCCAATTAACTGGGCAATAATATATTTTGTGTTTTTTATTCCAATTATAAGAAAATCCTGTAGGAACGAATAATAAATTGTATTCTTCATTTGAAATCAAGCCACTTTCATAACAATAATTGCTGAAATCTTGTTGCAAAAGTTTTAATTCCATATCATGTGTGTTTTCCTCATAAATACCTGCTAAATTCTCAATTAAATCACCAAACAAAAGGTTATTGAATTGTATTTTAATTGTTGGATACAATTCTTTTAATTTATTATTTATTTCAAAAACTTCATTTTCATTAAATTTTTTTGAACTCAAATGCCACAATTGATTTTGACAATTTTGGAAAAATACTTTGCCATATTTAACCAACTTATTTTGAAATTCTTTGTGATCTAATTTTGTTTCTATTAATATTTTTGAAGATTTTACTTCGATTTGTCCATCAATTATTCCGTTTGCAATTCCTACTTGTTGAGTGAAAATTGGTTGTGGAAAATAATTTTGATTTTCATTACCTTCATTTAATCTTTCTATAATTGATTTGTAATAATTAACATTTAGGTCATTAAGTCTTGAAAACATTAGCAAAACATTATTTGTAACAGTGTTTTCTTTTTGCGAATATTTTTGAAACTGACTAATTCTCATATTTATGCGTTTTTTTAAAATTTACTTATAACGGTTTGGTGCTGGGCAAAGGTGGAATTTAAAAAGTACAAATGTTGAGCCGAATAAAAAGCCACACTAATACAAAACCAATGTCGATGGCTGGCAATTTTAAGTAATTTTAAATTTATAATACTCTTTTAAAACAATTGGTTGATAAGAGTAATTGTTAGTAGCTTTTTGGACGATTTTAATTCCATTAAATCTATTTATTTCTAATTTTTCAAGTTCTTGTTTTGTTTCTTCATCTATGTTGATTATTTTTTCTTTCAAGCACCATTCTAAATATTCTGGATTACCACCAATAACACTTTGTTTATTTTTACTGTTATATTTTTCGAAAGTTTCAATAATACCATACCAATTATGATTAAAAAAACTATTGAAGTAGTTTGCAAGTATATTTGAAATATCACCTAAATGCACTAAGTTATCCGAACCTGGTGGTTTGTTTTCATCAAATGTGTTGTCAGGAAACACTGTAATCTCATCCTCTCCAATAACAATTAGTTGTATAAATTCCCATTCAACTACAACTTTAGGAACATTATCATCTTTGAGGCAATTACTTAAAAAATCCTTCAATAAGCATCTATTTATCTTTGCGGACCCTTGGTAAATTTCTAATAATGTCAAATTAGAATATTGACCAAAAGTAAATTTTTCGTTTAGTTTCATCTAATAATTTTAATTATGAACTTTCTTTTTTGCTTGTCACCAACTTTTTGCAGCTACCCGAAGGTGGCGATTTCGCAGTACTTCACTGTCAACCAAGCATAAACTTTGATAGAAGCACAAAGCTTCATTTAACCACTGAACCACCAATTTATTGTAGGTGCTGTTAGTGACTTTTTTTATTCAACGGGTTAAATGTCTGTTTACCACATCTCTTGTCGCAAAAATAACCATAATTGTCTGGTCTCTTGACGGTATCGGTATTTTTTCGTTGAAGTGTACTGCCGTATTCCTACTTTTTGAAATTATATCTGCTACACTATTCAAACTTGCGTCAAGATATTGCGTTTTAATATTTTCTCTAATGGCTCTTATCATATTACCTATCATTCTAATATTAGTTGTGTCAATATTATTATTATGTAAAATATCTGTCAAGCAGATTTCAAGAATCTTACCGCACAGAGTTATAGTAGCAATGTAGCAGTCATTTTGAAAACAAATAGCAATTTCTTCAAGAGTTCTTATAAAGTCGTCTTTGTAATTGGCCCTAATCTCTTTTTGTTTGCAAGTTTCGATCAAATCATAAACTGATTTTGAAACTTCATTAATTGGTTTCTCAAAAAGTCCTTGCAATGTTTTTTTAAGTAAACCATTGTCTATTCCACAATCAAGTCCTTCATTTGAAAGTTCAAACCCTATCCACACTCCACCGTTTTTGCCAAAAATTGGTTGTACATCTTTAACAAGTCCTGCAAGTGATAATCTCTCAATATGTGCTGTTACAGATGCAACTCCTGCATCTTTCAAAATTACGCTTTCACTTGGGTCTGTCAAGACACCCTTCTTTTCAGTTCCAAGTCTGACTATCTCTTCGGCTATGTCAAGGTTAAGTTTCATTTAGGTTTTTTTAGTTTTAAAACTTTTCACTAACGAATATATATACGCAACATTTGCGTTTAATCTCCAAATTTAGTTAATGGAAGCAATTAATTTTTCTAGAAACCAATGTATTTATCATACGGTAATTACAAAAACTCGTTCAGAAAACCATCATCTGAAGTAATCAAAAATCATTTCAAAAACTTCAAATGCCTAATATGGCTTACAATGTACAGTCAAGTTATTTGCAAAATTTTTTTATAACATCGTAAGCTCCGTAATCTCCTAACTCTCCAGCTTTAGATAAATCTAAACATGCACTATCATTTAGAGATTGGTTTATGTTATTAACTCCTGTAGCTAGGCCCAATTTATTAAATCCTCTGTAAAAATATGCCTTTGCATTTTTAGGGTCAAACTCTATAGCTTTTGTAAAATCAGCTATTGCCCCTCTGTAGTCTTCTAATGTACCTTTACAAATACCTCTTTCAAAATATGCCAATGAATATTTAGGATTAATCTCTATAGTTTTTGTGAAGTCGGATATTGCTCCAATATTGTCATCTAACATCCATTTAGTACGGCCTCTTATAAAGTATACATCTGCATTGTTAGGGTCAATCTTTAAAGCTTTTGTGAAGTCGGATAATGCTCCAATGTTGTCATTAGCAAGTTTTTCAACTCCACTGTAATAGTAATCTTCAGCTGACTGAGAATACAATTCATTAGATAATAATAGCAATATAAAAAACAGTATCTTTTTCATATTAAAAAAATTAATGGTTTAAAAACTATTTAAGAATATTCGTATCAAAAACTTACTTCAATATCTTCAAATTTCTAACATCGCTCACAATTATCTGCAGTCTGTCATTGTAAAGTGTAACAGTACCTTTTACAACAATATCCTTTTCCTGCAACTCATATTGCAAGTTTAAGCCCTTGTAGGCTTTGTCGTACAATACCACCGTCAATGGCGACTTTGTGTAACGTTTATCAAGATTAATTAAAAACGTCTTGTTGCCGTATTTATCAAAAAGCCTTGCTCCTACTACATTAGCTTTACTAAACCGCCACCTTTACCAAACCCATGTTAACCGTTCAGTGTTCTTTTTTGTCCTCTTGTTTGTCTGTCGGTTTTACGGTGCGGTTGGAAAAGCATATTCTTTTGCAAACTTTGGTCTGTACTTGGGATTTTGTAGCTTGAAAATATGCTTACACCTATCATCTTTCTATTATTTCTTCGTTTGTTGAATCGTATTTGTAATAAATAATGTCGCCAGAAATGATGTGGTGAATTGCTTGCTCTATAATTGCTAATGGAGCAATAAACCATTCTCTCGGTGTGTGTCTATTACCGTTTTTATCAAAAATATCAATGCTTAGACAGGCTTTTCCGAAAAATGTATGTAGCAATTGCTCCAGTTTATGGGTATTCATATTAAAGCATTTAAAGGTCATAATGATTCTGACATCTGACATTAAGTAAGTTGGCTCTTGACTAGCATTTTTTATGCGTTCTTCGACTTCGACAGTTGAAAAACCAATTTTATAAAGATTTACAATCTCTTTAATTTCAGGTTTGTCGCTCTTTGATTTCAGTATATAAATATAGCCCGATTCTTGGTCGTTTTCATTTATATTGCTAAATTTCTCTTTGAATGTATTAGCTACTCTATCAGCATTTTCGCTTACGGTTTTGCCATTTGCATATAGTAGTTTTTCGACCGAACGCTTCAGCATATTAGACTCTGTGCCGTTTTCAAATATGCACCTCGTTCTCCCATCTTCTCTTACTCGTGTCCCATCTTCTCTATAATGGTCTTTTTTCGAAATATTGATTTCTTTTAATAAAAACAGCACACCATTATGCACATAAAAAGTATTTTCACGTAGATTACCCATCTTAAATTCTACCAATTTTCTTTTACCATTGCCTAAATCCTTTTGTACGTCTTTTAATGATTGCTCGAATTGGTCGAAATCTTTGCATGGTTTTCGTCTTGCCACAAAATCCGTACTGGCTCTTTCGTCAATGTCTTTTACGTGTTTTAGGTCGAAAAGTCCTTCCGAATCATCATTGAGCAAGCCTAACATATCATCATCAAGAATATCATCCAGCGAATTGATTTCTTTTTCTTCATAAATCAAAAGCCCAAATCTATCATGACTTTTGAGCATTTCCATCTTTGTTGGACTCTCTCTGAGCGACTTTAATCTTGCATATAACACGTGTTCTTGCACACCACTACCCTGCTGTGGTTCTCGATTATGTTTGTCAAAAAAAGTGTTCAGTTCTTCAAATGAAGTTAAAAGGCGTTCGTCAGCATTGCGTGCTGTATTTGCTGGCTTTACGTTTAGTAAGCCAAAAGGATCATTGCTGAATATTTCGTCAAGTACGCTTTGCTTATCCATTGGCACGTTTACGATTTTCTTCTTTTAAATAAATAATACACTCTGCCATGCGTCGTTCGAGTGGGTCGGTAGATTGAAGGCTTGGCACTCGGTCGTAGGCTTTCTTAAAATTAATGATTTTTGGCCATAGAATCTTGGCTTCTTCAAAGTCCATCTTGATTCTTGAAACTTCTATGGCTTCTTGTATGACTTTCAAGACTTTGGTAGTAACATCTTTTGATAAAATCTCAAATGCTTTTTGGAACGGATTAATGGTATCGATTAAATCAATGTGTAAATCATCAATATTTACAAATTGCCCTGCCATCCTAATAAAACGTTTATCGGCTTCGGGTGCTCCATCTGCGTTTAGGGGCATATATACCACCATTTTACTAAATGAATTGACTTGATCGTTCGTTAAATCAGGGTAAATATTTTTTATAATTTTTGGAATCAACTCATTATTTATCTGGTATTGCGGTAGGCTTTCTGCAAGTGCTTGAATGATGGTTTCATCTTTTTGTATGCTTTTTTGTAGTTCTTTCACATCAAGCATCAGTGTGTTTTTCACTACCGAATCAAGCACTACGTATTGTCGCACTTCCTCTATTTCATCAGGATTGAGTGTTGGATATTTTTCTTGTATTATCTTCGGTATCAGCACTTTATTGATTACTTCTGGGTCAATATTGCCTGGCATCGCCCGCAACATGGATGGGTCTTGCAGAATCGTTGCCTTCAAATCGTTTAAATCTGTTTCAACAATATCTTTTACTCGCTTGGATGATGGCGTGCGAAAACCTCTGATTTTAATCTCGCCTGCTTCTGCTTTATCATCGTCCGATAGTTTGGTTTTAAACTTAAAATTTGGGGCAAGTACTTGTTCCATCAGCAATGATGCCGTGATGGCTTTGAGCATATTATTGACCGATAGTTTTACCAAATCATCGGTGGCATCGGGTTGGGCAATTAGGTTTGTAAATTGTGCATGGGTTTTATTGTTGCTATCACGGGTACAGCGACCAATAATTTGAATAATCTCGGTCAACGAACCTCTGTAACCCACCGTTAGGGCGTGTTCGCAGTAAGGCCAGTCGAAGCCCTCTTTTGCCATGCCCAAAGCAATAATCAAGTCCATATCATCAACTGACTTGATATCTCGCAAATAATCTTGAATTTTATCTCGGTCTTTTGCCGTGTCGTTCACCAAATCGGCTACTTTCAAGTTTTTACCATCTGAGTGTCTTTTTATATGAATTACACCTGTTTCGGAGTCAATTTTCAGAATCTCGCCAATGGCATCTAAAATCGTTCCTACTTCTTTATTCTTATCTTTGGTACTTTCGCCCGAATTTACATTCGGAATATGTAAAATCGTTTTTTTATCAGTATCGAGTATATCAAGAATAGCTGAAGTATATTTTCCTTGATAAAAATGATAGCCGATTCCCAAAGATTTGAGGTATTGATAGCCGTTGAGTTGCTCATAATAATTGTAAGTTACTTTGTCAAATTTGGCTTCGTCCTCGGGTTTTAGCACTGGTACTGTATCGCCTCTGAAATACGAACCTGTCATTGCCATAATATGTGCCGTTGAGCGTGCCATTATGCTACGCAATAATTCGCCCAGACGGCTATCGACATCGGCAGAAACATGATGAAACTCATCAATGGCCAACAGAACATTATTAAAAGCCTTTTCTTCCACTTCTTCAAAGGCAAACCGCAAGGTGGCATGTGTACAAATCAGAATCTTTTCATCATTTGCCAAAAAGTTTTTGAATGATTTTACTTTGCTGCTACTGCCGTCGTTGCCAGGCGTACAAAGATTATAATTATCGTTTGGTTCCCAATTAGCAAAAAAACCACCCTCTTTCAATAAAGTTTTGCTGAATGAACCACCGATTGATTTTTCGGGAACTGCAACAATTACTTTTTTGATGCCTTGATGCACCAATTTATCAAGAGCAATAAACATCAATGCCCTACTTTTGCCCGATGCTGGTGGAGCTTTCAACAGTAAGTACTGAGCATCACGATACTGATAGGCTTTTTCTTGCATTTCACGCATACCATAAGGATTGGTGCGTGAACTTTGCCCCGTTTGGGCATAGGTTACATGGACTATATCGGGCATATCTTAATTTAATAAGGCGTTATATATTTTTAATTTCAATTCTTCTGAATAATCATTTTCATAAATAATTGATTGAATAATTTCAAAAAGTAAATCTTTGTCTATTCGGTTGTCTGCTACGTGTACTGCATTATCTTCCATTCGAGAGATAAAATCTGCTACACAGTTTGAATAGCCGTTTATCTCTAAAAAATAAGCAGATAAGGCAATTGATGCTCGTTTATTACCATCTTGAAAACTATGATTCTTATTGATGGAATAAAATAAATGGCATACTTTATTTTCAAGCGTCGGATAATATAATTCATTCTGAACGTGTTCGAGTGTACTGTCCAGTAAGCCAATATTTAAAATACCTAAGCTACCACCTGAATTGATTATTATTTCGTCGTGGACTCTTACGGCATGGGCTGAATCAAAGTATATAAAATCCATCTATCTATCTATCTTTTAATCGTTTGAATACCTCTAATAGCTCTGGGTTTTCCAATACTCTTCTCAATAAATCTTGGCTTTTATCTCCTATAAATCTTTGGTAATCATCGGGAGATAGGCTTTGTATATAAGGTTTTAATCGTTCGTGAATCACATCTCTTAAAGCGTAGTCTCTGCTTGCCATTTTTATCCGTGCATCTTCTAATTGTGGCATCCAATGACGTTTTGAAGCAAATACTTTGATTAATTCTTTCAACTCTTCTGGAATAAGTGGACGACCTATTGCTGTTGATTTATCTTTCATTTCGTCGGCGATACCAATTTCAAATGATGCAATAAGTTTTAATACCTCTGCATACATTGTATCTCTGGCATTGGCTTTGGCTTCAAGTTTTAGTATTGCTTTGTATTCTGCTGCATTTTCATGGAAAATAACTTTATATATTTCATCAGTAAATTCTTTATACTTTTCTTCTCCCATATCTAAATATCTACTCAATGCACTGGTAAATTCTTTTCTATACATGGGTTCTCGTGTGATTGCTACCAAAAAATCACCATCTCTTTGATTGACGTATTTGGCACTTCCACCAAGTTTTTGGTTTAAGCTATCTATTACTATATCAAGTATTGTACTTCTAAGTGCTTTAGCTCTTTCACTTTCTGTTAGTAGCATACCTATATTAAGTAATGCTCTAAAATTAAATACTCCTATCTTGTTTAGTCCTCTAAGTAATTGACTATTAGATACTTGTTTGATGATAGGGACATTGATGTCCCTATCATCAGCATCCTTAGTTATATTAGCATCTGTATCTGAGAGAGGGACATCAATGTCCCTCTGTGCATCATCATCTTCTATATCGCTATATAGTAGATGAGCAAACATGGTTTTAAACTCTTTAAGTTTTTGCCCTTTAAGTACAACATAACCATTATTGTCAAGTTCTTCTCTGTGCGTATCTAAATGACGTTTGATTGTTTTGGTACTTACATCAAAGTATTCTGCTATTTGTGCAGTCGTAAACCTGTATTCGTTTTCGTAGAGCATGCCCGTTATGCCCAATTGCTCTTGTATGGTGGTAAGAGCTTCGGGGTTATTCAGAATATTCTGACGGTCAATTGCAGATGTCGTTAAGTCTTTTTTCATTTCTTTTTCTTCTTTTCTTTCTTTTCCATTTCAAACAACGTTCCTCGTGTTTTCTCTTCGGCAATCATAAGTTCGTAGAGTTTAAACAAATATTCGAGGCGTTCTTCATCGCTTTCAAAGGGTTTGGAGCGGTAGCATCGCTCAACGGCCAAATCGTTTTGGTGGTGGGCTTCTCGCAAGCCTTCGGGCATTTTATCGGGGTCGTAGAGTTGGGCGAGGGTCTTTTCGGAGTGGGCCTCTCGTTCTTCCAAAATCCTGTAAACACTTTGCTCCAGTTCTTGCTTTTGTCGCTCGGAAATTGGGGGGAATGGGAAAGTGTTGTAGCAAAGCGACCCTGAATAGCGATAATCTGATTTTAACCTTCCTGCTACTGCACACACCCAAACCATATGTATTTGTGAGGTTAATATACTAAAAGTCCAAGGTTGTGCATCGTAAACTGCAAGAGCAGAATCTGCGATTATACTTTTTTCTGTCAAAAAGCCAATAGGGATATAGTTCCTTCTTTCCGAAGAATGGCGAGGAATAATAATTGAATCCGTATTTTTATGTGCAGAAAAATAATATTTATGAGGTGTTACTGCTAAGGCTTGGGTACTCTTTTCTGTACTTTGACTTCTTATTCGTTTAATATTTTCTAATCTTTCCTTAATGATTGGTATTTTAATAGCTAATTCGAGCTGTTCATCACTAATATATAAGCACCATCTTTCTCCACCATTTAAAAAATCATGTGACCCAATAAAACTTTTAATAAAACTTTCTGAATTAGGAAAATTTAAAATTAAGTCTTGTCTTTCATCAGATGACAAAATTAAATTTCCTCCATCGTTTGGCATACTACCATAAACTAAATTTGGCAAATTAGAAATTGATTTCGATTGTCTTGAAATATAGGTAGTTCGACCTGAAACTAAATATGGATTTATCTCTGAGGTATAAATAAATCTATTATCCTTGTAAATCTTTTTTATCTTATTGGTGCGTCTTCCAACTCCAACAATTATTACAATTACTGCTGCATTACTTTTAGCATTATTTTCCCACTTAAATGACTGTACTGTAAATGTAATTTCTAAGTTGTTTTTTAAAATTAAAGGCCATAACAAAGAAACTTGTTCTCCTTGACAAATTGAATTTGTACTAACAAATGCAAAATTGATATTGCCACTATTTGCAAAAATTGCACCTTTTACAAACCAGCAAGATATATAATCTAAACTTTTATAATTACTACCAATAACAAACTTCATATCTGCTTTTTGAGAATCTGTTTGATTTCTACTCCCCAAATACGGCGGATTTCCAAGAATATAAATTTCATCATTGTCAAGTTTTGGGCAAACGCTTTCCCAATCCATACGGCAAGCGTTTCCGTGTACGATATTACCCGTTTCTTTAAGTGGCAAAGCGGGGCGAGTACGACCAAACTCCTTAAAAAACGATTGATTCATTTGGTGTTCGGCAAGCCACAAAGAGAGAATAGCTACTTCGTGGGCAAAATCATCGAGCTCAATGCCATAAAAATTGCCCAAATGTATGCCCGAATATTGGGTACCGTAGGTTTTGGTTACTTTGTCAATTTCCTTAAAAATCGCCATTTCGAGTTTACGTAGCTCTTTATACGCAATAATCAGAAAATTACCACTACCGCAGGCAGGGTCAAAAATTTTGATATTCCAGATTCGTTTCAGTAAGTCATTGAGTTTTTTGATGTTGCCTTGGGCAGTTTCAAACTCTAGGTAGAGTTCATCGAGAAAAAGTGGCTCAATTACCTTCATAATATTCGGCACTGAGGTATAGTGCATACCCAGTCCTCCCCTATGCTCAGGCGTAATAACAGCCTGAATCATAGAGCCAAAAATATCGGGGTTAATGGCCGACCAATCAAGCTCACCCGACTCAATCAGTATTTGTCGGCTACGTCGGCTAAAAATCGGTGCATGGTGCGGGCGGCGTTCCGTGGGGTTTCGGAATAAACCACCGTTTACGTAGGGAAATACCAATAAATAGGCTGGCAGTTCGGCTACGCTCACTGACCGCTGTTGGTCGGAGGTATTCAGTGCTTCAAACAACCTATCCAAATAGGTGTGCATATCGCTGCCATCAGCTTGTGTATGGCTACTGATGCTATTCGTAAAAATTCCTTTCTCGAAAATACCTGTATCTTCCGCAAAAAAGCAAAACAACAAGCGAGAAAGAAACACATTGAGGTTATGTACGTCTTCTTTGCTTTCTACAGCCGAGCCGTCGCTACGGTTGTCTTTGGTTATTTCGTCGTAGAGCCTTGCCATGCGTTCGGCGGCTTTTACATCGGCAGGGTTTTCGTATTGTACTTGGGCTTTTTCCATGCCTGCCCACGGCAAAAAGAAATCAAAGTGTTTTGCTATTTCAAGAATAGCAATATCTAAAGTGTCTTGCGTTTTGGTATCAACGGCCAAAAGATTTTTGTAATCGGTCACTACCACAAAACGAGGGTCGTGTTTTAAGGCTTTATTATTTGCCGTTAGGTCGGCAATGATTTCATGCAAGTCTTCGCCTTCAATAGCTTTATAAAATAATTTCTTTTTCCAAGCAATTTCACCATCAACTTTAGAAAGGTTCAGTCCACCGTCTTTGATGCGTTTTATAGTTGCTTTAGGTTGTCCGTACGCCAACAATAAATCATAAATGAAACTCTCTTTTTCGAAAGTATTTACGAGCTGTTGTAAGTTATTTTCTATTAGGGCTATGTTCATTATCTATTTAAGTCTTTTCGCTAAACAATATAGTTGGTAAAGATAATATTTTAGTAACGTAATGTTATGGGAGCGTTGGCAAAATTGGCTCTTTTGCAAGCTTGGGTTTGTGTGTTGGGTTTATTCGACTTGCAAATGTGCCAATTTGAGGTGGTCATTTTGGGGTGTTTTTCTATAGTTTATTGTTGCACTATTGTCTTTTAGTCTTGTTTAAAGCGTTTTGCGGCTTTGCGATAGGCGGGTTATTTACCATTATTGCTGATTCTGTGAACCAAAGCGGTTCGTTGTTTTCTTCTGTTTGTCAAGTTGTTTATTTAAGATCTACTTTTTCGTTAACCAAAAATTCTTTTACAGAAGTCCACTTGATATATTCATATCTGTCGTTATCATATTTTTGAAAAATAATTCGTCCTTCCATTAGGTCTCTCATATATTGCATTCCTTGCCAAGCTGGGTAAAGTTCATTTTCTGAAGGTGAAAAAAATCTTGTTACCTTGATAAGAAAATTTAAAAGCCCAATGCCTCCTGGTCTGAATATTTTGTATTGTTTATTTGTAATTTCTGAAAGCAATTTTACGAAGTCGTTGCACGTTAGTTTATCCCCAGCAATTCTTAAATATCTCGGTGTACTATCGTCAACGGCAACAGCAGCTGTAAATTCAGCAACATTGTCAGTAGTTGTAAATTCTAAAATTTGATTTGCATTACCCCAACATAAAATCCATTTTTGTTTGAAAAGTATTAAAGGCATATCTGTCGTTAATAAATCCATAAAAGGACCATTGAATATAGTTGTAGCTTTGATAGGTGCTTTGTCAAGATACTCGTGAAACTTTCTCCTGAAATCTAAATTTCGATTTTGTCCTTCTATTAAGTTTGTAAAATCACTTGAATAGTCGCTTGGAATAAATCTTGGAACATTTGCTTGAACAGCAGCGTCTAAAAATATTTTTTGAGTGTCAATTACCGTTTCTCTTAAACCCGCCAACGCTGATACGAGACAATGTGCTCCTATACAATGTTTTGAAATTTCTGATCTATTGCTTGTGTCCACTTGAAAGACTTTGACACCTTTTTGTTCTAAGTTTTTTATTTTTTTAATGTCGGTTTCTAAACGTACGATTGCTCTCACTTCGACATCTAAGGCTAATAATGCCTTTACAATTTTACCGCCTAAATTTCCTGTCGCACCTGCTACAACTATTATTTTTCTCATTACGTATTTTTCTTTTTTTAGTCTTTATATTCTGTTTGAGTGGTTCGTTACAATGACCGCTAACGTTAGGAGTATTTGCGAAGGTGGGGAATTAATTGAACGTCCAGCCCGGTACAAATGCCTAATTGAAAATATGATGTTGAAGTTATGAACTAAAGCTTAAAATTGAATGTCGAGCCCGAACCGCTGCTGATGCTTGCACATAGCTGATGTTACATTGTCCAGCCCTGCTTTTGCAAATACTTTTATTAGCGGCTGTTTTTATATGTCCGCATTAGTATGCTTACTTTTTATCAGCAACGAACTTATTATTTTCAACGTCCTTTAAAAACGAAACCAAGTTTGTAAAATAGTTTTGCTGGTCGTCATACATGCTTAAATGACTTCCGTTTGGACAAAGGTACGTACGGCTGTTTGGAATGAGTTGACCCTCTCTTTTCATGTCTTCTGGATTCATCTCGTCATAAATACCACCAATCACAAGTGTTGGTACTTTGATATTTGGAAGCCTGTCCCACATTTCCCAATCTTTAAAATTTCCAGTAACATGAAACTCATCCACACCTTGCATTTGAACATAAATTGAATGATTAGCTTTTTTAAATGCTCTCATTAATGGTTCTGGCCAATTTTCAACTTGCATCCGGCAAATATTACTAGTATAAAGTTTATTCATCAATAAGTTTTGGTATTCGGGTGAGTCATAAAGTTTACGTTTATCTAATGAGTCAAAGGTTGCCAATTCCTCTTTTGTAAGAAACTCATTTTTTTGTTTATTACTGTAGCTAACATAACTCTTAATACCAGCAGTCATATTAGATAATATAGCAGCTTTTACATTGCTTTGGTATTTCTGTAAATATTCCATTGCCAACATACTTCCCCATGAATGTCCCAACAAATAGAAATTTTCCAATCCCAGTCCTTTCCTTACTTGTTCTACTTCTTCTACATAACGAGGAATATTCCAAAGTGATGTGTCTGTTGGTATATCTGAATTGCCAACCCCTAATTGGTCGTAGTAATAAAACTCAATTCCCTCTTTAGGTAAAAAGTCTTCAAAACATTCAAAATAGTCATGTGTAAATCCTGGTCCACCGTGCAAAAGCAGGACTTTTATTTTCCCATCACCAATTTTTTTTGTCCAAACGTTGTACTTCCCGTCAATCTGTATCATCTTAGAACCACCAGTCTTTATTTCATAGGTCGTATCCAATGTGTTTATGTCACCCGAATTGACTGGGTATTTTGAGGGTTGGTTACAAGCAAAAAAGCTGATTGCGATTAAAATAAGTAGAAATGTCTTTTTCATTGTTTTTATTTTGTTAAGTTTTTATGTTTCAATTATGTGAAGGTGTCGAACAAATATCTGCTAACGAGTATATATACGCAACCGTTGCGTATAATCTCCAAATTTAAGAAATAGACGCAACTATTTATTCTAACTACAAATATATTTATCATACGGTAGTTACAAACTCGTATTAACAAAATAGCCGTTTCTTTACTCAAAGAAGGCTCGACGAAATCGAGCCTTCTTTGGTACTTTTTATAACTTAAACTAGTCATTCTTTCAATTAAGAATTTCTAAAAACTTATTGAAGGCGATTTTCAAAGAATCTATTTCTTTGGCAGATTTTGATTCATAAGCAGAATTAATTTTTTCAGTAAGATTCAAAAACCTTTCACGAATCAATTCGTCATTCATCAACTCTACTTCAGTAATTACAGGCTCACTTTCATTGGTTTTTGAAGTGATTTTTTTGTAAATATCATCTACTTCATCTAAAGAGGTAATGACTTCTGTTACTTCCTGTGCAGTTCCTATTTTTTGAATTTTAGCTTTTTCAACCTTTTTCTTTCCTGCCAGAACCTCCTTACGAATTTTCGGGTCTAATTTATCAAGACCACGAGCAAAATCTGCATCACGTCTGATAGTTTTTTCATCAACATTATAGTATTCACCAAGCTCTTGGGCGGTAGTTTTTTTAGGCTTATCTGTCGAATGGACATTTTGCCCATTCGGGAGAATTGGACTAGTTTGTTCAGAAATTTCTATTAAGTTTTCCTTAATCAAAGTAGTCTTTTTAGGCTTGTCTGTCGAATGGACATTTTGTCCATTCGGGAAAATTGGATTAGATTCTTCAGAAATTTCAGCTTCTTTCGATACTGATAGATTATCAGAAGCAATTTTTTTCTCATTATTATATCTCAATCCTCGCAAATAAGATGCTTGCTGTGATGTAATGTTACGGCGACTTAACTGAAAGTCAATCATAAAATCCCGAACATCTTTCATTGATTCAAAATTATCAACTTGGATATTAAAAGGGATTTGGAGTTCATTACATAATCGAAAACGGTTATGTCCATCTATCAATACATAGACCGTTTCTTGGTCATCTGCATCTACTTCTCTGTTTAGAACACCATTGGTTGTTTGCCATACTTTCAGCGGGTCTTTACAGCCGTGTTTTTGAAGATTATCTCGTAATGCTGCAAACTCGGAATCCAATAAAGGAGGAATTAAGTTTTGCAATTCATCTAATATTACTATATTTTTCTTAATATTTTCAGTAGTACTAAAACCTCCAATAGTATTAGTTTTAATAGTATTTACAACAGATTTACTATTTTCTGCCAATTTTTCAGCTAAAGATTTCTTTGCCATTTTTTATGTTAGTTATGTTTGTCCAAAGATAATAAATACTCTTCTCCTAAATTTTTGTACGAAACTGCTGCTTCTGAATCAGTCTGCACAGATGCAGAATAGCAGGGATTTTTACTCTTGTATTTTCGTTAAAGGCCATAGATTAATTTCTCATATTTTTAAGTGTGTTAATATCGTAATAATTGTTGGTGCGTTGTCTAAAAACGGCTCTTTTGGTTTTGCGAAGCATGGGCTTTGTGTGTCGGGGCAAAATCAAATGTGCTTATCAAAAAACCTTCATTGTAAAAATTGCACAGAAAAGTATATTTCAAAAACATATAGTTTTACTACCAAATAATCTTCGGTTACGGTGTCTAAAGCTTATTCGCTTCCTCTTTTATCATCTCTGAAAGTGTCAGTAAACCTCGCTTCAATTTTACCTTGTCACTCTCGTTGAAATCCTGTTGCAAATCTCTCACATCGTACTTGTGAAGCTTTTGCGTAAAGCGAGCTGGCGAAATTCCTAACAACTGTGTGAAAGGTTTAATCTTGATTAGCTGGAAGATGTCTCTGTTCATAGTCACAAGCTTTAAAAGTTTAAAAGTAAGAATAATACAACGCAACCACAAGAAAGCAGCGTAAACTTCTCGTGTATGAGTGTAATCATAAAGTCTCAATTTGATAAACTGATAAGCACCTAGAATAAAAGGCTTTTTTTCTTGACTATGGGAGCTTTAATCATTAAAAAATTCATTTTGGCATTTTTTAGGTCTTTCATTGAGGTAAAGACAGTTAATTATATCTCTCGTAGAGATTATTTATAGTTTGAGTGCACAATCCATTGGAAATTAATTTATGAATCAAAATATATTTTTTAACCATATCATTACCAAATTAGCACTTCCCAACAATTGCCTATTTTTAATGCTATGGTTGTGGATTTTTCTTTTTTGGTATAATTGTATTATATCAAGATTATCAGCCTTTCGGGAGCCTGCATTGTAGCTTAGATTTTAGCATGCTTTTATGTACAGTTCCTTATAAAAAAACACTAAAGACATTCCTTACACCATAAAGTAGAACAGCAGGGAGCTGGGACAATATAGAATTAGTTGTTGCACTAATTATTGTAGTATTTTAAATTTCGAGTCCAGCCGATTTTTTCCCATTCAACCCTAATCAAATACTGCTATATTTTGGTATTATTGGTATTATGAATTATTTTCTTAAAATTGTATGTTGTAATAGTCTGGAAATCAATGTTTTATGACTTATGTTTCTATAATACTAAATTATATATTTTGGTATT
>NZ_CALCZQ010000012.1 GCF_937903345.1 uncultured Emticicia sp. | reverse complement strand
ACATGAAGATAAAAACTATTACTATTTTGAATTGTGATGGAACATATATTTCAAAACAAGATTGGGGAACTTCAAAAGAAAATGAAGATACTTACCGAAGTACAACGGGGTCTTCAAAAGGTAGTAATTATGATTTTCATGGAACTTGGCAAATAATTGAGCCTACATCAGGTTTAAGAGCAGATGGGTCTATGGATAAATTTAAGCCAACTTATATAAAATTTATAAGTAGTGATGGTAAAGTAGGTTTAGGTTATATATGCGTGTTTAGAAGTGAATCTACTCCAAGTGTTGGTGCTTTACAATTAGACATTAAAGATATGGATGGTAATTATGTAGAAGGAGAAAAAGTAGGAATGTTTGAAGGCGATGCAGATAGTGACATGAAACTATATGGTCCAGATGGAAAAGAAATTAAATACTGATTTAATTATTAAAAACAATGGAGAAAACAACAAATGAATTTTATTTCAAAACGGGAGTTGTTGTTACATTTAAAGACGACTCTTTGAATGTAAAAACATCTAATTTCAATAGCAGTATAAATTATACGAACTTAGACAATTACACATACTCAAATATTTATAAACCTAGAATTTCACCAATTGGTTTAGCGTTTAGGACTTTGGTTTTTGGATGGTTTTCTGCTTTTATAATTGTTTTACCTGTTAAAGATGAATGGGGAGCATTGTTTTTCACAGCAAGTTCTATGGATATTTTCTTAGCTTGGTTATCGATAATAATTGCAGTTGGGTCAGTATTAATTTTTTGGTTGATATTATTTGGACTTGGATTTTCTGTTTTTATGGAAACGTCTTTTTTAAGTAGATTTATTCAAAATAACTTTTCGGACTATAGGATAAAAACTATTATTGGTAATAAAAGTGGTAACAATATAGAGTATCATGCTTTGGAAGAGGAAATATCAAAAGTTAAAGCTGTTGAAATAGAAATAGCTAGTAGAAAAAAAATAGTTAATGAAAACACTAAATCAAATTCTCTTAATATTTTACAAACAGATTTTCACTCTGATTTGAAAAAATTAAATGAACTGCTAGTCGAAGGTATTCTTACACAGGAAGAATATGATTTAAAGAAAAAACAAATTTTAGGAATTTAATTTATAGTTGATTATTATGGACGATTACGAAAAATTAAAAGACTTAAAAGACTTATCTGATAGAGGATTAATAAATGAACTTGAGTTTTCAAAGCTAAAGAATGACATTCTATTTTCGAGTAAAAATAATGAAGTGCCTATAAAAGAATCTGAAAATAAAAAAACGCCAAGAACAAAAGAAGAACTTAATAGAGACTTAGCAAATGGGTTGATTTCAGGTTTTGAATATAATGAGCTTTGCAATGAATTGATAAAAAAGAATAATGGTAATTCAAACGAAGACCATTCAGCTAAATTTTTAGTAATTATTCTTGTTATAGTGGGTGTCTTGTTTTTTACTTTTTCAATTAATAAATCAAATAATCCAAACAATAATTCAGCTGCTCAAGATACTTTGAGTTCAAGTTCTTCAACTCCAACTATTGATAACTCTTCAGAAAATACAACAACTACATGTAAAATTTGTGGGCGAAATTTTTCTGGAGACGGATATGATAAAATAGATGGTGCTTGGCAACGAACTTCAAGATTACAAACTGAACTATGTAGTCCAAATTGTGCAAGTATAGATGACCAAAGGCAAACTCAAAAATATAATCAAATACTCGAAAAACATGGATATGCTCCAATAAACAATTCAGGTCATGCCCAACCAAACCAAAATGGATATTTCACAGATAATAATGGGCAACTACACCAAGCTTCTCCATGTTATAACTGCCGTCAAACTGGTTATGTAGAGATGGGTGATGGAATTCAAGCATGTCCAATGTGTAATGGTAAAGGTGAAATTATACATTAAAAAAGATTAAAAATATGAATGATTTAAATGAATTACTAAAATTAAAAGAGCTATTAGATTCTGGATTAATAACTGAATCTGATTTTAAAAAGAAAAAGGAAGAACTATTTAACAAGCAAAATAATGAAGTTTCAATTGAAAAAATTGAAATGGCTTCAGATGAAAAAATAGATTATACAGAAAAGTTTTCGCAGTCGTATATTCCTGAGAATAGTAATAAAAATTATTTTATTATAGCTGGAGTTGTTTTAGTTTTAATAGTTGCAATAATATTTTTTAATAGAAATTCTGAAACCAAAACTCAAGTTAAACCTGATAACAGGATAATGGAAGTTAGACTCCCTCCAAAAGAAAATATTTCTCCTGTAGTTGACACAAATAATAATAAATCAATTTCTGACACTGTGAGTTTAATTCAATCGTCAGATGGCTATAGAGACCCAAGAGCAAAAGATTATGCAAATGTATATTTTGATTCTAAATATACATTATTTGATTTGGAAACGGATGAACCTATATTTCCAGACCAAAATGGAATTTATGAAATTTGGTACTCTAGTAATGAAAATCCTGTTCCAAATTCAAAAAGATTATCTATTAAAGAATTAGAATCTTTTACTTTTTATAAATTTAAAAATCAAGTGAATTGCGAAGAATGGTGTAGAAAAAAGCAACAAAGAAATTAAAAGATTTTAACGATTACTCTAAATAATTTAACGCAAACTAATTGACTATTTTTAATTGGTTTTATTGCAATATTATTGCTTCATATAAACTTTAAATAAAATCATATATGAAAAAAGTTTCCCTAATTTTTATGGTGTTATTATCACAATTTTTTATTAGTTGCAGTAGTGATAATTCTTCAAGCTCTAACCCTTCTTCTACTAATGTAGGTTTTTCTATGAAAGTTAATGGGGTTGATTGTACTTTATGTACTCCGATAAACAATGGAACAATATTCTGGAAGAAATTTACTAATAACGATGGTTCACATTCATATTCTCTTGTTGCACTTTTTAGTAGAAATGGAGATAATAACTTGAATAATCAAGTAAAGTTTGTATTTAAAACAGAAAACTTATTACCTAATCAAATTTTTCCAGTAAGCCCATTATATACTCCCACAGACCCAATTACTTGGATAACAATAGTTGATGGTGGAGCTGGTAGACTTTACAATGCAAATACTAATTCAACTGGACAAATAAAGATTACTCAATTTGACGGTGTTACAATGAGTGGAACGTTTTCGTTTTCTCATTTAAATGAATATACAAATTATTCAACACTCCCTTTTATTGACATAACGGATGGTGTCTTTACTAATGTACCTGTAGCAAACTAAAATCAAAGATATTTAAATGAAAAGGTTAGTTTAATTAAACTAACCTTTTTTGGATGAATACAATAGTTAAATCCAATAATTTTCCGCATAACGATTCCAATCAAAATCTCCAATACCATCAACTAGAATTTTTCTAAATGGCTTATCAGGTTGTTCATCGCTTAACCAAATCACTATAATATTGCTTCGGCTTAGCGGTTCGTCAATAAGGTCAATTGCATCGCTTGAAAGCCATGCACAATTTATTACGGGTTTTAATATGTTGTCTGAAACATACATATCAGTTTCCTTAACTATACATATTGTTTTAGCCCATTCGATTGGATAAGTCAAATTATTAATAATATTTTCATTTATTTTTTTAGTTGGGTTACCAAATAATAATCCAGCATAAGTTGGAGTACAATGATATGCTTCCAAAGTAACTTCTTTTCCAGATTGTAATAGTAAATTCATTGGATTACTGTTTTAAGTTTGCTACCAAGCCAGCAATGACATCAACGGTCATTGCCAACCCAATAGCTTTTAATTTATTGGTTTTTGAAACACTTGGCACGTTAGAAACGTATCCATCAGGAATGGTCATAAGACGTTCACTTTCTAACACACTTGGCAACCTATAACAACCATTAGGAAAATCATACTCTCCATATCCTGACCTAGATTTACCTTTATAGCCTGATTTATGAAGAATAAATGGATATTGTAGCAATTTATCTTCTGTAGATTGATAAGTAAATTCTTCATCTTTAAAAATGATGTTCCCAATGCCCATTTTATAAAACCTAAAAATTCCATTGGTTAAGGTGCAGTTAGAACCTAATAAAACATTTGCCTTTTCCCTATCTACATAACCATTCACTAAAACATCTTGATAATTGATTGCTGTAGGTTCAGGAGTACTAATGTTAGGAATGTTGGTCCAGTACAGTCTTCTTCTGTTTGCAGGTGATACATCGGCAGAATTAATTTTTACAAGTTGAGTACCTTTAAAAACACTAGTTAGTTCTTGAGTAATAATGTCCCTATCTTTTTTACTCATACTAGCAACATTCTCCATCAAGTAATATACTTTTCTATTTGATAGAGAAAAGGCATAGATTTCTTTTAGAATACGTAATGCCTCATAAAACAATTTCGATTCAGTTCCTTCAAGTCCTCTACGGTCCTTACTATTCACACTTGAAAGATTTGTACAAGGAGAACCAAATATTATTAGGTCAATTTCATCGCATAAATCTAAACCATCAATCTTGCAAACGTCACCCAATTGAATATGGTTTGTATTTCCTGAGTAATGGTGGTTTTGGATTGCAAGGGCATGAGGGCAGATTTCACTACTATAGTATTTGTTGATTTTGATTCCAGCTTTTTCTAAAGCTAATTTGGCACAGCTAATGCCATCAAATAACGAAAGAACATTTATTCCTTCTTGGTTGATTTGGGTTGTTGTTGACATAATATTTATCTGTTTTTAGATAAATATTTGCCCATGTCAAAAAAGACAGATTTTGCAGTGGAGAAACCTAAATTATTTTCACAAGCTCCCTATTGACGGGAGGTACAGCGTGAAAAAAAATTAAAATAATTTAAAAAAAGCTGGCGTGGGTCATATATTCCTTGTACACTCGTGGTGTACAATTAAATACTTGAAAACATGGAAACTACATCACAAACAATGGTAATTGCAGAAACAATACTTGAACAAATCCAATTTGCGGACCGATATGCACTTTGGGCTTGGGGAGCAACAAACTTTGTCGCACTTCAAGAATCAAAAGAATATCAAGGTGGCTTATCATTTAAAGTAAATGGACTTATTCATAAAGGTTGGGTGAAAGTATGTTTGCGATGGGTTGATGATTACACAATTGTGTTTATCAATCAAAATCGTGAAGTAGTTAAAACAACCGAAGGAATCTATTGTGATATGTTGGTTCCTGCTATTGATTGGATTGAAGGGAAGTAAAACCCTTTTTTGAATCATTTGCTTTAGAAATAGACCATAGTTCTTTTCCAAAGCGGAAGTCTAAAGCAAAAAACCAACAAAACCGATACTATTGTTTTAAAATAATTCGGAATCTAAAACTAAAGCAAAATATAACCTAAATACCAATATTATGAAATACTATTTTTATTCTCGTACATCAACTGTCCTTCAAAATTCTGCTAGGCAAATAGAATCGTTTAAATCACATGAAGGATTTGAAAGCTCCAGATTATACCTTGAACGCATTCAAGGTAACATACCTTTTATGGAACGTCCTGAAGCCATAAAAATGTTTGATGAAATAACAAGTCAATCCGAACCATGCACAGTAGTAGTAGATAGTATTGATAGATTAGGGAGAGGACTTTTGGATTGCCTCAATACAGTTAATACTTTAAAAAAGAATAAAACAAACTTAAAATCTTTGAAGGAAGGATTTTCTACATTTTTAGAAAATGGAGAAGAAAACCCAATGGCTAATCTGGTCATATCAGTTATGGGAAGTATAGCTGAAATGGAGAGAAACCGAATAAAAACCCGTTCTATGGAAGGAATAAAAATTGCCCAAGCCCTTGGTAAGTTCTCAGGAAGAAAAATCGGAGCAATTCAAAGTAATGAAAAACTATTGGAACGCCACCAAGCTATTCAAAAGAAATTACAGAAAGGATTAACGATTAGAGAGATTACTGATATTACAGGAGCTAGTTCAGCTACTATAATTAAGGTTAAGAAAGTAATGTTAAATAGAAAAATGATATAAATATGAGAAATATAAATATAACTAGTGTATATCTGCACATGGTCAGATTCTATGGTGTTAAGCGATTTGAAGTTTTTTCAGTTGTGGACCAAAAGTGGTTATACCCTAAAGAAACCATGATTGAGTTCTATTATGATACTTCAAAAAAAATAAATCATAAACGATTGCAAAGAATACTTGAAAGAGATATTAAGAATGTGAATAGATTTTTTGTAGTCGTTGAAAGTGACAAAATAATAATCCACATTGACTATTGTAAGAAAGTTGGATTGTTTGACTATGATTTTGAGTTTTGTGAAAATTAGATTAAGTACACTTAATAAGTGGTAAAATGAAGAAATATGCTTATATTTGCACGGTTTTAAAAAGGGCTGGTATTGGATATCAGCTGATTGTGAATGTTTAATCCCACTCATAATCAGGTGGTCCTTGGTTCGAGCCCAAGTGGGACCACTACTAAAATCAAAGGTTTCAAGATTGATTTCTTGGAACCTTTTTTAATTTGCAAGATTTCTGCAAGATTTTTGTTCCAACCCTCGTTATAATTATATCAAAAATTTGTGTTTTCCTCTTTACATATGTAATCAGGTTAACCTAATGACTTATATGAATTAAGCAATCTTCTTGTTAATCATTTACATCTCCCCCACTTGGAGAAAGTTACAATTTTAATGCGATGGCAATTTACTTAACTATCAGAAATATAAACAGATAACTCATACTAAAAAAAGATTGTTATAATAAAGTTATATTTTCACGTTAACTATTTACTTCAAAAAAAATGACCTTATTTTTTATAAAAAATTACTTTCTAGCATTAGTTATTAATTATTTATTTTTTGCTTTAATTATTTTCTTTTAATTTTAGTTAATTGCATTGCTTAAATATATTTTACTTATTGTATTTAATTATTTATTAAAATACATTAACTGCTTTATTATTAATTAAGGGATTATTATGCCCAATTCAGTTTTACATCATTAAGGTTAAACAACCATTCCTAATTCATCATACTTCAAATTATAAGATGAATTACTTGAAAAACAAATATCTACTCGTTTACATTTAATAACTTAATAAAGTATTGAGATTAAGTCATTCTTTTGATAATTCCCATTCTTATATTAAAATAACAACCTCATCAAATTAATAAAATAGGGTACACTTGTTTTTGTGAGATTCTAACTCACTCAATTTAGCAATTATTTAGCACTATAAGTGGCTTTTATTCACAATTTTAGCTTGTAATTAGCCTTAACCTAAAATTGTGAAATATGAAAGTATTATATGTTCGTACTAGCACCCTTGAACAGAAAACAGATAGACAAAGGGTAAATGAAAAAGATTTTCAACTCGTAATTGAGGATAGATGTAGCGGCACCATAAATTTATTTGAGCGTGAAGGCGGACGCCAATTACTCAAGCTAATCGAGAAAGGAGTGTTAACTGAATTGTATGTTTGGCAAATCGATAGACTTGGGCGATGTCTATTGGACATTCTCTCAAATATCAAATTTCTGACGGAAAAGAAAATTTGTATTCATTTTATATCTCAAGGTTTAAGTACTATTCAACCCGATGGAACAGAATCTAGTATTACAAAGATGATTATTTCAATTCTTGGCACGTTAGCGGAAATGGAGAGAACTATATCACGGGAAAGACAAATTGAGGGGATTATGCTAGCAAAACTTAAAGGGAATGTTTATACAGGGAGAAAGAAAGATAGTAAAGAAGACACTTTGAAATTTTTATCTAAACCTAAAAATGCAAAAGCAATTGATTACTTAAAAAAAGGATATAAAAATATAGAAGTTGCTAAAATTGTCGGTATTCATTACAACACAGTTACTAAAATAAAAAAGATAGCAAATTTAAATTAGGTAAATTATGAATTATCCTATCTCTATCTCGGAAAGTTATGTACTGATAAACAAAGTTCTGAATACACTTGTTCGGAGACAATTTGGCAAACAATATTCTATTCGTTTAAACTCATTATGCTTTATCTCCAATAGGACCAATAATTTTTATTTGCAGTCCTGTTCTGATAAAATAACATTAAAGACAATTAAACCGGTAACATTATATAAACTCGTTTCAATAAAAGATTTTTTACTATTCAATATTAACTCTGCGCTGATGTGTATTGATTATGAAAATTATTTTGAAGTTGTTGATATTGAGATAACAATTCTATAATTGGGTTTAGCTTAACCATTCTCTTGCAACTTCATAAAGTGTATATACTTCAATTTTTTTTGCTACTTTTGTTGCGTATTCTTTAAAAGGGAATACATTTTATCGGTTATAAAATTAGCGTTTGCTATATTTTCCGCTCTTGAAAGGTCGAAATTTCATTACGAAACGGGAATGTATATGTCACTCGCTCACGATATGGCGTGAGCGGTTCTATTACATTGTTTCGTAGGTATTCGACCACCTCCAAGAGCATTTAATAGCAATCTGTCTCACGCTAGTTTATTATAGTTAATTCTACGAGTGAGACATAGTAGGGCTAATGTAATAAAAAATGAATAAAGATCGGAAGAGCGTCGTGTAGGGAAAGAGTGTCTTCGCCTGTGTAGAT
>NZ_CALCZQ010000011.1 GCF_937903345.1 uncultured Emticicia sp. | reverse complement strand
GATAAGGTTTTAATTTTAAATCAATCTCAGATTTCGGGGTTTATTAATAATCAGTTAGATAAAATTAAAGAGCCTTTAAATTGGCTAAATAGCTTTGAAGAATTAATAAAAATAAATGAAAAGACATTTATAAAAAAATCGGCTCTTTTCAGATATTACAAACTTTTTAAACAAATTGAAAAAAAACGAAATTTATTGCATTGCCCTACTATAAAACCTATTAAGCTCAATTTAGCCAAAAGATATATTAATGCTGAAAGTGATGAGAGATATTTTTCGTTTTATGAAATCAAAAAGCAACTTGCTATCCTAGATGATGATAATGAAAAAATCCTTTTATTGACTAAAGAAAAGCACGAATACAAACAGGCTAATATTGAGTTTTTGAATCAAAAACTACCTTTGTTTGATAAACAATGTGCCAAAGAAATTGAGCAGATTTATGAAATGCAAAACATAAAGAGTACCATTGAAAAACTCAAACCTGCAACAATCACAAGCCCCAACAATTTCACAAAATTGCAATTTAATTGCAATGTCAATCAGTTTGTAGATATTTTTTATCAATTGTCTCGTGAAATCCTTGTTGATGGCAAGCCAGTTATTGAGGGGAATATCAATGATGTTGCAAATATCATAGTAAACTCTTTTGTTGACAAAGACGGCAAAGAAATAAGTCCTCAAAGCGTTAAAACTATCCTGCAACCCTCCAGAGAAGATAAACGCCCGAACTCCAATAAGCGTATTGATGTAACCAAGATTTTATAATTTAAAAAAGTCCACAAATCCTGCGTGGACTTTTTATATTTTACCTCCCTATAGCAATACCAAAAATCTATATAAACCTTTGTAAGTGAATAGTTTTTGATAAATACAAAAAGTCTTTTTGCTAAAAAAAGACCTTAAAGACTTTTTGTAAAACTCCCTTCTTTTTTAGCTTAAAAACAATAAAAACAGCATCATTTTAAGCTTCTTTTAACTCATTTCTACACAAATCAAAAAAGGTCTTTTTGTAAGTTCAGTTCTTTTAAAATTCCATTCTCTAAAAGCCCCTTAAATAGTGGCTTCCCTAAGTCTTCAAAAAAACTTAGTCCTTGAAGACCATAAAAAGACTAAAAGACTTTTTTATACCCTGCACATTTGCTTCATAATTTTTAATCTTTTCAAAAATGGAGGTATATATTTTGTCTAAAGCCCAGTTTTCAGAGTTAACCACAAGGTTAGATACTTTGCAAAATTTAATCAGCACCCAACCCGATACTTCAAAAAAAAACATCATGGATAATGAAGAGTTTATGAAGTTTATGGGTATCTCAAAACGTACCGCTCAAAGTTGGAGAGACGAGGGGAAAATATCTTTTAGCCAAGTAGGAAACAAGATTTACTACAAAATGGCTGATGTCGATAAACTATTGGCGGAGAACTACAACAAGTCATTTAAAAAATAACTCCAAAGTAAAGTACATACACGGCAATAAGCTGTAAGACCTTGAAGCAATGGCGTGAAATGCGCCATTGTCAAAGGTAAAATCAAATTCTTATGAGTATAAAAACGCAAAGACTAGACAACAAAGTTTTTTCAATGGCATCTACACTTTTTGGCTTTGGAGAAAACAAAGCTTTAGGAGTTCAACAAGAACCAATTGAAAAACCATTGCAATTTTCGGGCAGAATCATTGCAATTTACCCTGCAATCATTGAAGAGGCATTTTCCAGTACAATGGATAATTACCGCAAGTACATTGCATCATATAATTTCAAGACACAAGCAGAGAATGAACTGATACAAGCGCACAATAATTCCGTAAAGGAATTTTTAAAATCAAATTCAATCACTGATATTCAAAAAGAGTATAAAAGATTGTTTTTACTTCATAATTCAAAGAATAATAATTCAAGAATTTATAATGAGGCAGTTACCCAATTCTGTAATGATTACGGACTGATTGTAGAGAAAAAGAAAATCCAAACAGTAAAATATGCTACTGAAGTGGTGTTTCAGAATCTGTTGCATTTGTATAACTCCCAACTGATGAAACGCAATGAGAAGTTTATCAAAGGTGGTATTACATCAAAACGACCAATAGAAGAGTTTAAAATCAATTCCTTTCTCGTTACACAATTAAAGCGAAATGAAGTTAATAGTATTGCAATATGCTCTAAAACGGTTCGCAATCACAGAAAGCGTTTAGAAGAGGCGGGCGTGTTTGTCGAGTATCATTTTGCAGGGAGAAACAGACCTGTTGAACTACATATAAATCCTGAAATTCTCGTGATTTTGGATGTTTATACTTCAAAAATAAAACGCTCTGAAAACAAAGAACTTAAACTTACATATTGGAATGTTTTACCTGATAACAATGAAAGTACAAGAACATTTATAAATGAAAGTAAAAAGAAAGAGAATGTTGAAAACAATTCTCAGGGTTTAAGGAGTTCGAGCGAAGCTCTCACGCCTTCTCATTTGTTTTTTACAGGAACACATACCAGCAAAGAAGCTATTCAAACTAAGGGGGCGGGCGGTGAATCCCAAAACAAAGAAAAAACGCTTTCAGACAAATTGCAGGAATTAATTCTACACCCACAGGAACTGGCAGAGAATCTCGCTAGTGGACTATATCACAATTACAAGCCTATCGATATACGCTATTTGTACAAAGAAGCTTTCAGCGGTACGCTAACCAATGAAGAGTTTAGAGAACTGGCAATACAGGACTTTTTCAAATCTGTATCAAAGATTTACAAAACGGCTACTCCCTTTGCAGGAAGCTACAAAAAAGCCATTAATCTGTATTATCAGAACAAGTGGATTGCCTTTACAGGAAACAGCTTTAACAAAAGCGTGTTGGTTGATGAAATAAGCCAAATGCGTTGGCGTATTGAGTGGGCTAGAAAATGGTTTGCTAAAAATGAGTTTTCGCCATTATTCCCATACGATTATTTCGATATGACCCGAAAAACGGCAAAAGAAGTAGGTTTTGAGTACACAAAAACCAAATGGAATGACCATCTATCAGCTATTGCCAAGTATGATGTCCTAAAGAAGAAACAGCAAAGCAATGCAATCAAAAGAAAAGAGACTATCAACCACTCCAAAAAGTGTGAGACGGCACTAAATCGCTTCTTTAAAAACAAGTTGACTTACTCGCAATTATTCGATTATGTAGAGCAGAATTTACCAAAACAGTACATTGAAAAACTACCTGATTTGATACTAAAAAAATCGCTTAAAACTAACGTAAAGAGCCATGTAATTACCAGTGAAGAGACCGTAAAATACAGCTTTTTTGAATTTTAAATTATAACCAATGCCAGTTTTTAAAAAAGAGAAATCAAAGATTAAAATGGTAATTCTAACCAAAGGCAGGGATGATAACGTGGTTTGGCACTCGCCTATAAATCAGAACAGCAGAGACAATGAGGCAATAATCAAGAGTATGCTCAACCGCCTTAAAAGGAAAGAACTCTTTAACCGGACTAATGTTGTCCAGTTCTATGAAAATAATTTGTTAATCGCAGAATTTAAGTATTGATATGAAGATAGTTTTAAAGAAAATCAAAAAGGAAAACGTTGTTATTATCCAGTCGGAACTTTTAAAGTTTATCCGCCACAAAGTAGATAATATTTCCAATTGCAATGATTACGAAAAGTATTGCAATGACATCATTGTTATAGATGTACTCCAAAGTATGTTCTATACTTTCAGAACCAAGATTGAAAACCCTAAAAATGTTTCAAATATTGCATTTACACCATCACAGGCAGTAATACTCCTTTTCTGTTGTCAATGGAAAAGAAATGATAGGACAGAAGAGCAAAAATTCACGATGCAAACTATCTCTGATTTGTTGCATGAAAAACTAATAAATATTTAAACTATGACCTTTGTAAACCGCCTTAAAATTGTTCGATACAACTTGTTTGCATTACTTGTATGCTTTGCAATTATCCTTACTTCACCATTGCAATTTTTGGATTTTATTATACTGGGGAAAAACAGGATTTTAAAGTTTTTGGAATCCTATGTTTTCAAAACATTGTTTAAAATAAATGATTTAAAAGTTAAAGAACAAACCGACTGTGAAAATGAATAAAAACATCAAAAAACCGCTACCTCACTCTGCAACAAAATCGGAATTGGTTGAGATGTATTGTGACCAGTTTAGTGAGACCAAAATCAGAAAACAAATCAATGAGATTTTGAAAGAGAAAAACATATCAAAAGATACCAAAATAATACCTCATTTAGAGTTTATGGAATTTGTGGAAACCTATGGACTACCAAAAGGATATTATCTTGATGATAGTAGCTAATTGCAATTTTATTGCAACGTTATTTCAAAATTATTGCAATAATTCCTTAGCATACCTTTCAATACTTTACCATACCTAAAAAATCTTTGTAATACCTTATTGAACCTCGCTTTACCTAAAGGCGAGGTTTTTTTATTTTAAACATTTGCATCAGAAAGTTACAAGATTTAGAAATGACAAAGGAAGAGATTAATGTAATTCTAAAGCGCAGGATAAAAAACGGAGACGAGTTTAATCATTTAATCGAAAAACCCAAAAACCAAAAAGTAAAGCTTTCATCAGGAGATACATTTTATTCGGTTCGGGTAATGAGAGATTGGGCAAAGGCTTATTACAAGCAAGTAGCCAAACTTTCACAGGTTTTAAGAGGAAAAACGATTGAAGAGACCTGCAACAAGATACATTATTTTCTATTCTATGATATTCAATATCAGGCTGACGGAGTAACACAAAATATAAGAAGCCCCGCTAATAGTTGGTTCAACAGAAGAGAGGGAATTGATTGTAAAAGCTACTCGATTTTTGCCAGTTGCATACTTCTCAATTTAAGGATTAAGCATTACATCAGGCAGATAAAACAGCCAAATTTCAATCCGAAGCAGTACACCCATGTTTACGTTGTAGTGCCAAAAAATCAAGTAAGTGGAAAACTGGATGATGGGCATTTTGTAATTGATGGAACAGTACAAAGTAACAGAGAACCAAAGTACACAAGTAAAGAAGATGTTTTTATGAGTTTAAAACTGCCACATATAGGGCTTAATTGCC
>NZ_CALCZQ010000010.1 GCF_937903345.1 uncultured Emticicia sp. | reverse complement strand
TCGATTTGGTGAGGTCTTTGAGCAATAATTGCACCCGAAATTTGGTCGGGCTATTGGTGATGTCCGTAAATTTGCCTGTATAAGGTGGTGAAAGCAACACTCGACAATCTACTGGGAAGTTTTGTGCAAAAACATACCCACCTCCTCTAATTAGGATGTACAATATAAAAATAAAAAGGTTTATTTTATTTTTCATTAAGAATACTTTTGTTTTTCATCTTGTTTTTTAACTTCCACATCAGAGCTTAAGGAGCTAATCAATAATTGCAATCCTTGTTTGGTTGACGGAATCTTCCGACTTGACAATGAGTATATAATTATCAGTTTTGATTTTTAAATCCAAATCAAAAACATGCTGTTTTTTCACTTCCGAAAAAGTAGTACTGTAAACCGTTTGCCCCGATGAAGCTCGCACGATACTCACTTCAATGGGCTTGGCTTGCACTAAATCCACGGTGACGCTAAATTTTCCATAATTGGGGTTTGGCGAAACAGCCACCTTACTGATAAGCTTGGTTTTGTCATAACCCAGTTTGGGGTCGGTTTTATCAATGTCTTCGGGTTTGAAAACTTCAATGTCATGCTTGACGATTGTGATACAGTCGCCCAAAAAAGCTTGCATCTGCACCACATATTTGCCATCATTGACAAAAGCAAATTTGATGCGTTTGATGTTTTCCTCCATCTTGTCGGCTTCCGCTGGTAAAGTCCAAATCACTTTATCAGGAATTGGTTTGGTGATGTCCAGAGCCACCACTTCATCTCCCACAAAAACTTGTACTGGCAATAAAAAATCCGCCTTCAAAGCCTTGTCATTATTGACCAATTCATACTCAGCCTTGACTTCACAACCCGACGCATTTTTGACCAAAACACTGTATTTTCCTGCCACCGAAGTCGTTAATTCCTGCAAATCCTTTGAAATTTGTATATTTGTCGAAGTAGCAATTGAATTTCCATTCAAAAACCACTGAATTGTCTGCTTCGGATTGTTAGCGTTGAGTATCAACTGTTGCCCTTTGCATACTTCTTTTGGCAATAAACTCGTAAAGTCAATGGCATTGAGCTTGTCAGGCACAGGTACTTTAACCGAAGTTTGGAGCTGACAACCATTTGCATCTTGTAAGTTAATAGTAAAATTACCTGACAATAAATTATCATAGGTTATGGCGTTGTTGACCAAAGGCTTTGCATTGAGTGGCTCAGAAATAAGTGTTGAAGTATAGGGAGAAATCCCTCCTTTCAAAGAAAGTGAAATGGCTCCATTAGCGTCGCCTACACAGGTAGGGGTAATAATTTTTTCAATTACAGAACTTAATGATTTAGGCCAAGTCAAGACTACCTTTTCAATATTATCTTCGCATTGTTTTGCATCTAACACCTTGAGCGTGTATTCGGATTGGGTTAATTTCTCAAAAAGTCCAGTTTGGTTCTTTAATATATTATCCCGAATGAAAGTATAAGCTCCATTGCCACCCACGGCCTTGACTTCGATGATACCGCTTGCTTCACCTGCACATAACGGATTGGCTTGTTTGACTATACTCATTTTAAGCTTGTCGGGTTCTTTTAGCGTAATTTCAGTTTGCTTGAAACATTGGTTTGCATCTTTCACATAGACTTGATATTTTCCTACTTTGAGGTTTTGAAAAAGCGGTTTGTCTTCGTAGATTTTATCGTCCAAAGAATAAATGAGCTTAGGCGTTCCACCCGTAGTATTAATCAAAATCGAGCCGTTGGCTTCCCCAAAACAGCGAATCAAATCTTGATTGATGGGAAATAATTTCAACTCATCGGGTTGCTTTACTTCCACATTTTGGGTATAAATACAGGCGTTTTTATCTCGAATGGTAGCTAAATAGTTTCCTGCAAATAATTGAGCGAACTCCGTAGATGGCTGATAAGTTTGATTATTCAAACTATATTCATAAGGCGTCGTTCCACCCGAAGCAAAGGTGTTTATTTTCCCAGTTTGGTCACCAAAGCAATCATTGGTTTTGACAGTAAAACTTGCTTTCAATAATGCAGGTTCTGACAAACTCGTACTGAGTAAAAACGTACAATTATTGAAATCTTTGCCCGTCACATTATACGTTCCTGCTTTGAGATTCATAAAAAGGGGCGATGTTTGAAAGGTAGTATTATCCAAAGAATAACGGTACGGCTGCGTACCACCGTTAATTCCTACTTCCAGTTTTCCTGTTTGGTTTTCAAAACAAGTCAAATCACTTTTGGCAACTAAATTCAATGATAAAGGAGCGGGTTGGTCAATGGTTTGGCTGATATTTTTTACGCAACCTTTGCTGTCTTTGACATAAACTGTAAAATTTCCCGCGGGAAAAGCCGTCAGAAGTGTCAGGTTTTGATAGCTGCTATTGTCTTTTGAATATTGATACGGACTCGTTCCGCCAGTAGCAGCCAGTGTAATCGTTCCACCGCTACTGCCATTGCATAGTGCATTGCTGAAAGCCGCTACTGAAGGCACTAAAAGCGTTGGTTGGGTGACGGAAATGACGGTCGAAGTTTTGGTACAGCCATTGGCATCTTTCACCCAAAAACTGTAAGTATTGGCCGTTAAACCCTCAAAAATATTGGTACTGACAAAATTTGTTCCATCGATTGAGAAAGTATAAGGAAGTGTTCCACCCGAACCAATGACTTGACCTTTACCGTCATTTCCTGCAAAACACGAAACATTTTGTACTACACTTGAAGCGGTAGTTACCAGCGTTGGTTGCGTCAGGTTTTGGTTTTGAGCAAAAGTACAGCCATTGTTGTCTTTGACCGTTACGGTATAATTTCCCGCCAAAAGATTTGTAAAATCATTGCCCGATTGATAGCTACTGCCATTAATCGTATATTGATATGGACTCACGCCGCCTGTGCCAACGATGCTAATTTTTCCCGTTTGGTCGCCATTACAAAGGTTACTTTGCAGATTAATATTGGATTGTAAAAGCGTTGGTTGGCTCAAAGTCACTCGAATGCTATCCAAACAACCAATACGGGTTTGGGCGGATATTTTATAAGTTCCTGCACTCAAACTGCCAAAATTGCCATTCGACGAAAAACCACCATTATTGATGGCGTAGTTGAAAGGCCCCATATTATTATCACCAATGACATTAATAAAGCCATTATTTCCGCCAAAACATGAGATATTTCCCAAAGCTGATACTTTCAAATCGGCACGGTTTTGCTCTTTGATTTCGACACTGACCACACTTTTACACGATAGTGGACTATCCTGAATCGTTACGGCGTAAGTATTGGGCGATAAGTTATTGAAAGTGCGATTGCCCGAAAAATTACTGCCATCAATGGCCAAACTATAGCTACCATTGCCACCCGTAATGTTGTCGATACTCAAATTGGCTGTTGGAATTTGACAACTAATAGGATTGATGGTATAAGTAGCTTTGATGCTATTGGGCAATTCCAAATTTACAGCTTCGGTATAAGCACATAAATTATCGCTTACGGTAATGTAATAACTACCATTTTGTAAATTACTAAAACTATTATTCCCCGAAGCCGTCGTTTGGCTACTGATGCGATAAACGTAGTTACCTTGTCCACCTCGTGTATTATTGACCACGATACTGCCATTGCCTACTACGCAATCAGTCGGTAGGGTTTTGGCTATGTCAAATCTAATAGGACTACTTTTGGCAATAATCGTAACTGGAAAATCTTTTGAGCAAGCGTTTTGGTCACGATAATTGACGATATAGTTTCCTGTTTTTAGCTTATCAAAATACCCACTACCATTGGCACTTGAACTTAGTCCATTGCCATTGAAATCTATACCCGATAAGCTATAAGTAAAATTGCCCGTGCCACCCAAAGCCCCCACTTTGAAAAAGCCAGTGGCATAATTGGCACAATCAACGTCTTGTTTTTGAAGTAAAGAAATTGTCGTATTGCTTGGTTCGGTAAGTGTTACGTTAATATTCGTTGGGCAATTATTGGCATCTTTGCCATAAATGGTATAATTTCCTGCCGATAAAGTAGTAAATGTTCCCGAGCTTTGGAAACTTGAATTGTCTTTTGAAAATTGGTAAGGACTCGTGCCACCCGACAAAACCGCTTGAATGCTTCCTGTATTATTTTGGTAACAACTTAAATTTGATTGAGCAGCAATGCTCACTTGTAAGGCTTGAGCAGGTTGCAAAATATCGACCGAAATAGGTTTTGTACAACCCATATTGTCTTTCACAGTCAGTACCGATGTGCCTGCCGAAAAACCACTGAATGCCCCAGAAGTTTGAAAGTTTGCCCCATCTTTTGAAAATGTATAAGGCGAAACCCCGCCAGTAGTAGCAATTGTTACTGTGCCATTATTTCCACCGAAACACGAAACAGCCGTTTTTGCTGTCAAACTCGGTACAATATCGGTCGGTTGCGTAAGCGTCAAACTATTTGTTGTTTTGATACAACCATTGGCATCTTTTACCCAAAAACTGTACGTGCCAATCTCAAAAGAGAAATTAGCTCCATTTTGGTAGGTCGTGCCATTGGCCGAATAGGTATAAGGACTCGTCCCACCACCTGCCAAGACATTGATAGTACCATCATTTCCACCAAAACAAGTGACGTTTTTGGTAATACTCGGCGTAGCCGTCAGTACCGTTGGCTGATTGAGCGTCACGGTTTGGCTATTCAAACAGCCTCGACTATCTTTGGTTTTGATGGTATAGCTACCCGCTGTCAATGTTCCGAATGTTCCTGAAGTAACAAAATTAACGTCATCTTTTGAATATTGATAGCTTGGTGTTCCACCGCTTCCGACTACTACAATTTTTCCAGTTTGGTCAGAATTGCATAAATTATTAGTAATGGTAATGTTTGCCGAAACAATTGTTGGCTCGCTAACGGTAGTATTTATACTTACTTCACAACCATTGGCATCTTTGGTATAAATCGTATAAGTGTTGGCAGCTAAACTGCCGAATGTTCCCGAGGTTTGAAAAGCATCCGTTCCCTTCTTAAATTGATAAGGACTAATTCCTCCCGTAGCACTGACAACGACCTTTCCAGAATTATCTCCATTGCAAGTCAAGTTCGTAATAACAGGACTGCCCATAACAATCGCCGTGGGTTGTAAGATGCTCGAAGTGGTAGTTTTGGTGCAACCCTTGGCATCTTTAATAGTAAAAGTATAAGTTCCCGCCGTTAAAGTTGAAAAAGTTGAATCTGTTTGAAAATTGGTAGCATCTTTTGAAAACTGATAAGCTTTCGTACCACCACTGGCTTTGATTTTGACCAAACCCGTATTGCCTCCGTTACAAATCGCATCGACTTTATTATCAATCCCTACTTCTAAAGCGGTAGGTTGAGTAATGCTTGTGATACCACTTTCTTTCACACAACTATTGGCATCTTTTACCCAAAATTTATAATTGTTGACTCCTAAATTATCGAATACATTGGCACTACCATAAGTTACACCATCTTTTGAAAACTGATAAGCTGGTGTGCCTCCCGAAGTGTTGATAGTAATTTTTCCATCCGAACCACCGAAACAACTGATGAGCTGGACAGTGGGAATAATACTAATATCGCTGGGTTGTGCAATCACTTGTGAAGCTACATTGACTGTACAAATATTGTCTTTGACTTTCACGGTGTAAGTGTTGGCACTTAACCCCGCGAAGACATTCCCCGCAACAAAGTTGGTGCCATCAATCGAGTACTGCACCGCTCCCGATGGCGAACCCGCCGAAGTGATGGTAATTGAGCCTGTATTTCCGCCAAAACAAGCAATATTTTGGCTAGCACTTAACGAAGCACTAAGTGTACTGTTGAGACCAATAGTTTCGTTCAGCGTTTTGGTACAACCAGCGGCATCTTTTAACCAAAAAGTATAAGTACCCGCTCCCAAATCCGTAAAGATATTGGATGATTGATAATTGGCATTATTGATGCCGTACTGTAAAGTACCAATTCCACCAGAGCCATTCAGTGTAATAGAACCATTGTTTTCACCAACACATTTAGCATTGTTTTTAGTATTCAATGAAAAATTTAAGGCCGAATTTTCTGATACACTGATGTTTTTAGTGGCTTCACAACCCGACGCATCTCTGACTTTGATGCTATAATTTCCGGCACTTAGTCCAGCAAATACATTACTATTTTGAAATGCCCCGCCATTTTTGGCATACTGAAAGCCCGATTTTCCACCATTGACATTGACGGTGATACTACCCGTATTTCCACCATTACAGGCAACATTGACAACGCTTTCGCTGATAGTCATGTCTTCGGCTACGTTGAACTGTTGACGGGTATTTAAAACACCATCAACAATCACACCTACCCATTGGTTACCCGAATTGCTGGGTTGCCACGTAACACCCATGCCGTAAGGCAAAACACCGCTCTTGGAAATGCTGCCACTCGAAGAAGTATAAACCACCGAACGTGCAACGGTCTTTTTCAAATTATTGTCAATGTAGAATTTAAAATTAGCACCATCATAAGTAATTTTGAAGGTAGATGCACTGAAATTACCTGTTTCGGTACTTTCAATGGTACCATTGTAAGTATATTCTTTGATGTTTACCGTATTATTATCACGCATTCGAAAGCCTATGGCACCCATTGTCACTTCCTGCACATCAAAAGGCAAAACGCCATTGTGCTGGTATTCTAAACTAAAAGGGCTTCGGCCAGAAAAATTGGCGTAACTACCGAAAGCCACTCCACCATTGTAGGTAATCGAACCGTTGCCATTGATGGCATAGTTGATAGGATTGCTCGACCCTTGTAAGTCAGCTCCGACCATACCGCCACTTAAAGGGCTGCCATTGATTAAAAACTTTCCTGAAGTATAAGATGTCCCAAAGCTACTTGTACCAACGTTGATGTAATATTTATGGAGACCGTGGGCATTAATGTTGATGGGTTCACACTTGCCAACATAGACCGGACTCGACAATCGTTCATAAGGTGCAGTCTCATCCATCGAACCAATAGCATTACCTGTGTAGCTATTGCCATTGGGAACTTCTACATACACATAATCATCCTCTACTGTTCGAGTAGCGGCCACACTTCCGCAGGCATCTTTAACCTGAAAAGAATCTCCTGGTTTGAGTTTACCAAAGTCAAAGTTGATTTTACAGATACCATAAGCACAGAACTCTTCGGTAAAATCTACTCCTAGAATCCACTTGACATTATTAACCCAAAACTGAATACCGTCAGCTTGGTAACAAACTTGGTTGAAAGTCGTCGTCCCCGTAGCAGTGTATTTAATAGTCGGTAGATAAAGCTTATTTTGGGCAGATGCATCAATGGTGATTGCACCGAAGGCTCCTACTAACAGTATGAGCCAAAGAATTGTTCTTAAAAACATAAAACTGTGTAAATTTATATTACTCTTTTACAACTATTTGTAGATTAATTTGGAATGAATAATTTAGGGCCTTTTGGGGTTCGGAGAGTGAAAAGTGAATCGCATACATCCCCGCTTGTATGGCATCAGGTAGCTCAATACTCAATGTTTTTTGGGTGGCATCATAGATACCATTTTGAATATATGTTTTGCCTAAACCAACCATATTGACTTGATAGAACCTTGCCAGCATTTTTTCAAAATTGATAGTACTGAAAGAGAGTTTTTCTGATTTTTTATAAAAGGTTTGTTTGTTTATAATGCCAGTCACAAAAGGTAAACTGGGGTCATAAATGCTTATTTGACTTTCCATTGTGCCACTAAGTTTCTTTTCCGAGGCATTATATATTTTGACTCCATATTCACCAATAGTCACATCATTGGGTAAAATAAAACCTAATTGATTGGGCAGGCTTTTGGTCATCGCCAGATGGTATTTAGCATTTTCATTACTTAACTCACACAAAAAGGTGTATTTCGTGGCATCTATAAACCTTCCCATCAGCCAAAGCGTATCACCTTTGAGTAAGGTAGATTTTGGAATAACAGTCAATTGGGGGCTGGGGTAAGCCAACCAAATTTTGGTAGCTGAAACCGCTTCTTGGTTTCTGACTTTAACTTTAATACGATAAAAACCCACTTTTTGCTCAATGAAGGTCGTTAGTTTGATTTGGGTGGAATCAATTAATTGGTGTTTGAGTAGGCTTTCTTTATTTTCGTTATCCACCAAAAATGTTTGGATGTCCAGAGCAAATTTTCCGTAGTTTTTTCCAATAATGCTCAGGTCCTTACCCGCTTCTACGGTATCAGCTTTTAACTGAGAAATTTCTGGTTTGGGCTGACTAGCTACTTTTAATTTGACAGTGTATATAAGCTTGTTACTGTTTTTAGATAAGGTATAATACACAGACTGGCTAAAGTTTTGTGCAAGCCCCGATGCTGGAACAATGCGTGCACCATCTTCAATACTAATTTTTGGAATTAAGGCACTCAATGAGGTTTGATAGGGCACTTCCACTATGATAGTTTTCGTGCTTGGGTCGATGGTAGTAGAAAGAGTTTTGACCCCCTCCAATTCAAATTGGAGTATTTGTGGTGGGGTGATGGGTTCGTTGTTTTTGGTACAGGATAAAAGCATTAGAAAACAGCAAAATTGGGATAAATATCTCATCTTAGATTATATTTGAAGAAGTTAAACCACTTGCAAAAGTGAGAAAAAAAAATTTATTTTAATAAAAAACAAAGATTTTTTTCACTTTTTTGATTTTTTTCTCAAAGATACCCCTATCATATAAATTAAATAATATACCGTTTAATAAATAAAATTGACTGAATTTAATTACCCACCACATGAATTCCTTTATTTTGATAATTAAGCGTCATTAAAACCTTAGATTCAAATAATTGATACAAGTGATGGAGAAATACAAATTATCATTAATTAAAAAAAAAGAAGTAGTTGCATGGCCCGGTATGAATGTATAGATTAGGCTTTAATTTTTTCCCTCCTCCAAAAGTGACAAATCATTTAAAACTGAAGTCCAAAACAATATGTTGGAGAAAGTTATAAATTTTGAAATGAAATCTACATAGGTGTAACATATTTATTTCAGCAGCGAAACTTCATCATTTTTAGTAGGACAAGTTAACAAGGAGGAGAGTTAATAATAACCTCAGAAACGAGGGTTTAAGCTATAAAAAACAAGTTAATGAAAAGGATAAGTTAGGTGTTTTGAGCATAGCTAAAATATTGATTTACGCCTTAAAATAGTAGAAGAGCAATTCGCACAACAAATGTGAAATGTTTGAAATTTAGTATTAGTTACTGTTTTTGATAAAAATCAACATGGATCCTGTGCCTCTTTCCGTGACTTTATAAAAAATTCAAAAGTGCCGAAAATAACTGTAAAAGATTCCCTTCAATGAGAAGAAATATTTATTGAATAATTGATAAAATGTAAACCTATTTTAAATACTTTCTACGATGATAATGGGAAAGAATATTTTAATCACAAGATTATTGGCAGTAAGTTAAGTGTTGATTTTTATTTTGCTAGAGCTCATCATCCTTGAAAATGCGGTCTAAATAAAAACTGTAATCGTTTAGTTCGTTTTTACTTTTCAAAAGGTGCGGAATTAGCTATTATTTAAAGATGAAAAGTAAGCCGCTAACTTCCTGTGTAAGTGCTTTTTTTAAAAATATGTTAAGCAAAAAAATATTGCAAATTGAAAAGCCTGATAATCAATATTTTATCAGGCTTTTCAATGAAATCAATTTTATACCGAATTTCTTGTGAATACTTAATAATTAGATACTTTTTGTAATAATAATAAAGCAGTAAATAAAAACAGTAATTGGTAAGAAGATTCACAAACAAGCTATTTTAAAATCGCCTAGTAATACAATTGTACATTCTTTATAATAACTTCAAAACACTAAAATAGTTGAGAAAAAAATCAAAAATATTAATACTCACGAAAAAAGCGATTTTGATAGAATTAGGTTTATCAATAATCATAAGCCTGAAATAATAAACAGAGTTATAAAAGTCAATATTGCGAAATAATGGTTAAAATAAGAATATATTAGCCTTTTTATTAAAATCAGGTATTAATTAACTCAGAACAAGCTATCGAGACAATTATTGTCTATTAGGTAGTATACAATAAAATCAATACTAGCTTTTATAAGCTATAAGCAGCAACTTATAAAACCTAATTGGGCGAAATAACCTACTTTTGCTCGAAACAGAATTCACAAAGACAATTCTCGAATCGCAAGCCATGACATTAAACCCGGGCCTATTTCGAGAGCAGCTTCATCAATATCAAAAGTTGGTGTATGAACTCCTGATATAATCCCTCGGGCTTCGTTACGTGTACCGAGTCGGTAAAAACACGAATCAACTACTTGCGAGTAGAAAGCAAAGTCTTCGCCTGCCATCCAAAGGTCAAGGTCAATTACATTTTCTTGTCCCATAAATTTAGTAGCTTCGGCCTTAATTCTACGAGTAAGTTCTGGGTGATTTTTTAAGAAAGGATAACCTTTCACTATTTCAAATTCGCAAACACCGCCCATTGCTTCGGTAATACCTTCGGCCATTTTTTTCATTCTACGCAAACCATCTTCTCGCCATTCTTCATCCATACAACGGAACGTTCCTTGAATTGTAACTTCATTGGGAATAACGTTGGTCACACCATCGGCAATAAAACGCCCAAACGACAGCACTGAAGGATTTGCAGGCTTACGATTACGTGAAATGATTTGTTGTAACGATACTATCAGGTGCGAAGCAATCAAAACTGGGTCGATAAGTTGGTCAGGCATTGCACCATGTCCACCCTTACCTTTAATAGTCATATAAATTTCGTCGGTACTAGCCATGTACATTCCTTCACGAAAACCAATTTTTCCGACAGGAATATTGGGTGCTACGTGCTGCCCAAGCATACTTGTAAGCGAAGGATTTTCAAGCACACCTTCTTTAATCATAATTGATGCTCCACCCGGGGCTTTTTCTTCGGCTGGCTGAAATACGAGTTTTACTGTTCCTTCAAAATCTTCTCTTAATTGTTGTAAGATTTTAGCTGTACCCAACAACGAGGATGTATGTGCATCATGCCCACATGCATGCATAATACCTTCGTTTTGAGATTTGTAGGGAACATCGTTTTTTTCAAAAATTGGCAAAGCATCCATATCTGCACGCAAGCCGATTACTTTGCTCGAAGGGTTTCTGCCTTCGATAATCGCAACTACTCCTGTATTGGCGATACCTTCCTGCGGACTCAGACCAATATCTTTGAGTTTTTGTGCCACAAATTTGGCCGTGTTATATTCTTGAAACGATAATTCTGGATTTGTGTGCAAATAACGTCGATTGGCCACTACCTCAGCCACATAATCTTTTGCAAGTTGCTTTATTTTTAAGTCGATTGACATATTATAATAATGAATAGTTGATAATGAAGAATGAAAAAATAGAGTATTTTCAACTCAATCGGATTGCCGAAGTGGCAAGCGATTCTTGAATCATTCACTCTGAAATGAAAACAAAATTACCACCTAATAAATCACTAAAAAAACAATTATTGATTATTTAAGGTTTTAAACAACTAAAAACAATTATTCGACCGTTAAACAGATGATTTAGCTCTCAAAATTAGATTAAATTCACAAAAAAATATGTTATCATTGGCGTGATATTTGTTGAAGTTTTGAGAAAAATTCGATAATTTCAAAAAGATGAAACGTTTTCTAATTGTCCTCTTACTATTTTTTGCACACAATGTTTTTGCTCAAAACAAAGATATATACCTACTTTCTATCAATGAATTTGAAGCAAAACTCCAAGATGATATTGGTTTAGCTCAGCTGATTGATATACGTACACCCGAAGAGTATTTGCGTGGACACCTAAAACGTGCTATCAATCTAAATTTTAATGATGATAATTTTGAGGATAAAGTAAAAGCCAAAATTGACAAAACCCTACCTGTATTTGTCTATTGCTTTTCCGGAAGACGTAGTACTGATGCCGCAACTTTTTTACGTGATTTGGGCTATAAGGATGTATATGAGATGGCTGGAGGTTTTGCGAAATGGACGTTTTCGAGCAAACCTTATGTCTCCAATATTTCTACCACCCAGCCGATTGCAGCTTTAACACTCGAAAATATCGAACGAGTTATACAATCGAACAGCCTTGTTTTGATAGATTTTTATGCTGAATGGTGTGGGCCTTGTAAAAAAATGACTCCGATTTTAAACAAAATTGCAAACCAAAATAAAAACATAAAACTTTTAAAAATTGATGCCGAAAAAAGCGACAATATCGCTTCTGTGTTTAAAGTTGAAGAAATTCCTACCTATGTAATAATTAAAAATGGCAGACAAGTTTGGCGTGGCGTGGGTGAAATGAACGAAGCTGAGTTGAAAGAAGTTTTATCAAAAATGAAATAAAGTCATCAATAAATTTTTTTGGTAAAAATACCTTAGCATAGTCTTGATTTTTTTTGTATAATTCCCGAATCTTACTCAAATCGAACAAATTTCTGTTTAAACCAATTAAAATATAAATGATGATTCTTACATGTTAGGTTAAGAACATACTCAGACAAAAATAATCTAAAAAACACATTTACAATTTTACTAATTGTTAAGCTTTCCCTTATCCTCTAACTGCAAGAACAATATTTTTTATTACAAACGAAATATCGAGAAAATGAATTGTCTATTTCTTTTTCGGAGCAGCTTTATTGACTTTGATTTTCAATAGAGTTTCGGAACTTTCGCCTTGATTATCGATTATTTTGAGTTTTACTTCGTAGTTTCCCGCCTTTAAGAAAGTATATTCCGGATTTTGTTCCTTGATAATTATAATTGTAGTTCCGATAATACTCCATTCAAAACTCAACCCATCTTTTGTATCGTAATCGACCGAACCGTCGGAAGAAAGCTTTACTTTCAAAGGCACATTACCCGACAATACATCTGCCGAAGCGATAGCTATCGGTTTTCGGTTCTTTTCTGAATAATCAATCTTTACTAAGCGAGTATTTTCTAAAAGATACAATTCTCCATCAACTCCAAAAGATATGTCTATGATGGAATCAAAACGAATATTCGACAAAAACGGCTCAACATTTTTTATATTGCCATCTTCATCGAATGTTTCTAATACAACACCCTGCTTGTTATCAAATCTAAATGATTTTCCTGCAAAATATTTGGGCAAACGATAAGCTTCGTTCGCATATTTATCAAATTCGTAGGTAATACTTTTTGCTAAAGGTGTAGTTGATTGGCTTGAAAAATCACTCATCAAGGCTAGGCTATCTCCAATTAGCTGCATTCTACCGATTTTATATTCATTGGAGTTTATTTCTGAAAAAGTATAAACATAACCATTTTCGGCAAATTCGGGGTCGAGTTTTATAGCTTTCAAATTGGTTGCATCAATTTTTCCGATTTGATTGGTTTTTCGTTTTTGGGCATCGAAAATCTTTATTTTGCCGTTTTGTTCAACCCATATTACATTTCGAGTAGGCAAGGTAGCCAATGCTAAAGGGTTTTCTAAATTATCGGATAATGTTACTTTCAAAAAATTATTCTCCGAAGGTAAGGCTGTATCAGCAATTTTGGAGTAGTCCGGCATATTTTGAGATGAAACCTCTTCGATACCTGACCAGATATGTGGCAATAAATTAGGATTTAGAAAGGCTGAAGACTCGCTGCCCAAGGCAGTATAAAACATTTTTCCTCCCTCTTCGGTAGTATAATGCCACGCCCAAGTTTTGCCCATAACATCTAGCAAAACTGGTTTGCATCTAACTGGCACATTACTCATTACCAAGGGTCTATCATCTATTTTCCAAAGCGGCGGCAGTTCACTTTTTCCAATTGTTGCATTGGTTATTAGGCTTATCTGAACTTTATCTTGAAATTGGCTATCGGCCAAAACTCCGCCAATCATTTTATTATACCAAAGCCATTTGTAACTTTTTTCGATCGCACCACCAATTCCTACAAAACCACCTCCCGCTTTCAAAAAACGCTGTAATTCGGCCGATTGCTGGAAATTGAGGGCATTGACCGAAGTATTTAAAAACACAACAACATTATAATTTTTGAGATTTGAATCGCTGATTTTTGCAGGATTTGAGGTAGTGTCAACCAAGCGTTTTTTAATCTTGGCATCCTCCCAAAGTGCTTTTGTTTGTGCCGAATTTGAAACTGAATCGAAAATCAAGGTTTTGATCTGCCCAAACACAGCAAAGTAACTAAAAAAAACAAAAGCAAATGATACAATTTTCTTCATCCTTTGGGCAAGCAAATTTAATACTTCGAGATTTTTTCTTAAAATTAATCAAATTTGATTTTATTCCCCGCTATTTTTTTCATTGAAGTCTTCATTTCTTCAATTCTTTGAGGAAACCGCTTCGCTAAATTGTTTTTCTGAGCCAAATCTTTCGATAAATCATAGAGTTGAAATTCGGACGAATTCCCCAATTCTATACCTTCGTCTTTTGATACCACAGGACCTTTGTATGGTGGAATCATTATAAAATTACCTTCTCTAAATGCCAATCTACCCGATGCCTCAATTATCAGATTGTCTCGTCCTTGCTTCGATTTCCCCAACATCACATTGAGCAAATTTTGACTATCGGCCGAATAACTTTCCGCACCAACTAATTGAGCAAAAGATGAAGCAAAATCTAACTGACAAAGCACCGCATTCGATACAGCAGGTTTGATTGTACCTTTCCAATAAGTAATGAATGGTACTCGGGTACCAGCTTCGTATAAACTATATTTTCCTCCACGAAGCCCACCAGCAGGCGTGTGATTACCCAATTTTTCGACAGCATCATCAAAATAACCATCATCAAGGACAGGACCATTATCGCTCGAAAAAATCACAAGTGTGTTTTGGAGTAAACCTTCTTTATCTAACTTTTTGATAATTTCGCCCACACACCAATCGGCTTCTAAAATGGCATCGCCACGAGGACCCATACCCGATTTCCCAACAAACCGAGCGTGCGGAACTCTTGGTACGTGCGGTTCGTGCAAGGCATAATACAAAAAAAATGGCTTGCCAGTTTTGAACGTTTGGTGATTCTCAATAAATGCTTTTGCTTTACCTAAAAAAACATCGGCCATGTCTTCATCAACCCACTGTGCTGACTTGCCGCCTTTCATATAACCAATGCGTGGAACGCCATTTGTAACGCTAAAGTTATGCCCAAAATGCCATTTTAGCTTGGTCAACAACTCGGGATTTGAAATGGCAGTTGGTTCACCTTCAAAATTTTGTTTGTAATTGACATAAATCGGGTCAGCGGAGTCAAGTCCAACAACTTTTCGGTTTTCTACAAAAACAGTAGGTACCCGGTCATTGGTAGCGGCCATGATATACGAATAATCGAAGCCAATATCATTGGGTGAAAATGCTATTGATTTGTTCCAATCCAAAACCCCATTGCCCAGCCCTAAGTGCCATTTGCCAACCACTCCCGTTTGATATCCCACTTTTTTAAGCAATTTAGGAAGCGTCATTGAGGCCGTATCTATCAACAATGAGGCATCTCCAGGTAATACTTTTGTACCTTCGGTTTTCCATGGATACTTGCCGGTTAGTAATGCAAATCGGCTTGGCGTACAGGTTGCTGAAGTTGCATAACCATTCGTAAAACGGATTCCACCATGAGCCAATTTATCAATATTAGGCGTTTGCAACGTTCCTTTTTTATAGGAACTTAGGTCGCCATAGCCTAAATCATCAGCATAAATAATTAAGATATTAGGCATCTGGATTGGCTTGTGAAAGCTAAACAGCCCAACCAACAAAACTGACAACAGGTATTTCATAGTAAGAAGTTTTATAGTATCAACTTTTCAACTCATTAAAAACAATAATTCTGAAATTTGGAAAATGATTCCCTGCAAAAATTAGTTTTTCGGCTTAACCTACATTTTATCATTGTTTCTTCGGCAAATTAGGATTTTCTTTGCAGAAAAATTAACATTAAATGCAAAAGATTACCATTGCCGTTGACGGCTATTCAAGTTGTGGCAAAAGTACGACCGCCAAAAAGGTAGCTGCACGTTTGGGGTATAGTTATATTGATACAGGAGCAATGTATCGGGCTGTAACTCTTTATTTTCATCAGCATTTGGTAACGCTTACTAACGAAAAAGAAGTAGCAAAGGCACTTGATAATATTCAGATAGACTTTCGCCGAAACCCCAACGATGGCAGAAACGAGACTTTTCTGAACGGACTAAATGTTGAAGATGAAATAAGAAAACTTTTTATTGCCAATCAGGTTAGCGAAGTAAGTGCGATTGCCAATGTTCGCCACGCAATGGTAGCACAACAACGTAAAATGGGCAAAAAGAAGGGAGTGGTTATGGATGGCAGAGACATAGGAACGGTTGTTTTTCCTGATGCCGAACTAAAGATTTTTATGACAGCCGACCCGCTAATTAGAGCAAATCGCCGCCAAATTGAACTGAACGATCGAGGTGATTTGGTTGATATTGAGGATATAATCGAAAATATCAAAAAACGTGACTTAATTGATACTACTCGCAAAGAAAGCCCGCTTTACAAGGCCGATGATGCGGTTGAGATAGATACATCGAATATGACGATAGATGAGCAAGTAGAATTGGTGTGTGTTTGGGCCGATGAGGTTCTTAGGAAAACTACTAGAAAATAAATTTTAATCTTAATAAAACCTGTTAGGTTTAGGCTTCAATCTTGAAAAATCTTGATTATATAGTTGTCGGGCAAGGTATTGCGGGATCGTTGTTAGCCTACAAGCTAATAAAGGCAGACAAAAAGGTACTGGTTTTGAATGATGAATCACTGCCGACTTCCTCAGCCGTTGCAGGTGGAATTTTCAACCCAATTACTGGTAAAAATCTTGATAAAACTTGGCTTGCCGATAAGATTTTTCCAAATTTGAGAGAGTTTTATACTTCACTCGAAAAAGAATTTCACGAAAATTTTTATCATGAAACCAATCTTTATCGACCATTTGCCAACGAACAACAACAAAGGCATTTTATGAGATTGACAGATGAATATGATTTGGGAAATTATCTCAAAATTATTCAGCCAAAGCAGTCTAATTATGAGCAAATTTGCAATGAATTGGGTGGACTTTATACCTTGTCGGCAGGTTGGGTAAACGTACCGAAAATGCTCAAATGTTTACGAGATTTTTTCAAACAAAACGAAAGTTACCGAGCTGAAAAAGTTGATTTTTCAGAACGAAACATTACCAACAACAATATTTTTTATAAAAATTTCCAAGCAAAAAAAATCATATTTTGCGAAGGTTTCTACTCTACTCAAAACTCATTTTTTAATTGGATTCCGTTTAATCTAGCTAAAGGAGAAACCCTTTTGGCCGATGTTGAAGGTTATAAAATTAAAGAAATTATCAATCAAGGCTTCTGGATCATTCCACTTGGTGAAAACAAATGTCGGTTTGGTTCTACTTATATTTGGGATAATCTCGACTGGCAAGCCACCGAAAGTGGCCGCGAATTGATTGCTTCTAAAATTAGTAAAATATTATCAATCCCATACCAAATTACTGGCCAAGAAGCTGGAATAAGACCTACAACCAAAGACCGTCGCCCTTTTATTGGCAATCATCCGCACCACAGTAATGTATATATATTTAACGGACTTGGCACCAAAGGCGTATCGCTTGCCCCTTATTTTACAGAAGAAATGCTCGGTTTTTTAGAAACTAATAAAGTTTTAATGCCCGAAGCTAACATTGAGCGTTTTTATTCGTTATATTCGTTGTAAGATATTTTGCAGATTTTTTAGCAAAAAAATTACCAGAAATTAAAAAAACCGATATTGTTTATCCGACAAATTTTTGACGCAAAAAACGTTAGATTACAATCTAAACTATAGAATATCTGTATTCTTGAAAATATACAAAGGCATGGAAAATTTGTTTACCCTTCGTAGAATCTGCACTAGTATTTGCTTAGTGCTTTCCTTGGTCACAGGTCGTGTTTCTGCACAAAACTACTTTTCATCAACCCAAGAAGAGTTTGGAAAGAACCGTATTCAATATAAAAGAATTGAATGGCTCACGATTAGAAGTAATAATTTTGAGTTTAATTATTACAGAAGCGGTGACAAAATTGGCCAAAATGCCGCCAAAATTGCCGAAGGAGAATACGACCGTATCACTGAGTTGTTGGGTTATACACCCTTTACAACTATGAAAATATTTTTGTATAATTCTCCAAAAGAACTTGAGCAAAGCAATATAGGACTTACCGCCCCAACTGACTTGGATGGAAGTATCTTAAACTTAGCAAAATCACGCGTGCAGATTGCCTACACAGGCAACGAAGAGAAATTTAAGCAAGAATTGATTCAGCAAATTGCCCGATTGTTTGTCTATGATATGCTTTATGGCGGAAGTTTAAAAGAGGTTTTACAGAGTTCGCTTCTGCTAACAGTTCCAGAATGGTATATGGCGGGAATCTCGGCCTATATTTCAGGTGATAATGAAAATCCGCTCATATTGGATCGAATGCGTACGGTGATTCTGAAAAACAAAGATAAGAAAATTGAAACTATCCAAGGGAAAGATGCCGAAACAATTGGTCAATCTATCTGGAATTATATTGCGGTTCGCTACGGAAAAGACAACATTTCTAATATTTTGAATCTTACTCGCATCATTCGCACTGAAGAATCGAGTATTACTAGCACATTGGGGATTTCTTACAGTAGATTTCTGAAGGAATGGCGAGAATATTATGCGAATAGTTTGTATACTTCCACTGAAGAGAAAAACCAAGACCATAGTGCCGAAAAGCCAGATGTTACTGCTCTTAATTCAATTGTTGAAACCAAGCAAAAACTCGAACTTAAGGCAGGTGAAGTAGATACTGATAACTATGAATTTGATGCTGAAAATATTATCAAATCATTAGCAGCTGAAAATGCGAAAGCAAAGGGTGAACCCACCGACAAAACTATTCCAAAATTAGGCAGATTTAAAGAGATTCTGAAATTAAAAGGGCCTTTTGCCTACGAAAACATCGTTATTGCTAACGATATAAAATCAGAATTATTGGTTGACCCTGTAAGAAGAATGGGTTTGAAAAATACCCTCGTGATGAATGACCTGCTTGAAAATCATAGCATCAAATTGGGACTTTTCATTACGCCAGTTTTACGTAATCATGATGTATTTTTAGGATACAATAATAATGTACGTAGAGTGGACTGGGGGATTGATATTCAAAGACGTTCAATTTCATTAAGCGAATTGGATAATCGTAGCCTTTATTTATTTCGCCCATTAAATATTAATACACCTCAAACAACCGTCCTAAGTATTGATAGACGCCTCTACTATAATCGCTTTTCGGCAGTTGCATCTTATCCATTCAGTCAATATTTAAAGGCAGAATTATCTCCAAACATTACCTCTACAACTGATATTGATGTTTCAGATTTAGGCAGAAAAAACCTGCAATCAATCTATTTGGGCTTTCGTGGCGAATTAGTTTATGACAATACTACTCCAGTATTTAGTAAAGTATTGGTTGGTACTCGTGCTAAAATTCGTCTAGATCGTTCATATAGTTTCAAAACCAGCAGCGAAAACTTTAGCCGTATGGTAATTGATGCCCGTCATTACCGTAGGTTGTTCGGTAGTGTTATCTTTGCGGCTCGTTTGTCATACAGTCGCTCACTTGGAAAAGCACCAAAAGTAACAATACTTGGAGGTGTTGAAAACGCTATCAATCGCTCAATAGAGCCAACTAATGGCCAATCGGTTGGCGTTCCTAGAGACTTAAGAGATATACTTTTCTATGATTTTGCAGGGAATTTAAGAGGCTTTAACTTTGCTAAACTTTACGGCACAAGCCACTTGCTATCCAACCTGGAACTACGCTTACCATTAGCCCAATATGTATCGAAAGGCTCTCTAACATCAAATTTCTTGCGTAATTTACAATTTATAGGTTTTACAGATGTAGGCACAGCTTGGTTTGGAAACAAAGGACCATTTAATCGACAAAATAGTTTGAATACTGAAATAGTTGGTGGCGGTCAGAACCCATTTAGAGCTACTGTAACCAATTTCAAAAATCCATTTTTACTTGGCTATGGGCTTGGTGTAAGAACTACCATTTTAGGTTATTTCGTGAAGGCCGATTATGCTTGGGGACTTGAGGATAAGGAAGTTAACCCTCCAAAATTATATTTATCTTTGGGCTACGACTTTTAAACTCCTATGATTATTTACAATGTTAATAATTACAAGTATAATAAGTTTTTAATTGTCAAAAATCCGTCAAGTAAGCAAATAATTTTTGGCTAATGAAGTATTTTTGCAGAGTACAGGCTGTTCTATTTTAAACCTTCTCCGATTTATAACATTTTTCAACAATATAAAATTTCGACTAAACCATATTTTATTAAACGTTTTCGCAAATTGTTTTGGCACAGTTTTGGATATAATATCAACTAAACATAGTATTTTAGTGCTTAAATTAATTCAATTTGAAGATTATTTTGTAATAATAAGTTTTCTTTACATTTACATTTAAGACCTTAAACACCAAATACTACACTTGAATTTTTAAAAATACTTACAAGTGAAATATAATTTTACTGAAAGTGGTATAGCATTACCAAAAAACAGGTATTCAAAACAATGTAAATCAGATAAAGACAGCAAAATATTGGCGTCTTTGAATAAAATTGTTAGTATTATTTGTCTATTTTTTAAACAGAAAAGTAGTCACAAAAGCACTGGTTTACCTCAATCTTATAAAGGTTTTTATACATTTTTCAACAATAAACTATTCTTCGAAAATAGTTTACATGCGTACTTTGCTGATTGCTTCCCGGCACAATCAAGTATAAAAAATTTTAAATCCGTGACTGATTTAATACCAAATTCAGATTCAATCATGAATAATCTTTCCCTTAGCAGTAATTCAACAGATAAAAAAAACTCATTTTTTAAGACCTTTACAACAATTCTGTTTTCGTTTATTAGCGTTTTTGTTTTTGCAGCTCAAAACACCATTGAAACAGTTTTGAACCCAAACCTTGACTCAGTATACAATAACGATTGGACAGATAAAAACAATAACAATTTACTAGATACTAAGAAACCAGGGGTGCAAGGGGATAAAGTAGACCTCAATGCTTCTGAAGCTGCAGAAAACCCAATGGGTGCTAGTCAACCTATTAGCTTAAAATACATTACAAGAGTAATTAGTTCTAGCCCACAAACAAACTTTTTTCATAGTACAAAAGCAAACGAAAATGATAAAGTCGCTACTCCTTATAACAGTAAAACTTCAAAAAAAGATAACGATGTCAAATTAACGAGTATACCTAAAACTGTAGATTTAGTAGCTGATTTAAGTTTGAATAAAACGGTAAGTAATTCAAATCCTTCGACTGGTGACCAAATCACATATTTAGTCGAGGTTAAAAACAACGGAATATCTTATGCCACTAATATCGAGGTAACAGATATTTTACCAAATGGCTTACAAATCATCAAGGTAACAGGTGGCGACGGAATTACTACGATTGATAATACAGTAGTAGCAAAATTTATCCAAATCAACGTTGGTCAAACCGCTACTTTACAAATCGTTGTGAAAGTACTTGCAACAACTGGCACAATCAAAAACTGGGCTGAGGTTACGAAATCTGACCAAAAAGACCCGAACTCCACGCCAAATAACGGTGTAACTAAAAACGAAGATGACGATGACGATGCCGACATCACAATCAAACAACCAGTTTGTAACCCAACTACACCATTCATTTCTTGTTTAAACCCTTATATCTGTATTGGTGAAAGTGTTTCTATCGAAGCAATCGGATGTAATGGTATTGTTGTTTGGTCGGATGGACAAACAGGCGACAAGTTAACGGTAACACCAACTTCTACAACGACATATACTGCTCAATGTAAAATTAATGATAACTGTATTAGTCCAAAATCGAACCCGCTACAGGTAGTAACAAACGTTATTCCACCTCCAATGATTACTTCAAATTCTACATCGAATATGATTTGTACTGGAGGAAGCGTAACACTCACAGCGAATAAATGTACAGGCAAAATTTTATGGTCAACGGGTGCAACTTCATCATCAATCATAGTTTCGCCTACAACAACAACTTCTTATACAGCAACTTGTGCCAAATTAAATTGTGTAAGTAATAAATCTAATATAATTACTGTTGCAATAGTAACCCCAACTACACCTCCATCGATAAAAGCTGATAATAATACAATTTGTGAAGGTCAGTCGGTTAAATTGACTGCCAATGCATGTATAGGAACAGTAGTTTGGTCGAACGGATCATCTGGTTCGAGCATAACATTTTCTCCAAAAAGTACAGCCACTTATACAGCTGTTTGTAAATTAGGTGAATGTTCGAGCAATGATTCTACACCAATTACTGTAACTGTAGGAGCTGGTGAAATATATACAATTACGGCAACAAAAGAAACTATTTGTGTAGGTGAAAGTTTAATAATGACTGCAAACTGTGCTGGTACCATTATTTGGTCAACTGGAGCTACAACTTCATCAATCACAGTTGCACCAACAGCCAATGCGACCTACGATTTTACTTGTACGAAAGCTGGATGTAGTGGAAAAGCATCTAAGTTAATTACCGTAACACCAAAACCAACAATACCAATTATAACTTGTGGTAAAGAAAGAATCTGTTTAGGTGAGTCCCTTACATTTATAGCTAAAGGTTGTGAAGGAACTGTAACTTGGAATACTAGTGCTACTGGAGCAACAATGATAGTCAAACCTGCGAACCCAATTAACGTATATTCTGCAATTTGTATGCTAGATGGTTGTGTAAGTAGCCCATCAAAAGATGCTTTAATCACCGTGATAAACCTCGCTCCTCCTACAATCACAGCTTCGGCTGAGACGATTTGTAGTGGTAATGAAGCGACATTATCGGCAAGTAACTGTGATGGTAAAATATTGTGGTCAACAGGTGCATCGACGGCTTTTATAAGTGTAACACCAACTGCCATTACTACTTACACTGTGAAATGTATTGTAGATGATTGTGAGAGTTCATCTTCTAAAACCATCTATATGAGTGGTGGACAAACACCAAACTCTCCGAAAATCTCAACTAATAAAACAGCAGTTTGCGGAAATGAAACTGCTACTCTTACGGCAGATGGCTGTAAAGGTGGAACTATCACTTGGAGTAATGGAGCAACTGCCTCAACTATCAGCGTAGCGGCTGGTACTTATAATTCTATTTGTAAAACCGATTGTGGCACAAGTGGCAACTCAAATACCATAGATATCCAAACAGGAAATGTTAGTCCTCCAATAATTTCGGCTTCATCAACCGCACTTTGCGAAAAAGGTCAAATAACATTAACGGCGGCTGGTTGCGTAGGTACAACAGTTTGGTCTAATGCCTCAACTGGTACTAGCATTATTGTTTCGGTAGAAACATCAACAACTTTCTCAGCTATTTGTAAAACAAGCTATTGTGAAAGTATTAAATCAAACAATGTTGACATAACTATTGGCATACCAAATAAACCCACAATTACTGCAAATAAACAAACAATTTGTGAAGGTGACGGAGTAGTCTTAACAGCGAAAGGCTGTGAAGGTACCATAGTTTGGTCTAATGGACTTACAGGTTCAACAATCAATATAATGCCCAGTAATTCTGCCGAATATACTGCGGTTTGTAAATTAAATCAAGGTAGATGTACAAGTGACCAGTCAAATAAATTAATCTTAATTGTTACTCCAAAACCAGAATCTCCAGCCATCTCTGTGTCGGCATCGAGAATCTGTAATGGTGATACCCTAACAATCAATGCCTTAGAATGTAGCGGAAGCATACTTTGGACAACGGGTCAAACATCGACTTCAATTCGTGTGAGCCCTGCCGAAACCACAGTTTATACAGCTGTATGTAAAGTGGGTGGTTGCCTGTCTGCTCCATCTTCGGCAGCAACTATTACGGTTGGAAATCCAATCCCACCAGTGGTAACTCTTAAAAACACCCAAATTTGTGCCGGTTCAAGCACACAAATAGAAGCAGCCGGTTGTACCGGTACAGTAAAGTGGTCTGATGGACAAATTGGTGCAGTTATCACTGTTTCGCCAACAAGCCTCACAAGCTATTCAGCAATTTGTGATGCAGGAAGATGTAAAAGTGAAAAATCGAATGTAATCACAATTCAAGTAACCGGAAGCGGTTTGAAAAAACCAAGCACTCGAGATTTAGTAAATACTTGCCCTTACATTACCGTTGATATCACAACCGGTGTAACAAGTGCGGCGTCATCACAAGGTGGGTTGTTTGTGTTCCGAACAGGAACTACTCCTGATTCACCTGCAATAACTAATCCATCAACAGCAAGTACAGGAACTTACTTTGTATTTGAGAAAGCAGGCAATGGATGCTATAGCGAAGGTGCAAAGATAAATGTCAATATTACATCTTGCGAAACGCTAATCAACTGCTCAACAAATCCAGCAACCGCGTATGCAGGTAAAGATACCACTCTATGTTTGAGTACAGATGCCTTCACATTAAAAGGCAAAATCAGTGGTTCAGCCAAAAGTGCAAAATGGACAACTGATGGGAAAGGCACTTTCGATAATGCTTTGAGCCTGAATACTAAATACAATTATTCAAACGATGATCTATTAAAAGGCAACATAAAATTTACACTGACTACCGATGACCCGGACGATAATGGTTCTTGTGTAGCTGCTATATCTAGCTTCACTGTGACACTAAAAGCTATAAGTACTATTCCGACTATTGAATCAAGCAAATCGCCAAATATTTGCTTCGGTGACTCAATTGTCCTAACTGCAACAAATTCAGGTTCCTACAAATGGAGTACAGGAGTAACAACAAAGAGCATTATGGTGAAAACACCAGGTCTTTATTCAGTAAAACTCATCGACAGCAACGGATGTGCATCACTTACCTCAAACGAAATCGTAGTAAAACTCGGCAAAGCCATAGCAACCCCAACTGTATCATCGCTCACTAAGAATAACTGCCCCAAAACTACTGTAAACTTAGAAGGATCGATTTTGAGTCAAATACAAAGTACAGGTGGAGTATTTGAGTTTCATACAGGAAGTTCACCAAGCAGCCCATTACTTGTAAACCCATCAGCATTAAGCTCTGGAACATATTATGTAATCGAGAAGAGTGGCATTGGTTGTTATAGTCAAGCATCTCCAATCATAGTATCGATTGACCAATGCATCTCAGTACCTGATACATCTAAAGTTGATGTAAGTGTCTTGATTATTGGTTCAGAAGCTCAACCAAAAATTGGAGACCCTATTACATACACAGTTACAGTAAAAAACAACAGTAATGTAAAAACTGCAAGCAACATAAAATTAATAAATGTATTGCCTAAAGGCTTAACGATAACTTCATCAATAACGGGCTTTACGGAATTTGGTGCAGACTCGTTACTAAGTGTTATCGATAAACTACCTGCGGGTGCAACCAAAACTTATACCTACGATGCTAAAATAACAAAAGCTGGAAAGATTGTTAATACTGCGAAGATTTCCAAGCTTGACCAAATTGACCCAATTTTGAGTAATAATATAAGTCAATGGACGGTTGAAAGTATAACTTATCAAGAAGATTGTGCAGGACTTGCATTAGCAGCAGATACTACTCGCCAAATGAATGGTAGCTACAATATCACTTTTAAAGCATTGATTGAGGCTTGCGGAAATGTAAAATTGGAAGGTGTGAAAATTACCGAGAATCTTGCAAGCATGTTCACAGCACCAACCACCTTCACAATTGTACAAAAACCAACTGCAGGTGCAGGAAGTCTATTAAAAACTAATGATGGTTTCGACGGTACGACTGACATTAACCTAACAATTCCTGAAGGAAGTGTCGTAGAAGTGGGTAAAGTAGATACATTGAAATTTATTATCAATATTATTCCTAACAGCACAGAAGGACCATACAAGACAAATGCAATATTGTCGGCAATCGGAAATACTAACTTTGGAAAAGTATTAAATATATCTGATGTTTCAAACAACGGTAAAACTATAGTGAAAGAAAGTGCCGAACCTACCGTAATTCGTCTCTACAAATCACCTAGTGTAGGTCTTGCGAAAATCTTATTAGATACTACAATGAAAGTAAATGGCTCTTATGATATAACCTATCAACTACTCGTGAAAAATAACGGTTCATTGACATTGAACGATGTAATCGTAAGAGATACACTTTCTAAGGTATTTAAAACTTTAACTGCGTTCAGAGTAGTAAAAGCACCAAGCAAAAATACGGACAGCCAATTGGTAATCAATGACTTATTTAACGGCATATCTGATACTCGTTTGACTCTTGCAGGTGGCATGATTGCAATCGGTAAAACTGACACATTGAGATTCACGGTGAATGTAAAACCAGACACACTAAAAACATTTAGTAACATAGCAGTAGTTTCTGGTTATGGCACACTCACTTCTGGATCAAAAGAAAATGTGACAGACCTATCAAATGAAGGTCTAAATCCTGATGCCTATGGAAGTAACCCTACTAAATTGAATCTAAGTTCAGAAGGTATAAGTTCAATCGAGGTACCATGTATAGGAATATCACTTAACGTGAAAGATACCATAAGACAAGCCGATAACAGCTATAACATTACATATAATGCTATCATTAAAAATTGTGGTAACCTGAACCTGAGTAATGTACAAGTGTGTGATACATTATCAAAAACATTTTCATCACCAGCAGTTGCGAAACTAGCAGTGAAACCAATACTAAACGCAGGAAGTAATTTGAAAGTAGATACTTCGTATAATGGCACAGATAAAACTTGTATGCTATTAGATGCAAGTCAAATTGCACCAAATAAAGTAGATACGCTCACTTGGGTAGTCAATTTGAAACTCAATGATAATAAAGGGCCATTCAGAAATACAGTCATCGTTTCGGCAAAAACACCAAATAGTCTGACAATAACTGATGCATCAAATGCAGGCATCGATCCAAGCCCGAGAGGCAGTACACCAACAATTATCAACTTTAATAGCTTACCTGATGCTCTAATCGGTATTTCGAAAATTGCAAGCGAGCCTATATTAGTATTAGGTAAAACCAACACTTATGACGTAACATTTATGTTCAAAGTAAAAAATTATGGAAAGGTTGCATTTACAGGTGTACAAGTTCAAGACAACCTGAGTGTAATATTTGGTGATAGCGTCAAGATAGACTCGGTAAATGTAACAGCCGATGCTGGTCTTACAGCCAACAGCCGCTATACAGGTCGTGGAAGTCTAATCAATCTATTGGTTGATACACTAAGTACTTTGCCAGTAAATACCGAAAGAAACATCATATTATTCACTCGTTTGACTACTTCGTCAAATAAAGCAAACTTTGAAAACCAGGCATTGACAATCGGTAAATATTCAGTCAGCAAATCAGTAGATGACTTGTCAACTAATGGTAACAACCCTGACCCAGATGAGAATGGTACACCGAAAGATAATAGTATCAGTACACCTGTTAAACTTGGAGCTGTTAAAACTTTTACGCTTTCTTACAACACAACTCTCGGCATTGCCAAAGCGGCCATACTTGATGCGGCGAAGAACGAAGACGGTAGCTATAATTTAACGTACAAAGTGGTTCTGAAAAATTATAGTAAACGTAAACTCACAAATATCCAGTTGAGTGATAGTTTGAGCAAAATCTTTGCCGACAGTATTGAATTCACAGTAGTAGGTAAAATCGCATCAAGTAAAAATAGCAAGTTGAAAATAGATTCGACCTTCAATGGTAGAACGAAAACAAATATGTTGATTGCCGATAGTAGTACATTAGCAGCAGTAGCATCTGATACACTTACTTTCAAACTCAGACTATTGAGTACCAAAAAAGGAGATGCAACCTACTCAAACTTTATCACAGGTACTGCCAAAGATAGTACCACAACAGTGAAAGATATTTCACAATCAGGTTTCAACCCTGACCCAGATGCTGATAACAACCCTGCAAACAATAACCAGCCAACACTCATCCGAATCAAAGGTCAAACTGTATTTAGCGATACAACAACCATAGTTAAAATTCCACAGGGGTTCTCTCCTAATGGTGACGGTAAAAACGACTTGTTTGTAATCAAAGGAATCAATGATACGGATGCTAAAGCCGAAATCTTTATCTATAATAGATGGGGTCTTTTGGTTTACAAAAACTCTGATTTTGGTAAAGTATCTGGTTGGGATGGTGAAGCAAATAACGGCATAATGATAGGAGGCAAAGGAGTTAGCGTACCAGATGGCTCATACTATATCTATGTTAAGGCTGTTGGATTTTGGGATAATAAACCACAAATCAACTTTATAACCATTGCAAGATAAAACAAATAGGCAAAAAATAACTTCCTAACAGGGACTTCCAAAACAGAAAAACCTTAACAAAGTTATTTAAATCAACTCTAAAATAACAAAAGGCAAACCATACAAATACCACAACCATTTGATATTTTAGCCTAATGATATGTATAGCTAATTTATTAAAAATACTAATATTTCAAACCTGAATGTAACTTTATTTTGCTTTTGATTATTAAAATATATAAATGTTACATCTCAAATTAATTGAACCTTTAAAAGTATCGTATTATTACTATTTAATTTGGTAAAAAAATGAAAAACTTTACAAACTTAAAAAGCAGGTTAGTTGCAATTTTGCTCGTTGGGGCATTATCTGTAAGTTACCAAACCTTCGCTCAACAGGAAGCGATGTTCTCGCAATATATGTTCAATACACTAGCCATTAACCCAGCTTATGCTGGTAGTCGTGATGTATTGAGCCTTACAACTCTTGGGCGTTATCAATGGGTTGGCGTTGAAGGAGCTCCCAAAACTTTCACGTTTTCTATGGATTCACCTATCAAAAATGAGAAAATGGGCTTAGGTCTTCAAGTAACTCGTGATGAAGTTGGTCTTCAAAAAAACACTGGTCTATATATTACTTATGCGTATCGTATTAAGGTTGGTCCTCGTTCAACCTTATCTTTTGGCGTTCAGGGTGGAGCAACTAACGTACGTTGGGCATTATCAGATGCAAAAAATCTTACAAACCCAAATGATTACATATTCTTAGGTGCAAATGACCAAAATAACATTCTTCCAAACGTAGGTGGCGGTATCTATTTGAGCAATGATAAAGGGTACATTAGTATTTCTTGTCCTCAAATTATGCAAAATGCGATTTCAAAGTTTACCCCTACTGATGGAAAAAGTACGGCTGGAAAAACTCAACGGCATTACTATGCAATGATGGGTTTTGTTATAGGAAAGGGTTCTTTCAAAATCAAACCTTCTACGATGGTTCGATATACAGATGGGGCTCCTCTTGGAATTGATGGAAATGTTAACTTCTGGATCAAAGACAAAATTTCGTTTGGTGTTTCTGGACGTATCTCCCAATTTCAAGCCATGGGCCAAGATAGTAAGAGCTTGTTCGATGCAGCAATTGGAATGATAGAACTTCAGCTTACGCCGCAATTCAAGCTTGGATACTCTTATGATTTTTCATCCAATAAACTCAACGACGTTGAAAAAACGGGTATAAATCGATTTTTGGGTATTCCAACACACGAAATTTTACTTCGATATGAATTTGGATTCGGTAAGGACAAAATTCTTACTCCACGCTATTTCTAAGATTTTCATTGCACATGCTATATACTATTATATTCATTGGTAGGAAGGATGTATTTAAACAATAAGTATTTATTCAAGAAAATAAAACTTTATTCTTTTAAAAGAACAATTTATTGCCATTTTTCTGAATTTAAGTACCTATATCAAAACCCATATACAATTACTAAATTTATAAATTCGTGAGTGAATTTTAAATTCTAAGAAAATGATAGTTAGGAAAAAAATAATTGGAGCATTGGTTGTATCAGCCTTGCTCGGTGGTAATCTAAAGGCACAAGACGCCTTACTAAAAACTGGTGAGCATTACTACCAAAGCTTATCCTACTTTAAGGCTATTGATGCCTTTGAGGCAGCTTTAAAGAAAAAAGGCCTTACTGAACAACAAAAACTGGCCGCCAAAATAAAACTCGGCGATAGTTATTGCAAAGTTAAAGATTCTCAAAACGCAGAGCGTATTTATGCTGAAGTCTTCAGCACAGCAGGTGATCTATCTAATGAAAAAATTGATGTAGCCCTCAAATACGCACAAGTACTTGCCAGCAACGGCAAATATCGTGAAGCACAAGAAATGTATGACAAATATACGCGTAAAGTCGAAGACGACCCTCGTGGAAAGGGTTTTTCAAAACTCTATAACGATGTAAGCGTTCTAACTAAAAATACCAACTGTTATAAAGTTGACTACCTTTCAATTAATACCAACTCAGCTGACTTCTCTCCTTCGTACTACAAAAACGGGATAGTATTCGTCTCCAACCGTCATAATAGTGTTGGAGTACGGCGAGTCTTTAGCTGGAACGATACGCCTTTCCTTGATTTATTCTTTTTGGATGATGTTTCGGCCATTGGCGGACAAGCCGCTGGTTTGGCAACAGGCTCAAGTGACATTAAAACTCCTCGCAAAAATAGTAGCCGAGGTAGGTATGTTGGTTCTGATGAGTATACTTCTCCTACTGCCAATGATAGCCGAACACTTGGAAATTATGGTGGGATTAATGTTATGGCTGGTTTAGGCTACGGCGACCGCCCAATTACCGAATCAGAGAGGTTTGGTGGTTCAATCAATTCAAAATACCACGAAGGTCCAGCGGCATTCTTCAAAGATGCTTCAAAAGTGATTTTCACCAGAAATAACTTTAATAATGGTAAGGCTAAGCGTAGCTCTGATGGTTTCAATAAATTGAAACTTTATATGGGTGATGCCAACAAAGATGGTTGGAAAAATATCAAAGAATTACCATTTAATAGTGATGAATATTCAACGGGACATCCTGCTCTGTCGGCTGATGAAAAACTACTTTTCTTCGCTTCTGATATGCCAGGTGGTTTTGGGGGAACAGATATTTATGTATCTCGCTACGACGGTGGTACCTGGTCTGCTCCGATTAATTTAGGCATAACCGTTAATTCAAAAGGGAATGAAATGTTTCCTTTCGCTGACAAAAAAGGCAATTTATATTTCTCATCCGATGGTCACGCAGGCCTGGGGGATTTAGACATTTTCTTTATACAGATGAACGGACTAACTCCAAAAGGGCGTGTTATTAACCTTGGAACTCCTATAAATTCAAGCAAAGATGATTTCGGTATCGTAACAGATGCCTTTCGCAAGGCCGGCTATTTTAGTTCAAATCGTAAGCGTGGTGGTTCCGATGATGATATATATAAATTTGATAGGGAGTGCGAACTCAATGAAGGTTGTGACCTAATCATCGCCATATATGATGCCGAAACAAAAATGCCTCTTGATAATGCTACAATTTTCTATGAGGACAAAAACGGTTATATGTTAGAAAAAATGAGTGATGCAGATGGTAGCGTGAAACTCGAAGGACTTGAACAAGATTTAGAGTTTTCCTTTCGTGTTACTCGTGATGGTTATGGTGCCAATACTGTAAGTTTCTCAACAAAAGATTGCGATAATGAAGTCTCTAGATTGGAAATCCCAATGAGTCGACCAAAACCAGCAATTGATTCAACCGAACTTGTTCAAAACGACATAACAAATGGAAAGAATACGACAAACCCTCAAAATATTTTTGATAGAGACACCACTCGACAAGTCCAAAAGGTTACAATTGATAGTACTAAAAATAATAAGGTTCTTTCGGGTAATACTTGTACAATTCGTGGTAGGGTAATGTCCCAAAGTACTAAACAGACTGTTGATGGCGTACTTGTAACACTTCGTAGCGAATGTGATAATACTACACAAACCACTTTTACTGATGCATCTGGAAACTATGAATTTGTAGTAATGGAAGGTTGTGATTATACAGTTGAAGGTTTAAAAGATAACCTTGGCTCAAAAGGCAAGCGTGTACGTAGATTGAATTGTAAAAAAGGAGGTGTAACTGCCGATATATATATGTTTGGTACGGGAGACATCGTTCAAGTTGACAATATTTACTTTGACTATGGCAAATGTGATCTTCGTTCAGATGCTCGTTCAGAGTTAGATAAATTGGTAACTATCATGCGTACGTATCCAAAAATGCGTATTGAGTTACGAGCTCATACAGATAGCCGGTCTGAATCTGATTTCAACCAAAAAATCTCGGAAGGCCGTGCCAAATCCTCAGCAAGCTACTTGTTAAAACGTGGCATAAGCCGCAGCCGTATAGAATATGCGGGTTATGGTGAATCAATACCCGTAAATAGCTGCGTTGATGGCGTCGAATGTACAGAAGAGCAACACGCTCAAAACCGTCGTACAGAGATTAAAATCTTGCAAATGAATTAAACTATAAGTACTCCAAAAAACAAAAATGTCGTCTTGAGTAATCGAGACGACTTCATTTTTTCCATCAACCCAAAGGAACGCCCAAATTGGACGTTCCTACAAAAATCATTCGAATGAAAATGGATATTTAAAAAACTAAATTGTGGGAATTAGCAGTATAACATCTTTATCATGATTGTTGCTTAGCTTCTACATCAGTAACTTTATATGCTATAATTTCAGTCACGTAAACTGTTTTATTTTCTTTGTTTATGTAGTTTCTGTAATTGAGTTTGCCTTCAATACTTACTAATTTCCCCTTGCTTAACAAATCGGCACAAACTTCAGCTACTTTCCCCCAAGCCACTACATTGTGCCATGTAGTATTTTTTACTTCTACGTTTTTCTTATTAGTGTAAGTTTCGTTAGTGGCCAAGCTAAAGGATGCTTTTTTACCATTATCAAAGCTTAATACATTTACCTCATTACCTACGTTTCCGATTAATTTTACTGTGTTCATAGTTTTGTACATTTAAAAATGATTATTAAATTAGCCAATCACTCTCGGTTTCCGATTGACAATGCAAATTTGCAGCTTCTCCCACACGCTATTCGGTTGATAGTCATTTATATACAGATAAAAACATTTGTAAGCGTTTGTAAACGGATGTGAAATTTTGTATATTTGATAAATAAAATTGCGTAGAAAACTTTCCCTACGGAGTAAACTCAATTCCATAACTCATTCATCAAACATTATTCATTTTACATTTCAAAACTTTCCCCATGCCACAAAAAAACTGCTTAGAATGCGAAGAACCCATCATCGGGAGGTCGGACAAAAAGTTTTGTTCAGACTTGTGTCGCAATGCGTATAACAACAAAGTAAACGCAGATGCCAATAATCACGTCAGAAATATAAATAATGCCCTCCGCAGAAACCGCAAGATTCTGGAAGACATTTGCCACGACGATAAAAGCAAAACCACTCGCAATACCTTACTCGACCGAGGGTTTGATTTTAGCCTCATCACGAGCTTACGCACAACCCAAAAAGGCTCAACCTATTATTTCGTATATGAATATGGTTATCTCGAACTCGACAAGGATTTTTTCTTAGTCGTGAAAGACAACAAAGCAAAAACCGATTAAACATTAATTAAACTCATTAAAAATTAGACCAAAATAGTTTTAATCTGATACTTTATACAGTAAAAATGCTAACTTTACAAAGTGAAATCATCTATTTCAAAAATACTGATAGTAATTTATCTATTTTCAGCAACTGAAGCAAGTCAGTTGTTGAAACTTCCTTTGCTGTTTTCGCACTTCATTGAGCATCAACAAAAGGAACCATCAATGTCTTTTGGTGAGTTTTTACACCATCATTATGCCGCAGAGCATCATGACGATGGCGATGCTGCCACTGATAATAAACTTCCTTTCAAATCTCACGACCAATGTTGGTCTTTTGTATTCCCTATAAGTATTTTTCATACAATCCAACTTTCTGTCATTAAAGCTATCGTTATTGAGAAGAAAAAAATCTTGATTTCATTTTCTGCCAATATTTTTTCGACTTTCCTTTCTACCATTTGGCAACCGCCAAGATTCTAATCAGCTACTTTTAGAAGATTATCTTTTTGAAAATAGCCCTATATTTCGAATCACTTTGCTATTAAAATAAATGTTGCAGTTTGTGCCTTACAAACTACATCAATGAATCATTAATCTATAAATCATGCTAAATTCAATCATTGAGTTTGCTATCAAAAACAAACTCATCGTTGGGCTATTCACGATTGCCCTCATTGGCTATGGTAGTTATGAAGTTACCAAATTGCCGATTGATGCAGTGCCTGATATTACCAATAATCAAGTACAGGTTATCACGATTGCCCCATCATTTGGAGCAACAGACATCGAGCGACTTGTCACTTTTCCTATCGAACAAGCTAATAATAATATTTCTGGTCTTCATGAAATTAGGAGTTTTTCCCGTTTCGGTCTTTCGCTCGTAACTATTGTTTTCGATGATGAAACAGACATATATTGGGCAAGACAGCAAGTAGCAGAACGTCTTCAAAAAGTACAAACACAAATACCTACCGGTATTGGTGTGCCCGAACTTGGCCCTGTTTCTACGGGCCTAGGCGAAATTTACCAATATGTTGTTCGTCCGAAAGAGGGATTTGAATCAAAATATGACGAAACCGAACTCCGAACTATTCAAGATTGGATAGTTCGTCGCCAACTTTTGGGCGTAAAAGGCGTAGCTGAGGTAAGTAGTTTTGGTGGAAAACTCAAACAATATTCGATCGAAATTGACCCTCGGAAGCTCCAATCGAGTGGAATTACGATAAGCGATGTTTTCAAGGCTCTCGAAAACAATAATCAAAATACTGGTGGAGCATACATCGAAAAAGGCTCAACAGCTTTGTTTATCAGAAGTGAAGGATTGATTGGAAACATCGAAGACATCAAAAATATTGCCATCAAAAGTCTCGATGGCGGAACTCCCCTATTTATTCGTGATGTTGCCGAAATAAAAATCGGCCATGCCACTCGCTATGGAGCTATGACTTTTAATGATAAAGGAGAAGTTTCGGGGGCAGTCGTTATGATGCTCAAAGGTGCAAACAGCAGCGAAGTCATTAAAAATGTAAAATCTCGGGTGGCTCAAATTCAGAAAACCTTGCCCGAAGGCGTAATCATCGAACCGTTTCTCGACCGAACAAAAATGGTTAATAATGCAATCGGAACGGTAGAAAAAAACCTCCTGGAAGGGGCATTGATTGTCATTTTTGTATTAGTTCTTTTCCTCGGAAATTTCCGTGCGGGAATCTTGGTTGCCTCTGTGATTCCTTTGGCAATGCTTTTTGCTATAATCATGATGAATCTTTTTGGTGTAAGCGGAAATTTAATGAGCCTCGGAGCCTTAGATTTTGGCTTGATTGTCGATGGGGCTGTAATTATTGTTGAAGCAGTTATGCACGTGCTGGCAGGCAAACACGCCCACGGGCGAGCCTCATACACCCAAGCTGAAATGGACCAGATTACAAATAAATCGGCAGGAAAAATGATGAATAGTGCAGTTTTTGGACAAGTCATTATTTTGGTAGTTTATTTGCCAATCTTTACCTTACAGGGTATTGAAGGCAAAATGTTTAAGCCAATGGCTCAAACAGTGGCTTTTGCCTTATTGGGAGCATTTATTTTATCCCTTACTTATATTCCTATGATGAGTGCGGTATTTTTGAGTAAAAAAACCAAACACACACCCAATATTTCGGATAGATTAATGGCAAAAGTTGAAAACGTTTATAAATCAGCTTTGATTAAAATTGTAGGTTTTCCGAAAATAGTTTTAGGAGCCACCATCGGGCTTTTTGTGATTGCTGTTTTTGTACTAACAACTCTCGGTGGAGAATTTATTCCTGCCCTTGAAGAAGGAGATTTTGCAGTCGATACAAGGGTCTTGACAGGAAGTAACCTAAAAACAACCGTAGAAAATACACAGAAAACGGCTCATATTTTAAAGACAAGATTTCCAGAGGTTGAAAAGGTTGTTACGAAAATTGGTAGCGGCGAAGTTCCAACAGACCCTATGCCGATGGAAGCCAGCGATATGATGGTAATTCTGAAAGATAAAAACGAATGGACTTCGGCTAAAACGTTTAATGAATTGGCCGAAAAAATGACTAAAGCTGTCGAAGAAGTACCAGGCGTAACAGTTGGTTTTCAGTACCCTGTTCAGATGCGTTTTAATGAATTGATGACTGGTGCAAGACAAGATGTTGTTTGTAAAATTTTCGGTGAAGACTTAGATACACTCACGAAATATGCCCAACATTTGGGCGAAATCGTGAATACAGTTGAAGGTGCTAAAAACCTTTATGTCGAAAGCGTTTCGGGCATGCCGCAGGTAATTATTGCATACAAACGAGACATCATTGCCCAATTTAACCTAACGATTTCGGACATTAACCGAATTGTAAATACCGCACTGGCAGGACAAAGTACAGGAATGGTTTTTGAAGGAGAAAAACGCTTTGATTTGGTTGTGAGACTGGCAGGCGAACAGAAAAAAGACGTTCAAGATATTCAAAATTTACTCATACCAACGCCAAACGGCACGCAAATTCCATTGTCGCAATTGGCTGATGTAGCCATAAAAGATGGCCCAAATCAAATCCAAAGAGAAGATGCGAAGCGTAGAATTGTGGTGGGTTTCAATGTTAGAGGACGCGATGTGCAAACCATCGTAACTGAATTACAAGGCAAGATCGACAAAAAAATCAAATTTCCAACTGGATATTATGTCACCTACGGCGGAGCTTTTGAAAACTTAAACGCTGCCAAACAACGATTAATGATTGCCGTTCCGGTTTCGTTAATTTTGATATTTTTGCTATTGTTCTTTGCATTTAATTCCATCAAACATGGTTTGTTGATTTATTCAGCCATTCCATTATCTGCCATTGGTGGAATTTTCTTTCTGGCGATGCGTGGACTACCTTTTAGCATCAGTGCGGGTGTTGGTTTTATTGCATTATTTGGCGTAGCGGTTTTGAATGGTATTGTTTTAATTGCCGAATTTAATCGCATTAAAAATGATGGCGAACATGACTTGCGAAAAGTTGTTTTGCAAGGAACAAACTTACGTTTACGCCCAGTCTTGATGACAGCTTTTGTGGCATCTCTCGGCTTTTTGCCAATGGCTCTCAGCAATGGTGCTGGTGCAGAAGTACAACGACCACTCGCAACGGTCGTGATTGGAGGCTTGCTCGTAGCTACATTTTTGACACTCTTTGTACTACCAATCTTATACATGGTTTTTGAGGGAAGTTCAAAATCAGAAGCAAAAGCATAAATCTAAAATACGATGAAAAAAAGTATTTTAACATTGGTCGGAGTTTTCTTGTTTTTGCAGCAAGGTTTGTTGGCTCAATCGAGTGTTTCAATATCAGGAGTTATCAAAGATAAAACCTCGAAAGTCAGCTTGCCATTTGTGAATATCGTCGTGAAAACTGAAAAAGATGGGGCATTCGTTACGGGAGGAGTCAGCAACGAAGAAGGACGTTTTACGCTTTCTGGAATCAAGTCTGGTAATTACGTACTTACATTTTCATTTGTGGGTTATACCTCGCTCAATCAAATTCTTTTTGTGGGAAATTTATCGCCTTACTTAGACCTAAAAACCATCGAATTGGCCGAAAACACAACTGTCTTGAAAGAAGTGCATGTGGTTGCGAAGCAAGATGCAGTAAGTGAAAAGTTAGATAAAAAGGTCTTTTCGGTCAGCGATAATATTAGTCAAAGTGGAGGTTCGGTGCTGCAAGTGATACAAAATCTGCCAAGCGTGACGGTACAAGATGGAAAAGTAATGCTACGTGGAAACGATAAGGTAGCTGTGTTGATTGATGGTAAACAAACGGCTTTGACAGGCTTCGGCAATCAATCGGGTTTGGATAATATTCCTGCTTCGGCAATCGAAAAAATTGAGATTATCAATAACCCATCGGCCAAATACGATGCCAACGGCAATGCTGGTATTATCAATATTATCTATAAAAAAACCAAGCAAGAAGGCTTTACGGGCAAGCTGGGCTTAGGAACGGGGCTGGGAGCCTTATGGGAGCGTCAGGCAAATTTGCCGAGTATCAGGCCACAGTACAAACGTACCCCCAAAGTCAATCCGAGTTTATCGCTGAATTATCGAAAAAATAAAATCAATGCGTTTTTGTTTGGTGATTATCTCTTTACCGAAACTCTGAATAAAAATGAGTTTGTCAATCGTCAATACGATAACGGAAGCACGATTCAGCAACAAACAAAGCGTAATCGAAATACGCATTTTGTTACCACAAAAGTAGGTATCGACTGGAATTTTGATGAACAAAACACGCTTACGGTTTCGGGATTATTCGGTATTGAAAAAATCATTGACCGAGGCGATGAGCCTTTTTTCAACGGTAATTTATCAGAACGACTACGCCTTTGGCAGTTTTTGGAAGATGAACTCAAAACTACGGTGATGACAACGGCCGCTTATCAGCATAAGTTCAAAGAAGCGGGGCATTTGCTTAATCTTGGTTTTAACTACACCTTCCATCGAGAAGATGAAAAGTATTTTTTCGAAAACATTATGCCTACTTTTTCTGGAAAAGACGCTTTCAAACTTCTTTCTGACGAACAGGTGGCCGATTTTAATCTCGATTATATCAAGCCATTGCGTTATGGCCGTTTAGAAAGTGGTTTTAAACTTCGCCAACGTGGAATTCCGACTAATATGCAGTTTTTCCCGGGCATAAATTCACCTTTGGATGTCAATGCGGGAGGTTGGGCTACTTATAGAGAAACGATTCCTGCTTTGTACGAAAACTACGTTTTTGAGAGTAAAAAAATAGAAGCTGAGGTCGGACTTCGGGTTGAATATGTAAAACTTCGCTATGAAGTGAATCCGAATCACCCTACATACAAAAACGATGGTTATAATTATACGCAGCCCTTCCCGAACGTACGATTGGCCTATAAAATCAACGACCAAAACAAGGTTTCGCTCTTTTTTAATCGTCGAGTTGACCGCCCGAATGAGGTAGATATTCGTATTTTTCCGAAATATGATGACGCCGAAATAATCAAGGTCGGAAACCCAGCTCTTAAACCACAATTTACTAATTCGGTTGAGCTCGGATATAAAACTACTTGGAACAAAGGTTACTTGTATTCGGCTCTTTATCACCGAATTGTTCATGGCACGATTACCAGAATTTCGAGTACCATCAATAATGGTCCCTTGATTTATGCTATTTTCCAAAACGTTGATAAAAGCTATAATTCGGGAATTGAAATGGTTCTGGCTCAAGAAACTTCAAAACGGCATTCATTCAACCTCAACTTAAATGCGTATCATAATCAGATTGATGCCTTTACGGTAAAGAATAAATATCCAGTCGAAAATACATTCTCGGCGATTAAACAAGAGATTATTTCGGGAAGTATAAAGTTTAATAATACACTTCACTTTGCTCATAAAACCGACCTCCAGTTTTCAGCAATTTATTTAGCTCCTGATATCATTCCGCAAGGAAAAATCAAGAGTCGTTTTTCGTTGGATGTTGGTCTAAAACATGCTGTAAATAATGATAAAGGTGAGTTTTATATCAATGCTACAGATTTACTAAATACGATGATTACGAAAAAGGAAATTCTTGGACAAGGATTTACATACATCAGTCGTGACTACTACGAAACCCAAGTAGTAAGAGTCGGTTATAATTATAAGTTTTAAGATTAAATAATGAAACATGAAAATATTATTGAAATATGGGCTGTATCTGTGTCTTTTAATACTTTGGACGCAATCGGCCAATGCACAAACACCAATTAAGCTTCAATCAGCGATTGATGTTGCTCTAAAAAATAACCTTTCAATTAAGAATGAAAAATTGAAAGCCGATTATCAAAAAAGTTTAATTAGTACTGCTAAAATGCTCCCATCGGCCAATATTTCGGGCGAATTTGGTCAAATCAATAGTATTTATGCGGATACTCGATTCGGTATGGGGCAGTCTTTTAGTTTTCCTAAAGTGTATGAAAGTCAAAAAAACTTGTATAATGAACATTGGAAAAGCAGCGAACTAAACGTGAAAATGACCGAGCAAATACTTAAAAAACAAGTCACACAAACATTTTATCAACTTTTATATTTACAACAAAAAAGCCAATTATTGCAATATGCCGATAGTTTATACGCAGCATTTTACAACCGTGCCGAACTTCGTCTGGCGAAAGGCGAAAGCAATGTTTTAGAAAAAGTTACTGCCGAAAACCAATTGGGGCAAATCAGGGTACAATTAGCTCAACTCAAACAAGACCTTGAAGTGCAGCAATTGCATTTTCAGTTTTTGCTAAATTCAACAACTCCATTCGTACCTTTGGAAAGCTCTTTTAAAATGTCTGTTAATTATAAAGCAGATATTGAGTCATTAAAAGAGCATCCGACCATAAAGTTTTTGAGCCAACAGCAACAAATTGCAGACGCAGTGATTGATGTAGAAAAAAAGAAACTAATGCCAACAATATCGCTCAACTACAATAACGGAAGTATCAGAGGCACTGGAGCTGATAATAAGGTTTATGGAGGTTTTTATAGATTTCAGACCATACAAGTTGGCGTTGGAATTCCAATTTTTACAGTTGCTCAAAAAGCAAAAATCAATAGCGAAAAAGTCAATAAACTAATAGCCGAAAGTAGTTATTCGGTAGGTTTACAGAGTCTTAATTTTGATTATCGCTCCGCTATGATTCAGTATAAAAAATTTCAGAAAACAGTAGAATATTTTGAAAAAACAGCACTCAATAATTCGACACTCATTGGTACAACTGCCCAACAGCAATTGGTCAATGGTAGCATTAATTATTTAGAATGGGTAACGCTCATCAATCAAGCTACTGCCATAAGAAATGAATATATTGAGGCAGTTAAAAGCCTAAATGAAAGTACCATTCTGATTAATTATTTAGTTAATTATTAAAGATGTCTTGTCAGGCTAAAAGAGCGATCATAGAGCAAAAGAATATCATGGCAGAAAAAAAAGTAAATCCGATTCGGATGCAGCAAATTTTGGTGGCAGTTTCGGTGGCTTTATTTATTATCAAGCTCGTTGCTTGGTGGCTCACCTCATCGGTTGCAATTTTGACCGATGCTTTAGAAAGTAGCGTTAATGTTATAGCTGGGTTTATTGGACTTTACAGCATCATTCTTTCATCGAAGCCTCGCGACAAAGAGCATCCTTACGGACACGGAAAAGTAGAATTTCTTTCCTCAGCTGTTGAAGGTACATTGATTACGATTGCGGGCGTTGTCATTATTTATGAAGGAATCAACAATTTTCTTCACCCGCATGAGCTAAAACAACTCGATTTTGGTTTGGCATTGGTAGCTCTCACGGGTGCTATCAATTATTTAGTAGGCTATTATTGCATTAAAAAAGGTAAGGAAGAAAACTCACCAATTTTGGTTGCTAGTGGTTCGCACGTTCAATCAGATACCTATTCTTCCATTGGCCTTTTGGTTGGTGTAGGTCTAATTATGCTCACTGGTTATGCCTGGATTGATAGTGTGGCGGCTATAATTTTTGCCTTAATCATTATTTATACTGGCTGTAAAATTATACGAAAATCTGTTTCTGGCATCATGGATGAAGCCGACGACGCTATTATTGACCAAATAGTAGTAATCCTTAACGAACACCGTCAAAACGATTGGATTGATGTGCATAATATGCGAGTGATTGACTACGCAGGTTTCTATCACATTGACTGCCATCTGACCGTACCGTATTATATAAATGTCAATCATGCACACGAAGTTCTCGATAGACTCACAATTTTGTTTAAGCAACATTTCGATGATAAAGTAGAGTTTTTTATCCATGTTGATGGATGTATTCCAACAAAACAGTGTAGCATTTGTAAGGTCCAAAATTGTCCAGTACGCCACTCTCCATTTATTAATCACGTAAGTTGGACACACGATAATATCTTGTCTAACAATAAACATACTTTGAAGAATGAAAAATTTAGTTAAAATAATCACAAATTTAGGGTATCTTGAAAACATTTTTTATAAAACAATTATAGGGCTTTCGATACTTTTTTCAACAAGCTCTTGTGGAAACAAAACGACTACCGAAGCAGCCTCTGACTCAACAATAGTTGAAAGTTCAGTTGCTAATTTGACCGAAAAACAAGTGCAAAGTATAGGTATTTCGACCGGAACTTTAGAACAAAAATCTTTTTCAACCATTTTAAAAGTGACAGGTAAAGTCGATGTCCCACCACAAAATCTGATTTCAGTGAGTGTTCCGTTGGGTGGTTATTTGAAATCTTCGCATTTGATTCCAGGAATGTTTGTCCGTACAGGCGAGAGTATTGCAATTATTGAAGACCAACAATATATTCAGTTACAACAAGATTTTTTGACGACTCAATCTAAAATCAGTTTTCTTGAAAACGAATATCAACGCCAAAAGGATTTGAATCAAAGTAAAGCAAGCAGCGATAAAGTTTTTCAACAAGCAGAAATGGAGCTAAAAACTCAGAAAATTTTGGTAAAATCTTTGGCCGAGAAACTAAAGTTGGTTGGAATCAACCCAGATAAATTGAATGAAAATTCTATTTCTAAAAGCATAAATATTTACTCACCAATCAGCGGCTACGTAAGTAAAGTAAATGTCAACATTGGCAAATATATCTCCCCTACCGATGTAATGTTTGAATTGGTCAATACGAGCGATATTCATTTAGCATTGAAAGTTTTTGAAAAAGACCTAGACAAACTAATGATCGGGCAAAAAGTAACCGCCTATACCAACACTTACCCCGACAAAAAATACTCTTGCGAGATTTTATTGATTGGCAAAAGCATAAACGAAGAGCGAAATACTGATGTTCATTGTCATTTTGAAGTTTACGACAAAGCCTTGATTCCTGGAACGTATATGAATGCCGAAATTTCAGTCACAAATGCCAAATCGTATGTTCTTCCCGAAGATGCGATTGTTAGATTTGAAAACAAATACTATGTTTTTGTAAAGAAAGCAGCAATGCAATTTGAAATGTTAGAAGTACAAATTGGTAATACAGAAAAAGGTTTCACCGAAATTATTAAATCTGAAAATTTGAATAATCAAACTTTTGTCATCAAAGGTGCTTATACGTTGTTGATGAGTTTGAAGAATAAATCGGAAGAATAGAACAAGTATTGAATAAAGAGGTGCGAATGACGAGTGAATATAACTCGTACCTCTTTATTCGTTATTCGTCACTCTATATTCGTCACTCCCTTCACTTTATATCCTCGCAAACCAAAATATAGCACCACCGCAAAACAAGCCAAAGGCACAACGTAAGCCGTTTGGATATTACTAACATCCGAAACACGTCCCATTATTAATGGGAATATTGCTCCACCTACAATCGCCATAATTACCAAAGACGAACCCAGTTTCGTTTCCTCACCCAATGATTGCACACTCAATGAGAAAATGGTCGGAAACATAATCGACATAAAAAACTCTACACCAATCAAACCATAAACCGATATCATTCCGCCATTCACTACAATAATTACCAATAAAACAATACATAGTGCCGAATATATAGCCAAAAGGCGATTTGGACTAATAAAACGCATCAAAAATGTACCCACAAAACGCCCAATCATAAAGCCCAACAAAGCAATTGCCAAATAATCTGCTGCCGATTTTTCGTCAATTTTGGCGGTTTGATAAAGGTAACGAATAAAAAAACTCGACACACACACTTGAGCTCCCACATAAAAAAATTGTGCAATTACACCCCAAGTCAGGTGGTGGTGTCGCCAAATAGACTTTGAACCGCCAGACATATTTATTTCATGAGCATCCTCAGTTACTTCAGGTAAATTAGTTTTATACAAAATAGCCGCCACGATAAGCACAATTATCCCAATTACTATATAAGGCATTTTTACAGCCGAAGCTTCATTATCTAAATAAGTATTAAGTTGCTCCACCGACATCCCAGCCATTTGTGATTCTGAAAGTGTCACACCTGATAAGATAAACATCCCGCCGATTTTTGGAGCGATTGATGCCGCCAAACCGTTGAATGACTGAGCAAAATTAAGGCGTTGCGTTGCCCCTTCGGGTTCTCCGAGTACGGTCATATATGGATTTGCGGCAGTTTCAAGAAATGTCAAGCCCGACGCAATCACAAAAAGGGCGGTCAAGAAAAATGAAAAAACACGAGTGTTGGCAGCAGGAACAAATAAAAATGCACCAATCGCAAAAGTGATAAGCCCCGCTATGATACCGATTTTATAACCATATTTTTTCATGACCATTCCTGCTGGAATCGCCATTACAAAATAGGCAACAAAAAATGCACTATCAATTAATGCCGACTGAAAATCAGTGAGTTGACAAGCTTTTTTGAGGTGAGGAATCAGAATCGGATTGAGATTATGGGCAAAACCCCACAAAAAAAACAACGACGTAAGTAATACAAAAGGAACAATATACTTGTTTTTCATAGATAGGCAACTGAATAAGTAATGGTATCAGGTTGGAATGTGGGCGAATATAAGCTAAAAAAAATTATTGGTAAAATAAATTGCAAAGTATCAATTAAAGAGACTGTCTATAGTTCTACTCAACACAATACTGCAACGCTTATTTATTTCATAAATTTTGAATATATTTACTTTCTATTCAATCTTTAAAAATGCCAAACTTTAATATCGACGATATAAAAACCCGTACTTTTGATGCCATCGTGGTTGGCACTGGTATGAGCGGTGGCTGGGCAGCCAAAGAACTCACCCAAAAAGGCCTCAGTACATTGGTTTTGGAACGAGGCAGTGACCTTACACACGTAATCGACTATCCAACAACCATGAAACAACCATGGGAGTTTGAACACCGTGGACAAGTGCCGCTCGAAATCAAAAAAGATTATCAAATTGCAAGCAAAAACTATATTTTCAGCGAAGCAACTGCTCATTTTTTGACCAAAGATGCGGAACAAGAATATATTCAAGACCGCCCCTATGACTGGATTCGTGCCTATCATGTTGGTGGCCGCTCGCTGCTGTGGGGACGCATGACCCAACGTTGGAGTGATTTCGATTTTGAAGGCCCTGCCCGAGATGGCTTTGCCGTTGATTGGCCAATTCGCTACGCTGATATTGCTCCTTGGTACAGTTATGTTGAGAAGTTTGTTGGCATTTCAGGAAACCGTGACGGACTACCAAATCTGCCAGATGGAGAATTTTTGCCACCCTACGAAATGTCATGCGTTGAGAAACATTTCAAATCTAAAATTGCATCAAAATACCCCGACCGCCATGTAATTATGGGGCGGGTTGCTCATTTAAGCAAGCCAAAAGATATTCATTTTAAACAAGGACGTGGACAATGCCAAAACCGCACGATATGTGAGCGTGGCTGCCCTTATGGAGGGTATTATAGTAGTAATTCTTCGACTATACCTTGGGCTGAAAAAACTGGAAAAATGACACTCCGACCGCATTCAGTAGTACATTCGGTCATTTATGATGAAACCAAAGGTCGAGCCAATGGTGTCAGAATTATTGATACAATTACCCAAGAATTGGTTGAATTTTATGCAAAAATCATTTTCTTGAATGCTTCTCCACTGAATACAAATCTTATTTTGTTAAATTCTACCTCGAATCGTTTTCCAAACGGACTTGGTAATGATAATGGTTTACTCGGAAAATTCATGGCTTTTCACAGTTATCGTGGAAGAATTTCGGCCGAATACGAAGGTTTTATGGATTCTACAACCGATGGACGACGCCCAACTGGTAGTTATATTCCTCGTTTCAGGAATCTTTTCAAGCAAGAAACTGATTTTTTGAGGGGCTACGCAACAAGTTTTAGTGCAGGCCGAATGGATGGTATCAAACGAGAAGGTTTAGGCGAAACCCTGAAAGACAATTTATTGAATACCTCATTGGGCTTGTGGGGAATCAATGCCAGTATGATGGCCGAAACGATTCCGAAAGAAAGTAGCGTAGTGAAATTGGACAAGCAACTTGTTGATAAATACGGTATTCCACAGCTACGAATTTCGATTGGCTACGATGATAATGATGAAAAGGTTTTAAAGGATTTTCACGAACAATTTTCGGAGATGTACCACGAAGCGGGCTTTAAAAATATTCAGCCGATTGATACAAAACGACTTCCAGGTAACGAAAATCACGAAATGGGCGGTGTAAGAATGGGAAAAGACCCGAAAACTTCTTTGCTCAATAATTGGAATCAATTGCACAACTGTAAAAATGTTTTCGTGACCGATGGTTCGTGTATGACCTCAACCTCTACCCAAAACCCGTCGCTTACGTATATGGCTCTTACGGCTAGAGCGGCTAATTTTGCCGTAAAACAGCGTTTTTGAATGATAATTAAAATAATCAAATTAAGTAATATTTTGCATTCTTAATTAAGTGATAAATAGTATATTTTATTGTGTGGTTTTATTCGTCCCTATTTGGAGCAGCAGTAGCTATTGTCATGAATTTTATGCCTTAAAAAAAACGCAAAAACCTCACTAGAAAACTTTATTTCTTTACCTTAATCTATATTTACTCTTTATTTCTGCCTATTTATTTTGGGCTTGTGTTTTTATTTATGAACGAAAATTACAGCGAACTAACATACGAATATCTTCCAGAGGCGTTTTGCATTGATCGGTCTATTGATGAGGATGAAATTGTTTTCGGAGCGAAAAAAATCCATTGATGAGTTGTTGGTTATTGCTGAAAATTAATCACTTTTGGGTTGCTTTGACAATTACATTCAATAAAAGATTTTAATTTACTAAAGTTATTTTATATCTAAGCCGTATAATTATTTTAGGAATTGTGGACAATTAGGGAATCTTGAGAATCAAAAGTTACGAACAAAATATTGGCCTCAACCAATTTTATGTGTATACATTCAAATATCCGAAGTTTTCGTTCGTCTTTTTGTTGGCTTTTTGGGGTTTAGCAGGCTTCCAAATTACGCTAACTTTCCTCGTTCTTGACTAAGTATTTAGTCATATTCATGAAAATCGATTAGTTTTGGATTAAGCTACGGCATCGAACTATATCTTGGCTGGTATTTCATTGATTCGTTTATGCTAGCCTATTTCTCAGGCCGCATTTTAAAACATATCAGGAAATAGCTTATAAATCTTCTTGATTTGAGAAATAGAGATTGGTTACCGTAGGACTGTTTATCGGTTCTCATTAACAAATCACCAGTTATTCATTAAATAATCACAGGTAACCAATAACAAGCTTAATACAAATTCTAATAAAAGTAACTTTTTTATAAAAAAATGGAAAATAAAGTAAAACTCATGTTGCCAAAAGACGGTATTGAAGGTTTGAAAGAAAACTTCTCAACAGATGCAATTTCTGGTTTTATCGTGTTTCTATTGGCTTTACCTTTAAGTTTAGGTATTGCCAAAGCATCAGAGTTCCCTCCAATTATGGGCTTGGTTACAGCCATTATCGGGGGTCTTCTAGTAAGCCTATTTATGGGTTCACGTCTCACAATAAAAGGACCTGCGGCAGGTTTGATTGTAATTGTAGCCGGTGCTGTTGAGGAATTTGGTGGCGGTGAAATTGGCTGGCACTTATCTCTTGGAGCAATGGTTATAGCAGGTTTGATACAAATTTTATTTGGGATTTTCAAACTCGGAAAGCTGGCCGATTTCTTCCCGCTTTCTGCCATTCACGGAATGCTCGCAGCTATTGGATTAATAATCATTGCCAAGCAAATTCCTATATTGTTAGATGTGGCTCCAACAATGACAAACGGTAAAGGCCCTATCACATTATTGGCTTCGATTCCAGAGTTTATCATGCACCTCGATCCTAAAGCTACACCAATCGGAGTTGTAAGTTTGGCAATAATGCTGGGCTGGCAATTTATTAAAGGTCCACTCAAGAAAGTACCAGCTCCTTTGGTTGTTTTAATACTTGCAATTCCTGCTGAGTTGCTAATGGATTTCCAAAGAACTGAGCCTGATTATGCTTTGGTTCACATCGGAAATTTACTTGAAAACATTAAAATAAATGTCGATTTTACTGGTTTTTCTCGGACAGGTGTGTTTATTAAATATGTGATTATGTTTGCTATAGTAGGTTCGTTAGAATCTTTATTAACCGTAAAAGCCATTGATATGCTCGACCCCTATCGTCGTAAATCAGATATGAATAAAGACCTAATAGCAATAGGAATTGGCAATACCCTTGCAGCGGTTTTAGGTGGATTGCCTATGATTTCCGAGGTTGCTCGTAGTTCATCAAATGTAAATAACGGAGCAAAAACCCGTTGGGCAAACTTCTTCCACGGATTCTTTATTTTAGCCTTCGTATTATTAGCTTCGCACCTTATAGAGTTGATTCCAAATACTGCATTGGCTGCTATGTTGATTACAGTAGGTATCAAATTGGCTCACCCAAGAGAATTTATACAAACCTTCAAAATCGGAAAAGAGCAATTGGCTATATTCTTAGTAACTATTTCCTTCACGCTGTATAAGGACCTTTTGGTTGGAATTGCAGCAGGAATTGTCCTACAAATTCTTATTAATGTGGTTGACTGGGATTTATTGAAAACACTTTTTCAAGCACCAACAGAAGTTTCGTTTACCGATGATGAATATTTAGTTGAAATCAATCAATCTGCTGTTTTTAGTAATTATATGGGAATAAAAAGCAAATTAGAAGCGATTCCGCCTGGTTTTAAAGTTACAATTGACTTAAAAAACACCAAAATGATTGACCATTCGGTGATGGAAAATCTGTATCATTTCGAGCATGATTATAAGGCCAGTGGCGGGAAAGTAGAAATCATAGGCTTAGAAATGCACCATCCAGTATCAGAGCATCATTTGGCTACTCGCAAAAAGTAAGATTCGGATAAATCAGATATAAAGTCTTATTAGCTGAAGTCAATTCTTCTGCATTTCGCTATTATTTTTGTTCAAAACATTCTTTTTATTTGATTTATTAATGACTTTTTTTCAATCAAAAAAATTGCAAATTTCATTAGATAACTTTCCAATTAAAAAGAAATTTCCCCTCCTTTTTAAGGAGGGGAAATTATTTGAAAACTAAAGTTTTAATTAGAGAGTGTCCATTCTTAAACACAACCTATTTTGGTCGTGGCTGGAAAACTATTGTCTAAAAAACCATGAAAAAATATATTTTCGGTGCAATACTCCTTTGCACTATCGAAAATCTCTATGCACAAACTAAAATCCAAAACATTGCTATCTGATTGCATTATGTAGGCAAAAAAATGCTCACCAAAAAACTATCTTTCACGCTTGAAGCATACATGCGTTTTGCCAACGGTCTCAGCGAAAAACAGCAGCATTTTATTCCTACATCTTTTGATTATCAGTTCAAAAAGCATTTTATCGGAAGTGTAGGTTTTAGCCATTATAATACACATGTTTATGGAAGTCCTGCCATTAACAATCGCCCAATTCCTGAAAATCACCCTTGGCTACTATGCACTTTCAATCATCAATTTGGTGATTTGAAACTTACTAATCGCGTACGAAATGAGTTCTGATTTGTAGGTATTGAAGGTAGTATAAACAAGCCAAAACGATTATGCAATCAACAATTATAAATTTCGTGACCACTTTCGTTATATGGTTTTGGCAATTTATCCTATCCAAATAGTAGAAAGTTAGCCCATATTACTTGCCATCATCGGCGATGAAGCATTTATGAACATAGGTTCTCTCGGAACTGACGTTAGCAAAAACAATGTCGGTAAAACCTTCATTAATCAAAACAGAATCATTATCGGTTTAGGCTATATCATCAACCCTCATCACCAAATTCAGGTGTGCTATATTCATCAAAATATTTGGAATTTTTCGGATACAATTGAAGAACATAATCCAACTGTACGTCTATCTTATCTCACAAATTTATCGTTTACTAAGAAATAAAAAAATCAGATTAATAAAAATCCCTGTTTGTAATTCAAACAGAGATTTTTTTGTCAAAAAAACTGTCCTAAAAAATCTATTCGCCAAACAAACAGTTGTAATTTTGTGTTAATGATTCAGAACTAATTCAATTATTCATTACAATATGCTTCTAAAGTTTTTAATCGTAATCGGCACATTTGCATTCATGGAATTCATGGCTTGGTTTGCCCATAAATATATCATGCACGGTTTTGGCTGGGCATGGCACGCCGATCACCACAACCACCATAAAGGTTTTTTTGAAAAAAATGACTACTATGCTATCGTCTTTAGTATCGTGGCGTCATCAACAATAATTTATGGTAATCTCCACCCAAATTTTTGGTATTTAACTTGGTTTGGTGCAGGTGTAACTTGCTATGGCGTTGCCTATTTTGTGTTTCACGATATTATCGTTCATCGCCGAGTAAAAATAAAATTTGTGGCTAAAAGCAAATACATGAAGCGTATCATACATGCACATTATATTCACCACAAAGTACATACAAAAGAAGGTGCTGAGGCATTTGGGTTTTTATATGCTCCCGAAAAGTATGAACCAAAACAAAGAGATTAATAAATACACATTTCCGATTTAGACGTGTTAACGTGGCTAGTTTACCCCTGTAAATTTCCACGTTTTTTTTATTATTTAGTCGTGTAATTATCTCTAAAAACTTATTATAAAATCATATAATATACATTCCGAAATTTTCAATTTCTTTTAAAAAAACACTAACTATAGTCAACTGTTTGATTATAAACTATTTACACTTATCGTATTTTATAATTTACAGCTCAAATAAAGACCTTCTGAATGTTCAAAAATTCTATTATTCAGGTCATAATACGGCTCAACTCTGAGCGATATTTTTACTTTTTCCGAAATCTTCCAATCTCGCACGAGCCTCAAAATCAGCAAACTACGAATGTTTTCATAATACGAAGCATTATTAAATTTCCGAGAAGTAGATTGCATCAAATCATTGCCAAATGGCGAATTAAAGAAGCTTCCAAACCAATAATTAAAACCTACTTGATAATTTGTATTTTTCCAAAAAGTATTCAAATAATAGGCGGTTCCTTGCAGAGGTGACTCGAAATAACCGACGTAATAATTATCAATCGTTAGCGACTGATTTTTACCGAAATTTTTCTTAACGCGAAGTCCAACCGCAGGGTTTATGAACGTACGCACAGGCTGTAAAGTTTGAATATTCTGTCCGCCAATATGAAACACACTAGCCTGAGCGAGAGCCTGAAATTTTATATCTTTGATACTTGCCGCTTGGCTGAAAAACGACGCACCAGCCCAAATACGCTCTTGATTTGTTTTGCCCGCAATCGTAGTTTGCTGCCAATCGAGCCAGCCATCAAAATAGGCATCTTTTCTCTGAAACTTTGCTTGAAAACCGTGTTCTAAGGGTTGAATTAAAACACGCTCAAAAGTCATCAAAGGCTCAATCAATCGATGGTTGATATTCCCTTCAATATTTCCAAACAAAAACCGCCAATCCTTTTGTTTTATCTGCACAGTAAAAGTCGGCTCAATTTCTTTTAGTCCATTATAGCCATATTCTTTTCTGACAAACAAACCAGCATCAATTTGCACTTTTTTGTGAAGTCTATACGCAACTGTCGGGTTAATATAATAGCCTATAAGTGTATAGCCATCAGCTATTTCATTGAAATATTCATTGTTTTTAATATAAATCAAAGAATTTAAATTAAATTGTACTTTTCCTACATTAACACCTGTAATTTTTTGATTATTTTCAAGGTTAATATTATCTACTTGTGCGTAGGTATATGTATGTAAGAACATACTAAAAATCATACAAATAAATATAGATTTTAAAAAGCCATTCATAATTAAAAAAAACCATTCATCATATTTTTTATACATAGTATTATAATATTGTATTATATTTGTAACATTTAAATGACTCTCATAGCTAACAATTATTCAAAATATTATAAATGGTTCCATTTTCGCACATCGCTTTATTAAATATAGATAAACTAATATT
>NZ_CALCZQ010000009.1 GCF_937903345.1 uncultured Emticicia sp. | reverse complement strand
TTGAGAACTGATTTAGAAGATTTAAATTAAATATATTAACATAAGATAATAATGAAAAATACAATAAACAACACTCCGACTGAAAAAACAGGCAATCAAGACGCTCTTCCTTTTAGCAAAAATAATTTTACATTAATGATTGCTGGAATTGTTCTTATTTTCGCTGGTTTCTTTGTAATGACACTCGATAAAGAAGAATTTGGTTTTGGATTTTTGGGTATAACACTCGGACCAGCTATTGCATTTATTGGTTTCATTTTTCAATTTTATACTATTTTCAAGAAAAAATAATTTTTTTTATTTAGTTCATAATAAACTGATAGTCAGATAGTTATATAAATTTAGTCTTACGACTATTGTTTAATAACTGCTTACTATCAGTTTTCTTATATATTTATCCTCATTAAATTTTAATAATCCATGAATTTAATTTACGCAATTATACTTGCGATAGTCGAAGGAATCACTGAGTATTTACCAATAAGTTCGACTGGACACATGATCATCGGCTCCTCATTGATGGGTATTAGTAAAGATCCATTCACTAAAATTTTCGAAGTAAATATTCAATTTGGAGCAATTCTCTCAGTCGTTGTTTTGTATAGAAAACGTTTCTTTCAAACTTTTGAATTCTACAAAAAACTATTGGCCGCATTTATTCCAGCAGCTGTTATTGGTTTTGTTTTAAATGATTTAATTGACCAATTACTCGAAAGTGTAGCCGTTGTGGCCGTAATGCTGGTTCTAGGTGGAATTATATTGATTTTTATTGATAAATATTTTGAAGATAAAGCTACAAAGAATGACACAACTTACCTTGATGCCGTAAAAATCGGTCTTTTTCAGTGTATTGCTATGATTCCAGGCGTTTCTCGTTCGGCGGCAAGTATTATTGGTGGTATGTTTCAAGGTCTTCCCCGTAAAGATGCTGCAGAATTTTCTTTTTTCTTAGCAGTTCCTACAATGTTTGCAGCTTCAGCTTATAAACTTCTGAAAGGCTTCAAATCTGGTTCTTTGACGCTCTCAACTGACCAATTATTATATTTAGCTCTCGGTAATATAGTTGCATTTATTGTAGCAATGGCTGCCATCAAATTTTTTATTGGATATTTACAAAAATACGGTTTCAAAGTTTTTGGCTATTACCGAATAATTGTAGGTTTGATTATTTTAGGACTTTTGGCAGCTGGATATGACATAAGAGTCATTTAGTTAATAAGCAAATAAACGACTGACGAAAATATTTCTTTATAATGTTATACTTAATATTGGTTTAGATGGATGAGAGGAATGAAGTAATACTGATAGACAAACCTTTAAAATGGACATCTTTTGATGTTGTAAACAAGATTCGTTGGGCAGGTAAATACAAAAAAGTAGGTCATGCAGGAACATTAGACCCATTGGCAACTGGTTTACTAATTCTTTGTACAGGAAAAATGACCAAACAAATTGACACATTTCAGGCACAAGAAAAAGAATATACTGGCACTTTAGAATTAGGAAAAACCACACCTTCGGTAGATTTAGAAACCGAATTTAATGCCGAATATCCAACTAATCATATTACACAGGAAGCTTTAAATCAGGTAGTTATTCAACTTACTGGTGTGATTCAACAAATTCCTCCCGCTCATTCGGCTATTAGAATTAATGGTAAACGAGCGTATGAATCGGCTCGAAAAGGTGAAGAAGTTATCATTAAATCTCGGCAAGTAGAGGTAAAGGAATTTGAAATTGATGCGAGGAATTTTCCAGAAATTTCTTTCAGAATTGTTTGTTCGAAAGGTACTTACATTAGAAGTTTGGTTAGGGATTTTGGCAAATTACTTAATTCAGGAGCCTATATGAGTGCTTTACGTAGAACACGGATCGGAGAGTTTAAAATTGAAGAATCTTTAAAAATTGAACAGTTTTTAGAAAATATCGCCGAAAGATTTAGTAAAAATGAAAATTTGAATAATCAACAGTGAAAGTATATTATAATTTAGCAGACTTCAAGGCTTTAAATAACGCAATTGTTACAAGCGGAACGTTTGATGGGGTTCATTTGGGTCATCAAAAAATTCTTCAAATTTTAAGAGAAACTGCCCAGAAAACAGACGGAGAATCGGTAGTACTAACTTTTTGGCCACATCCAAGAGTTGTGGTATCAAAAGACAGCCAAGATCTAAAACTCCTTTCTACAATTGATGAAAAAATAGAACTTCTTGCGGGTGTCAAATCGAAAAATCAAGGAGTTGACCATTTATTGATATTGCCGTTTACTCGTGAATTTTCGGAATTGAGTTCAGAAGAATATGTCAGGAATATTCTAATTGACAAAATAGGTACCAAGAAATTGGTAATTGGATATGACCACCGATTTGGAAGAAACCGTGAAGGAAGTTTTGACTACTTAAATCAAAATTCCGAAGTTTTTGGTGTCGATATTGAAGAAATTCCTCGACAAGAAATTGATCACCTTACGATTAGTTCAACTAAAATACGGCAGTCATTACTAAACGGAGAAGTCAGTTCTGCAAACGAATTATTAGGTAGAAAATACAGTTTTACAGGAATTGTAGTTAAAGGCCGACAACTCGGGAGAACTATCGGTTTTCCAACGGCAAATATTCAGGTTGCTCAATTTTATAAATTGATTCCTGTTAATGGTGTTTATGCAGTCAAAACCTTCTTTCGTAATCAGTGGCACGATGGAATGATGAATATCGGCACTCGCCCGACAGTTGATGGTGTTGGACGCACTCAAGAAGTTAATATTTTTAATTTTGATGATGATATTTACGGCGAAACCGTAACAGTTGAAATAGTAGATTATATCAGATCAGAGCAGAAATTCAACAGTTTAGAGGAGTTAAAGTCACAAATTCTGGACGATAAAACAAAAGCAAAATATATTTTAGCCGTTGATAGTCAATTTAGAAGAAATTAAAAAATGAATTTATTGATAGAAATAGTTGGTTGGATTGGTTCGATACTCATTGTAGGTTCTTACTATTTAAATATTCAAGGTAAGCTAGATTCAAAAGATAGCACATATATTTGGGCAAATTTGATAGGTGGAATCTGCTTTATAATCAATACCTATGCACACCATGCCTATCCTTCGGTTGCAGTGAATGTTGTTTGGGTAATTATCGCACTTTTCGCGATTTTTAGAAATAAATAGGTAAATATAAATGAGCATTTGCCCATTTATATTTAACATTTATATCAGTTAAATCGTAAGTTATTTTTTCTCATAAATGACTTTAAGAAGTAAAGAAAACTAGAAACCTTTTCGATAACTCATTGAGCTCGGAACCCATAATTCAAAACATTTTTAGGCGTTTCTAACATAACTTCCTAACCATTTGATTGAATTTTTATATTTTTTAAAAACCTTCTCAACATTTTCATCTTGAAAGAATCCTTCTAATTCAATAAAGAACCAAAAATTAAAATCTTCATCACCTTTATACGGTCTACTTTCAATTTTTGTTAAGTTAATACCCGATTTTTTAAAATCTTGTAAAAAGCCAGCTAAGATACCTGGCTTATCGGTATCTGGCAGACGAGCAATAATAGTTGTTTTGTCATTATCACTTTTTGCATTTATAAAATCCTTAGCCAAAATAAAGAAGCGAGTACGATTCTGACTATTATCTTCAATATTATTGAATAGGGTTGGCAAACCAAATAATTTTGCTGCAATCTCCGAACAAATAGCGGCACTTTCTGGGTCTTCTGCAGCAAGTTTGGCAGCCTTGGAAGTGGATTCTACTTGAATTTCTTCGGGGTGTGTTTGTTCAAAATATTTATTCAAAAAACCTCTACATTGACGAAAAGCAATATCTTTTGAATAAATACGCTTGATTTTAGAAGGATTTTCGGCTTCAGTTGCGAGTGAAAAATGCACAGGAATTTTTAATTCTGCCGCAATATTCACATTCATAGCATTAAGTAAATCTACTGTTTCATACACAATACCTTCTTGGTTATTTTCTATTGGAATTACACCAAATTTAGCACGGCCCGTATCAACAGCTTCAAAAACTGACTTGATTGTTGGCAAAGTCATATACTCGCTCATCGCACCAAAACGACTCTCGGCAGCTTGATGCGTAAAACTTCCTTCGGGGCCAAGAAAAGCGACTCTTTCGGGCAATTCAATGTTTCGTGCAGCAGCAAAAATCTCCAAATAAATGGCTTCAATAGCTTCTTTATTGAGAGGGCCATCATTTTGAGCATTCATCCGGTCGAGAATTTGTTTTTCTCTTTCGGGGCGATATATAATTGCTTTGGTCGAACGCTTGATTTCTCCTACTTTGTGTACGAGTTTCATACGTTGATTGAGTAGCACGAGCAATTGGTCGTCAATGGTATCAATATCTTTTCTTACGTCGTCGAGAGTCACTTTGATAAGAGGTTGGTTTGGTTATAATTTTTTTAAATTTTAGATTTTTTTATGTTTACGAATAGCAAGACAGCAACTTGGATCCTTTATCCAACAATAAGAATAATAATATACATTTATGGTTTTGGCACTTATCGTGTTTTCATTTGGGAAATTTAAAAAAATAACTTTAAATTGTTTATTGGAAGTATATAATTTTTCTATGTATACTTGTATTTAAATCTAAAATACTTAATTGATCAGCAGAAAAGGACAAATATTGTAAGTTCTTATTTTTACTTAAATCAGCATTATTTAATTGAACACGACTCCAATCCAAATACTTCAAACCAACAAATTCTCAATTTCTACTAGGCTTTTAATTTGTAAACCATCAACTCCCAAACTACCTATACATGTTGCATCGGCACTATTCATCTGCCCATTAATAATTCCATCTTTATCAATTTTCTTATCAACTAAAAATTTTCAAAATTAGGTTCAAGGCCTGTAATAAAACTTGTCGTAGGGTCTTTGAGTTTATAGGTAATAAATAAAATTATACATGTTATAAGTGTGAATTATTGTTTCATGTGGTAGTATGGTTTTGTTTTAAATAAAATTAGTGGTTTCGGCATTGTCGATTTTGAGCGTAGTCGAAATACTATGCTTTAATATCCAAAATCTCAGCCAATACTTCATCTATCACATCCTTATCAACTCGCAGATTATCAATGATAAATTTCTGACGTTCTGGCGTGTTTTTACCCATATAATAACTCAAAATCTTCGGAATTGAAGACTCTTTTTCCAAAATTACAGGTTCGAGACGAATGTCTTCACCAATAAAATTTTCAAATTCGTTCGGAGAAATCTCACCCAAACCTTTAAAACGAGTGATTTCTGGTTTTGGGGAAAGTTTGGTGATAGCTCTTTGTCTTTCTTCGTCCGAATAGCAATAAATCGTCTCCTTTTTATTTCTCACTCGAAACAAAGGAGTTTCGAGAATATATAAATGCCCTTCTCGTACCAAATCTGGGAAAAACTGCAAGAAAAATGTCAGTAATAACAAACGAATGTGCATACCATCAACATCGGCATCGGTAGCTACGATAATTTTATTATAGCGTAAATCTTCTAAACTGTTTTCTATGTTTAAGGCATGTTGAAGCAGATTAAACTCTTCGTTTTCGTAAACAATTTTCTTCGTGAGTCCGAAACTATTCAGTGGTTTTCCACGCAAACTAAACACGGCTTGAAGTTCAGGATTACGAGCTTTGGTAATCGACCCACTGGCAGAATCTCCTTCGGTGATAAACATAACACTATCAAAACGCTTTTCGTTTTTCTCATCATCTAAATGAAAACGACAATCTCTTAACTTTTTGTTATGTAAATTAGCCTTTTTGGCTCTTTCATTGGCCAACTTTCTTACACCTGCCAATTCTTTACGTTCACGCTCCGACTGCTCAATTCTTTTCTTGATTGCTTCTTTAACCGGCAAATTCATGTGCAAGAAATTATCAAGTTTTTCTTTCAAAAAATCACTAATAAAAGTTCTGACGGTCGCAGAGTTTGGTTCGGGGGAAATAGTAGCCGAACCAAGTTTTGTTTTGGTTTGAGATTCAAAAACAGGTTCTTGCACCCGAATTGAAATAGCTGCAATTACAGACTGACGAATATCTTCGGGAGCATAGTCTTTGCCAAAATGCTCTCTGATTGTACGAACTAATGCCTCTTTAAATCCAGAAAGATGTGTTCCTCCTTGTGTTGTATTCTGACCATTTACAAAGGAATAATATTCTTCACCATATTGGTTTCCATGCGAAATTGCCACTTCAATATCTTCACCCTTCAGGTGAATAATTGGGTAACGCAATAAATCTTCGTCGGTTTTTCTTCTCAATAAATCTAAAAGTCCATTGTGAGAAATATACTTTTGCTTATTAAAAACAATTGTCATCCCAGCATTTAAATAACAATAATTCCAAATCATTGCCTCAACATATTGTGGAATATAATGATAGTTTTTGAATACGGTGTTATCTGGTTCAAATATTACATGTGTTCCATTCTTTTGGTCAGAATCTAGAATATCAGACTCATTTGTAAGTTCACCTTTACTGAATTCAGCCCATTTTGCTTTTCCTTCACGAAAAGCATGTACTTTGAAATAGGATGAGAGTGCATTGACTGCCTTGGTTCCTACCCCATTCAAACCAACCGCTTTCTGAAAAGCCTTGCTATCGTATTTTGCACCTGTATTAATTTTTGAAACTACATCAACAACTTTACCGAGTGGAATTCCTCGGCCATAATCACGCACCTCAACCTTTCCTTCATCGAGTTTTATTTCAACTGATTTCCCGTATCCCATTGCATATTCGTCAATACAATTATCCATAACCTCTTTTAGCAAAACATATATTCCATCATCTGCTGCAGAGCCATCGCCCAATTTTCCAATATACATACCAGGGCGTAAACGAATATGTTCTTTCCAATCAAGTGAGCGAATACTATCTTCATTATAGGTTACTTCTTTTATCTCGGCCATTTTTGTTGAATATTTTGTAGTTTGGAGTTTTATTATTTACTTTGTGTTTCAAAGTTCTTTTTAATACATACTTGATATGAAACAGCAACAAAATAAAAAATCTTGTGTTACTTTGCATAACAATTTTGTTAGACAAAAGAACAAAAGAGAAAGGAATTTGACAAATAACGTTAATGATATGAAATTAAACAAGATTAGTTTTTCACAATTTTTTTTCAAATTTACGCTTTTTATACTGATTTTCAGTAAAACATTTGGACAAAATCCTGTCGCTGCACCTACTGGGCCAACAGCGATGCCAGCCAATCTTCCAACAAATATTCCAACTGGCATTCCTGTCAATAACGGCAACATAAATCAAGGAGTAGCAAATATGCCACTTCCGGCAAAAAATAGGATTTTAAATAATAATGACCCCAACGCAGTAAGGAATATACAAGCAGCACCAAATGACCAAAGAGCAATAAACAAGGAAGATTCACTTAGAATTATCCGTGAGCAGGAAGCTAATCAAGATGCTGCAAAGGCAACATTAAGAAGACGAATTTTTGGATACAATCTATTTAATACCGTAAAATTTGACCCAACACCTGCGAGCAATATTGCAACACCAAGCAATTACGTCTTGGGGCCAAATGATCAATTACTGATTGATTTGTATGGATATTCGCAGACGTTTTATAAACCAATTATTTCGGCGGATGGATATATAAACTTAGAAAAAGTTGGATTAATATATTTAGCAGGGTCTACAATTGAACAAGCTAGAGAAAAGATAAAAAGTAGTTTGTCGAAGATTTATATTGGCTTAAATTCTTTTTCCGGTTTTCCTGCTAATACTTTTATGAACGTAACACTTGGAAACATAAAAAGTATTAAAATTACTGTAACCGGCGAGGTAATTGCCCCTGGTACCTATACATTGTCGTCATTATCTTCGGTACAAAACGCCTTATACGCATGTGGTGGTCCGAATGAAGTTGGAACATACCGAAAAATAAACATCATCCGAAACAATAGAATTGTTTCAACATTTGATATTTATGAATTATTAATGAATGGTTTTACTAAAAACAATATAATATTACAAGATCAAGATATTATCCAAGTATTACCATATACCTCAAGAATCGCAGTAAAAGGAAATACTAAAAGGGAAGGTTTGTTTGAACTCGTAGACGATGAAAAACTTAATAAAGTAATCGAATACGCAGGAGGTTTTGCTCCTTATGCTTATCGCCACCGCTTGAAAGTATATCGAAATACGGCACGTGAAAGAAAACTTTTAGATGTGATGGAAGCTGAATTCTCGAATTTCAAAATGCAATCTGGCGACTCGGTAGTGATTGAACGTGTACTAGAACGTTTCGAAAACATGGTTGCTATAAACGGTGCAATTTTCCGTCCCGGTGAATATTCATTAGAGACAAGTCCAACTCTTACACAACTAATCAAATCAGCTGAAGGTCTCAAAGGTGAGGCATTGATAGGTAGAATATCAATAATAAGAACACAGGAAAATATGATTGTTGAAAATATTGCTGTTAATTATGACGATATTATTACTGGCAAAACAGCTGATGTAGTTTTAAAACGTGAAGACGTCATAACAATTCCATCGATATTCGACTTAACCGAACCTGCTTATGTAAGAATTCAAGGTGCCGTAAATAATGCTGCAGGTGTTGATGGTATAGAAATTCCGTTTGTGAGAAACATGACAATTGAAGATGTTTTAGTTAAAATTGGTGGTTTGTCAGAGTCTGCATCATTGTCAAGAGTTGAGGTTGTGCGTCGCAAAAGAAATGTTGACCCAACTGCTACAAACGCTCAAATTTCTGATACCTACACTTTTAGTATAAATGCTGACCTTAAAGTCGATTTAACAGGCAATAAATTTGTTTTATATCCTTTCGACGAAATATTCATTCGTCGTTCACCTAATTATATTGAGCAAACTTTTGCCGAAATTCAAGGTGAAGTTATTTTCCCTGCCACTTATGGCATAAAAAGTAAAACCGAAAAAATTTCGGATTTAATTGAACGGTCTGGAGGTTTAAGTCCACAGGCATATTTAGAAGGAGCAACTTTGGTTAGACAAATTCAGTTAAGCGAAATAGAGCTTGCACAACGAAGAAAAGCGATTGCTGAGATATCAAATAGTGTTAGGGATAATCAGGCGGTTGAAGTAGAAGACATCAATGCTACAACAATTTCTTCAATTGGAATTAATTTAACAAAAATCATGCAAAATCCGGGCTCGGATGAAGATATGATTTTACAAAATGGGGACATTATTAGAATACCTAAAAGACTTGAAACTGTACGTGTACAAGGTGAAGTACTTTATCCAACAACAATTAAATATTTAGATGAGAAAGGTTTTATTAATTATATCTCAAACGCTGGTGGATTTACAAAAAAATCATTGAAAAGTAAATCTTATGTTTTGTATGCAAATGGGTCAGTAGATAGAACTCGTAGAGTTTTATTTGTAAATATTTATCCAAAAATCGCTCCAGGTTCTGAAATAATTATTCCACAAAAAACAGTTACAGCTCAACAACAAATTGCTCAAGTACAAGGTTTATTTGCAACTATTGCAGGTACTATGACAGCATTTTTGAGTGTTTTAGCTATTTTTCAGTTAAGTAAATAATTGAAAGTATTAGTAATTTAAAATTCTAAAAAATCGAAATGGCAGATTATCAAACCATACAAGAAGAGCAAATAAACACCAAAGATTTAATCAAGAAAGTTATTGGTGTATTTAAACTAATTAGTAATGAATGGAGACTACTTCTAATTAGTATTTCTTTCGGTACGCTCATTAGTATTCTACTTGATGTTAAGGAATTAAAAGATACTGATTATACTGGCGAAATACAGTTTAATTTAGAAGCTGGTGGAGGCCAACAAATGGCAATGGGTGGATTAGGAGGTCTTGCAGGAGCTTTTGGGATGGGGATGGGTACAACTTCAAACGATTTGTTTAGTGGTGGAAACTTTGGACTCTTTATTTCATCAAAAACACTCTATGAAAAAGCATTAATGCAAGAAGTTTTAATTGGTGGCAAGAAAACTCTTTTTATAAATTTTTATAAAGACAGTAGTGATATTGCTAAAAAGGAATGGGGAGGTGACTTACTACATGAACCTAATTTTAAAGCAATTAAATATCGTTTTCAATCAAAACCAGTCAATAACTTCACTAAAGATGAAAACATTTTGATGGCAACCATTTATGAAAAACTTGAAGCTCAAACAGCACTTCAACCACTTGATAAAATGGGTTCAATAATGGTACTTTCGGCAACAACCAACAGTGAATATTTGACTCAGGTATGGTTAGAGACTCTTTTAAAAACCTTAAAAGAGTTCTACATTGAAGTGCGAACTCAAAAAACGCGTGAAATCTACGATATACAGATGCGTCGTCTGCGTGAATTAGAAATAAAACTAAGTTCTACAGACCGCCAATTGGCCAATACACAGTTCCAGAATCAAAATGCGATTGACCCAACAGCACCAATGAAAACTATGCAGCTGAACCGCAGCAATAATTATGTTTCAACTCAATATTTTCAGCAGCTAGCAGCCGTCGAACAACTAAAAATGCAATTAATCAACGTGACACCTCTCTTTACTGTGTTGCAGCCTGTAAGACTTCCTCTCTTGCAACGCACTTATACTGTTGGTGGAAATACACAAACTGGGGCTTTTGTAGGGTTTTTCCTTTGCTTGATTTTTATTATCATGCGTAAATCTTATCAAGAATTGATAAGTTAAAATGGTTGGTTTGAATTTTAAAAAAATGTTTTTTCCTTCTATTTCGAAGGTATTAAATAAATGGATAGAAATGAAGTATTTATCAAAGTAGGCAAATCCTCTTTGAATTATTGGAGAGAAGTTTGGCGACAAAGAGAATTATTCTGGATTCTCGGCAAACGTGATGTGATGGTTCGTTACAAACAAACAATTTTGGGTGTAGCATGGGGGGTAATTAGGCCATTATTGACAGCATTGGTAATGGTTTTTGCTTTTGGAAAAATTGCAAAACTTGAACAGGATTCAAGCATACCCTATATACTTGTTGTCATTCCAGGGGTAATTATTTGGTTGTTTTTTTCACAATCACTTTCTCAAATTAGCAATAGTATTGTAGGAAATGGAAACTTAGTTTCGAAGGTATATTTCCCAAGAATAATTATACCTTTTAGTTCACTTCTAGTTGGTTTACTCGATGCAATGATTGCATTTGCAATGTTCTTTGCCTTTTGTATATATTTCCAATTTCTTCCAGGCTGGCATTTTTTTTTCGCACCAATATTTTTAATTTTGGCTTACTTAGCTGCATTTGGTTCGGGGCTATTTGCTTCGGTTTTAAATGTCAAATACAGAGATATCGCTCAAATTATCCCATTTATAGTTCAATTTGGATACTTTATTTCTCCAGTTGCTTACTCAAGTGAACGAGTTAAAACCGAGTGGTGGTATCCAATTTATAACCTAAACCCTGTAGCGGGTGCAATTGATGGATTGCGATGGTGTTTATTAGGGGATTTTGCCAAATTTAACTGGCAAAGTTTTATTCCGATGCTCATTTTCGTAATCATATCTGTGCTATTTTCAATATGGTTTTTCCGTAAAAATGAAAATTCATTTGTTGACCATTTATAAAATAGCTATTTGTAGTTAGCAGATAGTTATTATTCTTACATTTATATCCTAATAGCTAAACGCCAAAAGCTTTTTGCAAAATAATGAAAGCAATTTCAATTGAAAATATTTCAAAAAAGTATATTCTTAGTCATAAAAAAAAGAATTACCAAAATTTAAAAGAAAGTGTTTCAGGATTTTTTGGTGAATTATTTACATCTAAAGATGATGAAGAAACCAAAGAAATATTCTGGGCTTTACGCGACGTAAGTTTCGATATTGAGCAAGGTGACCGTATTGGAATCGTTGGCTCAAATGGAGCTGGGAAATCTACTTTACTAAAAATTTTAAGCCGAATCACTGAACCGAGCAGCGGCCAAGTAAAGGTAAATGGTAGAATGGCAAGTCTACTCGAAGTTGGAACTGGTTTTCATCCAGACTTGACTGGTCGAGAAAACATTTTTCTAAATGGTGCGATTTTGGGAATGAAGCAACAAGAAATCAAACACCAATTCGACGAAATTGTGAGTTTTGCAGGCATCGAGAAATTTTTAGATACACCAGTAAAACGCTACTCATCCGGAATGTACGTGCGTTTAGGCTTTGCAATAGCTGCTCACCTCGAACCTGAAATCTTAATCGTTGATGAAGTTTTGGCTGTAGGAGATTCTGAATTTCAGAAAAAATGCCTTGGTAAAATGAAAGATGTCTCGAGTAGTGGACGAACAATTTTATTTGTAAGTCATAACTCAACTGCCATTCAAGGACTTTGTAATAAAGCAGCATTTTTAAAAAAAGGAAGTTTAGTAAAATATGGTGAGGTTGGTGAAGTTCTTCACGATTATATGACCAGCATTTCAAAATTTCAACTTCAACAAATCTGGGAAACTCCCGACAATGCTCCGGGTAACGACCAAGTGAGAATCAAAAATATTGAAATTATACCCGAGTTTATTAACGGAAGCAAAAACATAGATGTTCGAACACCGTTGAAAATAAATATTGAGTTTTGGAATATGCTCGAATCGGCACATTTGAACCTGAGTGTATTTTTATACAATATGACAGGCGAATGCGTCTTTAATGTTGGCAGTCAAGCCAAAACTTTCTCCAAAGGATTGATTAAAGGTAGGCTCGAAATTCCAGCAAACTTCCTAAATGATGGTTCATATTATATTTCAGCAATGATTGTTAAAGATACTGCAGATCCCATATATTTCATGGAAGATGCCATAAGTTTCGATGTAGCCGACTGGCGAGAAGGCACAAACTGGTACGGGAAATGGCCAGGAGCAATACGACCAATCAATATTCAGGTGCAAACTTGGAAAGTTGATGGTTTGATATAAAAAATTGATAACGACCATCGCCAAATTGAGATTTAATAATTGATAATTGTTTACTGATAATTAAAATAGTGGCTATAAACGTAACAAAATCTTTTTTACCTCCAATTGAAGAATACCAAGAAATTATCAAAGGTATTTGGGAAAACACTTGGCTAACCAATAATGGGCCATTAGTTAGAAAATTGGAAGGGCAGTTAAAAGAATTTTTAAATGTTGAAAATTTGCTTTTTGTAGGAAATGGCACGATTGCAATTCAAATGGCACTTAAGGCACTCAATCTAACAGGAGAAATAATTACTACACCTTTCTCTTACTGTGCCACAACAACTTCTATTTTGTGGGAAAACCTGCAACCAGTTTTTGTGGATATTGAGTCGAAAACATTTAATATTAATGCTGATCTGATAGAAGCTGCCATTACCGAAAAAACATCAGCAATCATTGCTACTCATGTATATGGACGCCCATGTAATATTGAAAAAATTGAATCTATTGCTAAAAAACATAATCTAAAAGTTATTTACGATGGTGCTCACGGATTTGGAGCTACTTATAAAGGCAAATCATTGCTATCATTTGGTGACATTACAACATGTAGTTTTCATGCAACTAAAGTTTTTCATAGTATTGAAGGCGGGTGTATTGTTTCTAAAGAAAATGATTTAAATAAAAAACTCGAGCTTTATCGTAGTTTTGGTCATAAAAATGATGACTATTACACGATGGGTATCAACGGTAAAAACTCTGAGTTTCATGCGGCTATGGGGCTATGTAATCTACCAAAAGTAGCAGACATTATAAATAATCGCAAAATAATTTCAGAAAAATATGATGCCTTATTGAATTGGGAAAAATTAAGTCGCCCAACTAATAATATTGAAGGATTTGATTATAATTACGCTTATTATCCAGTACTTTTAGCATCGGAAGCCAAACTTTTGCAAGTTATTGATGCACTCAAAAAGGAAGATATTACTCCAAGAAGATATTTTTATCCATCTCTCAACCAATTACCATACTTAGATTCTTACAATCCTTGCCCAATTTCAGAAAACATTGCTCAAAGAGCATTATCTTTGCCACTTTATTATGATTTGGCATTGGAAGATGTCGAGCAAATTGTGAGTATCATCAACGCAAATCTTTGAGTAACACTTAAATCTAGGATTCATTTGGTAACTGTTTCTATCATAATTGTCAATTATCGTACCCCCGAATTGATTGTTGAATGCATCAAAACAATCAAACAATTTACTACCCAAGTAAGCTACGAAATAATTGTGGTAGATAATGCCTCAAAAGGTGATGACGAAGCTTACATAAAGTCATTCTTTCCCGAAACTATCTGGTTATCAATGAATTACAATTCAGGTTTTGCTCGAGCCAATAATGCTGGAATGCGTATTGCTAAAGGCAAATATCTCCTACTTTTAAATTCTGACACAAAATTATATGAACCAGTAATTGACACTTGTGTTGAAAAACTCGATGCTCGCCCTGATTCAATTGCAGGTGGAGCTTACCAAGTTTTTCCCGATTTAAGTCCTCGTAAATTCTATCATACCTTTACTTTTCGTCGTGATTTTTGGATTGTTCCACCAAAATTTCGTATATTTTTAAATTCCCTTATTCGTCAAACCCAATACCATGACCCAGAACAGGTAGATTATATTGCGGCGGCATTTTTGATGGTTAGAAGAGAAGGCTTTGAAAAAACAGGCGGACTTGATGAAGAATTTTTCCTATATGGCGAAGATACAGAATGGGGATATAGACTCGGAAAACTCGGCAAACTATTGGTTTTCAAAGAGTGTAACATCATTCATGAAGAATGGGGAAGCAAGCCTGAAAGATATGATGAAGCTCAAAAGTACACATATTTTAATCGCTTTGACCATCAAATTCAGCTTTCAAATCTAGTTTGGATTCGTAAACAATTTGGAGCTTTTTATTATTTATTGTTAATGCTTCATTATTGGTTATGGATTCCTACTTTTTTCTTAATGAAAATTGTTGCAAATTTAATGAAATTAAAAAATCCATTATCTGAACTGGAAAACCAAAAAAAATTTGCCAATATGATTAGTGTATTTTCGAAATATTTTTGGAATATTTTGCTCAAAAAGCCAACTTTTTATAAACTTGGTTAGTGGTGATTAGTTTATTTGTTACTGGAAATTAGTTAACAAAAAACAATTTCCCAATAATAAGTTCTATAATTCTCAAATAACCAGTAACCAATTTCCCAGTAACAAATAACCAACAAATGAGTAAAAAATTAGTTCTTTTCATCACCCCTACTGGCGGACGAACAGGTTCGGAAATGCTATTATGGTATTTATTGAAACGCCTTTCTGGAAAGATAAAAACGGCTATTTATACTCGTCAAAATGGTGAATTATTTGCTAATCACTCAACAGCCGACCAAACTTTTGTGCATACTGCCAAACGTGGATTTATTTATCAAATCTACGAGGGAATCTATCATAAAATTTTCAAAATTACGCCCGAGGAAAAGAAATTAATTGATATTCAGAAACAAATTAAAGCAGACCGTTGGTATCTAAATACACTCACCATGCCCCAATTTGCTCAATTGGCAGCAAAGCTAAACGTTCCGTATGATTTACATGTGCATGAACTGGTAAGTATTTATGACGAAATCCGTTACGATGAATTCAAGTTTCAATTCGATAATGCCAACCGTATTATTTGTTGTTCGTCAATCGTTGAAAAACGAGTGCAAGAAATGGGTTATCAAAATACGCTCCTACTCCATTCATTTATAGATACTCAAACTATTATCATAAAAACTCCTGCTGAAACAATTCGTAAAAAACTCAATATTCCTACCGATGCTTTTGTTTGGATAATGTCGGGTTCGATGAATCTCCGGAAAGGTTATGATACAATTTGCGATTTATTTGAGTTTTTACCTGCAAATACTTACCTCGCTTGGCTAGGAAGTGTTAAACAAACGGGAGTTTTGCATTATATTCGACAAAGAACAAAACTCGAAAAGCTGAATTTTATCGAAATTGGCGAAAAATCTGATGAATATTATGATTATCTAAATATTGCCAACGGTTTTGTGTTAACTGCCAAAGAAGACCCATTTCCGCTCGTGATGATTGAAGCGGCTTATCTCGAAAAACCAATTGTAGGCTACAATTCAGGTGGAATTTCGGAGTTTGTGCAAGAAGGTATGGGCAAAAGCGTTGATAGTTTTAAACCAAAAGATTTGGCGGAAGCCATGAATCAAGTGCAGCATAAAACATTAAAAATTGACAAAGAAAAACTAAAAAATAGAGCCATGACATTTGATATTCAGAATCAGATTAGTCAATGGGATTCGATTTTTTGATTAAAAATATGGAGAATTATAAAGAAATTATAGCCGAACTTCAAGAAGCACAAAAAGTGCTAAATAATTTTATAAATTCGGATGAAAATATAAAGAATATTGAGCAAGCAGCTGATTTAATGGCAGATGCGATAAAAAACAAAAAAAAAATAATCTCATGCGGCAACGGCGGATCACATTGCGATGCCATGCACTTTGCCGAAGAGCTTTCGGGACGCTACCGTGATGACAGAAAATCATTGGCAGCCATTGCCATTTCTGACCCAAGCCATATTTCATGTGTAGGAAATGACTATGGTTTTGAATATATTTTCTCAAGATTTATTGAAGGATTAGGCAATACTGGCGATGTTCTTCTGGGGATAAGCACCAGTGGTAACTCAAAAAATATCATCAATGCAACTCAGGCAGCTCGTGAAAAAAGCATGAAAGTAGTGATTTTTTCTGGAAATGATGGTGGAAAATTAACTGGTCTGGCCGATGTAGAAATCAGAGTACCACACTTTGGCTATGCAGACCGTATTCAAGAAATTCATATAAAAGTGATTCATATTTTAATCATGCTGATTGAGAAAAAAGTATTAAATCCTGCTGTATAATGAAAATACTATTTGTGAGTCACGATGCCAATCGGGCGGGAGCTCAACTTTTTTTGTTGAGTATAATGAAATATTTGAAACAAAAAGGTGTAGAAATGCAACTTTTATTGATAGGTGGAGGAGTTTTAGACACAGAATTTGCCGAAATTTGTACAAACCATTTTTGGCCAAGTGCTAATCCTCAGCAAAAAGGGATAAAAAAGGCATTTTCAAAACTCGTAAAAAGTCAAAACGAAACTGATGAAATTCAGCAGCTTCTGGAAAGCCTTAAAAGGATTAATTTCGATTATATATATGCAAATACCATTGCTTCGGCACAAGTTTTACGTAAAATAACAGAATTTGTAAACGCACCATTATTTGCACACATCCATGAATTAGAATTTTCCATTCAGCTTTATTCGCAGAAAAACGAACGAGATTTTTTGTTTAAATACGCAACAAAAATTATTGCTTGCTCGCAAGCCGTTGCCGAAAACATCATCGAAAATCATGGAGTCTTAGAACAAAAAATCGAAGTAATCCATTCTTTTGTTGATAATGAAAGTATCTTAAATAGAATTGAAACTACTGATAACCAATTAATTAAAACTAAATACAACTTACCTAAAAGTGGTTTTTTGATTGGTGGCTGTGGGAATGCCGAATGGAGAAAAGGTATTGATGTTTTTTTGCAAGTAATCAATCAGATTCTAAATATAAGCAACGAAAATTGTCATTTCGTTTGGATAGGCATAAAAATGGAAGGCAATTATTACGAACAAATTTCGTATGATATTGCCAAAATGGGAATCGGTGATAAAATTACTTTTATCGAACAAACACCCGATGCAGTAGAGTTGATAAATTGCCTCGATATTTTTACGATTGTATCAAGAGAAGACCCTTTCCCACTCGTGATGCTTGAAGCAGCTTTGGCACAAAAAACAATGATTGGTTTTGATAAAACTGGCGGTTGCAGTGAATTTATTGAAGAAGATGCAGGAATCATAGTGCCATATTTGAATACATTTTCGATGGCATCAAGTATCACTAAATTATTCTTAAATCAATCTTATGCCAAACAACTTGGGCAGAAAGCCAAAGATAAGGTTTTGAAAAAATATAGTTTTGAAAATTCAGTGATGAAAATTGAAAGTTTGTTGGGGTCTGTACCGAAGATCTGACCACCATAAACTTTTATATTTTTATCTCTTACTCGGCGAACAGGATGTTCGCTCCACATTTTATGACACTTGCTTTTACACTTTGTTCTGTCAATTATTTAGCCCAAGCACATACACTTGGAGATTCTTTACGTGAGCAAAATCCTGACTTTGAATACATCATAGGTTTAGTCGATAAACTCGACACCAAAGACATCGACAAGTCAAAACTACCTAATTATCAATTACTTGAAATCGATAAAATCAATATTTCTGATTTCGAAGGAATGTGTGAGAGATATAATATTACCGAATTAAATACGGCCGTAAAACCATATTATTTTGATTATTTCTTAAAGAATCGACCGGATATTACAAATGTTATTTATTTCGACCCAGATATTATAGTTTTTGATAAATTGACGCATCTGACCGAAAATTTAGCTGAAAACAATATCGTCATTACGCCCCATAAAATCACTCCATACAACGATGATAAATGGCAAAGAGAAGAAGACATTATTAATACTGGCATTTTTAATTTTGGCTTTGTGGCAATTAAACGCTCGACTGAAGCACAAAAAATGATAACTTGGTGGTGTGATAAACTCAAAAATGAATGTGTAATCGACCTATGTAATGGACTTTTTGTTGATCAACATTGGGCTGAATTCTTCCCTGTTTATTTCGATAAAGTATTCATTGATAAACATTTAGGAAATAATGTTGCTTATTGGAACCTTCATGAAAGACTTTGTTCATTTGTCGAAAATCGTTGGATGATAAATGACGAAATTCCGTTACAGTTTTTTCATTATAGTGGCTATCTAATTGCTCAACCAAACGAAGTTTCTAAATACCAAAACAGAATTAACTTTGAAGAACGTACTGATATTGTGCCACTTTTTGAGCTTTATCTCAATCAACTTTTGGCAAATAACGAACTTTACTGGAAAAACTTTAAGTGCGATTATATAAAGCCAACGAAAGTTCAACGTTTGGTTAGGGTGCGTAAATACGCCAAAATGCCCCTTGAAAAATTAGCCACTTTTATTGAAAAACTATGAAAATTGCAATTTGGCATAACCTTCCGAGTGGTGGTGGTAGCAGGGCATTGAACTATCATTTGAATGGGCTTCATCAGAGAGGACATCAGATTGAAATTTGGAGCAATTCGCCAGATGCTGATGGTTTTATGCAGATTCCTGCTGATGTAAAAATTCATAAAATCACGTTTAATCGCACGAAAGGAACATCATTTAAAGACAAAATCAAGTCATTTTTCTTTGAAAAAGACCAAAATATGCTTAAAATGGAAGCCCATTGCAAACAATGTGCCGACGAAATAAACGCTGGAAATTTTGATATACTTTTTGCCAATAGTTGTTTCTTTTATGCAGTTCCATTTATTGGTCAATACGTCAAAATCCCAAAAGTTTTATTTTTAGGAGAACCATTCAGATTTTTTTATGAATCGCTACCTCGCCTTGTTTGGGAAGCTCCACAAGGTGCCGCAGGAAAGATTTTACGTCGAAGCTATTGGCTACCATTTTTAGAAGATTTATGGATTGAACGCCGAAATCGAGTGCAGATGCGTGAAGAACGACACAATTATGAAGCATTCGATCAGGTTTTGGTCAATTCAATCTATTCAGCAGAGAGTTGTCTAAAAGCTTATGGCAAACCAGCCGAAGTTTGTTATTTAGGCATTGATACAGAGATTTTTAAAGCAAATACAATCGAAAAATCAGATTATGTAATTGGATTAGGAAATTTCTACGCTAATAAAAATCCACATTTGGCCGTTGAATCAATGGCACAAATGAAAAATAAAAATATCAAGTTGATTTGGGTATCAAACATGATAAGTCAAACCTACGCCGAAGAAATGCAATCATTAGCCAAACGCACAGGCGTAGATTTTGAGATTAAAACCATGGTTCCAGATGCTGAACTCGTGACTTTACTTTCAAATGCTCTTTGCATGATTTATACTTCTCAACTCGAACCATTTGGATTTGCCCCACTCGAAGCAAATGCTTGCGGTACACCAGTCATTGCTTTGCAAGAAGGAGGCGTAAAAGAAACAATTATTCCAAACAAAAATGGGTATTTGAGCGATAGAAATCCAAAAAACCTTGCAAAATACTTGGATAAACTAAGCGAAAACTCAGATTTAAGAAAAGAAATGGGTATTTTTGCTTCTGAATATGTCCGCACAGCCTGGACATTAGAAAGGTGCATAGATAACATAGAAAACGCTCTAAAAAGTGTTTTAAGTAAGAATATCAGCAATAGTTAAAGCATTGCTGGCCTATTACTCCAAAAATTTAATTAAATAGTATAAAGTAAAATTATATTCAAATTGGCATCAACTCCATTCATATTTACCGTTTGTTCAATAAATCAACTTGCAAATGCCATAGTTTTGGGTGATACCCTAAAAATATTTAATCCTAACTATAATTTTCAAATTGGTTTAGTTGACAAACATTCTAATATTCCTAAAAATATTCAATCACCTTACCCTATTATTCAGGTTTCTACGCTGAATATCAAAGGTTTTGAAGCAATGACTGAGCGATACACCAATGAAGAACTTGTTGTTGATTGCAAGCCCTTTTTCACTGAATATTTCTTTAAAAAAACCGAAAAACTAATTTACATAGATTGCACCTCAGTTATTTTTCGCTCAATTTCGTTTATATCTGATCTTCTCGACCAATCAAATATTATACTTACGCCACAATTACTTTATGCTAACGTCCATCCTGACGAAAAGCAAATTTTAAATTCAGGCATTTATCATTCAGGTTTTATTGGATTTAAGAAATCTGATGAAACATTAAAATTTCTAAAATGGTGGGGCGAAAATACACGTGCAAAAGGTTTTAAAGATTTATGCAAAGGCTTAAATACTGACCAACTTTGGCTCGAACATGTACCTGCGATGTACGACGGAGTATATATTTTGAAGGAACCTGGTATTAATATTGGATATTGGAATCTGCCCGAACGTAATATCAATCAACTAAAATCAGTATCTAAACTTTACTCAATTAATTACCGAGATAGAAGTTTTTCTGCTGATTATGCAGAAAAATTGAACAAATATTATCACAAAAAACTTTCTAAAATTAGGCCATTTTACGGTATAGAAGATCCCAATAAAGTAACTATCGGAAAAACAATTGCTCAAAAAATTCGTTCTATAAATAATCTTATAGATATTATTATTGATAAAATAACTGCGTAAAATCTTCATTTTAGCAAAAATCAACGAAATAAAGCTTGATTCAACCGTTAAAATAAATTTTTGAATTAAATTTGTAAAAATTAAAAGTAATTATCACATATGAGTTATTCAATTGAGAAAACCGAACATTATGCCCTAATTCAATTAAATGAGTGTAAATTCGATAAATCAATTACACCAGAAATTGAAAAACAAATTGTTGTATTATACCGTGAAGGGATGACGAATATGATTATCGATTTCTCAAAAGTTTTAGAAATCGACGAATCTGGACTTTCTCTGCTCCGAAAAGCAACCAAAGTTTGTCGTACAGAACATGGACTATTTATTATTTGTACAAAAGACGACGACATACTTGATTTAATAGATGGTGAAAAAATACCTGAAATTGTTCTACTTCCAACGACCGACGAGGGAATCGACGCTGTATTTATGAACGATTTGGAAAATGATTTCCGCGACGAAAAAGATGACGATTTCGATTTAGGCAAAGAAAATGGTTTTTCTGAAGGTAAATTTTAATTATTTCAAGTCCACAATCAACTTTAAACAGACGGCAGCAACAACCTTTTTTATACTATCGTCCGTTGTCTGAGGACTATCGACCAATTTATGAATTTTGATTTTTTAGTTTTAGGTACCGGCTCGGCTACCCCTGTTATCAATAGGCATCCATCAGCTTTTTTATTATCAATCGAAAACGAATCATTTTTGATTGATTGTGGCGAAGGTACACAGTATCGTTTACTCGAACATAAAGTCAAGTCTTCAAGAATACGCCATATTTTTATTAGCCATCTTCACGGCGACCATTACTTTGGGCTAATTGGCTTGCTTTCAAGTTGGAGCATGAATCAACGCAAAGAGGACCTAACAATTTTTGCACCTCATGGACTCGATGAAATTCTTACGGCTCAATTCAAACATTCTGAAACTCGCCTACACTATAAAATCAATTTTGTAAAAACCGATACTGAAAACGCAAATCATTTACTCGAAACAAATTTCGTAACTATCGAAACCATTCCCTTGCATCACCGAATTCCATGTTGTGGTTTTTTGTTTCGTTCAAAAGCTTCCAAGAGAAAAATCGATGCCGAAAAAATATCTGAAAATTTCCCTATTCCATATATAAAAATGCTCAAGGATGGACTCGATATTTATGACGAATTGAGTGGAATTACCTACAAAAACAACGATTATACGATAGCAGGAAGTGTTTCAAAATCCTTTGCTTATTGTTCAGATACTTCTTTTAACGAGCAAAAAATCAATCAATTAAACAACATTGATACTATTTATCACGAAGCTACTTTTACTGACTCCGAACTCAAGCGTGCCGAACAAACAAACCATTCTACGGCACGTCAAGCGGCTTTGATTGCCAAAGCTTCAAATGCCCAACAGTTGATAATTGGACATTTTTCTTCTAGATACAAAACCCTTGAAACGCATTTTTCAGAAGCTCAATCAGTTTTTGAAAACACCATTTTAGCCGAAGAAGGAAAATCTTATAAAATTTAAACAGTAATTATATTTGAGTTCTCTGCTCACCTACTCACAAAAATAACAAGTAAGTAGGTTAAAAAATAGGTTTAACAACAAACTATACAAATTTTTGATATAATTGTACTAATCTAATAATCTAAAAAATATTTACCCACATAGTCTATAATTACAATAGACTTAATATATATTTGTGCTATAAAATACTTTTTTAGCATATGCAAAGCTTTCGTACTGAGTTAGAGAATCCTTTAGTCGAAAAAGACATCATAGATTTAGAGCGTAAAATTAGAATGTTTCGTGAGGGTAAAATCCACGAAGAAAAATTCCGTAGTTTAAGACTCGCTCGTGGCGTTTATGGTCAACGTCAGCAAGGCGTTCAAATGATTAGAATTAAATTGCCTTATGGCAAAATGACACTTAATCAATGGAAAAAAATTGCCGATGTATCAGATGAATATTCAACCGGAAACCTGCATTTTACCACTCGTCAAGACGTACAGATTCACTTTGTGAGCCTTGACAAAACTCCAGAACTTTGGTCAAAACTTGAAGAGGACAATATAACATTACGGGAAGCTTGCGGAAATACTGTAAGAAATATCACGGGCTCTCCTACTGCGGGTATCGACCCAAATGAGCCTTTTGATATAACTCCCTACGTACACGCTACTTTTGAGTATTTTTTACGAAATCCAGTTTGCCAAGAAATGGGACGTAAATTCAAAATGTCGTTTTCGAATACTGATACTGATTCTGCTCTTAGCTACATGCACGATTTGGGTTTTATTCCAAAAATTGTAGATGGTAAACGCGGATTCAAAATCATGATTGGAGGCGGCTTAGGAGCTCAACCACAATTAGCACATTTGGCTTATGAATTCGTTGAAGAAGATGCAATCATTCCATTGGTTGAAGCAGTTTTAAGAGTTTTCGACCGTCACGGTGAAAGAAATTCACGCCATAAAGCACGTTTAAAATTCTTGATTGCAAAAATCGGTTTTGAGGCTTTCATGCAGCTGGTTGAAGAAGAAAAGCTTTCGTTGAAGGTTAAAACCTATAAAATCAATACCGAAAAGTCAGAATCCGAAGCTGAAGTTGAATCTATAATTAGCACAAAAGATAGCTTAGATTTCCAAAACTGGTTTAAAACCAATGCTTTTGCACAAAAACAAGCTGGTTATTACGGTGTTTTCGTGAGAGTTCCCTTAGGAAATATTTCAAGCACTGTTTCTCGTAGTTTAATTGAACAACTTGAAGGTTTAGTAGCAGATGATGTTCGTGTAACGGTTAATCAAGGTTTATTATTACGTTTTGTAAAAGCCGAAAATCTTGCTGCTGTTTTTGAAATTTTATCAGCACATAATTTAGCCGCACCTGGTGCAAATAGTATTGTAAATATTACAGCCTGTCCTGGTACTGATACCTGTAATTTAGCTATTTCCGATAGTACCAGCATATCTCTTGAGTTAGAGAAAGTTATGAAAGAAGATTTTCCTGAGTTGATTGAGGAAAACAATATGCAAATCAAGATTTCGGGTTGTATGAATGCTTGTGGACAGCACAGCATGGCAAATATTGGTTTTCATGGCAGTTCGTTAAAATCAGCAGGGAAAGTTTTGCCAGCACTACAAGTTTTATTGGGCGGTGGCACAATTGGCAACGGTGGTGGAAGAATTGCTGATAAAGTAATCAAAGTACCAAGTAAAAGAGGCCCGCAATTACTTCGGGTATTATTAAATGATTACGAAACTAGTGGTTTGGAAGGCGAATATTTCAATGATTATTACGACCGTCAAGGTGAAAAATATTTCTACACTTTATTAAAACCTTTGGCAGAATTATCAACTCTGATTGACACAGATTTTGTTGACTGGGGACGTGATGAAATTTTCCAAACCGAAATTGGAGTTGGTGAATGTGCAAGTGTAATTATTGATTTGGTTGCTACACTTTTCTACGAATCAGAAGAAAAAATAGAGTGGGCTAAAGAAGCATTTAATGAAAATCGTTTTGCGGATGCTATCTACTATGCTTATCAATCGCAAGTAAATACTGCAAAAGCATTATTACTTGATAAAAACGTAAGTTGCAGCACTCAAAATGGTATTATCACCGAATTTGATAAGCATTTTGAAACCGAATTTGGTGGAAATGTCAAAGAACAAATCTTGCAAATTAATAAAAATGAGCCAAGCAAAGATTTCGCTGCCGACTATATTTATATTTCAGAAGAGTTTGTAAAACAAGCAATTCTTATTCGTGAAGCAATCAAATCAACTTTACAAGTTGTTTAATCTTAAAAAAATTTATGAAAAGAATCGCAATTGCGTTAAGTGAAAATGTACAAATAAAATTCATTGCTTACGCCATGATATTTATGAAGATTTCACTACTCAGTATTTTGATATACAGAGTTACGACTGGATTAAGTGGATTTTCATTCACTTTCGATACCGTATTATTATACTATATTGGCATCGGCTTTTTAGCACAATTGGTAGATGGTGCACTTGGCATGGCTTATGGTGCATCATGTACCTCAATGCTCTTAGGTCTGGGAGTGCCACCAGCTTATGCTACTGCAAGTGTGCATACCGCCGAGGTTTTCACAACTGGCGTTTCAGGCTTATCCCATATTTATTTTGGAAATATCGACAAGAAATTATTTTTCAGAATCGTATTGACGGGTGTAATTGGAGCAATGATTGGGGCGTACCTAATTTCGGATGTTTTTGATGGAAAAATGATAAAGCCTTATATTTCAATTTATATGATCATATTGGGTGGTGTAATTATTTCAAAAGCATTTAAAACGCGTCCAGCCGAGCCACAAAACAAAAACTTAGGCTTACTTGGACTTTTTGGTGGATTTCTTGACTCTGTTGGAGGTGGTGGATGGGGGCCTTTGGTTACTTCAAACCTAATTAGTAAAGGTAATGCACCAAAAGAAGCGATTGGAACAGTAAATACGGCTGAGTTTTTTGTGTCATTTTTTAGCACTGGCGTTTTCATGTTATTTATTGATATTCAAGCATGGCAAGCAATTGCAGGACTAATCATCGGTGGCGTTTTTGCAGCTCCATTGGGTGCGTTCTTAGTAAAATTATTTCAACCAAAAACTATCATGATTTCAGTAGGCGTTTTGGTTGTACTTTTAAATATTTGGAATTTAGCAAAGGCCTTGTTTTAAGTAAAATTACTTATGATAGATATTTTAGAAAAATATACAATAGCTGAAAGTCTTATCTTTTTAGCTGAAAAGTACCCTTCAAAAGTGGCTTTCTCAACTTCACTCGGTCAAGAAGACCAAGTGATAACTGATGCTATTTTCAAAAACAACATTGATATCAAAGTTTTCACGCTAGATACAGGTCGACTTTTTCAAGAAACTTACGAATTAATTGATAGAACTCGCTCACGGTACAAAAAAAATATCGAAATGTATTTCGCAAACACTGAGAAAGTTCAACAACTCGTTACACAAAAAGGAACTAACAGTTTCTATGAATCAGTAGAAAACCGTAAGGAATGTTGCTTTATACGGAAAATTGAGCCATTGAAAAGAGCATTAGCAGGAGCAGAAGTTTGGATTACGGGTTTACGTGCTGAACAATCGGAAAACCGCAATGACATGAAGATTTGGGAATGGGACGAAGGCAACAAAGTCTGGAAATTCAACCCATTGATACATTGGACTTACGAAGACGTTTTGAAATACATTTCAGAAAATAAAGTGCCAGATAACCCACTTCATCTAAAAGGTTTTATAAGTATCGGATGTCAACCTTGCACGAGAGCAATTGGCCCTGACGAACACCCAAGAGCTGGACGTTGGTGGTGGGAAGAATCAAAAAAAGAGTGCGGGCTACATACCTAATTTACGATTTACGAATTACGAACGGTTCGCCGTGGCGATTACGAATAAGAACCTGTATATTTGCACTTTATTCTTTTCAAAAAAAAATGTAATTCAAAACGTAAATACTTTTAAAGAAAAAGAAATTTTAAGAATTCAGAAGAGAATTAATTAATCGTTGTTTATTAGAACAAAAATTCGTAATTCGTAAATCGTAAATTGTAATTCCCTAAATGAGTACATTTTCAGAAAAAACAACAGTTTATCAAGCGAATGACAGTTCGTTTCCAAGAGAATTGGAAGATGAAGCCATCTATATTTTGCGTGAAGTTGCATCTCAATTTGAAAAACCAGCGATATTATTTTCGGGTGGAAAAGATTCTATAACAGTTGTGAGACTTGCCCAAAAAGCATTTTACCCAGGAAAAATCCCATTTGTCCTTCTTCATGTCGATACAGGACATAATTTCCCAGAAACGATTGAATACCGTGACTGGTTGGTAAATAAACTTGGTTTAGAACTTCATGTGCGATACGTATCTGATTCCATCAAACAAGGTAAAGTAAAAGAAGAAACAGGTAAATATGCGAGTCGCAATGCTCTGCAAACAGTGACGCTTTTAGATGCTATTGAAGAATTTAAGTTTGATGCTTGTATTGGTGGAGCTAGACGTGACGAAGAAAAAGCCCGTGCTAAAGAACGAATATTTTCAGTTCGTGACGATTTCGGTCAATGGAATGCAAAAAAACAACGTCCAGAATTATTCGATATGCTAAATGGTAAAATCGAATTGGGCGAAAACGTAAGAGTATTCCCAATTTCAAACTGGACAGAATTAGATGTTTGGAATTATATTAAAGAAGAAGAATTAAAAATCCCAACAATCTATTTTACGCACGAACGTGAAGTATTTGAACGCGATGGAATGATTTGGGCTGATTCTGAATATATAAATAAATCAGAAGACGAAGTCCCATACAAAACGCAAGTACGTTTCCGCACAGTTGGTGACATGACATGTACAGCTGCCGTTGCTTCAACTGCTGATAATTTAGATGATGTAATCGGAGAAATTCTTTCCGCACAAATATCTGAACGTGGAGCTAGAATCGATGACAAACGCTCAGAAGCAGCGATGGAAAAACGTAAACAAGCGGGGTATTTTTGATAGTGCTGATTCATAAAATCTGAGTTTAATTACTCAGTTATTTAACTCAGAACTCTACTCTCAGAACTTATAAAAAATGGATATATTAAGAATTGCAACAGCAGGCTCAGTTGATGATGGTAAAAGTACACTCATTGGACGCTTGCTCTACGAAACTAACTCAATCACTAAAGATAAGATTGAAGCTCTTGAGTCAGCTTCAAAGCGAAAAGGTCTCGATTTTCTTGACTTATCACTTCTGACTGATGGCTTGATTGCTGAGCGTGAGCAAGGTATCACGATTGATGTAGCTCATATTTATTTCAGCACACCTCATCGCAAATACATCATTGCTGATACGCCAGGTCACTTTGAATACACTCGAAACATGGTTACGGGTGCATCAAACACTTCGGTTTCGATCATTTTAATTGATGCTCGTAATGGCCTTGTTGAGCAGACAAAACGCCACTTCTATATTTCTTCGATGCTTCGCATCAAAAATATCATTGTGGCTGTCAATAAAATGGACTTGGTTGCTTATAGCCAAGAAAAATTTGAAGCAATTAAAAGTGAACTTTTGGGCATTGCGGAGCAAGTAAGTTTTATAGGACAAACGCTGCAATTTATTCCAATTTCTTCACTTTATGGCGAGAATTTAGTGCGAAAATCAGAAGAAACGCCTTGGTACCACGGTGCAACTTTACTTGATACCCTAGAGAAATTTAGCACTCAAAATACTGAACTCAGCACAATTCAAGCACGTTTCCCAGTTCAACATGTAGTTAGACCTAAAACCGAGGAGTACCACGATTATAGAGGTTATGCAGGAAAAATAGCCAGCGGAACATTCTTAGTTGGTGATTTAGTTGAAGCACTTCCGAGCGGACAAATCAGTAAAATCAAAACTATTGAAAAATTTGGCACTCAATTAGAAATGGGCAATGCCAAAGATTCAGTGGTAATTACCCTTGAAGATAATATTGACGTAAGTAGAGGCAATATGCTCGTAAAAGTGGGCGAGCAACCAGAGTCTCGCAAAGAAATTAAGGCAAAAATTTGCTGGTTAGATAGCCAAATGCTTATAGTTGGCAAAACTTATTTACTTCAGCATGGCATCAATAGAGTAAAAGCCAAGATTACAAATATCAGTTCGGTGATTGACATCAAAAATATGTCTTTAAGCAATGAAGCACCTATGGATGGCGGTTTGAAATTAAACGAAATTGGTTGGATTTCATTGAAAACAGCAAGTCCAATTTTTGCGGATAAATATGAAGAGAATCCAGCTAATGGTTCGTTTATTTTGATTGACGATAACAGCAACGGAACAGTAGGAGTTGGATTTATAGAATAAAGTGTTTATTTTAGAAAAATATTCATCAACCAAACTATTTAGACAGGTCATAGTCAACAAGTTTAAAGTAAGATAATAATCTTATAGACAGGTATCTATCTATTTAAAATTTGCCGATTTTTATTACTATCACTTAGTTTTATTAGTTTAGGTTAGAAAAAAACAGGCAGCTTCTTGGCTGTCTTTTTTTTGCCCTTTTAAAGGGCAACTCTCTCATCTCGCAGAAATGAAAGGAAGACAATTTAATAAAATACATTATTTCGAAAGATTTCAGTATTATTTGATATCTTCAACAATATTATATTGTTGTTTTTTAGGCAAAACAATATAATCTTCAACAATATTATATTCTTCCTGCCTTTCAGATTCTTTCATATAAAATGATTTGGCTCTTTTAAACCAACCTTTATTTACCTTTGAATCTTTCCGTGAACGATAGTAACGTAATCGAAATTCAACATATGGATTTACAATATCTTCAGGATATTCAAAATTATTCGCCGCTTTAACATCATTCATTGTCAAAACTCCATTTTGTGGAACACCAATAATTCGCTCAAATGCTTTAATATTTATATAATCACGGCCATCACCTGCATTAATTAAGTGGTCGATTAATACTTCAGCAACCTCTTGACTTTTGAAATGATTTCCAAGAAAACGATTCCAATAATGATGACGGTGAATAAACAGAGCTTCATCTTTCGTAAAAATTTTGTTGCCCCAAATTGGTTTATGAATACCATAACCATTTCCCTCAAATTTTAGTAATTTAGGAGCATATTTACTAAAGGAAGCTGCATTATTAACATAAATGACACAAATGGATGATAAAAAACAGATTACAAGTAAGGTAAGTGTGATTTTTCTAAGATTCATCGTAAAATACTTTTCCAGACAGTTTAAATAATAATGACAATCACACGAAATAATCCAATTAGGACTTAAAAAAGCAGTAATCAAAAATAAGCTTATAGTCAGCAGTATAGTAAAACAATTTTTTCATAGAAGCATTTATGTAGCAAATTAAATATCAGTTAGCTAAAAAAATTGCTCAAAAAAAATACCATCAATCAAATAAACGATAAATCTTTGACTGATAGTATTTTCAAACGTTAAGTATTTATTAATAGCTTACCATTACCTCCTTTGTTTCACAATAAGATACCAATGTATTCTCAGATTTAATTAAAATATTTGGTAAAATCAGGTAATTGGCCAATAAAATCCCCTCTTTGGTTTTACGATAAAAACTCTTCGCTCGAATTATCCAACCTCTATATTTTTTAGCGTTTGTTCGACTATTATAATAGTGTAATCGGTAATTGACAAATGGGTTAATAATTTGATCTGGACTTATAAAACTATTAGCCTTTTTAATATCGCTTAAAGATAAATATCCATCTTGTTTGACTCCAATAATAGCTTCAAATGCTTTGATATTTACGCATTCTTTGCCAACTCCTGCATTGATTATTTGGTCAATTAGCACTTCTGCTACCCCTTGACTTTTAAACATTGATGCATTATACTTATTCCAATAATGAATTTTATAGATTTGATAAGCCTCGTTTTTTGAAAATGATTTATTTCCCCAAATTGGCTGATGAATTCCGTAACCTATACCTTCAAACTTAATTAGTTTAGGGAAGTATTTATCGAAGGATGCTGCAGATAATAATTGAAAAGAAAAAATAAAAATAAGAGTTGTAAAAAATTTACTTTTTTGTAAAAACATAATTAGAATTGATGGTGAAAAACAAAAATATACATAATATATTGATTATGAGCAAATTAGTGCAAAATAACGATAAATTTCCTCTAAAAATTATATTAAATCTTACTCAAGTAAAATTTATAAAAATGAAAAATATACAAAATCACTCTGCTTTACTAAGAGCAATAATCTAAATTAAATATAATAATCATCTTTCCTATCATAATTTTTTGAGTAGTTAGCAATACATATTTGGAATTTAATAATTGAACTTTCCGTTGTATTTTTCTCATAATATTTGTTGTTAAAACAAGTATTTTTTATTGATGAAAGAAAATTTGGTTTAAATGTTATTATGCCAAATATATTTGGTATTATATTGCATTATAATTATAAAAAACCTACGTCCTACATATACCTTTCAAAAGATTATATAGGTTGATGAATTAGACATTTAATACAACAAAATCATACTTGGAATTATATTCCATATTAGTAAAATTTCCAATCATTATTATAATAGTACGATGACTGAAACTGAACAGGTTACAGAGCAACTACAAGGACTTTATCGCTCAGAATTTGAACATGATGCTTGTGGAATTGGCTTTAGAGCTCATTTAAAAGGACGCAAATCGCACGGAATTGTAGCCGATGCGATAAAAATGCTCGAACGTATGGACCATCGTGGAGCATGTGGTTGCGATCCTAACACTGGAGATGGTGCGGGAATTTTACTCCAAATCCCTCACGAGTTTTTCTTAGATGAATGTAATAAACTTAAGTTTCATCTGCCTGCTGTTGGTGAATATGGTGTTGGTATGATTTTCTTCCCGATGGATAAAACCGAGCGAGAAGAATGTCGTGACATTTTAAATCGAAAAATTGAAAAATTAGGTTTAGAACTACTCGGATATCGTGTTGTTGAGACTAAAGGTGATATTTTAGGAGAAGGTTCGGCATCAGTTGAACCAAACGTTGAACAAGTGTTTATCAAACGTCCAGTTGATATTACAGAAGAAATTGATTTTGAGCGTAAACTATATATTCTCCGCCAATACGCTTCTCGTATAATCCGAGAGGCTGTTGTTGGGGCTAAAGAACATTTTTATTTCTCATCCCTCTCGTGTAGAACTATCTCTTACAAAGGGCAATTGACTACCGAGCAATTAAAATATTATTTTCCAGATTTGCATAATGTGGCTGTTACATCTGCTTTTGCAGTTATACACTCACGTTTCTCAACGAATACTTTCCCTTCATGGAAATTGGCTCAGCCATTCCGATTTATTGCTCACAATGGTGAAATAAATACCGTAAAGGGAAACGTCAATTGGATACGTGCAGGAGAAAAATCTTTTATTTCTGAATTTTTTACAAAAGAAGAAATGGACCTGATTTTGCCAATCTGTGATGCAGGAAATTCAGATTCAGCTCAATTAGATAATGTTATCGAATTGCTCTATTTATCAGGTCGCTCATTACCACATGTGATGATGATGCTTGTTCCAGAGGCATGGGACGGTAATGATGCAATGGATGAACAAAGAAAAGCATTTTACGAATATCATGCAGCAATCATGGAACCTTGGGATGGCCCAGCCTCGATTTCATTTACGGATGGAAAAATGGTTGGAGCAACACTTGATAGGAATGGCCTTCGTCCATCTCGATACTGGGTATTAGATGACGATACAGTAATTATGGCATCAGAAGCTGGAGTTTTGGATATTGACCAAGCAAAAGTACTTTCAAAAGGTCGTTTACAACCTGGTAAAATGTTTGTAGTTGATATGGAGCAAGGGCGTATCATTCCTGATGAGGAATTAAAAGCCGATATTTGTTCTCGTCAGCCTTATCAAGAATGGTTGGATGAATACAAAATCAAAACCGATGTTCTTCCAAAGTCGATTCGTCCGTATCAACATTACAACGAAGAAACTTTATTGAAACGTCAAATTACGTTTGGTTTTACCTCTGAAGATTTACGCATGATTTTGGCACCAATGGCACAATCGGGCATGGAAGCCATTGGTTCCATGGGTGTTGATACGCCATTAGCAATTCTTTCAGACCAAAGTCAACATTTATCCTATTATTTCAAGCAGTTATTTGCACAAGTTACCAACCCACCGATTGACTCAATTCGTGAACGTTCAATCATGTCATTGATTTCGTTTGTGGGTTCTAATGAAAATATCCTTACCGAATCACCAGCACACTGCCGTTTGGTTCAACTTGACCAACCAGTGTTGACAATCGAAGAGTTTGATAAACTTCGCTTTGTCGATTATAAAGGTTTTCAAGCAAAAACCATCAATACTTATTTCAATTCAACTAGTGAAGACATTGGTAAATCTTTAGCTTTTGGTTTGGAAAGAATTTGTCGTTATGCTGAAGACGCCATCGAAGATGGTTTCGAGATTTTGATTCTTTCTGACCGTGCCATTGATACTGACCATGCTCCTATCCCCTCTTTATTGGCCACTGCTGCCATTCATCATCACCTCATCAGAAAAGGAATTCGTGGAAAAGCAGGTATCTTGGTAGAGGCAGGTGATATTTGGGAAACGCACCATTTTGCTACCTTAATTGGATACGGTGCTTCGGGAATATGTCCATATATGGCATTCGAAACACTTTCTTGGATGAATAAAAAAGGATTAATCGAAGGAGAGTTCGATGACTATACACTAAATAAAAACTATATAAAGGCTGTAGATAAAGAATTATTAAAGATTTTCTCGAAAATGGGAATCTCGACATTACAATCTTATCAAGGAGCCCAAATATTTGAGTGCATCGGTTTGAACAAACAAGTAATTGATAAATATTTCACGGGAACAATCTCACGTATCAGTGGAATGGGCTTGGACGAAATCGCTCAAGAAGCCTTCGTTCGTCACCGTGTAGCATTCCCAGAAACACCACAGGAATCAATCAAAAGACTCGAAGTTGGTGGCGTTTATCAGTGGAAACAACGTGGCGAGCGTCACATGTTCAACCCTCAGTCAATACACCTATTGCAACAATCAGGAAGAGTGGGCGAGAAAGATTTGGATAAAGGTTACCAAATTTTCAAGCAATATTCAAAACTCATCAATGACCAAAGCAAAGATGCTTTAACACTTCGTGGATTGCTTCAATTCAAAAAAGGAGCTTCAATTCCTTTAGAAGATGTTGAGCCAATCGAAAGCATTTTCAAGCGTTTTGCAACTGGTGCGATGTCATTCGGTTCGATTTCGTGGGAAGCTCATACGACTTTGGCAATTGCCATGAATCGTGTAGGCGGCCGATCAAACTCAGGTGAAGGTGGAGAAGACGAAATTCGATACGAATTAGATAAAAACGGAGATAATTTAAGCTCATCCATCAAACAAGTTGCTTCTGGACGTTTTGGTGTAACAAGTCATTATTTGACCAATGCTAAAGAACTACAAATCAAGATGGCTCAAGGGGCAAAACCTGGTGAAGGTGGACAGCTTCCAGGCCATAAAGTTGATGATTGGATTGGTCGTGTGCGTCACAGTACGCCAGGTGTTGGTTTAATTTCTCCGCCACCACACCACGATATTTATTCAATTGAAGATTTGGCTCAATTGATTTATGACTTGAAAAACTCAAATCGTGATGCCAGAATTTCAGTAAAATTAGTGTCAGAAGCAGGTGTTGGCACAATTGCGGCGGGTGTTACAAAAGCTCACGCCGATGTAGTGCTAATTGCAGGACACGACGGTGGAACTGGTGCATCTCCCCTCTCATCGGTACGTCATGCAGGCTTACCGTGGGAGTTAGGTTTGGCAGAAGCACACCAAACATTGGTAAAAAATAAATTACGTGGCAGAATAGTTTTACAAGCCGATGGTCAGATGCGTACAGGTAAAGACCTTGCGATTGCGGTATTGCTTGGTGCAGAAGAATTTGGCGTAGCTACTGCTGCTTTAGTAGCAGTAGGCTGTATTATGATGCGTAAATGTCACTTAAATACTTGTCCAGTTGGAGTTGCGACCCAAAACAAAGAATTGCGTGCAATGTTTAGCGGAAAGCCAGAACACGTCGTAAATATGTTTACGTATTTGGCAATGGAATTGCGTGAAATCATGGCAGAATTAGGTTTCCGTACCATCAACGAAATGGTTGGACAATCGCAAATGCTTGAAAAACGCACCGATATTACACACTGGAAATACAAAAAAATCGACCTTTCGGGGGTTCTTTTTAAAGAGCCAACTACTTTGGATGTTGCTCAATACAAACAAGAAGAGCAAGACCACGGTATTTCGCAAGTGCTTGATTGGAAAATGATGGAAGATGCTCAACCTGCAATTTTGAATAAAAAAGAGGTTCAAGCAGAGTATCTGGTAAATAACCTAAATCGTTCAATTGGAGCAATGACTTCGAACGAAATCTCGAAAATTTATAAAGGAACAGGTTTACCAGTCGGAACAATACATTATAAATACAGAGGAACTGCTGGACAATCATTTGGTGCATTCTCAACAAAAGGCTTAAAACTCGAACTCGAAGGAGATTCAAACGATTATTTCGGAAAAGGTCTTTGCGGTGCTGAATTAGTTGTTTATCCTGATAGAAAAACAACTTTCAAAGCCGAAAACAATATGATTATTGGTAACGTGGCATTTTACGGTGCAACATCGGGTGAAGCATACATCAACGGTATGGCTGGTGAGCGTTTCTGCGTAAGAAATTCAGGTGCTAAAGTCGTTGTTGAAGGTATCGGCGACCACGGTTTAGAGTACATGACTGGTGGTTTGGCAATTATTTTAGGCGAAACTGGACGAAACTTTGCCGCAGGTATGAGTGGAGGTCTTGCATTCGTTTATGACCCAAACAAGGTTTTTGATGCAAAATGCAATAAAGAAATGGTCGGTTTAGAAACTGTTGATGCTGAAGATGCTGAAATGTTAAAAGCTTTCATCGAAAAACACTTGAAGGAAACGAAGAGTGAAGTAGCAGGACGAATCTTGGCTAATTTCAAAAATGAAATCTCAAACTTTGTAAAAGTGTTCCCAACTGACTACAAACGAGTTTTGTTTGAAAGAAAGAAAAAAGCAGAAGCTGAGAAAGTAATGGCCTAGTTTTTTATTAGATTTGGGTGAAAAACAGAAATAATATGAAAAATTGGATAGAAATAGCTTCCCATTCTGAACTTTCGGCAGTACAAGAGCTTAAAAAGTCTTTTGACGAAGGTGATTTAATAGATGTTGAAGAAGGATTGACACAATTGATTGATGTAATGGCAAAAGCAGAACAGCGAGCATTATTAAGTCATATTACCAATTTGATGATGCACATTATAAAATGGAATATTCAACCTGAAAAACGTTCTCGTAGTTGGTTGAAAACAATTTTTAATGCTCGTAATGAAGTTGAATTTGCCCAAGAATATAACCCATCCCTCAATAATAATTACATTGAAAGCATTTGGGAAAAAGCTTTCAGTAAAGCCAAGAAAGGTGCAGAAATTGAAACTGGTATTTCAACTGCAAATATCGAAATACTGACTTGGCAAGAAGTGTTCGAACAAGAATATAATTTATAAACATTTATAATAACAATTTTATAATGGGAAAACCTACTGGTTTCTTAGAATTTCAAAGAGAATTGGCCAATAAGCGTGCTGTTGAAGAGCGTCGTTTGGATTATAATGAAGTTGAAATGCCCGCCGAAGATGCTAATTCTCGTAAACAGGCGGCTCGTTGCATGGATTGTGGTGTGCCGTTTTGTCATAATGGTTGTCCACTTGGCAATATAATTCCCGAATTTAATGATGCAGTTTATGAACAAAACTGGGAATATGCTTATCAGATTTTAAGTTCTACCAATAATTTCCCTGAATTTACAGGTAGAATTTGCCCAGCACCTTGCGAATCAGCTTGTGTTTTGGGAATCAATAAGCCACCTGTGGCCATCGAATATATTGAAAAATCAATCATTGAACATGCTTATGCTAATGGTTGGGTAAAACCAAATATTCCTAAAAAACGCACTGGAAAACAAGTGGCCGTTGTGGGTTCGGGCCCAGCAGGAATGGCGGCGGCGGTTCAATTAAATAAAGCAGGCCATTTAGTGACAGTTTTTGAACGTGCCGACGAAATTGGTGGTTTGGTACGTTATGGAATTCCTGACTTTAAATTGGACAAATCGATTGTTCGTCGCCGAGTTGAGGTGATGAAAGCAGAAGGAATTACCTTTATAACGAACGCAAATGTTGGTGTGAATGTAAAATCAAACGAATTATTGAGAGATTTTGATGCAATCGTACTTTCGGGGGGCTCAACAGTTCCACGTATGATTGACATCAAAGGAAAAGAATTGAAAGGCATTTATCCTGCAATGGAGTTTTTGAGCCAACAAAACAAACGTGTTTCTGGAATTAATGTTTCTTATGACCACAAAGGTGAAGCGTATCAAAACGGTGAATTATTCGCCACAGATAAAAACGTTGTAATAATTGGTGGTGGAGATACTGGTTCTGATTGCGTTGGAACATCGAATCGTCATAAAGCCAAAACCATCACGCAAGTGGAGGTAATGCAAGAGCCAAGCATCGATGATAAAAAACAACCGTTTTACCAAGTTCGTGCCGAGTCTACTCCATGGCCAAATTGGCCTCTAACAAAACGTACATCTACTTCACATGAAGAAGGATGTGAGCGTTTGTTTAGCATCAATGTAAAAGAATTTATTGGTGACGAAAATGGCCATTTGAAAGGAATATTGATTTCGGAAGCAGCCTATTTCAACGGTACAAGAGTTGAAATGAATGAGCGTGAAATTCCTTGCGAATTGGCATTAATTGCAGCAGGTTTCTTGAATCCTCAACAAGACCTACTGAATCAGTTGGAAGTTGAAGTTGATGAGCGTAAGAATGTAAAAGCACCAAATTATCAAACAACAAACCCGAAAGTATTTGCGGCAGGTGATATGCGTCGTGGGCAATCTTTGGTTGTTTGGGCAATTTCCGAAGGACGTGAATGTGCTAGAAAAGTTGATGAGTTTTTGATGGGAGAAACATTTCTCGAAGCAAAAGCGGTATCAATGATTTCGCCATCCTATGTGGGAGCATAAATATATGATTGTAATGCAATTTTTCGAATTGCCTCTTATTAGAGACCGCAATTTAAAAAATTGCGTTACAATTTATCGATTCAAGAAATAATACTTAAATAAAGATATTTCTTGCAACTCAATTTCTACATATTTTTCAAAAATCTTATTACCAACTTGGTTTTTCAAAGCAGAAATGCCAACATCAATTAATCGTAAACCAGTTTCTGTCAATAAAATATTATCAAATGCCAAACCGCCAATATTGGATGGCCGTTTGAGGTCACGATGAACAAATCCAGCTTTATGTAGTTCGATTAATTCTGACTCAAAAATATCGAACCAAAGTTCTCGTATTTCAACTTCAAAAGCCCGATAATCAATGGGCTTGATGCGTTCCATGACCAACATTTCGGCTTGCAAATCTTCTTGAAAATCTAATCGAATAAATTTTGCCACCAAATCATTGACCGAATTGGCAAATTTCATTTTTTCAGCTTCTGAACCAATATCTGAGCGGGTATCATCAGTAAATAATTTAGCAACTTCGGTATCAGATAAGACAATTACGGTATTATTTGCTCCAGATGATAATCTTCTTGGATATTTCATATTTATAAATAACGACTTATTCCATTTACGAGCCACTAATAATTAAATACCAAAGTATGCTTTAATATTCCCTTCCATTCTTCCGATTACATCTTCGCCTGATTGAGCAACAAATTTTTCACCCGAAACATTTTCGTATAATTCAATGTAACGATTAGATATTTCTAATACTTTTTCATCTGTCATTTCTGGCACCTTTTGTCCATCTTTTCCTTGGAAATCATTAGCAATGAGCCATTCCCGCACAAATTCTTTTGATAACTGCTTTTGAGGAAGATTAGCGGCTAAGTTTTCTTTATAACCTTCAATGAAAAAATATCTTGAAGAATCGGGTGTATGCACTTCATCAATTAAATAAATAACACCATCCTTTTCCCCAAATTCATATTTTGTATCAACTAAGATCAAACCTCTTTCGGTAGCCATTGCTGTACCTCTTTGAAATAATGCTAAGGCATATTTTTCGAGTTGAATATATTTTTCTTCTGAAACCAAGCCTTTTGCAATAATTGCCTCACGCGAAATGTCTTCGTCGTGTCCTTCATGGGCTTTGGTTGTAGGCGTAATAATTGGCGTTGGGAATTTATCATTTTCTTTCATACCTTCGGGCAAAACTACGCCACAAAGTGTACGGAGGCCACTTTTATAGGTTCTCCAAGCATGACCAACCAAATAGGCACGTACAACCATTTCAACTGGAAAAGTATCGCAACGAACACCAATAGAAACATTAGGGTCGGGAGCTGACAAAAGCCAGTTTGGAACAATATCTTTGGTAGCTGCAAGAAATTTTGCAGCTATTTGATTCAAAACCTGTCCTTTGAATGGAATCGGCCGTGGTAAAACCACATCAAATGCTGAAATTCTATCTGATGCTACCATCACAACTTTATCGCCAAAATCATATACGTCACGCACTTTTCCACGATAAAAGGCGGTTTGTCCTTCAAAATTAAAATTTGTTTCTTTTACTGCCGATTTGAAAACTCCGATATCTGATCTTTTAGTCATTTATATTGAATATTTTTGTTTTTAATAAAACGATTTTATCACCAATCTTTTTCTACTTTTTCTTTCTTATTTGAATATTGTTTGTGTTTTTGTGCATATTGAAGTTCCGTAATTTTCATCGCTTCCAAAATTTGTAAGGCCTTCTCTTTACTCATATTTTCAGGTGTAGTTGATTCTAGTTCATCACGTTTTTCTTCGGTTTTCTCAGTGTTACCGCCATTAGAGGCTTTACTTTCAGACGTTTGACTTTGATTTTTCTTTGGAGGAGCTTGAGGTAATTTCTTTCTCAATAATTCATAATTATATCTTGCAACTTTATTCTCATTATCATTTTGCAGTGCAATCTTAAATAACTCTAAAGAACCACTACTATCTCCATTCATTGTTTCAATCACACCCACTTGAATTATTGCATTGGTCGAAATAACGACATTTTTAAGTCTGACCAATTTATTATATTCTTCTAAAGCTTTTGAAGTATTATTAATATTGAAATATGAGTGTGCTAAATTTAAGCGTGCTTCTGGTTCTAAATTATAAGAAATATTAGCTAATTCTTCGTATTTTTGTACTGCAAATGTATAGTTTTTCTTAGAAAATGCGTTGGCGGCTTCAATTTTAAGAGCGTTTCTTTTGGAAACATTCGTTAGTGAACGCAGATTAAGGAAAAGCAAGATTAAATAAAAAAACCAAATGTTCATAATTAAATTTTGATTGTACGTACTGTAAACAAAATATCAATTATCATTAAAATTAATGCCAAAATTACGAAATAATGATATTTATTGTTAGCAACTGTCATTTTACGGGTATCGATCCAATTATTTTCAACGCGGTCAACTTCTTTCAAAAGATCTGAAACACCATTTACTTGATTTGTTAATTGAAAATATTTGCCATTTAGTATTTTCGTCAAGCTAATTAGATAAGTGGAATTAAATTTTGAAACTACCTCTTTCCCATTTTTATCTTTCTTATAACCAATGCCTTCTCTTATTTGCCCTCCTTGCGGCGTTCCAACGCCAAGAGTAAGCAAATTTATCTTATTTTGCTTTAATTGATGAATTATAGTAGGTTCGATTTTTCCAAAATCTTCTCCATCAGAGATAAGTATAATAACTTTAGTTTTTCGGCTATTAAGATTTGAACTTGCTTGAAATTTTTTCAAAATTAAATTAAAAGCAGTATTCAAATCAGTGCCATTATTTAAGAACAAACCAGTACTAAGTTTTTGGATGAATAATCGAATGGCATCACGGTCGAATGTGAGTGGAGTGTGCGTATATGCCTCTGATGAAAATACAATTAACCCAATCCTATCAGATTTGAGTTGGTCTATATTTTTAATAAGTTCAAACTTAGTTTTTTCTAACCTCGACGGTTCGATATCAATTGCATCCATTGAGCGAGATAAATCAAATACAAAGAAAATATCTTTACCACTAGCCTGAGACTCAATTTCGTTTACACCAAAACTCGGCCCTAACAAGCCCAAAATACAAAGACCTAAATAAATAACCCTGATAATAAACTTAATAATAACCGAACGAGCAGTAGTGCCTAATCGACGTGCAACCAAATATAAGCGTATAAAGTAGGTAATATAGACCAACAAAAATATGCCAATGAAGACAAATTCAACTATCGTAAGTGGTTTTATCCAATTCATGCTTAAAATTATCACTGTTTGACGACAACCCCAAGTAAAAATTGGCTAATTTTGCAAAGTGTACCAAAATTTCGGCACAATGAGTCATGAAAAAGTAATTATTGATTTTTGTAAAGCCAATAATATAAAGGTCTATTCATTTAAAGATGTAATTATGAAGCATAAAGACCCTTTTGGGGCATATTATTACCCTACTGATTTACATTGGAATAAAGACGGAAACAAGTTAGCAGCCGATTATTTGTATCAAGTTTTAAATCAAGAACTTTTTAGTCCACAGAAAAGTAGTAGAAAATAGAATCTTTAAATTACCAATGATTTTTACTATTTTTGTATAAAAATGATTGGCTATTAAGGTAGAAACCTTTTTTTATAACATAGGCTATTGAAAAGTCTAACAAAAATTTCAGTCTATCAAAACAACAAACAAAAATACGTTCGGTCGGCAATCCGTATTCCATTTTGGCGTTTTTTTGTTGCTAACGCCTATTTTTGGTCTTTTTTCTTATAATTCTGGCTTCGGATATGACGCCTTAGAGTATTTGGTTATTGGGCGTTCGCTCAACGACGCTTATCAAATCTATGATTTCATCCCTTCAAAGTCATGGCTTTGGTATGTTTTTGTGCAAATTGGCATCAATATATTAGGAGGAGATTATACTCATTTTCAAGTAACACTTCTGATTGTAATCGAATTTATTGGAATTGGTATTTCGAGTTATATTGTAGTCAATAGACTTACTAAAAGTACCAAAACGGCTTTTATAACTGCACTTTTATCGCTAATTAGTTGCTTTTTCATGGAGATTAATTTTCTTGAACCAGAAGCACCAATAGCGATTCTTGCCATTTGGTCACTTTACTTTTTATCTAAAAATAAAAATTCAGATTGGTTTATTGGTGGAGTTTTATTGGGAATTGCCATGACTTTCAAAAGTATCGCCATGTTTTATGTGGCTGGTGCTGGACTGTACCTATTTTATGAATGTTTCTTTATCAAAAAATCTACTTTATGGCAAATAACTAAAAAAGGCACATTAATATTGGTAGGTTTTGCGGTTCCACTACTTTTATCGATACTGTATTTCTATCTATTAAATCGCCTCGAACAGCATATATATTGGTCATATATTTATCCATTTGGTTCTTACCCGGCTCATACTTTATTTCTCAAAAAACTGATAGTCAAGACATTTTGGTTCATTATACTCAGCATCATAAGCATTTGTTTAGCATTCAATGTAAAAGATAAATCAAAATACTGGAGCAATTCGACTTTTATGATTTCGCTGTTTTTCGGAATTTTTTCTTTGACTTCCCTAATGAAAAGCCAAGCATCGCATTATTTCTATCCTGCTGCCCCTTTCTTTTCGGTCGTGATTGCAATGGTTTATGCACATTACAGCAAAATTTACGAACAAAAACTTAATCGAATTTACCTAGCCCTTACTTTCCTATCAGTTCTGGTGTTAGTCATTACATTTATCACTCGTCGGGAAGTAATTCAGCGTTTGTTAATAATTGATGATTTTGCAATTGAAAAAACGTATGAAAGTACCATTAATCGAAATCTAAAAGCGGGTGATAAAGCATTGCTTATTGATTTCGGCTCGTTATTCTACTTTCATTCTTATCGATATCCGAATGTACCGTTTATCAATACAGAAATGCAAACAAGTGATTATATAAAAACACACACAGATGTATATGAAAAATCTTTGCAAGATACTACACTAAAATTAGTGCTTTTTGGGTTTAGAGATACAGTGATTGATGATAGTACCAAAGTAAATACACCCGAAAATAAAATTGCCATCGATAAATTACGTCAAGAATTAAATAAAAACTTTACAGTTGAAACAGATTCAGTACTTAATATAAAACTTTGGCATAGAAAAAGAAGTAGATAAGGTGTGAAACATAACGTTTAGAAATATTTAAAAATTGAAATATACCCATAAAAACATGCTCCTTTCTGTATTAATACCAGCTTACAATGAAGTTAATAATATACAAGATATTCTAAATAAGATTTTAAATATAAGTATACCAAAAGAAATCATTGTCGTTGATGATGGCTCTACTGATGGTACACGTAAATTACTTGAAAACTTGAAAAGTGATATTATTAAAGTAGTTTTTCACGAAAAAAATCAAGGAAAAGGTCAGGCAATCAGAACTGCTATCGAACATTCAACAGGTGACATTATTATTATTCAAGATGCGGATTTGGAATATGACCCACAAGATTATCATAAATTAATTCCAGTTATTGAAAGTGGAAAAGAAAAAGTAGTTTATGGTTCAAGATTTTTGAATAAACAAAATAAGCACTCATATTTTTCATTCTTTTTAGGTGGACAGGTTGTAACTTGGATAACTAATATCTTATATTTTCAAACCTTAACTGACGAACCGACTTGCTACAAAGTTTTTGATGCTAAACTTTTAAAATCAATAAAACTCAACTGCACTGGTTTTGAATTTTGCCCAGAAGTTACAGCGAAGGTTGCAAAACTCGGCTATAAAATACCCGAAGTTCCGATCAGTTATTACCCTCGCTCGATAAATGAAGGAAAAAAAATTAATTGGAAAGACGGTGTAGAAGCTATATGGGTTTTATTCAAATATAGATTTGTGAATTAATTTATTTAAGATTTGTATCAATTAGTAAATAAATTCTAATTATTTGTCTAAAATCGAAACCACAAATTTTATTATCAAAATGACTATTAAAAACCTAAAAATAATAACGTTTACTTACCTACTAGTACCGAATTTGATATTTATTATTACGTGGTTGAATCTATTTTGGGCAACTGTTGGTTTTGTAGTTTCAATTTTTTCGTTTTATAATTTTATAATAAATACTAAAAATAGTGATGAAGAATTCGTGGCATTGAGGGTTAACAAAATTGAATTCAGCACTCTTCTATATTTAGCATTATTCACATTGATATTGGGTGTTATTTTTAGTTTAGGAAATTTTGGTTTGGGGCAATCCTACGATTATTATAAGCACAACACAATTGTAAAAGAGCTCATCGAAAAACCATTTCCTGTTGTCTATGAAAATGAGACTCGATACGGGATATTGAAAGAACCTGCAATTTTAGGGTATTATATGGCCTATTATTTACCCACAGCAATCATTTGCAAATTCGTAGGTTTTGGAGCAAGCAATATATTATTATATTTATGGGGGGCAATAGGTATATTTCTTTCATTTGCTTGGTTATACTTTTTAAGTCCAAAAAATATTAATGTATTTTTAGTTTTCATTTTATTCTTATTGGGTGCAACACTTTTCAAACCCTACCTTTATGCACATTACCTATTAAAAGATATTATTTCATTACCGATGATTCAATATTTTATATGGCCATCAGGTATTTCGTTTAATTTAATAAACATTCATTATTCACCTCAGCATTACATAGTTACAACAGTTGGAGTCTTTTTTGTTTATTACGAAAGCTTTATTAGAAAAGACAATCGTTATATATTATTCTTTGTTTCGTTGCTACTGATGTGGTCATTTTTAGGAGCATTTAGTGTAGGTATTATTGCTGGATTTTTGGTAGTATTCAGAAGATTTTCAAACTTTTTTAGTGTCACTAATTTAGTTGGAGGCGGAATCATCACCTTCATTATGTGTAGTTATTTTTTGGCACATTTTCAAGATAATCGTTTTTCAGGTTTTATTTGGACTTTCGCTGATATTTCTGGATTCCTCTACCAAAAACCATTCGTATCTACCTTAGCTTTGTTCGGATATTGTGTTTTAGAAGTCGGAATTTACATTTATTTTATGTATAAACTATTTGCATCTAAAAATTCGTACAAAAATAAATTAGTGCTACTTGGTTTTAGTTTATCATTTTTCATTCTTTCGCCAATTTATCGCATCGGTTTCAACAATGACTTGGCAATGCGACTTATAAGTACTATCAAAATTTTAATTTTTATTCTTTTAATGTTTACTTATTCAGAAATGTTAAAATCTCACATTTCAACTAGATTATTAAGACTATACATGGCGTTCACAATCATTTTAGGAGTTTTTAGTAGTTTCACTACGCTTAAATGGGAGAAAGTTCCTAACATTGCCGAAAGTCCAAATATTAATAAGGCAGACATTCCTCAAGAAATTTTCTTGCAGTATTTTGCAAAGAAAAATTCTTTTTTTGGAAATTATTTAATGAAAGAGGTTTCTGAAAAATAAATATAATTAAACAAATAAGATAGTAGTTATTAATTCACAAGAAATTCATTAAAGCTTTGCAATTCTCGCAACAACCTAATTTAAGTATGTTTAAAATTTCGAAAATAAAAATTCTTCTAATTTATATTTTTCTATTCAATGTTTTAATTTCAGCCAATGCTTCAATTAAAATAATATTCGTTCCAAAATATTTTTATGTCACAGAAGGTCATTATATGCAAATCGATTCAACAGATTTGTTAGTAAAGACCTTCAAAAAAGGACATTCCAAAAACGAAATTTTAAGTATTCCAAAAGGAAACAGACCAAATCCATCGAATTATTTAAAATGGAGGTATCGGCATAGACATCAACGAAATTTTAGACGTGGTGCATCATTCCTTACACAAAAGCAAGTTTTAGATAAATATGGCAGAGCACTATTAGGCCGTCAAGATGGACTCTTTGTAATGTGCAAGAAAGAGATGGATGATTTGATTAAAAAAGCTAATGGTCAACTTAGCTATGTAGAAACCGAATTAGGCATTCCGCATGGAATGTGGCAAAATGGAGCAATTATCAGAATAGACATACGTAAACCTAAAAAACTCAAACTAAGATTACCATCCGGCAATGAAACAGGTGCAAATGAATTATGGATTCCAGGTGGAAAGTTGCCGAATGGCTATTTAGAATCGGTTGTTAATCCTGTCCCAGAAGGTAAATACACGGAAACTACAATTATTTTAAAATAATATTTGAGATCAGCTCTTGCTACTATAACTGGTTTTAAATACAAATCCTAAATCACATTTTTAATTTCAAAATTTTCTGTTCGATCATTTTCCAAGATAAAAAAGCTAAAATAGTTGTTAAAAAAGCTAAAATCAATAAATTCCAAATACTTCCTTTATAGCCTAAACTCACAAATGTATTTATAATTGGCATGTGATATATATAAATTCCATAAGAAATATCATTTTCATGCAGCAGCTTTTTGCTTAATTTAGTAAACGAAAAAGCAAATGAAATTGTGAGCAATGACAAGATTGTATTGGCCAAAATACCCCAAATACTTATTTCATAATTGTTATCGTATAATTTGAGCCAAAACTTAAACACAAGAATATAAGCTACATATATTACGAGCCAAATAATTGCTTTGTCTTTCAAGTATGCCAGTAACCACTCAAAATTCTTAAATATTGCTATACCAGTCAAGAAGAAGTGAAGGTACATTAAAACTGTATTATTTAGCAATTTAATGCACAATTCATTTTGCAATAGTAAGGCATTATTGTATGCAAAATGCTTAATAAAAATCGAAAGTAGAAAAACCAAAAGTAGTAATAAATTGATAATCAATTTATTTTTAGAAAGATTGATTAAATATAAAATCAATGGTAAGGCAAAATAAAACTGCAATTCAACTGCTATGCTCCACAAACTACCATTAGGATGACCTGTGCCCCAAGTTTTAAGAGATTCGCTCGCGTAAAATTGAAAAAAGGTAATTTGAGCAACAAACCAGGTAATAAAGTCCTTTGAACTTCCAATCTTATCAAAAATAAGGAGTAATAGTGCTGTTAGAATTGTACAAACCCAAAGAGCAGGGAAAATTCTAAGACCTCTATTTGTAAAATATTGTTTTAAATTAAATTTATTCCGTTCCAACGAAAAACTTATTAAAAATCCACTAATAGTAAAAAAAATTGGAACTCCTGGAAAATGATATATCACTACCAAAATATCATGTAGTCTTTCTGATAATCCAAAATGTACAGAACTATGCCAAATCATTACTTGAAAAGCCGCAAGAAGTCGTATAAGATCAAAATTATTTTCTCTACTTATTTTCATAAACTACTTTTTTAAAACCATCATACATTTCTTGTGCTACATTTTCAGGCGAAAAACGTTTAATAATTTCTCTTGATTTCTGACCAAAAGGTTCAATTTTTTCGGGGTTATCGACAAATTTCTTAAAAATTGAAGTCAATTCTTCAACATTATACGGATTAAATGTATAGCCATTTGAATCTTCCAAAACGGCATCAAATGCAGAACCACATTTATTAGATACAATTACAGGCAAACCACTTGCCATTGCCTCATTCACAACCAATCCCCAAGGTTCGGAATAACTCGGTAATACAAAAACATCGGCCAAAGCTAAGATTTTGGGCACATCAAACCAAGGTTGGCCTTCAATGAAACAAATTCCATCAAGATTGTTATCACTTTTATATTTTTTCAATTTGACTTCTTCATCTCCATCCCCCAAAACAATCAAACCCCAATTCGAATCGTCCAATGCCTTATAAGCAGCCAACAAATTATCCAAGTTTTTAACACCAATTAAACGCCCTACATAAATAAAATTATATTTTCTTAAATTGTATGATTGCTTTACCTGATCTCGTGTTTTAAAGGCTTCGGCGTGTACACTGGCAACTTTATTGTTGTCAACCGAATTATTTGCTACCAAAATGTGCTTTGGTTTCATTCCAAGTTTTAAAATATATTCTGCAGATTTTGATCCATAACAGAAAAATCCTTGGGCTTTTGAAACCACAAATCGTTTTAAAGTTTCACGCCAACCTATATTTGGATTGTCACCTTCGGTAGAGTCAGCTGAAATAACGACTTGAATACCTTTTAATCGACAATAAAAAAGTACCACATTCATAGCAGGCTCATAATAGCCAGGTAAATTAATCACATTAGGTTGAAATTTATTTACCCAATAAATTGAGGCTTTTACTCGTTGCCAAAAGGTGGTATTTTCATAATAGTCTTCAAATAATATTTTTACGTTATACTGATGAATACTGTAATCAATACTTCCGATTTTTGCTCTAGAAAATTCATTCAATGCGGTTTGAAGTACTAAAAGTTCATCTTCTGGTCGCTTATCAACAACTTTTTGAAGCTCAGTATATATTTTTGCTTTATAATGAGCCCAAAAGAACTGATGAATTATGAGCATTTTCATTTAATGAAGTCGTTTGCGAGTAAAAGTTTTTTTTAAGTATAATTACTTTTAAAACTAAATTTGTTTTAAATGGATTCAAATTTAAGAAATTTTAAGTCTCA
>NZ_CALCZQ010000008.1 GCF_937903345.1 uncultured Emticicia sp. | reverse complement strand
ATTCAAACCCCAAACCTTCTCATCCGTAGTGAGACGCTCTATTCAGTTGAGCTACACAGCCATTTACTTTATCTTTTACACATTTCGGAGTGCAAAAGTACGACTTTAAAATACTTTTGTCAAGGCTTTTATTATTTTTTTAATGAATTTATTTCATCTAAATCAAGGTTCTTGAAATAGTCATATATTTTCAAAATAATTGCCAGTGCTACCGTTACCTCGGCGGCTGCTATAACAATTATAAAAAGTGCAAACATTTGTCCTTGCAAATGATTTGGGTCATACTGACTGAATGCAACAAGATTCAAATTAACAGCGTTGAGCATTAATTCGATTCCCATCAGAATTAAGATTGCATTACGCTTAGTAACAGTTACCGCCAAACCTATTGAAAATAGCAGTGCACCAATAACTAGGTAATTTTGGATAGCGATCATCAAATTTATACTTTTTCTTTTTTTGCAATATACACCGCACCAATCAGAGCAGCCAATAGAAATATGCCAATTACCTCGAATACAAAAATATAATCAGTCAGTAGATAGACACCAATTTTATGAATACTGCTGCCTTCATGTATCTGTTTGCCAATAATATGGAAGTTAGCTTTAAAAATTATATTCAAAAAAATCAAAAATACAATTATAGCTACAAAAAAAGCCCATAAATGATTATGGTGCTTAACTTCAATTTTATTTTGTTGTAAATTAGTTCGTTGAAAATTTTTATTGTTGGTAAGCATAATACCAAAAATCAATAATATCAATATCCCGCCAACATAAATCATGATCTGACTTACTGCCAAAAAATCTGCTCCTGCAAAGACAAACAGTCCTGCAATACCTAAAAGGGTCAGAAGTAAACTAAAAGCTGAATAAAGTACATTTTTGGTAAAAAGCAAATAGAATGCCCCAGCAACTGTTATGCCCGCAAAGACAAAAAAAGCAAGTTGTATCATTAGCCAATAATCAAGATTTTCAATAATTTGTTAAACAATTTAGTCTTTAATTTTAGGTGTGATTTTCATTGTTGGTTTAAAACCAGATTTTGGTTTTAAACCAACAACTTCTTCTGTTTTTATATCCGGTATTTCTGTTATTGCTTCTGATTTAATCGCAGACTTAAAACTGGGTTTGAAAACAGGTGCAGGTTTTGGCGTTTCTGCAACAATTACTTCAGAATTTGTTTCTTGAGTGATAGTAGTTTCAACTGGTTTTGGTGCAGATTTGAAACTTGGTTTGAAAACAGGCTTTGATTTTGCAGTTTCCAAAACAGAAGTTTCTGGTTCAATGCTTATTTCTTTAATTTCAAGCTTTTGTGCTTCTGTTTCAATTATAATTGGCTTAACAACGGGTTTGAATGCAGGTTTAAATGATGTTTTTGGTTTTGGAACTTCATTAAGATTGTTACTTGGCGAAATAGCCTCAGAAACTTTCTTTAAAGCCTCTTTTTCTTCAAGATATTGATCGTATAATTTACGTTTTTCATTAGCTTGTTCAGCTGAAAGATTGGAGAATTCAAAGTTTAATTGCGTAATATCAACAACACTGAAGTCATATTTGTTGGTCATTGTCAAACACTCCGTTGGACAAACTGTTGTGCATAGTCCGCAGAAACAGCATTTTGCCATATCAATATCAAACTTTGCTGCATATAATCGAATAGGGGAACCATCAGAAGTATAGCTAATAACTTCCGAAGATTTGATAGGATCAATATCAATACAATCTACGGGGCATACTTTCGCACATTTATCGCACACGATGCAATCATCAATCTCACAGTCAAGTTGATAACGACCGTTGTCAGGAACTGGCAAGGTCTGATGAGGATATTGAAGCGTAACAATACCAGTTTGCAAATCGAAATAACTCGAATTTTCCATTGCAAAAGGCTGTCGGCTTCGACGAGCCTGCCAGAAGTGTCTAAGCGTTAGGCTCATCCCTTTCACAGTTGTTTTTAATCCTCGACTGATATTTTTAAAATAAGTGGACATTCGTAATGTTTTTCAGGTCTCAGTTATTTGATTATCGCAAAGATAAGCTCAAAATTAATATTATAGTCTATCTTTTTGGGATGATAAACAATAAATTTCACCTCAACGTTTTTGTATAATTTAGATTAGTGTGAATTCAATGAAGGAAATTAAGGTTAAATGATTAAATTTGTGCCAAAATTAGAGGATAAAAACCTTTCAGTAATGCAACAAAACCTGAGTCTTACCTTAGAGCCTGAGATTGCTCTCGACGATGCTGTTCTTCGTCAGCACATTCAAAAAAATTTCTCTTATACAAATGAAAATGAATTTTTTATTAGGAAAGTTCGTCAATCAATTGATGCTCGAAAAGGGCAAGTAAAGATAAATCTTGATGTAGAAATTTATTCAGGGGAAATTCCTCCTCCCGAAATGGAATTTAGGAAAGAATATCAAGATGTGAGTTATCAATCACAAGCAATAATTGTGGGTGCAGGACCAGCTGGAATGTTTGCGGCTTTGCGTTTAATTGAATTAGGTATTAAGCCGATTTTGCTCGAAAGAGGAAAAGATGTACGTGCTAGACGACGAGATTTGGCTGCTATCAATAAGGACCATGTTGTAAACCCAGAATCGAATTATTGTTTTGGTGAAGGCGGTGCAGGAACGTATTCTGATGGGAAACTCTATACTCGTTCAAAAAAGCGTGGTGATGTTCGTAGAATTTTGGAAATTCTGGTGTCTCACGGCTCAACAAGCGAAATTTTGTTTGATGCCCACCCACACATCGGTACAAATAAATTGCCAAGTGTAGTTGCCAATTTGCGTGAAAGTATCTTAAACGCAGGCGGTGAAGTGCATTTTGATACAAAAGTTGTTGATTTTATACTGGTGGATGGCGAAATAAAAGGTGTCATTACGGCTAATGGAAAAGAAATTACTGGCCTTGGAGTTATTTTGGCAACTGGGCATTCGGCACGTGATATTTTTGAATTACTGCACCAAAAAGATATTCATATTGAAGCTAAGCCTTTTGCAATGGGTGTAAGAATTGAACATCAACAAAGTCTGATAGATACACAACAATACCATCGCCAGAAGCGTGGTTTACTGCCAGCTGCGTCTTACAGTTTGGTGGCTCAGACCAACTACAATCAAATTCAGCGAGGCGTTTTTAGTTTTTGTATGTGTCCAGGTGGATTTATTGTGCCTGCCGCCACTGCTGAAGGCGAATTGGTCGTAAATGGAATGTCTCCGTCGCGTCGAGATTCAAAATATGCAAATTCGGGTATTGTGGTTGCAATAAATGAAGTTGATTGGCAAAAGCATAAGCATCTTGGGCCATTGGCAGGTTTGCAATTACAGAAAGATGTAGAGCAAAATGCATGGAAATTGGCGGCTAATGCAAAAAAACTGTCGAAATCTCAATTTGTACCTGCTCAACTGTTGACTGATTTCATCAATGGTAAAATTTCTCGTAACCTTTTACCAACTTCGTATCAACCAGGTTTGGTTTCGATGGATATGGCAGAAGTTCTTCCCGATTTTATTTCTAGGCCATTGCAAGATGGAATAAAAGAATTTGGAAAAAAAATGAAAGGATATGTTACAGATGAAGCTCAGTTGATTGGTATTGAAAGCCGAACTTCCTCTCCTGTCCGTATTCCAAGAGATAAAGAATCGCTCGAACATTTAAAGATTAAACGATTGTTTCCGTGTGGAGAAGGGGCCGGATATGCGGGTGGAATTATATCGGCAGCGATGGATGGCGAACGCTGTGCAGAACAACTTGCTAGAATATATGGGTGAAAAATTGCTCAGAGATATGTACGGAAAAATGAACGGGGAGTGTCTTTTTACATTATTCCGAAACAACTTTGTTTAAGCCTTTGTTTTTTTATTATATTGCCATTAATATCTCATTTCATAGAATTTGTCTAACATCTAGCACCGTGAATTTTGCTGATTTTGTAAATACTCTCAACAAACGACTTACTGAGCAACCTTTGCCCGGGCATGAGACTATCATTCAAAAATTATCTCCTCACCGACTTAAAGTAAAAAATGAACCTAATGCAAGTACTCGGAGAAGTGCGATTTTGATGATGTTCTATCCAAAAGGCGAGGATATTTTTCTGCCATTGATTTTACGTCCACAATATGATGGAGTGCATGGTGGGCAAATGGCATTTCCTGGTGGAAGAGCAGAATTGAAAGATAAAGATATCCACGCAACAGCCTTGCGTGAAGCTCAAGAAGAAATAGGTATTAAGGCTACTGATGTAAAAGTAATTAGAAATCTTACCGAATTATTTATTCCTCCATCAAATATGTTTTGCCAACCTGTGGTTGGATATATGGCTACACGTCCTGATTTTTACCCTGACGAACGTGAGGTCGCTGGAATTTTTGAAGTATCAATCTCCGAAATTCTTGACCCATCAATTGTTCAAATAAGAACAGTTGAAACCCAAGGTGTAAAACTAGAAACTCCATGTTTTGTGATTCAAGAACAAATTGTTTGGGGTGCAACTGCTCTGATGATTGCGGAATTGATAGAGGTATTGAAATAATTAAAAAACCTCATTGATGTTAAAAACAAAACCTTTGGATCCACCAATACCCATCCCATAGTCGAATGCGATGATGGTATTGTTCAGCTTATTCCATTTTAAACGAAGCCCTCCGCCGCCAGCAAGGATAATTTTAGACATTCCATTGTTTGGATAATTAGCAAGACTCTGTGTATTTCCAAAGACTACGCCTCGCAGAAGTCCATTTCTAGTGATAGCAAAACGGTATTCTGTCTCAAAATAAAGGAGACTCTTGCTTCTAAATCTTCCAATCGGAAAACCTCGACCTGTATTATAGTAAGCGTCCCATCCGATGCTTGGCAAGTCAAAATAGGGGGCATTTCCACCAAATGATATCCAATCATAATTCCAAATTGCAATAATGTTTTCAGAATTCATCGGAAATCTTATGTACTTCCTACAATCCAAAACAACAGTTTGCCAATTTTGATTACTGCCTAAGATGGTTGTGTTATATCGATATTGAAAATTGGCATAATTGCCATTCATGGTATTTGAACCATTATCTCGACTATCATGCTGAATATTCAACGAAAGTCCAGATGATGTTGATTTAGGCGTTAGTCCATATTTCTTCAAATCTGTATCACCCAAGTCTTTCTCGTTGATTTCATGTATTTTCCAGTGATAATCAAGGTGATAGCCAACGCCAGCATCGAAATTTTTGGATATTTTGCGTAAAGCAACTTGATATAGTCTTAAATGTCGATAATCCACCAAATTGGCATCGTCAAAAGTTGTATTTCCGCCCAAACCGTAAGTGTTTGCTGGAAATTTATAAAATCTTATATCGCCCAAAAGGTTGAGTTTGTTTTTTCTTGTCCAAATGTTAGTGTTTAAAATAGACACAAATTGTTTGTATTGCGAATAATTGGAAAAAGTTCGAACACTTGAAGGTTTCGTATCAGCTTCCTTACTTAGATTAAAAATCGCCACGGTATTTGCTCCAGCTGCAAAACCCGATACGATCGAATAGTTGACAGAAGGAAGAATGGCAAAAGCAATGTTTTTTTGAGAATTATTTTTTGATTTTGGGATAGAATTTTTATTAAAAATGTATCGCACAACATCTTTAATATCAACTTGTTTAATTGTTTTTTTATTAAATGAGCTTGTATCAGAAGAGTAATCGATTTGATTTGCTTGGGAATTCCACGCATAACTGTATTCAATCATTACCAGAAAAAACAATATGCCTAGATATGTTGATTTCATTTTCAAATTTTAATCTTTTTATTTCAATAGTTTAACTTTATAATCTTCAAACATTATTGTAAGATGATTAGTTTTTTACAGTCGTTCGATTAACTTCATTTATGCAAAATCAACTTGTTTAATCGTGGACTTTTTCAAAAAATTATACTTAATCTATATAAAATACTTTTTAGTGTCGAAATGACGTTTAAAATCTACTTTTTATCTATCTTTGTTTTTATGAAAAGAAATCTAATGATTGATATATTTGAAATTTTTTGATTTCTTTATCACAAACTACTATTATTGGTTTTTGAATTTAAACCCCAACCTATATTTTAAAAATGAAAAAAGTTATTTTGCTTTTCGCACTCTTGCTGAGTGTTTTGGGTGTACAAGCCCAAAAAAGAGTACTGGTATTTTCTTTAACAAGAGGTTTTCATCACAACTCAATCAAAGAAGGAAATCAATTCTTCATGGAACTAGGTAAAAAACAAGGCCTAGCGATTGATACTACTACTAATCCCGCCAAATTTACTGAAGAAAACCTTAAAAAGTACAACGCCGTGGTGTGGTTAAGCACTACTGGCGATGTTTTGAATCCTGCTCAACAAGCTGATTTTGAGCGTTATATTCAAGCAGGTGGCGGTTATGTAGGCATTCATGCTGCTTCTGATACTGAATATAACTGGCCTTGGTACAATGATTTAATGGGAGGATATTTTGCGAGCCACCCAGGCGGGAAAGTATCAAATGTCCAAAAAGGTAAAATGATTACGTTGGATAAAACTTTTCCAGCATCAGCACATTTCCCCGAGACGTTTGAAAAAACAGACGAATTTTATGATTTTAAATCTTTGAAAAAAGACATTTTGAAATTTATTGTGAAAGTTGATGAAACAAGCTATCAAATGGGGAAAATGGGCGATTTTCACCCTATGGCTTGGTACCATGAGTTTGACGGTGGAAAATCTTTCTACTCAAATTACGGTCATACACCCGAAACTTTCACAGAACCATTAATGACCGAACACTTTTGGCAAGGTTTGAAATGGTCAATGGCCGAAAAATTAGATTATTCAAAAGTCAAAACACAAAGAGCTCCTGAAGAAAATCGTTTCGAACGTACTATTTTGGCCACAAATCTCAACGAACCAACCGAATTGGTGGTTTTGCCAAACGGGAAAGTTATTTTTACAGAAAGAAAAGGTTTAGTAAAAGTTTGGAATCCTGCAACGAATAAAGTCAAAATTGCAGCTCAAATGCCAGCCTATACTAAATTTGAATATGGCTTAATGGGTGTAGGGATTGATCCAAATTATGAAAAAAACAACTGGATTTATTTCTACTATACACCCGATGATACTCGCGAGGTAACGAAAGATAATTTCTTGTCACGATTCGTGTATGATGACCAAAAAGATACTGTAATTTTTGCTTCTGAAAAAGTGGTTTTGCGTGTAGGAGTAAAGCGAGACGAGTGTTGCCACACTGGTGGTTCAATCGACTGGGATGGCAAAGGAAATCTTTTTCTTTCCACAGGTGATGATACTAATCCTTTTGCTTCTGAAGGATACGCTCCGATTGATTTTCAAGAAGGCCGCTCGGGTTGGGACGCTCTTCGTTCTTCAGGAAATACAAATGATTTACGAGGAAAAGTTTTGAGAATTACACCACAAATGGATGGGTCGTACAAAATTCCAGAAGGAAATCTATTTCCAGTAGGTACGGAGCGAAGTCGACCAGAAATCTATGCGATGGGTATGCGTAATCCTTACAGAATTGCGGTTGATAAACGTACAAGTTATTTATACTGGGGTGATGTTGGTCCAGATGCAGGAAAAGGTAACGATAAGCGTGGGCCAGAAGGAATCGTTGAGTTTAATCAAGCACGTAAACCAGGCTTTTTTGGTTGGCCGATTTTCACAGGACCAAATTTTGCCTATAATCATTTTGACTTCGCCAAAAAAGAGTCTGGTGAAAAATATGATGCCTTGAAACCAATCAACGATTCTCCAAATAATACAGGTTTAAGAGAACTTCCAGCTGCACAAAAGGCATGGATTTATTACGGTTATGGTGATTCAAAACTTTATCCAGAGTTTGGCAAAGGTGGTTGTAATCCAATGGCAGGGCCAGTTTATTATTCTGAAGATTATGATAAAAGTCCGAAGAAATTACCAAGTTATTTTGATGGAAAATTCTTTGCCTACGAGTGGATGCGTGACTGGATTTATTTGGTAAGCATGGATAAAGAAGGCAATTATACAGGAATGGAGCGATTTATGCCAAATACAAAATTTGCTCACCCGATGGACATGGCTTTCTCAAAAGATGGACGCTTGTTTGTGTTGGATTATGGCATGAATTGGTTTACGCAAAATGAAGATGCAACCCTTTCAGTCATCGAATACAATGCAGGAAACCGCAAGCCAGTTGTATTTGTAAAAGCTGATAAGAAGGCCGGTGCAGCTCCTTTGGTAGTAGCTTTTTCATCAGAAGGTACGATGGATTATGATAAAGATGCCTTGAAATATGCTTGGAATTTTGGAAAAGGAATGCCAGTAAGTACACAACCAAACCCTAAAATTACTTTTGCAAAAGCTGGCGAATATGATGTTGTTTTGACGGTAACTGACGCCGCGGGAAACAAAGTAAATCAAAATATAAAAGTGAAAGTTGGTAATGCAGAACCAAAAGTAAACATTGCTTTGAAAAGTAATAAAACTTTTTTCTTCGATGACCAAAAAATTGATTATGAAGTAAGTGTAGCTGATAAAGAAGATGGTACAACTTCAAAAGAAATTGATGCCGCTGATGTGGTTGTGAATATTAATTATCTTGAAGGGTATGACAAAACAATGATTGAGCAAGGGCATAAAGAAAATATGAATTTTGCTGCAGGCAAACGTCTGATTGACTTGAGCGATTGTAAGGCTTGCCACGCAATTGACAAAAAATCTATCGGGCCTGCCTACATTGATGTAGCTAAAAAATATCGTCGTGGACAAACAGCCATTAATCAATTGGCTGAAAAAGTAATCAAAGGTGGTGGTGGTGTTTGGGGTGAACAAGCAATGGCTGCACACCCGCAAGTTTCCCTCTCAGATGCTCGTGATATGGTTGATTATATTCTTTCATTAAACGATAAGAAAAAAGCCTCTCAGCCAATCAAAGCAGCTTACGAAACTGCGGCACATAAAGGGAAAAAAGATGGTGCTTACATCATTCAGGCAACTTATACAGATAAAGGAGGTAAAATAATAGGTCCATTAACAAATTCAGAATCAGTTGCGTTACGTAGCTCTAAAGTGAAGGCTGTTACGTTTGATGATAGCAAAGCTACATCAAAATTTAATGTTGAAGCATTGGGTGGAGAAATTGTAATCGCTACCGAAGATGGTGCTTACTTTGGATTTAAAAACATTGATTTAACTGGAATAAAAGGATTTACAATCGGAGCATTTTCGCAGAAAGGTCAGAGCGTAGGTGGTAAATTTGAGGTGCGTTCGGGTTCACCAAACGGGGCTTTATTGGCAGAAGCCGAGGTTTCTGAATCTAATTTGATGCCGTTGAAAGTGAGCGTAAACGCTACTGGTCAGCAGAATCTTTATTTTGTATTCAAAAACCCAAAAGCTGATGGAAAACCATTGTTTGGTGTAAGTTCGATTGATTTCTTGAATAAGTAATTTAGATTTTATTTTATTAAAAATCCTTGTAGATATTAATCCGCAAGGATTTTTTTTGTTTTTTACTTCACAAATTTCTTCCAGCCTAAATAAATCAAAGCAAATAGTATAGCGAAAATGCCAATTAAATATTGAAAAGGTAGATATGAGAAAACTACAATACGAATTTTTTCGAGTAACCACATCAACAACATCGTTGCAAAAAGCATGAACCAAAGTCCAGAAATTTTATCAAAACCTGGTAAGATCGATAAATCAACATTTCTTCGAATCACGAAAATTGTTAACAACATAATGACCACGGGTAAAATTTGTATATAAATATCGGTTTGCATAAGGTCGCCTCTTTCAAACAAAAAAAAGTAAACATTGAGTGTAACTGCAAAGATTCCCGGAACACATACCAAGTAAATCAAAGTAGCGTACAGATATTTCCACGGTGAAAGATGGCCTTCTCCTTTACCCAAAACTCCTGCAATGACTGCCGCAATCGGGATAATTAGAAAGTAGAAAAGCAAGAAATTAGGATTTTCTCCAATACGCTGAAAAAGTTGCTGTAATGTCATTTTTGAATAGGTTTTGCTTTTTGAATGCGACTAATGTAAATTTTTTTAAAGAAATACCCAACATAAATATTAGCGTAGGTCAGCTTCATAGACGTAAAGCGTAGAGGCTTTGTCATCGTCTGGAACAAAATATGCCTTTATGCCTACTGTGGAGGCTTCAACCCAAAAAGGATTTTGTGTCATCGGCAAACCACTCGATGACCATAGTTTTATAGGTACCTGAAAGGCAGGTCGTTTATCCAAAAGGTTGATTATCTCAAAGCCTCCCAAGCGAAAAACTGTGCCATTAGGGTTTGTATATTTCTGCAAACCCGAACAAAGCATTTTATGATTACCAATGTAATGGCAATCTTGATAATCAATATAAAATGAAGGATTTTTGATGCGTAATTGCTCAGGTGAAGCGGCAGTAACTATTTTTCCTTTTGAATTTAATTTCCAATCATAAAAATTTCTCGAACCCCAACTTACTCCCGTCAGAGAATTGTTATCTATATTATGTACAATTGCACCAATGTGTTCATCAAAACGCATTATTTCGGTGGCTTGGAGTGTTTCAATATCAACTTTATAAATGTTAGATTTACTACTCGGGCGATACTCTGCCACTGGAATCCAAATATACTTTCCGTCGAAATCTATTCCTCCAGGATGATAAATAGTTGCATCGCCCAATGTCATTTGTGCAAGCAATATACCAGTCGAATCGAACTTAAAAAGATGCCCTACTCCTTCGCCAGCATCACCATTTTTTGGAGCTTTTAATACTTCAACAGAACTCATGTAGAAGAATTCTCCAACTTTAACCATTCCTTGCGGATGGAAAGTAGGGAATTGTAACGGAAAAGATTTTTTCTTTTGCCAAGATGTATTTGGGCTTAGTTTTTTTATTTTTTCTTCAAGAATAGTCGTTTGTGCATTTGAATAAATGACAGCAAAAAACATGAGAATAAAAAATGAATACTTCTTCATTTGAATAGATTTTAAGCAAATATATCAATTTTAGACAATTCACAAACAAAAAAAATCTCCCCAACGGAGAGATTCTGCACAAAAAAAAATGAACTCCATTTTTAAATAATTTTAAAGCCAACTGTAAACTGCCAACCTTTGTCTTTAAATTGATTATTGCTCATGTTCAAAGCCGAAATCTCCGATAAACTTCCAACTTTTCTCAAATCAAGGTTAATACCCAAGATTTTTACGCCCACACCCAACTGATAGCCGAACGAAGCATTTTTGATGGCATTGTCGTTTGAAGTAAGGTCTTTCAAGGCATCAATTAGTTTTTGGTCTTCCGAAATTTTAAACGTAGCAACTGGGCCAGCATTTACTCTAAAAATCTTCAAAAAGCGAAAGCCTACCAAAACTGGGACATCGAGATTACTGTATGAAAACTTCACTTTTCCTACATTCTGAATCTCAATCGTACCACCCTTTTGTGCCAATAGTAACTCAGGTTGTATGTATAATTTGTCGCCAAATCGCCCCCAAATGCCTGCTACATAGCCAGTTTTTGTTTCATAGCTTTGAGAAATGTTTTTACTAATTGAACCTGCATCGGTATATACTTGGTTGAAGGTAACACCGCCTTTGATACCCAATTGAAATCCTTTTTGAGCAAAAGTATTAGTAATTAAGCCAAAGAATAAGATAATGGTAAAAACCGTGATTTTTTTCATGTTAATTTTTGTTAAGTTTAAGGTAAACGTAGAAAAAAATAGAGATATGTGCATAATTGAATAAAATCTAATGTTTTTTATGAATTAGGCTATTAATAATCTCGCCACGAATGAGTATAAACTTTTATCTGAGGCGGTTTCGAGGAAATAACGTATATTATTCGCAAATTCGTATTTTATTAACGAAAGATTAACAATTTGTTGCGTATTAATCTTTATTTTAACTTAAATACTATTAAACCTCTGTTAAGCACGAGCAACCTTTGTACCTCCGTGCCTTTTACCTTTGAAACTTATATACATGGCAAAAATAAGAACGGCATTTTTCTGCCAAAGTTGTGGATTTAGCTCACCAAAATACCTGGGTCGATGCACTTCTTGTGGAGAATGGAACACAATGGTAGAGGAAGTACTGACCAAAGAAGAGCCCGAGAAAGGAAATTGGAAATTTACTTCGTCTGCTATACCACGCACCGCAAACAAACCAAAAACGCTAACCGAAATCACCACACATGAGCGTTATAGAATCATAACTGAGGATGATGAACTCAACCGAGTGCTTGGCGGTGGAATTGTGCCTGGTTCATTGGTTTTGATTGGTGGCGAACCTGGTATTGGTAAATCCACGCTCATGTTACAAATTGCTTTAAGCTTAAAAGATTACACTATTCTTTATGTTTCGGGTGAAGAAAGCGAGCAACAGATAAAAATGCGTGCTGAGCGTATGGAATATGTGAACGATAAATGTTATATTTTGAATGAAACTTCGACCGATAATATTTTTCGCCAAATCGAACTTACCGAACCTGATATCGTAATTATCGACTCGATTCAAACATTATCTTCGCCTTTAATTGAATCCGGAGCTGGTAGTGTTTCGCAGGTTAAAGAATGTACAGCAGAGTTAATGAAATTCTCGAAAGAATCGGACACGCCTGTGATTATGATTGGGCATATTACGAAAGATGGTGGTTTGGCCGGCCCAAAGGTACTCGAACACATGGTTGACACTGTTTTACAGTTCGAAGGCGACCGCCACATGACTTACCGTATCCTGCGTACCACCAAAAATCGTTTTGGAAGTACCTCCGAACTCGGTATTTACGAAATGCAAGGTACTGGCTTGCGTCAGGTTAGTAATCCTTCCGAAATTTTGATTTCACAACGTGAAGAAGATTTGAGTGGCATTACAATTGCGGCAATGCTTGAAGGAAATCGACCACTTATGATTGAAATTCAGTCGCTCGTAAGCGTCGCAACTTACGGAACGCCCCAACGAACTAGTAATGGTTTCGATAGTCGACGTACGCAAATGTTATTAGCTGTTCTAGAAAAAAGAGGCGGTTTTAGACTTGGAACACAAGATGTTTTTTTGAATATTGCGGGTGGCTTGAAAGTAGAAGACCCAGCCATTGATTTGGCTGTTTGTGTGTCAATTGTTTCATCCTACGAAGACATAAGTGTGCCGAGTTCATGTTGTTTTGCGGCCGAGGTGGGCTTGGGTGGAGAAGTTCGTGCCGTTAATCGAATAGAAAATCGTATTTCGGAAGCTGAAAAACTTGGTTTCAAAAAAATATTTATTTCAAAATATAATCTCAAGGGTTTAGATACCAAGCAATACAAAATTCAAATTTCCGCTGCTAGTAAGTTGGAAGAAGTTTTTAGTGAGTTGTTTGGATAAATTGCTTTATGCACTAAGCAGTTTGCTGTATCCTTGCAACTGCCTACAGCATATAGCGTAAAGCTTATTACACAAATGTATTACATTGAAAACGATTATTTAGAGGTAGGAATTGATGCCAAAGGGGCAGAATTGGTGAGTCTTTACCATAAAGAACACGATTTGGAATATATGTGGCAAGCAGACCCAGCATTTTGGGGGAAATCATCTCCAGTATTATTTCCAATTGTGGGTGGTTTAAAAGATAATTGTTATACCTTCGAAGGTAAAACCTATAATTTACCACGTCATGGTTTTGCTCGTGATCTGGTTTTTGAAATCGAAGACCACTGGGACGATGGCATAAGTTTCTTGCTTCACTCTACTGAAGAAACCCTCAAAGTTTATCCATTTACGTTTGAATTTCGTTTGGTATATGAACTTTACGCCAATTTACTAAGCGTAACTTATCATGTAACCAATTTGGGTAAAAATGATATGTATTTTTCGGTAGGCGGACATCCAGCGTTTGCCGTTCCGCTCGAAGAAGGGTTAGGCTACCAAGATTATTATTTGGAATTTGAAGAAGAAGAAAATCTTAAACGTTGGCCATTAAGTTTGCAGGGATTGATTCTTGACGAACCAGAATCAATTTTTGACAAAGCCCACATTGATGATGAATTAGTCGAAATTGAAACCAAACTTTTGCCTTTGACAAAAGAGTTATTCTATCAAGATGCACTGGTTTTCAAGCAATTAAATTCCTCGACTGTAACGTTAAAATCCGATAAAAGTGAACATTCACTCCGTTTTGATTATGCAGGATTTCCATTTCTCGGTATTTGGGCCGCCCAAGATGCAGATTTTGTGTGTATCGAACCGTGGTGCGGTATTGCAGATTCGGTCCGACATTCACAACAATTAAGTGAAAAAGAAGGAATAAATATTCTACCAGCAGGGGATGTTTTCGAGCGTGCTTGGGCAGTGAAATTGAATTAAAAATAGATGCTTAACTTCTCGGAAGTTAAGAACTTTCAGGAAGATTGTAATTAACCGTGGCCTTCTCCATTCGATAAAATTTCCTTTTTTTAAGTCTTTCTGGAGCCAAAATTTTCATTCTTTATTAAAAACCAAAAATCTCTTTCACTAATTTAAAATTCAATTTTAAACAAATCTTAAATATTGCTTCCATCATCATGTACGTATATTGCATTTTATAAAAAAATGGAAAGCTTGCCAAGTATTTTGTTTGTGACTAATGATGAGAAATGTTGTCTAATAATTGGAATCAGACCTCCATAGCGAAAATTCACTATTTAAATTTCGCTATTGAAGATAAGAATTGGATAATAGAGAGATAAGTTATCGGTAGGGGGAGTGAAAGGATTCAGAAAATTGCGGACACTTAAAATCAAATAGTGACTATAGAATAAAAAATGAAAAAAATATTAATCCTCAAAGGCTTACCAGCCAGTGGGAAATCAACATTTGCACGAAACCTAATTAATGAAAACAAAGGTGCATGGAAACGACTCAATAAAGACGAACTACGTGCAATGCTAGATAATTCTTTTCATACGTCGGCCAACGAAAAATTTGTTGAACACGTTCGTGACTTTATGCTTATTGAGGCATTGAAAGAAGGTAAAAACGTCGTAATTGATGATACTAATTTATCTGAGCGTCCAGTTGAACGTATTAAACATGTTATACGGCAATTTGAAAAAGATACTGGAGATGTAGTAAAGATTGAATTTAAGTTAATGGAAACTTCACTCGAAGAATGTTTAGCTCGTGATGAGATACGTGAAAAAAAAGTTGGTCGAGATGTAATTTTACGAATGTATAACGACCTAATTGCTAAAGAAAAATTACCAAATATTAAGTCAAAAAAAGACATAGAGTTAAGCAAGCGAGGCCCACATTATCAGACTCAAGATGATACTTTGCCGCCTGCAATACTATGCGACCTTGACGGAACTTTGGCGATTATCCATAACCGAAGCCCATTTGATTCTTTGCGTTGCGAAACCGATTTATTGAATGAGCCGATTGCCGAAATCTTAAAAAATTACGCAAAAATTGGTGTGAAAATTATTCTGATGTCGGGTCGAGATCAAACTTCTCGACGACCAACCACTAATTGGTTGACTTATAATCGAATACCCTACGATATACTTTTTATGAGAGACACTGGCGATACCAGAAAAGATTCGGTGGTAAAAAAAGAATTATATGAAGAACACGTAAAAGGTCATTATTTTGTAAAATTTGTACTTGACGACCGAAATCAAGTCGTCGATATATGGCGTTTAGAGCTGGGTTTGCCTTGTTTACAAGTAAATTATGGTGATTTTTAATGAAAAAAGACAAGTTCAAATCGACAATCCTTATTTCAAATAAATCAGTATAACTTTTACAAAAAAGTAAGAAATAATAGATTTAATTTCTAAATGCTGGTCTTAGTTTTTATGAAAATGATTGCATTAAAAATGATTTATTGTATTATTAATAAAAAAAAAGGACTGGAATAAATAATTCCAGCCTTTCCCGCTACTAAATCCACACAACTTTTATCTTTAATGTTTTATTTCTATATATTATACGAAATTTTATTGCAAATGGTTGCACTTATGTGCTATAATATTTGTACTAATAATTATGTATCAAATATAAAACAAAATTATATGTTGATACAAGTAATTTTTTTATTTTTTAGTTTTGATGTAACAAACATAAAAAGAATTTTAAGTAAATGCAACAAAAAAAAGTATTTTTTATTGTATGAACCACTTAATAAATTTTTGTTACAGCATCTATACAATTGTGCGATTCAAAATCAAGTTTTTTGAAATTTGTGTCTTTCATAGAGGAAATAAAAATAGCTATTTTTAATATGCTTCTTGAAATTAATTTTATTTTTTTAGTTTATTATATCTTTAGGTTTTTTATTTCTGAAAATCCATTTGTAGAAATCTGTGAGTAATTCAAGTTGAATGTTTGCTCCAATACAATAATATAAGCCATTGTAAGTTTCAGGAATATTTATTTTTCGTAGTGCATAACGATAACCTCCTTGAATTGAAAGCCCCCCCCAGCGAGTAGCTTTCCAACCTATATATACACCAGATTGTATGGGAATAAAATAATCTTTTCGTTTCCAAATCTGTATTTCATTTAAAAGTTCTACATTTTCGTTTTTGGTAGCCCCAATACCAATTTCAAAAGGCACACTTATTCTCCATTTTTTATTATTAACAAAGTTTTTCCAATACATAAGACTAAAAAAATACAAATCGGTTTTTGTATAATAATCAAGATTAACTCTTTTTGCGGCTGATTTTCTAAAATCAAGTAGGCGTTGATATGAATTGAAATTGAGCCAATAGTATCCCAGTGTAATCTGGTTTCTTTTCGGCCCTATAATAAGACCAGTATTCACTCCCCAAATATTCACTCGTTTTTCTTTAATAATTGAACTTCGAGCATCCCAGTTAATTGTATAACTTAGCCGTGGACGAAGGCTATCGGGGAAGCTATGTATGGTAGAATCTGTAAGTGGGCTTTGGGCAATAATCTTTAAAGAATACATCCAAAATAGTATAAAATATAGCCTAACTGAAGTTTTGCTTATATAAAAAAGAAAAAATATGTTGGTTGTAATTTTCTTCACAAATAGCTATTTCGACTTACTTTTAAACGCATCTATTTACATTATAGTATAATATTGGGATTTATTATTATTAAATCATAATTAAAAAAAGCTCTTATTTGACGAAATAAGAGCTTTTGAAATTTTAGTCCAAGTTTTTGTTATTATTACTTCTTTTGACCTTTTTTTGATTTATTTTTCATTTCTTGATAGGTCTTAAATTGTTCAGGTGTGAAGATTTTTTCGAGTTCTTTGTCTTTTTTTGTCTCCAATGCTTCCATTTTCTCTTTCGCATTAGCTATTTGAGCTGGGGTTGGTTGGGAGCTGCCAAACTCTTTCTTAATGAGTTCGTATAAATCCTTACGCTGATAAGCATAATCCTCGTTCAGAGATGAAACCAAGATTTCTTGTTCTTCATCTAATTTCATTTTTTTTACCATTATACGAGTTTCTTCTTTGGCAACTTCGTCTGGGTCTGGAGGAGGTTTTGGTTTGCCGTTATCGAAACTTGGATTGTTGAAGGCACTATTATAGCCTCGACCATAACCACCATATCCGCCTCCACCATATCCTCCACCGTATCCTCCGCCGTATCCGCCACCATATTGAGCACTCGCAGAAGAAATTGTAAATATCAAATAACACAAGAACGAAGTTGACGTTCTAAGTATGCCTTGATTTTTTTTCATAGTTCTATATTTGAAATTGGGTTTCTGTAAAACTATTCAAAAGTAATAATTTTAAATAAGATTAATATAAATTTACAAGCCATAAATATTATTTTTTTAAAATTTATCTTTTAATTGTTGACAGCACCAGCTATAATCCATTTTTTGATGGCCTCAATCTGACAATTACCCAATTTTTGGTTTAGTGGCATTCCAACATAGCCAAGGTGATAATTAACAACATGCCAGAGTTTTTGATTATCTACGTAATTTTTAATAAATGTATAATTATCCAATATCACACTTCCCTGGGCTGCTTTTGTTTGGTGGCATCCAACACAATAGGTATCAATAATCGGCTTGATTGATTTTGAAAATGTTGGGTTTGCTGAATCTATAACTATTGCTCCACAAGTTATGTTTTTTGCTCCTTCATCAATCCACTGTTTGATGATGGCGATTTGACTAATTGCCATTTTTCGAGGAGATTCTGGCATTTTTCCGCTCGACATTTCAGTATAAATTTTACTTTTACTTGAACTTCCCGCACTTACGCCTTTCATAATCCCATTATAGGTGCTAAGGTCATAACCTTCGGCTCTTGTTTTTGAATCATGGCAGCCACTTTCTGCACAATTTGAGTAAATGATTGGTAATACCTGCGAGTCAAAGCAAATTGTTGAAATTGTAGTGGCGGTCGTGGCACAGGCAAGTTGCGAAGGTGGTAATGTTTCAGGTGCAGCACCTGTTGGGTCTGTATTTAATGGGGCTTCCGTTAGATTTGAGGGAGAAACCAGTGAAGCTTTATTGTAAGTACATGAAAGTATGATGATCAAACAAGTAATTATATAAATGGGTATTTTCATTGTTGAGGAAGCGATTAATTTATAACAGAATCGATCCAAAAGTCGATTCAGTTGTTGTGTATGTATTTCAAATTTATTTTTTCATTGCTGTAAAAATAAATTTATTTTTTACTGCAATATTATCGGCAATTTTGGCAATCACGAGTGTAGGCACATCAATTTTATGGTCGGCTAATGGTATATTAAAATCGCATTGTAAAGCAATTTCTTCATCTTTAATTGAGACTTTTCCTTTCAAAAGGCGTTCTTTTGAAACCCCGTGCATGATTAGCATACCTTTAGCAGTTACATCAAATGTGCCATTTTTTTTCCAATCAATAGTTTCGTTGATTTTTCCCTTGAAAATACCATTTGGAAATTTGCTTGATTCCATATAGTTTTCATTGAAATGTTCTTCCATTAAATGGTTTTTAAACTTAAACTCCGTCATCACCATTTTAACAGCTATTTCATTAGTTGCTGTATTCAGAACTGAGGTCACCGTCTTGTTGAGTGCAGCAATGTTTTCGAGGGGAGTTTCTGAGAAGAAACTTGTTTCTCCATCACGACAAATGTAGTTTTGAGCTTCTGTATTGACAGCAAAAAATAAGCTGATGAGGAGTGTTTTGATGATATTTTTCATTTATTGGTGGTTTATGAAAGTGAGTAAAAAACGACTGCCACAATAGTAAAGTATAGGTGTTAATTTTATTAGTTGAGTACTGTGATAAAAATAAGATACAAAATGTAGCTATTTTATTTACTCATAAGTATATGTATTTATACTTAACCAAAAATGGTTTGCGAAAATTAGGATATTTAATTTATGCATTATCAGTGTTTTGCACCTTTGCACCTCTGTGCCTTTTGGGTATAATCGAAAGTTAAGCCATTGAAAATGATTAAGCTTTCTCAGAATCACCAATTACCTTTCTTCTTTTTTTTATCAAAACTAAATGTTCTTGAAAGATTGAAACCCCAATGTACACCACCGTTAGTCCAAGATTCGGTATTTTCTGCGATAAATTGTTTTTCAATCATACCCAATGAATTGGTAAAATGAAGTTGAAAAACGTGTCCGCCGGTTTCGATATCAACTCCAACCGAAAGGGAATTATGATAATTCGAATTTAGAGCATACTGCTCGTTGAATGAAGGAAGTCGATAAAAATATTCAGCATTGATAGAGGTACGTTTATTGAGTTTATATCGACCACCGAATCCAATCGCAAAAATGTCATTGGGTTCAAACACCTCACTGGCATCGCTTGAATTGAGTCGGAAAACCTTGTTTCTATGCAGATAAGTTGGACTGATTTGTAATGAAAACCCATCGGTGATTTTTCTTGCAATTAGAATTTGACTACAGTAAGTCCATCTTTCGATATTATTCGCAAAACTTGGTGAAGAAAAAGAGTTTTCAGGATTTGAACTCAACGAAACTGCCGCAATACTGGCAAAAAGAGTAATGCTGACTGGAATTGTTCTGGCTCCACTTGATTGCTTGAGTAATTTGTATTTACCAAAATAATCAAACGTTTTTTGGGTCGTGCTTCTACCTATTCCTACCATCAAATCATTGGTTAGGCCATACTCTAAGCTCATACGCATGGTAGCTTGGTCTAAACCAAAGTAATTATATGCTCCTGTATTTAATGCTCCAAAACGGTGTGCGATTCGAAAATCTAAGTGACGTTTGGCTATTGTTTCCACCGATTGGCCATTAATGACTCTTGTTGATTTGAAGGTAGCAATAGCAAATGTAGTAGTGGGTTTAGTGTTTTTTTCAAGCAATTCCATCGGATCATCTTGGGCGACGGCCACGATACTTAACAAAAGTAAAAAGAGGAGGTATGTATTTTTCATTATAAACATTGAAATTATCGATAAAGGGAGGTTTCATAAAAAAACTTCCCTTTATAAATGGATTTAAGAAATAGTGAGTATTGTTCCATTTACCGCAACCATATATTTTGTTAGGCTTTTGGTAGCCGGGCCTTGTGTTACAGCTCCGCTTGTATTAAATTCCGCTCCATGATTTGGACAGTGAAATTTGCCGCTACTTTGAAAAACTACGCTTGTGCCGGCGTGTGTACACGCTTGTGATAGAGCAACAAATGAGCTTGCAATATTGCCTGATGCGATGCGTGCAATGATAACACCATTACTGTAAACATAACTATTTATTGTAAGCAGTTTAGTTGCTAAATCTACTGTAATTCCTTCAGCTGGGAGTACAACATCACTAGCATTTTTGCATGATGCGAGCACCGCCAATAAGGCAGAACCGCCCAAACCTATACTCCTTAAAAAGTCTTTTCTTGTAATTGATTCTTGTGTAAGCATTGTGTTTTGATTATAACCTGGTTTTTTGAATGATAAAATATAAATTTTTTAAGTAAGTTATATTGAGAAAAGTACAATTTAAATTGTCAAAGGTGAGTAGAACTGAAAGAATAAGTATTACAAAATCTTTAAAAAGATTTACAATATTCACAGTTTTATATTCTTGTACGCATTAAACAGTATTATTATTGTCTTTGGTAGTTTTTTTTAATTATTTAAAAACATTGTCATGAGTCTGTTGTAGTAAAGGTCTAAGCAATAATAAGCAAAATTTAAAAGTAATTAAATTTGCTTATTGTCAAGTATAAATCTAAAGTGTTGTATATCATCATTTGTGTATCAGGACTTAATATAAGTGAATTATATCTCCGAAAGTCATTATTGATACCTTAGCGACTTATTCTGTAAAACCCATTTAGTTTCACACCAAACGTCCACTCGTTGTTTCGGTAATGAAGCGGCTTGAGTTGATAAGAAAAATATGGGCTTAGCTGAACCGAAAAACGTTTCCAGCGTTTTTCAATGCCTGTGGATATCATCCAGTTGTTGTAATGGGTAACTTTCATTCTTTCGGTGAGGTCTGCTTGCTGATTTTCTTTTATGTAATCGTGGTGTGAAAAAGAAGTAATTTGTTGAAGATTAACATCCAAATCTGTGCCTGTTGAGAATAATACAGTAAACTCCCTTCGTAGTGGCAGACGATAATTGAGATAAAGCGGGATTCTGAAAAGCACTTGATGGGCCTCAATATCTTTGATTGGAGAGCTTAAAGGTAAATCTAAGTCGTGCTGCTCACGGAAATCTTGTTTGGTTTTGCGTTTGAAGTCATCTTCATCACCGAAATGCTCAAAACCTAAGAAACTTACATTTATCCCAGTTGTGATACTCCAACGTTTGCTAAACAAAACCTCGGTCAAAATAGATGTACCGATTTGTAAATTATCTATATTGCTACCTAAACCTACACGGTATTTAAGTGTCGGTAAACTGATTTGTGGCATGCTGAATCCAGATTTTTTTGAACTTAATTTAACCCAGTTTTTAGTTTTAAACTGACGTTCAGCAAAATTGATAGCTGGAGATAAACCAATTGGATGATAGCCTCTACTTTTTAAGTCTTTTAGCACTATTTTATTTGAGCTTACATCTTCTAAAATGGGCTGATTTGAAGAGTTTTGGAAGCTATGAATTGGTTGATTATCAGTTATCTGGTTCGTATTATTTTTTTTGTTGTCAGCATTATCTTCTGAAGCATTTTGAAAATTGGGGGATGTGCCCGAATTCTTATTCAACAAACCATTTTGTTGTGTTTTTGATTCAGATTGTTTATTTGTAATGGTACCTTTATTGGTTATATCAATTTTATTTTCATTGTTGATTTTTCGAAAATTCTGCTTGACAATTTCGATTTTATTTAGATTTGAAATAGATTTTTCAGTTTTATTTTTTGAAACAATAACCCTATTTTCTGAAACTTCATTGTTATTTTCAGGAGAAACTTCTTCGATACTATCTGCGTGTACTTGTGTTGCTATGTCTTGCTCGTAGTCATGAATGGTAATTTTATGCTTAATGTGTTCTACAACATAAACTGTGTCAATTTTTTTGACAATAACTGGCAAAGAAGTGCCATTAACAAGCGTTTGTTTTCGTGGTTCCTTTAATTGGTTGTTTAATTCAGAGATTTTATTTAGTAAAGATTTGTTCTCATTCGCTTGAAAAAGGGTTGTTGTTATTAAAGTTAAGATTACGAGCGTACCAACCGAGTAGTTAAAAATATGCCCATAGCGTTGCCAAAGACTCAGAGGAATGTATCGATTTACATACCCATGAACTCGGTCGATTTCGTGTTCACTGAAAGGTGGGTGAAAGCTCTCAACTTTCCGTCGAAAAGCCTCGTCAAATTCGTCAGTTTTCATTGAGTTTATTTTTTCTCACTGCGTAAATATCAAATAAATGAGGATAATTAATACGTATCATTTCTTGTAATTTTATCCTAGCATCTTGAAGGTTCGATTTGGATGTGCCTTCTTGAATTCCGAGACGCTCGGCAATTTCTTTGTGTTTATAACCTTCAACAACATAAAGCATAAAAACCATGCGATACATGGGCGAAAGCTTACTTACCAGCCCCATGATTTCTTCAACTGAAAGTTGACTTATTACGTCGTCGCTGAAGTCAGTTAGTTCTATTTCATTGATCGAAACATTGAGTTGGTATTTTTTATTAGTTCTGTAATAATCGATAGCGGTATTGACTATGATTGTTCGAATCCAGGCTTTAAACGGTTGAGCCGAATCGTATTTAGGTAGATTATTAAAGATTTTTAAGAAACCATCATTAATCATTTCTTCTACTTCTTGCTCATTGCTAGAATATCTCGCACAGATGCTCTTCGCAAAGCCCAAATGAAGCTTTATAAGCGTTCTTTGAGCCTGACTGTTATTATCAATGCAGGCTTTTATGACGCTATTAAGATTATCTTCTGAAAATATACTTTTTTTGAAAAACAATGGAAAATGATTTAAAGCTTTGGCGAATTCTTTAAAGTATTGATGGAGCATTAGCACTGCCAACTTCACTCTTATTCGCCTAAATAATTATATTTATAAAGATACTACGTTTGAACATTAAATAGGGTTGGGTGAGTAATGAAAAATATTTATTTTTTAGAAAATTTTTTTTTACCCCACGCTTTTAATTGACAATGCGTAATTCTCATTAATTACTTAATTTTACAATTTAAAATAAATACCTATGACAAGTTTTTTAAGGTTGATAGTTTTATCGGCATTATTTATTAGCTTTAGTTCAGTGACTGTGCTGGGACAAGACTCTACGAAGTCTTTAATTAAAACGGTTTTTAAGAAAAATTTAGGCCTTGCAAAATTGAATTATTTGGGGGTTTATATTGCACCTGAATATCAGTTTGGACAAGTTGGAGGAGCATTTACGTCGTTGGCGGGGGGCTCTATAATGTTGCAATTTAATAAAAGATTTGCATTTGGAATGACTGGTTATAGTAGTTTCAGAAATCAATCGATGGGTGTTGATGGAAAGTTTGGTGGTTTAAAATTTGAATATACTTTAAAACCTGATGCCGCCATTCACGTTTCATTTCCTTTGATTATTGGAATGACTGGTAATAGTTTTCATTTTGACGAATTCGAGAGGGATGATTTTAGAGGTGAAAGAGATGATGATTTTGAACCGAAATCTGAAAATAAGCCAAGAAGAGATGAAAACTTCTCAAATAGTACGTTTCATCTGATACAACCGGGCGTTATTGTTGAGGCGAACCTTTATCGTTTTGTAAAAGCATTTGTTGGTGCAAATTATCGATTTGCTTTTGATAATAATGGCTTGAATTCTGATTATAAAGGTTTTTCGGCAAATGTTGGCGTAAAACTTGGTATTTTTGATTACGTATTGAAGAGAAAATCAAATAAGAATAAACCCGAAAATAAATTTTAAATTGAAGGTGTCAAAACTATTTTTAGAATGAAGGTTATCATTGATTGAGTAATTTCAGAGCCGTAACTTTACTTTAAACAAAATTATTGATTTAGGTACTGAGACAAAATCTAGCGACAAAAATTTTTTTATTAATTTTTTATAATTAAGTTTTTTGTTACTGCAGAGAAGCGTCTAGAATTTCTCATCTTAATTCTTTTGTTTCAGTACTTAAATAATCTGTCATAATGATTAGAATTGTCAATTACGGCAGGGTGTATTTTAATATTTAAACGTTCTGCAACCCTTTTTGGGAGTGTTTCGTCTATGTAAAAAAATGAATTTGAATATTGTAAATTGAAATACCTTCCAAAATATATAGAAACCAAACTACTTCATGTTTATTAATTAAAATTTGCCGCTTGTTTTACAAGGTATTGTTGGGAATTTTTGTTTATTTATCAAAGTTTTTTCTAAACACTTTTTTCATGTAGGAATAACAATATTTTTCCTGTTTTCACTCTTTGGCGTTTTTCGAAGGAGTTGCGAATTTATTCAAGCTTTGTATTCCTGACTTTCACACTTCTTAAATTGGTTTTTTATAATTAGCTTAGTATCAATTATTTTTTTAAATATCAAGAAACATGACACGTTACGAGTTTTTGAAATCCGCAGGTTTTAGTGGTGCAGCATTAATGGCCTTGCTTACTTCTTGTGTAAGAGAAGATGATAAATATGTGAATGCCTTGACAGTATCTCCTGATGGTTCAACGATAGGGACAACGACTGGTACTACAACAGGTTCAACAGCAGGAACAGCGACTGAAACTTCAACAGGTACTATAACTGCCGTTTCGGGTCTAATTACTACCGAAGAATTAAATAAAATCACAAGTACTAAAGTCAAGATTGACCTTGCCTCTACTACTTATGCTAAGATGAAAACAATCGGGTCTTATGTAATTGTAAATAATATCGTAATTGCTCTTTCTAAGACAAATACTTACGTAGCGGCTACCGTAACTTGCTCACACGAACCTAAGAAAAGAATCATTTATAGCAATAATGAATGGTATTGTACTGACCACGGTGCAAGATTTACTTTGGCAGGTGCAGGTTTAAATTCTAACGGAAGAGCAGGGCTTGCTGTTTATAAAGTTGCCACCGATGGTAAAACTTTGGTAGTTTATTAAGATTTTTAGGGTTGCAACTATTGTGTTTTACCAATAAATTATGTAGTAATGTCCAATTTTTACATTCCTAGGGTCATGATTTATCCTCTAAAGTGAAATTGTAAAAATAGTAGATTTACAAGTAATGAGACACTATTAATCGACAAATTATTATTGAGTAACTTATTGATAGATAGTATTTTATCTCTAGTCTTTTGTCTCAGTACTCAGAGAAATATTTAAACTGAACTCAAAAATGAAATTTTTAAGCATTCTTCTGACATTATTCTTGCTCGAAGGTTCTCCGCAGTGGGGTAGCGATTTCGACAAAGCAAAATCTGATGCCATTCAGAATCATAAATATATTGTGATTAATTTTTCAGGTTCTGACTGGTGCGGCCCATGTATCAAGCTCACTAGAGATATTCTTGATTCACCTGAGTTTCTAAAATATGCGACTACAAACTTAGCTTTGGTTCGAGCCGATTTTCCTAGATTGAAGAAAAATCAATTGGATAAAAAACAAACAGGAATGAACGAAGCTCTCGCTGAGAAGTATAACCAAGAAGGGAAATTTCCGTTGACAGTTTTGGTCGGTGCAGATGGCAAGGTTCTGAAAGAATGGGACGGCTATCCTGCTGGAATTACAACCGATGCTTTTATTAAAGAAATACAGTCGCTTACCAATGCTGGCAAATAAAGTTCATCAAAAAACGCTTCGCTTAATGGGTAATCGCTTTACTATCACAGTAGTAGATGGCGATACTGAATGGGCCGAAAAACAGATTGATGAAGCCATTGCTGAGGTTAGTCGAATCGAAAAGCTTCTGACTACATTCAGTAATGATAGCCAAACCCACCAAATTAACGAAAATGCTGGCTTAAAACCAGTAAAAGTTGATAAAGAAGTGTTTAATATTATCCAGCGTTCGCTCCGAATATCTGCTCTCACAGACGGTGCTTTTGATATTAGCTATGGTTCAATCGATAAACGTTTTTGGAATTTTGATAAAGAAATGACTTCTCTTCCTGATGCTAAAGCAGCCAAAGAATCAGTCAAATTAATCAATTATAAAAATATCGTTTTAGATACTGAAAATCTGACGGTTTTCTTGAAAGAAAAAGGAATGAGAATTGGTTTTGGTGGAATCGGAAAAGGTTATGCTGCCGAACAAGCTAAACAATTATTGATAAAAAAAGGAGTAAAAAGCGGTATTGTTAATGCCGCAGGAGACTTGACAACCTGGGGGAATCAACCTAATGGAGAACCGTGGACTATTGGTATTGCCGACCCTAATGCTCAAAATAAAGCTTTTTCGTATATTAACATAAGTGATGTAGCCGTTGCTACCTCCGGAAATTATGAAAAATATGTAATCATAGACGGAAAAAAATATTCACATACAATTGACCCCAAAACTGGTTTTCCAGTCTCGGGTATCAAAAGCGTAACAATTCTTTGTCCAAATGCCGAATTAGCCGATGCCATGGCCACTCCTATCACTGTTTTAGGAGTTGATGCTGGTCTTGGGTTAATCAATCAGATGAAGCAGATTGCTTGTATCATTATCGACGACGACAATAATTTATATACATCTAATAACATTAACGTTTCATAAAAATGAAATCAATCAAAATATTTGCTCTTTTGTCTTGTTTACTTAGCTCAATGATTTCGTGTGTCGCTGTGAAAGAATATCAAAAAAATAGAATAAATGACTCAGAAATGGAACTTGCAGGCCGCAAAGCCGAGAAGTTTGAGACAAGTTTTTATCTCTACCGAGAAGGTGCATCAGGTGCAAATGGCGGAAAAAGTGGTGGCGGTTGCGGATGTAACTAACATTTTGGAAAGAAGTTCTACTTCGTTCAAATACCTGAAATTAAATGGTTATCAGTTGTTTGATAATTTTTGCTACAACTTATAATGAACTAAACAAATGAAATAGTCGAATCCAGTTGAATCCTTCTCGACTATCAAAAACTTTTCCCCTATGAAAAAAGTAACATTAGCAATTGGTTTGTATGTTGGCATCTTGAGCGGTGCGTATTGCCAAAATAATGAAACAAAATACATATTTAAAAGCAAAAAAAACGAAACTACCAATAAAAATTCAAGGCCGACATCAAGCAAAGAGTATAAACTGAGTTCAAAAACAGATGCCGAAAGTGGTTTTCGAACTTTGAAATTAGACGAGGTAAATATCGTTTCGGCATATTATGCACAAGACGGAAATCATTCAGCTGTAACGGGTGGTATCGGAACCGAAAAATTGTTTGATATTGCCAACTCGCTGGATTTAAAATTATCGTTTACTGACAAAAAAGCCCGAAAACACTCAATTACTGCCGAAGCAGCCATAGATTATTATTCTTCGGCTTCATCTGATAAAATTGATCCTCGTTCGGTTTCTTCAGCTTCGATGTCGGATATTCACTTTTATCCAACACTTTCTTGGAGTAGAAAAGACGATAAAACACACAAAACAATAGGAGGGAGTTTATCATATTCTACCGAGTGGGATTATCAATCTTATGGCGGAAATCTGAGTTTTTCTAAATCATCGAAAGATAATAATACTGAGCTAAGCGTAAAACTAGGGGCATTTTTTGATACTTGGTCAGTTATTTTGCCTTACGAAGTTCGTCCCATTGGCTATGGTTCAGGTGCTGAAGGAGATAATACTATTGATTTCAAACGCCGAAATTCTTATAATTTATCCGTCGGAATTTCGCAGATTATCAATAAACGTTTGCAAATAATGGCAGTTGTTGAGCCATCTTACCAAGAAGGACTTTTGAGTACGCCTTATCACCGTGTTTATTTTACAGATGGCACTCTAAAAGTAGAAAAATTGCCAGGAACTCGTGCAAAATTGCCCGTTGGTTTGCGTGCAAGCTATTTCTTGGGTGACAGATTTATCATTCGTTCATTCTATCGTTATTACCAAGATAACTGGGGTATGAAAGCTCATACCGTAAGCCTTGAAGTGCCAATTAAAATTACCTCGTTTGTTTCGGTTACGCCACATTATCGTTTTAATAGCCAAACTGCTGTTATGTATTTTGGCCCAATCAACAGCCATAAATTGACCGAAAGTTATTATACTTCTGATTTTGATATTTCTGACTTTAGAAGTGCATTTTGGGGTGCGGGAATCAGAATTGCTCCGCCCGATGGTGTTTTGGGAATTAAACACTGGAATACCGCCGAATTGCGTTATGGGCATTACAACCGAAGCAATGGCATGGTAGCAAATATAATTACCCTTAGTGCCAAGTTTAAATAAAAAAGAGGGGCATTCAATCAAAGTAATGTCCCCTTTTTTTGCTTTAATAGTTTTATTAGGTAAAGAGAAGAAATTAAGCGACAAAAATAGATTTGTTAAATTGTTGATAATCAAGATTTTATATTTGCTTCGAACCGTCTAGAATCCCGAATCTCGCCTCTTGTGTCTCCTTAATTAACTCACTTGCTTTTTCTCAATATAATCCTTAAAAGCTTTTCGGTAAGTATCACTTATAGGAATAAAGTTTTTGCCAATTTGTATTTTTTCTTTGTCGATGGCATCAATAGCATCGAAAGCGATGATGTAAGAGTTATGAACTCTAATAAACTGATTATGCGAAACGCCGCTCGCAGAAAGCTGGCTTTCTAAGCTTTTCATGGTTTGGAGGGTTACAACCTTTTTGAGTGTAGCGTCTTTGTCTTTAGTGTAAATGCTTACGTAATCCTTCAATCCCTCAATGTACTGAATTTCGTTGAGACGAATTTTTACCAGTTTTGTACCATCTTTCACAAAAACAAATCCTTGACTACTTTCTGTATTTATTGTTACTTCCGGAACAATTTTTTCTTGTACAACTACTTTGGTTGTGGTCAGTCGAATTGTAGCTTTTTCGACTGCTTTCAGAAAACGTTCGAGACTAATTGGTTTTAATAAATAATCAAAAACTTCAAGTTCATAGCCTTCAAGTGCATATTCAGAGTAAGCTGTTGTTAGTATCACCAAAGGTTTTTTTTGGAGGATTTTTAACAGCGTAATACCTGTAATTTCGGGCATTTGGATGTCTGAAAACAAAATATCAATTTCATTTTCACGTAAGAAGTCCAACGCCGCCAGTGAACTCGAAAATGATTTAAGTAAATTTAGGTGCGGTACTTTCTTTATATAGGCCTCCATTAGGCTTCGAGCCAGTGGTTCGTCTTCTATAATTATGCAGCTTAACATTAATTGTAAAAGTTTAAATAATTAATAAATTACCCCAGGTTTAATTTCAAAACCACCTTATAATCCTTATCATCTTCATTGACAATCAACTCATAATTATTTGGATAACTAAGTTCTAAACGACGATTGACATTCTGTAAACCAATTCCAGATTTTTCATTGGTAGTTTCGAGGTTTGGTGGCAATTTACTGTTTTCTACGCAATATGTGCATTGTTGAACTTCAATCTGTATAGAAATATTTACATAAGTATTTTTCATACTATTGCTGACACCATGTTTGAAAGCATTTTCAAGAAATGTAATAAAAATAAGTGGTACAATTTTTACTGTATCAGTGTTGCCTTTGATATCAAAAGTAATTGGCACTTGATTATCCAATCTCAGCTTTTCTAGACTAATATAATTTTTCATATACTCAATTTCCTTTGTCATCGAAACCTTCGGATGGTTTGAGTCATAAAGCATATATCGCATCATTTGTGAGAGTTTCTCAATGACTTCTGTTGTATTTGGTGAGTTTATCATGGCCAAATAGTAAAGATTATTGAGGGTATTAAACAAAAAATGTGGGTTTACTTGTGCCTTCAAAAAACGTAATTCGGCAGTTAATTTTTCGTTTTCTATTTCATTTTTCTTGGCTTCCAATTCAAACCAATCTTTTGCAAAACGCAACATGCCGATAAAAATGGCAATGAAAATGGCCGCAATTACGTGCTGACTGATAAATTTAGTAGAATACAAAAAACCTTTTGCTTCTTTTATATCAAGATAAATGTTTCTTTTCAGTAATATATGGCATGTAATTATGATTGTAAAAGGTATCAAAAACTCAATTAGATACTGTCCAAAGTTTTTGTGAACCAAGAAACGAGGTAAGCAAATAAAATAATTGAAATAGCTTATTAAAGCCATAAAAATAATTTGAGATGAAGCATCTAAAAATGACCTTTCGTAATTTGGCTCTTCACCGTGGCGGCTAAAAGTAATTTGGTAGAAAAAGAAAGAAAAATATAACGCCCAAAACGATAGGTGTAATAATAATATTCTGTTGGCTGACCCTCCAATTTTCTTAATAAAATTCTGCATTGCTTTCTAATTAAACGATTGCCAAATATATATTCGGTTTTATAAATAATATCAAAGTTTGCTAAAAAAGCGAATTAAATGCAACTATCAATTGGCGATTTACAGCTGTTTTGCCTCATTTTCTACAAATCAGTTTATTTTATCGATTTTTCGACCTAATTATTCTGCATTTCGGCATTGTCGAGTTATCGGCCGAGTTGTCGAGTTGAACACCTTATTTATCTATTATCAAAAATTGTGTCAGAATTAAGTCTTTGATTTGTTGCAGAATTCAGCAAGTCATCAAAAGTCTGGCGATTCTCAAAAAACGAAATTCAAAATTTTAAATAGTACTACAATGAAAAAGTTCATATCAATACTCACACTTTTAATAGCTACCACCATAATGGCAACGGCACAGTTTGGTCCTGGAATGGGTGGCGGACAAAGAGGGGATAGCAATGGTCGCCCTCAAAATACACAGCAAGCACCAACATTAAATTTAGAGGGTAATGCTCCAAAAGGAAATTCAAAAGTATTTGGCTTTGTAGTTGACGAAAACGTTTCGACTGCCGTTGAATTTGCCAATGTAGCACTTTATACAAAAGATACTAAGAAAGTTGTTGACGGAACCGTGGCCGACGAAAAAGGTAAGTTTTCGATGACCCGAGTAGCTGCTGGTGAATACAATTTAGTAATCACTTTCATCGGTTTCAAAGATAAAACGATTGAAGTGAAAGTTGAAAAAGGAAAAGACAACGACTTGGGTGTAATCAAATTGGCTCAAAGCGTAAAACAATTGGACGAAGTAACCGTAACGGCTGAAAAATCAATGATTGAAGAAAAAGTTGACAGATTAGTTTATAATGCCGAAAAAGATTTGACTTCAAAAGGTGGCGATGCTGCCGACATTTTACGTAAAGTACCGATGCTTTCGGTTGACTTAGATGGTAACGTTTCGCTTCGTGGAACTTCCAACCTTAAAGTATTGATTAACAATAAGCCTTCTACAATCGTAGCAAGTAGCATTGCCGATGCTTTGAAAATGATTCCTGCGGATTTGATTAAAACTGTTGAGGTAATCACTTCGCCGTCAGCCAAATACGATGCTGAAGGTTCGGGAGGTATCATTAATATCATCTTGAAAAAATCTACTTTACAAGGTTTAACTTTAAATCTTGATTCCGGCGTTGGTATTCGTGGTTCTAACTTGAGCTTAAATGGAAATTATCGTCAGGGAAAATTAGGTGTAACGCTTGGTGGCTTTGGTCGTGTATTTTATAATAAAGCCGCTACAACTTTAGACCAAACAACGGTAAGAAATGGGGTTTCGACACTAACAAATCAAACTGCGAATGCTTTTGATAATGGACTTTTCGGAAGATATAATTTAGGTTTTGATTATGACTTAGCAAAAAACCAGTCGCTTACTGCTTCGGTGGCTTTCGGAACTCGTAATTTCAGTCGCTCACAAGATTTTACAATTAACCAATTTAAAAATAGTATTTTAAATTCTACCTCGTATCGTGATGTAATGAGCAAAGATTTATCAAATTCGGTTGATATCAACCTTGATTATATTCGTATTTTCAAGCCCTCTCAAGAGTTTTCAATTTCTGGACAGTTCAGCCAAAACAAATTGACTAATAACTTCTTTACAGATTTGTTGAGTAGCTCCAAAGAATTGGTAAGTCGTCAGAAAAACCTTAACACTAATTTTAATAATGAAATTACATTACAGACTGATTATCAGACACCTATCAAATCAAATCAGATGTTTGAAATCGGAGCGAAAACCGTAATTCGTCAAGTAAATAGCGATTACGAATATCTATTTGCCAATCCAACTGGTTCGTTCTCGTCAGATGCCCGTAACCCAGCAGGTTTACTAAATTATAGCCAAAATATTGCAGCAGGCTATGTTTCATATACTTTTTCTACTAAAAATAAATATACATTTAAAGTTGGTACTCGTTATGAATACACAAAAATTACGGCCAATGACCAAAAAAGTGACATCCTCATACCTGCTTATGGAAACCTTGTACCAAGTGTAAATATCTCGAAGAGTGTTGGTAAATCTTCAACCTTGAAATTTGCTTACAACAACCGTATTCAACGCCCAGGTTTACAACAATTAAACCCGAATTACAATGCCTCAAATCCGCAAAGTATTTCGATTGGTAATCCAAGTTTGAAACCAGAGATTTCAAATAACCTTGAATTTAGTTTGAGTACCAATATCAAGAAAACTTACTTAAATATATCTGTATTCGGTCGCCAGACAAACAATTCTATTACACGTATTTCGATGCCATCTGATACTGTGGTTGGTGCAATTATCACTACCTTCCAAAATATTGGTAAAGAACAAACTTTCGGAACAAATATCTTCGGAAACTTCTTTATCACACCAAAATGGACATTGAATGGTGGTCTTGACTTGTATTACAATTATTTAGAAGGGCAGCAAACTGGTTTGAATGGTCTTTCCTCAACAATTAGCAATTCGGGTATTGTAGTGGGTGGTCGTTTACAGTCTTCTATTACCCTTCAAAAAGGTTGGGCAGTGCAGGCTTTCGGAGGTTTCAGAGGAAATCGTGTGCAATTGCAAGGAACACAAGGCGGAATGGGAATGTACTCAATTGGTGCAAGAAAAGAATTTGCTAACAAAAAAGGTAGCCTTGGCTTAGCAACAGAAAACTTCTTCGGTATGAGAATGAAAAGCACGCTAACGACTCCAATGTTTAACCAAGTGAGCATCAACAATATTTATAACCAAAATATCAAATTGACTTTTAGTTATAAAATCGGTAAAATGAAATTTACTGAAACCAAAAAATCAAAAGTTAAAAACGATGACGTGAAGTCGGGTGGAGATAATAATAATTAAGAAAATTTTGTAAATTGTAGAATTAGGTTAGACGAAATAGTTTGAGGTAAAGCTATACGCTCCCTTTTAAATTTTTAGTAGCGTTGATAGCTTTTGGGGCAAAACACATCAACAATTTGAAAGGCTTAAGAAGTTTATAATCATTTTTAAATCTTTTTTAAAATGACAAACAAATTAATAATATTATCACTTTTAATGATAACACTCTTTGCTGGATTTACGGTAAAGAATTCAAACCGAGAATTTTCTGGGAGTAACTCTGCCAATAATATTGAAAGAGTTATCTCCCTTACAAATGACTTCAAGGCGACACTTTCTCCTACTCAAATTGCTGCCTTGGAATTTGAGTACACCATGGAAAATATCAAAGTTTGGTCAAATCTTCCTGCTGCCTTATTTCCAAGATTAGGAATTAAAATCGGTGATTTAGATGAAACTCAAAAGAAAGCTATTAAAAGCCTCATTAAAGAAATGACGGGCTCAGTTGCTAATGAGGGCTGGGATGAAATTCAACAAGTTTGGTTGGCCGATGATTTTCTTAATACAAAAGAATCAGGTGGGAAATATGGGGCTGGTAATTACTATGTAGCATTTTTGGGAAAACCATCAATGACAAGTACATTTGAAATTGTAGTAACTGGTCACCACTATACAATCGCAAATACCTACCAAAATGGAAAATTAGTTGGTGTCACGCCTCGCTTTGAAGCTGTTGAACCTTTTATTTTTCAAACAAATGGAAAAACGTATTCGCCGATTAGTCAAGAGAGAGATGCCTTGTCTGCTTTATTACAAGGACTAACCGATTCACAAATCAGGCTTGCAAAATCCCCAAATACATTTACAAATATACTTTTAACACCTTCAAAAAATTGGATTTTTCCAGAAAAACATTCAGGTTTGCAGTTAGATGGGATTCAACCATCGCAAAAAAAATTAGTCATTAATGCCATTAAAACTTACACCGATGATATAAGTGATGAGGATGCTGCCTTGATTTTGGCAAAATATGTTAAAGAATTAGAAAATACTTACATAACATATAGCGGAACAACCTCATTGACAAATCAAAATGATTATGTAAGAATTGATGGGCCTTCAATTTGGATTGAATTTAGTGTTCAGCGAGGACAAGTGCTTCCCAATGAGCCTTACCATTTTCATTCAATTTGGCGGGATAGAGAAACTGACTATGGCGGAACTAGTAAATAATTGATTTTAGGGAAACATGGTCGGTAAGTTATTATCGACTTGAAAAATATAAAGATTATATTTTGATTAGGTTGAAAAATTAGAAGGCTTGCGATTTTTGACAAGCCCCTTCTTTTTTTAGTTTTGTCAGCTGTCAACGTTAAATGATTTTCTTACGTATTTATACAAAGCATATTGAAATTCTGAATAAATACCAATATAGTTTACTCAATAATTAGTATTTTTATCAAATAATAAACGCTTTAAAGACTATGAATCAAGAAATTATCAATCTTTTCGACGAGTACACTCACAAGCCGCTCACACGAAGCGATTTTATGACACGTCTGGCAAAACTCACAGGAGGAACGGCTGCTGCCATAGCTATTTTACCTCTTTTAGAAGTAAACTATGCCAACGCAATGACGATTGCCGAAGATGACGAAGATATTATAACTGAAGATATTACCTACGAAGGTGATGGCTCTATAATGAAAGCCTATTTGGCTAAACCAAAGAAAATTTCAGGTAAAATAGGTGCAGTTTTAGTGATTCACGAAAACCGTGGTTTAAACCCACACATCAAAGACGTAACTCGCCGAGTAGCAAAAGCAGGTTATATTGCTTTAGGTGTCGACGCTCTTTCTCCATTGGGTGGTACTCCCGCCAATGAAGACGCAGCACGAGACTTATTTGCCAAATTGGATGCTCCAAAAAACATCAATAACTTCGTAAAAGGTTTTGAATACTTACGTTCATTAAAAGAATCTAACGGAAAAACTGCCTGTGTTGGTTTTTGTTGGGGTGGTGGATTGGCTAATCAATTGGCAGTAAATTCTCCGCAACTTAATGCCGCAGTTGCCTATTATGGCCGTCAGGCAGATGCAGTCGATGTGCCAAAAATCAAAGCATCATTGATGCTGCATTATGGTGGTCTTGACGAGCGAGTAAATGCAGGAATTCCAGCTTACGAAACAGCTCTAAAAGCCGCTGGTAAAAAACACGAAATATATATTTATGAAGGAGCAAATCACGCTTTCAATAACGATACCGCACCTACACGGTTCAATGCCGAAGTAGCTAAATTAGCTTGGGATCGAACACTTCGCTTGTTTAAAGATACAATTTCTTAACTACCTATTGTCTATCTTATTAATAGATTGTTAAAAATGTTAAAATAATTTGTCAAGACACCACATGTAATTACATTTGTGAATGTATATTTAGTCTAAATTTTTAAAAAGTATTAACGTTAAAACACATTAAAATGAAAAAAATCACAGTACTTGCTCTTGCTTTAATAGCCTCTGTTTCATCTTTTGCACAAAAATGGTCACTCGACAAAGCTCACGCAAAAATGACTTTTACAGTTACTCATTTAATGATGTCAGAAGTTGACGGAGTTTTTAAAAGCTTTGATGCAACAGTTACCTCTTCTAAAGAAGATTTCTCAGATGCAGTTTTTGAATTAACAGCTGATTTGAAACAGGTGACTACAAACCAAGAAATGCGTGATGGTCACCTTCAAAAAGAAGATATGTTTGATACTGCAAAGTTTCCAACATTGACTTTCAAAAGTACAGGAATCACTGTTGCTGGTTCAAAAAAATATAAATTGACTGGTAATTTAACAATAAAAGGTGTAACAAAACCTGTTACTCTCGACCTTACACTGGTTGGAACAGGTGCCGCTCGTGATGGCAAAAAATTAGTAGGTTTCAAAGTTACAGGTTCTGTGAAACGTACCGACTTTGGCGTTGGAGCAATGCCAGGTGCAGTCGTAGGCGACGAAGTTGAACTTCGTGCTTCTGGTGAGTTTAAGGCAAACTAATTCATAGCATTAAAGTGTAATAAAAGCATACTGAGAGCGAATCTCGGTATGCTTTTCTGTTTTCATGACCTTAGTCATATTTTTAGAAAATCGACTTTAATAGCTTTGCCCAATTAGATGCTAAGAAAATAAAATATGACAACTGTAAACGACCTCATTGATAATTCAAAAATGCTCCAAATGATTACGGAGCGATTAGATATTACCCCCAAAACTAAGGAAATCAAGCACATCGAAATGAACTCCGAGTTGATTGAGTTGATTTTAGATTTATATAATGATGAGGTAGATTTTCCTTTCGAGAAAATGCAAAAGTTTTCGGTTGAGGAAATTCTTGATTATCTCCAAACTACTCACCGATATTATTTAAGTAAGAAATTGCCTGAAATAGAGCAGTCTTTATTGCACATTTTTAGTAAATATGGTCAAAGCCACCAACTTTTAGCTAGTTTGGCGATTTTTTTTAACATTTATAAAAACAAGCTTGTCGACCATATTCGTTTGGAAGAAAAGCAATTGTTTCCTTATATTCGACGAATGATTGTTGCTTCAAAAGTGAATCCAGTGTGTGCCGAAAGTATTGAAATTGATTTGGAATTTTCAATAGAAAAATTTATTTCAAAACATTCGCCAATTGAAGACGAATTGAAGGAAGTTAGTGAAATAATTAAATTTTATTCTGATAATAAAACTACTCCATTACCTTACAAAGTTTTCTTAACTCAAGTTGAGCTATTTGAGCTTGAACTTCGCAAGCACGCCATTATTGAAGACCATGTACTGGTACCAATGGTGATTGAGCTAGAAAAGCAAACCAAGCATTTGCCTTTTTGAACAAAAGTAATTTTTGTAAGTTTTTTATCGTAAAGTTTTGGTTAGACGGTACATTCAATTATTGTTGACTATTTTAGAAAACACATAACTCTAATAAAAGTGCAAGGCTCGATGAATCTTCATCGGGCTTTTTTGCTATCTTTAAAAAAATGTTTTATTTAACTTTTGCTCCGAAAATTTAATGGCAACGTCTGATTTGTACGTTTATACGGGAAAATTTAATCAAATATTCAATGAAATATAGATTCATCTCTTTAATTGTATTATTCTTTCAGTTATCGCTCACTTACGCACAGCGACAACAAAAAGGTTTACTTTGGGAAATTTCTGGAAATGGAATTTCACAACCTTCTTATATTTTTGGAACAATTCATTTGATTTGCCAAGATAAATTTTTCGTTCCGAGATTCACTGAAGAAAAAATTAAAATTGCCCAACAAGTATTTTTTGAAATTGACATGGACGACCCTCAGTTGATGATGAAATCTCAAAAATTGATGATGTCAGCCGATGGGAAAAAGTTGAAGGATATTATGAAAGAGCCTGATTATAAGGTTTTTAGTGAATATTTTAAGAGAATTTCTGGAATGGAGGTATCAGTTTTTGGTACTGCAAAACCAATGCTTTATATGAGTTTTGCATTAATGAAATCTGTGGGATGCCCCATGCCAATATCTTATGAAGAATATTTTGTAAGAAAAGCAAAAATAGAGAAAAAAGAAGTTTTAGGTCTTGAAACGATTGAAGATCAAGTAGCGGTCATAGATAGAGCCACGACTGAGCAACAAGTTGAATGGTTGATGGATGCAGTCAAAGAAAACGGCAATGTAATTTATGATCAAATGATAGATTTGTATAAAAAACAAGAGATTGAGGCTTTAACGAAAATTATTTCAGAGCAAATGGTAGGAATGAAAGGCATGCAAGATCAATTGTTGGATAAAAGAAATCAAAACTGGATTCCTGTTATCGAACAGAACATAAAGCAAAAATCAACATTTTTTGCGGTTGGAGCGGGGCATTTGGGAGGAGAAAATGGTGTATTGCAACTTTTACAGCAAAAAGGATATACCTTGAAGAGTTTAGAGTAAAAAAAACAAAAATTTTGAGAAACGAAACAATCACCGCTTATTTATTGCTAATAAGCTACTTAATGCTATATTTGTAAGTATTTAAGCATTCATAAGTCCTATTTAATTATTAAAAAATTGCAATTTAACGAACTTAACCTTCATGATGACGTACTGACGGGAGTGGACGCCATGAATTATTTACAAGTCACTCCAATTCAAGAAAAGGCAATTCCAATTATTCTGGCTGGCAAAGATTTGATAGCTTCGGCTCAAACTGGCACTGGTAAAACAGCAGCTTATTTAATTCCAATTTTAGATAAAATTAGTCGTGAGCCGAGTAACCATACTTCAGCACTTATATTAGTTCCCACTCGTGAACTCGCCAAGCAAATTGATGAGCAAATAGAGGGTTTTAGTTATTTTATACAAGCGACGAGCCTTGCCATTTATGGTGGAGGAAAAGGAGAAGATTGGGACCAACAACGCAAAGCTTTAGTAAAAGGTGCTGATATTATCATTGCTACCCCAGGCCGCTTAATGGCACACATGAATTCGGGCGAGGTGAAATTTGATAATTTAAAATGTCTAATTTTAGATGAGGCCGATAAAATGATGGATATGGGTTTTTCGGAGGATATTCTTTTTGTATTAAAACACTTGCCCCAAAATCGCCAAAATCTAATGTTTTCGGCCACAATGCCAAAGAAAATCAGAGATTTTGCTGATAAAATCCTTAAAAATCCAGAAGAAATCAGATTGGCTGTATCAAAACCAGCAGTAGGTATTGACCAACAATTTTATTTAGCCTCTGATGAACAAAAACTTCCATTATTGATTCATTTGATGAAAAGTACAGTAGCCGAATCGGTAATTATATTCACATCACAAAAATCAATGATTGAAAAAGTTGTTCGGATGTTAAATCGAAATAAGTTTGAGGCTAGAGGAATTTCATCAGATAACACGCAAGAAGACCGTGAAGAATCATTGAGAGGATTTAAAAATAAGCAATTCAAGATTTTGGTGGCTACGGATGTACTTTCTAGGGGCATTGACATTAGTAACCTTAATTTGGTAATTAACATTGACGTACCAAGAGATGCTGAAGATTATATTCACCGAATTGGACGAACTGCTCGTGCCGAGACAACTGGAACTGCATTTACTTTTATCAATGAAAAAGACCAATATCGCATTGCAAATATTGAAAAGCTATTGGAGAGAGTAGTTGAAAAACAAAATATTACTGAAAGTTTAGGTTTGGGAATTGCTCCTGAATATAAATCAGGCCAAGCAGTTAAACCATATCGAAAATCAGTAGGGAAAAAGAAGTTTTTTAATAAGAAAAGTAGAGATAATAAAAAACCTCTTGCCACACAAAGTTAAATAGACTATCATTCAAAACAATAAAAGCGAGTTAACAATCTGTTGGCTCGCTTTTATCGTTTTTGTCAAAAAAGAGGGTGATTAAAAATAAAATCTTGAAATATTATTTGCTTGATATTTATTTTGTGACAAGCTCTTTTATATTATTATAAGAAATTATTTCTTTGGTTGTGAAACAGGGGCAGGAGTCGTAACCGTAGCTGGTGTACCAGCTGCTGGAGTGGATGCTGGAGCAGCAGGGCGAGCAGTTGCTTTTTCAACGTTCAAACCATTATCCTCAGTTGTTGCCGCACCTGTTTTGTCCATAAAAATACCTGCTGTTAAAGCACCTACAATAATGAATGCAAAAAAGCCCCATGTGAGTTGTTCAAGAATATCACCCGTGCGTTGTACACCGAACATTTGAGAACCAGCACCTCCAAATTCGCTTGAAAGACCACCACCTTTTGGGTTTTGAATCATAATTACTAATACTAACAAGATGGCAACAATTACCATTAAAACTAAGATTGTAGTGTACATTTTTATAATGAATGATTAACTTATGAAAAATATTTTAAAATTTTCTTTTTTCAGAAATGACCAAAAAATACATAAATATCTGATAATGAATTAGTTACTAAGAAAGCATTTCTAATAACTACAGCATTTTCTTTTTTAATTCTGCTATTTTTTCCGCAAAGTAAGCACTTTTTTCGGGATTTTTTACTAAAAGTTTTGTATAAACTTCAATTGCTTGATCGAAACGCCCTTGTCGAGATAATATTTTGGCATAACTTTCGGTAAATAATGGGCCGCTGAGGGTTGTACTACGTTCACTCAAATCTTCTATTTCAACATTTGATCCGCCTTGCCTAGTAGGTTGAATACGAGGTTCTTTCTTGATAAATTGCTCAATAATAGCTAATTGTTCGTCTTGAATATTTCTTAACGCTGGTTTTGCAATTGATTCTATTAATTCTTCTTCTAATTTCTCACGATTTAATTCTTCTTCAATATTTCCTTGTGAAAACTTATTTTCAAGTAGATTTTCTTGAACCCTTACATTTGTAATTGAGTTCCAATCCATATCGTTTTCTATTACTTTTCTTAGGGAGTTTCTACTGAGTGCATAAATGGCGGCTTTTCGGATTGCATCTTTGGCAATTTCGGGAGCTTTGGTATAAATACCTTTTGCAATGAGCGTATAACCCAGCTGAAAATACGGAAATTTTTTAATCGCATTTTCGATCCGCATTATGTCATTAAGTGATAATGCCTGAGGATTACTCATGTAGTCTTTAAAGTTATTTTTATCCAGCATATTTAGTGAAATTAAGAATTAATAATACAGAATGAAGAAATAAATGAGCAGTCAAAATCCCAAAAATTCAATTCTTAATAGATCATTCTTGATTAAAGTTTACCACTGAGCGGCTGTATCAGTAAATATATTCAGCACCAATTGATCAATTATCTTGGGAACTAAACTACTTTCGACTTGTGAAAGGTTTTGTTCTTGGGGAAAATCTTGATAAAAAGAAAACTCTTTTTCAAAATTCTCTTCTTCATATTTAGTATTTACAAATCTTACTTCAATTATGATAGTCAGTCGATTGAGAGCTGCTTTGTCGCTTGATGTAGCTGAAACAGGCGTTAATTCATAACCAACTATTGTACTTTCGAGCAGTAAATCAGCATCGTTGGGCTTTAACTTTAGGCTTGTGTTTCGTTGATAATATTCTTTTAGTTTTTCAGTAAAAGTCAAAGTTAAATTTGAAGGGCCACCAGCAGTTCCCATTGTTACATTCTGAATTGTAATCGTCTTCAAATCATCCTTGAGTGTTGTACCCGTGAAAGAGTAAACTTTACAACCAATTATCAATGAACAATGAACAATGATAAATATAAAAATAAGAACCCTGCGTATTTTTACGAATTTATTAAATTTATAAAACAATATATCAAGTGTGGTTTCAATTATTGATAAATGATAATTGTTAATTGTTATTTTATTCGTCTTCGATATCATATTGTTTGATTTTTCGATAAAGTGTACGTTCTGAAATCCCCAAGTCTGAAGCTGCATATTTTCGTTTAAAGTTATTTTTCTTCAAAGCCCTAACAATCATTTCTTTTTCTTGTTTTTCGAGCGAATATGAATTTTCTTCAGTCTCGTGCGAAATGTCTTCCACATTTATTCTGTCGCCTTGAAGATTATCTATTTTGATAATATTCTGATTATCGACCGGTTGATAGCTCGGATAGTTTGTTTGCTGCGGAGGGTTGTAAACCGTCGGGGGCATCAAAGCCACATTATCTTCTTGGTGAATGTCCTCAAATAAGCCTTGATGTTGCTGCATAATCTCAGCATTGATTGAAACACCTCCTGCTTGGCCTCCTTGCAATAGCGAAAGTACCAATTTTTTTAAATCGGTCATATCTTTTCGCATATCAAATAGTACTTTGTATAATAAATCTCTCTCCGAATAATTGCTGTCATTACCACCATTTAAGCCTTTTAATAGCGTTGGAAGCCGGCTCGATTGTTCACGAGGAAGATATTTTGTTAAAATTTCGGCCGAAACAAGGCGTTCAAATTCAAGGATAGTAATTTGCTCAGCAATATTTTTTAGCTGACGAATGTTTCCTGGAAAACGGAAATTCATCAACATTTGGGAAGCACTTTCGGTCAATTCTATTGGACGAATGTGGTTTTTTTCAGCAAAATCAGTTGAAAACTTTCTAAAAAGCAACTCAATATCATAGCCACGCTCACGCAAAGCGGGCACATGGAGCGGAACTGTGTTTAGACGATAATATAAGTCTTCACGGAAACGCCCACGCTCTATTGCTTCTAATAGATTTACGTTGGTAGCTGCCACTACTCGTACATCAGTTTTCTTTACTTTTGATGAACCTACCGGAATAAATTCACCGTTTTCAAGTACACGAAGCAAACGAGCTTGTGTTCCGATTGGCATTTCGGCAATTTCATCTAAGAAAATAGTACCAGTACTGGTTGTTTCAAAATAACCTTTTCGGTCATCGATAGCACCTGTAAATGAGCCTTTTACGTGTCCGAAAAGTTCTGAATCAATCGTTCCTTCGGGAATCGCCCCGCAGTTAATGGCTATAAAAGGCCCATGTTTGCGAGAACTAAGTGCATGAATTACCTTTGAAAAAGATTCTTTTCCACTACCACTTTCTCCATTTATCAGCACAGTCAAATCGGTAGGGGCAACCTGAATAGCCACGCTCAGTGCATGGTTCAGAGTGGGAGCATTTCCGATAATGCCGAAGCGATTTTTGACTGATTGTAATTCGTTATTATTACTCATTTCGATTTAGCTTTTGGCCTCGGTTAGCGTTTTGTCTCGTAACTCTTCGCTTATTTGTTACATCTAGAACAAAAAACATTTTAATTCTAGATTCTTATAATTCTGCCTTATTTAAAACAGCTTTTCCAATCAAAGTACCAGAAGAACATTCAGTTATCATAGCATTTACATAGTCACCGAGTTTGAAGTGCTCTTTTGGGAAAACCACAATTTTGTTTTGGTCGTTTTTACCAGAAAGATGTTCCTGCGAACGCTTTGAAAATCCTTCAACCAAAACTCTATAGGTTTTGCCCACACAAAGTTGATTTCTTTCAAGAGAGTGTTCACGTTGGCGAGCAATTATTTCGGCTAAACGACGACTTTTTACTTCTTCTGCAACATCATCTTTTAATTTTTTTGCTGCTGGTGTGTTCGGCCTTTCTGAATATGCGAACATATAGCCGTAATCATATTTTACGTAATCCATTAGCGATAGTGTTTCTTGGTGATCTTCTTCGGTTTCGGTACAGAAGCCCGCAATCATATCTTGTGAAATGCCACATTCGTCGCCCAAAATTTCACGAATTCGGTCGATACGCCCCATATACCATTCTCGGTCATAAGTGCGATTCATTAATTCCAAAATACGGCTACTGCCACTTTGGGCCGGCAAATGGATATAATTACAGACATTATTGTACTTTTTGATAGTGTAAAGTACATCATCTGTAATATCTTTTGGGTGGGAAGTCGAGAAACGCACTCGTAAATCTGGACTTACTTGTGCGACCATCTCAAGCAAATTTGCGAAGCTCACAACTAAGTCATCAGTTGATTTCCATTTATAGCTATCTACATTTTGACCTAAAAGCGTAACTTCCTTATAGCCTTGATTAAATAAATCGGTCGCTTCTTTTACAATTGAATGTGCATCACGGCTACGCTCACGCCCACGAGTGTAAGGCACAACACAGAAACTACACATATTGTCGCAGCCACGCATAATGCTAATCATTGCCGTAACTCCATTCGAATTGAGGCGAATTGGAGTAATATCTGCATAGGTTTCCTCTCTCGAAAGAAAAACATTTACCGCTTTATGTCCATCTTCAACTTCATTAATCAGATTTGGTAAATCTCGGTAGGAGTCAGGCCCTACGACCATATCAACTATTTTTTCTTCTTCTAATAATTTAATTTTCAAACGCTCAGCCATACATCCTAATATGCCTATTTTCACATTCTTGCGTTTGTTTTTCAGAGGTACAAGGTGTTGCAGACGGTTTCTGACCTTCTGCTCGGCATTGTCTCGAATAGCACAAGTATTAAGTAAAATAAGTTCAGCTTCTTCGATTTTTGAAGTTGTAGCAAAATTATTTTCTCGTAAAATAGAAGCTACTATCTCGCTATCTGCAAAATTCATTTGGCAACCGTAACTTTCTATATAAAGTTTTCGAGAAGCTGTGTTTTTGTTCGCCAATGGCTCGTCTTCGCTAATGCGAGGTAAATCTAAAATCGCTTTATCTTCTTCGTTGAGAATATTCAAAGAATTTGTAACTAATGCCATATTATTTGTTGAAAAATCAATTGTAAATGCTCAATTTTGAAAATTGATGTACAAAATTACAATATTACTGACAGATTGTCAGTTTAATGCTACATAAATTTTTGTTCGAAAACTTGACAATTGAATATAAGTTCTTTGTCAGCATCAAACATTATTTATAAACGGCTAACAGTCAAGATAATTATTCCATATATTGATATTTTGAAGCATTGAATATTTTCATTAAAAATGTATATTTTGCAAAATGTTTCAACCATAATCTAAAACAGATGCCACTCATAATTACAATTATCGGCCTTATTTTACTGATTTTATTCATTTCTTATTTTAAAATTCATACTTTCTTGGCTTTTTTGATAGTTTCGATAGGAACTGGTTTGGCACTAAATATGAAGCCTGAAACAATTCTACAATCAATTCAGCAAGGTATAGGTAGTACCCTCGGGTCAATTCTAGCGATTATTGCACTAGGTGCAATGCTCGGTAAATTAGTGGCTCAAAGTGGTGCTGCTCAAAGAATTTCGACTAAAATGATGGAACTCATCGGTACAAGTCATGTACGATGGGCGTTTATGATTACAGGGTTTATAGTGGGCTTACCCTTGTTTTATTCGGTAGGATTTATGTTGCTTGCTCCGCTAGTCATAACGGTAGCCTATCGTTTCAAATTACCAGCGGTTTATATTGGTTTACCAATGTTGGCCTCACTTTCGGTAACACAGGGTTATTTGCCTCCACATCCTGCACCGTTGGCAATTGTGAAACAATTTAATGCCGATATGGGACTTACACTTTTTTATGGAATCATCGTGGCAGTCCCCGCAATTTTAGTTTCGGGGGCTTTATTTGGTTCAACTTTACGAAAATATTCAGTATTACCTAATAAAGCATTTATAGCTACCGAGCTAACTGCCGAAGAAATGCCTTCAACCTTCAATAGTTTATTTGCAGTTTTATTGCCAATAGTTCTTATCAGTTTTTCAACACTCACTTCCTCTTATCTTCCCGAAAATTCGTTTTTTCGTGAAGGTTTTAACTTTATTGGTGACCCAGTTGTGAGTATGTTTGTTTCGGTTTTGGTTGCAATTTATTTACTCGGAATTAAGCAAAACAAATCAATGCCCGAAATAACTATTCTTTTGGGAGATTCCATAAAAGATGTGGCAATGCTTTTTCTGATTTTTGGCGGAGCAGGTGCTTTAAAACAAGTTTTGACCGAAGGAGGAGTAAGCCAGTCAATTGCAGATATGATGTCAAATACATCGCTTCATCCACTGATTTTGGGTTGGGGAATGGCCGCTATTATTCGAGTGGCGGTTGGTTCTTCAACAGTTTCAGGTATCACAACCGCCGGTTTCATGCTTCCATTGCTCGCTCCCACGCAAACCGAACCTCATCTAATGGTTTTGAGCATAGGAGCCGGCAGTATGATGTTTTCACATGTAAATGATGCAGGTTTTTGGCTTTTTCGAGAATACTTTCAGCTTTCCATGGTTGATACGCTGAAAACTTGGTCGGTCATGGAAACGCTTGTTTCGGTCACAGGTTTACTCGGAGTATTAGCACTGAAATTTTTGATTCTTTAGGTGATTACTTCAGAATAAAACTATTTAGATAAGGCTCAATAAAAGGTTGATAAGCAGTATATTTTGAGGTTTCGGTTGAAAAGGTAACAATATAAACCTTGTTCGATTTTACATAATAATACTGTCGCCATGTTTGTCTATGGGTGTCTTTTTCTCCTGAATAAGTAACTCTAATAACATTTGATTTTAGCTTCTTTTTTTCAACCACTTTGAAGTTTTTGACAACCTTGGGCAAATAGTCTATCGAAAATTTGGCGTATTGATCAACTGTGTAGCTTGCTGAAGGTAGTGGATTGAATGTAAGATTAATACTTTCGGTATACCCATCTGGCCAAGAAAGTGTATCGGCAGGTGATAGAATCGAGCATTCATTTACAGTACAGCCTCCCTTTAATCGCCACGAACCCGGATATTCGATTTTATAAGGTTTAAAGTCCAAAACTTTTATGCTATCAGTTTGGGTCGAAGCTCTTGCTATACAACCAGTGAGAATAAAGAATGAAACGAAAATGTTTTTCAAGTTTGTCAATATTTTTATGTTTTTATCATTCTTAAAATGGATATCCAATAGCAAAATGAAATACTGGAAAGTATTCATTCATTCTTCCTAATTTAAGATTATCAAGTACAAATCTATCGCCTATTGCTTTTGTCGGGTCAAAAACTTTCACTCCCCAGTCGAAACGGGCTACAAAATAATCTAAATCAAGGCGGATACCCGCACCGGTTCCAACCGCAATTTCTTTATAGAATCTTGTCCAATCAAAATTTGCTTGATTATATTTTGAATCAATTTGATACCATTTCCAGACATTTCCTGCATCAATAAAAAAACCAGCATTCCAGTTTCCAATGAATCTAAACATGTATTTGCGGTATTCAATACTTGTTTCAATTAGAATATCTCCAGGTTGTTGAGAGAAACGATTATTGATTGTAGTACCTAAAGCCGAACCAGGACCGAGTGTTCGTGGACGCCATGCCCTAATGCTGTTCGGCCCGCCAATAAAGAAGTTTTTCTCAAATGGCATTGCCTGATTTTCTCCGTAAGGGTGTGCAACACCTAAATTTAGTCGATATGCCCACGAATCACGCTTATTGATAGGAATGTATTTTCTGAAATCCATATTTAGCTTAATGAATCTAAAATATGCTCTTTTTACAGTATCCAGAGGGAAAATTTGGTCTATCAATTTTATTTTATCTTTGTTAGGAAAAAAGTTTAATGTGGAACCACCCGACTCAATAAAAAAACGTAGATATCTTGCTCTAATATTCTTGCCTTGCTCTTGATTATTAAAAACATAAGTTGCATTAATACTTGATACAAACTGTGGGTCATAAAGCACTTTCAAGTTTGGGTTAACTAATAATACTTGTTCAAAACTTTCATTTTTGTATGGGGTATTAATTAAATTAATATCGAATGGAGATATCAAAACTGTTTCATACTTTGAGCGTTGCCAAGAATAATTACCCGTAAGACGAAACACTTGTCGTTCAAAAAGTCTTTGTTTGGAATTATTAAAACTGACCGCCAACTGGGTTCGTGGACTTTTCAGACTCAAAAGATTAGAAAATCTATTCAAAAATATAATTTTAGGAATATTTAATGCCAAATTAGCTCCCAACTCTCTGCTTCTTTGGGTCGTTGAATCTAAACCTGGCTGTCCCTCTAGATTGGCTCGAATACCAAGCTCGGTCGTTTCTAAAATACTCATTAAGTTTCTAGCACGCAAGGAAACACTTGCTCCACCACCCAAAATGTTATTGATATTGTTTAGGTCGAAGTTATATGCCGCTGTATATTTCGGATTTGTTGGAGCAATAATATCTGCTCTTAGTTTATAATCAGGTAATTGAGTGAATTTTACATTGGCGAAAGCAAATTGGTCAAGGCCATAAAGTTGGCGGTTAGTTTCGTTGACAAGAGAGGCTTTAAACAACTGATTTGGTCGAATTAGAATTTTCTTATCAAGAATTTTTGCTGGAAATTTTTTACCAATAAAAGTATATCTAATACTGTTTAGTTCTATATTGGTAGTATCAATTTTTGTGAAATTATCAGTCGAAGCATCAGCTGAAATAAAGTTGATTGATTCAAGAGTAAATTGGTCGTGATGATTTTTTTGAGCTGGATTACGTATATTTACTATCAAATTTACTTTAAAGCCACGTTTGATATAGTCAGTAGTGTCGATTTGAACATTTATATAGTTTTTTGAAACAAAATTAAAGTAACCATTATCCTTCAATAAGCCTTCGATTCGTAATTTTTCGACATCGATATTATTAAAATCTATGTTGTCGTTTCGCTGCAAAAAACTTTTTTGAGCATAAATTTTTAGGAGCGAATCGACTTTTTTATCTTCAACAATAATGCTAATTGTATCGAGCAAATACGGTCTTTTTTCATCTACCAAATATGTGATTTTAATACCTTTATTCATATTTACCGAGTCGATTTGGTACTTTACTTTACTATCAAAGAAACCTTTTCTGTGTAAATATTCATTAATTGTTTTATTTGTACGTTTAATAGCACTTTCAGTAATAATCGCAGGTGCCTCGCCAATATTTTTCATCCACCAGTTTTGTTGCGTATCCACGCGGTCCTTATAAACACTTACTTTACTCAGATATTTTTTTCTTTTTCTTTCAATTTTTAAATCATAATTAATCAGATTTGGAAGGTTATTAAGCTTTGTTTGCCATTTTTCGAGCCTCTGTTTTATTTTTGGCTGATTATACATCGACTTACCGAGGTTATAAAAAGCAACGTAAGGCGTTACGGGCAGGTATAGTATACGTCTATTAGGCTTTTGTGTAGGTGGAATGAGTAATTCAAGTTCTTCGGTTGAGATTTCTTTATTACCTTTGAATTCAAAATTATTTAGTCTGTATTCATCCTTCTCCAATTGAACTGTGCGAGTACACGAACTGATGATAGAAATCAACGAGCAAATGAAGATAATTTTATAAAAAAGATTTTTTTTAATTATCAGTTTTAAACATGATACTATCTTTAGAATCATAAATTGATTGATTATCAGGTTTTCTATCTAAAAATTATAATTTTAAATTCTAAATCTTTGAATAGATGTTTTCAAAACAACAGCAAAAGTACGTCCAATCCTTGCAAATAAAAAAATATCGTCAAGAACATCAACGATTTTTGGTAGAAGGGACAAAAAGCGTACAAGAATTATTGAAGTCCGATTTAGAAACGGAGTTGTTGTTGTGTACACCAAAGTTCTTTTTAGAAAACGAAAAAATACTAAAAAAAATATCTGTAGAGCAGATTTCGCAGTCAGAACTCGAAAAACTTGGAACACTCCAAAGCAATGATGCGGCTTTGGCAGTAGTTAAAATGCGTGAAAATACACCCTTTATTGTCGAAACCAACGAATTTGCCTTGGTTTTAGATGATATTCGTGATCCTGGAAACCTTGGTACGATTTTGCGTATCGCCGACTGGTATGGTATAAAAAAAATAATTTGCTCCGAAACAACTGTTGATTTCTATAATCCAAAAGTAGTTTCAGCTTCGATGGGCTCTTTTAGTAGGATTTTAGTTTATTATTCTGAAATTTCAGAATATTTTGAAAATATTGTAAAAACAAGTAAAGTTGAAATAATTGGAACTTTTTTAAATTCTGAAAATGTGCATCGTTTCGACTTTCCAAGCAGTGGATACATCGTACTCGGAAATGAATCGAATGGAATAGGAGCAAAGGTTGAAAAATTAATTACTAAAAAAATAACGATTCCGAGGTTTGGAGAGGCTGAGTCTTTGAATGTAGGAATTGCTGCTGCTGTTGTACTCGATAATTTACGTAGGAGAGAATAGCACTGTTTTTTAAAAATAAACTTGTAAATTGTTATATCTTTTTTATTCAACCTAAAAAAACTAATGAAAAAATTTATCTTTACAACACTTGTTGGTTTGGTACTTTTCAATGCAAAATCCCAAACCCAACTCACATCATCAGTTTCTTCAAAACCACTTTCGGTGGCTTTAACTCCTGAATCGGTCGGAATTTCTTCGGAAAGGCTAAAACGCATTGATAATGCATTAAATCAACTCGTTGAGCAAAATAAACTCCCAGGTATGGTGGCTTTATTTACCAAAAACGGGCAAATTGTTTATCAAAAGGCATTTGGCTATTCAGATTTTCTCACCAAAAAGCCAATGAAAACCGACGATATTTTTAGAATAGCTTCAATGACAAAAGCCATTACTTCAACCGCCGTAATGATGCTTTATGAAGAAGGAAAGTTTTCACTCGATGACCCAATTTCAAAGTTTATTCCTGAATTCAAAAATCAACGCGTAATAAAATCATTTAAATTTGCTGATACCACCTTCACCAGCGAGCCTGTAAAGTCGGAAATCACCATAAGGCATTTGCTTACCCATACTTCTGGGCTTGGCTATGGGGTAATTGATGGCGATGAAAGTTTTAAGATGATGTATAAAAAAGCAGGAATTGTAGATTTATACACAACTAATCCCGTGAAAATTGGCGACAATATCAAAAAATTGGCAAAACTTCCTTTGCATCATAACCCAGGAGAGAAATTTACATACAGCGAAGGATTGGACGTCTTGGGTTATTTTATCGAAATTGTTTCAGGACAGCCATTTGATGAATATTTGAAACAACATCTTTTCGAGCCACTGGCAATGCAGGATACCTATTTTTATTTGCCCGAAGCAAAAAAAGATCGTTTGGTGTATATTCATAAACCCGATAGTGTAAAAACTTGGGTGCGTTTTCCTGTAACATTCTATGATCCAAATTATCCAATTTCAGGTGCTAAAACTTTCTTTTCAGGCGGAGCTGGACTTTCTTCAACAGCAAAAGATTATGCTACTTTCTTGCAAATGTTGCTCAATGGTGGCACAATGAACGGCAAACGTTTTCTGAGCCGAGCAACTGTGGAAATGTTAACAGCTTCTAACCAAACTGGCGACCTTTATGGCGGTTCAAAAGGTGAAAGTTTCTTTAGTCTTGGCTTTAGTGTAATTAGCCAAGTAGGACAATCCAAAGGAAACGGAAACGCAGGTAGATTCAGTTGGGGAGGTTATTTCAATACCAATTATTGGGCTGATCCAAAAGAAAAAATCATCATGTTATTGATGAAGCAAACCCAAGCAGCACCCGACGGTGGTTCTGAAGCTCTCTTTTCTCGAATGATTTATCAATCAATTGATGATTAATCTTTATATTTATCTACACATCTACCTTTTTGGTCGTTTATGGACAGATTTGAACTAAACTTTACTTAGTTTGAATCTGTCTAAATATTGTTAAGTAAAATTTTATTTATAGAGAGACTTTAAACACCAAATAATACATGAAAAAGCTGCTACTCCAAACTTTCCTACTTACTTTGTCATTTACCAAAACATTTGCTCAGAACTCCGAGCTTTCAGGGGTTGTGAAAGATGCCCAAAGCAACACAGGAATTTCGGGTGCGAGCGTGTTGTTGATTAACGCAAGAGATTCCACCCAGAGAAAAGGAATCTTAGCTGATGTTGATGGACAATTTAAGCTTACCAATGTTAAATATGGAAATTATCGCATTAGAGTTTCTTCAATTGGCTATTCAAACCTAGAAACGAGAGTTTCAGTAGGGAATACGCCCAAAAATCTTGGAGTTTTGAAATTGACCGAAAATGCTAATCAACTTGGCGAAGTCACGGTACGTGAAAAGCAAGTACGTGTAGAACAGAAAGGTGATACAATTCAATATAATGCTGGGGCTTTTAAGACTAATCCTGATGCTACAGTAGAAGATTTAGTAAAGAAAATGCCAGGCGTAACTATTGAAAATGGTGTAGTAAAGGCTCAAGGTGAAGAAGTTAGAAAAGTAACCGTTGACGGCCAAGAATTTTTTGGCGATGATGCTGCTTTGGCTCTCAAAAACCTTCCTGCCGAAATTGTCGACAAAGTACAAGTTTTCGACCGGCTGAGCGAACAATCTCAATTTACTGGCTTTGATGATGGCAATGCCGTAAAAACTATCAATATCACTACTCGACAAAACAAAAATAATGGTCAGTTTGGAAAAGTATATGCGGGAGTAGGTGACGACCAACGCTATCAGTCGGGGCTAAGTGTTAATTTTTTCAAAAAAGATCAACGACTTACAATCATTGGATTGTCAAATAATATTAATCAACAAAATTTTTCGAACCAAGATATTTTGGGTGTAATGGGAAACTCAGGGGGTGGGATGCCATTTGGTGGCGGTGGACAAGGAGGCGGCGGTGGAGGTCGGCCACAAGGTGGCAGTGGCGGCGGTGGTGGTGCCCCACGCGGTAGTGGAGGAGGTGGTGGAGGTTATGGTGGTGGCGGAGATGCAAGTAGCTTTATGGTAGGACAGCAGCCGGGCATTGCAAAAACCACCTCAATTGGTTTGAATTACAGTGATAATTTTGGTAAAAAAGTAAAACTCAGTACCAGTTATTTTTTTAATGCTGCTAATAATGGCAATCAAAGCATTACTTCTCGTGAATATTTAGGTACTGTACCACAAATGTATAATGATACCAGTACTACACAAAGCAAAAATCTTAACCATCGAGCAAATGTTCGTTTAGAATATACGATTGATAAAAGTAACTCCATTATTTTTACACCTCGCATTAGTTGGCAAAATAATGATGCTTTTTCTGCACTTTCTAGTCAAACATATTTACGTACTCAATCAATAAATACAAATCAAACTAGTAGAAATTTGGTGAATAATGGGTTTAATTTTTCGGGTGAAGTTTTATTCAGACACCGTTTTGCTAAAAATGGACGAACTTTTTCAATCAATCTTGGTAATAATTCAAGTGACCAAACTGGACTAACCTCTCAATATTCAATTAGTAGATACTTTACACCTAAGGATACCACGCAGCTTGTTAATCAACAAACGCAATCTCAAACAATTAGTAACAAAACATCGTTGGGATTGACTTATACCGAGCCAATTGGCAAAACTGGACAAGTACAATTTGACCATAATGTAAGTTATACACTCAGTACTTCAGATCGTGAAGTAAATGCTTATGACCAGAAACTTTTTACTTACTCAGTTTTAAAGCCTTCACTGAGCAGTGTTTTTGAAAATTTATACCTTACCAATCGTACAGGTATAAGTTATCGTTTAAGAGGAAAGCAAGGAATGTTATCGGTTGGGGTCAACTATCAAAACGCACAGTTGGCAAGTGAGCAGACTTATCCAATCGCACAGGATGTTAAATATTCATTCAATAGTATATTACCCAATGGGATGTATAATTACCGATTCGATAATAAATCCAATCTCCGAATTTTTTACCGAACTAATACCAATGCACCATCCGTTAATCAACTACAAGGTGTAATTAATAATAGTAATCCAACGCAACTATCAACTGGAAATCCTAATTTGAAGCAAGATTATAGTCACTCCTTATCGGTTAGATATGGTATTACAAATGCAAAAACCGCTCAAAATGTCATGCTGTATTTGAATTTGGCTTACTCAAATAATGCCATCGTTCAATCGACTTTTATTGCGGATAAAGATTATGAATTGGCCAAAGGAATTACACTATTTAGAGGTTCACAACTTACAAAACCTGTTAATCTTGATGGTTTATTTAATGTCCGAACCTTCATTAGTTATGGTATTCCGATTTCAAAAGTTAAATCGAATCTTAATTTTAGTGCAGGCGTGAATTTCGCCAAAAATCCAAATCTAATAAATGATATAAAGAGTTTTACGAATACCTATGGTATCAATGGTGGTTTGGTATTGAGTAGTAATATGAGTGAAAAGGTTGACTTTACTTTTTCGTATTCGCCAACCTACAATTTAGTGCGAAACTCAATTCAGACGACACTCAATACAAACTATTTGTTTCAGAATACATCAATTAAAATCAATTGGTTATTTGGAAAAGGGTTCTTATTGCAGTCTGAAGTGCTAAACCAAGCATATTCTGGTTTGGGTTCTGGTTTTAATCAAAACTTTACACTGTGGAATGCAGGTTTTGGCTATAAATTCTTGAAAAAACAAGCTGGTGAGTTGCGTCTCAATGTTTTTGATTTATTAAAGCAAAACAATAGTATTGCTCGAAATGTATTGACGGCATACATCGAAGATGCTCGTAGTCAAGTACTTACACGCTATTTCATGCTTACGTTTACATATAATTTACGCAATTTCAGATTATAGGTAACTTTTATTTTTTGCATAGATTTTTTTGTCTAAACACCATTTGTATGGTTCAGACAAAATTTACTGAATCAGATTTTAAGGTAAAATTTAATTGTCGGAGTGGTAAGGCACAGGCTTGTACATATCATATAAATTTGTATTTTTACAGACAAATTATATCAAATCAAAACAAGAAATAAAGCTCCAAACCAACCTACATGAAAGTCTGTGCCGTTTTTGATATTGGTAAAACCAATAAAAAGTTATTTCTTTTCGACGAAGATTATCAAATTGTAAAAGAAGAGCAATCGCAATTTGAAGAAATTTTGGACGACGATGGCTTTCCATGTGACGATTTGATTAAGCTAAGTTCTTGGCTGAAAGAAACTTTTGATAGTATCAATCAAAATACTGAATATCAAGTAGTTGGCTTGAATATCTCAGCTTATGGAGCAAGTTTAGTTCATCTAAATTCCGAAGGAAAACCAGTTTCACCTCTCTATAATTATCTAAAAGCCTTTACTCGACAAATGAGTAAGGAATTTTGTGAAAAATATACCCCAAATATATATACCGAAACGGCTTCACCCGAACTCGGCATGCTCAATTCGGGATTGCAATTATATTGGTTGAAATACGCCAAACCGAGTGTTTTTCACCAAATAAAGTATTCCTTGCACCTGCCTCAATATTGTAGCTTTCTTTTTTCTAAACAGCCAGTTTCAGAAATCACAAGCGTGGGTTGTCATACTGCCCTTTGGGATTTTCAGAAAAACGATTATCATTCTTGGGTAGAATCCGAACATCTTCATTCGATTCAACAAAAGCCTTTATTTTCAAATAATGTTATAACCGATGCTAACGGAATGCCCATTGGTATTGGAATACACGATAGTTCATCGGCACTTGTTCCGTACTTAAAATCTTTCGACGAAAAATTTATTTTGCTTTCAACTGGCACTTGGGCGATTAGCATCAATCCGTTTAATGATCAGCCCTTGACTGATGCTGAATTACAAAAAGATTGTTTGTGTTTTCTCAACTATGAAGGAAATCCAGTAAAAGCTTCGAGACTATTTGCGGGAAATGAACACGAACGACAAACCAAGCATTTGGCTGAATATTTTGGCAAACAAACCGACTACTACAAACAGGTGAAGTATGACAAAGATATGGTTTGGTTTTTACGCCATAAATTCAAACAAGCAACACCACAAACTGCCGATGTTGGACTTTTGAAAGATTGTCCATTCGTGGAACGAAACCTTAATTTGTTTAAGTCTTACGAAGAAGCCTATCACCAATTTATGCTTGATTTAGTTGCTCAGCAGGTGGCATCATTAAATTTGGTCATGGGTTGGAGCAAACCAAAGCAGATTTTTGTAGATGGTGGTTTCTCGAAAAACGACATTTATATGAATCTTTTAGCCGAAACCTATTTCGATAAGCAAGTGTTTGCCTCCGAGATAGCTCAAGCATCGGCTTTAGGAGCAGCTTTGGTGATTCACGAACATTGGAATGCTAAGCCAATTCCACAGCAATTGATTGCTTTGAAACGGTATTTTTAAGTAGGAAGTGGGCTTGATATTTATTTTACAGGTAAAGAAATAACATCACCTGAAAAGAATGAATGAATTAACAACAGAACAAATAAATAGCTTTATATTCAATGGATTTATAAAAATAGAAAACGCATTTTCAACTGAAATTGCAGAAGAATGTCGGGCTATATTATGGGAAGCAACTCTATGCGACCCAAATAATGCTGAAAGTTGGACACAACCAGTTGTTAGAATAGGAGAATTGGGATTTGAACCATTTAAGAAGGCAGCAAACACCAGTATACTTCATAATGCTTTTGACCAGTTGGTTGGTAAAGGTAATTGGTTGCCAAGAGTAACCTTGGGTTCATTTCCAATACGCTTTCCATGCAAAGAACAGGCAAATGATACAGGATGGCACGTTGATGCTAGTTTTGCAGGTGAAGATGCTAGTAATTATTTCGAATGGCGAATAAACATACGGTCTAAAGCTCGTGGATTATTAATGCTATTCTTATTTTCAGATGTGACCGAGCTTGATGCTCCGACAGTAATCAAAGTTGGGTCTCATTTTGAGGTTGCAAAAATTTTAGAACCCGAGGGTGAAAAAGGTCTTTCATTTTTGGAATTGACTCAACGTATAAATACAATCTCAACGAGAGAAAAAAGCTTTGCAATAGGTAAAGCGGGAACTGTTTATTTATGTCATCCTTTCATTGTTCATGCGGCACAAAACCACTATGGTACAGAACCAAAATTTATGGCACAGCCTGCATTATTGACAAAAAAAAGCTTTAATATTGGTAAAATAGATAAAGAACTTTGTCCCGTTGAAAAGGCAATATTGATAGGACTAATAAGTTAAATGCTCTATAGCTATCATGGGTTGTTAGACGGAAGTTTGTCAATTGCACTTTAGTAATAATTTTAGCTTTTATACTACCATTTTCCGCCCGAACAAAATAACCTATTTATAATTTGTATCTGTTTAGAGGTTAGCCATTTCATAACCAATAAACAAATAATTACCCGGACAAATGAATAGAAACAAATCATTAAAAAAAATATATTTCATATTGGGTTTATTTTTTTTAAGTTTCCAAGGTAATGCACAGGTAATATATGGTACTAAAAATTACACAGAATATCATGTTGGCAGATTGCCAATAATTATTTCAGTTCCACATGGAGGGCTCGTTGCTCCTGTTGATATTCCAGACAGAACGTGTAATAGTCCGACCATTGATCTCGATAGTAGAACAATTGAACTTGCAAAACAAATAGATACTGCTCTTTTCAAATTAACTGGATGTCACCCTCATTTAATTATTTGTAGTTTAAGAAGAACCAAAGTTGATTGTAACCGAAACATTGCAGATGGTGCTTGTGGAAATATAGAAGCAGAAAGTGCTTGGACAGATTTTCATGATTTTATTGATACGGCACAATTTATTGCTCATAAACAGTATGCAGGTAAAGTCTTTTATATTGATTTGCATGGCCATGGTAAACACCCTTATCGTTTAGAACTAGGATATGGCTTATCAGGAGGAGCATATAACAGCACAGATAGTGAATTAAATACAGCATCCAACATTGCAGCCAGTTCAATAAAAAATTTGGTAAATACGAATGTTAGCGGCTCGACTCATGCACAACTGCTACGTGGCCCCAATGCCCTAGGAACCTTATTCGCTAACGAAGGTTTTCCTGCTGTTCCTAGCCAACAATCTCCAAATACAGGTGGTTTTCCATATTTTAATGGAGGATACAATACCTTTAATTATACAGGTATTATTGCAGGAAATACCGTAAATGGTTTGCAAATTGAATGTGATTCAACCGTTAGGTTTGGTTATTCAAATCGTAAAAAATTTGCAGATGCGACTGCTCTCATTTTGGAAAAATATTTTTCCATTCATCAAAACTTTAATCTATTGACGAATTGTGGTTTAACAACTGGTATTAATGAAGATTTTACTTTAAATGGCAGTTTAATCAATATATTTCCAAATCCTGTTGCGGATTTTCTACAACTTTCGGAAAAGAATATTAATGGAAATTTTGAGATACAAATAATTAATACTTCCGGTGAAGTTGTATTTAAAACACAAAATCAAAACAAATTAGATGTTTCTCGCCTTTCAAGTGGACTTTATTTTGTGAAATTGATTGATGAAAAACATCGTTTTTGGACAGTAAAAATGCTAAAACAGTAATCATTATCCACGGTGAATAGTCGGCACTGCAATAATATAAAACAGTTTTTATCAATTAAATATAGATTTTATATTTGTCTATTATTTACCTATAGCTGCATAAGAAATCAATATGAAAAAAAATGCAGCTAATAAAAAAAGGCTGAATTTCGTGTTCTAATTGTATTTTTTTGTGTCTTTCCAAAAATCAGTTTTTTAAATCAAGTTATGTTTACATAGCTTCGAGACATAATAAAGCATGTATGCCATTTTAGGACAACAACAAGTCATTCAGAAATTAAAAAATATGAAAAGGAGAAAATTCTTAGAAGATACAATAAAAGGAGTGCCATTGATGCTTTTTACACCTGCACTTTCAGCAAGTTTGAGTAAAGATGATAAGTACATGCATTCGAACGGAAAGTCAGTTGTTGTAATTGGTGGAGGAATTTCAGGTCTTGCGGCTGCCAAGAAATTGAAACAACAGGGGTTTAATGTTACAGTACTTGAATCCCAAGAAAAAGTAGGTGGACGATTGCGAACAAACAGAAGCTTAGGTATAGCTTTTGATGAAGGTGCAAGTTGGATACACGGTCCAAATGGAAATCCCATTACAAGTTTGGCTTCAAAATCAGGGGCAAAAACTTTTTTGACATCTGACGAAAGTGTTAAAGTTTTTGATACGAATGGGAGAAACTATTCTGACGAGGTGTTGACTAAAGCTGAAAATCAATTTGACAATGCCTTAAATGCAGTCAGAAATGCTGGAACACAGAAACAGAGTTTTCAAACCGTATTCAACACACTTTACCCAACAAAAGCCGATGACAATCTTTGGAAATATATGCTTTCGGCTTATTTAGAGTTTGATACTGGTGGTGATATTTCAAAACTTTCATCAAAATTTTTTGATGATGATGAGGAATCTAATGGTGAAGATTTAATTATTACAAATGGTTATGATAAAGTAACAGATTTTTTAGCACATGGTTTAGATATTAAACTAAATACACGAGTAATAAACATAAATTATTCCAATAAAAAAGTAAGTGTTGAAGCCAATGATTATATCATTGTAGCTGATTATGTTATTGTTTCGGTTCCCTTAGGAGTCTTAAAAAACAATTCAATTAACTTCACACCCGATCTTCCTACCAATAAAACCAATGCAATAAAAAAAACAAATATTGGGAACGTGAATAAATTTTTGCTGGTTTGGAATAAACCATTTTGGGAAACCAACCTCCAATATATTGGGTACGCATCTGATACCAAAGGTAAATACAATTACTTTCTGAATATGAGGAAATTTACGCATTCAAATGCTTTAATGACTTTCGCGTTTGGTGACTATGCCACGAAAACAGAAAGTATGACTGAAAGTCAAATTATCTATGATATATTGTTGAATTTAAAGAGTATTTACGGCAATAGCATTCCAAATCCTACTGACTTTTTAAGAACCCAATGGGGGCAAAATATAAACTCGTTTGGGGCTTATTCTTACGCAACAAATGGCTCTACCTCTGCTGATTTTGAGATACTTGCAAAGGAAATAAATAATAAAGTTTTTTTTGCTGGTGAACATACCGAAAGAGAATATCGTGGAACAGCTCATGGGGCATATTTAAGTGGCATACGCGAGGCAGACAAAATCATAGATTTACTATAAGCCCAAAAAACGGTAGATTTAAAAGGTGTTGCAAAAAAAAGTTAGTTCAATTCTATATTCAACATTGATAAATTTATACAAAATTTTAATCAGTAATAGACTTAAAATAATCAACAAATTTGAGAATCAATATATAACTATCTAAAAGATCATTCCCTTACCTTAAACTGGGCGATTATTTACCAAGTTTACCTAAGTAAGACAGATAGCAAGGGTATTTTATTTATGCCTCCAATTCAAATAAATCAATTGATAATTATTAACTCATCCATGAATTGAAAAACAAACGCTTTACCAAAAAAATTGAATGAATAATTAATGAGAGCATTGTCAGAATTGATATAAATTATCTAAGAAATATTACTTTATTTATATAAAATTGTAGAAATAAATTGTTTTTGAGTAAATTTGTTTCATATAAACCTATTACCACTTAATGAAACCTGCCAAATACGCTAAAGTAAAGTTTCTTAATAGAGATAAATCTTTGTTTTTTTCAGTACTTCGTGAAAACATTGACTCCTATTTTGAAACAAATTCAATCGAGAAAACGGGAGGCACAAAATTGCTTTTCAAGGCATTTATTCTATTAAGCCTCTATTTGGTTCCATTCGCTTTAATTCTTACAGGAAATTTCACACCTTTACAAATGTTGTTTTTAACTGTAGTGATGGGATTAGGAGTTGCAGGTGTAGGGATGTCAGTTATGCACGATGCCATTCATGGGTCGTTTTCAGCTTCTTCAAAACTTAATAAATTTTTCGGAGCTTCGATATATCTGCTAGGGGGTAATGTATATAATTGGGATGTTCAACATAATAAGCTACATCATACCTATACAAATCTCCACGATATTGATGAAGATATTACTGGTAAATTTATGTTGCGTCTTTCGAGTGGAGATAAATTAAAGGCTGTGCATCGTTTTCAGCACATATATGCTTTTTTCTTGTACAGTTTAATGACAATATCGTTTTTATGGAAAGATTTTAAAGAGATAGGATTATACAATAAAATGGCAGAATCTGGCTTAGTAAAACCTTATCCGAGGAAAGAATTAGTAAATTTAATAATCAGTAAAATAGCTTATGTGTTATTCATTGGTGTTCTGCCGATGATGGTTCTTGATATTACGTTTGGCCAATGGTTTGCTGGTTTTATGGCTATGCATTGTACTGCAGGAATTATTTTAAGTACGGTTTTCCAGTTAGCTCACATCGTGGAAGGTGCTGGCCAACCAGCGGTTGATGATAAAGGAAATATCGAAAACGCCTGGGCAATACATCAACTTAATACAACCGCTAATTTTGCAGGGAATAATAAAATTTTATCTTGGTATATTGGCGGACTTGATTATCAAGTTGAGCATCATTTATTTCCAAATATTTCACATATTCATTATCCTGCAATAGCTTCAATCGTAAAGAGTACCGCAGAAGATTTTGGAATCGTTTATAATAATAAACAATCTTTCATAAATGGCTTACGATCTCATGTAAGAATGCTACATAATTTAGGTCATGGAGTAATTTAGTTGAAATAGGCAAGGAAAGTTTGATAAAATTTATTAAGAAAATCTTGTCAATGCCTTTCTATAAAATTTTGTAAATGTCGACTTTCTACACGACCTTATAAGTATAGAAATAACGCCCAATAGGTGAGATAATTATTCGTATTTACTCACCTATTTCTTTTATATCGAAGATTTATTGGACAAGTAAGGTGTTTACAGAAAACTGAAATTGACTTGATTCTGGAAGTTGGTAATAAAAAATCGGAACTATAATCTCAATCAAAAAATAAGGTTATAGTTCCGATTAAATGAGTCGCTTAAATGTTGAAAAGTGGCACTTTGATAGGTTTTTCACTAATAATTAATGACCTTTTCCGCCATCTTTTACTACTTCTTTATCGAAATCAATGCCTTGTTTACGCAAAATACCTTGCACCACAATTCCAAAAATAAAAAGATAAACGAAGCAACCTGCCGCCAAAAGATAGGATGGTTGAATACCAAAGGTATCTGCAACCTTACCTTGTATTACGGGAATGATTGAACCTCCCATAATCATCATAATCAAGAATGCCGCCCCTTGATTGGTGAATTTTCCGAGTCCTGCTGTACCAAGTGAGAAAATACTCGGCCATAAAACAGAACAGAATAAACCCCCTGAAATCAAAGAGAAAAGAGCGACTTTTCCAGTTGTCAATACACCGATAACAGACATGATTGCACCGAGAGCTGTAAATATTAATAGTAAACGAACTGGTTTTTCTTGGCTGACAAAATAAGCCAAAATCAGGATGGCTACACAAGCTGCATAAGGATATAAATCGCTTACATCGCCGCTATACAATGAATTTACAATCAAAACAATGGCAAAGGCTATGAAAGGAACAATCACCATGAGGATTTTCTTCATTGATGCCGATGGATTGAAATTTCCGATAGAAGCTGTCCAACGGCCAATCATCATACTTCCCCAAAACAGTGAAACATACTTTGAAATTTGGGATGAATCTAAGTTTTCGGTTTCTTTCAAATATTCTCCAAGGTTAGAGCCGATCGTTACTTCAACACCTACATAAACAAAAATAGCCGTCATTCCCAAAACGGCTTGTGGATAGCTTAGCACCGAAGCTGCATTTTGCACTGCTCCAGATTTTCCAGCCAATGAATAAATCATGTAGCCAATCATCAACATACACATAAGTGCAAATGTAAATGTGATGGCGATTTCGATCGAAAATGCCACCGCAACCCCTACGCATAGCACTAAAAATGCCAATGGGAGTCCAATTACAATATTGCTTACTTGAACATCTTCATCATTTTTAATACGAGGAAGTTTAGAAACCCAAAAAAACAATGCCATCAAAGCAAACAAAACCCCTAAAATTAGATATGGAACTTTTACGTCTTCGATTGAAGCATTGGCGGCGGCATCGTTTGCAATCGAACCAAAAATTGCATATGATACCAAAGCCGGCCCAATGGTGCCGCCTAAGTTGTTGACTGCTCCACCTAAATTGATACGTTGAGCACCTGTTTCAGGTGGCCCAAGTGCAATCATAAAAGGCTGAGTCGCAGTTTGTTGGAGTGAAAAACCAAGGCCAACAATAAATAAACCTGCCAATAATAAATTATAAGAGGCATTTTGAGCAGCAGGGTAAAAGAGAAGCGTGCCAACAGCAGAAATCAAAAGACCTATTACGATACCATTTTTGTATCCTATTTTGTTAAGAATATCGCCACCCATTAAACGTGAAAATATCAAATAAAGTACCGAGCCAATGAAATAAGCTGCATAAAATGCAAAGTCAACAAGTTGTGCTTGAGTTTGTGTAAGAGTGAATTTCTCTTTGAAAAGAGGTATCAAAATTCCGTTTGATGCAGCCACGAAGCTCCAAAAGAACCAAACGGTCATGAGCGTGTAAAGATGAGAACGATTGTTTTGCATTAGTCTTAAGGTTAAAATGGAAATGCAAATAAGTAAATATATGCACTATTTCCAAAAGTAGGATACAAACGTTTTATGTATTAGCCAAAAGATTGTTAATTTTGTTCTTATAAATATTTGCCGATAATTAAATAACCTAATTTTTAATACAAAAACATAAATTCTTGTTTTTGTATTATCAATTAATCGGTGTAAATAAATCGAAAATATTATGAAAAGAATTATTTTTTTGGTTTTTATATTTTTTTGCAAATTTGCTTTAGGACAGCAAGCACCATCGAGCATTCTTACTGGAAAACTTGTCAGAGTGTCTCTTAAGCTAAAGGACATGAAAGCCCCTGAGCCTTTGGACACAAAACTGAAAACAGATAGAAATCCAAAGTATCAAGCACTACGTGAAAAAATAAATAAAAGAGTAAGGTTTTCGGTTGATAATCCTTTAGCTGATAATTCCGATCTGGCACTCCAAATTACAGCTAAAAGTGTAAAAAATAGATTGGGAATAAATGGGTTAAGTGCTTCTTTTGATGGTGTTGGATCGGCTGAAAATACCGCTGCTGGCTTTGGGTTATTATCACCTCCTGACCCAGTGCTAAGTGTAGGCCCCAATCATGTTGTTCAGATGATCAATTTAGTGCACAGAGTTTATGACAAATCAGGAAATCCGCTAACGCCTGCTTTAAAATTTAGTCAAATTGCCTCTACCTCGACTGATGATGGCGACCCAATAACCTTATATGACCAAATGGCAGATCGTTGGGTTTTGCTCCAATTTAGTAGTTTGTTTACTTCTGGAAGAGAATCCTTGATATTTTGTGTTTCACAAACAAATGATCCAACGGGAGCTTATAATATCTACGAATTTCAAACAACAGGTTTTTTTCCTGATTATCCTCATGTCGGTATTTGGAACAATAGCTATATCGTGACCACCCATAATTTTAATTTTACAGGAACAGCTTATCTTGGGCAAGGTTTTTGGGCTTTTGATAGAAACAAAATGATAAATGGTGAGGCCACTGCTACTGCCATTGGCTTCAACGATCCTTCAACTGGCGGCTATTTACCTGTTAGTTTTGAAGGTTATAAAACCCCTGAATCAAGTTCTCTTCCAACATTTGTGACTTATAACGCAGACGAATTTGGTGGTAATGATGAATTACAATTGCGTACGCTAACACCAAATTTTTCAAATCCCTCTTTATCAACTTTAAATAATGTCACTGCTCTTCCTGTTGCAGCATTTGATGGGCGTTCACCTTCCTCAAAGCCAATTGAACAACTAGGTACTTCCGCTCTATTGGATGCCATTGCCGACAGAATGATGAGTAGGATAATTTACAGAAGATTTGATGAGTATGAGTCTTTAGTAATGAATTACCCAGTTAATGTTAGTGGTGTAAATCCAACCACGGCATCTACCTATCAATCTTCCACACGTTGGTATGAACTTACAAGAGCAAATTCCTCAAGCCCTTGGATAGTTAATCAACAATCAACTTATTCACCAACAGCCATTGATGGAGCTACGGGAATAAATCGTTGGATGGGTTGTGCAGGTATTGACCAAAGAGGTAATATTGCTTTAGGATATAGTAGGTCAAGTTCATCTACCTATCCGAGTATTTATTATGCCGAGAGAAAAAAAACTGACCCCATCGGAACACTTGGTGCTGAACAGGTTTTTCATGCCTCAACAGGTTCACAGACCAATGCAGGTGGGCGTTGGGGAGATTACTCAGCAATGACCACAGACCCATTTGATGAGGAGACACTTTGGTTTACGGCCGAATATTATTCAACTACTGCTTCTGTCGATTTTAAGACCAGAATAGGGAGTTTTAAAATTAATGACCCCATTACGTCCCCAACTATACGGTTTAAGTTTGGCGGAACAATTGTTCGTCAAAAGGAATCAATAACACCAATCAATGTTAATCGATTTTATAAGGATTATCCGATTACGCTTTTAATTGACCAAGCACCATCGCAAAATGTAAACCTAAGCATTTCGAAAGTGGGTACTGCTACCGAAGGTGTAGATTATGATTTGATTTATTCCTCACCAATCGTATTAAATGCTTCAAACTTAACACAATCTTTTACTTTGCGAGTTTATGATGACTCTTTCAATGAGGTAGATGAATTCGTAGATTTAACATTCAATATAAACGCTAATGGTGGAAACGGAATTGCTGGTACATTTAACCAAAAACATAGAATTACAATTGTTGGTACAACAAGTTGCCCAACTGCAAATATTTCAGTTACTCGATCTACAACATTTTGTGAAGGTGATTCTGCTGTTTTAGCTGCAAATACTGGTACGGATTTAACTTATCAGTGGTATAGAAATAGTGTCTTGATTTCGAATGCAACGCTGTCACAATTATGTGTTAAAACATCTGGGAGCTATCAGGTTGCAGTAAGCCGTTTGGGTTGTACTGTTTCGTCTTCACCAATATCCACAATAGTCAAAGTAGGTACTCCTGCCCCTTCAACGGTTAGCCGTATAATTAATTTCGGTACGACCATAACTGCAGGAAATGGTTTACAAGCAAGTGCTGTTTGTCCAAGTAGTATCACTTCTACTTTCTCTGGTCCAACTATCGGTTATGATGGTGGGTTAAAAAGTGGTGCTGATCCACAGGTTTCAATTTCGGGTGCAGTAACAAGTATTGGTAGAATAAAAGTTTCGATTACATGGAGAAAAAGAAGCACTGGAGGAATCAATGATTGTGGAACAGTTGGCGATGTAGGGAAACCTTGGTATGACGAAGTATCCTTCAAAATAAAATCTCCTGATGGTACTATAATAAGTCTTCTCAATTCTAATACTTATGCAACTGGAACTGTTCCACTAGGCACTTTGACAACGATTTTTGAAGATGGTGGAACTGCTCTGACAGTTGGTTCACTTCCTTCGAATGGTACTTTTGCACCGATACAATCATTATATGCTTTGAATGGTTTAAACCCAAATGGAACTTGGACTTTAATCGCCGAAGATGCCGCAGCAATAGATCCACTTTGTGTGGAAAGTTTCTCGGTAACAGTTCTGACTTCCGGGTCGGGTGTTGCAAGTACAATTTCGTGGTATAATAGTGCCACATCGGGCACAGTTGTTGGAACAGGCTCAGAATTTATTCCGACCGATACTACCCCTGGCACCTATACATTCTATGCCCAGGCGAGTTGTGCGGGGTTGACCGAATGTGCAATAAGTGTTCGAAAACCTGTTAGTCTCACAATATCTCCACTCAATTGCTTATCCGTAGGTGGTACGTTATCTTCAGATGCAAATGTATGTGCTGGAAGTAATTCTTCAACGTTAACTTTGACTGGATATACTGGTACAATCATACGATGGGAATCTTCAACTGATAATTTTATAAATAAAACTTCAATAGTTAATGCTACTAATACTTTATTATGTAGTAATCTAACTCAAACTACAAAATATCGTGCCGTTATAAAAGATGGAGCGTGTCCAGAAGCTTTCTCTTCAGTAGCTACAATTACTGTCACTTCAATAACCGCGACCGCAATAAATAGTGGCCCTTATTTCACAAATCAAACCATTCAATTAATAGGGTCTGGTGGAAGTTCATATAATTGGACTGGACCCAATGGATATTCAAGCACTCTCAATCCAGCAAGTATTAGTAATTCAACTTTAGCAATGGCAGGTAACTACACTGTTGCAGTAACACAGAATGGCTGTACTGCAATTGCAACTACCTCTGTAATCATTACTGAATATAATCCATGTTTAGTACTTGTAGAGTACGACTATGTTCAGGCTGGAAATCCTTTCGTTTATAAGTTTCCACTTTTGAATAATATGGTAATTGCTGAAGTCCCCGAACAGACATCGATTTTGGTGAATCCTATTTGTCCAACAATTCCAATAGAGAGTTTTAGAATGAAAATCACTGGTTTGCCATATTTACATGAAGTCATTGAGAATATTCCATTATTTGCTTTGTTTAATAATACAGGAAATGATGTTTTGGGCAGAAACCTAAGTCCAGGCAATTATACCTTGACAATAACTGGTTACAGTTTAAACAATGGCCAAGGAAGCATAGTTTATGGCCCAGTAGATACTCAATTTACTGTTGTAGCTAATAATGCGAGTATTTCTGCCCCTTCATTTACAATAAATTCTTTGTGTGCAGGAAGTACATTCAATGTCAGTTTTACAACAACTGGAGCGTTTAACCCTGCCAATCAGTTTGATGTGCAGCTTTCAGACGCCAACGGTACATTCGATAATCCAATAATAATTGGAAGCACTCCAGCGGCAGGAGTTGCGGTATGCATAATACCAATGAATATTGCAGTTGGTTCTAATTACAGAATTAGAGTTGTTTCAACAAATCAAACTTTAACTGGAAATAATAGTGGCACAAATCTTAGTTCGGTGACTGCCTCTCTGAATCTCGTTAGTCCAACAAATGATATTTCGGGCGGTACAACAACGAATCAAGCTATCCAAACCATAACAGCCTCAAACAAAATACTTTCACCCTCCTACACAATTTATAAAGCAGGAAATTCTATTTTATTGAATGCAGGTTTTCAAGCAAATTCAAGTTCGGTTTTCAAGGCTGAAATTGAAGGATGTAATTGATTTATGGTTGTTTGTAGAATTTATAAAAGGTTTAATGTGTTAAATATCAAACCTTTTTAAGGAATAGTGAATCAGCATCAAACGCCCCATTTTTCGGGATTGCGTCTCCATTTTTTTAATGATTCCAACGAATCGGCTGAGATATAGTTTTGGGCAATTGCTTGTTCAATGAGGGCATTGTAGTGGCTTAAAGTCACCAATTTTACACTCTTATCTTCAAAGTTTTTATCAGCCGCTTTAAAACCGTAAGTAAATATAGCCACCATTCCAACAACTTCAATACCTGCCTCACGAAGAGCTTCAACTACTTTTAATGAGCTTCCACCAGTTGAAATCAGATCTTCCACAACTACAACTTTTTGTCCTTTTTCAATGCGTCCTTCAATCTGATTTCCCATACCATGCTCTTTAGGTTTCGGACGAACATACGCAAATGGCAAACCCAAAACATCCGCAACCAAAGCTCCTTGCGGAATTCCAGCCGTAGCAACTCCTGCCACCAAAGTTGCATCAGGAAAGTGTTTCTTGATTGCTTTTGCCAAAGATTTCTTTATAAAAGTACGTCCTTCGACAAATGATAAGGTCACACGGTTATCGCAGTAGATGGGCGAGTTCCAACCCGAACTCCATTTAAATGGTTGTGCAGGACTTAATTTTACTGCCTTTGTTTCTAATAATAACGAGGCAATTTTTTGAGATACGGTCATGAATTTTAATAAAAAAAGGTAATGTTTTTTTCTGTGGACTGCTGACTATTCTTCCTTTTTCTTCAACAAAATTTTATCAATACGATTTTTGTCCATATCTATAATTTCAAATTCGTAATCTTCCCACTCAAACTTGTCTCCTGTGTCAGGAATTTCCTGTAAAATATGTAGGGCAAACCCTCCAAGCGTATCAAAACCTGTATATTCTTTGCGATTATTTATTACAATTTCAAATTGATTTAGGAAATCATCGAATGGGAGTGAGGCATCTACCAAGAAACTGCCGTCTTCACGCTCAAATATATCGTATTCAAACTCATCATCCATAGAAATATCTCCAACCAACGCATCCAAAATATCGTTGAGGGTAATAATACCCATCACACTGCCGTATTCATCCAGGATAATTCCCATGTGAATACGTTCTTCCCTAAATTTTTCCAAGGCTTGATAGGCTTGATTGTTTTCAGGAATAAACAAAGGTTCTTTTCCAAGATGAGCTAGATGCTGTAATTCAGTACCTAAGTCTTTGCCAAGCAAATCTTTAATATATAAAAGACCAGTGATATTATCAATTCCATCTTTACAAATCGGATAAACCGAGTGTTTGGTTTCAATAATTTTTTCAATGTTTTCTTGAATCGAATCTTCTAAGTCCAGATAAGTCAAATCACTACGATTGGTCATTAATGAAGTGATTTTCCTATCACCCAAATGAAATACATTTTGTACGATTTCCTGTTCGATTTCATCAATTGCACCTCCAGTTGTTCCTTCTTGAATCATTGATTTTATCTCTTCTTCAGTTACCGAGCTGTCAGAAACTCCAATTCCCAGAAGTTTGATAATTAAGTCGCTACATTTTGTCAAAAGCCAGATGAAAGGAGAGGTTATCGTTGATAAAACATTCATTGGAGCAGCCATTGTCTTTGCAATTCCTTCTGGATTCGACATTCCGATTCGTTTCGGTACCAATTCACCTAAAACTAATTGTACAAAACCAATGATAACCACTACTATTCCAACTGCGATGTTATCTGCATATTTTAGTTCAAGACCAAGCCCTGTAAGAAAATATTGAATGCCAATTGTGAGCGTATTGCCTGAAAAAATACCGGTCAAAATACTGATAAGCGTGATACCAATTTGAACAGTAGAAAGAAAGCGATTGGGAGAATTTGCGAGTTCGAGAGCTGCGGCTGCTCTGCGGTCTCCGTTTTTGCTTGCTATTTCAAGTTTTGTTTTTCGAGAGGAGATTAGGGCTATCTCCGACATGGAGAAAATACCATTAAGAATGACTAAAAAAAGGATTATTAAAATTTCCATTTAAAGGTTAAACCCTCATTTCCTAGGGTTTGGATGATTATTAGGATGCAAAATAAAATATTTTAATCAGAAATTATGCAAAAACAATATTATAATTTTTTCATCTCTCTAATTACTTCCAAAAAAATTCCGAACTTTGCCTTCTAATCACTTTTTTTCTAAAATCCTCATGGTTATTTTTATTGACGACAAATTAGTTAGAATTGTAAACAGTAAAAAATTTAAGCACCTACACGGCAATGATTTTGATATAATGATTGATGCTCGATTAGAATCTTTGAGTCTAAAAAAAATGTGTGGACACGTTATAATTTTAAATGCCTCTGAAGCAACGATTGAAAAGTTTTTTAATCTAATTCAGCAATCAAAAGAGGTTGTTTATCAGTCAGTTACGCTCGTGGTAGGAAATAAGCCAGCCATCGAAACGCAGATAAAAAACTTTTACAAAGTTGTGAAAGCAGCGGGTGGAGTTGTTTTTAATGAAGAACAAAAAGTTTTGATGATGTATCGTTTGGGGAAATGGGATTTGCCAAAAGGAAAACGTGACTATAACGAAAAAGCTAAACAAACTGCTGAGAGAGAAGTAGAAGAGGAATGCGGAATTAAAGTAAAGTTAAGCGAAAAACTTTGTACAACGTGGCATACCTATACGATGGGTAATCGGAAGATTTTGAAACGAACGAAGTGGTATAGGATGAACTGCACTGACGAATCCAATATAAAGCCACAGATCGAAGAAGGAATTGAAAAATTAGAGTGGATGACCGAAAAAGAGGTGCAAACTGCATTGCTCAACTCCTACAGTTCAATCAGATATGTGATTGACCAACTCAAAGAAAAACATGAAATTACGACACAGTAAATACGTTTATGGGTTACTTTTTTTGTTTTGTATTGAGTTAGAAATCGTTGCCCAAAATTCTTGTGAGCTTAGTTCGTTTTTATTGAAACCAACTACCCAAAATCGTTCGATTGAGTGGCAGAAATTCCCAGAATTCACTTTGCCCTTTTCAATCGTTTATGGTGGCCCTCGCTTTGGCGATTCTCAGAAACAGCCGCTCAAGCATGGTTTTAGTCACTTGGCTACTTCAGATGGAAATGATGCTGATTTGCCAACAAATCAACGTGCTGCTGTTTGGTATGGCACTGGCTATCCGTCGGCCAATCAGCCGTGGGAAACAATCAAAAGTCCGTGGGGTAATAATATTGAATTGTACAAAAATAAGTGGCGAAACGATATGGCAGGTTTTGCCAATAATTTTACGAGTTCGGCAGGAACGGGTATCGCTGATTTTGATTTATTTGTCCCTGATATTGAACTTCAAATAAAATCAAATGATTCGATTTTAATTTTAAAAAATCATCCAACAACACCACTTGCTTACAGAAATCTTGATAATCAGTCCTTTATTAATCAATATAAAAAAGACATTCAAGCATTATATGGTCAAGTATTTGCCGAAACAAAGAAATATGCAAGCAATAATACCAAAATTGGCGGTTATTCTGATGCTCCGATTTTGAATACATACATCAATATTACAGGAAATTCTTGGCAAAAATGGACTTCAGACGTTTCTCTCTTAAATTATATCAATTATGATTTTTCTAAGAATGCTCTCGGAGGAACTGCATTTGATAAGCAAGATTTTTATAGTCCAGCCGCTTATTATTATTATGATTACCCCAATCCGCTTGCAACTGATTATTTAGCCTATTTTTTGTTTCAAATTGAAGTAAATAGAGCTTGGACGAGCAAGCCAATCATTCCATTTGTTTGGCTTCGGTTTAGTTATACAACGCAGTTTGTCAAGAAATTTATTCGTCCATTTATGGCCGAGGCAACGGCTATTTTTCCATTTTTTTCAGGTGCAAAAGGTTTGTGGCTTTGGGACGACCCTGGTACTTTCAGCAATAATGAAAATTATGCCACTTACGAGCATTTTATCAATGGTTTACACCGACTTTCGCAGTACAAAGAGATGTTTACTGGCTATTATGAATTAGTAATTCAGACAACCGCCCGTGATTATGTAGATACCCGAAAACCAATTTGGCGAGCTGTTGCCAAAGGTAATGAATTGCTGGTTGCTGCCCATAACCCTTACGCCAAAGACGAAAACGAAGTCGTTACGATTGAAGTAGCTTACAAAAATTACCGCCAAAATATCACCCTCAAAGGCTACGAGGTTTTTCTGTGTAAATTTGATATGACATTGCTCGCCAATGAACCAACAATCACCAATTTTGAAGTTTCTCCCAACCCAGCTTCTGACCAAATTCAACTTAAAATTTTTAGCACAAAAGAGCAACAAGTTCCAGTTGAGATTTTTGACGTAAATGGCAAAAAAGTGCTGCAAGAAAAAATGAGTTTGTTTCAGAGGGAGAATGTTATGTTTTTGAATATTAGTAGTTTATCTGCTGGCCTTTATTTTTTGAAAGTTTTAGCTGGGAGCAAGAAGATTGTAGTGGATTGAAATTTTGTTTGTGAACTTATTTTAAAATTAATTTTGAAAAGAGTTAAAAAATTCATTCCAGTTATTAGCAAGGCTTCAAAAAAAGAAATATTCCGTTCCCTCAGAGTCTCCCGAAGGCACGTAGGAGACTCTGAGGGCGAGGGTTTATGCGAAAAAGGAGTGCAAAATATTTATCCAAAAATATAGACCAATGCCTCAGAGTCCCGTGAAAAACGGAGACTCTGAGGGAACAAAAAAAATTCATTCCCGTTGTTAGCAAGGCTTCAAAAAAAAGAAATATTAAAGTATCCAATCAAAAATCATGCATAATAAACTCATCAACGAAACAAGTCCATATCTACTTCAACACGCCCATAATCCCGTTGAATGGTTTCCGTGGGGAGAAGAAGCCTTGCAAAAAGCCAAAGCCGAAGACAAGCCAATTTTGGTGAGTATTGGTTATTCGGCTTGCCATTGGTGTCACGTCATGGAGCGAGAATCTTTCGAGAACGAACAGATTGCCGAAATCATGAACGAGCATTTGGTCTGCATCAAAGTTGACCGTGAAGAACGCCCCGATGTCGATGCGATTTATATGGATGCTCTGCAAGCAATGGGGCTGCGTGGCGGTTGGCCGCTCAATGTTTTTTTGATGCCCGATGCCAAGCCATTTTATGGTGGTACCTATTTTCCTGCACCTAATTGGGCAAATTTGGTCGAAAGCATCAGTAATGCCTTCAAAAATGACCGTGAAAAGCTGCAAAAATCGGCCGAAGGTTTCACGCAAAATATGCACACCAAAGAGAGCGATAAATATCAAATGGATATTACGGATGAAGGATTAAAGATTTCGGAAGACGAACTCACTACGATTTTTAATCGCTTACACAAAGATTTTGATTTCGAGAAAGGCGGCATGAATCGCAGTCCAAAATTCCCGATGCCGAGTATTTGGAAGTTTTTGCTCAGATATTATACCATTACTAAAGATAAACGAGCCTATCAGCACCTCATTCATACACTTAATAGAATAGCTTTGGGCGGAATTTATGATACCATAGGTGGCGGTTGGACTCGTTACTCGACCGATGAAGATTGGAAAGTACCGCACTTCGAGAAAATGCTTTACGATAACGGACAATTAGTTTCGCTCTATGCCGAAGCTTACGGCCTAACAAAATCAGAAGGCCAGCCCGACGAATTTTACAAAGCCAAAGTAAGCGAAACTATCGATTGGCTCGAACGAGAAATGATGTGCGAGGAAGGCGGTTTTTACTCGGCTTTAGATGCTGATAGTGAGGGCGAAGAAGGAAAGTTCTATATATGGAAGAAATCGGAAATTGAAGCAATTTTGGGTGAAAATGCCGCTCCATTCTGTGAAACTTTTGAGTTTTCGGAACACGGGAATTGGGAACACGGCAATAATGTGGTGCATCTCGAAGAGCGTGATTTCATGGATAATGGTTTTCCGTTGAATCAAGAAATCAAGCAAAAACTCTTTGATTATCGAGCAAAAAGAATTCGTCCAGGACTTGACGATAAAATCTTGTGTTCGTGGAATGGTTTGATGCTCAAAGGTTTAGTGGATGCTTATCGCTATCTCAATACGCCTAAGTTTTTGGAATTGGCCTTGCAAAATGCAAATTTCATCAAAGAAAAAATGAGCATCAAAACTACTTCCGAAGATGGTGCAGAAGGGCGTGGACTTTGGCACAACTACAAAAATAATAAAGCAAATATCGTGGCATATCTCGAAGATTATGCCAGTGTGATTGATGCTTATACTGCCCTTTATCAAGTAACTTTTGATGAAATTTGGATAAAAGAAGCTGAACTATTGACTGATTATACGATAGCCAATTTCTACGATGTCGAAGATGAATTTTTCTACTTTACTGATAGTCAGGGCGAAGAATTGATTGCTCGAAAAAAAGAAATTTTCGATAATGTGATTCCTGCATCAAACTCAATGATGGCTGTTAATCTTTATAATTTAGGACTTTTGCTCGGTAGAAATGATTTTATAGAAATCAGTAATTTGATGTTGGCAAAAATAAAACGTATCGTTCTGACCGACCCTCAATGGGTAACGCAATGGGCGTGTTTAGCAAGCCAACACACCAAACCAACTGCCGAAGTTGCCATTGTTGGTAGTAATTTAAAAGAAATACGAAAACAAATTGATGAAGATTTTATGCTCAATAAAGTTTTTGTAGGCACTGAAACCGACTCTAAACTGCCACTTTTACAAAATAGAACGGCACAAAATGGAGAAACAACGATTTATGTATGTTTTGATAAAACTTGTCAATTACCAACAACCAAAGTGGTTAAGGCTTTAGAACTAATGCAGTAGAGCAATTTTCTAGATTGCTCAAAATCTAAATATTTTCAAATAAAAACATCTATCATCAAAATGAAAATCAAACATTTATTACTACTCCTAACCTTCATCATTTTTGGAGCAAATGCCCAAAAAGTCAACAAATTGCCCGAATACAAATTATCGAAAAATGAAATCGAAGCCCATATTCGCTTTATTGCATCGGATGAAATGCTGGGACGTCGAACAGGCGAAATCACTAATAATGTGGCCGCCCGATACGTGGCTGAAAATTTCCGTTTACAAGGTCTAAAAACTCCAAATGGTCAAAAGGATTTTTTACAACCAGTACCTTTTGAAATGGTAAAACCAACCAAAAAAGGTGAGGTTTTGGTAGGAACTGACTCGCTAAAATGGACAAAAGATTTTATTGTGCTGAGCGGAAAAGCTACAAAACTGGAAAATGTTCCGGTTGTTTTTGTAGGCTATGGTTGGGTCGATGACAAACAAGATGATTATAAGGGTATTGACGTAAAAGGAAAAATAGTAATTGCTCAATTTGGTATTCCAAATAGCGATGACCCAAACGAAAACCTAAGAGGTTCATCAAAAAAAGTTGATTTTGCAGCAAAAAATGGGGCAGCGGCCTTTATTCAGTTATATAATTTGAAATATCCGTGGGCTGCTATTACGAATTATATGGGTGGTGAAAAACTTAATTTAGCACCTGAAAATTCTTCAAGTTCGGACATTCCACATATTTGGGTAAGCAATGTCCACATTAAAAAGTTTGCCAAAGAAACACTTTCAACGCTTAGCTTAAATGTAAGTGAAGTCGCGAAAAAGACCGTGATTTCTTATAATGTTTTAGGAGTTTTAGAAGGTTCTGACCCAGTTTTAAAAAACGAATATGTGGTATTAACTGCTCACTTCGACCACGTTGGTACTGGTAAAAAAGGTGGTCGAGTAACCGAAAGCGATACGATTTTTAATGGGGCAAGAGATAATGCTTTCGGAACAACTGCCATTTTATCAGCAGTGAAAGCTTTAACACAAAAACCAACAAAGCGTTCAATTTTATTCATTGCTTACACTGGCGAAGAAATAGGACTGCTGGGAAGTAAATATTATGCCGAACATCCACTTGTTCCATTGAAACAATGTGTTTATAGCCTCGACTGCGATGGTGCAGGTTATAACGATACAACAAAAGTAACCATTATCGGACTTGACCGTACTGATGCTCAACCACAGATAGAAGCAGGAGCAAGGGCTTTTGGTCTTACGGCAATCTCAGACCCTGCTCCTGAACAAAATCTTTTCGACCGTTCAGATAATGTAAATTTGGCGGCAAAAGGCATCCCTTCACCCGATTTTGCCCCAGGTTTTACGGCTTTTGATGCCGAAATTAATAAATTTTATCACCAAGTATCAGATAGCCCTGAATCAGTTAATTATAATTATTTGCTAAAATTCTGTCAGGCTTACGTGTATTCAGCTCGTTTAATTGCCGACCGTCCAACTGCTCCAAAATGGAAGGTTGGCGATAAGTATGAAAAGGCGTTCAATGAATTGTATGGAAAGTAATCAATATAAAATTTTTCCATTAAGCGATTCGGCCATTACGATTGATTTTGGCAATGTCATTGATGAAAATATCAATGACATTGTTATGCAATTATTTCAATACTGTATAAATAATCCTTTTATGGGCATGAAAGAGGCAATGCCTGCTTATGCTTCATTGACAATTTTTTATGATGTTTTTAGTGTTAGAAAAAAATATACTTCCTTTAAAACTGCTTATGCTTTCGTAGAAGATTATTTAATAAAAAGTTGCGAAAATATTGGCGAAGGGGAAAGTTTTGAAAAAAGAACTATTGAAATTCCTGTAGCTTATGATGGGGAAGATTTAAGTTATGTAGCTGACTATCATCAAATTAGTGAAGTCCGAGTAGTTGAATTGCATACAACTCCAACATACAGAGTGTATATGATGGGATTTTTACCAGGCTTTGCCTATATGGGAGGTTTAGATACTCGAATTGCTACGCCACGCAGGGCAACACCACGTAAGAAAGTTCCAGCAGGAAGTGTTGGGATTGCAGGAAGCCAAACAGGAATTTATCCTTCGGAAAGCCCAGGCGGTTGGCAATTAATTGGTAGAACAGAATTACAACTTTATACGCCCAATGCCGATGAAATTACTCTACTGAAAGCAGGTGATTTGGTGAAATTTATGGCTTTGTAATTGGGGAATTGGTTACTGGTTTAATAAAGAATTGGTGAAATGTTTAGACCAGTTCACCAATTCTTCAATAACAAATAACCAAAAACTACTTCAACGGAGTTAAATCTACTTTTCTGAATTCGACTTCCGCACCTTCAGCTTGGAGAGCGATTTGACCTTTTTGGGCGGTTGCTCCAAAACCATCGTTGACCATATCGCCATTTACCCAAACTTTTATTTTATCACCTCGGCACTCAATTGTCATTTTATTCCATTCGCCAAGTGGTTTTTCTGAATTATCAGTCAAATTTTTGACTCGTCGTTCTTTTCCCTCCGTGATTCCCCATTTTTCTTTTGGTCCACGCCTGCTTTCCATGTTTTCTACCTTAATATCTTCCACAATACACCAAAAATCACCGGCGTTTTCATGCATCATCTGTACTTCAATAGATTTTGGAAACATACCATATAATGCACGAGGAGTTGAAGCATGTACTAATACGCCACAATTTCCAGGTTTTCCTGCAAAACGATATTCTAATTCCAATCTATAGTTTTCGTATTTTTCCTTGGATAACAAATGGCCTTCGGGTGTCCCCATACTTACCAAATTCCCATCTCTGATGATAAATGATTTTCTGAGATTTGGGTCTTTATCTGTGGCAGGTACATCGCTATACCAATTACTTAGGTCTTTCCCATTGTATAAATGTATCGTTTGGGCAAATGATTTTCCCAGTGTAAAAATGCTTAGAGCGAGTGCAATAAAATATTTCATTTGAATAATAGTTTCGGGTTTAATTGATCCCCAAAGTAAATGAATTTTTTGATTTTTGTGCTAAATTTTTACTATTCAAAATGATTCGTTGAACAGGCAAATTATCCCATTTGGTTTTGAAACTTACATATTCCATGCCTTCTGTCGAAGGTAAATCGGTCGAAACGTCCCAAATTTTTGGGTCATATTGTAGATGAATAACTTGTCCTTTTGGGGTTTTTAGCGTAATTTTCCCTGCAACCGAGTTATCAATTGTACAGATTGTCATAAAAATTTGTTGCAGTGAGGTTGGTTTTTGACTTAAAGCATAATCATCAGTTAGTTCAACCGTATTTTTTACTCGATTCAATTTTACGGTTCTGTTCCATGATACTATTCCAGCATTTTTGTCGTAGGCATTAGCAATATCGAGGCTGAGTGTTGCTTCTTTCTCCGAAATCGTACTTTTTACATTACTTGCTTCAAATTCTCGACCAGCTTTCTGACCTACACCATTAATTATAGGCAAATTATGGTATTGTGACTGTGTAAACCATAGTTCATATCGTTGAGCCGAAAAAGTACGAGCCGTGTAATTTCCACGACCAGCATCAATAATCACTGGTTCGCCATTGGCGTAAAGCATAAAATCACCGACATCATTATGGTTGTGGCTTTCGGCGTTATGACCTCCATGGGTTGCCATGAAAAATCCATTCTTAGCCCGGGCCGTAAGCACTTGAATATCACCAAACCAAGCATCATTTACTGGCAAATAAGGAGCTGATTCTTTCTGTATTTGTTTGATAGAAAGATAATTTTCGATTCTACGTGGTCGATGATAGCTTCCTCCCATCGAGGCCGAAGTAAAGTTTTTGAAAGCCCATTGTCCCATTTGAATCATTTTTTCATCTTTAATGGCATTCCCAAAACGAAAAAGCATTAATCCATCGGGGCGAAGCTTTGGGTCAGCATCGGCAAAATTTACGAAATAATACCCGCTTATGTGAGTTTTATAAACATACGAAGCCATTTTTTTGATAAGTGGCTCGTCATAAACATTTATTTGATTTTTGGTGGCATTGCCCAGCAATTCGAGACAATCGAATACGCTTGCACCTGCTGCAAACCAATAGCTTGGGCCTTCATCACATCCACCGTCTTCGCCCAATCCGTTGAGGTACAGGTCAGTGCCAAGCATTGTTCCGTAAATCATTTCAGCACGACGTTTTTCGTCTTTTTCGAGTAATAAAGTGGCAGAAATCCAATTTGACATAATCCACGGATTCCAATTATTGACAGATTTAGTTTTGCTCATCCAGCCATAGTTATCTGATTTTGTAAGCATTGGCTCGAAAATGCGTTTATTGGTTTCATAGTAAATTCTTTTGCGGAGAAGTTTACTGATTTTGTCCAGTTTGTCTCCAACAAAATAGTCGGCCATGCCCAAAACAGAGGCAGTTTCTGCTGAAAACAAATCTACAACGGGATTTTCGACATCGGGTAAACCTCTAATGTGGGCAGGAACACCCCAATAACTCTCCTCACAAATTGACCAAACCCCGTTCATAATTGCCTCTACGAATCGACCTTTATCTTCTACGCTTTCTGCCAAAATTAAATCAGTAATTGCATTCCTTTTTCCATACGAAAGTTTTCCATGACGTTCACGGTCGCCCGAACGAACGTAGTCTAATGAAATTGTTGCTGAAATTGCCTCAAACTTAAAATCGAGTAGCTTTTCGCCATTTTTTACGATATCTTTCAAAATACTATCAGGTACCGCCGCTTGCCATTCTTCGGGAGTTTTTGGGTAGGGGTGATATTCCTTGATCGGTATCAAAGATTTTTTTACATCATCAAGCGAATACTTTTTGGCAAAAATGTTTCGCTGAGTAACTTGTGCAAAAACTGTATTGGTAAAAATTAAATATAGTAAGAGAAATATCTTTTTCATTTGATTGTCGATAAATAGTTTTTAATAACGGTCCATCATATCTAAAACACCACGCACATAGCCAACCGATTCGGCCAAGCCACCTTCTGCATTTTCGGCATCCTTTTCATATTCAATACTCATAATACCTTGATAATTTACGTCTTTGAGTGCTTTCATGAGTTTAGGTATTTCAATTACTCCACGTCCAACTTGAATAGATTCGCTTTTTGCTATTATTCCATCGACATCTTTTAGGTGCATATCGTACATTCTATGGCCGTACTTTTTAATGGCTTCAATTGGATTCATGCCAAGTCTAACTACGTGACCAATGTCAATACAAAGTCCTATCCGTTTGTCGAGATTTACAATTTTATCATAGACGGTAGCTGGCGTAGGATATACTTCGTCCCCGGGGCCATGATTATGAATCGCCAGCTTAATGTCGTTTTCTTTTACATATTTTTCTACCACTGGCAATAAATCGTGGTTTGGTACGCCGATTATCATTTTCATGCCCGCGGCTTTGGCGTAGCGAAAAGCATTTTTAACCTCGGCTTCGTTTTTCATATAAATCACTCCGCCTCCGTATATATTCAAGCCTGCCTCTTTGAATTTTGAGATTGTTGCTTGTATCTCACTTTCACTTGCATCAAGTGGAAGGTGAAAATTTTTAAGTGATATCTCTTTGATATTGAGTCTTTTACAAATATCAATAAGTTGGCTCAACGAATATTTTCGTAGAGTATATGAAGCCAATCCAATGGTGAGTTTAGGCGAAGCTGTTTTTTGTTGAAAAGATAAGGCAGGAATACTTAAAGTAGTTATCCCAACATGCTTCAAAAAAGTTTTTCTTGAATAAGTCATCGTAAAAAAAGGTTAGGGTGAATAGATTTTTGACTACTTCCAGTCTTTCAATGGAAGAATTTTTGTTTTTGAAATTACTTTATTTTCTTCTGGAATCAACAAAACTTCAAGAGAATTATTACTATTTGCCGCAATTTTAAATTCAAAGCCTACCAAAGTTGTTCCTGTATTTGGAGCATCATAATCGTGTAAACCTTGGGTTGACCATGTTTTTAATGTAACATTGCTTGGGTTATTCACTTTTAGCTGAAGTTTTTTTCCGTTTTGGGTCAGTTCGGCACTTCCATCTTTATTGATTTTTACCTCAGCAGGTGTAAGCATTGCCCATCGGATAGTTGTCTCATTTTCAGCGGCTGTTATTTCATCTTTTACCAAAACATATTTTTTGTTGATAATTGCCACTCCACGATTGACCGATGTAGCTTTGCCTTTATAAACAGCACTAATATCGCTGATCGCACTCAGGAAATTGGGTTTCTTGGAAGAACGATTGATTGTAGCATAGCCTTCAACTTTCTGAAATTCGTTATCGAAAGCGAGTGTACTATGGGCTAAATTATTATACCGATACACCTGCCAACGCTCCGAATCTTGTGTCAATCCCCAAAGTTTCACACCTTTTGATTCGAGCGATTCGTATTCTTGCATGCCAAAATCCATCGACCAGCGTTCACCATTCGCATCCATTACAAATGAGCCAACATCCATATGTCCGTGATTGACCGAGGGCGAGCCACCTTTTAAACCTATGTAAATCGCATCAGGCTTGGACCAAGAAGTACGTATCATGGCAACGGGATTTTTTCCTTGACCAACCCAAATCATCTCTTTTGGCTCAGTTACTTTTTCTAGACTAATGCTTTTGCCCCAAATCATGGTAGCTGGCAAAAGTCTGTCTCGGTGCATCGATTTGTCTTTGCCTTGCAAATATTGTTTTTCGGTGAATAACAAGCTTGAATTTTGAGTTTTATCGGCAAACCAAAACATTGCAGGGCTAAGCCCACTTCCATTTCCTGCATCAGAATAATTGAAATTTTTACCTGAAGAACCTACCATGTTTTGCATATATCCAGCCGTTTTTAGAAACCCGGGTGTTTCTGATAAACCAAAATCAGTTTTCAAAACTCGCTGGATTGCATCTAAAAACATTACATTAAAACTTGTTCCGTAGCCCCAATAACTGTAGCCTTCGGGATAGGCTCCTTCGGGTTTGTAATCTTCCATTGGTAGCTTTATTGACTCAATAGCACGGTCGATTATTTGTTGGGCAAGTGATGGGTTTTCCTCATAAATCGCCAATGCACCGTAAGTTATTCCTGCATTACAAACTTGATTCCAGTTATGCGATGCCTTTAGCCAACTATTGTATTTTTTATCAAGTGATGGCTCAATACCTTTTTTTATAATCGCCTCTTTTATAATTTCTTTTGAAGTTGCCGACAAATCATCATAAAGCCAATCATAGCCAATCGAAACGCCCATTGTCATTTCGGCAACATCTAAAAAATGACTCGGATTCCAATCGCTGAATTGTGAAACTTTTAAGAGTTCGGTTTCGGCTCTTTCTAAATATTTTTTGTCTCTTGTGATACGGTACGAGTAAGACAAGAAAAATACTCTTCGCAAGCATTCCCTTGATTTATCCAATAGCCGACGGCCAATTTGAATGCGTTCGAGTGTTGGTAATGATATAATTTTATTGCTTTCATCAATGATAACTTGATTGAGTTTTGCCCAATTTTGGTCGTTTTTGATGTTTTTAGTAATCGCATTCTCTTCGTTTTTCAACAACAAAATTCTTGGATGTGATGGCAAGTCATGAGCAAATGCCCTAAAAAAGGTAAAAAAGGATAAAATAAATATTTTTATTTTCATTTTATAATTGTTTTCGTGATTTTGAATTTATAATGCATCTACTATTCTGTTTTCAAAAAAGGCCCTTTTTTATTCCAACCAATTTCAATATTTGATAAATACCAAGTTTTGCCTTTGTCGTTGTTTCCTTGAAAAAAAAGGTAATATTTTCCATTTTCAGCTTTCAAAATATTTGGATGACCGCTTTCACTTTCATTCCAAGTTCCTTTTTTTCCGTTCTTTAAAAACGGGTTATTTGATAATCGTTGCCAATGAATACCATCTTTACTCTTGGCAACACCAATTTGTTGAGGCTCATTATTGTATCCGCCGGCATAAAACATATATAAATACCGACCTTTTTTTATGCAAGAAGCCGCCTCAATGCACTTTAATTCCCAATCCAATTCCGGTTTCAACATGGGCATATTTGGTATTTCTGACCAACTATTTCTGTTAAAATTACTATTAATAGGTGTAGTTGCCACACCTTGCTGTTGGATTTTGTAGCTAGGGTCTCTTGTGGCATAATATAGAAAATATTGATTTTTATATGCAATGACCTCAGCGTCAATTGCTCTTCCGCATGACCAATCGCTTATTTTTGGTCTAAAAATAGGGTTTGTCGGGTCTCTTTCAAAATCAAATCCGTTTTTTGAATGAGCATGGCAAATAGCATCTAATTTTGCATTTCCGTAGGTTTGGTAAAAGAGATGCAGCACGCCATCTTTTACCAATGCACTTGGAGCACAAATACCATTTTCTTCGACACTCCCTTTCATTCCAAATATATCTCCAACTTTTTCCCAATTATACAAATCATAACTTGTCGCAATTCCGATATGCAACACTTTTTTTAATTCATCTGGCACAGTATAATACATCCAATATTTATTTTTAAAAAAAATAACATAAGGGTCTTTGGCAAAAGGTCGATTTGAGATATAAGTATCACTAAAATACATTTTAGGAGGTTGTGCTAAAAGTGTTTTTATCGAAATAATTGATAAAAACAAAAATGTAAAAAGCAGTTTTGATTTGACAGAATTGAGCATTTTTGATATATTTTGTTGATTTATTTAGATAAATTGTTCGGTAAAAAAATAACGGAAATAAAAAAAAATAATCTGTTCTATTTTACTATTTAATACCAATTTTACAAATAGCCAAATAAAACTTTCCGTAGAAATAATTTGATTATCCTTTTGGGGAAAGTTTGATGATTACGTTCACTTGTCCAGTCTGATTCGATAAGCGGAGCATCAATCTTGAATGGCCTGTATTCAATTTTTCGGGAGTTTTCTGTAAAGCTGATTCGACTACAAACTCAACACCTTTAGGTGAAATTATTTCTGCTTCGAGCGTTTTTGAGGTAATTGTGGCATTGCGTAAAATTGCTTTTCCACCTTTTACAAGTTCAATAGTATTTGCAGTCGTCATTCCCCATGCCACTTCGGTACTTTTTGTTAGTAAATGACTATCTTCAATCAAAAAGTTTTTTCGACTGTCTGTTAGGCTAACTTTTCTTGTACTTTTCGAGGAAAATTCTCGATAAGCATCGGTTAAATCAAGGCTTGCCGATGGTAAAGCAACATTCAAATCAGTGTTAGTGAATTTAGCTTTTGCCAATTCATATTGGTTTTTATTACCCAAAAGTGGTACATTATGGCTGAAAGAATTCATTCTGTAATAAGACCAACGTTTTCCGTTTATACCCATTGTCCAATATCCATCTAAGTTATAATCATCCGAACCTAAATCTTTTGCCCAACGTACACCACCCGCATCAAGTTCAAAATTTCCGAGGTCAAGGTGGGAGTGGTTCGAGCCATTAATGCCTGATTTTATACCAATCCAAGAGGCATTAGGGTCGGTCCAGTTGCTTCTTAGTAAAACCAATTCATTAATATCTCCTTTTAAATAATAATCAAGAGGTGGACTAATCGCCTCTGAACTTGGTGATTTATACCATGCCACATGAAATGGCGTGGCAAGAGTACCTGAATTTTTGATGTAATTGTGGAGATAATTTGAAATCTGAGAGTTATTGTAAACATTACTCAGAAAAAACATCGCTGCTGATGCAGTTGCTTTGCTATTTTCGCCTGAATCGGCAAAATTCAAAATAAAATTAGTTGGGCCAGCACAGATCATCGGAACTAAACCCGATTTCGATAAGCCTTCTGTTTTTTCGAGCCCATACATATCGCCCAATGCCGTTTGTAGGGCTGACATTCCAAAAGATAAATACTCAGTTGCGTAAGACCAATAACCTGGGCCTTCGTACCAAGCACCATCTGGAGCATAAAATTTATTTGAGAAAGCTAAGTTTGATACAACTTTCGGAATAAAATCACTGGCATAAGTTGGGTCGGTTTCTGCAATTGCTAAAGCCCCAACGAGCAATCCACCATTGCAAACTTGGTTCCAGTTGTTATCGCCATTGTGCCACCAAGCAGACTCATAAGATTTTCGATATTCAGATAAACCCTTGATTTTCAGGCCGTTTCTGATTGTTTCACGGTCAACTAGGCTCATATCATTATAGAGCCAATCATACCCAATGGCTACTCCGTTGGTCATTTCGGCTACGTCTAAAAAGTGTGAAGGATTCCAGTCTGTAAATTCACAGACAGCTTTCAGATTATTTACAGCCGCATCTAAATATTTTTTTTCACCAGTAAATCGATATGCCATTGCGAGGTATGAAGAGCGTTTCAACAATTCTCTACTGACATCTAATAATCTTGGGCCAATTAGTTCACGAGTGAGCATTGGTTTTGTAATTATCGAATTTGCAGTAGCTATCACGGCATTGACGTATTTATCTAAAACTGCATCAGTCTTTCGAGCTACCTTTAATTCTTCTAGTTTTTGGTCGGTCAGAAATAGGCGTGGATGATCTATTTTAAGGTTTTTGAGGTTTGTGGGTAGCTTAGCAAATGGGGTGGTTTCGTCTTTTCTACAAGCAATGATACAAAACCAAATGAGCAGAATAGATAAAAGTTTTTTCATAAAAGTGCAAATAAAAGCCCTTTCTGACATAACAGAAAGGGCAATTTTTGAGTATAATATTACCAATTTGGGTTTTGCTTGAGGTTAGGATTTAACGAAATCTCATTCAAAGGCAATGGCCATAAGTAATCTTTTGTTGGGTCGAATCTTCGAAAATTAGCAGTGGTAACTAAGATGAAGTTATCAGGAGTAAGGTTTACGGTAGTTGCAGTTCCAAACTCAGACTTGAAAAAATAATTGCCTAAAACTGGTTTAGGAAGCTCTATTTCAGCTGTTTTCCATCGAATTAAGTCCCAATAACGGTGCCCTTCTTGTGCTAATTCAACTCGACGCTCACGACGGAGTTCATCTCGCATACTCAATCCGTTTGTTGTTACAAAAGCGTTAGTCAATTTAGCGATTTTTGCTCTTGTTCGAAGAGGATTGATTGCCAAATCAAGGTCGGCATCGCTGATATTCCCATCTAATTCATATTTTGCCTCGGCATATGTTAAAAGTACTTCGGCATATCTCAATACAGGACGGTCAATCGAAGAGGCTTGTGTGTTCCAATCGTCAATATTAGAAAATTTACGGAAGCAAAATCCTGTTTTTTGGAAAACTAAAGGCGAAATATCAAATACTTTTTTTGTAAAAATATATGGGTCTCCAGCTTTCATTACACTCTGACTTAACCTATCATCACGACCTACAAAGACATCTGTACTTTTTAATGGTGTTTTATATAATGGTGATTTTGTGATTGGCAAACCATCAGACATCAAGTATGAATCCACCAAACTTTTTGTAGGGTTTTTGTTGCCATTTTCAAGTGTTCCACGGAAATAAGTGTGTATCAAAACTCGATCTGTTAAGCTAACTCCATATTGTTTTACAATAATATTCTCTTTGTTTTGAAGTCCCTCTCCAGCATATTGAAACAAATCGAAATAGTTCGCGTATAAAGCGTGTTGGCGGCTATCCATTACTGCTTTTGCGGCTGTAACCGCGATGCTTAAGTGTTTTTTGTTATCGCCATAACTGTGAAATTTCGAGCGTGTTCCTTCAAATAGAGCCACTCGAGCTTTAAAAGCTAATGCCCCAGAATTCGAGATTCTTCCAAAGTTACCAGTGCCAAGGGCAGCCATTGTCGGTAATTTTGTAGCCGCAAAATCAAGGTCTTGATAGATTTGGTCAAAAATCTTATCTCTTGGACTGGCAGGCTCTGTCAATTCGGGCGAAGCGTCATCTAATATTTTAAGTATCAAAGGTACATCACCATATTTTTGTACCAAACTGAAATAGCCCCAAGCACGGAAAAATCGAGCTTCACCAATATATCTATCAATTACGGTTTGGCTTGTATTTACCGCAGCTTTTGGCCCTTTTTCTATGATATTATTGGCTGCTCTGATCAACTGATACGGCGTAGTGTAGTTTGCGTCTGTTGAAGGAGCAAGACGAGAGCCGTCACTAATATTATTTGATGTCAAACCAATGGCATCGTCAGACCAAACATCTTCTGTATTAAATCCAGGAACGAAGGTATAAAGATAATTGGTTGCTGCTATTAGGTCTGTTTCCGAACGCCAAAATGTGGCATCGCTGATTGATGTTTCGGGCAAGCGATTAATGTCGCAAGCGGTAATGCCTAAGATGAGAAGGCAAGTCGAAAATATATATTTAAATTTTGATTTCATGATTTGCATTAATAAAATTAGTTAATCGTTGATGGTCAATGATTTAGATTGACTAATTACTTAAAAATTAAGATTTATACCTGCTGAAGCTGTTGCAAAAAATGGGTAATCATTTTCAATATTATCTCTTTGTTCAGGGTCGAAATAACCTTTGAAATTACCCAATTTCGAGAATGTAAGAATATCTTGAGCTGAGAAGAATATTCTTGCTCTTGAAATTTTAATTCGATTAGAAAGGCTCTCAGGAATTGTATAACCAATTTGAAGGTTTTTCAATCGAGCATATCGTCCATTTAATAGCCATTTGTCTGAAACACGGTAGTTGTGCGTTCCACCTGTATATGGACGAGGGTACAAAGCATCTGGATTTTCAGGTGTCCAATAATCTCTATGAATAGCCAAAGCCTGCTTCCAAGTTACTAAAAGAGGGGCGATTGTTTCAGTTTCTGGTCTAAACGAACGCTTGCCAACACCTTGGACGAATGCCGTAAAATCAAAACCTTTGTAGTTGAAACCTAGCGTTGTACCAAACACATAACGAGGCTGAGTTGTACCAAGATACACCAAGTCGCCAAAGTCAGTTGTATTGCCTTTTCCAACATTGATTTTTGCATCACCGTTAAGGTCTAAATATTTCACATCACCAGCTCCAGTGCGGTTATCTTGGAAAGCCCAAGCTTTTACTTCATCGGCAGTTTGGAAATATCCATCTGTTTTGTAGCCAAAAACGCTATTCAAAGGATAACCTTCTACGATACTATTAGTACCTGCTCCTACGATGTTTCTTGCCGCAAAATTAATTAGTTTGTTTTGGTTGTCAGATAAATTAGCTGCAATATTATACGAAAAATCTTTACCGATTTGACCTCTATAACGTCCCTCTAATTCCCAACCCCACGATTTCAATTCACCGTTGTTTTTTCTCGGAGTTCCGATTCCGATTACGGCAGGAAGGTTTTGTGGTGTAAGCATATTGCGGTTATATTTTACGTAATAATCACCGTTGATTGTGAGTTTATTTTTGAATAAACCCAAGTCAAAACCAAAGTTTGTAGTTTCAATGGTTTCCCATGATAATACTTGTGAAGGAATCGAACTTTGGAAAAGGTATGAAGCACGAGAATCTCCTAATACTAAAGTAGAACCACGGCTCAATTGGCTCAAATAATCGTAGTTTCCGATTGTGCTACCACCCAAAGCACCACCTAATCTTCCCCAAGAAGCACGGAGTTTCATTTCTGAAATAAAATTTAGGTCTTTCATAAAGGCCTCACGGTGTACATTCCAACCTGCGGAAGCTGAAGGAAAAACTTTAATTCTTAAATCTGGAGCAAGTTTTGAATTTTCATCACGACGGATTGTTGCTTCAAGCAAATATTTTCCATCATAATTATAATTGAAACGACTAAAAACTGATTGCGAAGCATTTGTGCCTATGGATTGACTATTTGTTTTAGTTTTATCGTCGCCTAAGTTAAGCGTTGGTAAATCATTACTTACTAAATTGGTTGCACCAGCCACCATGTTTTCAAATCTGAAATCTTCATAGTTATAGCCAACCAAAATACCCAAATTATGTTTTGCACCAATTTTTATGTCATAATTGGCCAAAAGCTGCATATTTGTATTATTGGTAAGTTCATCAGTTAAGGTGTAGCTATTCACTTGATTTATGTAGCTCAAAACTTTTCCTCTTCCCCATAGAGGTACGGTACGGGCAAAGTTTGTTCTATCACCGATTCGATATTGGGTTCCAAGTACTGCACGAAGCGTTAGTCCTTTTACTAAATTAGCTGCTTTTAGTGTTACATTTCCGTCAAAATAATCTCTTGTATAGTTATTAGATCCACCTGCTTCAAGTCTACCATAAACCGTTGCCGAAGATCCTGCACCATTATATTGTCCGTCGGGAGTGAAGAAAGGTGAACGTGTACGCAAACGGTAAAGTTCGTATATCAAACCTTGCCCATTTAAGTTCCCAGAAGCTGACTCTTGTTTATCTTTTGTATAAGAAAGGCGAGTGTCGATTGAGAAAAATTTATTGAGTTGAGCTCCCAAATTTAGACGAACGTTATAGCGTTGGTAGCCATCTGGCCCAACTTTAAATATTCCACTTTTATTGTAGTAACCACCTGATAGTAAGAAATTTAGCTTCTCTGTTCCACCCGAAATACTTAAATTCTGAGTTGTCATTGACGAATATTTTCGTAAAACTTGGTCGGTCAATGGAACTTGGTTATAAAATAGCCAAGTTGTAGTATCTGCGGGGTTAACCACATATGGAACACCATCTTTGATTCGTTGAATATCAACATCTGAATACTCTGGACCACTTCCTGAATTCTTCCGAGATAAATTAGAAAACTCAGCCTCTTCTAAAAGTGACATTCTTTCTGGAACATTGATTGACCAGTCTGTACCCTGTTGAGCCAAATAGGCAAACTTGATTTTTCCCGCTTTAGCTTTTTTGGTAGTGACCAAAATTACGCCACCAGCCGCTTGAGCTCCGTAAATTGCTGCTGCAGCCGCATCTTTCAAAACGCTAATATTTTCAACATCATTGGGGTTAAGTGATTGTAGTGTATTGCTTGGAACTGTAACTCCATCTAAAATAACCAAAGGCTCGATGCTGCCATTTGCAGAAGAGGCTCCACGAATCTGAATACCAATACCTTCGCTACCCGGCTGGCCACTTGAGCGTGTAACGATAAGCCCTGGACTTGTACCTTGCAAAGCATTGGCCAAATTACTTGACGGACGATTTTCGATGGTTTTTGAGTCAATTGTCGAAACCGCACCAGTTAGGTTAACCTTCTTTTGGGTTCCATAACCCACAACCACTACTTCTTCAAGTGATTTGGCATCGGCTATCATACTCACACTAATAATTGTTTGATTTCCAACTTCAATTTCTTGGCTCTCATATCCTAAAAAACTAAATACCAATACCGAATTTTTGTTAGGAACTTTAATAGAATAGTCACCTTTTCCATCAGTAGTGGCCCCACGAGAGGTACCTTTTATTGTTATACTTACCCCTGGTAAAAATTCGCCTTTCTCAGAGTCGCTTACTTTACCCGAAATCGTGATGTCAGCAGCTTTTGCATTGCCACCTATCAAGCAAAGTAAAGCTAATAAAGTGTAAATAAGTCTGATTTTTACAGCCCTATTTTTCAACTGAGTGAACAGTAGATTTTTTTTCATAATAGAATTAAATTTGAATAATTGTTGATTTGTAATCTTTGTTTGGTTGTGTAATAATGTTTAAGTTTTAAAATAATTTTTTTAAGATTTTTTAGTTTAATAACTTCAAAGAATTGTGATTGTCAACTTAAATAATTTTTGTAATAAATTAGTAATGTTTCAAGTTACCGAATTACATAAACTTTAATTTACATCAACAAAAAACGATTATTATTATTTGGTCGATCTTTAAATACTGCTATCTTTAATGTTTTGAGTTTTTTTTTGGGTTTAGCAAAATTCGAAAAAAGTAATACAGAATAAAATCTAAATAATGAGTTCCAAGATTGAAATTTTCTTTTTCAAATGTAATCGTGCGTTTACTGGCAACATCTTTCAATTTTTATTATATTGATTTAAATCCCAAGGCGAGCAGACAAATAATTTGTTTTACCAACATTCAACTTTCTTTTCATTTAGAGATCCGTAACATTAAGCTAATTGTGCTGATTTAGTCGGATCTTTCTTGTGAGGTAAGCGTTTATGGGTATTGTTAGGCAACAAATTTTTTTTTAAATCAAATTTCCAATTACCTTAAACTTGTGAAAAATATTGAATGAAATAAAATCAATTTTTACAAGTTGAAAAAATGCAATAGTCATATATAGTCACTGAAAAATTACATTTGTTGCAAATATATAAAAAATTATCTCTAAAATAAATAAATAAATAAATGAAAGAAAATATTGTAAAAGTTATATTTTAAAAGAAAAAGTTAATTTTTAGGAATAAAATGCGGTAAAATTAAGGTTGTTTTTTTTATTTGTTTTAACAGAAAAGGTTTAGTTTTTTTTAAAATTAAATATTCTTATAACAAAAACGAATTATATTTTTGGCTATGCAACATTTTAATAAATTTGCTGTAAAACTTTATTTTGAAAACAGTCAACTAGCTATTAATTTAGATAAACTAACAGAAAATTGAAATTTATTAAAGAGGGAATACTTTCAAATTATCATGATTTAGGAAAAAATGGACTTCGATATTTGGGCGTAAATCCGAGTGGAGTAATGGATAGACTTTCGGTAAGAATACTTAATCTCGCTGTGCAAAACCGAGAAAACAAACCAGTATTAGAAATGCACTTTCCTGCTCCTGAATTATTATTTGAAAAAGATTGTACCATAATTATTGGTGGAGCAGACTTTTTTCCAACCATAGATAATTATCCCATACAAAATTGGAAATCAATTTTTGTGAAAACAGGTAGTGTCCTAAGGTTTAAGAAGTTAATTAGTGGTAGCCGAGCATATTTGGCGGTAAATGAAGAAAATTGCAAGTTTTTACCATACATTGGGCATGTTTGCAACCTGTCTAACAAAAAAATAATTCATTTTACCGAAGGTAACGAATTTGATTTTCTGACCGAAATAAGCAAAGAAGCCTTTGAAAATCAAGTATTCAAAATTTCAAATGCTTCAAACAGAATGGGCTATCGATTGAATGCAGAACCTTTGGAACTGAAAACAAAAAAAGAATTAGTGTCATCAGCAGTAGATTTTGGAACTGTTCAACTTCTTCCAAGCGGACAAATAATTGTTTTAATGGCCGATCACCAAACCAGCGGAGGCTATCCAAGACTTGGCAATATTGTATCAGTTGATTTACCTAAATTGGCTCAATTTAGCCTAAATGATACATTTATATTTAAAAAGATTTCGGTTGAGTTAGCTGAAAATTTATTAATTAAGCAAGAATTCGAACTTCAAAAACTAAAAGCTAGCATTAGATTTTTTAATGATAAACAAAAGAATTGACATCAACTGTGACATGGGCGAAGCATTTGGTGCTTCGGCAATGGGAAACGACAATGCTTTGATGAAACTGATTTCATCGGCAAATATAGCATGTGGTTTTCATGCTGGCGATGCCACCACCATGAGAAAAACTGCACAGATGGCTATCGAATATAATGTTGCAGTTGGAGCTCACCCTGCGTTTCCTGATTTACAAGGTTTTGGTCGCCGAAACATGCAACTTTCACCGCAAGAAGTTTATGATATTTGTATTTATCAAATTGGTGCGATGTTTGGCACTGTTAGAGCATTAGGTGGCAAACTTCACCATGTAAAGCCACACGGTGCATTGTATAATATGGCCGCCAAAGATGCGGCATTAGCCAAAGCGATTGCCGAGGCTTCAAAAGCCATTGATTCGGGTTTGATTTTTTACGGTTTATCTGGAAGCCATTTAATTTCAGAAGCAGAAAAAATAGGATTAAAAACTGCCTCAGAAGTTTTTGCCGACCGTACGTATCAAAATGATGGAAGTCTAACCCCACGTACTCAATCAAATGCCTTGATTGAAAGCACACAGGAAGCTGTCAATCAAGTAATTATGATGATTGAAAAACAATGCGTAATTTCAACCGATGGAAAGGAAATTCCGTTGAAAGCTGATACAATTTGTATTCATGGTGATGGAAATCATGCGGTCAAGTTTGCAGAAGAGTTGAAAAATGCCTTATTAAGCAGAAAGATTTTTATTAAAACGATTATATGAACTATGTTTTTTCCAGAAAAAATTTATCAAATTTTCACATTTGCGTTCATTGCAAGTTTAATTCGCTACTTTGTTATTGCAGGAATTGCATTTTTGATATATTTTATAGGCTTTAAAAACAAACTTTCCTATAAGAAAATACAGTTAAAGTTTCCGAAAAATACTGATTATAAGCGAGAGATACTTTATTCATTACTAACATTCTTGATATTTGGTATGGTTGCGGTTTTGCTTTTTAACCCAACTATAAGGCCTTATACCTTAATGTATCGTAAGATTTCTGAGTATGGTTGGAGCTATTTTGTATTATCATTTTTTCTGACTTTGCTCATTCATGATACTTATTTTTATTGGATGCACCGACTAATGCACCATCCAAAACTCTTTAAGTATTTTCATAAAGTACATCATCAGTCAACTAATCCAAGTCCTTGGACTTCTTTTTCATTTCAACCACTCGAAGGATTTGTTGAGGCAGGAATTTTTGTCGTTTTTGCTTTTGTGCTACCTTTGCACCCAATCATTATGCTGGCATTCCTTGTTTTTATGACTTCCTATAATGTTTACGGTCATTTAGGCTGGGAATTGCTTCCGAAAGATGGACATAAACATTGGTTTTGGAAATGGCTAAACAGCTCGGTGATGCACAATCAGCATCATCATTATTTTAAAAATAATTACGGATTGTATTTTAGTTTTTGGGATAGAGCAATGGGAACGCTTGATAAAAATTATGAAAAAGAATTTACAGCATTAAAAGAACGACTTAAACCATAAGTTTCAAAACGTATTAACCCCAAACTGTCATGTTTGAAAAAAACCAAAAGAAAGTGCTAAATGCTTGGACAATGTACGACTGGGCAAATTCGGTGCACAACCTCGTGATTACGACTGTTGTTTTTCCTATGTATTTTTTGGCAACAACTTCCGAAAAAGATACCAACGGAAAGGTTGTGAACGATATTGTAGATTTCTTCGGGATTCAGATTCAAAATTCAGTTTTGTATTCATATACAATTTCGTTTGCAACGCTCTTACTTGTTATTCTCAATCCAATTCTTACGCCAATGGCAGATTCGAGCGGACGTCGTAAATTTTTCATGAAGTCTTTTTGCTACCTTGGGGCTGCAAGCTGTGCCTATTTTTATTTTTTTACCAAAGGAAACATTAATCCAACTGTCATTGCTTTCGGACTCTCAATTGTAGGTTGGGGTGGGAGTATTGTTTTTTACAATTCATTTTTACCAGTAATCGCCTCCGAAGACCACTTTGATAGCTTAAGTGCCAAAGGATTTACAATGGGATATATTGGTAGTGTTATTTTATTGGTAATAAATCTATTAATGATAATGCAGCCAACCCTCTTTGGTTTGACTCAAGCCGATTCTGATTCTGGCTTTACGGCCCGCATTTCATTCCTAACGGTGGGTATATGGTGGGCATTATTTGCACAAATACCATTTTATTATTTACCTAAAGATGAGCCCAGGTCGTTCAAAACTGGACGATTGACAACTGGTTTTCAAGAATTAGTAAAAGTTATTAAAGAAGTCAGAAAAAACAAACTTATCAATAAATTTTTGATGGCATTTTTATTTTATGATATGGGCGTAATGACAGTTATTTACGTAGCCACAATTTTCGCAGATAAAGAATTACATATCGAAAAACAAGGCCTTATTATTACGCTTTTATTGATACAGTTAATCGCAATTCCAGGCTCTTATTTGGCTTCATGGCTTTCGGGCAAATTTGGAAATACAAAAGGTCTTTTGATTTTTATCTTCATTTGGTCGTTTATGCCATTAGCAGCCTATTTTACTACTACTCAAAACGAATTTTATGTAATTGCCGCAGTAGTTGGCTTAGTAATGGGCGGAATTCAATCGCTTTCTCGTTCGACATTTGCCAAATTAATTCCCGATAATACGACCGACACAGCATCGTATTTTGGTTTTTATGATATTGTAGAAAAAATTGCCATCACACTCGGGACTTTTATTTTTGGCATCGTCGGGCAGTTTACTGGAAGTATGCGAAATTCAGTTCTGACGATTTTAGTTTTTTTTATTGTTGGATTCGTTCTCTTAATGCGAGTCCCTTCAAAGAAAGTTTATCATTAAAAATTGTTACCAAACAGATTTAGGTATATATTTGTATTAAAATTTTTGCACTTCAGTTATAATAGTATCAGAATATTTGGTATTGGTTTTGAATATTAAATGATTCGTTTAAGGAAATGTACAATTAAATTATTCAAAAACAGGATGTTAGCTCAGTTGGTTTAGAGTGTCGCCTCGACAAGGCGAAGGTCATCGGTTCGAGCCCGATACGTCCTACTTTTACTTTTTTATGAAAGTTCTTTATGACCACCAATCTTTTTCTGGTGCAAAATACGGCGGAGTAGCTAGATATTTTTATGACTTGATGTATAATTTAAAATACGAACAAGGTGTTGATATAGAGCTATCTCTCAAATTCTCTAATAATGATTATCTAATAAATGGTGATATAAAAAAAATAGCACAATTTGGGTTTTTCTTAGGTTATGCAAAGACCAATTTGCTTTTTTCGCACATAAATCGGCTTAACAGTGCTGTCCAAATCGCTAGGCAGAGTTATGATGTTTTTCACCCGACATATTTCAAAGATTACTTTCTACCTTTTCTCGGTAAAAAACCATTTGTGATTACTCATCATGACGTAATTCCCGAAAAATTTTCAAATCAATATGCCGGTTTAGATGGTTTTGATAAAGATCAGAAAAAGAAAATTTTAGATAAAGCCTCAAAAATAATTGCAGTTTCAGAAAATACAAAGCAAGATATGCTGGAAATTTTTAATATTGCTCCAGAAAAAGTAGAAGTGATTTATCATTCAACTCATTTTGCGACTTTTCAACCAAACACAAATCTTAAGATTTCGACTCCGAAAAGATATTTGCTTTATGTAGGAAACCGAGAAAACTATAAAAATTTTGATGTTTATGTTAAAGCGATTGTTCCTATTCTTCATAAACAGGATGATTTATATCTAATATGTGCAGGAAATGGCAGATTTACTGTCGCAGAGCAACAATTGTTTTCCAAATTGAAGGTAGAAAAGCAGATTCTTCATCATCAAATTGATAATGATGATGTACTATACCAATTATATAAAAATGCAATTGCTTTTGTTTACCCTTCTTTGTACGAAGGATTTGGTATTCCTGTCATTGAAGCATTCGCCTGTGACTGTCCTGTTATTTTGAGCGACCGTTCGTGTTTTCCTGAAGTCGGACAAGATGCTGCATTATATTTTAACCCAGATGACAAAGAACATATCGCTTTTCAAATTGAAAAAATTATTGAAAATACTGATTTGCGTACAGAATTGATAAAAAAAGGTAAAGTTCGATTAAAAGATTTTTCTCCATCTTTCACAGCTCAAAAAACACTAGAAGTCTATAAAAGTGTAATTTAAAATGTTAAATGGTTGATGATTAATTAGCTTATTTACTAAAATTACTATTAAAGACCTGCTCATACAAAGCACAAAAGCTCCAAAAACTTAGAATATGCGAATTTTTATTTGTGATATATACGTCAGATTAGTTGGTCATAATTTAGGTCATATTCAGAATATTCTCCGATTTTTAGAAAGTCATCCATCCAAAGATGAATATATATTTTTGTTAAATCCAGATGCCCAATCGATACCATCCGTAAAAATAACGGCTACAAATGTTAAGATAATTTTCTTTACCGAGGAGGAGTTTGCACCATTCAATACGGGTATGACGCTCATTAAATCTACTCAGATCATTTGGAAACACATCAATCGATACGCAACTGATTATCAAGCAGATAAAGTAATTATGATGATGCTTGATATGTTTCAGCATACCATCGGAAGTAGTCGTTTTCCTTGTAAGCTAACAGGTATCCTTTTCAATCCATACCCAAGAGTAATTGCCCAAGATACTACTTTAAGAGCTAAACATAAATATACTATTACGAGGGCAAGAAAACTTTTTACATCGTGGTGGATGTGTCGAAATGTTCAATTAAAAAAGGTTTTCATTTTTAATGATAGGGAAACTATCAAAAATATGAATGAAACATTGGGAACAAAAATTTTTACCTATTTACCCGACCCTGTATATGACTATCCAAATAGAGAAGGATTGTATATTAGAGAAAAATACTCTATTCCTTCTCACAAAAAAATCCTTTTATCCTTTGGTTTTATTGACGCCAAAAAGAATGTTGTCAATTTACTAAAGGCTTTACAACAATTAAGTGCCGATGATGCTGCAAATATTTGTTTATTGGTCGTAGGTAAAATTCATAATGAATACAAGGATACCTTAATGTTGGCTTTCGATGAAGCCAAGAAAATACGACCAGAACTACAAATAGAGTTTGAAAGTAGGTTTGTTGATGATGATGAAATGGAAGCTTATGTTGGCCAGAGTGATGTGGTTTCGGTTGCTTATATCAATTTCTTTTCTTCTAGCGGTGTAATTGGGTTAGCAGCAAGACATAATAAACCTGTTTTGGCAACAAAATTTGGGGTTGTAGGCGACCTCACTCGTGAATATAATTTAGGAATTACAGTCGATGGATTTAATCCTGAAGAAATTACCCAGGCTATTTTGACTTTCTTAAAAACAAAAAACGCTTACCCTGAAAAAGCAAGCGTTTTTGTAAAAAACCATAGTAGCGATAATTTTATTATGACTTTACTTGAGTTGAATTAAGCTAATTCAACATCTTTGGCTGCTTGTTCAGCAATCCAATGGTAAGTTTTAGTAATTCCTTCTCTCAATGTGTGAGATGGTGCCCATCCTAATTTTTCTTGAATCAAAGCATTATCGGAATTTCTTCCACGTACACCTTCTGGGCCTTTAATATTCTTTATAGTGATGTTTTTACCAGAAATTTCTGCAATCAATTTGGCAAAATCATTGATAGAAATCATTTCTTCCGAACCTATATTCACTGGTCCAGAGAAATCAGATTCCATTAATCGACGGATACCTTCTACACATTCGTCAACGAATAAAAATGATCGAGTTTGTTTTCCATCACCCCAAATTTCGATTGTTCCGCCATCACCCGCTTCAATTACTTTACGGCAGATTGCAGCTGGAGCTTTTTCTTTTCCTCCTTTCCAAGTACCCTGCGGGCCAAAAATATTATGAAAACGTGCTACTTTTACGGTAATACCTAAATTACGTTGATAGGTAAGGTACAAACGCTCACTAAATAATTTTTCCCAACCATATTCACTATCAGGAGCAGCAGGATATGCTGATTCTTCAGAACATTTAGGGTTATTTGGATCAAGTTGATTATATTCAGGGTACATGCATGCTGATGAAGAATAAAAGATTTTCTTTACCCCAGCTTGTTGAGCAGCATGTAACATATTTAGATTACAAAGAGCTGAATTGTGCATAACTGCTGCATCATTTTCACCAGTAAAAATATAACCAGCACCGCCCATATCAGCAGCTAATTGATAAAGTTCATCAAAGCCACCAGCCACAACCTGACGACAAATAACTGGGTCCGTTAAATCTCCAATTACAAATTCATCCGAATTTCCGTTGCCGTACTCATTATATTTTAAATCAACTCCTCTCACCCAATATCCTTCACTTTTTAAGCGATTAACCAAATGACCACCAATAAAACCGCCGGCTCCACAAACTAATGCTCTTTTCATATAATTTAATTATCGAAATGAATATTTTTGAATTCTAAATAAAGTACAAATTTAATGAATGAAACTTAAATTATACAAATATCTTTCAAAGATTTATTTTCAATCGAATTTTTTCAATAAACATAGCTATTTATGTTATTTTTTATCCTAATAATATTATTCGTTCTGCATTTATCTCTTTATTTGAGAAATATATTTTTTGCAACTTTAGAGGGTATTCCTAAAATCAAATCTAAAAAATATCATATCAAACCGAATAAATCTTTGATGCCAATTGGTTTAGTTTTCGTATATCCTTCACCATAACTCGAGCCTATCATGTGGCCCATTTCCTGTGAACGTGCTTTTAAAAAATCTAAGAATTCAGGGCTTGTCAAATACGATTCTGGTTCGGTGCTATTTGGGTCATGAAACTGACTTTTATAAGCTCTTATGGATGCTTCTTTTTTATCCCAGAAACTTGATATATCAACTACCAAATCAGGCTTTATGAATCTGTCTTGTATGTAATGGTAAACGGCCTTCGGTCGCCACGCATTTTGGGGCTTACCATCAAAATTAAATGTTTGGATCATTCTTAAACCCGAATAAAAACAAGAATCAACTGCCAATGCTGCACCTTTACCATGGTCAGGGTGGCGGTCTTCGATGGCATTGGCCAACACTACATCAGGCTGATAACGACGAAGAGCTGCAATTAACTTCATCTGATGGTCTTCATCATTTTTAAAGAAACCATCTCTAAAACCAAGATTTTCTCTAGCAGATATTTGAAGAATATTAGAAGCTGCTGCTGATTCCGCAGCTCTGATTTCAGGTGTGCCACGAGTTCCGAGTTCTCCTCTTGTAAAATCTATGATGCCAACTTTCTTCCCTTGAGCTATGGCTGAGGCAATTGTTCCTCCACACGACATTTCTGCATCGTCGGGGTGTGCTGCCAATACAACTAAGTCTAATTTCATTTGTTACTCGATATTGTTGATAGATATTTTAGATATTTAAATAGGCAATATTAATCAACAAATTTAAATATTATAACTTTTTGATAGTATGTGTTTTATCTTTGTACCTTTTGTCTGATGCTACATTTGTCGATGCCAACAAAGACAAAAATAAGCGATAAAAAAATATGATTAAATTTGGTTTTTTACTTGGATTTTTTCGTTGCGGCAAAATCTCTCGAATTACGTTTCTCGTTTTTTTGAATCCCATTTCTTAGCATAAAAAATAAGCGACGGAAAAAGTTTTACGTCGCTTATTTTATTGTGTTTTTGTTATTTTTTTTACTTCACTCGAAGGCGATATCCAGCACGTAGTCGTGAAGAAGAACGAATTTTGTTCAATTTGCAAATAGTGGCAACTGTAGTCTTGAACTTGACGGCAATTTCACTAAGGGTTTCTCCGGAGCGAACTCTGTACCAAGCTATTCTATTTATAGCAACAGGCTCATCATATTCAAAATCGCCTTTACTTGCTCCGCCTCTCAAATAATCGTACACTCTTGAAGTCATTAAGAAATCTTGAGAAACGATATTGATTTGACTTGGGCTAAAATTAAAAATGTTTCTTGGGTCAAAAGGATTTCCTTCGTAGCGTGTCTCAAAATGCAGGTGTGGGCCTGAGCTACGTCCAGTACTTCCTCCTTTACCAATTTCATCTCCAGCTTTTACAATTGTATTTGGCTCGAAATTGATTTTTGATAAGTGGCCGTAAAGTGTCTCAAGTCCATTATAATGACGTATCACTACGCATCGGCCATATGCCCCACGAGTACTTGCAACTCTAATAATTCCATCAAAAGCTGCATAAACGGGTTCGCCAGTATCTAAGTCTAGGTCTTGACCAGTATGCCAGCGTTTCCATCTCCATCCAAAAGGAGAGTTTGTTACGCCTTTACTAAGTGGGCCAGCCCAGTATCTTCCTTGCGATATATCATATAATTGAATTGGAACTACATCATCAAATTCTTTGGCATCAATGCCGTAAGGGTCAACCAAACCGGTATCCCAAACTGAGAAATAACTTGCAATTTTTACCATCTCGTCACTTCCAACAAATTGTGCCTCGTCTTCAATTTCTACAATCAGAACTTCACCTTCGTCAATACTTGAAGTATCTTCATGAACTGCGGTGTTAAGTTCTTTGATAGGTTCTATTTTTACTGAGGGTGCAGATTCAACCAATTTTGGAATTTCAAATTCGTTGACAAATCGTAGTTTTGGCTCTTCTTCAAAACTAAACTCATCATCTTCTTTTTTATTCTTATTGAAGTTTTTGTCTTTTGGGTTTGTATCTTTCTGTTTAGAAGGTATGTTGGGCTTATTCAATTTTATACCTCGCTCGCGTTGTTGGGCAAACGATGTGGTTGAAATTACAATCGCTAAGATAATTGGTAATAAAGCCTTTCTCATGTTTCTGTTGTTTTAGTTATAAGGCAACATCAAACTAGTTGCTAACTGTATTCCATTTTTTTAAATTGACTTATTTATCAACAAGTATAAATAAAAACTTCAAATTAATGCAAGCCTTGAGCGGCTAAATATCTTTCAGCGTCAAGGGCTGCCATACAGCCACTTCCTGCTGCTGTAACCGCTTGACGATAAATTTTATCTTGTGCATCGCCACATGCAAACACACCTTCGATGGTGGTTCGAGTACTTCCTTTTTCAGTTTCGATGTAGCCTGCTTCATCAAGTGAAATATAATCTGAAAATATTTGCGTATTTGGTTGGTGTCCAATTGCAACGAAGAAGCCTGTTACGTCAATGGTACTTTCCTCTTTTGTGACGGTATTTCTAAGTTTTGCTCCAGTTACACCTTCTTCGCCTACTATTTCAAGGGTTTCAGTATTGAATAAAATTTCGATATTTGGTGTATTTTTAACGCGGTTTTGCATGATAGTTGAGGCACGGAATTCATCACGTCGCACCAACATATATACCTTATTGCAAAGTTTTGATAAGTAGTGTGCCTCTTCGCAAGCTGTATCGCCAGCACCTACGATTGCAACATCTTGTTTACGGAAAAAGAAACCGTCGCAGACAGCACAAGCCGACACGCCATAGCCATTAAGACGTTGCTCTGATTCTAATCCGAGCCATTTTGCCGATGCTCCAGTAGCAATAATTACGACTTTAGCCGTAATTTCGAGAGAATCATCTATTATTACTTTATGAGCACCAGGCGTTGAAAAATCAACTTTAGTAGCCATTCCATAACGATTGTCAAGTCCAAAACGCTCCGCTTGTTTTCTGAAATCTTCCATCATTTCAGGGCCTTGAATACCGTCTGGATAGCCCGGAAAATTTTCTACATCTGTAGTGATTGTTAATTGACCGCCTGGTTGAACTCCTTGATACATGACTGGTTTGAGACCGGCACGTGCAGCATAAATTGCTGCGGTATAACCTGCTGGGCCTGAACCCAAAATTAAAACATCTACTTGTTCTTGTGCCATAAAACCCCTCCGCCCCAAATTGGGGTCTTTGTTTAATTGAATGATAAACCCTCGCAAGGTTTTAAATTATTTATATTCAAAGTAATGAAACACCGATATATAAGGATGTAACTTATTGATAATAATTTTTTCTATAACTATTTTGAATCTTCTATTCTCTCGCGTCTCATGTCTTTTATTTCAATACTTAACAAACGGATTGTACTGTAAAGTTCGTCAAAAAAGCCTTAATCGCAAATTTTACAAAATACTCATTTCGATTCTTCGATTTATTTGGCGATTTTCTTCAGAAATGTTTGGCACTATGGGTTTAGTTTTTCCAAATCCTTTCACTTTAATGTTTTGTTTATTTATCCCTTTTTTTATTAGATAATCGGCGACTGATAATGCTCTTTTCTCTGAAAGTAACTGGTTTTCGGTATCTTTTCCTATGTCGTCTGTGTATCCTGATATTTCTACTTGTAAAGACGGATTTTGTTCAAATAATAGTTGCAGTTTATCAAGTTCTATAAATGATTCGGGACGAAGGTCAGCTTTTCCAGAATCAAAAAAGATATTATTTAGTACTGTTTTTACATTTTTTCTGATTGGGTTTAGCAGCACATCAACGGTTTTTCCATCGGCTTCGGTTTTTTCTGAAAAATTAAAAGTTAGACTTTTGAAAAAATAACCTTTTTTATTGATAAAAAGTCCATATTGACTTCCATTGGGCAAAACTGCGGTGTATTGCCCAGTAATCGAATCTGAAATTATTTTTTCAATAACCTTATTGGCTTTCAAATCAATCAATTCGATTTCGGCTGAGATTGTTTTGTTTGTAATCGCATCTTGTACAATTCCTTTTACAAAATTAGCTCTTTTAAATTTATCTGATAGTTTTGTGGGAATGTCAAACTGAAAAAGTTTTATATCAGGTTTTACATCAGAAGAATAATAGCCTTTTGAGCCATCGGCCGAGATAAATAAAGCTACTTGGTCTTGATGTGTATTGATTGGATAACCCAAATTTTCGGGTTTTGAATAAATTCCACTTTTAGATTCGGTCATAAATAAATCTAATCCACCCATTCCAACATGTCCATCTGATGCAAAGAAAAATGTATGGCCATTGGCATGAATGAATGGTGAAATTTCATCATTTGCAGTATTTATTGCCTCGCCCATATTTATAGCTTTTGACCAGGTTTTATTATCCAATAATTCGCTTACCCACAAATCTTTACGACCAAGGCCTCCTTGTCGATTAGAAGAAAAGTACAAAACCCTACCATCGTTTGACAAACTTGGTTGAGCTTCCCAAAATGGAGAATTTATATTGCCTCCTATATTTTCAGGAACTGTCCACTCTTCCCCGACTTTCTTTGAAATATACAAATCGCAACTTCCCAGGCTATTTTTGCCATCGCAGCTAGTAAAAACCAGCGTTCGACCATCCGCTGAAATACTACAAGTGCCTTCGTTAGCAGCTGTGTTTATGTTGTCCGAAATACTTTTTGGTGCTGACCAATTGCCATTGATTAGATGAGAAGTATAGAGGTTTTCATCTCCCCCTTTTGAAAATGCTGTAAATATTATGGTTTCATTATCTGCCGTCAAAACTGGAAAATATTGATTTTCTTTAAAATTTATATTCGGACTCATTTCAGAGGCAATAATTGTCAATGGGAGTTTTTTTGCTTCTTCTCCAAACTTACATTGCTCAAGCTGGCTAGTAAGTTGTTTCTTTACTGGACTGTTTTGCGGCACATTTTTTATCGAGAAACTCAAATATTCGTTGGCTTCAGCATAATCGCCTGCTTTTAATAATCTTATGCCAATATATGTATACGCCTGTGTAAAAATTGGGTCATTTGGGCGTAATTCTATCGCTTTTTTGTAAAATTTTATCGCATTCTCTTGACTTCGAGCAGCTTCGTTGATTTGACCAAGTTTGAAATATGGGTCAGCAAAAGTAGCATCTTTTTCGATGGCTTTTTGTAGATTTTCAATCGCATCTACTTGCTTTCGTTCAGAAATGTTTTTTATTGCTTTTTCGTAAAACTCCTTGGCTTTTGGATTAGGGACTTGGGCAAATATATTAATTGATACAGATAGTAGTAATATTGTGAAAAATCTTATCATAAATTTTGATGTAGAATTATATTTTAAAACGTTCGACTGCATTTGATTGTTATCTTTACAATCAATTAATTGAAATTAAAAATATTGATGACCTTTGAGAGTATAATTCTTTTCCTGAAAAGGCATTCTATATTTTACATTCTTAACTAAATAAAAAATGTTTCATTTATATTTAAAATCGCTTCATATTATCGGATTTGTATCTTGGTTTGCAGGTTTGTTTTATTTGGTCAGAATGTTTGTTTATCACGCCGAAGCTGCTGATAAACCCGAGGCATTACGAGAAGATTGGAAAAAGCAATATACAGCTATGCAATGGCGAGTCTATAAAATTATCTGCAATCCAGCCATGATGATAACTTGGATTTGTGGAATTTTGATGCTTGTAAATACACCTTCGTTTTTAGAACAAGCTTGGTTGCAAACAAAATTAGTATTGTTGGTATTTCTGACAGTCTATCACCTTTATTGCAAGGGAATTATAAGAAAACAAGAGGTCGATAAAAGTACTTATACTTCTTTTCAATTTAGATTATTGAATGAACTTCCGACGCTATTTTTGGTAGCGATAGTGCTTTTAGCGGTTGTAAAGGATCTGCTCAATTTTGCATTCTTATTTTTGGGTGTCTTAGTGTTTGGTTTTACTTTGTTTCTTTCAGCAAAAGCATACAAAAAGTTTAGAGAACGATAATAACACTTGTAACACAAATTGTAACTCGAATTGCCAATGTAATAGTGCTACTTAATCCACGAATTTTCATTGAGTACTTTTCGACGATATTGAATGAAAGCTTTCAACTGATTTGATTGTTAGTTTTGTTTTATCCGTTATCAAATCAAAGCCTTTTGCCTTGCTATCAAGATTCATTTCGATATATTTATCTTTCGAAATAAATCTAAAAATACCCCTCATCAAAAATCCCTTAGTTTTTATCAAAATCGATTTCCATATTTTCTTTGGGGTTTTGATTTAGTCAGCAATATTTATCAAATACTGTAATTTGCGAAAAGCCTTCAAAACCCATAAAACCATTTCTTACTTCATGAAAAAATGATGACATGTAGCCATGTTTTTTTATGAGACTTCCTAAACCTGCAAACCTATTCGATTGATAACTCGAAGTAATAAATGGTTCCTCAATCAATTGCAGGATTGAGGCCGTGATAGCCGGCAAAGCAATGAAAGATTCTCGACCATTGGCAAAACAATTTTCCATAAAAAGGCTGTTTTTTGCCAAAGAACTCAAAAAAGGGGTATAGCCTCTATAAGGATTTTTATAGCCCATATATTCATTTCCAAAACTTTCAAGAATGATAATTACAACATTTTGTGGAGTGGATCTTGCCGAAAAATGCGAACTCCTATCTCGTTGGGCTAAACCTTTAACCGTCTAATTATTAGTAAAGTAATTGGCTTTTTCTGTTCCTTCTGTATCAATCATTGTCAAAAAAAAATAAAGGTTGTATTGAGCGTAAGATTTTCTAAATTTTTGTCGTTCTGCTCAAGTGCCAGATTGATGCTTAGCAGTTTTTCTTGAAATCCTTCCCTGAAAATAAAAACTGTAAAACCCATTCCAAGCAACCAAATAATAAATTTTTAATATTATTTGACGACGGCTATTTGTGAAAGAGATTAATATAATATTGGTGCCTTTTGGTGTAAATTTCACAAAAAGAAAACATATAAAAATCTACAAAGAAATCAAGTACCACTAAGTTCCAAGTAAACTGAATGTCTGAATTAAAACATCCTCCATGATGCCGAAAACCTCAAAAATTGTTCTTCGACCAATAAATTTAAAATATTCAGAGTCAACAATATTGATTCAAAAGAAGACCATATTCGGAAGCTAATACACAAAATTCAGAAAGCTTTGATAACTTTGTTTTTCATTGCACCCTAAAGGTAAAATAGCAGGTTTGGTATAAGGTTCATTACTTATAAAAATATCCGATAAGTCGAACTTTACGCCATACAAAAAAGTAAAACTAATTTGTTGAATATCAGCAAATTGGAATGAATTGATATTGAAAATACGAAATAGAAATCTTATTAGGAAATAAAATATTAGTATCCAGACAATACGCTTCGACCACACGAGTAAATACATAAGCAAATCCCAAAGCTGGGTTAATTTATTGTTAAATTTTGTACAATATTTATAAAAATAAGGTCTGATGGCACGTCTGACCCAACAATCTTTCACCTTAATAAAATGATGGATTTAATAAATTTCAAAAAAACATTATCAGAAAATAAAGTACCGAGAAACCTCCCTATTTTGGTACAAGCTCTCTGGCACGATGGCAAAGGAGATTGGGAATCTGCTCATAATATAGCCCAAAGCAATGAAGGAACCTTAGCTTACGACCAACTTCATGCATATCTGCATCGCAAAGAAGGTGATAAATTCAATGCCAATTATTGGTATCGCCGTTGTGGCGAATCAATGCCGAAAATCTCACTAGAGGATGAATGGGAAGTGCTTGTCGAGCGATTCTTGTGATTTCTAATCGAACTAACAAACGAAATAAAGTTACGTTCCACGAATAAAATAGTAAATTGCAATAAATTAAAAAAATAGATTAGCTATTAAGTATTTGTTCATCAATTTTTGTATGTATTACTAATAGAATTTTACTCTATAAATGACTTATTATTAGGCATTTAAGAAAAATTTTATTGATAACTGTTGATTGGCGACTACTTTCGGGTGATGTTTAGCAGAATTATATGAATTATTTATCGGCCGAGAATATCGGGAAAAATTTAGGAGAACGTTGGTTGTTTAAGAATCTTACTTTTGGGATTTTACAAGGCGAAAAAGTGGCATTGATTGGCTCGAATGGTTCGGGAAAGTCGTCAATGCTTAATATGATTATCGGAAAAGCTGATATTGATGGTGGCGAAATTAGTATAAGAAAAGACATCAGAGTAGGATATTTAGACCAAGAACCAGATTTTCAGGCAGGGAAAACTGTCATGGAAACGATTTTTGCTATCGAAAATTCTAATACCAAAGCTGTTAAAGAATACGAAGATGCTTTGCTTTCGGGTGATGATAATCGAATAGCAAATGCAATTGAGCAAGTAGATAACCTAAAAGCTTGGGATTATGAAACCAAAGTAAAGCAAATTCTCGGCAAACTTGGCATCGAATATTTTGATAAACTCGTAGGAAATCTGTCGGGTGGACAGAAAAAGCGTGTAGCTCTTGCCCGTGTTTTAATTGAAGAGCCAGACTTTCTGATTCTCGATGAACCTACCAACCACCTTGATCTTGATACCATTGAGTGGCTCGAAGGCTATCTTTCTTCGGCCAATATTACACTACTTTTGGTTACTCACGACCGTTATTTTTTGGATAAAGTTTGTAACCGAATTTTAGAATTGGCTAATAGTAAGGTGCTTAAATATGCAGGTAGTTACGCTTATTATTTGGAGAAAAAAGAAGAACAAGAGGCCGTAGATGCCGCTACTCAGAAAAACTACCGTAATTTATTGCGTAAAGAATTAGAGTGGATGCGTAAGCAACCAAAAGCTCGTGGAACAAAATCACAGAGTAGAATAGATGCTTTCTATGATTTGAAGGAAAAAACCGTGAAAAAAGGCCCGGAAGAAAAGCTTGAATTAAGCATGAAAATGGAGCGGATGGGCAGTAAAATCATGGAAATCCAGCATATTAGCAAGTCGTTTGATGATAAAAAGTTGATCTCAGAATTTAGTTATACCTTTAAGCGTGGCGACAGAATCGGGATTGTGGGTAAAAATGGCATGGGAAAAAGCACTATGCTCGAAATTTTGACCGAACAACTTAAACCAGATATGGGGCGTGTTGTAAAGGGAGATACCATCAAACTTGGGTATTATTCGCAGTCAGGTTTAGACTTTGATGAGGGTCAACGTGTGATTGAAGTAGTGCGTGAAATAGCCGAGTACGTGAAGATGGCCGATGGCACTGAGCTCTCAATTTCAAATTTTTTAACACTGTTTTTGTTCCCGCCAGCTATGCAATATAGCTTTGTGAGCAAATTGAGTGGAGGCGAAAAACGTCGTTTACAGTTGTTGAAAATTTTGGTTCAAAACCCAAACTTTCTGATTCTTGATGAGCCAACCAACGATTTAGACATTGCAACGCTCAACGTTTTAGAAGATTTCTTATTGAATTTTGGTGGTTGTTTGTTAGTAGTTTCACACGACCGTTATTTTATGGATAAATTAGTTGACCACCTTTTTGTTTTTGAAGGCGATGGATATATCAGAGATTATCCAGGAAATTATACAGATTATCGTTCGTGGAAAGAAGATAAAGAAGAGCAAGAAATTGCTGAAAAAGAAAAACAAGCTTTTTTGAAGTCAGTTAATTCAAAGCCTGCTGTTCTTGAGTCGAGCGAACCAAAGCGTAAAATGAATTATAAAGAGCAAAAGGAATACGAAAATTTAGCCATCGAAATTGAGGTTCTAGAAAAGAATAAAGTAATTTTAGTTCAAAAAATGAACGCAGGCGAAGGTTCGCATGAAGAATTGGCCGCTTGGGCTAAAGAATTTGAGGAAATCTCAAATACGATTGAAGAGAAGGAATTTCGTTGGCTGGAATTGGCTGAAATGGCATAAATTGATACTGGTTAATGGTTGATTTGTCATTTGTGAATCCCGTTTCCCAGTAACCAGTTCCCCAGTAACAAGATTACCAATAACCAGTTTACCAATTACAAATAACTAAAACGAAACCAATGAATTATTTTAGACTAACAACAGTTTTATTTTTGCTGATAACTTCGATAAGTTTTGCACAAAGCCAATCTGCTATAGAGATTCAGGGCTATAATCATGTAGGTCTCTATGTAAAAGATATTAAAGAAAGTGCAAAGTTTTATCGTGAAATAATTGGTTTAAAACCAGTTGATGTACCTGATAATTTAGTAGCTATTAGACGTTGGTTTCAAGTTGCACCAAATCAGCAGTTGCATCTATTGCTGGGGAGAAATGAACCAGTAACAAATAATGATAAAAATGGTGGACATTTTTCGTTGACAATTCCTAAGAATTCGGCTGATAAAATTGAGGCTTTTTTGAAAGAAAAGAATTTGACTTATGTTCGTCAGAAACGTTTTGATGGAGCTTTTCAGATATATGTTACCGACCCTGATGGTTATGTAATTGAATTAAATGAACCAAAGGTTGAATAAATAAAGATACAAGTACGCTTTATACAATAATCGATAGTTTAGAAAGCAATCAACTAAAAGGATATTTCAATGGAACAGATTAGCGAATGGTTTAAATACTTGATGAATTCTGAAGATTTGATTCGGACAGGTGGATTGATTACGATAACTTTAATTATCTTCATCGAAAATGGAATAATATTCGGATTTTTTCTTCCAGGCGATTATCTTCTGTTTCTTTCGGGTGTGTTTTGTGGTACAAAGCTCCTCAATGTTCCAGTTTCGTTATTGATGTTTTGTGTTTTCGCCGCCGCAGTAGTGGGTTCGCTCTTAGGATATACTATTGGGCGGCATTTCGGCGATGGTATTCAAGCCCGACCCGACTCCCTATTTTTTAAGAAAAAATATATCGAAAATACTCGAAAATATTTTGAAAAATATGGTAGCCAAACACTCGTTATCGCTCGTTTTTTGCCAGTAATTCGTACATTTTCCCCAATTTTGGCAGGAATTGTAAAAATGAATTTTTATAAATTTATGCTTTTTAATGTTTTAGGTGGATTCATTTGGACTTTTGTTTTGGTAGGCGGTGGATTTTATTTTGGTGAAAAATTTCCATGGATCGTAGATTATGTTCAATACATCATTTTTTTCTTTTTGGGAATCACAACTTTCACTGTTATCAGAGGTTATCTCAATGCAAAAAAAGAATTAAGCGATATGTAATTTCAGGAAGGTCTATGTAGTAGATATTCGCACAATACCTAACCTTCTTTGCTTTTGGTATTATTTATTTTCAAACCAACTTGCATACATCACATAATTGTTGGCAGTTCGCATAAAGACTTCTCCAAGTTCTGGCGTTACTGCCTTCAAAAACTTCGCTGGATTTCCTGCATAAATACTTCCTGATGGCACAATCGTATTTTGTGTCACAATTGCTCCTGCAGCTATAATTGAGTTTTTACCAATTTTTGCCCCATCCATAATTATAGCACCCATTCCGACCAAAACTTCATCTTCAATCGTACATCCATGAACCACTGCATTGTGTGCGATACTCACATTATTGCCAATAATAGTTTTTGATTTTTGATACGTACAATGTATCACTGCACCGTCTTGAATATTTACACGGTCGCCGATGATGATTGAATTTACATCGCCACGAACAACGGCATTAAACCACACCGTACAGTCCTTACCCATCATAACATCACCAACGATGGTGGCATTTGGGGCAAACCAACAATTTTCGCCATTTTGTGGCATTTTTCCTAAAACTGGTAATATAAGAGCCATTTTAATTTTGTATTTATATAAAAAAGAAGGTTTTGCTTTAATTGAAACCTTCCTCAAAAATCATTTATTTATCTATAACAAACTCTTGTCTAAGTTTTTTCTCACTTAATTCAAGTTCAACAAAGTATGTTCCTTTTGCAAGTTTATTGGTTGGTAAATATTTAGTTTGTGTTCCGATGCTTTCAGAAAAATGGTCGAGTAGTACTACAAGTAATTGGTCTTTTGAGTCCTTCAACGATAATTTTACATAACTCGGACGATTGATTCTAAATATAATTTCTTACAGTCTGGACATTTCTGTGTCTTTTGTTAAAAATTCTGAACTATCAATAGGGGCGGTGGTTTTCTGATTTGCTACAAATGCTGTCTGAATACCACCAGTACTATCAACTTTAAATATCGCACTACTATTTACCTCAAACCCAGAAAGAAACACAAAGACATTAGCTGCGATGCTTGCGTATGATACAAAAATTTACGCTTTTCAGTTATTGGTATCCAACTATTTCTTATGTTAAAACGCACTTGCTTGTTGAGCTAAGGCAACAGGAATTTCAAAACAAATGAATGTTTTTACAAATTTAGCAATTCTTGATTTCATTTATAAACTATTTTTTGGAGTAAAAGGGTGAAGCAAAAACTTCAGAATCGTATATGAAGCAGTGAATAAGTGGTAATCTTGATTAAAGATTATGAGGTAAAATTACATAAAAAATTTATTGAGGATGGTTTCAAAATTGAACTTAGAAACGATTAATTAATTAAAATTAATTCGCGATTTAAAAAAATAACCAAACAAGCAGTATTTGACTAATTATTAGTATTCGAAGTTTGACTCAAACCTTCACAATGTGTGAATTATGTAACAAATTTCTACAATTGTATAATTTTTCTGGCTTTAATATTCTCACCTTTACAATATACGTAAATTATTTACAAATAGAAGGGATCGAGCTACTCAGGTAGACAAAGCTAAATCACATATTATTGTTGAAATTATTGAAAATTTAACTAATTCGGTGGTTTGTAAAACAATCATTCGAAAAATAACTGGCAATATTAAAGCATCTTCTTTTGATGCTGGAGAAGAAATGGTGGAAAAGATTTCTCCTTTCGATAATTAATTACAGATTATTGATCGCAAAGCAGAAGTAACTATCAATGGAGAGGTTTTTATGCTTAATAAAGGTCAAGTTATAATTATTCCAGCACATGATTTTCATATTTTTAATGCGAATGAACAATTTAAGATGATTTCAACGGTCATCAAAAGTGCTTACGAAGATTAAAATCTTTCTTTGGGCTAACTCAAAGAAAGTATTATAAATGTTTATCGATAAAGTATGAAACTATACATCAAATTCATGGTCAGTTCTCGTTGCAAGATGATGGTAAAAGGGGCTTTAAAAGAACTTGGTTTACACTATATCTTGGTTGATTTGGGAGTAGTGGATGTGATGGAAGATCTTTCTGAAGAACAGAAAGTATCATTACAAACCTTGCTCCTCAACGCTGGACTTGAACTCATGGATGACAAAAAAGCAATGCTAATTGAAAAAATAAAAAAAGTCATCGTCGAAATTGTACATCATTCGGAAGAATTGCCGAAATCAAATTTTTCAGATTTTATTGCTAAGAAACTTGATTATGATTATGCATATTTGGCAAATCTATTTTCAGAGGTTCAAGGTACTACAATCGAACAATACATCATAGCTCATAAAATAGAACGTATCAAAAATTTGATAGTTTATGGAGAAATGAATATCACTGAAATAGCTAATAAGTTGAATTATAGTAGTGTTGCACATTTATCGAGTCAGTTTAAAAAAGTAACGGGTCTAACGCCATCTCATTTTAAACAATTAAAAGAAAAAAGAAGGAATCCAAATGAAGAATTATAGGTTGGTATAATTTATTTTATCTTTAAAATCAAGGGATTATCAAACATTAATTCATCAAATCGATGGTAAAAGTAAACATATCAGATGAGTTAATCAATGCCAATAAAATATTGGCATTTCAGAATAACGAAAAAGAAAAAAGTTCCGAAAAACGCATCACTACCAAAAAAAGAGCATGATTTTCAGTATTTAGAAAAAGAAAAACCTGCAACAGAATTACAGATTCATACCTATGCTAGAATTTTGATTGAAGCAAGTCTCGACCCTTTTTTTACGATAAATCCAACTGGCAAAATTACGTATATGAATAATGCTTAGGTCGATATCAAGGGTTTATTAAGTGAAAAACTTATCGGTAATAATTTCTTGAATTACTGTACCGTCCCAGAAAAAGCAGGGGTAGGTTATGAAGAAATTTTTGCAAAAGGTTTTATTCCTGATTATCCGCATACGATTAGAGACCAGCAATTTACTGATGTATTATTTACTTGCTCGATAAATAAAGATGAACAGGGAAATACTTTGTGAGGTTGTGTTTGCACGAGATATTACCGAAAAGAAAAAAACTGAGAAAGAACTGACTGAAGCTAGAATTTTTGCTGAATTGGCAACTGCCAGTGCAAAAGAAGCTCTAAGTAAAGCCAAAGATGCCGTGAAAGCAACACAGCAGTTTTTATCAAATATGAGTCACGAAATTCGTACATCAATGAATGCAATTATAGGGTTTTCAAAAATTACGCCAAAAACCGACCGCTCGGTAAAGCAAAGGGAGTGTTTGAATGCGATTAAAATAAATGGAGATAATTTGATTGTGCTCATCAACGATATTTTTGATTTGGCAAAAGTAGAGGCCGGAAAAATGAATTTTGAAGAAATTCCATTTAGACTCGCCTCGTCAATTTCGTCAATCTTGCATTTATTTGAAACCAAAATTCAAGAAAAAAACCTCGAATTACTCATCGAATACGATAAAAAGATTCCAGAAGTCTTGGTTGGAGACCTAGTTCGTTTGCATCAAATTATATTAAATTTGGTGAAGAATGCCATAAAATTTACAATACGTGGCACAATCAGGGTAAGTGCTGATTTGCTTGATGAAGATGATGAAAAAGTAAAGGTTAAGTTTTCGATTTCAGATACTAGAATAGGCATTCAAGAAAATAAAATTTCCAATATTTTCGATAATTTTCAACAAACTAACACTGGTACCTCACAGCTTTATGGTGGAATTGGACTTGGCTTGGTCATTTTGAACCAATTGGTTGAACAGCAAGGCGGAACAACGAATGTAGAGAGTAAAGTTGATGAAGGTTCGACCTTTAGTTTCTCATTGAACTTCAAGAAAACAAGGGTGGAAGTACAAGATGTTAATGAACTTATGGAAATTGAAACTGAAATAAAAAACACCAAAATATTAGTTGTTGAAGATATTGCACTTAATCAATTCTTGATGAAAACGATGCTCGATAACTTTAGTTTTGAGTTTGATATTACTGCAAACGGTAAATTAGCTATCGAAAAATTAAAGCAAAAATCATATGATATTATATTGATGGTTTTGCAAATGCTAGAGATAAATGGTAATGAAACAAACGAATATATCCGTAATGTAATTCACTCTACTATGCCAATTATTGCCCTTACAGCTAATGTTACAATTGGAGATTTAGCCAAATGCAGAGCCGTAGGGAAAAACGATTATATAGCAAAGCCGATGGATGAAAGGCATCTGAATAATAAAATCCTAAGTTTAGTTTAAACTGCTTCAATGTTAAATATCATAGAGGAAATAGAAAATGAAGAAATAATTAAAATGAAATACATAGACTTGAAATATTTGAGCAATCTTACTAAATCAAATCAGAAATTGATGTCGGAAATGATTTCGTTGTATCTCGAACAAACCCCGCCACTAATTTATTCAATGAAGCAAAGCCTGAAAAACAAGGATTGGTCATTATTGCAGGCATCGGTGCATAAAATGATACCTTCGTTTTCGATTATGGGTATCAGTGCCGATTATGAACACATGGCCAAGAAAATACAGGAATTTGCAAGCACGCAGGAGGAAACTGATGGTATTTCGGAAATGGTGTTAAAAATCGAAAATGTATGCAGGCAAGCTTGCCAAGAATTAGAAGTAGAACTTTTAAAAATTAGAAATAACCAATGACAGAACAAACAAATAAAATCAAAATATTTTTGGTCGATGACGATGCTATATTCCTAAAGTCATTGGAAATAGAATTTCTTCAACACGCTGATTTTGATGTAGAAACTTATGCTTCAGGTGAACTTTGTATGCAGCATTTATCAAATAATCCTGATGTGATTATTCTTGATTATCATCTTGATGGAATTGATAAAAATGCCATGAATGGACTCGAAACGCTCATTCAAATTAAATCTTTATACCCAACTATGCCCGTAGTAATCCTTTCATCCCAAGATAAAATTGATGTCGCTGTGAATTGCATGTACCATAAAGCTTTTGATTACGTAGTGAAAAGTGAAACTGCTTTTATGCGTCTGCAAAAAATAATTGAAACTATTTTTCACTATCAAAAGATGGAAAAGGAACTCAATTGGTACATGGATAGAATGTGAGTTTATACCATTAAAACACTCATTTTAATATGAAAATTGATGAAACTATATATAAAATACATGGTCAGTTTGCGGTGCAAGATGGTAGTGAAAGCAGAACTAAGTAATTTAGGGCTACACTATATGAATGTTTCGTTGGGTGAAGTTGAAATCATGGAAAATTTGACACAAAAACAACATGATGACCTAAAAGAAGGTTTGTATAAATCGGGGCTTGAACTGATGGATGATAGAAAATCAATGTTGATTGAAAAAATAAAGAACGTAATCGTAGAAATGGTGCATTATACGAACGAGATTCCAAAAATAAATTTTTCGGATTATCTGCAAGGAAAGCTACACTATGATTATACCTATTTGGCCAATCTTTTTTCTGAAACCGAAGGCATAACAATCGAACATTATATCATGAATCATAAAATTGAGCGAGTAAAAGAACTTATTATCTATGACGAAATGAACCTTACTGAAATTGCAGCAGAGTTGCATTATAGTAGTGTTGCTCATCTTTCCAATCAATTCAAAAAAGTGACAGGGCTTACTCCATCTTTTTTCAAATCTCTGAAAGATAAAAAGCGAAATACACTCGATGGTGTGTGAATTATGTAATATTTAATCGAAATTATATAACACTTTTGCCCTAAAAGATAAGCACCTTTGTTTAGTGGAAATCGTTTCACGATTGTTCCGCCAACTGCGGAAAGCAAATTAAAATTCAATGCAAAAGCACTTACTTTATATGATGGCGTTTTCGTTTTTATTATCATTTATTCCAGCACAACTAAGTGCCGAAACCAATGCTATGATGAAAGACAAAACGATTAATAATGAATCGGCAGAGGCAAAGGTTTTATTAATTCGCCTACACGAAATCAAGGCGATAGATAAAAGCAACCTGAGTTCACAGGAAAAAAAGCAATTACGAAAAGAAGTTCGTAGCCTAAAAACTAGCCTTGCCACAATAAATGGTGGCGTTTATTTATCGGTAGGAGCAATCATCATCATTATTTTGTTGCTGATACTTTTACTTTAAGATTTCTTTGAAATATAGTAAGACTAAAATATAAGACCAAAATTAATCAATTAATTTGTTGATAATCAGTATTTTATATCATCGGCGAACCGTCGCATCGGCGAACCGTCGCATCGGCGAACCGTCGCATCGGCGAACCGTCGCATCATGTATTTCGTTTCCTGTGTCTTAATATATACATTAATAATAGGTTAGGTAGGTAAATTATAGTGTTTAGTGGTGAGATTTCAAATCGCTTTTACCAATCTTTATGTAAAAGCGATTTTTTTTATTTTTAAAAATACCTCATGAAAACTGAAAAACAACTCAATGCCAAAATTTTGGAAATGACAATGAAAATTCAAGATCAATTTCCTGAATTATCAAAATACATCGCCGAAATGCCAATCACAATACCTAATGCTATTTCTCCCGAAATAAACATTAAAGCCTTGCAAGAATACTACGACTCTTTAGCAATTTTACTAAAAGATTATGCGGTCAACCATGTCTTTCAATCAAAAAAAACACAATGAAAACAACAAAATATTTAGGCATTTGTATGGATAATTCAAGTGCACATATCATAGAACTTGGTCAAGAAACTACCGAAACAAAAATCATTGATTCAAAATTCACTCACGAAGAGCGAGAACAAAGTTTGAGCAAAGGTGAAAATCGAATGCACAACAAAGAGCAGCAATTTCAAGCCGAATATTATAAAGAATTAGGGGAAATAATAAAAAATTATGAAGAAGTAATTCTCTTTGGGCCAACAAATGCCAAGGTTGAATTGATGAATATTTTAAAAGAGGACCAGCATTTCGACAAAATAAAAATTGATGTAAAGCCAGCCGACAAAATGACTGATAATCAACAGATTGCGTTTGTGAAAGACTATTTTTTAAAACATTAACTTTCGACTAACCTAAAAAATAATTATGAAAAAGAATAGCAAATCCGATTTGATTAAAGAACAAATCGAGAAAGAACAAATCAATAGTTTCCCAGGTTATCCACTTTATCCTGCAAGTGATGATGTGTATAGCAGATTTAAAAGAGATGGGCTGATTAATCCTGTCGAAGCTGCTGATATGCAAGATTCGATGGACCAAGCTAAAGTATATACCAGAAACGAAAAAGATTTTAACGATGATGGTTCCCGCCTGAGTTCCGTGGGTGATGATTTGGACGTGCCAGGTTCGGAGTTGGACAATCAACAAGAAAATATTGGGAGCGAAGACGAAGAAAATAATTATTACAGCCTAGGTGGAGACAATCACTATGATTTAGACGAAGATAGGGGAGAGTAATGTGTAAATTCCTTATAGTCAGCTATTTGCAGAACTTGTAAATTTTAAGAACCGTGGATTATATAGATTATTATAAAATATTGGGAATTGACAAAAAATCTACGCAAAGTGAAATTAAAAAAGCCTACCGAGTTTTGGCAGTGAAGCTTCATCCCGATAAAAATCCTGATAATAAAGCGGCAGAAGAACAATTTAAAAAAATAAATGAGGCTAATACCGTTTTAAGTGATCCCGAAAAAAGAAAAAAATATGATGAATTTGGCGAAAATTTGCAACAACGCGAACAATCAGCCGGCAATGGTAGTGGAAATCCCTTTGGCGGTCGTGGAGGCCAACAATATTATGATGAAAACGATGGCAATGGTGGTCAATCAGACTTTTCTGATTTATTTCAACAATTTTTTTCTGGAAAAACACGAGGAACTGGCAAAACTCAAAGCCCAAAAGGTGGCGATTATGAAACCGAAATGGAAATCAGTTTGGAGGAAGCCTATAACGGAACGAGTAGAATTATCGAAGTCGATACTGAAAAACTTCGAATAAGTACCAAAAAAGGTGCATACACCGACCAATTGCTACGTATAAAAAGTAAAGGTGCAAAGGGCAGTGGTGATGCCAATAGAGGCGATTTGTTTATAAGAATTCGGGTGAAACCAAGTGCGGCCTTTGTTCGCAAAGGAGATGATTTGTATCACACTCAAAACATTGATTTATATACAGCAGTTTTAGGCGGAGAAATCGTTGCTAATACTTTATCAGGACAAGTAAAACTTAAAATTATGGAAGGAACACAAAATGGTAAAACCGTTAGACTTAAAGGAAAAGGAATGCCACTTTATGACAAATTGGGTGTTTTTGGTGATTTTTATATACAATTACAGGTAAAAATTCCAGAAAAACTCAGCGAAGTACAAAAATCATTGTTCGAACAACTTAAAGCAACCGTATAAATTTTATTTCTATGAAAACCGATTACATCACAATTTATGCTTCAAATGAGGACCAATCTGTTGAGTTTGAAGAGGCATTACATAATTCTCTACGTCAATATTCGCTTCTACATTTGCCATTCATTGAAGAAATTTCACAGGAAAACATACTCGAAGCACTCCAAAAATCTTTGCAGGTATGTCAATTGGCTGGAATCAATAGCAAACAACATTTTAAGAAAATCTATATTTATGACGATGTTGTCAAGTCGATTCATATTGACTGGAAAATGAGTAAAAGAGCTGTAAATTTAATGGCGACGCAGATTCCAACGCAAAATGAAAAAACGGCTCGTTGGCTTTGGGAATTGGCAGACTTATAGGCTACTCAGTTTTTTTCAAACACTTCATTATTTTAGTGTAAAGTAGTTTTTCATCAATTGGTTTTGAGATATAATCATTCATACCAATGGCCAAACATGTGTCAATATCGACGGTTGTAACATCGGCCGAGAGTGCAATTATTGGAATTTTCGATTTCATTTTATTTCTAATAAATTCGGTGGTTTCAAAACCATTCATTTCTGGCATTTGCAAATCCATCAAAATGATGTCGTAGGCTCTGCTTTCATCTACCGTTTCTTTGTTAGTAAACTCCGTTTGGCTTAAGTTGGTGAGCGAAGTTGAACCAAGCGAAGTCGAACCAAGCAAACTCAAACCTAGTTTTTCAATAGCAATTTTGCCATTTTCAGCAATATCAACTTCAAAGTTGAAGTCGTTCAAAATGATTTTGATTAAAAGCTGATTGAGGGCCATGTCCTCGGCTACCAAAACCTTTAATCTTCTTTTTTCAGAATCAATTATCGGCATGGTCTGAACCAAAATCTGCTCATCTTCAATTGTATCGATATGTTGGGTTTTGATAAAATCAAGCACAAAACCAAAAGTAGAACCCTTTCCTAGTTCGCTGTTGACGATTATAGTTCCGCCTTGGCGTTCGACTAATTGCTTTACAATTGCAAGCCCTAAACCAGTTCCTCCATAATAGCTACTTGTGTCTTTATGAGCCTGTTCAAAATTATTAAAAATATGTTCCAGTTTGTTATCGGGGATTCCAATTCCAGTATCAGTTAATTTAAATTCTATACTAACTTTCTCCTGATCTTCATAAATCATTCGCACGGCCATTGTTATTTTTCCTTTACTAGTAAATTTTATGGCATTACTAATTAAATTCAAGATAATTTGTCGTAAACGCATTGAATCACCTAGCAAAATAGCAGGAATGTTTTTATCATATATTTTAGTAAATTCTATGTTTTTCTCCTTGACTTTTGCTTCAAATAAATGAAAAACAGTGTCAATCGAAACCAATAAATCAAAAGGCACTTGCTCAAAAGTCATTTTGCCAGAATCTACTTTAGCCAGGTCGAGGATATCGTTTATCAAAATCACCAAAGCATCGCCCGAAATCTTAATGGCATTGAGGTATTCTTTTTGATTATTATCTAATTTAGTTTTTAAAATAACATTCGTAAAACCAATGATGGCGTTCATCGGCGTACGAATTTCGTGACTCATATTAGATAAAAATTGTTGTTTGGCTTTTACAGCATCTTCAGCAATTTGAGTTTTTATTTCGGCATTGTTTTTTGCTTGGATAAGTTCGACTTTTGTTTTTAAATGTATTGTAACCTCTTCGGCAATCAAAACGACACCCGAAATCGAAAAATCCGATTCGTAATAAGGTTGATAAACAAAATTGAAATAAACATTTTCCATTTTACCATTCCGAAGGAGCAAAACTGGAGTTTCAGATTCATGATGCGGAACACCAGTTTTATAAACATTATCAATTAGTATTGGAAACGGGCCATCTTTTATTTCAGGTAAAATTTCAAGCAATGGTCTGCCTTCTAATTGCTTTCCCTTGCCCCACATTTCTTTTATACTATCGTTGGCAAGCGTAACAATTAAATCCTCACCTTGCATAATGGCAAAAGCAAAAGGCGATTGCATTAGTAACATATTATAGCGGATATTACTATCTTCAATCGCTTTTATAGTCTTTTTTTTGTTTTCTAATCGTTCTTCTAATATTCTATTTTGCTTTACTTCGAGTTCAATTGCAAGCCGTTTTACTTCAGTAATATCAGCGATAGTTAGCACTATTAATTCTTCATTTTTTCTTTCTTGCACGATTCTATGAGCATTGAGCAACATTGTTTTTAGTCCGATATTCGGAAATGTCTGTTCAACTTCAAAATCGTGAAAACGAACATTTCTTGGCACAATTTCTTCCAAAAGTTTACGCAAACTAGGAATATTCCACTGACTATTTCCCAGCTTGTACAATGAAATATCAATAATTTCGGCTTCAACTACATGAAACATTTTGCAAAAAGACTTATTAGCCGACTTGATTCTGATGTTTTTGTCAAGAATCAATACAGGTTCATGGACGGTGGATATGATCCCCTCAACGTATGTATATAGTTCTTTTATCTGCAGAATCTGTGCATGAAGTTCTTGGTTGCTAGTTGTCAGCTCTTCATTGGTTGACTCTATTTCTTCCTTCGAGGTTTCAAGTTCTTCATTTAGGCTCTGTAATTCTTCATTACTCGAAATTATTTCTTCATTGGCACTCTGAAGCTCTTCGTTGGCGGCTTCTTGGTCTTGCGTTATCGATGCCATATCGGAACGAGCCTCAGCCAATTCTTCTTCTAGTTTTTTGATTCTTCGGTCTTTGGCAATTGATTGATTTTTTGCACTAAAAATGGGATATTTAGGCAAATCAATTTGTTGCCCATAAAAGACAATAATCAAGAGCGGTTCTTCGCCTTCAACTTTTAGCGGAGCAACTTCAATATTTACAACCTGAATGATGTTTTTTTCTACATCACGGCTCATTTCAATGCCCATTTTTCGCACAATTTGCTTGGTTTTAATCACATGATGAATGGCGTTCCGCAACTCAAAAGTAATTTCTATATGTGCCATTTTCAGGACATTAAAACTGGCTTTTCCTGATGGATTTTGTAGATAAAGTGCTGTTTGTCCTTTAAATTGAAGGATTTCTAAATCATAATTGATAATCACGCTGGCCGGGACATATTGGGCCAGTAATACGTTATCAAAAGCATTGCCAAGATTTCCATTAGCCGTACCGAGTGCTTTTTTGGGAGTGATTGTAGTAGCTAAAATTGGTAAGGCTACCTTCGTAATAAGAGTATTTATGTCGGGATTTCGCTTGGTGCCCAAGTTTTTTTTGCGAGAATAAAACTTGTATTTTTTATTTATTATCCTAAAAAGTTGTGCCGATGAGCCAATGGTTTCTGACTTACCAAGCATCAAAGATCCACCCTCATTTAGTGCATAATGGAAAGTACTTATGGCTTTTTTCTGAGCTGAAACATCTAAGTAAATTAAAAAATTGCGACAACTTATAAAATCCATGCGAGAAAATGGCGGGTCGTTCAGAATATTGTGTTGAGCAAACACGCATACATCACGTAGTGTTTTTGAAATACGATATTTGTCTTTTGTTTTCGTAAAAAATAGTTGAAGCTGTTTTGGCGAAATATTTTTTAGTTGATTGATAGAATATTCACCGGTACGGGCGAAAGAGATTGCATCGGCACTGAGATCAGAAGCAAATATCTGAAACGGAATATTATTGGTTTTATTTTGTTGTATTTCGAGCAATATCATGGCTATCGAATAAACTTCTTCGCCTGTGGCACATGCCGCAACCCAAATTCTTAAAGTTTCACCTTCTACTTTGGTTTTTAGTAAACGAGGTAAAATTGTCTTTTTTAGCAACGAAAATGCTTCGGTATCTCTATAAAATTCAGTTACATTTATTAGCAAATCTTGATAAAGTGCATCTACTTCCTTGCTATCTTTTAATAGCAATTCGCAATATTGGTCAATTGTTTTTATTTTATGAACCAACATACGTCGTAGCATTCTACGCTTGATGGTGTTCATTTTATAATGACTAAAATTAACGTTTTTTCTTTTATGTAAAAGTTCAAGAATGAGTTTTAAATCAGGGTTATTGTTGTCGATTTCATCTTCTGGAGCAGGTTTTAAAGTATTTTGCGTAATTAATGGGTGCATGCTCATCCTCGTTAATTCTGTTGCAATATCTTTGGGCGATAAAATAAAATCAACTACGCCTTCAGCAATTGCCGAATGCGGCATGCTGGTAAACTTTGCTGAATCGTCCTGTGCAAAAGTTATTCCTCCTGCTTCTTTTATTTCTTTCAAACCACGAGTACCATCATTTGCACTGCCAGAAAGTATAATTCCAATTACGTTTTGTTTGTGAGTTTCGGCCAATGAAGCAAACAATACGTCTATCGAAATGGCTGCTCCACCTTTTGAGCGAGGTACTAATTTTATATGTCCATCAGTTACTTCAATGCCTTTATTATACGGAATTACATATACGTTATCGGGTTGCATTTTTTTCATATCGTCAATATCCTGCACTGTCATGTCAGTTGCCTTCGATAAAAGTGACGTAAGCATGCTTTTATGGTCGGGACTAAGGTGCTGCACCACGATATACGCCATACCCGTATTTGGGGAAAGGTTTTGCAAAAGCTGTGTGATTGCCTCCAAACCACCTGACGAGGCACCGATGGCAACTATCGTAAATGGATTTTTACGTGTATCATTAGGTTTTTCTAAGCTATTAATTTTAGGTAATAGTTTTTCCTGCTCCGTGAAATTGGATTGAGCTAAGGTTTCCTTTTTTGGAAGAGCTTTTTTTTTGTGAAGCAAGGAGGCTGTTTTCATTTGTACCTGTCGGTTTGTAACGAAGGTAGTGTTAAATAAATGGGTAATTGCTTAATAAAGATTAATAATTTAATTGTATTACGAAACTCATAAATTTTTTACACTAAAATTCTTTAGATTTTCATTAAAAACATACATTAATGGTGCTCCAGTTTGGATATTCACCTTTAAAATATTTTCCGGACTAATATCTTCTAAGTACATTTTTAGTGCCCGTAAACTATTTCCGTGAGCCACAATCAGTATGTTTTTGTAGTTTTTTAATTTTGGTTCAATTTCTTGTTGATAGTATGGAACAGCTCGATTATAGGTATCGTGCAAACTTTCACCTTCGGGTGGCCGTATTTCGTAGCTTCTTCTCCACAATTCGACTTGATGATCACCGTATTTTAGGGCGGTTTCGGCTTTGTTTTGTCCTTGTAAACTTCCGTACATTCGTTCATTTAAAGCAGCATTTTTAATGATGGGAATATTGGTTTGCTTTATTTCTTTTAAAATGATTCTTAAAGTTTCACAAGCTCGGACTAGTATAGAAGTATAAGCAAAATCAATATGAAAATTGATTAGCTTTTTTCCTGCCAAAAGTGCTTCTTCTTCGCCCAAAGGCGTGAGTGGTACGTCAAGGTTTCCCGTAAAACGATTTTCTAAATTATAGGTCGATTGTCCGTGCCGGACGAGTAGCAGTAGTGCCATTTTACAAGATTTATTATAATCGAATTAACGCAATTATTGATGGTTTCGACATGTAATGTGTGAATAATGTAAATATTCTTTAAAATTCTGTAATACATTTTTTGATGAATGCACGCACCTTTGTTTCGTGAGTTGGAGAAAAATCATTTTCGCATCAAATTTTTGATTATAAGCTATTTATACTAATCAAACTACATCATAATTTTTAAAAAATGGACTTAAAACAAAAAATAGACATAGTAGATACAACTGGCTTGAAAGACTTTAACGAACATTATTTTAAGCCCCAAAAACCTGTAATCATTAAAGGACTTGCCGATAATAAAATTGCAGGTAAGCGATGGACAATTGATTATTTCAAACAAACAATGGGCGATTTGGAGATCGATGTTTTTGATAATGCCAACAAAAAGAGTGCTTCTTCTGCTTTTACAACTCCCGACCTAAAAATGAAATTTAGCGATTATCTTGAGGTCATTGGCAAAGACCAAAAGACCGATTTAAGGATTTTTCTCTTTGATTGTTTCAAAAGCAATCCTACATTAAAGGACGAATTTCCTTGCCCTGAAATTTTTGAAGGTGTGCTCGATAACGTCGGATACATGTTTTTTGGAGGAAAAGATACAACCGTAAGGATTCACTATGATATCGATATGTCAAATGTGCTTTTGACACATTTTGGCGGAAGAAAAAAAGTGATTTTAATTGCTCCTGAATACAACGATTTACTCTATCGTTTGCCTTACAATACATATTCATTAATAAATCTTGATGCTATCAATCACAAAAAATATCCAGCCTTAGCTTTCGTAAAAGGATATGAATGTGTGCTCGAACACGGAGATTCTATTTTTATGCCCAGCGGTTATTGGCATTACATGACTTATCTCGAGGGTAGTTTTTCGATAAGCTACCGAAAGCTTGCTCCATCATTTCAATCAAAAATGAAAGGCTTGGTAAATATTGCCTTAAAAATGCCCTATGATAAACTGATGAATAAAGTTTTGGGCAGTAAATGGCTGACTATGAAAGAGCAAATAGCTCAAAGAATAGCAATAAAGGCAGTGAAGAGTTTAAGAGAATTGGATTTAAATCTTCAAGAAATAATCAAAAAGTAAATTTTTATAGATCAAAACAACGAAATGGCTTATCACGAAAATAAAAAAATTATTGATGCTTGCCTTAAATGTGCAGCACTTTGTAATCATTGTGTGGCTTCATGCTTGCAAGAATCTGACATAAAAATGATGGTTAAATGTATTCAACGTGATATGGAGTGTGCAGCACTTTGCTACGCAACGGCTCAGTTATTAAGTTTAGGTAGTGAGCATGCATCAGCAATTGCCAAGTTATGTGCAGTTTTATGTGAGGAATGTGCAACTGAGTGTGTAAAACATGAAAACGAACATTGCAAAGAATGTGCTTCGGCCTGCAAAGAATGTTCGATTGCTTGCGGGGGTAGCTGAAAGGCACTAATGATGTAGGTTTAGTTTTAATTTTTGTAATATTTTGCATTCATAAACTGCTTGTATTACTAATAACGCACTAAGATCAAAAACATGAGACTGATCATATTCAAATTGATAGAATCAATCTTTACCAAAATTAATTTTTTATCCTTTGGGTTTGGTTAAAATATTTTAATCATCCCTAGGGTTAAATTTTTCATATTCTTTTTTAAAATTACCTCCACATTATTATTATGCAACAAATTTCAATCATTTCGTCAAGTATAAGGCTTGACCGACAAAGCCACCGCATAGCTTTATATTTTAAGAATTATTTGACTGAAAATAATTTAGCAAACGTTGAAATTTTGGATTTGAGAGAATACGATTTTCCGATTTTTACTGAAACACTTAAAAAACAAGCAAATCCAAGCGAAAAAGCTTTAGCGTTTTCCAAGAAAATCAAAGCATCAAAAGGAATTATTTTGGTTACGCCCGAATACAACGGTGGTTATCCTGCAAGTTTAAAAAATGCGATTGATTTATTGTATGAGGAATGGCGACATAAACCTGTTGCCATTGCCACTGTTTCGGCTGGTCCTTTTGGTGGTTCGCAAGTACTTCTTTCATTGCAATTTATACTTTGGAAAATGAAAGTTTGGACTATAACCGAGATATTTTCTGTGCCAAACGTTCATCAAAACTACGATGATACTGGAAAACCAACCGACAAAGCCGCAACAGATAAATTAGCCGAAGCTTTTATAAAAGAACTGATGTGGTGCGTGAAAGCTGATAATTAAAAAATATAATTGTGTGAATAATGTAAGTCATTTCAACAATTATATAACATATTCGGCAAGGCAATTTCTTACCTTTGAATACAATTTAACAACGCTCTTATATGCCTTTATTCAATATTTTAATTGTTTTAATTGTTGTAGGCGTGATTTTGTGGCTCATCAATACATATTTCCCATGGATGGAAAAATCAAAACACTATTAAACATCGTATTTGTGGTGGTTATAATAATTTGGCTTTTAAAAGTATTTGGTTTATTGAATGGTTTGATGAATATCACAGTTTAAAGTTATTTTAAAACCAGAAATAATCAGCTTAATTTATGAATATTAAACGCATTTTTGGGGCATTTCTAACGTTTTTTGGCATCGGTGGACTTATCTATTCTGCTATTTTATTTGTCAATAAATCGGGCGAACATAATATACAAGCACTTATTACTTATGGTGTGATTGGTTTTATATTTTCCCTTTCAGGAATTGGACTCATACGCACAACCAAAGACTAATCATAAACTTTATTCAGATGAAAATCTATATTTTAATCGTTTTATTGGGCTTTTTTTTTAGTGCATGTAGTCGAGAGTATGTAAATGTAAGACCTACGCACACAAATATCAAACGTCCGATGAGTCCAAGTCTAAACCACGTTTGGGTTGATGGAAACTGGATTTATAGCCACCGTGCGAAAACTTACTCAAGAAATAATGGCTATTGGGCAAAACCCAATTGGGGCAGGAAATATAAGCAAGGCCAATGGAAAGCTACCAGGAGAGGAGAACATTTGGTACAAGGCAGTTGGAGATAATTTGAAAATAAAGTAGAATTAAAATCAAAAAAATAGAAGAAAATGAAATTAACGATCGGTATTTCAGAAGAACGTCTAAAGGTATGTGTTACCATACTTACAAATCTTTTAGCAGACGAAATGGTGCTATACATCAAAACCAGGAAATTTCATTGGAATGTCTCGGGTCAGAGCTTTATGGAATTGCATAAATTATTTCAAGCCCAATACACAGAGTTTGAAAAGGTGATTGATGAAATCGCTGAGCGTATTGGAAAACTTGGAAGTAATATTATAGGAACAATGAGCGAATTTTCGGCACTTACCAGATTAAAAGAGTCGCCAAAAGTGTATGTACCACAAAAAGAAATGTTGAATGAGTTGAAAAATGATCATGAAACATTAATATTAGAACTCCGTAAAGGCATTGCGGAATGTGTTGTAAACCGTGATGCCGGAACTGCCGATTTCTTGACAGGGCTTTTGTTACAACACGAAACTTCCGCATGGATTTTTAGCCGATATTTAAATTAAAAAATTAATATTGGTTTTTTAGAATGAAAAAATCTAGCAATTAACAAAAATTTTAAAGAAAATAGCATGAAGACTATTATAAAAATAATCCTTTTTTTAGGACTAGGTTTTTCTCTTACCTCGTGCGTTGCCAAGAAAAAACTGACCGAATTACAATCGCTTTACGATAAATCCGAGTCTAATTTGGTCAAATGTGGCGATAGTGTACAAGATTACAAAGACCGCCTCAATAGAATGTCGAGAATGCAGCAAGAGAGCGAAAATCAAAAAAATAATACACTCGGAATAGTTATGCAACGTGATATGCAAATTAATGAACTAAAAATGCAAATTATTGATTTCAAAGGCTTGCGAGATAAACAACTCGATGCTGTAGGAAATCTTACGGTTTTATCGAAAGAAGCAAATGCAAATATCGACAAAACACTGTCGCAACTTGCTACCAAAGACCGTTATATTTATTTGCTGCAGGCTGCCCGAACAAAAACCGATTCTATCAATTTGGCTTTGGCCGTAAACCTCACAAGTGTACTACGCAATGGCATCGATGATAAAGATGTTGAGATAAAAGTCGATAAAACGGTCGTTTTTATTAATATTTCTGATAAAATGCTTTTTAGCACAGGAAGCACCAAAATTTCGGCACGAGCTAATAGTGTTTTAGAGAAAATCGCACTTATTATCAAATCTAGACCTGAGTTGGAAGTGATGGTAGAAGGCTATACCGATGATGTTTCAATCAACACCGAATGTGTGACCGACAATTGGGATTTGAGTGCCATACGAGCAACATCGGTTGTGCGTGTGATGCAACAAAATTTTAACATCGACCCTAATAAATTGATTGCAGCGGGGCGTGGACAATACAATATTTTAGCAAGCAATAACACCTCGGATGGCCGAACAAAAAATCGACGTACTCGCATTATTTTGATGCCCAAACTTGATCAATTTTATGATTTATTGAATCCTGACAATCAGAAGTAACAATAATTTCAAAATTTAAAACCATGAAAACTGTACTAATTATTACGGTCGTTTTGTTTGTAGTATTTACACTTTTTCAAGCATATACTGTGATGGCATCAAACAAATCTGGGTCTCAACCATATACGGTTATCCGTATCGAAAAAGACTTTGAAATAAGGTTTTATCCTGCCGCTACCATGGCGATTACAACATCTTCAGCAAAAACTTATAAAGAATTGGGCAATTCGGGTTTTAAAAAGTTGGCAGATTATATTTTTGGAGCTAACAAAACTAACGAGAAAATAGCCATGACAACGCCCGTACACATGGATATCAATCAAACATCATCAACTATGAGTTTTGTGATGCCAAGTCAGTATCGCAAAGATAATTTGCCCGAACCTAACGACTCAAATGTAAAAATAAAAACCATTTCGCAAGAATATGTAGCGGTTATAAAATTTGCTGGCTATGCTTCCGAAAATGACATAAAATCTTTTAGTCAAAGACTTGAAAATGCTTTAAAAGAAGCTTCAATTTCCTATTTTGGACATTTTCGTTTCTTGGGTTATAATCCACCGTTTCAATTTATTGGTCGCCGAAACGAGATCATTGTTAGCGTTGATTGGGTAACTAAATGATTTATAAAACAAAATAATATGAAAAAAATAATTCTTACTTCGTTTATAATCAGTATTTTATCGTCTTGCAGTACAACTCGGATTACGAGTAGTTGGAGCGAACCCGATAAACAAATTAGTATCGACCAGCTAAAAAAAGTTTTGGTGGTTGCATTATTCAAAAACGAAACGAGCCGCCATAAAGCCGAAGATGAAATGGCAGGCTATCTGAAAGGAAGTGCGGTTGTTTCGTATGATTATTTGAATGATAGTTTTAATAAACAAAACGAAGAAGGAATCAGGGATAAAATCAAAGCTGATGGTTTCGATGGAGCTATCACGATGCGATTGTTGGATGTAGAAAAAGATGTTGCTTATTCGCCGGGTGTTATCAATTCTTACCCTTCTTATTATCGCTCATTCAGTGGTTATTTTTACCGGAATTGGCCATTTTATACAAATCCAAGCTATTATTTTACAACCAAAACTTATACAGTTGAAACAAATGTGTATTCGATAAAGGAGGATAAAATAGTTTGGACAGCTCTTACCGAAACAACAAACCCCAATGGCGTTGACAAAATGATGAACGAAATTGCGAGTGTGGTTTATAAACGAATGATAAAAGAGGGTTTTGTGAATAAAAACTAACGGACTTCTCAATAAAATAGCATACAAGATGAAAACAAAAACTTATAATTCGGGACTCCGAGCATTGCTTTCTATCAGAAATATGAATGCTTCTTTAGAAAAAAATCGCACAACTTTAGTTCAAATTGAGAAAGAAATCAACGATTTAAATAACGATACTTCGGTTATAATTCAATCAAACAGTACGATTGAGTCGTATGAAAAATGGAAAATTGCACTAAAAGAAACCGACAGTCCCGCATATAATGTCAATAAAATATTAAAAACGGCTATCGAAAAAATAGCCATAAAAGACGGTTCGACTTCAACCGATTTGTGGAAGCAATTTGATAAATATCTAGATGAATTGAAGAAGGCTTTCAAAAATTTAGAAGACCTGGGTATTGGAATGTTGCCAGCAGAACTGCATGTGCATTTAAAACAAGATCTTGGTAAATTTAAAGAAATGATTTTGCCCTTAATTGAAGCCTTCGAAGAAACCTGCCGAGTGCAATTGGGTATCATTGAAAGATATTCGACCAACGAACTAATGCAAATCACGGACACACTTTTGCAGGGTATTCCAAATGATTTTACCTTAGAAGAGGCCGAAAAATACGAACATAATTATTTGGTTGCCTTGAAAGATTTCAAGCAGGAATTTCATAAAGAAAAAAAATTGTGGGATAGCTTTTTAGATATCTTGGCCGATGGAAGTCATCAATCACCTTCCGAAAATGTTATGATGAGCCGATGGATTGAAGGCGAAAAAGGGGATTTGAAGTAAATAAATCTAAAATAAATGAAAAAATGAAAAATTGCATAATTGTACCAATAATGATATTTTCAATCAGCGTTTTGTTTTTGGCTTCATGCGGAAAATCAGGCAAGGATGAAAGCACAAAAGCTGAGCAAACAGCAATGAAAGAAAATTCTGAAATCACGCCAGGGCTCACTGAAATAGATAGTACAGCTGAAAAAACCAAGACAATCGATAATTTGCAAGCCGCTTATAAAGGAGAAGTAACTGCAAAGGCAAAATATATAGCTTACGCCCAAAAAGCCGAGCAAGAAGGGTTTTCTCAAATTGCGGCACTTTATAGAGCGGTTTCGGCGGCGGAGCATATTCATGCAGGCAATCATCAATCCGTGCTGGCAGAATCAAAAGTGCTTGTGCCGATAATAAAACCTGAATTTACAGTAAATACAACCAAAGAAAACTTAATTGACGACATCAAAGGCGAGGCTTACGAGGCCACTTCAATGTATCCATCTTTTATAAAATCGGCTGAAAATGCTGGTAATCAGATTGCTGTCGTGAGTTTGACGTATGCCATGAAAACCGAGAAAAAACACAGCTTGTTGTACACAACCGCATTAAATGCTTTAGAAAATAATAGTGTCAAAACCTTGCCTTCGGTATTCTACGTTTGCTCGTTATGCGGAAATACTTACACCAATAAAGCACCAACAAGATGTACTTTTTGCATGACAAAAAGTGAAAAATTTATGAAAATTAGCAAAGTAAAAGCTAATCGTGACATAGCAATGGATGACTGCCCTATGTAGCTATGAATAATTATAGCATTGATAATCAATCACTTAAAATAAAATACATGAACCTAACGCACCTACATTTATTGATAAACCATTTACCAATCATTGGCTCCATTTTGGGCGGTTTTGTGTTGGCACAAGGTATTTGGAACAAAAGCGAGCTAACAAAAATTGCTGCATACAATGTGTTAATTATTTCGTCAATCGGAGCAATTGTGGCTTATTTTACCGGAGAAGAAGCTGAAGAAACCATGGAGGGTATTGCCGGTGTTATGGAAAGCACTATTAAAATTCACGAAGATTTTGCAGTCTACGCTCTAATAGCCTTGATTGCTTTAGGTATTTCTTCGATTTTCGGACTTTGGGCTACCGTTAAACAAAATTCGTATTCCACAATCCTGAGTACGGTCACTTTAGTAATAGCGTTTGCGGGTTTTGGCTTAATTGCTCAAACTGGCTACTTAGGAGGACAAATCAGACATACAGAAATGCGTCCCAATTTTATTGCACCAACTGAAAATTCAGATAGAGAAAAAGATGAATAGGGCTTGATGATGAAGATATTAAGCAAATTTGTAATGATTGTAGGTAGAAAAGTGTTAATGATATAGCATCACCCCCGAAAACGATAAACTTATGCTGATTTCATTTCAAGTATTTTATTTTTTACTAAATTTTTCTTTTGCAAAATTACCAATCAAAATAATTAAACCTGAAACAAAAAGCAGCGAAATACAATGTCTTTATAATGAATGCCAAATTTCGGGTGTAGTCAATTTTGAAGCATTTCGGACTTCTTTAGAAGGATTTGAGAGGTTTCATCCTCAAAAAACAATCATTACTATTGTTGATTTCTCGTTACCATCTAATGTCGAGCGTTTTTTTGTGATTGATATAGCTAAGAAGAAACTTTTAATTTCGTCATTAGTGGCACACGGGCAAAAATCTGGCGAAAATATCGCTCGCTTGTTTTCCAACAAAATGGAATCACACCAAAGTAGTTTGGGCTTTTATTTAGTTGGTAGCGAAATTCAGAGTCCAAAACATGGTTCTGCATTATTACTTTTTGGTCTAGAAAAAGGTGTAAATGATAATGCCCGTCGTCGAGAAATTATCATTCACGGTGCAAATTATGTCAGCACATCATTTATTCAGCAACACGGCAGACTTGGCCGCAGTTATGGTTGCCCCGCCTTACCACAAGCACTTATTCGGCAGGTTATACCTGTATTAGCCAATGGAAGTTTACTTTATATATATGCTTAAAATTCTCAAAAACAGCTATTTATTTGGTGTTTTGATTGTGATTTCCCCCTTTGTGGGTTGTAATACAAATGAAAAAAAGGCGGTTATAGGTGATGTAAGCATTTATTCTTCTCAAAACTTCACTGATTTGGTGCTTGATAGTACAGTAGTAGTAAATTTTTTATATAAATCGACTGAAACTGATTCTATCAAAAATCAAGTAGGGGAGTTTTATGCCCGACGCAATTTTCAGTTTGCTTGGTTCAATTCAAAAGGCTTAACTATTGCTGCCACAAATTTTTATAGCCAACTCGAAACATACAAAGTTGATTTTGAAGATAGTAGTTTGAAAAACAGTCAATTGGATGGATTATTCAATGCTGCCCAAAGTAATGAAAAACGGTTTTTAACTCAAAAAACTGATTTGCAAAACTTGGATTTATTGTTTACGACAATGTTTTTTAAATATGCTCAAAAGGCTTATGGAGGAACTTCAAAAAATATCCTCGACCTCGAATGGTTTATTCCTCGAAAGAAAAAAGATTATCAGGTTTTACTTGATTCGCTGGTTTCTCTCAATAAAGGCGAAGAAATACAAGAGCCTGTCAATCCATATTATTTGCCACTAAAAGAGCAATTAAGAAAATATAGAACTATTCAGAAAAACGGCGGCTTTCCGACTATTATTATAGATAAAAAACTGTTGGTTGTTGGAGATAGCAATGCGAGTTTGGTCAACATAAAAAAACATTTATTCTTGACAGGTGACCTTAAAATTAATGATAACACAGCAATTTTTACCGATACGTTAACAAAAGCCGTACAACGTTTTCAGCACCGAATGGGACTGACCGAAAGCGGTAAGATAAACCATGCGACCATCGTCGAATTTAATAAACCGATTGAATTCCGTATTAAACAGATGATGGTCAACATGGAGCGTTTACGTTGGGTGCCTGTTGAGCTTGAAAATGAATACTTATTGGTCAATATCCCCGAATTTCGCCTGCATATTTTTGAAAATAATAAACAAATTTGGGCAGCCAATGTAGTAGTAGGAAAGGATGTAAAGCAAACTAGCATTTTCAGGGGTAACATTTCTCAAATCGTGCTAAACCCTTCTTGGGGAATACCGACAAGCATGGTGAAAAATGAAATTTTGCCCAAAATCAGGTCGAATTCGAATTATTTGGCTCAAAATAATATAGAAGTTATCAACGGAAATTATCGTCAAAAACCAGGAAAAAACAATGTTCTCGGCAAAATGAAGTTTCTTTTTCCGAATCATTTTAATATTTATTTGCATGATACGCCTTCAAAAAGCCTCTTCGGAGCAACAAATCGTGCATTTAGTCATGGTTGTATTAGGGTCGAAAATCCCAAAAAGTTGGTTTTATATTTGCTCAGAAAAAAAGCTGATTGGAATGAAGAAAGAGTAGATAATATACTTGGAACCGACAACGAAACCAACATTAAAGTGAAGCCTACCGTGCCAGTTTATATTGCTTATTTCACGGCATGGGTTGACAATACAGGGCAATTAAACTTCCGAAATGACCTTTATCACTTAGATGAAAAACTATCAATAGAGATTTTTGGTAATTAAATCGTACCAGAATTAAAGAGAAAATATGTGAATGATGTAACAATTACCGAAAGTTATGTAATATAAAAGTGCTTTAAGCTTTACAACTTTGTATAAGTTTTTTTGATTTAATCGCTTTTCTATAAACACACATTCACGTGGCATTTTCCTACTATTTACTACAATTTCCTCCTTTTTTGCTCTTTCTTTCCATCATCATCTTTGGTGGGATTATTACTGGAGTAGGTACTTATCTTTTTCGGAATTTCGGTCGAATTAAAGTTCTTAAATCTCATAACGAAGTTACGGGTTTTCTTTTCACTGCAATAGCCAGTTTTTATTCTTTATTACTTGGTTTTGTTGTGTTTGTGGTTTGGGGCCAGCTCAACGACACCCAAAGTAATGTTAGCCAAGAAGGTAGCTCTGCATTTGGTCTATATCGTGATATTAAGTTTTATCCTGACCCCAAGATTTCCAAACAATTGATGGGCGTTTACCTGGATTTTGTATTTGATGTAATTGATGATGAGTTTCCAAGAATGTCACGCATGGAGGCGAGTCCAAAAACTTTGGCGTCTTTTAATAAGGTTTTTTATACAATGGAGCATCTGAATCCAAAAGAACCATTTCAGATTCAATTAGTGGCTGAAATGTTTCATCATCTCAACGAACTCGCTACCTATCGAGGGCTTCGTACGGCAACTATTCAGTCCGAAATTCCATCGCCAATTTGGTGGCCGATAATTTTGGGTGCTGTCATCACGATTATATGTGCAATGCTACTTGATATTGAAAATTCGCACGTTCACGTAGGATTAAATACACTTTTTGGCATTTTTATCGGAATGTTTTTTTTTATAATCATTACCCTTGACCATCCTTTTACTGGTAGTATGGGTATTCAGCCAGATTCCTACATGCAGATTTTTAATATGGAACATTGGGAGAAAAAGCTTCAATCAAAAAGATAAATTTAGAGCAAAATGAAAAATAAACGACACTTTTTTTCGATTCTAGTTATAGGATTTTTCACATCAAATATTCTGAATTCTTGCCAATCGCAAGAAAAAAATAAGAATGAAGCTTTTGAGAGTTTTAGAGCAAAAAAAAAAATGTTAAAAGATTGTCTCGCTATTCAAAAAAGTGTCCTTAGCAAAGATAAAGACCTACTCACTGAACGGATTTTAAAGAAATCAATTAAAATTGAGACTATTCTGAAAGTTAAAGTAATGGATGACTGGACGAAGTTTAAAACCGAATCCGAAAAGAAAATAACCGATAATGAAAGTAAAATAAAACAGATAAAAGGTATTCCTGATGTCAGTGTAAAACTACTCAGAAAAGTTGTCAAGGCAGAAAAAGCAAACAATGACCTTCGAAATCAACTATCATCATTTAATCATGATGAAAAAGAAGGAACTGAAATATTTAAGGCAAAAATGCTTCGAGATTTACTCGAAATAGATAATAAATTAATCGAAATTTCTGGTAACTAGTCGGATATTTCGATTAAAAATATTATTCACTTTTTAGAACTAGCATATCGGTCGTTGACAACCTTGACTTGATTTCAATTTGTTCTTATTTGTTTGAATATTGAAGAAAAATTAAAATCTACATGCAACTAAAAAATACAAACAACGATGCTCATACACTTTCAATCGATGAGATATTAGCTATTTTTCAGACAAATATTGATACTGGGCTAAGTAAAGTTGAAGCCGAAAAACGCTCAAAAAAATATGGTCTCAATGTTTATACTTCTCAAAAACCAAAGAATCCTTGGTTAATTATTCTTGAGCAGTTAAAGAGTCCTATTGTCTATTTGTTGATATTCGGAGCTATTGTTTCGCTATTTTTCTATGATTACCTAGAAGCTACTGCAATATTGTTTGTGATTTTGGTCAATGCCATAATTGGTTTTTTAATGGAAATGCAAGCTCGCAGCTCCATGATAGCCTTGAAAGAAATGGATGTCATTAAAACTAAAGTTTTGAGAGAAGGAATGGTAGAAATAATTCCTGCCCAAAACCTAACGATTGGCGATATTGTGATGCTTGAAGCAGGTGATTTGATTCCAGGCGATGGGCGATTATTAGTTGTAAATCAATTGAAATGTGATGAATCTTCTTTAACGGGCGAGTCGCTTCCGACCGATAAAAATACCAAAAAATTGCCAAAAAATACCGTGCTTGGCGACCTCCAAAATATGGTTTTTAAAGGTTCGTCAGTAATTAACGGGACAGGAAAAGCAATCATTACTAGTATTGCCCAACATACTGAACTGGGAAAAATAAGTTCTTTAGTTGACAAATCAATGGAAATGGCGACGCCACTGGATAAAAAATTGGCAGTTTTAAGCAAAACTCTCATTTGGCTAACGCTTATACTTACTTCTATTTTTGCCATTACGGGCATTATTCAGGGCAAAGACTGGGTAAGCATTATCAAAACCTCAATCGTTTTGGCTATTGCGGCGTTTCCAGAAGGTTTACCAATTGTTGCAACTGTGGCTTTGGCTAATGGAATGTTATTGATGGCCAAACGCAACGCTATTGTCAAAAAACTCTCTGCCGTTGAAACCCTCGGTAGTACAAATGTCATTTTGACCGATAAAACGGGTACTTTGACAGAAAATAAAATCTTTGTCGAAACACTTGCCTTTCCTGATGAAAATCGAAAAGTAAGTATTGAAAATGATACTTTAGTTTTTAAAGGTGGAGCGATAGAAAAAAGTCAAAAAAACTTTGAAAAGCTACTCCTTGTTGGAGCTTTGTGCAACGACGCAAGCATCAAAAAAGTGGGTAAAAAAGACTTAATTGGTGACCCAATTGACATCGCCTTGATTCAGTTTGCTCAGGCTTCAGATTTGAAAATTGAAAATATAAAAACCCAATACGAACGTATTTCCGAAATCCCTTTTAGTTCTGAAACCAAAATAATGGGAACGCTCCATAAAAGCAAGGAAGGCTTTTTGGTAGCCGCCAAAGGTTCGGTGGAAGATTTACTCGTAAAATGTACTAAAATTCAAATTGGCGAAAATATCAAAGATTTAGATGAAGACGCAAGAAATGGCATTTTAGATTCCTCAGAAAAAATGGCAGCTGATGGATTAAGGGTTTTAGCTTTTTCAAGTCGTGAAGGGAAAGATTTAAGCAAAGACGATTTTCTGAACGAATTGGTGTTTCTTGGAATGATAGGCTTTCTTGACCCTCCAAGACTTGATATCAAAGCAGCGATTCACTTGTGCCAAGATGCAGGAATAAAAGTCGTAATGATTACAGGCGACCACCCACTCACAGCCTTGAATATTGCCAAAAAAGTAGGTTTAGTTGAAGAGACTGAGCAAAATTTTATTATCGGGAAAGATTTACCCTCAATGAAATCATTGACGAAAGATTGGAAAAATAAGATACTCTCAACAGCTATTTTTGCCCGAACTACTCCTCAACAAAAACTCGAAATTGCCGCTGTTTTTCAAAAAGCGGGCAATATTGTAGCTATGACAGGCGACGGTGTAAACGACACTCCTGCCTTGAAAAAAGCCGATGTTGGTATTGCGATGGGTCTTCGAGGTACACAAGTGGCTAAAGAAACTGCCAGTATTGTGCTGAAAGATGATTCATTCAAGTCGATTGTAGTGGCAGTTGCGAATGGAAGAGCTATTTTTCAGAATATCCGAAAGTTTGTAGTTTATTTGATTTCCTGTAATCTAAGCGAAATCTTTATCGTAACTTTATTAGGTTTTCTTGCACCCGCCGCCACACTTTTGCCCTTACAAATTTTATTTCTGAACATGGTTACAGATGTTTTTCCTGCTTTAGCTCTTGGTTTAGGTAATGGCGATAAAAGTATAATGAAAAAGCCACCAATTGATGCTAAAAAGGCAATTGTCGATAAAAAGGATTGGATGAAAATCGGGATTTATGCCATTATCATTACTTTTTCAGTGGCATCGGCGGTAATTTATTGTCAAGAATTCATTACCCCCGATGATAAAATAGCCAATAATGTAGCCTTTATAACTTTAGCTTTTGCACAACTTTTTCATGTTTTCAATATGTCGACTTTTGATTCGAAGATTTTTATAAATGATCTTACAAAAAACAAATACGTTTGGTTAGCGGTCGTGATTTGTACGGGATTTATGGTTTTAGTCTTCGTTTCGCCTAAATTGCGGTTGGTTTTGGATTTAAATATTTTGCTTCCAAAAATTTGGATGCTTGTTATTTTGGCAAGTTTGATTCCTTTGGTTATGATTCAACTTTTCAAAATTCTTTTTGGAACTTATGTTAGGTACCAAAAGCCTTAAAAGCTTAAATGCAGCACATGAATTTGGAAAATATAAGCCTCAAATTCGTCAAAATTAAATCGTATTTTTGTCCATAAAAACGATAAGCCATGCGTATAAATATCAATTCTGCAATAAAAAAAATGCTTTTATTATTTCTTGTAATTACTGGTTTGTATTTCGGCAAGGTTTTTTTGATGCCACTTTGCTTTGGGGCAGTTTTGGCTACACTTTTTCTGCCTTTGAGCAATTGGCTTCAGCATCGAAAAATCCCTAAATTCATTGCCATTATAATTTGTTTACTCACCATTATTCTTATCGTTGGTGGTTTACTTTCGCTTTTTGGCTGGAAAATATCAGGCTTGATTAAAGATGTAGAATTATTAAAACAGCGAGCCATAGATTCAGGAATACAAATACAAACTTATATTTTTAACCGTTTTGGTGTTTCTGCCGAAGAACAACTACAAATCCTAAAAAAAGAACAACCTTCTTATGCCAATCTCATGCAAACAATGGTAGGTTCGGTTTCGAGTTTTTTTGGAAATCTCATTTTGGTTTATATATATTTCATTTTTTTGCTTTATTACCGCAGCCATATCAAGCAGTTTTTATTGAAACTATCGGCCGAAAAAAATAAATCTGAAATGGAAAAAATCATTCAAACTACTACTAAAGTCTCACAGCAATATTTGCTCGGTTTATTCAAAATGATTGCATGTTTATGGATTATGTACGGCATTGGATTTAGTATTTTGGGTGTTGAAGATGCCATTTTCTTTGCTATTTTATGCGGATTTTTAGAAATCGTGCCTTATGTTGGTAATATTATCGGTACTGTTTTGACAGTTTTCGTGGCAGCTTTGCATGGTGCTACTTTTGAAATGTTGGGCGGAATTGTCCTCGTTTATGGTACTGTTCAAACCATTCAAGGTTGGTTGCTCGAACCCATTATTTTAGGCCCACAGGTAAAGATAAATCCGCTTTTTACAATCTTTGCTTTGGTGATTGGGCAATTACTTTGGGGCGTTTCGGGAATCGTCTTGGCAATACCACTAACTGCGATTCTAAAAATAATTTTCGACCATATTGAGCCGCTCAAACCTTATGGGTTTTTAGTCGGGGAGATTGAATCTAAGGATAAAGAATTGGGTTTTATGAAGAAATTTAAGGGTGTTCTTAGAAAAAACGTATCAATTTTGTAAGTAAAATATGAAATTTTATAATACTTTGATTTTTTAAAATTCAGACCTTCGATTGTTTATACTTTTAAATAAATTAAATACCATAAAACGTCCACGGATAAATAAAAATCCCACAAAAGAGCTAATTACGATTCCACAGCTTGAAAAATTGCGAAAATTTGAGCCAATCATTGACCCAAATAGACCCAAAATTTATCCAAATGAAAGCTCAGTTGGCAATCCTCAGAAAGAATCAACAGAAACGCAATCTTACGGATTGCCAAAACCGAGCGAATTTTCTGTAAAACAATAAACAAATGGCTTCTCAAACAAAAATTGTTGAAGTAATACACAAGTCTAAAGTGGGCGGCGAATAGCATTTTTTGTACAAACGACGTTCTCAAAAATACACAACAAGTCCTTGCTTTGAGTGAAGCACTTGAATTAAAAAATAAAAACGCATTATAAATAAAAAAAATATGTGGAAAGAAGAAAATAACCAACTGAAACAGAGTTTTCAATTTGTCGATTTTGTGGAAGCGTTTGCTTTTATGACTCGAGTGGCTTTTGCGGCCGAAAAAATGAACCATCATCCCAATTGGAGCAATGTTTATAACAAAGTTGAAATAACGCTATTTACCCATGATGCCAACAATAGCATCACAGAAAAAGATATAAAACTGTCTAAATTGATTGATGAAATTTATAAAGCAATTTAAATTGATGTAACTTTTATGAATTACTAGTGGAACAATTTTGTAAATTGTTCCACGGTCTAAGAGAGCAATTTGAAAAATTGTTCTACAAACATCCTCCATGATATAAAAAAATATCGGTTTATTTTGCTTTGTAAGAAATAGCAAAACATAGCAATTTGACTTATATTTTATGGCAGCAATCCAATTGCTTTTGCATGCAAAATAGCCTCGTCGGTATGTTTAAATTGGCAAGTATAAATTTTTTTATTTCGGATAGTATGCATCAGTTCAAATACGAAATCTTCTCTCATTAGACTAACATTTCGAATATAAAGAGCCACAATTTGTTCAGGATATTTGTTGGCGATATTCACATAAATTTCGGGGTCACTCTGTGAATTATCACCCAATAGAACAAAGCGTTGATTAGGAAATTCCTCTAAAATTCTTGTAACACGCACCAATTTTCCTTCATGTTTCGTTTTACCAGTTTTTAATAATTGATACCATTTTTTTAAACTATTTAGCAAAAAAGCCCCTTTCGGCAATCCATTATGTTTGAAAAACTCATTCAAATCATCATATAAATTCCATTCGCTGCTAGAAACATAAAAAAAAGGATTTGGCAGATTGGCTTCTGTGTGGGTAAGTGAAAGTAGTTGATAAAACTTCACTACATCGGCGAAGGTTTTACGGCTACGTGGGTTTTTGGTAAACATTACTCGTAGTTTTTTTCCAGTATTGGCTGAGTGAGAAACCAAAACTGTATCATCAATATCCGAAATAAAACCATATTGTGTGGTGTGCGGAACAAACAATTTTCCATTGATAGTAATTGACTTAAATCCTTGGTTATCAAGTAAATGAACACTTATAAGATGCCAGCCTGCCACTATTTCCGTGTCAGATGGCCACTCAAATTTAAAAAAGCCATCGCTTTCGGTAGTTGTATAGAGTATTTGGTTTTGCCATTGTAAACTTACCTCAACGCTGGGTATGGGTTTGACCAAAAATAGTTTAAACAGATGGATAATATTACTAATCGGATTATTGTTGAATTTACTTGGGAGAACTGATTTTCCAGCCAAAACATGCCCATAAACCACCATTTTTTTTTGGTGTCCGTAGCCATGATACACTTTTATGGTAGCAATACGATTATCAACTTTTTTTTTCATTATGACACACAATAATTTAAAGCTACTTTTTATAATTAATTCTGGTTCGGGCAATAATTCAATTGATTGGACTTCCGAAATTTCCAATTATTTCGCTATAACAAGCTATACAATAGATTTTTATTATTTGACGAAAACCTGCAATATTTCAACGATAAAGCAACAGATTAGGTTATTTTCGCCGTATTGTGTAGTGGCTGTTGGTGGTGATGGTACGATAAAATTAGTCGCCGAATGCTTGATGAAATCCAAAATCCTGTTGGGAATACTGCCCGCAGGCTCGGCCAATGGACTCGCAAAGGAACTCGGAATTAGCGATATTCCAACACAAGCACTCAATATACTCGTGCAAGGCCACTCAAAAAGAATTCATGTGACCGAAATTAACGAGCAATTATGTATTCATTTGAGCGATATAGGGCTCAACGCTTACGCCATGAAGGAGTTTAAAAACCAACCAATTCGGGGCTGGTGGGGTTATTTTTTGGCGGCATTGAAAGTCTTGTGGCATAATCCGTTGATGGAAATTACTATAAAAATTGATGGAAAAAGTGTAAAAATCAAGGCAGAAATGATTGTAATTGCCAATGCCACCAAATACGGTAACGGAGTCGTGATTAACCCAATCGGTAAATTAGATGATAAATTTTTTGAGGTAATTGTGATAAAACAAATATCCTTTAATGAAATTTTAAAAATGAATTCATCTAAATTTTCATATAATACAGAGAAAATCGAAATTTTTCAAACCCATGCCTTATCCATGAAATCTCACAAGAAAGTTCACTTTCAAATTGATGGTGAATATTTGGGGAAAGTAAAAGAAGTAAATGCTGCAATTGTGGCCGATGCTCTACAAATAATTATTCCAAATGTGTGAATGTTGTAACTTTTTCTAAAAGTTATGTAAGAGTTTCTGTCTTAAAGCTTCTGACCTTTACATCGTTGAGAAAATCAATTCACAAATTAAAAAATCAGAACCAATGAAAAGTAACGAAGACTTACAAAGGGACGTCCAGAATGCCATTAAATGGGAACCGCTTCTGCACGCAGCTGAAATTGGCGTTACAGCCATTGACGGTGTTGTTACACTTACTGGAACTGTTGATAGTTATGCTAAAAAATATGAGGCCGAAGAAGCTGCTAAAAAAGTGCATGGCTTAAAGGCTTTGGTCGAAAAAATAGAAATTAAGTTTAGCAGTACGTGGAAAAAAGACGATACGGAAATTGCCACCGAAATTTTAAATGTCTTGAAATCGGAATGGGAAATTCCGAATGATGATATAATTGTGAAAGTGGAAAATGGTTGGGTGCGATTGGATGGTGAAGTGCAATGGAATTATCAACGTGAAGCTGCTAAAAAAGTAGTAAAGCAACTTTCTGGAGTGTTAGGCGTGACAAACGACATTAAGCTAAGTGCCGAAACCCACGATGCCATCGAAAAGAAAGATATTCAAGATGCCCTCACTCGCAACTGGTCAATTAGCGAACAAGATATTGATGTAAAAGTTTTAGGCAATAAAGTAACCTTAAATGGTACGGTTGACTCCTACTACCAAAGAGATGAAGCTGGTCGAATTGCTTGGAATGCTCCAGGTGTAATTTCGGTCGATAACGAGCTGGTTGTAGAATTTAATTAATTAGCGTTTTAATAAAATTGGGGGAAATTTTTCCCTCATTTTTTTCTTTAAATATTCTAAAATTTAAATCAAAAACTAATGATTAAGCAAACTAAGTGGTCTATTGACCAAGCACACAGCGATATTACATTCAAAGTAAGACATCTCATGATTGCCCATGTAAAAGGAGAGTTCAAAACCTTTGATGCAAATATCTATACTTCGGGAAAAGACTTTACAACCGCCGAAATTGATGTGTGGATTGATTCCACTTCAATTACTACTGGTGATGTCGAACGAGATAAACACCTAAAGTCAGTTGATTTTTTAGATGTTTTAAATCACAAACAAATCAACTTTGTGGCAAGCACTATTGTAAAAGCCGAAGAAAAAGGAAAACATAAACTTTGGGGCGAACTAAGCATGATTGGTGTTACCAAAAACGTAGTTCTTGACGTGGAATTTGGCGGAATTGTAAAAGACCCATGGGGAAATGAAAGAGCGGGATTTACAGTTACTGGTAAAATCAACCGAACTGATTGGGGCTTAGTTTGGAATTCAACTGTTGAAGCAGGGGGAATCATGATAAGTGAAGAAATTAGTATCAATTGCGAAGTCGAAATAACCAATATCGGTTTTAAAGACTTGAATATGATACTCGAATCAACTAATGTCAATGAAACAACTTTGATATAAAAACTTTCTAAAATTTACACAATTTTATCATGAAACGATTAGAAAATAAGGTAGCCATCATTACAGGTGGAGCAGGAAGTATCGGTAAAACTACCGCCAAACTTTTTTTAGAAGAGGGGGCGAAAGTGTTTTTAGTAGATGTAAATGAGCAAGAGTTTAGGTCAGTGGAAGCTGAACTGGAAGGCTCACGAATCAAATATTGTGTAGCTGATGTATCAAAAGCGGAAGATGTGCAACACTATGTCAACGAAGCAGTAAAAGAATTTGGAAAAATTGATATTTTCTTCAATAATGCGGGCATTGAAGGTGTTGTAAAACCGCTTATTGACTATCCAGATGAGATGTTTGATAAAATAATGGCTATCAATGTGCGTGGAATGTGGCTTGGAAATAAATATGTTTTACCCCAAATGAATGATGGTGGAAGCATCATTATGACTTCATCAGTTGCAGGAATTGTGGGTTTTGCAGGCTTAGGTGCTTATGTAACGAGCAAACACGCTGTCGTTGGCATCATGCGAGTATCCGCCCTGGAAGCGGCTCCCCGCAAAATAAGGGTAAATTCAGTGCATCCTTCTCCTGTCAATAATCGCATGATGCGATCGATTGAAGAAGGAGCTTCGGCTGGTCATGCTGAGCAAGTAAAAAAACAATTTGAGGCATCCATTCCATTGGGGCGTTATGCCGAGCCTATTGAAATTGCAAAACTGGTAGAATTTCTCGCTAGCGATGATAGCCAGTTTATTACAGGAACTACCCAAGTAATTGATGGTGGTTTGGTGGTGCAATAAAAATATTTTATTTGAATCATAGCAATCGTTTAGACAAAAATTGTTTTTTCGACTTGAGAAAAATAGAATTGAAACACTCCTTTGTTCGCTTAGCCAGTAAATTTATTCATTGGCTAAGCGAACATTAAATTATTCAGAAATTTAATTGTATAACCATGAAAACCATTCTTTTCCCTACAGATTTTAGTGAAAATTCAAATCATTCAGCACAATATGCCGCCATGTTGGCGAAGCGTTTCGATGCCAAACTCGTCTTGTTGAATGTCTACTCGGTAATCATTCCAGTAGTTTCGGAGTCTCCGATGATTTTTGATAAAGATGATATAATTTTACGTCGACAAAATGATGCCGAACTCAGTTTGAAGGTTTTCACCGATTCACTTATTTTACAAACGAGTCTTCCTTCTGAACAAATTGTGCAGTTGGTAGAATACGGCTTTGTAACGGATGTAATTGTTGACAAAGCTAATGAAATGAACGTTGACCTAATCGTAATGGGAACACACGGGGCATCAAATATAATCGACCGGTGGTTCGGCACAAATGCCGAAAAGGTTGTAGAATCTTCTAAATGTCCAGTTTGGGTTTTGCCAGAAGGCACTCCTCTTACGATGCCTAAAGTTATAATGTATGCTGCCGATTTTAAGGAAGATGAGGTATCGGCAACTTATGAAATTTTGGCAATTGCACAGCCTATGGGGGCTTCTTGTAAAGTGATTCATATACATGATTATTTTGAGTTAAATGCTGAACACACCGTAAAACAGGAGGTGGCTGAGTTAAAAAAAGAGTTTCAAAACTTTGATATAAGCATAAAAGACCTCAATCGTGAAGAAATTATGAAAGGTTTAGAAACTTATATCAGAACCCACAAACCAGATGTTTTGGCAATGGCAGTTTATGAAAAATCGTTTTTCAATAAACTTTTTAATAATAGCCTTGTCGAGCATTTTGTTCAAAAAGCTAAATTGCCGATGCTTTTTATTAGAAAATAATCAAGTTAACGCCTAAATTATATACAAGTTCCGATTACGGCGGTTTATTATTTTAGAGAAGCTGGAAATCAGTTTCGATTTGCTGATTGAAAATGAGGTCAGGTCATTTATTAAAACCGATGCGAAAATAAGCATCATTTTTGATGGATTGATGGGTGACAAATTATTGATTATTTCGTTAGGCAACTCGACCCAAAAGTCTGTAAAAATAATGATATTCTTACCTCAAAAAGTGCCATTGAAATAGAAGACATAATGATAGGCATAAAAAAAACATAGACAACCTTGCCTTGATTTCAGAAGATCTTGCCCAGTTTAGCCACAAAATAAACAACAGTAAAGGGGCATTATCAAAAATGATAATTGATGAAGAGTTTTCAAATGGGCTTAAAAATATACTTAAAAATTTACAAACAAGTGCTGATGAATTTGCCAAGTTTACCTCAAAAATGAATGATGGAAAGGGGGCTTTGTCAAATAATGAACGATGAGAAATTTAGCAGAACACTCGATTTTACGATGTCTAATCTTCAGTCTCTAACTAAAGGATTAAGCGAGAATATAGAAGCTGTCAAGAGTAGTTTTCTATTCAAAGCTTACTTCAATAAGAAAAAAAAGCGGATGCCTTAAAAAAGACAAATCTCAAGCAACAAAGTATATTGAAACAGAAAAAAGATTCAATCAATCTAATGTTATTAAAAAAGGATTAAAAGTAGCAAATTGTGTGAAACTTGTAACATCTATGTAGAATTATATAATACTTGTGAAGTTAAAAAAGTACACCTTTATACTTTGAAAAACATTAAACTAATATTGTTAAAATGATACCTCAAATATATCAAGCTTGTATTGATGCTTGTTCCGATTGTATAGTAGCTTGCAAAGATGCTGCCACTGAAAACTTGAAAGAAGACGACATCGAAATGATGTCACGTACCATAAAATTAGACCATGATTGTGCCGCTGTGTGTACTTTAGCTATGCAATCAATGGCATCAGATAGCGAGTTGGTGAGTCAAATTTGCCAATTGTGTATGGAAGTATGTAATATCTGTGCCGAGGCGTGTGTAAAATATGATTATATGATTCAATGCAAAATATGTGCTGAGGCTTGTCGAAAATGTGCCATTGAATGTGCAAAAATTTGATTTTTAACAATTAAATACTTATCCCAATGTCGAACGATAAAGATTCTAAAGATAAATCAGGCAAGAAAGCTCCTGCCAAAAGTCTAAAAGAAAAGCGTACAGCCAAAGCAGCCAAACGCAATGAAAAGGGTAGTCCGAGTATAGCCTAAAACTTTATAAAATAAGTTGTTTTTAACCCAAAAGCTATGATACTAGTAAAGAAAGAAGGGGTTTTGCTGGAAAAAACTACGCAGAGTTTTGAGGAGATGGGAGTATTAAACCCAGCGGTTATAAAAGAAGGTGAATTTGTTCATGTTTTTTATAGGGCAGTGAGCAATGGTAACTTTTCAACAATTGGATATTGTAAACTTAGGGGGCCCTCCACGGTGGTCGAACGCTTCGCTGAACCACTCATTTTAACAGAATTTGAGTATGAATCTCACGGCATTGAAGACCCCCGTATCGTTAAGATTGATGATATATATTATCTTACTTATACAGCTTATGACGGCGTAAATGCACTTGGAGCCTTAGCCACTTCAACTGATTTGAAGCATTGGAAAAAACATGGTTTACTTGTTCCAAAAATATCATTCGATGAGTTTAATTACATGACGAGGTTTAAAACAAAACTCGATAAAAAATACTTCAGATACAACGAACATGACCATATTTTGAAGAAAGATGGCAAAAAATTGTTTCTTTGGGACAAAAACGTAATTCTATTTCCTAAAAAAATCAAAGGAAAACTCTATTTTTTACATCGAATAAAACCTGATATTCAAATCGTTGTAGGAATCGAAAAACTGGAAGAGTTGACCGACGATTTTTGGCAAAAATACTTTCTAAATTTCGATAAAAATATAGTTCTCGCTCCAAAATTCGACCATGAGGTGAGTTATATTGGAGGGGGGTGTCCACCCATCGAAACATCCAAAGGATGGTTGATTATTTATCACGGAGTGAGAGATTCGATAAAAGGTTACGTTTATTCCGCTTGTGCGGCATTGCTTGATTTGGATAATCCTCAAAAAGAAATCGCCCGCTTGCCATATCCATTATTCGAACCCGAAAAAACTTGGGAACTGAAAGGCGAAGTAAACAATGTTTGCTTCCCTACAGGTACGGCTTTGTTTGATGATACACTTTATATTTATTATGGAGCGGCTGATGAACGAATAGCTTACGCTTCCGTGAGTTTATCAGCACTTTTACTTGAGTTAACGCTAAATCCTACCAAACAATGAACAATGAAAACTCACTTGGTCGTATCAATGTTTTCCCTTTAAAAAGGCAAAAATTTAATGATGGAAACTACCCGAATAAGTTGGATAGTAACAATCTATTACCCGAAATTTTATTTATTACTTCATTCCCACCTCGTGAGTGTGGTATAGCCACCTATTCTCAAGATTTAATCAAAGCTCTCAAGAACAAATTTAATCACTCGTTCAAAATTAGCATTTGCCCTTTAGAATCAGATAGCGAAAAACATATTTATCAAGAACCCATTAAATATGTATTAAATACTGATGTTTCGACTGATTTTATAAACCTTGCCGAAACCATCAACCTTGATGAAAATATAAAAATGGTGATGATTCAGCATGAATTTGGTTTATTTAAAAAAAAATTTTATTTCGAACATTTCTTAAAGCTCGTCAAGAAACCTGTTATAATTGCCTTTCATACTGTTTTACCTAAACCTAGCGAAGCTCTTAAAACATCGCTTAGAAATATCGTAAACTTATGCGAATCGGTTATAGTAATGACCAATACTTCAGCAAAAATTTTGACTAAAGACTATGAAGTAGAAGCCGAACAAATCAGTGTAATTCCTCACGGCACACATTTAGTATCGCATTCCGATAAAAGTTCTTTAAAAACAAAATATAGTGTCTCCGGGCGGAGGGTACTTTCCACCTTCGGCTTATTGAGTTCTGGAAAAAGTATTGAAACGACCTTAGATTCGATGCCCGAAATCATTAAAAATAATGATGATGTGCTATTTTTGATTATTGGAAAAACACATCCGTCAGTCGTAAAAGAAGATGGTGAAAAATATCGTAATTTTCTTGAAAACAAGGTCGAAGTTTTGCAACTACAAAATCATGTTAGGTTTATCAATCATTATTTAACTTTACCCGATTTGCTTGAGTATTTGCAATTGACCGATATTTATTTGTTTACCTCAAAAGACCCTCATCAAGCCGTAAGCGGTACATTTTCTTATGCGATAAGTTGTGGGTGTCCTATTATTTCTACACCAATTCCACATGCTCTTGAGGTTTTAAAAAACGGTGAAGGAATTATCGTTGATTTCGAGAATCCGACTCAATTAGCTGCTGCGGTTATTACCTTATTGGCGGATGAAACTTTATTAAAAGATATTAGTTCAAATGGATTGCATAGTATGGCACCCACCGCTTGGGAAAATGCCGCTATAGCTCACGCTCTTTTGTTTGAAAACATAGGAGAAGGACAAATTCGATTAAATTATAAGATTCCGGCCATCAATCTTGATTATGTAAAAAAACTGACCACTTACTTCGGTATGATTCAGTTTTCAATCATTAATCAACCTGATATTGATTCGGGTTATACATTAGATGATAACGCCCGTGCAATGGTTTCGATATGTCAACATTATGAACTAACCCAAGAAAATACCGACTTAAAATATATTGGTATTTACCTCAATTTTATCAAATATTGTTTACAAGAAGATGGAAGTTTCTTGAATTATGTGGATGTAGATGGAGTATTTACACAACAAAACTACGAAACAAACCTTGCCGACTCGAACGGTCGAGCGATTTGGGCATTAGGATATTTGATTTCACTGAGCGATTCTCTACCCCATAAATTGGTTTTTGAAGCTGGTAAAATTATTGATTGTGCCACGCCAAATCTGCTAAAAATTCATTCTACAAGAGCAATGGCCTTTATAATCAAGGGTTTATATTATCGAAGTAGCAAGCAACATTCGGTGCAAGATATGCTTTTTATTACTCGACTGAGTAATCGCTTAGTGCAAATGTATAAGCACGAAGCCGAACCTGATTGGTCTTGGTTTGAAAGTTATCTGACGTATGGCAATAGTATTTTGCCAGAAGCCATGCTTTGTGCGTGGCTGGCAACTGGTGAGCCAATATATAAACAAATCGCCAAAACTTCTTTTGATTTTCTATTATCTAAAATTTTTACCGAAAAGAATATTAAAGTAATATCTAACCAAGGTTGGCTACATAAAGGCGAAGAAGAAAATCGGGTAACAATTGGTGGCGAACAACCCATTGATATTACATATACGATTTTGGCTTTAAATAAATTTTATGCAGTGTATAAGGAAGAAAGCTATAAAGTCAAAAGTAAAATCGCTTTTGATTGGTTTTTGGGAAATAATCATTTGCACCAAATTATTTATAATCCATGCACAGGCGGATGTTATGATGGCTTAGAAGAAGATTATATTAATCTTAATCAGGGTGCCGAATCTACGGTAAGCTATTTGATGGCCAGGCTAACCCTCGAAAAAGCTTCTAGGAGTATTCAAAAAATAGAAAGTCCCGAAAAATTATATTTAAAATTCAATCGCCAAAGCCATTTAGTATAAATAAAAATTTGTGTATCTGTCTGATAGTCAAATTAGTAACTGAATAAAAAGGTCAATTTGCTGAAGATAATGTGTGAATCTTGTAATTTTTTTTAAATATTTTGTAACATATCTAAAATCAGAAATAAGCACCTTTGTATAGTAAAGCAAACCTTAAAATGAAAACAGCAGTGCTTGAACACCTCGAATACATTTTTATGATATTTGTTATTAATAGCATTATCCTTTTGAACTCTTACTCCTAATTTACAAATGAATAATTAAACCATGGAAAATAAATTGGCTAAGTCCACACAACTCAATAAAATCCATTTGGGATTTCTAATGCTTATAATGGTATTTTCGCTATCTGCGTGCACAAAGAAAATTGCTTTTCTCATATCATCCGTAGTACCAGCTGCCCGTGGCTATGTAAACATTAAAATCGATAAAAATAAGAATAACGTAATAGATATTCACTTGACCGATTTAGCAGAAGTACAAAGATTGCAACCAGTCCGACAAACTTACGTAGTTTGGATGCTCACAGACCATGACATTACAAAAAATATCGGTCAGATTAAAAGTTCAACAGGTATGATGAAAAAGCAATTAAGGGCATCTTTTGAAACGGTTTCATCATTCATGCCTATAAAAATATTCATCACCGCCGAAGATAATGCTGACATTCAATATCCAGGAAATCAGATAGTCTTAGAAACAGATAAGTTTTTTAGATAAATAATTTAAAACATGAAAAAAATACTTGTTATTACATTTTTGTTGATTTGTAGGTTTTCATTGACCATTGAAGCACAAGTCCGGGTAAACTTGAATTTAAGTACTCAACCCATTTGGGGACCAGAGGGCTACGACCATGTTGATTATTATTATTTGCCCGAAATTGATGTTTTCTACAATGTTCCGATTCAACAATACATTTATCTCGAAAGAGGAAGATGGATTTTTGCCAGAAGCCTCCCGCCAAGATATAATGGTTTTGATCTTTTTCTTGGGAATAAAGTGGTAATAAATGAATATAAGCCTTATCGAAGAGTGACCGAATATCGAACAAAATATGCCTCGGAAAGAGGGAATTCTAACCAAAAAGTGATTCGTAATAGTCAAGACTCAAGATATTTTGAAAACAAAGAGCACCCCCAACATGACCAATGGCATAAAGAGTATAAGATCCCAAAGAAAAACAATATCAATGGATCATCAAAAAAGCGTCCTAATTGATTCTTTTTTATAAGATACATTATTAGTGAAATTATCTAATAATTTTTACTAAAGACACACAACTTTATATAAAAAAACAAAACTATGAGTAATCTTCTTTATATTGTCGCCGTGATTTTTATCATTTTTTGGGCAATAGGTTTCTTTGCCTATGGTGCAGGAGCAATCGTTCATGTATTACTTGTGATAGCGGTTATTTCCATTCTTTTGAGAGTTATTCAGGGTAATCGAATCATAAAGTAAAAAACTAATATAGTTCACCTTTTTTTAGAGATAATTAGGTAAGGTATGCGATACATAGTTGGATTTAATAAAATAATCATTAAAAAAAGAAAAAAATGAATTCAGGAAAAGTGTTACTAGGCATTTTAGCAGGCGTTGCTGCTGGAGCAGTAGTTGGAATTTTGTACGCACCCGAAAAAGGTTCAAGAACTCGTAGGAAAATTTTGGACAAAAGGGATGACTATGCTGATGGTCTTAAAGATAAATTCGATGAATTCGTCGATTCCTTGAATAAAAAGTATCAAAGCACCGTGAATGATGTTGAAAATATTGTGTCAAAAGGAAAATCTAAATATGAAAGTGCAATGTTGGAGGTAAATGAATTAGTTGCAAAAGATAGATCAAAGTTCGATGGTGTTGTCAAAAATTAAACTGAAAAGCAATACGATAGTTTAAAATTCTCATGGTATAGATTGTGATACCATGAGTCTATTTTAAAACCCCTCCGACTATGAAAAACTATGAAGCTCAAATTGAATTGCTTTTTGAAAAAGCAGAGGATTGCACTTTATCAACTATTGAGCTTTTTAAACTAAGAGCCATTGACTCATTCGCTGATTTTGGCTCATTTTTAGTAACAAAATTATTATTATTTTCGGTTATTTCTTTATTTGTAATCATCTTTAATATAGGTGTTGCCTTATGGATTGGTGATTTGCTTGGTAAATATTATTATGGTTTTTTTTTATTAGCAGCATGTTACGGTTTGATCTTAGCTTTTCTTCCGTCTTACTTATATCAATGGATAAAAGTGCCAATCAGTAACTTGATTATTTCCCAATTGTTAAAAAATTAATTTCATGACCAACAATTCTTTAATTTTAAAAGAAAGAATCGCTTCCTTAGAAAATCGGCAGGGTCAACAAATTGTTTTGTTAAGAGAGCAAGCCTACATTACTTTTGAAAGTCTAAAACCCATGAGGTTATTAAAAGATACTATAAAGAATTTTACATCTCAATCCGACTTAAAAGATGATATTTTCGGTGAAACTGCTGGTGTAACAATAGCTAATTTATCAAATAAAATCAATTTAGATACTTCAAATAATCCTATAAAAAAACTAGCAGGAACCTTTCTTCAAATAGGAATAACAGCACTTCTGGCAAAAAAATCAAGCAAAATAATTGAAATTGGTGAAATATTTTTGAAGCACCTATTTAATCGCGAAGATGTTATGAAAGTCGAAAAATGATTTTTTTTGTTTTAAATTAAATATACTCCGAAGCTATATTTCGGCAGATATTTTCATTTATATCTAAAACAATAATAGAGTAAATTTGTCTAAAAATTAATTGCTTCAAACCCCCTTGTATATATCGGTGAATTTGTTTTTTTGGCACACATTCAAATTGAGTAAAAGTGTGAATCATATAAATTATTTGAAATATTTTATAATACTTCCTGAAACCAGAAACCTCACCTTTGTAGAGCAATTATTGACAAACATACTTTATAAAAATCATGACAAATTTAATAAAATTAAAAGGAAATTGGATTGCTACCAAAGGCAAACTAAAACAACAATATGCCATCCTTACCGATGATGATTTGTTGCTGGTAGAAGGCAGACTAGATGAAATGCTTGGAAGGCTTCAAAGTAAACTTGGTAAGACAAAAGAGGAACTTCAGACGCTCATTCACAGCATTTAAAATCCTATTTTTTAATAAATTATAAAAAACATTTAATCATAAAAAAAATGAAAAAATTAATTATCGTAACCACTCTTTTTGTTTCTACTTTCATTGTTGGTGCTTGTAGTTCACCCACTAAAAAGGTAGAAGATGCGAAAATCGATGTGGTGGAGGCTAACACAGAGTTGGATAATGCACAAGCAGAATATATGGCCGATATGGCCAAGTATAAGACCGAAACAGCCGAGAAAATTGCCGCAAATGACCTAATTATTAAAGATTTTAATGACCGAATTGCCAGCCAGAAAAAAGATGCTAAAGTAGAATACAAGCAAAAAGTGGCTTCTTTAGAGCAAAAAAATACAGATATGAAAAAGAAAATCGATGATTATAAATTGGAGGGTAAAGAAAATTGGGAAAAATTCAAAACTGAATTTAATCACGATATGGACGAGCTAGGTAAAGCATTTAAAGACTTAACGGTTAAAAATGTAAAATAATGCCCAGCACAACTTCTATACAGTAAAATTTTATATGCACACTATTTTAATTCTTTAAAAAATGAAAAAGTTACTTTTAATTTTAACCCTTGCTGTTTTAGGTATCAACCTTTGTGAAGCACAAGAATCAGATAATGCACGCAAAATGTTTCAATTTGGACTCAAAATTGGTTCTAATTATTCAAATATTTATGATTCTAATGGCGAAAATTTTGATGCTAAAGGAAAGTTTGGCTTAGCCGGTGGCGTATTTATGGCCATCCCAATTAGTAAATTTTTGGGTGTTCAACCCGAAGTATTGTTTTCGCAAAAAGGATATAAACAAACAGGTACGTTTCTAGGAAATACTTACGATTTGACTCGTACAACCGACTATATAGATATTCCATTGCTACTTTCTATTAAACCTGTCGATTTTATGACAATTCAACTAGGACCGCAATTCTCTTTTTTGACAAAACAAAAAGATGTGTTCAAAAATGCTCTTGCAACCGTTGAGCAGCAAGACGAATTTAAGAACACTAACATTCGTAAAAATATATTGTGTGCCGTTGGAGGTCTTGACGTCAACATAGATCGTGTAGTAATTGGTGCAAGAGCTGGTTGGGATATCCAAAATAATAACGGAGATGGCACATCAACTAATCCTCGTTACAAGAATGTTTGGATACAAGCAACTTTAGGATTCAGAATTTTATAATAGTAAACTTATGAAAACAGCAGTAAAACAAATTAGCGAAGGTATTTCGGCAACTTTGATTGAATTTATCTCAATTGATAAAATCAATAAAAATCTCAAGAAGACTATAAAAAATGTATCGAAGAAAATTGCTAAGAAAGTAGCCAAACTTCGAATGAAGGAAAATGAAGTGGCTAAAAAAGTGACAAAAAAGTTAAATATAAAACAATTAGCTATTGCAGCAAAACATAAAACATCAACAAAAAAAGTATCAGTAAAAAGACTTCCTGTTGTTGCTAAATCTAAGGCTGTAAAGCTAAATATAACTTAACAATTTAAAAATAGATCAATAGCAAACCTATGTTTTATAAAATTGAAATTTCTCTAATTGTCATTTTATTGATACTTGGAAGCTACGAAATCTTGCAACTTACTACTTTAGGAGACAGATGGTCTTGTTTTTCAAGACTTTCAATTAAATGGTTATATGGTTTGATTTTGACAAAAAAGGCCATGAGAAATATATATAAATATCAACATCATTAGTTTTAAAAAGTTAAGAAGATAATTTAATAGGTAAAAGTGGTTAGGGTTGATTCAAAAAGCCATCTTTTTAAGGTGGTTTTTTTTGTGTTTTGAAACGAGCAGATTGAATTTCCAAAACATTTGTTTTTTTTCATAACGAAAAGTCTTCGTTGTGAAATTTTTAATGGTTTACTTTAAAATCTTTGATAATTAGTTTTTTTGAAATTTTATCTATCAACAACTGTTTTTATTGAAAAATTATTACATAAATCAATCAAGCATTTATGTAAATTATATAGTCCTAAATTTTGAGGCACAATATAATCTTGTGATCAAAAGGAAAAGATAGTTATTAACTAAAAGCGTAGTACAATAATGAAAGTTTTAAGTCGGAATTTTTTAAAATGCTTACATTAGGTCGAAGTTTTGTTAAAGTTTCATGAGATTTGTGTAAAGACAATTACCTACTCTGTTAAGTGAATTCTTTAGAAAAATGTGAAAGCAATAAAGGAAAATAATTATGAGTACTTCAACTCAGCTAAAGTGCCTTTGAGAAAATTTAAAAGGTTGAAGTGAATGATTAATAATTTAAGGCAATAATTTTCAACAATTCTTTACCTGCTTCCTAAATATTTCCTTCAAGGTAAAAAAAGGAGAATTTGTTGGCATTTTGGGAGCCTCAGGTGTTTGTAAAACATTGACTTTGAGGAGTTTAAATGGATTACCTAAACTAGATTCAGGTTCAGCTATTTTTAAAAACGAATTAGGGGATTTAGTTAATATTTTTATACTTTCCAATAAAAAACCTAGGAAAGTAAGTCAAAAAACTGGGGTTATTTTTTAAGGTTATCACCTAGTTCAAAGGCTGACTGTATTGGAAGATGTGATGATTCGCCGTCTTGGGAGTACAACTACTTTTAGAAGTATTTTTTACGGATTTACATACGCCGAAGCACACGAAGTCATAGGAGCATTGGAAAAAGTAAATATGAAACACTTGGCAAATAATAAAGTTTCAAGTTTCAGCGGTGGCAAAAAACAGCGGGTAGGCATCGCAAGAGTAATTTTTCAAAAACCAAACTTGCTTTTGGCCGATGAGACCATCTCTAATTTAGACCCTAAAAACGCCAAATTAATTATGAAATTGATAAAGCCTCCTGCTGAAGAGATTCCACTGATTGGGTTTTTTCATCAACCAGAAATGAAAGCAAAATATTGCACAAGAGAAATTGCAATTAAAGAAGGAAAAATTATTTGAGATGGCAAGCAAAATTTGAGTGAAGATCAACTCTCAGAAATTTATCGGGAAGAATTGTCAACATGGGCCTTTTAAGGAAAATGAAAATATCCGAATTTAAAACAGCTCGATATAAAAATATTGTTCATCCATTAGGAAGATTGATTTTCTTAACTTTTCTAGCATCAAAATCTTGTAAAATTTATTTTTCAGACTTTGGTGTAGGGATAGCAAACGGGACATTTTTTATCGCCAGAATTTTTCCTCCCGATTGGGCTGCTTTCCCAGACATGCTTCAACCTACTTTTGATGCCATTTTAATTGCATTTTAATGTACTTTTTTTGGAACCTTACTTTCATTATTTATCGCAGCTTTTGCCGCTGCGAATCTGAGTAATCCTTGGGTTCGCAATATCACACCATCCTTGAATAGCATTGAGCGGTCTATTCCAGAACTTTTTATTTTGTTACTCATTACTTCGTTTGGTTTTGTTTGGGAGCTGTACCAGCCATTATAGCCATTGCATTGGGTTGCGTGGTCATGTTGGGTAAGTTAATAGCCTATACAATTGAGGATATCCCACCAACGCTGATGGATTCTGTGGCTTCTATTGAAGTAAATTAAATTTAAATTATTGCTTTCGCAGTGATGCCCGAAATTATACTGAATTTAATCTCCAATGCCTTATTCCGATTAGAGGTAAATATTCGCCTTTTGGTACTTTTAGCGGCTATTGGGGCAGGGGGAATTGGTTATGAATTCGAAAATTCTTTTAGTTTATTAGAATATCACCGTGCTTTTTCAGCCTTGATAATTGTGAAAGTTTTGGTTTTTAGTATTGAGGGTTTATCTTCTTATTGTAGAAATAAATTAAAAAATAGAATAGTTTTAAAATGAGCGATTTTAAATTTGATTTAACTTCCGAATAATTTAGGAAAAAGGCAACGCTCACAAGCATTGTTATTCTTTTGGTGGTTTTGCTTTGTTCTTACATTAAATTTAATCTCTTGGTAATTTTTACAGAATTTCATTTCTTGCAAGAATTTTTTGTGGAAATGTTTCCGCCCAATATTGCATTATTTTACGAAAATGGGTGGGGCAGTCTATTTTACAAACTTTGTCTATGGCTTTTTTAGGATCAATTTTTTGAGATTCCATCGGTTATACACTTTATAAGTCCATGCGTGTTTTGCAGCATAAAGACGCCACTGCACTCATCACCATGATTGTACTTATGCTTCTAATCGTTGAAAATACCTCTAACTTTTTAAGAGATAGACTATTAGGAAAAAATTGTAATTTTGCTTTAATGCCTGTAAAATAATTAACTTTCAAGGATTTTTTAATCTCAAATATAAAACCAAACAGATGAAAAATAATTTTAAACTAGGATTTACTTTTTTATTGACTTCCCTTGTTTTTTGGGCTTGTAAAACCAACCAAATTGGCCAAAAATCAGGGAACGAATACCGAAATGAAAATGACGACCGCACGCTTTTTGCAACAGAAGCACCTTTCATAATGCCCTATAACCGAATTTTAAATGCTGCTGGCGTATCGGTTGAATTTGGCGATGGAACTTTTGAAAACCATAGTTTGGACGTCGTAAAACTATCCGACAATCGAACATTGGTCGTGGAAGACCGTTTTGGCATTGCTTTTTTTGACCTAAATACTAAAAAATTAATTGATAGATACAGCTATAATACGGATTCAAAATTTAAGGGAACAATGAGTACATTTTCGGGAATAAGTACCATCGTTCACCATGATTCTACTTTTATTTTTTGGGGAGCAGGTGGGCGAGATATATTCTTAGGAGGTGGCAGTCTTGGCAAAGCCAATTCATTTGTGATGCAGGCATATTGGGATGGCAAAAAAGCCAAATTGATGAATGTATTTCCTTTTACACCTATTGCACCTGCTACCATTGCCTTGCCAAATCAAGTTATTCCCAAAGTAGAAAATGGGTATTTATACATTTATACTGTATTGAATGGTAATAATAAAATGGCAAAAGTGCGAGTAGCCGATGGTAAGAAAATATACGAAGTACCGACTGGTGTAGCACCGTATGGGATTGAAATAATTGGTGAAAAAGCATTTATAACTAATTGGGCTGGTCCTTTACCTGATTCTACTAATGGTTTGGAAACTGCAGGCATTCCGTGGGGGAAAGCGTATGTTGATCCAAAAACGGGTGCGATGAACCAAGGGTCCGTATCGATTTTGAATACTAATTCGGGCATATTTTTGAAAGAAATAAAAGTAGGTTTGCACCCCAGTGCGATTATTTCTAGCCCCGATAAAAATTTTATTTATGTAGCCAATGGAAATAGCGATTATATTTCAGTAATAAACGCCCAACAAGGTATTGTAATTGATTCAATAGATATAGGGCTTTTTAGGAATAGTAAAGAATATGTTGGCTCTTCTCCAAACGGTTTGGCTATCAACAGCGATGGCTCGGTTTTGTATGTGGCCAATGGATTGGATAATGCCATTTGTGTGGTTGATTTAAAGAACAGATCTGATAAAAACAACTATACGATTAAGGGATATATTCCTACCGAAGCGTATCCTTCTTCCATCGTACTGCATGAAAATAGCATGGTTGTATGTAATTTGGAATCAACAGGGGCAAGGGCTTTGAACGATACAGATTTTGATGATGAAGGCAAAAATCCTAAGAAAAAAATAAAGGCTTTTAATGCCCATAAACAAATGGCTTCAATCTCGTTTATTGATATTCCAAATCAAAGTGAATTGAATGTATTTACAGAAAAAGTGCAAAAACTGAATTTGTCCTACCGAATGGAATTAACCTCCCGTGCACCAAGACCAAATGTTGCTCCCGTGCCGGTTCCTGAGCGTATTGGGGAGCCATCGGTGTTTAAACATGTGCTTTACATTATTAAAGAAAATCGCACTTATGACCAAGTTTTGGGTGATTTACCACAAGGTCGTGGAATGAAATCGCTTTGTATTTTTGGTGATTCAATTACACCAAACCAACATCAAATAGCAAAAGATTATTTATTATTAGACAATTATCATGTGTCGGGTAAGGGTTCAGCCGAAGGCCATCACTGGGCTTCAGCAGGTATGGTGACAGATTATACCGAAAAGTCGGTGCGAGCTTGGTTTCGTAGCTACCCGCACGTGCTATATGATGCGATGGTTTATAACAAAAACGGTTTAATTTGGAACAATGCCCTAGATCATGGCAAAACTGTAAGAATTTATGGCGAGGCTTGTGATTTTCATATGGAAGGTGAAAAAAAATACGATTGGAAAACACTTTTTGATAAACGTAAAAACAACGATTTGGCGGATTTCAAATACCATAGCACTACCACTATTTCAAGAATTCGTCCATTTTTATCACAAACTTTTCCTGGCGGAGATAATGAAACCGTTTCAGACCAAATGCGTGCGGATGATTTTATAAGGGAATTAAAAGAAATCGAAACAAATGGAGGTGAATTGCCCAACTTGATGGTGATGGCCTTGCCAAACGACCATACCGCAGGAACAAATCCCATGTTTCCAACGCCTAGAGCCATGGTGGCAGATAACGACTTGGCATTAGGCAGAATAGTGGAAGCAATAAACAACAGTAAATTTGCTGAAAACACTGTAATTTTTGTTTCGGAAGACGACTCACAAGCGGGTTGGGATCATCTTTCTTCCTATCGAACCACCGGTTTTGTGATCAGTCCGTATAATAGACTTCAAAAAACCGTTAGCACTCAATATAACCAAACCTCGATGCTTCGTACCATGGAACAGATTTTGGGTTTACCGCCAATGAACGTTATTGATGCCACTGCTTTGCCAATGTTTGATTGTTTTAGCAAAACGCCTGATTTTTCTTTTAAATTCAAACCCCACCAAAACCTAATTCCACTTGATGAGATGAATTCCATCAGAACTAAATTGTCAGGATCGGCACTCAAGTTTCATGACCAATCTATTAAATATGCCTTCCAAGAAATTGACCGGGGACATGACGATATTTTGAATAAAATCCTATGGTTTTCTGTGAAAGGAAAAAAGAAATATCCCGCAGCATTGGCTGGAGGGATTGATGAAGATTGAGGCGTTCAAAATCAAGTATTATAAAAAAACAAAAACTTATTTTTTGTAAAAATTGACCTAAGAACTAGTATGGAAATAAAGCTCTATGTTAAAAAAGCTATAAAGGAACGAATGGCTTACATATAAAAACTTGTAAAAGACCTTTAAATATTAGTCTTCTTAATTTCTGAAAATAGTACTAAACTCTTGCTGAATGGAAAAACGAAGCCCACATTTGTTTAAATGTGGGCTTCGTTTTTGAATGAAATAAATATTTACTCAGTTTTCAAAGACCCTTTGGTTGAGTAATTAGAAATTTGAATTGAATGTAATTGCTTAATCAATTCTAAAAGTCAATTTGATGATTGGCTTGCCAAAAGGGATAAAACTTTAAATTCTGATATAAATTATTTTAAAAACCTACCTTTAAACGTCATCTCTTTTTAAAATTCTCCTTTATTTCCTTCACATCATCCATTTCTGGGCCTTTCATGATTTTTCGCCAATCGATGGTTCGGTTGTATATTTTCATGGATTTTTCCACATCAAAAACCCTTGGGTCGTGCATTTCTAAAGTGTATGGCGTAAAGTCTGGTTTTGAAGTAAAAAAATCTTGAAGTAACGACGCTGTTACATCATATTGGTTTACATAAGGCACTTTCAGAATGTTGTAAATAGTTTTCAATATAGAACCAAAGTTGGCGTGTGTATTGCTGACGTACCCTTTTTTGACATAAGGCCCGGCAAGCATGAGTACAGATCTGTGGGCATCAATGTGGTCAACACCCCCTTGCGGGTCGTCTTCGGTGATGATTACAAGCATATTTTTCCAATAGGGTGTTCTTGAAAGAAAATGTAAAATACGACCCACCGCCAGATCATTATCAGCCACAAACGACGCTCTTGTATCGTATCCGTCTTTTGGTCGTGGGTCTGAAGTATGGTCATTCGGAATTTGTACTGTAACCAACGATGGCATTTTTTCTTTTCCTTTCAACCACATTTTGGTAAACTCTTCCTCAAATTGGTTCATCCTAAATTGGTCAGGAATATTGGTGTTATATCCTGCGTAATTATGGCTAGTTCGGCTATATAATGCCTTTTGCATCGGTACCATTACACCATGTCCAGCACCTGTGGCTGTATCTGCCCAGCTTTCTCTTACGTGAGCAGTTTCGTTGGCTTCACCAAAATTATAAAATGACACGTTTTTCCTTTCCATTGCTTCCCAAATGCCGCCTTTTTCGGCATAATCCTCAGGGTCCATACTTCCTGTTGAGCCAGGGAAACGCCTTCCGGCTGCGGTACTAAAGTATTTTGCAGTTTTATCAACACTTGAATTAGCTTCTACCCATTCGTTGGGTATTACACCCATCATCCAGTGGTGACCGTGGATGGAGGCATCGCTATCGCAATAAAAATTATCACTAAAAGCAAAAGTTTTGGCAATTTTATGGTGGTTTGGCGTAACTTTCATTTGTGGAAATTTCCAGCTTAAACTATCAGGTAGGGTATATTCACAATTTACCCCAAATCTTGCCAAAGTAGAATCTCCCTTACCCGTTTTGAGTTGCCCAAATATTTCATCGTAAGTCCTGTTTTCTTTGGTAATATAAACGATATGTTTGATTGGGCTTTTTCCAGCCGAAGGGTCAATTGGCAAAGGATTGTTATCTATCTTTCTTGTTTTTTCTAAAAATGTATTTGAAATGGTTTGTTGCGTGTAGGTTTTTAAAGTAGCAGCATTTGGCATAGGTATTTTTTGAAATGTCCCCAGTTGAATATTCCCGACATAGGTTCCTTGGGGCGGTTCCACGAAACCTTTACCTCCATTCGGTCCAGCACCTAATCCACGGCAGGTAATAGCATAAATATTGTTTTCATCGGGAGAAAGTAAAACTCTCGTAGGACCCCAGCCAGAAGGGATTAGTCCAATAGTTTTCTTTGACTTCACATCCACCACTGCAATCGCATTCATGCCCAATAATGCAACATAAAGCGTTTTTTCGTCTTTACTTAGCGTAATGCCAAAGGGTAAAGCTCCTCTATATTTGTCAATTCTTTTGTCTATGCTGATAGGAATATGGGCAACAATTTTATGAGCATCATAGTCAATTACTGAAATGTTATCATTGGTGGCATTGGTTACGTAAATATATTTACTGCCCACTGCGATTGAATTGGGACTTGCCCCTCCAACCACCTCTGTTCCCTCAATCATTTCGCCAATTTGATACCCTGTCTTAAACTTATCAACAACTTTATTTGTGTTCAAATCTATTGAAAAAATACTCATGGCCTCGGGTGTCAAAGGACTTCCCACACCTGGGGCAAATTGTCCATCAACTGTCGTGCCGTTGATTGATTCTTTGGTATTATCGCCGTATGGATGCCTCGAAATGAGCTTTTCGTTATAATTCTTTTCGTTAATTCCCTCAACCATCGGGTACGCATACATACCTACATTGGCCACAAACGCCATTTTTTTATCTTTACTCAAAGCCAAGCAAAATGGCTGGCGACCTACATCGATTGATTTTTTTAAGGTTTTAGTTTTTAAATCGTACCTCACCAACCTGAAATTTCCTCTATCCAAAACAAGCAGCTCATTTTTATTATAGACCAAATCAGATGTAAAACTATCTGCGTATTTTATTCCACCAATTGTACCATTAAGTGAAATAGAATCTACCATTTTTTTAGCTGAGATATCATAAACGAGTACAGCCCCATTATCGCCACCACTAAGATAAAGTGTGTTGTTGTCGTCTGCAAAAGCTACGCCTATAAATGAGCTTTCACCCAAAGGCTTTGCTTTTTCTTCGTAGGAAGGAATTCTTGTTGTAACCAAGTTCTCCAAATCAATGATGGTAAATACCCCATTATGTAGGGTTACGGCTTTTTTTCCATCTGGCGAAAGACTCATTCCAAAAGGGTCATTTGTGATTCGCACCATTGAGCCGGCGGGAGTTATATACCTACCGCTTGGCAAAACAGTAGTACCGTTTAAATTTATCTGTGCGTATTGGTCACGACCTGGCACTTCCAAAATTTTCTTTTCTTTCACTTGGGCAAAAACTGAAATATTTGCCAGGAAAATCAGCGTACATAAAAGTATTCTCATATAAATTTTGTCCTAATTTTAATTTTAATTACAATGATAGTGAACTTAATGATAAGTCATTTTTATAAGCTATTATGATTGTGTAAAATTTTTGCTTTTTGAAAATAATGTCTATTCCAGTTAATTTAGGTTCTTAGTCAATTTTGTTGAGAGATTAATTTCTAGGTAAATTCAAGATTTTAGAATGATATAAATGTGGTTTAATTGAACTAAACCCACAACTTTCATTTTTAGAAAAACAAGTTGGGTTTCATCAAAATTGTGCTAAAACGCACACAATTCATAAGTTATAATATGGAAAGATATTGAAATAACTTAATAATCATCCAAATGCAACAATGTACTAAAAAAAGAAGGGAATCTTTATTAAGCATAAATTTAAAAATATTTTAGGTTCTAAAACCTCGCAACCACAACAAATTGACGTGAAACTTTTAATTAGATGATTAATTATTAATATTTTATTGTCTAACTATAAACAAATCATTACCATCAATTACAAAAGTTTATCTTTTCGTTAAGTTCTTTTCTCA
>NZ_CALCZQ010000007.1 GCF_937903345.1 uncultured Emticicia sp. | reverse complement strand
ATTTTAATTAATTCAACATTTTACTTTTGTTTTTGTAAAAAGTAAATTATTAAATATACTTTTTTCAATAATCCTAAAATTTTTGCTCTGTACTAATTAATTTCAAAATGAGAAACATTTATCTATTTTTATTTCTTTTTACCAACCTTGCTTTTGCTCAAAATGGAGCATTAAATTTCAGAGGAAAATCAGTTGAAACTAAAAATCAGTAATTAGGCCCAGATTTTTATGTTTGGTCTGATAAGATAATAACTTGACCCTTGATTTTTCAGGTTCATACACTATTTCTAAGAAAATCAGATCTTTCGTTGAATTAAATAACCTCACGAATTCTTATATTGGTTTGTATATGGGCAATAATCGCGACCGTATCACCTCAAGAGAATGGTACGCAATTAGAGGCCAAGCCGGTTTAAAATTTGATATATTTTAACACCTAATTCTTACCTAACCCTACCTACTGAACTTCGGTTCGGTAGGTTTTACTTTTAATATCATGAAAAAAATCTATTTAATTTCGTTCCTTTTTTTAAGCATAAATACAATTGCACAAGAAATAAATCTTTCCTCTGAAAAATTATGGGCTGAGCGTACCTCTGCTACTAAATATGTCATTCATAAAAATGACAATACAAAATGGAAGATATTTGTAGGTGCTAATCCTCAGAAAATTGATTGGAAATCAATGCCAAAAAAACTCAAAGATAGTCTGGTTTTTGAGGTTTTGCCGACCGATAGATTATTTTTCGGAGCCATATATAAAAAAGATACGATTATATTTTCTGAAAGAAGATTATGGGTAGAAAATGCACCAAATTTCAGAGATTTAGGCGGAATTAAGACCAATAACGGTAAAACAGTAGCGTGGGGGAAATTATTTAGATGTGGCGATATGGGTAAATTTTCCGTTAATGATTTAACGATTTTACAAAAAGAAAATATCAGAAACGTTATTGATTTCAGAAACGAACAAGAAATAAAACAAAGTCCTGACATTTATCCATCGGATTTTGAAGTAAATCGAGTTTGGACTTCTATTTCTCCAAGTAATGGTGATGCGATGAAAAAAATATATACACTTATTGGTAATCCAAAAACGACTCCAGCCGAGGCAGAGGCAGTTTTAGAAGAATTCTACACCATAATGCCCGATAACATCAAAAATTACGCACCATTTTTTGAAACTCTTTTAAATTCAAAACAAGGCGAAGCGTCTTTATTTCATTGTACAGCAGGTAAAGACCGCACAGGCTTAGGCTCTGCTTTAATTTTATCGGTTTTGGGGGTTTCAGAGGAGACAATCATTGAAGAGTATTATTTATCCCCAATCGTTATACGCAATACCTCGCAAAAGCAGGAATGATGAGTCAACTGAAACCTGCCATTGCGAAAGTTCTAGCCGGAGTTGAACCAAAATACATTCGGTCAACCCTAAATAAAATCAAAACAAAATACGGTTCGGTTCAGAAAATGTTAGAAACCGAATTAGGTATCGACGAAACTAAACGACAATATTTAATACAGAAATATACTTATTAATGTTGACCCAAAAATTGTATTAAATTAATATGATAGCCTTTTTAATGTCCAGTTTATAGTCAATATAAATAATTCATTAATCAAATATTAATGAATTATTACTAAAAAGAGGCTTTATTATATTTATATTAAGGTAAAGGCTACAAGACATTGGTGCTTTTTATTTTACCTAATTTTGTTGATAAATTATATTTTCAAATTATGATTCATAAAATCACTTTGGTTGTTTTGTTCATTTTTCTTTCATTTCAAGTGTTTGCTGGTACAATCAAAGGTCAAGTAAAGGATGTTAAAACTGGAGAACCACTAATTGGAGCAACTATTTTAATCAAAAATACTAAAATAGGTGCTGCAACTGGATTAGATGGATCATTTCAAATTAAAAACATTCCATCTGGAGAATACCAAATTCAGGTTAGCTATATTTCTTATAAAACATTAAACATAAAAGTTAAGGTTGAAAATAAAGAGGCAATTGTCAACATTGCTTTAGAAGAAAATTCTCAGGAAACACTTAATGAAGTTGTTGTAACTGCATCTGCCGATAAATCAAGCGAAAATATAGCCCGTCAAATTGAAAGAAATGCGAATCAATTGATGAATATTGTATCGGGAAAAGCCATTGAAATTTCACCTGATTTAACTGTTGCCAACCTTATCCAACGAGTTTCGGGTGTATCTATTGAGAGAAATAGTAATGGCGATGGACAATATGCCATTTTAAGAGGAATGGACAAACGGTATAATTACACGCTTGTTAATGGCATAAAAATTCCAAGCCCAGATAATAAATACCGTTATGTTCCTTTAGATATTTTTCCTTCAGAACTTTTGGGACGTTTGGAAGTTACCAAAACTTTAACTCCTGATTTAGAGGGAGATGCCATCGGTGGGGTTGTAAATATGGTGATGAAAGATGCACCTAATCAATTAGAAATCCGAGCAAATTTAGCAAGTGGTTACAGTGAGCTTTTTATCAATCGAGGATTTACTAATTTTAACAGGAGAAAAATCAATAGCCTTTCACCTTACGAATTGAATAGCAGTTCCTATGGAGCAACAGTCAATGATTTTCCGAAAGCTACTGCAACAACGCAAACAAAAAGTCCTTTGCCTAACTTAGTCGGTGGTTTATCTATTGGAAACCGTTTCTTACATAATAGATTAGGAGTGATTTTGGCGGCGAGTTATCAAAATATTTATAGGGGTAGCAATAGTAGTTTTTTCTCTTCGACGGTATATGATACCGAAAAAACCTCTCGTATAACAAGTCTTTTGGAACGCCAATATTCTGACCAGCAAGCAAGGCTCGGACTTCACTCGAAAGTAGATTTTCGTTTTAATAAAAACAATAAGATTCAATGGTATAACGCCTACATGAACCTTGCAAATAGTCAATTAAGAGACACCAAATCAACCGAATTTTCGAGTGGTGGCTATGATTTGGCAAAAGGGAATGCCGGTTTAAGTTTTTCTACTAGGTCAAGGTTAACGCAACAACAAATAATCAATAGCACACTACAAGGCAATCATTCTTTTCTCGAAAAACTAAAACTTAATTGGTCGGCAGTTTATTCAAAAGCCACAAGCATAATACCAGACAATACTTCTGTGAGCGTTTTGGGAAAAAGAGAAAATTTCATAGAAACAAAAACCTTTGCTTCTTCTATGTCTCGTCGTTGGGAGCATAATTCTGACCAAGATTATGCAGCTTATTTGAATCTCTCCTATTTAGCCTCATTTGATGATAATACCTTAGAAATGAGCATGGGTGGACTTTACAGGGATAAACGCCGAGAAAATTTTTATAATAATTATCAGTTTCAGCCTCAAAATGCTTTTACTCAGTTCGGAAAAGATTTTACAAACAATGCTGATATTAATTGGGTATTAAATAATCCTCGTGGGTCGGTAGCTTCGGCTCTTACGTATCGTGCCACCGAACAAGTTGCGGCGGAATATTTAATGGCAAAATTACAAACCAAAAAATGGCAAGCCATTGGAGGACTGCGTGTTGAGCAAACTAATCAAGGCTACGAAATGTTGTTTCCTTTGGGTGAACTGCGACCCTCTGGGCAGCAAAAATATATAGATTTGCTACCAAGCATTAATCTAAAATATCAATTAAAAACTACCCAATATTTACGAACTTCTTATTTTCGTTCGCTCAATCGTCCAGGTTTCTTTGAAATTGTTCCAGGAAAAGTCGTGAATGAAGAATTTCAAGAAAGAGGAAATCCTGATTTGAAAAGAGCGATTGCAGATAATTTTGATATTCGATATGAAATTTTTCCGAATCCTACAGACCAACTCATGCTTGGTTTATTTTACAAGTATATCAAAGACCCAATTGAGTATGCCTTAAGTGTTGATGCTACGCGTGGCCAAGATGTTTTTTATTCGCCTGGTAATTATGGTAATGCTACAAACTATGGTTTAGAGCTTGATTTTATTAAATATTTTCAACGAATTGGAATAAAAGCCAACTATACTTACACAAATTCTTCAATAACTACACAAAAAATCATTAGAGAAAGAGATGTTAATGGTAATCTTTTCTCAAAAAATGTTTTACAAACTCGCCCACTATATGGTCAGTCGGCTCATGTTGGAAACCTAACCTTGCTTTATAAAGATACCAAAAGTGGTTGGGATGCTCAGTTAGCTGCCTCATATACTGGTGAGCGAATCAATACTGTTTCTCAGTTTTTGGACAATGACCTTTGGCAAGAAGCATTTATTCAGATGGATGCCTCACTCGAAAAAAGCTTAAATACGAAATGGACGATTTTTGTCAAAGCAAATAACCTGCTTGATACACCTTTGCGTGTAATCATCAAAAACACAAATCCAGTGAATAAAGATATTTATCTAGATGTAAATACCAAAAACAACACTTTGATTCGTCAAGATTTTTACAAACGTTCATTTGTTGTAGGGGTTCGATTCAAAATGTAAAATCAAATTTTAAATATAAAACTAAAAAACAATGAAGAATCTTTTATTTTTAACTGTATTTGCTGCAATTTTTATGGTGGCGTGTACAAAAGATAATACAACTGATGTAGCACCAGTTTCAAAACCAGACGAATTGAGTGTTTCAGGAGAAGTAACAGGAACATGGAAAAAAAGCTCAATTATTACAGTGAAAGGTGATATTGTTATTCCAGTAGGGAAAAGTTTGACAATCGAAGAAGGTGTAAGTATTGTAATGGATACAACCCGTAAACCAGAAGTAATTGTAAACGGAAACCTTTATGCCATCGGAACAACTGCAAATCCTATCAAATTCTCAGTTCCGGAAGGAGCAAAATTAGCAAAATATAAATTTGGACAATTATGGGGTGGAATTTTAGCTGCCAAAACTTGTACTGAATTAGTGCTTGATAATGTAATCATGGAATATGGTGGAGCTGTAACAACGGAAGCATCAACCTCTGTAAAGTTAGGATTGTATAAAGCAGTAAGTGGTGAGTTTGACCCGGCATTATGGTTTTCGAATACTTCTGGTAAAATGGTTGTAAGAAACTCAACTATACGCAACTGGCGTGATGATGCAACGTACATTGAAGGAGGTAGCGTTATTTTTGCTAATAATACTTTTTATACAACGGGTTTGAGTGGTGGTGATGGTATCAATATTAAGTCTGGCGTTATAGCTGATGTGGCTTTCAACTTGATTTATAGCACAAATACGAATGCTTTAAAACTTTCAAGTACAGGCGGACGTACTCCGCAAGCATATGTAGTGGCATACAATAATACAATTTTGAATACTGGCTGGAGAAGACCAACGGCGAAGGGTGGTTCAATTTGGGTTGAACAAAGTGTACAAGCTGATTTGTATAATAACCTAATGGCAAATTGTCGTTTCGGAATCAAAAGAGATACGAAACTTCCAGAAGACAAACGTTCTATCATCAGCAATAATTATTACTATGGCTATACCCAAGATGCTGTTACTCAATTTCAACCTTCAACAGAAATTCTTGCAGGCAAAAACGACGTAATAGGTACAAAAGCTGATGAAAATGATCCTAAATTTGTAAATTATCCTACAAACACAGATAAAATGAATTCAGATTTTAATCCTGCTTGGGATTTTCATTTGTCGGCAGGTTCGCCTGCTTTGGGTAAAGGTATCACTACTTTTACAAGAAATTTCAAAGATGGCATCACAATCAATGGCATACTATACAAATCGCCAGAACCTGCAACTTATGTAGGTGCATTCGGTACAAAATAATATAACGTTAGCCCTGAAAATTGTACTAAAACCACTTGAAAAATAGTGGTTTTTTTATTTTATAACAAAAAACTTTGTTTCATGAATACTAAATTATTGACTATTTATTTTATCACTTTCTTTGGGTTTCAACAGGCAAACGGTCAAATCAGAAATGAAAATAGTTTACCAGTTGCTCCTACCTTTGTTACAGATAGTGTAAAAAAAGATTCTGATGACCCTGCTGTTTGGATTAATAAAAAAGACCCAAGTAAAAGTCTAATTATTGGCACCGACAAAGACATCGACGGTGCATTATTTGTTTTTAATTTGGACGGAAAAATACAAACGGACAAAGTAGTCAGAGGATTGAAAAGACCAAATAATGTTGATGTAGAATATGGCTTGAAACTCAAAGGTATTTCGACCGATATTGCTGTAACTACAGAAAGATTTACACACAAACTTCGCATTTTTTCTTTACCCGATATGAAACCTATTGATAATGGTGGTATCGATGTTTTTGATAATGAAACAAACGCCGGTTTTCGTGATTTAATGGGAATTGCTTTATATAAAAACAAAAAAGGTGAAATCTATGCCATTGTTGGTAGAAAAACCGGCCCAACGACAGGCGAATATCTTTGGCAATATCTTTTGAAAGATAATGGATTTGGAAGAGTAAAGGCCATATTAGTTCGAAAATTTGGTATTTATAGTGGTAAAAAGGAAATAGAATCTATTGCGGTAGATGATGAATTGGGTTATGTCTATTATTCAGATGAGGGTGTGGGTGTGAGAAAATATTATGCCGAACCAAGCAAAGGGAATGAGCAATTAGCACTTTTTGCCACCACAGGCTTTGCAGAAGACCATGAAGGTATTTCTATCTACAAACTTTCAAAAAAGAAAGGGTATATATTAGTTTCTGACCAAGGAGCAGATAAATTTCATATTTTTACAAGAGAAGGCTCTAAACATAACCCAAATGAACATAAACTTGTTAAAATTATAAAAGTTAAAGCACATCAAAGTGATGGTTCAGAAACCGTTGCATTATCGTTTAATACAAACTTCAGAAAAGGTTTGATCGTAGCAATGAGTGATGATCGCACTTTTCATATCTATCGCTGGGAAGACATTGCAGGAAAAGATCTGAAAAGTATTTCGGGGAAATAATACACTGTTTGAAAAAAATGTTAATTTTTTTTAATATTTATTGAGGCTCAAGAATCGACCTGTAAAATTCAAGATGCCTTTCCCTAGCGATAAAAATTTTATGCAGTATTCGTCTTGGGTGGGGTATATCTAGATTACCCTGATAAAACGATGTCATATTTTGATAAAACTACAGAAGAAGAAATTAAGTGTAAGATTTTTGTAGCCTCGCTTGGATTTAGTCAAAAGACTTTTAAACATACATTTCCATCTTAAAAAGTATCTAATTTTATAGAGGCATTAAATAAATGTGCAGTGTTTTTTTGGTGGTGGAATTAGTATTATTGAGCATCAAAGTTATGAGGCCTTTAATGAGTGTAAACGCTTGAAAATAAGTATATTAAAGCATAAAAACCTTTTTGGAGAATGTACTCATTTGTCTGCCGATGCTATTTATACTACCAATGAAAATTGCAAATCTACCAATTAGAAAGGCATAAATACAAACTTTTTTAGAATAGGAGTTGGCATAGTTGATAAGTAGTCAATAATACCTATTAAATCGATACTCAATAAAGAAAGAAGTATACGATTGGAAGGTACGAGTAGTCATAAATCAAAATATGAGTGTCTAAGAAAATAGGCATTATCCGGCGTAGGTTTCTTCACGATTAAACTGAAAGCCCTTCGTTTTGAACTCAATATCATCGAAAGTGGCCGAATCCAAAGGAGCATCAGCTGAAGGTACTAAATTAGTTAAAGAAACTTTGAGCATCTTTTTAGTAGTAGCCATAAAAATTAACTTCAAAAGTGCCGTCTGTTCGTCTTTATCCAAATAAATCAAGTATCTTTCTTCATAGATGATGGGAAACCTGAGATTGCGAGTAAGATTGAAATTTCGTTTTCTGCTCTGAGCAATAAATAACAAGTTCGCCGAGATTGGAAATATGACGAAGTCAATAAACTGATGCAATTGCTTGGTAATGAAAATCAAAAAGAAGTAAACAAGAGCTATTTTTTAATCGTCAATGATATTTTGCCAATCATTGAAGGAAATGGTATTTGATTCAGTTTCATTTTTGAAAAGGCTAATATGATCGCAGGAAGTTACCAAGTTAGTAGTCGCTCAATCTCAGCGTGGGATGCTTCGGAGCTTTGGCGAATCACTGATGCATTTAAGTTTTAAATAGCATTGCAGACAAAAATATATTATTTGAAAATGTTAATTTTTTTTAATATGAAAATGTGTTTTGCTTGATAGCGATTTTAAAAACAAAAAAGCACTTACATCGCTTTGTAAGTGCTTGATTATCAGATGTTTATCTTGTGACCCCATTTGGATTCGAACCAAAGACCTACAGATTAGAAATCTGTTGCTCTATCCAGCTGAGCTATAGGGCCTTTTTTAAAGTACAAATATAGAGCTTTAGATTTTAAAAGTCAAATAACCTTTAGAAAAAACGTTAAGAAAAACTGAAAATTGATGATTCTCAGCTAAAATGCTTTGAAACTTTAATTATTAAGCTGAACTTTGAATATAAAATTTGTAAACATAGTCATAAAGTCAATCAATGCTATTTAATTCGCTACAATTTGTATTTTTCTTTATAGTTGTTACTTTAACATATTTTTGTTTACCCCATCGGGGTCGAATTTGGCTTTTGCTACTTGCAAGTTGTTATTTCTATGCAGTTTTTCAGCCAATTTATATCTTAATTCTTTTTGTAACAATCGTAGTAGATTATTTTGCTGGAATCTGGATTGAAAATGCTCAAGGAAAAAAACGGAAGTGGCTTTTGGTACTTAGCTTAATTTCAAACATTGGATTTCTAGCTTATTTCAAATATTTTAATTTTTTTGTCGAAAATATTAATAATATTTTCTTCCATTTAGGCTCAACAACTCAACTCGAATTACTAAAAATTTTATTGCCAATCGGTCTGTCATTCCATACATTTCAAGCGATGAGTTACACAATTGAAGTCTATCGTGGTAATGAAAAAGCTGAGAAAGATTTTGCAATTTATGCCCTTTATGTAATGTTTTACCCGCAGTTAGTAGCTGGTCCAATTGAACGACCGCAAAATGTACTTTGGCAATTTCATAAGTATTTTGAGTATGATCTTGAAAACCTAAAAGCTGGATTGATGAGAATGGCTTGGGGGATGTTTAAAAAAGTAGTAATTGCTGACCGCCTTGCAATGGTTGTTGATTATTCTTTCGATAATCCATACGAGCACAATGGTTTTACACTTTTGGTTGCAACAGTTTTCTTTACATTTCAAATTTATTGTGATTTTTCAGGCTACTCAGATATTGCCATCGGAGCTGCACGGGTAATGGGATTTAAGCTCATGGAAAACTTTGAAGCTCCGTATTTTTCAAAATCAATCAATGAATTTTGGCGTAGATGGCATATTTCATTGTCGGGTTGGTTCAGAGATTATCTATATATCCCACTTGGTGGTAATCGAGTAGGAGAGCTTAACACTTACTTTAATCTTTTCGTTGTCTTTATTTTGAGTGGATTGTGGCATGGTGCAGCCTGGACATATATAATTTGGGGGGCATTGCATGGAATATATTTAGTTTTTGCTCAAATACGAAAGAAATATACTCCATTTGATGCTAAAAAGCACTTTTCCAACAAAATTATAAATGCCTTTAATTTAGCTTTTACCTTTATGCTCGTGATGCTTACCTGGATTTTTTTTAGGGCAAAAGGATTGAGCAATGCCAAGATAATTCTATCAAAAGTGCTACATATTGAAAATTACAGCAGTAGCATTGCAACCCCATTTAGCCTCAACGAAATGATTTTTTGTTGGTTTTTGATTGCGATTTTGCTTTTAAAAGACAAATTTATGATGCAGATAAACACTCAGAATACAACACAGTTTTGGTTGAAGTTTACGGTTTTGTTGGTGTTATGCTACTTTTTCGGGGTATTTACCTCAAATCAGTTTATATATTTTCAGTTTTAAAATCCACTTTCTAAAAGAGACGTAAATATGAAATACTTCTTTTTAATACTTTTTTCATTTTTGTGGTTTTTAGGGTTTTCTGGTTCATTAGCAAAGTGGTTATACCAAAACGGAATCACCCAAGATGATTATCGTTATGGTGATTTATACCGGATGTCTAATTTAGCACAGTTTAAATCCTCTTTGGAAGAATGCCCAGTTCCACAAAATCCTTCAGCGGGAAATACTTCCCTTATGATTATGGGCGATAGTTTTACCGAAAAAGAACGCATCGAAAAGAATCATTTTAGAGGTTTAAGTAATTATAATAGATACTTAATTACTGATTCAATTAAAGTAAAACTGGATACTTCAAAACGAAATGTGCTAATCATCGAGAGGGTGGAACGACACTTCAGAGAACGATTTAGGAAAACCTTTTCTAATTTAGAAGTGGTTGAAAATCAGGTAGTTTTGGAGAATGAAAATAAAAAAAGTTTAAAAAAATGGCTTTTAAATTATTTGCCATACAATGCCGAGCGTCATGAATCTATACTGTTCTCTTCAGATTTTTTCTTGACATTTAAAGAATGGAAAGCATGGCTGAATTTGAAATTATTTAACCGAATTGATGAAAAAGTAATGCTCTCAAAAGATAAAAATCACCTTTTATACCACTTAGATGGCCAATCCTCAGGAATTAACTCTTGTTTTGATCGAATCTCTGAAGAAGAAATAAATTTAATTGTTGATAATTTGAATAAATCTTATCAATACTACAAAAATGCAGGTTTCGATGAAGTTTATTTATCAATTATTCCTAATAAAACTTCGATTTTGGGAACGGATTTAGGAGAATATAACCATTTAATTGAAAGAATTCAGAAGCACTCTGCATTGGAAATGCCTTTTTTTGATATTTATACTCCTTTTCATAATTCTAAGAAAGTACTTTACGAAAAAGGTGATACACATTGGAATTGTGAAGGAAAACAGATTTGGCTGGATTTGGTTAATTCTAAATTGTAGGAATTTTGTAGAAAGGTGGTAGAGACGTAATATGTTAGGTCTCTACACGGAATAATTTTTATTTCACAAAACTCAATATTTCTGAAATAACAAATTCTTGTTCTTCTTCTGTGAGTGTTGGGTACATTGGAATACTCAAACAATGCTCATAATATTTTTCGGCATTCGGAAAATCACCAGCTTTACTTCCCAAGCCTTTATAATAAGGCATTAAATGCACAGGAATATAGTGTACTTGAGCATAAATCTGTTTCGTGCGTAAATAATCATATAGACCTTTTCGGTCTTCAATCTGAATCACATACAAGTGATAAGCATGGCTCAGATTAGCAGTTGGAATAATAGTTTTTACATTCGTTCCTGCAAATGCCTCATTGTAGCGGTTGGCTATTGCTATTCGTTTTGAGAGACCTTCTTCTGCTCTTTTTAGCTGTGAAATTCCCAAATTACAAAGCACATCAGGCATTCGGTAATTATAGCCCAACTCCTGCAATTCCATGTACCATCCACCATGATTTTCGATCAAAGCGGGGTCTCCCTGATAAACCATACCATGCGAGCGGTATTGTTTGAGTTTTTTATATAGTTCTTCGTCATTGGTTGTAACCATTCCTCCTTCACCAGTAGCAATGTGCTTTACGGGATGAAATGAAAAGATAGCTAAATCGGCCAAAGAACCATCACCACACCGATGATTTACTCCTAAACTATCGAAAAAACTTCCACCAGGAGCATGGCAAGCATCTTCTAAAATCCATAAGCCAAATTCATCGGCAAGATGTCTAAATGCTTCTAAATCAACTGGGTTACCGGCAAAATCAACTGGAATAATGCCGTCAAAAGTGCCTTTTGGGTGCTTTTCTAGTAGGTTTCTTACTTTTCCAATATCTAATAATATTGTTTCTGGATTTATATCTGCAAACACAACTTCTCCGCCACAATATCGCACACAATTGGCAGAAGCTGAAAAAGTAATAGGTGTAGTGATGACTTTTGAAGATGTTTTTACTCCCAAAGCCATGCACGAAATATGTAAAGCTGCCGTGCCATTTGCAACCGCCACGGCATATTTACAACCAATATATTTCGCAAAAGCTGCCTCAAATTCAGCAACTTTTGGTCCTGATGTTAAAAACGGAGATTTGAGCGTTTCTATAACTGACGCTATATCTTCTTCAGTAATATTTTGTTTTCCGTATGGAATCATTTTCCTAAATTATTTCGGCTGAAAATCAGCGTCAATGTGGGTTTTTATTTCTTCACGAATCTGTTCAACTGTTAGCCATTCTTCGTTAGTTCCTGAATTATATTTAAAACCTTCCTCTACAAACGATGCACCAAAGTGCTTCAAATATTCGTTTATATTCCAAATCGGAGAAAATGGCATAATTACATAATATTTTTTCGTCTCGATTGTACTTAAAGAATCCGTTTCGGTAATCATTTCTTCATGAAGTTTTTCACCTGGACGAATACCAACGTTCGGAAACTCACAATTTGGACCAATTGCTTTTGCAACATCCATTATTTTGTATGAAGGAATCTTAGGTACATAAATTTCTCCACCCCAAGCATTTTCGAGGGCATAAAGTACCATTTCAACACCATCTTCCAAGGAAATATTAAATCGGGTCATACGTTCGTCAGTTATCGGTAAAACGCCCGTTTTTGCTTTTTCCAAGAAAAAAGGCATCACCGAACCACGTGATCCAATTACATTACCATATCTTACCACCGAAAAGGTAATCTGACGACTTCCTCGCATGTTATTTGCTGCTACAAAAAGCTTATCCGAACACAATTTTGTTGCACCATAAAGGTTTATTGGAGCGGCAGCTTTATCGGTTGAAAGTGCCACAACTTTCTGGATATTATTGGCTAAAGCAGCATTAATCACATTTTCTGCCCCAAATACATTGGTTTTTATGCATTCCATCGGGTTATATTCTGCTGCAGGTACTTGCTTCAATGCTGCAGCATGAATGATATAATCGATACCTTCGCAAGCACGTTTAAGGCGTTCACCATCGCGTACATCCCCTATGAAAAAACGTATATTTGGATATTTATATTGAGGATAAGTTTGTTGCATCTCAAACTGCTTCAATTCGTCACGAGAATAAATTACTACTCGACGAACATCGGGGAAGCGATTGAAAATAGTTTCGACCAATTTTTTGCCGAAAGAACCTGTTCCACCTGTTATCAGAATTGCTTTGCCGTTTAAATCGAGCATTTGTTGTTTTTATTATTTAGAATTATCATCAAAATGTAGAAAGATAAAAGTTTGACTTAAATCGATTGCAAAGTTACAAATTAGCTATGGAATTTTTGGTATAAATGAAAAGATGATTTTTGCTCAAGCATCCATATAATTCTAAAAAATGCATTGTTTCTAAAGTTAGGAACTGAAATACATGAAACTAGATACAGGATTCGAGAAGATTAGCAGCAGCGATAAAATCTTGATTGTTAATAAATTCATAATTTTAAAATATCTGCTTTTTAAGAATGAAAACTTATTTATTAGCTTATCTTTTAAATACCACAAGCTAATATAGAAAATTTAGCGAGTTTTGGGAAAAATCTTACTTAATATTTTATTGAATTTATAACTGTAATTTATATTGATTTTATCTTGTTATAATTTGTTCTATGAATTGTGAAAAATTTATAAAATTATTTTGTTCCACGTTTTTCGGGTGCATAACTATTAAAAAAGTTAAGCCAAATGGTTCGTGAAAGACGATAATAAACAGGCATTAAGATAGCTGTTAGTGATACATAAATAATCATCAATAAAGTGCCACTGATGTATTTGTCGAGTAAAACAAAGTAGGCTATGATTGTTGTTACAAATAATGCAATATTGAGCATGTAGCTTACATACATTGCTCCAAAGAAAAAACCCATTTCTTTTTCATAGCGAAGCCCACAATGCGGACAAGTCTCTTTTAATGCAGTCATTTTCTTGTAAGGGTTTCTTGTTTCAAAAACATTTCCCTCATGGCATCTTGGACATTTCATCGCAAAAATACTATATACTTTCGAACCTTTACCAAACATATATTAAATGTTAATATTTACTGTAATAATTTGATTTCGGTGCAAATTACGGTAGAATAAATCGCTTTATCATAGGCTTTTCTATTTAATGTGTAGTACTTTTTATCTCTATTAAATTTAATTAATATGTTAAAAATCTTAAAGCGGATGTTGAAAATTTATTATTTGCGATATTTGAGAAATAAAGCCCTAAAAAGCAAAACAAACGGAAAACCATGTTGAACTAAATCGAACCAGTCGATGGGTTTCATACCTATTGCACCGCCCATTAGCCAGCGAAGTTTGCCAATTAGATGAGGTTCGGGAACAAACGGAGCTAAACCTAAAGTTAGGCTCACAACGAGCCACAATTTCCAATTATTGAGTGTTGCTTTCATATTTTTTATCTGTTGATTAAGCGAAACTGTTCGGGCGTTGAGCCAACATCTTTTTTAAAAACTCTGATAAAATACGAACAATCGTCGTAGCCTAAATGATAGGACATTTCGTAAACCGAAATTGAAGAATGGAGTAAAAGGCGTTTGGCTTCCAATACGACTCTATCTCTGATGAGTTCGCCCGCCGTTCGACCAACGGTTTTTGTGCAAATGGCATTCAGATAATTGGCAGTAATATTGAGTTTATAGGCAAAATCTTTGACTGATTTGTATTCTTTAAAATGCCTTTCAATGAGCATTTCAAAACTTCTGATTTTTGATACATTCAGGTCGGTGCTATCACCTTTGAAAAGTGGTTGATAAATTCTAAGTGAGCGAATCAAAATTATTTTCAGTAAAGACTTTATAAGCGTATCTCGGTGCGGTTTATTGCCCTTAAATTCAATAATAATTTCCTCAAAAAGATTTTCAATTCGCAGACAATCCTCGTCCGAAAAAACTACCATTGGAGCATCATTATTGCTCTTATTGAAAAAAGGAAGTGCTTGTAAGGAAAGTCCTTTTTCGATAACTTCGTAAAATTCTTTTTTGAAAAAAAGTGTGTAGCCGACGGTATCAGCACTCAAATTCCACTCATGCACTTGACCATCATTCATAAAAAACATTTGATTCGGCTCAACTATAAGTCGCTTAAAGTCAATATCATGCGTGCCACTTCCTTGTTTAATATAAATCAGATTATAGAAATCATGTCGATGTGGAAAATCGGCCGATGAAAGCGTTTTTAGATGGTCTTCTAATCGACGAACATCAAGTTTCATCAAGATATTTTTATCGCACGAATTAAGTTGCTCAATAGTTATGATTGGAATCGACTTATGCATGATTTCTATAAATATTTCGTTCAAAAATTTTGACTTTCGAAGTAAAGGCAATAAAAAAAGAGGTTAGACTAATTATTTTTCTAACCTCAATTTGTGCGAATATTATAGTGCAATATTATCAATGAGGTAATTTGCTTTGGAATGCCCCGTAGAGCCAAGTGCCAGCTATTGCACTCATAAATGTTACCGAAATAGCCAAAAAACCACTTCCAATTTGTGCAAATAATGGTCCTGGACAAGCACCTGTAATCGCCCAGCCGAGTCCGAAAATGAGTCCACCGTAGATTTGCCCTTTATCAAATGTTTTGTCAGGAATAGAAACCATTTCACCTGCTAAAGTCTTGATATTGAAGCGTTTAATGAGTTGAACTGAAATCAGACCAACCATCACTGCCGTACCGATAACACCGTACATGTGGAATGATTGTAGTCGGAACATTTCTTGAATTCTGAACCAAGAGATGATTTCAGCTTTTACGAAAACAATTCCGAAGATTGTTCCGACAAGTAGATACTTGAGATTACTGGCAAAGCTTTCTTTTTTAACTTGATTGTTGTGTGCATCACACACAAATTCTTCGACGGCAGTTTTATCTATGTTTGTTTGTATCATGATTAGAATAATTTAAAAATGAAAGGCATGATTAAGTGCGTCATGGCAAAACCTCCAACCATAAAGCTGATGGTTGCAATTAATGAAGGCAATTGTAGATTTGATAATCCCATGATTGCATGACCAGATGTACACCCACCAGCATAGCGAGTTCCAAAACCGACAAGCAGACCACCAATTACTAAGAAAATTAGACCTTTAGGTGTAAAAATATTTTCTACGCTAAAAATGTCTGATGGCATCATTGCAGAAAAATCTGTTAGGCCCAACGCTTTTAGGTCTTTAACCGTGTTTTCATTAACAATAAATTCGTTTGGATTTGAAAGAAATTGACTCGCAATGATTCCACCTAAAAGTACGCCAACCACAAAAAACAAATTCCATAATTCTTTTTTCCAGTTATACCTAAAATACTGAATATCAGCAGGGAAACAAGCCGCACATATATGTCGAAGCGACGACGAAATACCGAATGTTTTATTGCCTATGAGTAACAAAGTAGGCACCGTTAGTCCAATCATAATGCCTGCTATTGCCCAATGCCACGGCTGTTTGATGAGTTCAATCATTTTTTTTAAAATTTTGCTTTTTTCTTTTGATAAAAATTTTCTAAATAGATGTTTATAGAAAGGTAAGGCATAAAATTGACCTTAGCTTTTTTATTTATTCAACCCTAAGCATTACTTATTTTCTTTAGACTTTCAATTTTGATTGGCAAACAAAATTTGAAAGTGGAACTTCAGTTTTGGCTATTGCAGCAAAGCCACCAGCTATATCAACTAGATTATCGAAACCGCGAGATTTTAAGATTGATGCTGCAATCATTGAGCGATACCCGCCTGCACAATGTATATAATTAGTTTCATCTTTTGAGAACGCCGACATATTATTGCTTAAATATGCCAACGAAACACAGTCTGCTTCTTCAACATGTTCTGCACGATATTCAGATTCCTTTCTTACGTCTTTTACCATAAGTTTTCCTTCATTTTCGGCATATATTTTTGCAAAGGCTTCTGCCGAAATAGATTCAATTACATCAATTTCTTTTCCTGCTTCAATCCAAGATTCGATGCCACCTTGAAGATATCCAACAATATTGTCATAGCCAACTCTTGAGAGGCGAGTGATTACATCGTCGATATTTTCTACATCAGCAATGAATAAAATGGGTTGCTCTATATCGGTCAGGAGTGTGCCTACCCAAGGAGCAAAGTCGCCTTTAATCCCAATATTAATTGAATTCGGTACAAATCCATCCTTAAAATTTTGAGCAGCACGAGTATCGATCATCACTGCACCGAGTTCGTTGGCTGCGACCTCAAAAGCTTGTGGCGAAAGTGCCTTAATATTCGTTTTTACATCATCAAGGGTTTTTGCACCAGTTTTATTTATCATCACATTTTTCGGGAAATAGTAGGGTGGAGGTGTAAGACCCTCCGTTACCGCCGTAATAAATTGATCTTTACTTTGTGGTTGAAGAGCGTAGTTTACTTTTTTCTGATTTCCTAAAGTATCATAAGTTTCTTTGCTCATGTTTTTGCCACATGCCGAACCTGCACCGTGGGCAGGATAGACGATCAAATTGTCTGGCAAAGTCATGATTTTTGCGTGTAAAGAAGTATATAAATAACCTGCCAAGTCTTCGATGCTTAGATTTGATTTTTGTGCCAAATCAGGGCGTCCAACGTCTCCAATAAACAAAGTATCCCCTGTAAAAATACAGTTTTCAATGCCATTTTCATCAATTAATAAAAAACACGACGATTCCATTGTGTGTCCAGGCGTATGAAGTACCTTGATTTTGATTTTTCCTATTTCAAAAATTTGTCCGTCTTCGGCAACAATACACTCAAAGGATGGCGTAGCTTTTGGGCCATAAACTATTTTTGCACCAGTTTTTTGAGCCAATTCTACATGACCCGATACAAAATCAGCATGAAAGTGAGTCTCGAAAATATACTTGATTTTGGCATTGTTTTTCTCTGCCTTGTTTACGTAAGAATGTACCTCACGAAGTGGGTCAATAATGGCTACTTCACCAGCTGACTCAATATAATATGCTCCTTGTGCGAGGCATCCAGTATAAATTTGTTCTATTTTCATTTTTTTAATTTTATTCAAGGTGTGTTAAAATTTTTGCAGTGTTTGTTGAAAATGGACTTTATTTATGATTTACAACTAAATTTATGAATAAAAAGTGCCTTTTTATATTCTAACATTGTTTTTTATACATAATCAAAAAATGTTTGCAAAAATTCAGACATTTAATTTCCTCATTACAAGTATTTTGTGCCGAGCGACGGTTGCCTCAGGATCTTTGTAACTCTGTGCCTTTTAAGTAATAAATAAAATCAAAAACCTCGCAGAAAACTAAAATTCTGTGAGGTTTAAGCTTACCTTTGGAAATCTTATTTCCCCTGTGCTTCTACAACGGCAATGGCCACCATATCCACGATTTCACGCACTGTACTACCGAGTTGGAGTACATGAACTGGTTTTTTTACACCCAATAATATCGGCCCGATTTTATCAATATTGGCAATTTCTTTCACAATATTATAAGCAATATTTGATGAAGAAAGATTTGGAAATATTAGCGTATTAGCACGTCCATCTGCCAAATCGCTGAAAGGGTGTTGTTCTTTCAATAAATCAATATCAAATGGTAAATGAGCTTGCATTTCGCCATCCACAACCATATTTGGGTGCTTATCTTTCAAAATTGCTACCGCTTTTTGCATTTTTAAAGCATCTTCTCCATCTGCACTGCCGAAGTTTGAGTAGGTAAGAAGAGCAATGCGTGGTTTAATATTGAATTTTTCTACTTCTTTGGCAGCTAATTCGGTAATCTCAACGATTTCCTCAACTGTTGGATTAAAGTTTACTGTTGTATCGGCCAAGAAAAGTGGACCAAATCGGCTCATCAAAATATACATTCCCGAAACCTTTTTTACTCCTTCTTGGCGACCAATAATCTGCAAAGCTGGACGGATTGTTTCTGGATAATTTCGAGTCATTCCACCAATCATGGCATCTGCTTCACCTGTTTCAACCATCATTGCACCAAAATAATTTCGATTACGCATCAATTGCGTTGCCTCAAAATGGTTATATCCTTTACGTTTACGTTTTTCGTAGAAAATTGCACCGAATTTTGCCAAGTTATCTTCCTGTTCTGGAGAACGGGAATCAATGATTTCGGCATAAGGTAAGTCTATATTATTTTCTTCTAGTAACTTCGTGATTTTGGCCACATTACCCAATAAAATGGGTGTTGCAATTTTTTCATCTTGTACTTCTTGGGCTGCTTTCAGTACGGTTAAGTTTTCGGCATCGGCAAAAACGACACGTTTAGGATGAAGTTTTGCTTTATTTGTGATGACTTTTTTGAGTGAATTGTCTTGTCCCAAACGTTTCGCCAATTGTGTATCGTAAGCTTCCCAATCTGTAATCGGAAACTTCGCCACGCCACTATCCATCGCTGCTTTTGCTACCGCTGGGGCAACGGTTGTGAGCAAACGAGGGTCAACAGGCTTCGGGATGATATAGGTTCGGCTAAACGATAGGTTGGTTTCGCCATAAGCTAAATTGACGACATCTGGTACAGGTTTTTTGGCTAAATCGGCCAATGCTCTGACGGCTGCCAACTTCATTTCTTCGTTGATAACCTTCGAGCGAACATCCAAAGCACCACGGAAAATATAAGGAAAACCGAGTACATTATTCACTTGATTAGGATAATCCGAACGGCCAGTTGCCATAATAATGTCTTCACGAGCTTCGATGGCTTCTTCATACGAAATCTCTGGTGTCGGATTTGCCATCGCAAAAACAATCGCATCTTTTGCCATTGATTTTACCATTTCTTGGCTTAGGATATTTCCTTTTGAAAGCCCAACAAATACATCCGCTCCAACTAATGCATCAGCAAGCGTGGTTTCAGCAGGCATATTATCGTTCGCAAATTCTATTTTTTTTCCATCCAAATTAGTGCGACTTGGATGAATCAAACCCTTGCTGTCAAACATGAAAATGTTCTTTTTATCAGCACCCAACGAATGATATAAACGAGTACAAGAAATAGCCGAAGCACCTGCCCCATTGATGATTATTTTTATTTGAGCAATATCTTTTTCTACTAATTCAAGAGCATTGAGCAACGCAGCTGACGAAATAATGGCAGTACCATGTTGGTCGTCGTGCATTACTGGAATATTTAATTCTGCTTTTAGTCGTTCTTCGATTTCAAAACATTCGGGAGCTGAAATATCTTCAAGGTTTACACCACCAAAAGTTGGTTCCAAAATTTTTACAGTACGTACAAATTCATCAACGTCTTTGGTATTTAACTCAATGTCAAAAACATCAATATCTGCATAAATCTTAAATAAAAGTCCTTTGCCTTCCATTACTGGCTTGCTTGCTGCTGGACCAATATCGCCCAAACCTAAAACAGCGGTTCCGTTTGAAATGACAGCCACAAGATTTCCTTTTGCGGTGTATTTATAAACGTCTTCCGGATTATCGAAAATAGCCATACATGGGTCGGCTACTCCGGGTGAATATGCCAAAGATAAATCTTTTTGGGTAGCATACTCTTTTGTAGGAATCACTTCAATTTTACCCGGACGCCCTTTTGCGTGGTAATGAAGTGCCTCTTCTTTTAAATTTTGTTTACTCATTTTTCGAATAAAATTAGTTTGATGTAACGAAGGTATGACTGAAAGCTTTTAGAGTTATAGAAAAAAGCCTTTTTTAATTAATGAGCTGATTTGTTCGACAAAAATAGCTTTTTGCATCGTTTCTTATTTGTTTTTGATGTTATCTTTTATAATATCCTCATAGTCACCAATATGAGCAAAGGCTACTTCCATTTTAGCACGGTCGAATTCGTTTTCGTTATTTGAGATCCAAATGGTTGCTACACCATTTCCAATAAAGTTCGTAATGGCACGGGCTTCTGACATGAATCTGTCAACTCCCAAAAGCAAGGCCAAACCCTCAACCGGAATAACTTTTAAAGCTGTAAGTGTTGAGGCAAGCACAATAAAACCACTGCCAGTTACACCTGCTGCTCCTTTTGATGTCACCATTAAGATGCCAATTATTGTTAAAATTTGTTGAATGTCTAAGTGAACATTGAAAACCTGTGCCAGAAAAATAACTGCCATCGAAAGGTAAATAGTTGTTCCATCAAGATTGAACGAATAACCCGCAGGTACAACCAATCCAACCACTGATTTTGAACAACCCATTTTTTCGAGCTTTTCCATCAATGAAGGTAAGCCAGCCTCTGAAGAAGATGTGCCGAGAACAATCAGTAATTCTTCACGAATGAATTTAAGGAATTTCCAAAGACTAATTTTATATGATTTCAATATAAAATAGAGCACTACGAATACAAAAATCGCCATAGTTACATAAACTGTTCCCATCAGTTTGGCGAGTGGAAGAAGAGTTTGAATGCCATATTTTGCAATGGTGAAGGCCATTCCTCCAAATGCTCCAATTGGTGCAAAAAGCATCACTTTATGCAAAGCCCAAAATACCTTTTTTGAAATTGGAGTCAGAAATTCTACAACTTTTTGTCGACCAGAATAATTACTCAAAGCAACTCCTAAAACAATAGCAAGAACCAACACTTGGAGTGTTACATTATCTAAGAAAAATTTTAGCCAACTAAATTCAGTTGCACTTTTGGTATATTTTGAAATATCACCAACTTTAATGGCATCGGTAACAACGCCATCACCGGGACGAATGACATTTGCAACCAAAACACCAACTAATAAAGCAATTGTTGTTACAACTTCAAAGTAAAGAAGTGCTTTTCCTCCTACTTTCCCAACTTTTTTCAAATCGCCCATTGAGATAATGCCGAGTGTAATTGTCAGAAAAATGATTGGATTGATAAAGAGTTTTACGAAACTGATGAATATACTACTTAAAAACTCGGCGAATGTATTTTTTATTTCAAATTCAGAAATAATTAGATTTTGTTTGAAGCCTTTTTCAAAGATTTGATGTAGTGCAAATTCAGGGTTGTAATGACCAAGTAAAACACCACAAACGATGGCAGTTAATACCCAAAATGTAAGGTTTGTAAAAAGTTTTCTCATTTTGTAATTTTATTGTTCAGAATTTTTTATCGTTAATTTTATAAAGGGTATATCAGAAAAATAACAAAAAATAGTGCCATAACATGGCTGTTATCAGCGATACTGGAATGCTGATTCCAATCATTAAACTTGCTAATTGCGGATTTAGTTTATGGTTGATGGCAATAATTGATGCGGTATTCATAGAGCCCAAAGCAGCTCCAAGGATGCACATTTTACCAATCCACTCATTTGCTGGTAATAGAATCTTTTGTTGTAGCAATATAAGGTATAATATAAAGATTATCAATGGTGCAATCAATAGTTTGAAAAATAAGCCTAATAATAGTGGTTTTTGTGCAAGATTTTCTTTTGATATTTTGATTTGTAAACCAACTGATAATAGAGCAAGGACGGTAAATGGACTACCCAGTTTTTGTAAAATTTCGTTTATTGAACTGGGAAAATGATAATCCATGATATTTAAACAAACAGCGACACAAAAAGCCAAAAATGGTGGAAAAGCAAAAATACTTTTAATGATAGATTTTGCTGACGGTTCGGATTCCGAATAATATGAAGCTGTCATTATACCCATAGTCCCACAAACCACAAACGAACCCGCTTGGCTCATCAGAATTCCCATTTGTACGCCAGCTTTGCCATACAATAATTCAAAAATCGGGAAGCCCACAAATGAAATACTACTAATTCCCGCCGTAATAGTTAATGCACCTGTCGTGCTTCGGTCGAGATTAAGGCTTCTGGCAATGATTTTGAAAAAAATAAATGAACTTATATATAGAATGTAGGGCGTCAGAACGACGAGTAATTGATTTGCTTTAAAAGAAATTTGACTTGTATATAGTAGTGTTAGTGAAGGTAAACAAATATTAATAATGACCGCATTCATACCCAAATAAGCATCTTTCGGAAATCCTTTGGTTCGTTGGAGAATTCCCCCTAACGAAAGACAAATAATTAATAATAAAAGGTTAGTCATTTTTTAAAGAACTAAGATTTAGGATGTGAGATTCTAATCTTTGAGGTTAAAATTTCTATAAGTAAAGTTATGTTAATCTAATCCCTCGTCATAAAGGCGTTTATAGGCTGCTTCACAGAGTTTTGAAAATTACCTTCTGTTTAAAACCTCAAAAGCAGACCATCCTCATTAGCAATATCGGCCAGAAAGTATTGGTTTGTTTCAGTTGGTGTTTTTTTATTTTGGTACAAAAGAAGGATATATTTATAAGAAAACATAAAGTTTGAATGGCAATTTGCAGTTAAAAATCTTTGTACTGAACCCAAAGCAATAGTTTGGCTGTTAGTTTAAAAAGTAGTATCAAAAAAGTTTATGGCAAAAACTCCTTTAAATTTCGAAGAAATCAAACCTAATATAAAAGAACGACTAAAGGCATTGGGCAATTTGCCTAGTTTTCTACATGAGGTTTATCTTGCATCTCCTTCTTTAACAATTGGTAATATTTGCTTGCGTTTGTTGCGTTCGGCCATTCCTATTTCAATATTATATATTAGCAAACTCATCATTGATGAAGTTTTGTTGCTAAGTAACCACAAATCTGAAAACTTAAATCATATCTATTTATTGATAGCTACTGAATTTGGTTTAATGATTATCAGTGATTTGCTTTCTCGTGCTATTGCCTTAACTGATAGCCTTTTAGGGGATTTGTTTGCGAATAAAACTTCAATAAAATTAATGAAACATGCAGTTTCACTCGATTTGGCTCAGTTTGAAAACGCAACTTTCTATGATAAACTCGAACGTGCCAGACAGCAAACAAACGGCCGAACCGTGCTACTTTCACAAGTTTTGGCTCAAGGACAAGATGCCATCACCATGGGTTTATTGCTCGTCGGACTCGTCACTTTTAATCCGTGGCTCATTGTATTGCTTTTGGTTTCGGTTATTCCTTCGTTTATTGGTGAATGGCATTTTAACTCAAAAATTTATTCGTTACAAAGAGGCTGGACTCCGCAACGCCGAGAATTAGATTATTATCGTTTTATTGGTGCAAGCGATGAAACCGCCAAAGAAGTAAAACTTTTCGGGCTTTCAGATTTTATAATTGAGCGATTTCGCAATTTATCATACCAATATTTCGAAGAAAATAAAAAACTTTCTATCGAACGAGCTTCTTGGGGGAGTTTACTCGTGGCTATTGGCACATTTGGGTATTTTGGTGCATACACCATGATTCTCATTGATACTGTAAAAGGAATCGTAACGATTGGAAGTTTGACATTTTTGGCAGGTTCGTTTCGTCAGTTAAAATCTTTATTGGAAGGTATTCTCGGAAGATTTACAAGTATTTCACAAGGAGCTTTGTATTTGAATGATTTATTTGAGTTTTATCTCATCGAGCCACAAATTACTTCTCCCATTTTTCCCAAACCTTTTCCAAATCCAATCAAAGAAGGATTTCGATTTGTAAATGTTGGCTTCAAATATTCAAATTCTGATAAATGGGCAAATAAAAATCTGAATTTCGATTTAAAAGTAGGAGAAAAGTTGGCTTTAGTTGGCGAAAATGGTTCCGGAAAAACAACTTTGGTCAAACTTCTCGCAAGATTATATGACCCAGATGAAGGAAGAATTTTACTCGATGGCGTTGATTTAAAGGAATATAATTTAGTAGAATTGCGTGAACACATCGGTGTTATTTTTCAAGATTTTCAAAAATTCAATTTTACTGCAGGCGATAATATTGCGGTTGGAGATATTTCTTCTCGTGAAGAATTATCTGAACTCGAAAGAGCAGCTCACCAAAGTTTGGCCGATACCGTTATAGAAAAATTACCATTGAAATACGGCCAGCCATTGGGAAGAAAATTTGCCAAAGGTATCGAACTTTCGGGCGGCGAATGGCAAAAAATTGCTTTGGCAAGAGCCTATTTACGTGAAGCGGATGTACTTATTTTAGACGAGCCAACAGCCGCCCTAGATGCCCGTGCTGAATATGAAGTTTTTCGTCGTTTCGCCGATCTCACCAAAGGGAAAACGGCTATTTTGATTTCGCATAGGTTTTCAACGGTAAGAATGGCTGATAGGATCTTGGTATTAGACAAAGGGCAAATGCTTGAAATAGGTACGCATGAAGAGCTTCTTGAAAAAAATGGTCGCTATGCCGAACTTTTCTATTTACAAGCAGAAGGTTATAGATAGTTTTGAGTGCTGTGTTTTGAGTTTTAAATATAATTGTAACGAATTCAATTATTCGTAATCTATGCATTCAGAACACTAAACTCAGCACTCTCTAACTTTCCCAAATTGCCAGAGCAAGCCTTAATTTCCCATAATCATAAATTCCTTCAAGGGCTTCAAACAATGGTTTTAGGGCATCACCTTTCTGAATATTAAGTTTCATTGCTTCTGCAATAATCTGATTTAATTCGTAGGTAGCGATGTATTGTTTGAGGTCAATGTCCTGTCCATCTTGTTTAAGCTTCACCAAATGACTGATAATTGTTACTGGATTTAATGCTCTTTTGGCGGCCATTTCATCAATTGATAGCCCAGCTTTATACATTTCAAACGTTTCGAGGAATGTCATACCTTTTTCTTGTTTGACTCGGCCCATACTAGAATTTTGACCGGTAAAAGATAGAATTTCATTGATAAATTCGTCTCCATATTGCCTAAATTTCTGCTCACCAACTCCCGAAACTGCCATCATTTGAAAACGATTAATTGGACGTTTCTGTGCCATATCTGAAAGTGTAGCATCGGAGAAAATTACAAACGGCGGCACACTTTGTTCGTCGGCTATTTTCTTGCGTAAGATTCTAAGTTTTTCAAACAAAGCATCTTTTATTACTTCTTTCTTTGTTTTTTCTTTCGGAGCGGCTTCCTCTTGCCTTGCTTTCTTACTATCGTAGGCCTCAAACCTTACTAAATTTACTTTCTTCCCATCTTTTAAAACCTGATTTGAAACCGCATTCAATTTTAATGAATGACGTTCGTCGTATGCAATATCAAGTACGCCAGAATTGAGCATTTGCGTGATATAATCGGCCCATTCTTCGTATTTTAGTTCTTTTCCTGCACCAAAAGTCTTTAGATTTTGATATCCTCGGTCAAAAATTGCTCTATTCTGTGAGCCTCTCAAAATATCAATGATCATACCCATTGCTGCCTTTTCGTTGGTTCGAGAGATGGCAGATAATGCTTTCTGTGCAAAAATAGTTGCATCAAATTTTTGTGGAGGATTCTTACAAACATCACAATTCCCGCAATCGTTTTGTGCTTCTTCGTTAAAATAACTCAACAAAATACGCCTTCTGCAAATCTCTGACTCTGCATATTGCTTCATTCGGTCGAGTTTTGCAAACTGTACTTCTTTCATCGCATCAGGTAATTCGGAGTTCTGAATCATTTCTTTGCGAGTCATTATATCGGCAAAACTATAGAAAAGTAGCGTGTCCGATTTCATGCCATCACGTCCCGCTCGACCAATTTCTTGGTAATAACTTTCTACATTCGATGGCAGGCTATAATGAATCACAAATCGAACATTCGATTTATCAATGCCCATTCCGAATGCGATAGTTGCAACCATTACCTGAATCTCATCCTTTATAAAAGCATCTTGAACTTCCGAGCGAGTTTTTGAATCTATTCCTGCATGATAATGCATCGCTCGTATGCCGACTTTGCGTAAACCTTCGGCAACATCCTCCGTATTTTTTCTGCTTAAACAATAAACAATTCCCGACTGATTTGGTCTTTTTCCAATAAACTCCTGCATAATTTTCAATCTGTTTCGCCCACCCAAAACATTTAGACTAAGATTCGGTCGGTCGAAAGAAGAAATAAAAACTTTTGCATCAGGCACGCCCAATTGAGTTAATATGTCTTTTCTTGTTACACGGTCTGCCGTTGCAGTGAGTGCAACCACAGGCACATCAGGAAAGGTTTCTTTTAAAATATTTAGCTTTGTATATTCGGGTCTGAAATCATGCCCCCAAGTAGAAACGCAGTGGGACTCATCAATTGCTATTTGATTGACAAACAGAGTTTTAATGAAACTTAAATAATTGTTGTGAAAAAGTTTTTCTGGTGATATATATAGTAGCTTTAATTCTCCATTTTTACATTTTTCCTCAATCGTTCGTTGTTCGGTTGAATTTAAAGAACTATTCAAAAATGCCGAAGGTACACCGTTGGCTTTTAGCGACTGCACTTGGTCTTGCATGAGGGCAATCAAGGGCGAAATCACCAAAGTGATACCCTCCATTACCAAAGCGGGTACTTGAAAACAAATTGATTTTCCTCCACCAGTGGGCATTAGTACCATACAATCTTGTTTTGCCAAAATTGTATCAATTATCTCAGCTTGTAGTGGACGAAACTTGTCGTAACCGAAGTATTTTTTTAAAACGAGCTCTTTATTCATTTAATCAGATAAAGTAATTTAAGCAAAATTATAAGTAAAAGATGAATTTGATTTGAAAATCTTTTATTTTTACTAAAATTTATTTCAACAAACCAATCATTATACATGAAAAAAACGCTGGTTTTATTATTGCTTTTTTCCACAAGTCTGTTGGCACAAGACAATAAATCTGCCGAATTTGCTGCTACAATTTCAGCTCAAGATTTAAAGAAACACCTTTCTTACATTGCATCGGATAGCCTAGAGGGTCGTGATACAGGCTCAGAAGGTCAGCGAAAAGCAGCGGCTTATATCTCAAAACATTTTGCCGATTTGGCTTTGCAAGCCATTGCACCACAAAAAGATGGTAGTAAAGGGTATTATCAAAAGTTTAACCTTTACCAGAAAGGTTGGAAGGATGCCTACATAAAAATAGGTAATAAAAAGAAAGAATTCTTTAAAGATTACTACCCAAATGGTCTTACTAGTATCCCAGAAGAACAATCTATTTCAGTGGTTTTTGTAGGTTACGGAATTGAGAATGATAATGCTTCAGGGTCTGGTTACAATGATTATAAAGATATAGATGTAAAAGGCAAAGCTGTGGTTTTCTTTGATGGCGAACCAAAGGATAAAGAAGGAATGTATTTATTTACAAAGGCTGATGAAAAATCAGATTGGACAGAGAGAGCAGGACTTCAAAAGAAAATAAATATTGCTTTGAATCATGGAGCAAAAATGTTTTTTGTTATTGCAGCTTCTGATGCTAAGAAATTCACCTCTTTGGCGGCTGAACGTAAAGCAGTACTTTCAAGATTTAATCAATTGAGTTTTAATGCCTCCTCAACTGCCGAGAAAGCATCCTCAAACCCAACTTTTTTTGTTTCTCAGGAAATTGCTGCTGAAATGCTTGATGTGAAGTCGAGTAAATTGACTCGAGTTGTTGAAGATATTAGTTCGAAAAGAGAGAGTTCGGCAAGGAAAATAAAACCTTCAACGATTTCAATAAAAGCCGAAAGAGGGGAGGTGCCAGTTGAAACAGCTAATATTTTAGGTTATCTGGAAGGAACAGATAAAAAAGATGAAGTAGTGCTAATTACTGCACACTATGACCACGTTGGAATCCAAAATGGACAGATTCACAACGGAGCAGATGATGATGGCTCAGGCACCTGTGCTGTTCTCGAAATAGCTGAAGCATTTGCCAAGGCTAAACAGGCAGGAAATGGTCCACGTCGAAGTATTTTGTTTATGACCGTCACTGGTGAGGAAAAAGGATTACTTGGTTCGCAATACTATGCTGACAAAGATCCAATAATTCCTCTATCAAAAACAGTTTGCGATTTAAACATCGATATGATAGGCAGAATTGATAAGCAACACTCACCCAAAGAAGAATATGTTTATTTGATAGGCTCGGATAAATTGTCGTCAGAATTACACCAAATTAGTGAAGAAGTGAATAAAAAATATATCAACTACGACCTAGATTACACATTTAATGACCCTAAAGATCCAAACCGTTTTTACTATCGATCTGATCATTATAACTTTGCCAAAAATAAGATTCCAGTCATATTTTATTTCACAGGTGTACACGAAGATTATCACCGTCCGGGAGATGATGTTGAGAAAATTCTTTTTCCAAAATATCAACAAATTACACGCTTAGTGTTCCAAACAGCATGGGAATTAGTAAACCGTGAGGAGCGTATAAAGGTAGATAGTAATAAACAATAGTTCATTTGAGCACATTTCAAGTTAATAACTTTCGATTCGGTGTAAAAAATAATATAAACGAAAACTTTAGTTTTGATGATATTTGAATATTATTAAAAATATGGCTAAATACCTGATAACTAAAATGTTAAGACTACCTATCGTATCAAATTTATGATAGGAAAATCTTGAAAAAGTTTAATAGTTCAGTTTTTGCCTAAAAATTAATTGTATTTATACTTTTTTGTTTCGCTGTTTTTCTATAAAATTGTCAAAAAATTAAAAATAACACTTTAACTGGATTGACAGTATTTTCTTTTGAAATAGCTCGATTTTTTAATTTTTTTAACTTTTATTTAACACAAAAACATTTTTAACTTTTTAAAACCCTAAAATTTTCTAATCTAATGGAAAAAAAGACAGCAGCCCCTGCAGCTAAACCAGCCGCAAATCAGTCAGCAGGTAGTGGATTAAATCCAGCTTTAACAATCCCAGTTCTTATTGCTATTTCAGTATTATCTTACGTTTTCATTTTAGGTGATGCAAGTCACTTCCTAGATGCAGAAAAACACAAACCAAAACCAGGTGATTTCTTCGGTCTAATTCACAGTGGTGGTGTTGTTGTACCTATTTTGATGACTTGTTTCCTTTGTGTATTGGTATTCTCAATCGAGCGTTTTTTCACTATTAATAAGGCAACTGGTACTGGTAACATTGATGCTTTCGTACGTAAAGTTCGTGCGTTATTAGATTCAAACAACATTACTGACGCAATCAAAGAATGTGACAAACAAAAAGGTTCAGTAGGAAACGTTGTAAAAACAGCTTTAGGTAAATATAGCTTGTTATCAACGGATGCTTCAATGGACAAAGAACAAAAATTAGCAGCTCTACAAAAAGAAGTTGAAGAAGCTACTTCATTAGAACTTCCAATGTTAGAGAAAAATCTTACAATCCTTTCAACACTCGCAACGGTATCAACTTTGATTGCCTTGTTAGGAACGGTACTTGGTATGATTCGTGCGTTCTCAGCTTTAGGTGCTGGCGGTGGAGCTCCAGACGCAGCTGCTTTGGCAACTGGTATTTCTGAGGCCTTGATTAACACAGCCTTGGGAATCGGTACTTCAGCAATTTCAATCATTATGTATAACTTCTTTACATCAAAAATTGATGAGTTGACTTACAAAATTGACGAAATCGGAATGAGCATCCAACAGAATTTTGCTGCTCATAACTAATTTTTTACCGAAATAGATTATTTCAGATATTTATTATATATTTAGACAATAATCTAAATCAGTAAGCGTTAATTTTATTAAATCTAAATTATCAAGGAGTTATGCCAGCAATAAAACCAAAACGAAAAGGTCCTGTCATGGATATGACAGCGATGTGCGACGTGGCATTTTTGTTATTGTCTTTCTTTATCATGACTACCCAGTTTAAAGGTCAAGAATCAGTAACAATTGATACCCCTTCGTCAATTTCGCAAACAAAAATCCCCGAAACAGGCGTAGCAACGATTAGTATTGACCCAACAGGTAAATATTATTTCGGCATTTCAAACGCTAAAGAACGTGGAGAATTGTTTCAAAGAATGGCTCAAAAATATGGAGTTTCTGTGAATAATGGAGACCTTAAAAGCTTTGAGAAATTAGCAGATTTCGGAATAAGTATTGCTGGTTTAAAGCAATATTTAAATCTACCTCCAGAAGATCAATTGAATGTAAAAATGGCGGGTATTCCGAATGACAGCACTAAAAGTGAATTAGGTGATTGGGTTTCTACTTATTTGAAAGAAGTAAACACATCAGCTAAATTAGCTATAAGAGGCGATGCTACTACAAGTTACCCAGCTGTAAAGCAGGTACTTAATGAACTTGGTAAGAGAGACATCAACAAATTTCAGTTAATTACTGGAGTTGAAGGTGCTCCGAATTGAGTCTTAAAAAATTTAGTTAAAACAATCTAAACATTGTAATGCAATGGCAGAAATAGACACCTCCAGTGGTGGTGGCAAAGGTGATGGTAAAGTCCGGGCGAAAAAACAATCAGCAAGAGTCGATATGACTCCAATGGTTGACTTGGGTTTCTTACTGATTACATTCTTTGTATTCACCACGACGTTTAGTAAGCCTAACATGATGAAGTTGAATATGCCCGAAAAACCTAAGGATGACGAGCCTATTGAAACTTCTGAAATGAAGGAATCGAATACTATTTCTATCATAATGGGTAAGGACAATCGCATTTTCTATCATCAGAAATCTGCGAAAACTCTCACACCAGAGTTAATGATAGAATCAGATTATTCAAAAGAAGGTATTCGTACAGCAATTTTGAAAGGTAAGGTAAATGCAACCTCTCCAGAGAAGTTTACCATCGTTATCAAGCCAACTGATGATGCAACCTACAAGAATACGGTAGATATTTTGGATGAAATGTCAATCACAAAATCAGAGCTTTATGCAATTGTTGACCCAACTACAGGTGAGTTGGATATTTACAAGCAGAAAATCGCTGTTCCAAAAAAGTAATTAAGCGTACTCATTTAGTCTGCATTTTATATGCTAACTATTGATTAAAATTAAATAAATATGGACCCTAAAAATAATGTCGAAGTTACCTTAGATGACATGGTGTTCGAGACCCGAAACAAGGCATATGGAGCATACGATCTAAGAAAGGCATATAAAAAGACGGTAAATCGTTCTCTTTTGTATGGGACTGTGGCGTTTTTGGGGGCAATAGGTGCTCCGATGCTTTATGCGTCAATCCAACCAAAAGCAAAAAAAGAAGTTGCTGTTGAAATTGACCTTACAAAGTTGAAAGAGGAGAAAGTAGAAGATAAGCCTTTGGAACTTCCACCACCACCGCCACCAGAGCAAAAGCCACCAGAAGTCCAAACAATCAAATTCCTGCCACCTGAGCCAAAGCCAGATGAAGAGGTTAAAAACGAAGAGCCACCACCGCCTGCCGAACAAATCGAAAAAGCGGTTATCTCCAACGAAACCAAGGAAGGTATCGAGTCAGACGAGGTAGCAGCTGCTCCTCCGGTTGTCGAAGCTCCAAAAGCGGTTGAAATTGAGCAACCTAAGGAAGATGAAATCTTTACAACTGTTGAGCAACAACCTGAGTTTCCAGGTGGAATCAAAGAAATGTATGGTTTTATCGGTAAAAACTTGAAATACCCGTCTGCTGCTCAAAGAGCCAATGTTTCGGGTAAAGTTTTTGCAAAATTCGTTGTTGAGAAAGATGGTAGTTTAGGTGATGTTCAAATTTTGAAAGGAATAGGTTTTGGTTGTGATGAAGAAGCACAGCGTGTATTGAAATCAATGCCAAAATGGAATCCTGGTAAACAAAATGGACGTAACGTAAGGGTATTCTTTACTATGCCAATCTCATTCGTTCTTGAATAATGTTACAGAATCAAAGACCAAAGGGCTTTAGTCAAATTACAATTTATATCAGGGCATTTACTGCCATTGCTTATGTTGTAATGGGTATTTATGTTTTTATTAGGCGTTCAGTATTGCCAGTTTCTGATGGAGTTGCAATGATAATGAGTTTTTTAATCATTATTTATGGAATTTTTAGAGGATGGGGTGCATACAATGCCTACAAAAATAATTCTTAGATGTTGACTAGGTCTTAAATTAAAAGCCACTTCCTTGTTAGGAAGTGGCTTTTGAATTTATAGCTTGGTGACAGATTTTTTAATTTATAAATTGCGGTAAGAAATTTATTTTTTGTAATAAGGAATTATTTGAAAGTTTTTTTGTTTATATATTTAGCAAATAATCTAAATATGTGTTTACCAAAAATTATTTGAGTTTTTTGCCATTAATTTAAAACACTGAAATTTATAATGAAAAAGTTAATTATAGCCGTATTTACTTCAATCGTTCTGTCTCAATGTAGTTCAAATGAAAAGCAAGATTTACCTAATGAAGGTGAAATTACAATTGCCGCCGATGAATCATTACAACCAATTGTAGATGCCGAAGTTATGGCTTATAATGCACATTACCCAAAAGCTAAGATTAATGTTATTTATGTGCCAGAACAAAAAGCTATGAGATTAATGATGAATGATTCAGTAAATATTGCAATTGTAACTCGTGAGGCAACCGCGGGTGAAAAAGCAGTTTATACCAATAATAATATACCGTATTTGCCCGCAAAAATGGCCTTAGACGGTGTAGCCATTATTAATAATTTGGAAAGTACAATAAAAAATCTTTCATCTGCTGAACTAAAGGAAATGTTTGAAGGCAAAAAACATGCAGATACAAAGCTAGTATTTGATAATAGTAGTTCGAGTAATCTAAATTATATGATTCAAAGACTAGGTTTGAAGGACATCAAAAATGCTAATATATTTGCCGCAGAAGGAAATAAAGATGTGATTGAATATATAAAAAAAAATAAAAATGCCATTGGTTTTATCGGTGGTAACTGGATAAGTGATATAGATGATTCAAAAAGTCAAAATTTCATCAATAGTATCAATGTAGTTGGAATATCTAATACAAAAACTTCAAATAATTACTTTAAACCGACAACTGCAAGTTTAAAGGCTCGTAAGTATCCATTTGAACGAAAAGTAATTCTTCATACAAAGAAAGGCTATGGCTTGACAAGTGCGTTTATAAGATTTTGCTGTGCATATATTGGTCAGTTGGTAGTAGAAAAATCTGGTTTACTGCCATATTATGTTTATAAACGTGAGATAATTATTGAGAAAAAACCAATAGGTAAATTGCCTTAATCATTATTTTAATATGAAATAATTATTCATTGATTTTTAACAAATTTTGTAATGCTTTTTATAAACCTTCAATACAAAAAACTGTCTAATCAACAATAAACAAAGGAAAAAAATGAGTTACCTAAAAATATTTTTTTATCTAAACTACATTTTATTTAACTTTGCTTACATTTAATTAAAACAAAGAATCTATAAACCTAACTTTTAGAGTGAAAATGAATAAGATTTTAAAATCTTTGGCAGTAACAGCAATGGCTGTTCTGACGATATCGATCCAAACAATGGCACAAACTGTGCAAGACGGACTGAAAAATTTGGAGGCTGAACGTTACAATGCTGCTGAAACCATTTTCAAGCAATTGGTATCTTCTGCACCAACCGCAGAGAATTTCTACAATTTGGGTTATTTCTACCTCAATTTACAGGATGATCAGTTTGATTTAGTGAAAGCAACAGACGCATTCACAAAAGGTGCTGCAACTAATGAAAAAAAACCTGACCCACTAAATCGTGTAGGTTTAGCAACCGTAAAGTTATTATCTGGTGACAGGGCAGGAGCGAAAGCAGATTTTGATTTGATTAAAAAAGATACAAAAAATAAAAATGCAGATATATTGTTTCGTATCGGTGAAGCCTATGCTTTAAATGTAAAGATAAATGATCCTGCTGAAGCTGTATTAAATATTCAAGCTGCCTTAGATTTACAAAAAGTAAAAAATAACCCAGATTTCTATATTGCAATGGCCAAAGCCTTCCTTATTAAAAATGATGGTGGTGCCTCAATGACAGCATTGGAAAATGCCGCTAATATGGGTCAAAAGTTGGCAGTTATCAAGACCTTAATGGGTAAAGTATGGTATCAAGGTAAGCAATATCAAAAAGCTCAAGGATTTTTAAACGAAGCAATTACAGCTGACCCAACTTATTCACCAGCTTATTTCCTTTTAAGTAACCTCTTTACTACTTTTGGAAAATATAAGCAAGCCGCTGAGAATGCGAAATTTGGTTTGGACAACAGTGAAGCAACCCCTGCAGCAAAATTACGTTACATTAAATTGGCCACAGCAAGCAAAGACTACGATGGTGCATTAGCAGTTTTGAATCAAATTTTTGATGCAGAAAAAGATCCAATCAAATTTCGATTGAAAGGCTATATACAGACTGAAAAAGGCGATTGTGCAGATGGTGTTAAAAATATTACTCAGTTTTTGACCCAAGCAGCTAAAGACCGTCACTTGGCCTCTGATTGGGGAATGTTAGGACGTGCGTATGCTTGTATTAAGGACGATGCAAACAAGAAATTGAATGATTCATTGGCTATTATCAATATGGATTTAGCAGTTGAAAAAGGCGACTCTACTTTTGACTATAATGGTGCAATAATAAATATTTTTAAAGTAGCCAAAAACTGGCCAAAAGTAGCAGAACGTTACGAAAAGAATATTGCTACATCTAAAAAGCCAGCAGATGCAACAGTATACTATAACTTAGCAGATTCGTATATGCGTGCTAGAAACTTTGTAAAAGCAGATACTGTCTACTCTAAAGCAATTGAATTATATAAAGATGTTTGGATGTTCCCGCATATTCAAAAGGCACGTGCAAAACAATACGCTCTTGGTTCAACAGTTGATAGTACATTCTTAGCTGCACCATTGTATGAGAGATATATTAATGTATCTACTGATGCCATGAAGGCCGATGCAAAAAATGCAAAATATTTCTCTGAGGCCTATGGTTATTTAGGTTACAAAGCTCTTTTAGTTGAGAAAAATCCGGTAAAAGCAACAGAATTTATGAATTCTGCTTTGAAGTATGACCCAACTAATACAAAAGCAACTCAAGTATTGCAAAGTATTAGTGGTACTACTCCGGGGGTTGGTACAACAACTCCTCCGAATAATAATACTCCGAACGGAAGCACAAGTGGCGGTACTCAACCGAAAAATTAAGGTATTTTATATACAAATAAATGAGCCTAACTGATTTGCAGTTAGGCTTTTTTGTTGTTGAACAATAATTTATTTCTACTAAAAGATACATTTTCTAAAAAATGCTTTTATTTTTGCCAATTGTACAAGAAATGTAGAATTTTTAGATAAACTAATCTCTTACTTGATTAAGAACCAATAAATATGTTTAACTTAGTAATATTCGGACCTCCAGGAGCGGGAAAAGGAACACAGTCGGCAAAGATTATAGAAAAATATAGATTATCCCATATTTCAACTGGTGATATGTTCAGAATGCATATCAATAATAATACCGCTCTGGGGCAAAAAGTAAAACAAATTTTAGCAAATGGTCTTTTAGTTCCAGATTCAATTACAATTGAAATGTTGGAAGAAGAAGTTCAAAATAATCCGGTGGCAACTGGATTTATTTTTGATGGTTTTCCACGGACGGTTGCTCAAGCTGAGGCTTTGGATATTTTTTTGGAACAAAAAAATGAAAAAATTAATTTAGTTTTACAATTAGATGTAACTGAATTAGAAATTAAAAGTCGAATAGCTGAGAGAAAAAAAGTAAGCGGAAGGGCAGACGATGATGAAGATAAGTTAATTAAGCGTATTGACGAATACTTTAACAAAACTATTCATGTTTTACCGTTTTACCAAGATAAAGGAAAAGTCGTAAAAATTAATGGAATTGGTGAAGTTGAAGCAATATTCGACATTATTTGTACCGCAATTAACAAAGTTAAATAATTAAAATATTCCTCTCTAAAGGAATTTTAGGGTATTTTAAAGTAATAATATCATTTAAGATACTCTTATATTGTACATTGAGATATTGAATTAAAGTATGACAAGTAACTTTATTGATTACGTAAAAATAAATTGTGTTTCAGGAAATGGTGGTGCGGGCTCAAGGCACTTTAGGCGTGAAAAACACGTGCCTAATGGAGGCCCTGATGGTGGAGATGGTGGTAGAGGTGGACACATAGTTTTACGTGGAAATTCTCAATATTGGACGCTTTTACATTTAAAGTATCAAAAACACATAAAGGCACAACATGGTGCTGGCGGAGAAGGTGCAAAACGTTCGGGTCGACAAGGTGAAGACGAATTTATTGAAGTTCCGCTCGGAACAATTGCAAGAAATGCAGAAACTGGAGAAATAATTGGTGAAGTAACCGAGGATGGACAACAGATAATAATGCTTTCTGGTGGAAGAGGAGGCTTAGGAAACTGGAACTTTAGAAATTCGACTAATCAAGCTCCCGAATACCATCAAACGGGCGACTCTGGTCAGGAGTTATGGATAATTTTAGAATTAAAAGTATTGGCAGATGTGGGTCTTGTGGGCTTTCCAAACGCTGGAAAATCAACATTGCTTTCTGTTGTATCTGCCGCTAAACCTGAAATTGCCGATTACCCTTTCACAACTCTTACCCCTAACCTTGGAGTTGTTGCCTATCGTGGTTTTAAATCATTCGTAATGGCCGATATTCCTGGAATTATTGAAGGTGCATCTGAAGGCAAAGGACTTGGACTTCGCTTTCTAAGACACATTGAACGAAATTCGATTTTGCTTTTTGTAGTTTCGGCAGATGCTGAAAACCCGTTAAAAGAATATAAAACCTTACTTAAAGAATTAAAACTTTATAACCCTGAATTGCTCGACAAAAAAAGGGTACTAAGTATTTCAAAGATTGATTTGATTGATGAAAAACAAATCAAAAAATTAAAAACTAAAATCCCAGAGGATTTACCCTACATGTTTTTTTCGGCCCTTACTACTCAAGGAATTAATGACTTGAAGGACTTGATTTGGGAAAATTTAGAAAGATAAAATTGTAGTATATATTTATATTTGCTTTTGAATTATTTTTTATAAACTCACAACTCTGATTGATCATCTGAGTGAACATTTAATTTTATACACCATGAAAAAAACTTTAATAAGTTTATTTCTTTTGGTGCACGCAATTACTTCAGCTCAAATAACAATTTCATTTCCTGTAAATAGAGCCGTTTTTCAACGAAACTCTTCAAATGCAGGCATGATTCCAATTTCGGGTACGTTTCAAACCCGAGTCGAAAGAATTGATGCACGACTTACGCCAATCATAGGCGGAATTGCCATTGATTGGGTTACTATTGCTGTAAATCCTAATTTTGGTATTTTTACAGGTGGTATTTTTGCTCGAGCTGGTTGGTATAAGCTTGAAGTTCGGGCCTTAAGAGGTGTAAATGTAGTAGGTATATCGACAATTGAAAAAGTAGGGGTTGGTGAGGTACTCATCATTGCTGGGCAATCAAATGCACAGGGCTATGAGAATAGGGGGAATCCTTCAGCAAATGACGAAAGAGTAAATTGTATCACAAATTTCTTTTCTTACGGACAAACTGCTGAACCTCCATTCCCGATTATTGCTCAAATCACACAAAACGTAAAAATAGCTCCTTTTGGAAATGGATCTTGGTGCTGGGGTAAACTTGGCGACCTTTTAGCCGAAAAACTCAATGTCCCTATTTTGTTTATCAATACTGGTTTTGAAGCAATGGGTATTGAAGCTTGGAGTAAAAGTGCCGAGGGAGAGAGAGGGCAAGATTTTTATTCTGGAAATTTTGCCTTACCGGGTTATCCTTATGAAAACTTGAAAAAATCACTTCATTATTATGCAAATATGTTTGGTGTTCGCTCTATTTTATGGCAACAAGGAGAAACTGATAACGACATGCGAACAACTACTGAAAAATATAGAAAGAATTTAGAACATCTTATTTCAAAAAGTAGAAGCGACACAGGTAAAAATTTAAGTTGGATTATTAGTCGTTCGAGCCGAGTAACCTCAGGTATATATCAACCTGTAATTGATGCTCAAAATCAGGTGATTCAAAATTATTCCAATACCTTTGAAGGTCCAAATACAGACCTAATAACCGAAAGAACTGATGGGGTTCATTTCTTTGGGAATGGTTTAGTTGAGCTAGCCGAGGCATGGAATGCTAAATTAGATTTAAATTTTTTTTCCAAAGCAATTTCTATCTCGCCGTCAAGTCCACTTTTTTTTGATTTAAACTGTAATACAGATAATTTACAAAAACCTATTAGAATCTTTATGCCAAACGGCTTTAAAGAATATTATTGGACAAATGGGTTTAGTGAATTATCAAAAGCGGCTTCGCTTGAAACATCGACTGGCTTTTTCCAAGGGCGAGCCGTTGATAATTTCGGAAATGTTTATTACACCCCATTAGCCAATTATACATCACTTTCACTTAACAAGCAACCTAATATTCAAGTGGAGGGTGCGACGAGTTTTTGTGAAGGTGGAAGCGTTAAACTTACCTCTAATGAAGATCAAGATATTTTTTGGAGTACAGGTGCGAGTTCAAAGTCAATCACGGTAGCTCAAAAAGGAATCTACACTGTTAGTCAAGTTAATTATTTAGGGTGTTTTGTAAAATCAAACGGTGTTTCGGTTGATATTTTACCCAAACCAGATGTAAGGATTGAGGTAGAAGGGGAAACCACTTTTTGTGCTGATAAATCAGTAAGACTGAGTGCTAATTTTGTCAAAAATCCTGTTTGGAATAATGGAAATACAAATAACGTAATAAATGTAAATAAAACAGGTGAATATTTTGTTAGAGCCAGAAACGAATTCGGTTGCGAAGGCGTCTCTCAAAGTATTAATGTAAGAGTATTTCCAAAGCCTGAAACTCCGTTCATAATCCCAGATGGTCCGACTACATTTTGTGCCGATAAAAGTGTAAAACTAAGCTCAAATATAAGTAACGGAATTACATGGAATACGGGCGATAGATTAGCAAGCTTGCTTGTATTTAAAACAGGCGAATACTCCGTTATGGCTCGAAATGAATTTGGTTGTGAGAGTATTTCAAACATTATCCCGATAAAAGTTAATTCATTACCACCAAAACCTTCGATTACCCCAAGTGGGCCTACTATTTTTTGCGATGGCGAAAATGTGATTTTAACCGCACCCGAAAGTCAAGGATATATGTGGAGTAATGCTAAATCAACACGAGATTTAACAATTAGCTCTTCTGGTTTTTTTAGTGTAAAAACAATTGACCGAAATGGGTGCATTTCTCCGAATTCAAATGAAATAGAAGTGATTGTTAAACCTTCTCCGATCGGAATTAATGTTTTGCAAACAGGAACATATACCCTAGAAGTAAGTGAAAGCGGTCTATTGGATGTTAAGTTTGAATGGTATAAAAATAACATCCTCATGCCAAATATCACAAAGATAATTAAGCCAAAGACAGAAGGTGTTTTTACTGTAAAAGGTTCCATTCTGTACCAACTGGGAGCAGGAAGAATTCTTAGGTGTTTTTCACCACTTTCCGATGAATTTGAGTTTAAGATCGACAAGTCAATGCAAGGCCTCAGTATATTTCCAAACCCAACACCCAATTCAATTATAAATATTGAGACATTAGAGGATCTAAATGATGCAGTTATAAAGATATATAATTTTAAGGGAACACTTATAAAAAGTTATGATGTGCCTAATTTTAATGAAAGACGAACATTTGATTTAAGTGAAATTCATGTAGGAAGTTTTCTCATTAATGTAAAAGCTAAAGATTTTAATGTATTTAAACGAGTTTATATTGAATAAATCTTACATTTTTGCCGTTAAATAATTTTATTTATAAGATTAATAGACGGTATATTGATATTGGTTTTAGGCTTTTGTAAATTTGTTTAAGGTTAGGAAACTTAATCCGTTTAATTAATGAATATTTTGAAGAATTGGTTAATCTTGTTATTGAATTTCATATCTTTTGTTGCATTTGCTCAAATCCAAATAACATTCCCTGTTTCTCGCATTGTTTTTCAAAGAAATAACCAAAATCAGGCAAGCGTAAACATTGCTGGAAGTTATTTTCAACAGCTTGATATGGTCGAAATGCGAGCTGTTCCGGTCTGGGGCGGCCAGGGTGTTGAAACTTCTTGGAAATCCATTCCTGATTTTAGGAATAATGGTCATTTTAGTGGTACAATCCAACTTAATGGTGGATGGTATAATGTCGAAGTAAGAGGTATTTTAAATGGAAATATTGTAACCAGTGCTACTCTCGAACGAGTTGGTGTTGGAGAAGTATTTATTGTGGCTGGTCAATCCAACGCTCAAGGAGACCAGCTATATTCTGGGGCTACTATTGGTGCAACTGATGATAGGGTTTCGACGATTAACTTTTATGACCCACTTCTTAATGAAGAAAATCTGCCTTTCCAATTTTCCCAGATGAGTAATAATTCCAAGATGGCACCCTATAATTATGTTCCATGGTTTTGGGCAAAATTAGGTGATAAACTTACTCAAAGATTGAATGTTCCTGTACTATTTTATGGTGCCGCATTGGGTGGTTTAAGTTGTGAAGTTTGGCGGCGTTCGGCTCAAGGCGAAGACTTGAGAAAAGAATTTTCACTATTTGTCAAAGTTCCAGGAATGCCATATAGAGGTATGAAAGCCGCCATACAACAATATGTTACTCGAACAGGAGTAAGAGCTATTTTATGGCAACAAGGTGAAAGCGATGGGGACTCAAATGGAGAAACTTATTATAATAATTTAAAAACGGTAATCGAAAAAAGTAGATCAGACTCTAAAAAAGAAGATTTAGCATGGGTCGTGGCACGATCATCGCGTAATCCATCCATATTACCTACTGTAATTCAAGGTCAAAATCTTACTATTGAGCGAGTTAAAAATGTTTTTTCAGGCCCACCAACTGATGAAATAATTGGGTCAGCTTTCAGAGCTGATGGAATACATTTTCACAATGATGGTTTAAGTCTTGCTTCAGACTACTGGAATGAGTATCTCAACGAAAATTTTTTTTCTAATTCACAACCGTTAATGGCTAGAAGTTTACCAGTTGTCAATATAGCTTGTAATCCAAATAATACAACAAATAAGTTTACGATTAGTACTGGTGGATACCCATTTTATAAGTGGAGCAATGGGGGTACTTCTAATTTTATTACTGTCTCAAATGGAACATATTCTTTTAAATGCTTTGACGACGTTGGAAATACCGTATTTTCACAACCTTTTTCATTATCCACTGATAATAATGTAACTCAACCTTCCATTATTGCTAATGGCAATACTACTTTTTGTGATGGTCAGGATGTTAAATTGACATCGAATATTAAAAACGGGAATGTCTGGAGTAATGGAGAAAGAGGGCAGTCAATTGTTGCTCGTGGTTCAGGAAATTACTTCGTTGTAAATTATTCACTCAACGGATGCCCTTCACCAGCTTCGGCTTCTATCAATGTTAATGTTTTACCTACGCCATTAAACTTTATAAATACTAGCAAAGCATTACCCATTTGTCCAAATGAAACCATTGAATTATTCACAATAAATAATGATGGAGTTTCATTTAATTGGAATACAAACGAAACCTCAAAGAAAATTAGCGTAAATAAAGCAGGGTCATATAGCTTAAGAATAAGGGGCCAAAATGGTTGTGAATCGCAATCATTTATTGATGTGAATTTTCGCCCTAGGCCATCAACTGCTATTTTGGCTGATGGAGAAACATCCTTTTGTTTAGGAAAAAGTGTCAATCTTTTCCCTAAGAATGATTTTGAATCGTATATCTGGAATACCGGTTCAACATCAAAAACTCTTAATGTTCGTTCATCTGGAACATACACACTAAGAGTAAAGGATAGTTTTGGATGCTTATCCGATACAATTGCACAGAATATTACCGTAAATCCACTTCCAATCGTTAAGATAAAAGCAGATGGACAAGATAAATTTTGTGAAGGAAATGCTGTGATTCTTTCTACTCAAACACAAGGATTATTAGGGTATAAGTGGAATACCGGTGCAACTTCTAAAGAAATTTATGCTATGAAAGAAGGTTTATATACTTTATCGGTGTTAGATGGAAATGGTTGTGAATCTATGCCAGATTCAATTAATTTAACTTATACACCTTTACCAATAGCATCAATTACCTCAGCTGATGAGATGAATACTTTTTGTGAGGGCTCATCCTTGTCTTTAGTTAGCAATGATGCGGTTTCATACTTATGGAGTACAGGTGCAACTACAAAAGGAATTACGGTTGAAAAAGCAGGTGTATATAGTTTGAAAGTAAAAGATGATAATAATTGCCTATCAAAATCAACCTCATTTGAAGTATTTGTAAAATCAATTCCGCCAGCTCCTGAAGTATATAATGAAGGAGCATTCCAACTGTCAGCTATTCCAAAATCTACATTCTTAAATCAGTTTTATACCTGGAAAAAAGACAATGAAGACTTGTCTATTATTTCCTCGGTTTTGAAGGCAAATGCATCTGGTAAATACTCAACACGTACTGCATGGCCTTACAGCTTAACAAATGGAAAGTCATTGATTTGCTATTCTCCTTACTCAAATGCCCTAGAGGTATTTATTCCTTACCTCGATAAAGGGCTTAGGGTTTATCCTAACCCAAATCCAACAGGTGTATTTACTATTGAAACAATTGGAGATAACCCAAATGCCGAAGTAGCTTTGTTTACATTGACAGGGCAAAAAGTATATACTGGTTTTTTAAACGATTTAAAAGAAAAAAGAAACCTTGATTTTAGACACTTAGAAAAAGGCGTTTATATTATTAGGCTAATTAGTGGCTCCTATGAAGCCTCATCTCGAATTATAATTAAATAAAATAAGGGGCTTGAAATATTTTCGCCCCTTTTTTATTTTGTTTCTAAACATAACCATAGTAATTTTGAGTCTTAGAATATGAGAAGTAGTAAAAAGCCGTTAGAAACAATTTTTTAAACCTTTGACTACTGTTAATTATTGATTTATGAAAGAATATTTGCCTTCAGATTTTCTCCCAATTTTGGTGCTACTAATTGCAGCCATTGGTTTTATTGTCACAACGATGATTGTTACACATGCAATTGGTCCAAAAAGAAACAGTGAATTAAAAGACGCACCATTTGAGTGTGGTATTGATTCCGAAGGGGATGCTCGTGCACCTATTTCAATCAAATATTTCCTTACTGCCATTTTATTTGTTCTTTTCGATGTTGAGGTTATTTTTATGTATCCTTGGGCAGTAAATTTCAAGAAACTTGGTTGGTTTGGTTTTACCGAAATGGTGGTGTTCCTAACACTTTTGATGGCTGGTTTTTACTACGTGATTCGTAAAGGTGTTTTGAACTGGGAAAGAGACTAATAATTTGTTTGTGATGAAACAAATTAAGTTAACAAAAAGTTGAAATAATAGCATTTGTAGCACTACAATATTTCTATTGATAATCAGAAAATATGAGCAATCAAATTAAAACAGTTGAAGCACCTGAAGGATTTGAAGGTTCAGGTTTTTTTGCAACTTCTTTTGAAAATGTAATCGGTATTGCCCGAAGTAAATCATTATGGCCCTTACCATTCGCAACATCTTGTTGCGGTATTGAGTTTATGGCAACTATGGGCTCCCATTATGATATTTCTCGTTTTGGTTCAGAACGTCCAAGTTTCTCGCCTCGTCAAGCCGATTTGTTGATGGTAATGGGAACAATCGCCAAGAAGATGGCTCCAATTTTGAAACAAGTCTATATTCAGATGGCAGAGCCTCGATGGGTAATTGCTGTTGGTGCTTGTGCCTCCAGTGGCGGCATTTTCGATACCTATTCTGTTTTGCAAGGTATTGACCGTGTAATTCCAGTTGATGTATATGTGCCAGGCTGTCCGCCTCGTCCAGAGCAAATCTTAGATGGCTTAATGCAAATTCAAGAATTGGCTGTCAATGAGTCTTTACGCCGTAGAAATAGCGATGAATATCAAGCTTTACTAGAATCATATAATATTCAATAAGATTTTGCTATGGATGAAATTTTGGAACTTCGCAAAAGTATTAATGAAGGCCGTTACGCTGATGCCCTTCATATTATTGATGAATTGGAAGAAATGGCGAAAGATGATAAATTAGATAAAATATTTAGCTATATGCAAATTTTGCTTATTCATTTGATTAAGCAAAATGCAGAGAATCGTACCACACGTTCTTGGGATAATTCTATCAAACACTCGCTTTACCAAATAGAAAGAGTAAATAAAAGAAGAAAGTCTGGTGGAGATTATATGAAAGCAGAAGAATTATTTGAGAATTTAGCTGAGGCATTTGTTTTAAGTTTAGACCAAGCAGCTGAAGAAGCCTTTGAAGGAATTTACACATCGGAACAGCTTTTAACTAAAATTGACAAAAATAAAATTTTGGCAGAAGCCATGAAAATGATTGAAAAGCAATAATAATGATGACTAATCAACAAATAGCTGAAGATATAGTAGTAAAGTTTGGAGAAAATACCCACTCTTTTGAAGAGCCATGGGGATTGCTTACATTAACTACCAATCGTCAGAATATTATCTCGCTTCTTGAATACTTAAAACAGCACGAAACTTTTCGTTTTAACTTTTTGACTGATTTAACAGGAATTCATTTACCCGATAATCAAGGAGCTGAATTTGGTGTAATTTATCACTTACACAGTCTCCAAAACAATGTTAGAATTCGTATCAAAGTTTTCCTGTCGCAAGATGATATTCATATTCCAACGGTAACAAGCATTTGGCCAACTGCCAATTGGATGGAAAGAGAAACTTACGATTTCTTTGGAATTCTTTTTGATGGTCATCCGAACCTCATTAGAATTTTGAATATAGAAGAAATGGACTACTTCCCAATGCGTAAAGAATATGCACTCGAAGATGCCACTCGTGAAGATAAAATTGATGCCTTGTTTGGAAGATAAATTTTCAATTAACAATTAAACAATGAACAATAAATCAGTTGACAATTTTACAAAAAATTGATAATTGATAATTGATAATTGACATGGAAGACATACTAATACCAAAAAATACATCGGATGCTTTGGCCCTAAATAGACCAATAGTTGAAGACACTGAATATACTACATTAAACCTTGGGCCAACTCACCCAGCTACTCATGGTATTTTTCAAAATATCTTGAAAATGGATGGTGAGAAAATTGTTTCTGGCGAACAAACAATCGGGTATATTCACCGTGCGTTTGAGAAAATAGCCGAACGTCGTCCGTTCTATCAAATAACAACACTTACTGATCGCATGAACTACTGTTCTTCGCCAATCAATAACATGGGATGGCACATGACTGTAGAAAAGCTTTTGGGTGTAACTGTACCGAAAAGAGCTGATTACATTCGTGTAATTATGATGGAACTAGCTCGTATTTCTGATCACATCATTTGTAATTCAATCTTGGGTGTTGATACGGGTGCTTATTCAGGTTTCTTATATGTTTTTCAAGAGCGTGAAAAAATATATGAAATTTATGAAGAAATGTGTGGTGCTCGTCTTACGACCAATATGGGCAGAATTGGTGGTATGGAAAGAGATTTATCTCCAACAGCGATTGCTAAAATTAGAGATTTAGTAAACAATAGTTTACCAAAAGCTTGGGCAGAATTTGAAAAACTTTTCAATCGTAACCGTATTTTTGTTGATAGAATTGTAAACGTTGGTCCAATCACTGGGGAAAGAGCATTAGAATATGGTTTTACAGGTCCAAACTTACGTGCGGCTGGTATCGACTATGATGTTCGTGTGATGGAGCCATATTCATCTTACCAAGACTTTGATTTTGATATTCCAGTTGGTCACAACGGAGATACCTACGACCGTTTCATGGTTCGTAATCAAGAAATTTGGGAGAGTATGAAAATTATTCGTCAGGCTCTTGAAAACCTTCCAGAAGGCCCATATTATGCAAATGAGAATCACTATTATTTACCTCCAAAGCACGATGTTTACAAAAACATGGAAGCCTTGATTTACCATTTCAAAATTGTTATGGGTGAAATTGATGCTCCTGCTGGCGAAGTTTATCATGCAGTTGAAGGTGGAAACGGCGAACTTGGATTCTATTTGGTGAGTGATGGAGGTCGAGCTCCGTATCGTTTACACTTCCGTCGTCCGAGCTTTATTTACTATCAAGCATACCCAGAGATGTGTAAAGGTGTTTCCATTTCTGATGCCATCGTAATTTTGAGTAGCTTAAACGTAATCGCTGGAGAGTTAGATGCTTAATATAAGATTATACAATGACTGAAATTAATAATATAGTTTTTACGCCTGAAAGATTGGCGAAGGTACAAGAAATAATTGCACGATATCCCGAAGGAAAACAGAAATCTGCTTTATTGCCAGTCTTGCATTTAGCCCAAGAGCAATTTGCTTGGATGAGCCAAAGTGTAATGGATTATGTGGCAAGTCTCTTATCTATTTCGCCTGTAGAGGTTTACGAGGTGGCATCTTTTTATACGATGTATCATTTAGAGCCAGTTGGCAAAAATGTAATCGAATACTGTCGTACTGGTCCGTGTGTGTTGATGGGTGGAGAAGAAGTATTTGACCACCTTCAGAAAAAGTTGGGGATTAAGAAAGGAGAAACTACCGCTGATGGTCTTTTTACTCTAAAAGAAGTAGAATGTTTAGCCGCTTGTGGTTGGGGACCATGTTTCCAGATTCGTGAAAAATATTATATGCATTTGAATAACCAGAAAGTTGATGAAATAATTGAAGAATTGTCTAAATAACTAAAACTATGTTAGATACTCCTATACAATTTATAGGAGTAAATTCACCAAGAGAACACCAACGAGTTATCACCATATTAGCTGCTGGGTTATATTGATTAATGAAGGTGAATCTAGTCCGACTCGCGATGTAATTTTATTAGATAATGTTTTAGATGAAATAAAAGTCATTATTGAGATAAGTTCAACAACTGGATTTAATAAAGATTTCAATAAAATCATTGAACTCATTGATGAATTCGAAGTAGAAGAGGGTTTTGTTTATGATTATAAGAAAGTAAATTGGAGAAAATATAAATTAGGCGTTGGCGAAATAGTAAAAAATTCATCATTTTGCGATGCCATTGGTTATGATTTAAACGATTTCGTGAAATAAAAATATGTCAATAAAAATATTAACAGAACATTGTAATACACCTGGAATCGAGACTTTTGAGGTTTATCGTCAGAAAGGCGGATATGCTGCTGTCGAAAAGGCAGTAAAGAAAATGACTCCCGAAGAGGTTGTAGAAGAAGTTAAGAAATCTGGCGTTCGTGGACGTGGAGGTGCTGGTTTCCCAATGGGAATGAAATGGTCTTTTTTGGCAAAACCAGAGGGTATTACGCGTTATTTAGTTTGTAACGCCGACGAATCAGAGCCCGGTACATTCAAAGACCATTACTTAATGAAAACCATCCCTCATTTGTTAATTGAAGGGATGATTATTTCAAGCTATGCTTTGGGTGCAAACAAATCTTTTATCTATGTAAGAGGTGAATTGATGTATGTCATTCATATTCTTGAAAAAGCAATTGAGGAAGCAAAAGCAGCTGGTTTCTTAGGTAAAAATATTCTAGGAAGTGGCTATGATTTAGAATTAATAGTACAACCAGGTGGTGGGGCATATATTTGTGGAGAAGAAACGGCCTTATTAGAATCTTTGGAAGGCAAGCGTGGAAATCCAAGAAATAAGCCACCTTTTCCCGCTGTAAAAGGTTTATACCAAAGTCCAACTGTTGTAAATAATGTTGAATCTATTGCAACTGTTTCTTGGATTATCAATAACGGTGGCGAGGCTTATGCTGCCGTTGGAATTGGTAAAAGTACAGGTACAAAATTAATTTCAGCATCGGGGCATATCAATAATCCCGGTGTGTATGAAATCGAATTAGGTCTGTCTTGCGATGAATTTCTCAATTCTGATGAATATTGTGGCGGTGTTCGTACAGGTCATCGTTTGAAAGCAGTTGTAGCTGGTGGTTCGTCTGTTCCGATTGTTCCTGGTGCATTATTCTTGAAAAATGCTAATGGTGAAGATAGATTGATGTCTTACGAATCACTCTCAGATGGTGGTTTCGTGAGTGGCACAATGTTAGGTTCGGGCGGTTTTATTGCTTTCGATGAAACGGCTTGTATCGTTCGTAATACCTGGAATTTTTCAAGATTTTATGAGCATGAATCTTGTGGACAATGTTCACCTTGCCGAGAAGGAACTGGTTGGATGCAAAAAGTATTAAATCGTATCGAACACGGTATGGGTTCGATGAGTGATATTGATTTATTGGTTGATGTAGCAAAAAAAATAGAAGGAAATACTATTTGCCCATTGGGTGATGCAGCCGCTTGGCCAGTTGCCAGTGCGATTCGTCATTTTCGTGATGAGTTTGAATGGCATATCAAGCATCCATTGGAGGCTACCAAAGCGGGTGCTGTTTATAGGGGAGCAGTTTTGTCTTCAATCTAATTTATGGAGAATCAAAATATTCGATGGGTTCAACGTTTTTCTAATTATAAAAAAGCCTTTTCGCAACTAAAAAAGTTTATTGATAAAGGCAAATTGAATGAATTAGAGCAACAAGGTTTAATTCAGGCCTTTGAATATACTTATGAATTAGCTTGGAATACGATTAAGGATTTTTACGAAAATCAAGGCGAAATAAATATACAAGGTAGCAGAGATGCTTTTCGATTAGCTTTTAATAGAGGTTTGATAGAAAATGGTGATATTTGGCTGGATATGGTCAAAAGTAGAACTAAAACATCTCATACCTATAATGAAGAAACTGCCAACGAAATAGCAAATGCCATTACAAATTCATATTTTAATTTATTTTTAACATTGAAAGATACACTTGAATATGGTATTCAAGAGTAACTATTCTAAAAATAATGTACGGATTAAGTGATAAAAACATAGTATATATTCAGCAAGTTTTCGAGTTATTTCCCGAAATAGAACAGGTGATTTTGTATGGTTCAAGGGCAAAAGGGAATTTTAATTTAGGTTCCGACATTGATTTAACCTTGTTAGGGAAAGATTTAAATCTAACGCTTTTGAATAAAGTTGATAATACCCTAGATGACCTTTATTTACCATACTTTTTCGATATTTCGATATTCAATCAAATCAATAATGTCGAATTATTAGACCACATTAACCAAGTAGGTGAATTATTTTATACAAAATCCGATTTAGGAAACCAGAAATTATAATTTATGGAAGATATAAAACCAACATTATTTAAGGTTACCGTTGACGGTGTGGAAGTAGAAGTTGCTCCAGGAACAACCATCATACAGGCAGCTCGTAAGATCGGTCCAGAAGTGGCACCTCCAGCAATGTGCTATTATGAGCCTCTCAAAGGTTCAGGAGGTAAATGCCGTGCTTGTTTGGTGAAGGTAACGGCTGGTTCGGCGAAAGACCCACGTCCGATGCCTAAATTAGTTGCTTCGTGTATTACTCCAGTACAAGACGGAATGATTGTTGAAAACTTCACCAGTCCACAAGTAGTAGAAGCTCGCAAAGGAGTGGTTGAGTTCTTGTTGCTCAATCATCCACTCGATTGTCCAGTTTGTGACCAAGCAGGAGAGTGTCATTTACAAGATTTCGCTTTTGAAAATGGCACAAGTACAACTCGGTATGAGGAAGAGCGTCGTACTTTTGAGAAAGAAGATATTGGTCCTTATGTTCAACTTCACATGACTCGTTGTGTCTTGTGTTATCGTTGCGTTTATACAGCTGACCAAATAACTGATGGACGTGTCCATGGTGTTATGGGTAGAGGTGACCATGCCGAAATCTCAACTTATATTGGCCGTGCAATTGATAATGATTTTTCTGGAAACGTAATTGATGTATGTCCAGTAGGAGCATTGACCGATAAAACTTATCGTTTTAAAAACCGTGTTTGGTTCTCAAAACCAGTTGATGCACATTGTAATTGTGATAAATGTAGTGGGAAGGTTCAATTATGGTATCGTGGAGATGAAGTAATTCGTGTAACTGCTCGCAAAAATGAATGGGGCGAAGTAACAGCATTTATTTGTAACACTTGCCGTTTTGAGAAAAAGCAAACTAGTGATTGGGTGATTGAAGGGCCGACAAAAGTAAATCGTGCTTCGGTTATTTCGGCGAATAAGTATGGTTCAAATTTGATTAAAAAACCTGATTTTGCATTAAAATTGGCTGAATCTCAATTCAAAAAAATTGATGATTCTCGTCCTTATGTAAACGATATTTCAGAAATCAAGCAAACAGAAGATTTTCAAGTTTTAAAACAAATAAATGAAAGTTATTTCAAAAAGTAATTTGGAATACTCAATTGAATATTGATTTATTAGTATTAAAGTCGAAGTTGCTATTTTTTTTGATTAGTTGTGCTTCTTAAATCATATTTCGTAAATAATTTACTATGGGTTCTTTTGTACAATGGCTTACCGAAAGTATGTTTCTTTGGAAAGCTCTTATTATTATTGTAATTTTTGCAATCACTCTTGCAATTGCGGCTTATTCAACTTGGGGAGAACGTAAAGTTGCTGCTTATATTCAAGACCGTCGTGGCCCAAATCGTGCTGGGTGGGGTGGTTTATTACAACCGTTAGCGGATGCCGGTAAAATGTTTTTTAAAGAAGATTTTATTCCAGCACAAGCCGACAAATGGTTATTTATTTTAGGCCCATGTTTATCAATGTTTACTGCGTTAATGTCAAGTGCTGTAGTGCCGTTTGGTAGTTCATTTATTATTGGAGGAAAAGAAGTTTTCGTACAGGCAATTGAAATAAATATTGGTATTTTATACGTTTTTGGCGTGGTTTCATTAGGTGTTTATGGTGTAATGATTGGTGGATGGGCTTCTAATAATAAGTTTTCATTGTTGGGGGCGATTCGTGCTGCATCCCAAAATATCAGCTATGAATTGGCAATGGGGATGTCAATAATAGCAATTTTAATGATGTCTGGTACTTTGTCAGTTCGTGAAATTGTATTACAACAACATGGTGGAAATTGGAATATTTTTTATCAACCACTCGGATTTTTAATTTTTACAATATGTGCCTTTGCGGAATGTAATCGTACCCCTTTTGACTTACCTGAGTGTGAAACTGAGTTAGTTGGGGGCTATCATACAGAATATAGCTCTATGAAATTAGGGTTTTATCTTTTTGCTGAATATATTAATATGTTCGCCTCCTCGGCAGTAACAGCCTGCTTATTTTTTGGTGGATATAATTACCCAGGTATGGATTTTGTTGAGAGGCAATTAATATCAGGAATTGGAGCAAATGCAGGTCATAATGTAGCTACATTGATTGGTATTGGCTCTATGTTTATAAAAATTTTATTTGGTATTTTCTTCTTTATGTGGGTACGTTGGACAGTTCCACGTTTTCGTTATGACCAATTAATGAATCTTGGTTGGAAAGGCTTAATTCCATTAGCAGTTGCTAATCTTATTATAACGGCAGTTGCCATTCTTTCTGGTTATAAATTAGTTGGAATTTGGGTAGGTTTGGCTATTATGATTGTTCTGATTTCAATAGTTTGGTCATTGAGACCCAAAAAGAAAAATGCTATTATGGGGGCTTAATAAAGTTTATAATTTATAATAATCATATTTAATTGAACAAGAATTTTTGAGCATTAACTTAAAAATAATTAACTTATTCAATATCCATTGCGGTACTCATTCAAACATTAACTCATTAAAATTATGCAGTTAACCAACAGAGCAAAAAAGACTGATAAATCCGAACTAAGTTTATTCGAGAGAAGTTATTTGCCTTCTCTTGCGACGGGCTTAGGAATTACAATAAAACACTTTTTCCAAGCGAAGCCAACAATCGAATATCCTGAGCAAAAACGATATTTAGGGCCAGTTTTTCGAGGACATCACATATTGAAAAGAGATGAAGAAGGTCGCGAGCGTTGTACGGCATGTGGCTTGTGTGCAGTAGCTTGCCCTGCTGAGGCAATTTCGATGGTAGCACAAGAGCGTGTGAAGGGTGAAGAACATCTATATCGAGAAGAGAAATATGCGGCAGTATACGAAATCAATATGCTTCGATGTATTTTCTGTGGTCTTTGCGAAGAAGCTTGTCCAAAACAAGCTGTTTATTTACGCCATGATATGTTTGTGCCAGTATTTACTGACCGTTCGAACGTAGTTTATGGAAAAGACCAATTAGTTGAAGATATGACTCACCGCTATAAGCGGGATGCTTGGACCAAAGAAGATGCTATGAAACTTTGGAAGTGATTTTTTATTAAGCCTTTTATATTAATCAAAATATGCAAAATATATTTAATTTACCACCTATTTGGTACTCATTCGCAATTTTATCAGTATTAACGCTGTTCGGAGCATTAGGGACAATTATGTCGAAAAATCCCGTTCACAGTGTTATATATTTAATTGTTACTTTCTTTTCAATTTCTGCTCATTATATTTTATTAAATGCACAATTTTTAGCAGCAGTAAATATAATCGTGTATGCTGGTGCAATCATGGTATTATTTTTATTCGTGATTATGTTTCTGAATATGAAAGAAGAAGCTGACGAAATGAAAAATAATAAACTCGTTACAGCAGCAATTGTAACTGCACTTTTATTAGGGGGTATTTTAATTATATTCCTAAGAAGGGCTGGAAAAGAAAAGGTTGATGCCTTGGGTTTTAACTCACAAACTGGTATGGTTGAAATATTAGGTCAATCGCTTTATGGTGAATATCTATTGCCTTTTGAATTAATTTCTGTGTTATTTTTAGTTGCAATGGCTGGAGCAGTGATGTTGGCCAAACGTGAGCAGGGTGAAAGACATTTCTAAAAACTTAAGTACAATATATAAAATGCCTCTCAAATTTAAATTTTGAGAGGCATTTTATTTGGGCTTTGTTTTTTTTGATACTTAATTTGTTTCAGTAGTCCTCTGTTAATGGTCAACAAGTACGCCATGGATAATAATCTGATATACAGGTGTTTAGCTATTTGTATATTTGTTGATTACCACCATCTAACTTACTTAATTACTTTAAGCATGCAAAGTATATTTTAAGTTTAAAAGAATTTACGCGATTTTAGCCGATTTTAAATATGTCTATTTGAAAAGCAAAATCATACTTCTTCAAACTCACCCATAGCACAGAATTTATCAATTCTTGCATCAATGCGAGCCTGTGGCGTCATAGTTTCGAGTGTTCTGATTTCGCTTAAAATTCGATTTTTCAGACGATTGGACATATCTTCCCAATCAAGTTGGGCTCCGCCGAGTGGTTCTTCAATGATTCCATCAATTAGTTTATTTTGAAGCATATCCGCAGATGTTAATTTTAATGCTTCGGCTGCTTGTTCTTTATAGTCCCAACTTCTCCATAGAATTGAAGAGCAAGATTCTGGAGAAATCACAGAATACCAGGTGTTTTCTAGCATTAAAACTCTATCTCCAATAGCAATACCTAAAGCCCCTCCTGATGCACCTTCACCAATTATAATACAAATAACTGGTACTTTTAGGACCATCATTTCTTTTAAATTACGAGCAATCGCTTCTCCTTGTCCACGTTCTTCAGCTTCTAAACCTGGGAAAGCCCCAGGGGTATCAATAAGGGTAATTATAGGTTTATTGAATTTTTCGGCCAATTTCATTAAGCGGAGGGCTTTTCTGTAACCTTCTGGATTGGGCATACCAAAATTTCGGTATTGACGCTCCTTAGTTTTACGTCCTTTTTGTTGGCCAATTATCATTACAGACTGGCCATCTATAGTAGCAAATCCACCAACAATGGCTGGGTCATCTTTGACTGTTCGGTCGCCATGTAATTCGTGGAATTCTTGACAAATACGCTCAATATAGTCTAGCGTATACGGGCGGTCAGGATGGCGAGAAAGTTGAACTCTTTGCCAACGAGTAAGGTTAGCAAATGTTTCTTTTTTCAATTGCTCAATGTTATCATTAAGTGTACGAACAGCCCCGCTTACGTCAACATTGTTTTCGTTCGCGAGCCGTTTCATATCTTCGAGCTTCGATTCAAGCTCGGCAATCGGTTTTTCAAAATCTAAAAGTGTTCTCATTCTAATTTAATGAAGAATGAAGAATGAAGAATGAAGAATGAAAGCCCCGTTTTGAATTTTACATTCTCGATTCTAAATTCTTAATTCAAATTTGAAATGTTTGTCCTTTTTCTGGAATTATTACTTGATTATAACCAATTTCGGTGAGTGTATTTTTAAAGTTTTGCATAGTGTATAATTCGCCATGTACTAAAAAAATATTCTTGGTTTTTCCTTTATTCTGCGTTTTAATAAAATCTATTAAATCGTCTAAATCGCCATGTCCCGAAAAGACATCAATTTTTTCGATAGTAGCATTGACTGGCAATTTCTGACCTCCAATGCTTAATTCTTTGCGTTCACCATTAAGCAACTTCCAACCTAGGGTGTTTTCACTTGCGTAGCCTACCATCAATATTGTTGCGTATGGATTACTTATATTTGCTTGAATATGATGCTCAATTCGTCCTCCCGTGACCATTCCTGATGCAGAAATGATTATACAAGGTTCAGAATGATTAGAAACGGCCTTACTTGCTTGATTCGACTCCAAATATACTAAATTTTCAAAATCAAACAGTGATTCGTTTTCATCTTTGAAGTCTCTTGCTTCTTTATTCATCAAACGAACATTTTTTTCATAAATACGAGTGCTCGCTTTCCCGAGCGGACTATCAGTAAATACTTTAATTGGCGTAAAGCCGCGATTGGTATAAAGCCGGTTGAGGGTATAGAGCATAGCTTGAGTACGCCCAACGCTGAAGGATGGAATAATCAAGCGTCCTGGAATATCTATACAGGCTCTTTGAATGATGTTACCCAAAAGCTCTTCTGGATTATTTTCGCTGATATGATGACGGTCGCCATAAGTTGTTTCAGTAACTAAATAATCGGCTTGAGGAATCGGGTAGGGGTCAACCAAAAGTGGATAGTTTTTTCGTCCGACATCACCTGAAAAGCATATCGTTTTCTTTTCATTATTTTCCAAAAAATCCAAGTAAACATGAGCTGCTCCGAGCAAATGTCCTGCTGGATAAAAAGTCAGGAAACCTCCATCTTTAAATCTAAATCTTTCGTTAAAAGGAATAGGGACGAAATTGTCAATGGCTTCTTTTACGTGACGTTCAAGGTACAGGTCTTTTGAATCGACATCTTTTCGTTTCTTGGAGCGTTTCTTACTATCATGAATTGCCTTAAACTTTTTTTGGTTGAGGGTTGCAGAATCTAGTAATAAAATTTCGGCCAATTCCATTGTTGCTTTTGTGCAAAGCACTTGTCCTTCAAAACCTTCTTTATATAAATTAGGGATTTGTCCCGAATGGTCAATGTGTGCGTGTGTAAGAATGATTAAATTGATGAGTGATGGGTCAAAGGGGAAAATACCGTATTCAGACTTGGGAGTCTCTTCATTGCGTTCGCGTTCCAAATCAGTGCCACAATCAATCAAAACTCTATATTCATCATCAAATTCGAGTAGGAACATACTCCCCGAAACTTGCCTTGTTGCTCCCCAGAATGTTAATTTCATATAAGTTTATCAAATGATTAAGAATATTAAAGCGTAAATCATATTAACTTAATATTCATAGTACAAATTACGGAAACATTTCTTTTTTTAACTAAGCATTTAACTTAAAATTGTAAGATTATGGCAATAAGATTTTTCATTTCAGCCATTAGCTTTATAAAAAACAAGTTATATTGCCTAACAAAATACCTTAATTTCGGTCACTAATTAATAGCATTATAACAAAATGCAATTTACTAAAAGTAAAAAAAATATTACTTATATTTAGGCTTTTACAAATTCACAACCCACCTAAACTCACACAAAAACTGTTAGATATCGTGCAGATTTACCCAGAAAATCGTACATGAAGTTATAAGGGCATCTAATAATTCGACCCAAATATTTAATGTCGAATATAAATTAATGCCAAAAAATTGGCCAATTAAGCATCGATTTTAAATCTTGTTTCAAAGGCTTCGGCTTTACTAGTTTTAGGGTAAAATTATTCGTTGTTTTCAAACGTTTTTAGAATCTGATGGGGCATTTTTTGTTAATGTCTTAAAATGAAATGTTTCTTTATATTACACATTCAATTGAAATGACGATTATGCAGACATAAAAGTAAGAAGTTGCCTCGAAGAAATAATGAAATTGTAGGTAATTTTTATGTGAAATAAAGTGATTATTTTTTATGTACAAAATTAATGAGGAACCAAACATCTATCATCAAAAATCAACAATTAAATTTTGCGTTCATAATCTGTCCGATTTCAAGGGCTTTGCTTTTTATAAAGTCGGCTTTTACTCCAATAAAAAGCGAATCTATCGAAAGAAACCACAGTGATAACCATTGCTCAAATCTTTCGGTTGTTAATCTGTTTTTCTCATTTGCTTGTAAGTGAACCAACATCATACCACCGTTGTAGCTGCCTGTTTGAAATAGCCAATTCTCCCAAAAATTCACTACTCTCGTAATGTGCATATTCCATTGTTCGGCTGGTATTGCAAACACTTGTGCGAGATTTGGCTCGTTATGTACTCTTTCGTAAAAATTATTGACCAATAATTCTATATCTGTTCTATTCTGAATATCGTCCATTCTGTAAAGATTTTTTCGTGTAGGACAAGTTTCTAACTTGACAATTGTTCACACAAAAGTAATTCTAATTAATAAAAGGTGAATATGATTTTTCAAATAGAAAAAATAAGTGTAAAAATATTTTGATATAGTGTAAAGTTTATTTTACTTTTGTTCAGTTAAAGTTTACATGAAAAAGCTATTACCTTAAAACATTTTCAAATTATGGAACCAAGATTCTTATTTCCGCATCGTTTCAAACTCATCGGTTGGATTATAGCAATCCCATCAATTATTTTGGGTTTATTTATTTTGATTGATGATTTACGTTTTGATTTTCTGACAGTCAAATTGCCTTTTAAGTATTTCTTTGCTGATGAATTTCTTTCATCAGACGAAAAAGGAAATGAATTTTCTATTTTCAATTTTACTGATGAAATTGCAACGATTGGTAGTATTGTTGGACTACTTTTGATTGCATTTTCCAAGGTAAAATACGAAGATGAATATGTGTCAAAATTAAGACTGGAGTCTTTGCAATGGGCTGTCTATGTCAATTTTTTCTTATTAATTATGTCAACTATTTTAATACATGGTATGTCATATTATAGTGTCATTGTATATAATATGTTTACACCTTTGATTATTTTTATTATTAGGTTTTACTATTTGCTTTTTTTAAAAAATTGATTGATAAGCGTTTTAAAATAGCGAATGGGGAACACCACCCGATTCGTCCAACAGAATGATGAAAAATAGAATAAGAATAGAAAGAGCCATTTTGGATATTACACAAGCCAATTTGGCCGAAAAAATAAATGTGAGTCGGCAGACCATCAACGCTATTGAAAGTAACAAATATGTGCCTTCAACAGTACTTGCTCTGAAGATTGCACGTATCTTTGGCAAGAGCGTTGAAGAAGTTTTTGAGCTTGAAGAAAACGATTGAAGCCCAATGTTTGTTATATATTTAGTAATTCTGATAATTAAATTTTGAATTGCCGCAGATTTCCTTAAATTTGAATTTTTTAGAAACGAAATATTGATGAAGAAAGCAATTTTTTACAGCTTTTTGGTAGTATTGGCTGCTTGTACAACAAATAAAAAAATTCAGAAAGCACTGAAGGAGAAAGATAAAACTGTTGTAGTTAATCCTATCTCTGTGGCTAAACCATTGGTTGTAGCCATTAAAAGCAGGTATTTGTTGAAAGACTCTTCGGCAATTAGAATATTTATGGAGTTGGAAATTGAAAATCTGAACAAACAGCAAGTAATTCAGCAGCTCAATGATAATTTCAGATTCAATTGGCTTTTACAGCCTGATTATGGAATCCGTGAAAGACTCGGTTCTGGAAAAATTGATTTGAATGAACAAAATGTTTTGTTGAAAGAAGGCAAAGTTTTGATAAATTTTGATATTCCGCGGCCAAAAAACCTAGAAAAGGGATTACTTTTAACCGAGGTTTTTCAGTTAGAAGATAGTAAAAAATCGAACAATGACTTAGTGATTGATTTTAAAGGAACTCGAATTAATGACCGTTTCGGTATTTATATTAATAATTTGAAAATTCCAATTTTCAGTCATTTTATCAATAAAACAGATTCCTTTCAGTTAAAAAGTGTATTGAATCACTCTCGTGAATTGTATTTGGTTCGTTATAAAAATGATTTTACTGCCGCACAATCGCCGATGGCTACTTCGATTCGTCCTAGTATTGCGAGCCTTACAATTGATGAAACCATTAAAGTTCAGACTAATACATCAATCAAATTAACGAAAGAAGGACTTTATCAGATTGTAGAAGATACAAATTCGACCAGTACAGGATTTGGTTTTATGCTAGTTGATGAGCGTTATCCACGACTTACTCGCCCTGAAAACTTGGTAAAACCGTTGATTTATATGAGTACAAGTCAAGAATTGAAAGCTGTTAACGAAAATCCAAATTCAAAACAGGCTCTTGATAAATTCTTTTTGGCAATTACGAGTGGAAATCAGATGGTTTCTAAGAAAATTATTAAGAATTATTATCACCGAATTGAGGAAGCTAATCGTCTATTTACATCGTATAAAGAAGGTTGGAAAACCGATAAAGGAATGGTTTACACCGTTTTAGGCCCACCAAATAAAGTGCAACGAAGCCGTGACCGTGAGGTTTGGGTTTACGCACAAAGCACCAATTTTTCAGAAATTATATTTACATTTAATAGAAAACCAAACCAATTTACGGAAAACTATTATGAACTGATTCGTTATCCAGAATATCAGGCATATTGGTTTCCGTTTGTAGAAGCATGGAGAACAGGAAACGTAGTGGATTAGGCCGCAGTTCAGATGGCGGTTATCATAAGCCAGAAGGCGATAATAAAACTGGATTTAAGAAAAAATATTTTGCAAAACCAACTCCTCCTCCTGGCTTTGAGAAACCCTCGAAGCCAGATATTGTTTTTGGCGTACAATCTGTTTTGGAAACGCTCAAAAGTACCAAAGAAATAGAAAAAATATTACTCCAAAGGGAATTTGGACATGGTGAGGTTGAAAAATTGGCTTTTGAAAGAGGTATTCCTGTACAAAGAGTGCCAATTGAAAAACTTAATCGTGTAACCATGAAGGTGCATCAAGGCATCATTGCATTTGTGTCAGCTGTGAATTATGCAAAAATGTCGAATGTCTTGGCTGATACTTTTGAACGTGGCGATGTGCCGTTAATTTTGGTTCTCGATCGAATTACTGATGTAAGAAATTTTGGGGCGATTGCTCGTACCGCTGAATGTGCAGGTGTAAATGCAATCGTGGTTCCAGCTCGTGGGGCGGCTCAAATCAATGCCGATGCCATGAAAACTTCTTCGGGTGCATTGACTCACTTGCCAGTATGTCGTGAAAATAGTTTATCGCAAGTGGTGAGTGAATTACAGCAATCGGGTGTTCAAGTAGTGGCTTGTACAGAGAAAGCAACAGCCGAATTGTATGATATTGATTTTTCTTTACCAACTGCCATTTTGATGGGTTCGGAAGAAGACGGTATTTCAGATAATTTGCTAGAGCAAGCTGATTTCGCAACAAAGATTCCGATGATCGGAAAAATAGGCTCTTTGAATGTATCAGTTGCAACTGGCGTGATTTTGTACGAAGCCGTTAGACAGAGACAAAAATAATGACGAATTACGATTTACAAATGACGAATTGTGATTTGCGAATAACAAATGGTAAGTTGTAGTTCTTTGATTACAAGGTGTTTGTAGTAAAAGAGGCTTTTCTCTTAATCATAAAGAAGCCTTTGCTAAAAACAGCAAAGGCTTCTTTGATTAACCTATCGGCGAACTTCAAGCTCGCTCCACGGTTATTTTTTTCTTGAAAACTCTGCGTCGATTATCCATAGGATACTGTCGGGGTCAGTATCGCCCTCAACTGTAATGTCAGCTTTTTGATATATCGGTAAACGTTCATAATACTTTTCTGAAACAGTATCATATAATGATTTGTTTTCTAAATCGAATAATGGTCGCTCATTTTTCTTTGAAACCTTCATTCTTTGAACTAGCATAGCTGGTTTTACATCTAAAAAAATACTGATACCATTTTCTTTTATATGGTCTAGTCCATCGTGAAAACAAGGCGTCCCTCCGCCAGTCGCCACTACCATTTTACTATCTTTTAGTATTTTCTTAAGTTGTTGGTTTTCTATTTTTCTAAAATATTCTTCGCCATTTAAGCTAAATATTTCTGTAATTTTTTTGCCCTCAGCAATTTCGATTCTTGTATCTAAATCTATGAATTCATAGCCGAGACTCTTCGCAATTTGTCGGCCGAGCGTACTTTTGCCCGACGATGGCATTCCTATCAAAAAAATATTTGTATTCATTCTCAATTGATTCTTCTTTCTTATTTTAAATTTTCGGCTAAACTTTCGATTTTAGGAATGCTTTGATTGCTCCATTTCCCTTTCACTATACCATTTTGTAACAAAATCACACAAGGATTTGTTCGTGCCATTGTTTTTAAAACCGTAGCATCGGCCGAGAAAAATGGAGTTGTAATGCCATTTAAATCGCTAAACTTCTGATAATCAGCTTGAATTACCGATGTAAGTATCATTGGCGTAATTCCTTTTGCTTCGGCAGCTTTTATCAACGATTTTAATTGGTTGACTTGCTCGCTATCAGAATTTTTTACGTCTTTGAAGATTACTAATAGTTTATTGCCAGTGAAAGTTGAATCTGTATAATTGTTTCCATTTTGGTCTGCAATTGAATAATCTGTGATTTTGGGCTTCAATTTGTCTTCATTCAGCGTGACCATAGATATGTATTTGTAAGTAAGGGTATCCATTAAAAACTCTGCTGTCACTATTTCTTCGTTGGTTTTCTTATTCAAAAACGTAAATTCCATTATTGGTTTTATGCCAGTTGGTTTCATTTGATCAGGAATGCTTTTACCGATTGAGTAAGGCAAGAAGTCAATAGGAGGAAGATACCGAATAGCATAAATGCCAATTCCAAATGAAATTGTTGTAACTATTGCCATTAGGGTGTTTTGATTCGAGTTAGCATATTCATTCCTGAAAGCGAAAATTACCAAAATAAAGACGGTTAAGAAAATATCTTTGTTGAATGATGTCCAGGGTTTGAGTTTTAAGAAATCTCCGAAACAACCGCAGTCGGTTACTTTATTGAAATAGGCTGAGTAGAATGTCAAAAAGGTAAAGAAAATAATGATAATTAATAACAACCACGAGGTGATTTTCATATGATAAGATAGGAGTGTAGCTATCCCTAAAATCACTTCTAAAGCACAAAAAATCAATGATAACATTAATGAATTGTGGGCGAAAAACATAAATAATCCCTGTAAAGAAGGTAAATCTTGGGCAAAAACCTCGAAATATTCTTCAAGTTTGATGCCAGTTCCCACGGGGTCAACGATTTTTACTAAGCCCGAAAAAGTAAATACTACGCCAACAATAATGCGAGCGATTTGTGAAAATAGTTTCATATAATTTAATGAGTGAATGATAGAATGAGCGAATGTTTTTTTTCAAAAGTAAACCTCAATTTTTGTCCGAATAATTAATGCTTTGCTAAATCATTAACTAATATCAAATTTTCTAATTTCTAAAAATTATTGCTGGCCTTGAACCTGTCCGAGTTTTATCAAACAAAAAACGGCATAATTGATAATGTCCTGATAACCAGCCTTTATACCTTCCGAAACCAAAGTTTTACCTAGATTATCTTCAATTTGTTTAATTCTGAACAATTTCATTAATATTATATCAGTCATCGAACTTACACGCATATCACGCCATGCTTCACCATAATCGTGGTTTTTATTGAAAAGTAGCTCCATTACCTCAACTACATGTTTAATGTACAATGCTTTCAGTTGCTCAAAAGGAATTTCGAATTCGGTGTTGTTTACTAAATCTGATTGTATAAGAGCCATTACGCAGTAATTTATGATACCAATAAATTCTGGCACTTCGCCTTCATCGACGCGGCTAAAACCATTTTCTTGAATCGTTCGGATGCGTTGAGCTTTGATGAAAATTTGGTCAGTTATGCTCGGCAAGCGTAAGATACGCCAAGAAGTGCCATAATCCTTGTTTTTCTTTTCAAAAAGGTCTTGACAAATTTTGATGACATGGCGGTATTCAATTTCTGTTTGATTCATTTTTTTATAATTGCCTCATGGCTTTGGGTTCAGTATTCAATTTAGAAAAAAACATCTATTTTCAATCAAAAATACAACAAATGAAAGAAATGGATTGTGATAACTACTCATTAATCAAGCAAATCAAATTTGGATTTATTGAAAATATTTTTAAATTAAATGTAGGTTAAATAGTTTAAATTATCTTTGATTCTAAAATTAGTGAAATTCAAGTAGAAAGGTAGAGGACCTTCTACTTGCAAAACTATAAAACTTCGGCTCTATAAGCAAATGACGTCAATAAGTATTAATCACAAAAATGACCTAAATGGGCCAGTTATTGGCCAAAAACTCATTGATTTGTCTAAACCGACTGTAATGGGAATTCTGAATATTACTCCTGATTCCTTTTTTTTGGGGAGCAGATTTACGTCTAGTAGTAATCAAATTACAGATAAAGTTGGTAAAATGATTGCTAATGGGGCGGTATTTATTGATATTGGTGGCTATTCTACTCGCCCAAATGCCGACCATGTTTGTGTTTCAGAAGAAATTGATCGAGTATTACCTGTGATTGAATTAATAGTTCAGGGTTTTAGCGATAAAGTAGTCATTTCGATTGATACTTTCAGAAGTAAAGTTGCTCGTGAGGCTGTAAAAGCAGGTGCTAAAATCATCAATGATATTTCTGGAGGGAATTTGGATGAAGAAATGTTTCATACCGTAGCTGAATTGCAAGTGCCGTATATTTTGATGCATAGCCGTGGTAATCCAAATTCAATGAATAAACTTAATGATTATAAAAACCTTACCCTTGATGTAATTACTGAATTGCAAGAAAAAGTGGCCCAACTGAGATCTTTGGCTGTAAAAGATATTATCATTGACCCAGGTTTTGGATTTGCCAAAAATGCAAATCAAGGTTTCGAAATGATGCGAAATTTGGACGCATTCAAAGTCATGGGTTTGCCTCTTTTAGTAGGGATTTCTAGAAAATCAATGATTTGGCGAACGCTCAATATTACAGCCGACGAAGCACTCAACGGTACTACGGCTCTTAATATGTATGCTCTTATACAAGGGGCAAAAATCTTGCGTGTACATGATGTGAATGAAGCAATGGAGACAATTCGATTGTTTGAGGAGTTGGAAAAAAAATAGTCAGGAGTACTTAAATCCTTGTGTTTTTACGATTGAATTGCTTCAATGAAAATTTTCGATAAATATTTAGTTGAATAGATAATATTCAATTCTCTGCGGGGTTGGCAAAAAAATCATAGAATTGAGTAGCACGAGTTTGAATTGAAGTTATTGCTGTTTGGTTCTATCAGGTGTTTTGTTTAAATTTTTATAAAACAATATTTGATTTTTTTCTTTTTATGGAAGAATAGAATCCAAGTTTTTTCTCAGGATTTATCAAGAAAACAGCAAATATCAAAATATTTAATGCTTCAGTTAATGTTTTTTTACGTTTGAAAAATAATTTTATAAAAAATTCATCATATCGCAAATTATTGATGGTTTGAATACCAAAGTATATTTAATTTACCTTATGTTTTATAATCAAAATTTAAATTTCACAAGTAGCTAAATCTACCTTCATAACCACCCCTTAATTGTCTCAGTCATGGCCTCAAATTCAATCAAAAAACCATCATGGCCGTACATTGAGTCAATGAGAGCGTATTTTGCTTCGGGGATATGTTTTGAAATAAACTCTTGTTCTTCGGGTGGAAATAACACATCGGACGTAATGCCAATTACTAACGTTTTTGCTTTGATGAGTTTCAGAGCTTCTTCAACTTTGCCACGACCACGACCTACGTCGTGCGAATCAAACATTTTTGAGAGTGTCCAATAAGAAAATGCATTGAATCGTTTACCGAGTTTTTCACCTTGATAATTTTGGTAAGTATTTGCTCTAAAAAAATCAACTTGACCTTCATCACGAGATTGTGTGCGGCCGTAAGTAGCATAATTTCGATAAGACAAAAGAGCAATTGAACGGGCAACTTTCATGCCGTTCATGCCAGCTTTTGAGTTGCGTTCGATCCAAGTTGGGTCTGCTGCTATCGCCATTCTTTGCGACTCATTAAATGCAATTCCCCAAGGAGAATGAATCGCATTTGTAGAGAAAAGAATTAAATTTTCAATTAAATCTGGTTGTAGAATGGCCCATTCAAGTGCCTGTTGGCCTCCCAAAGAGCCACCGATTAATGTATTTATTTTTTCGATACCTAATTCAATACGTAATAAATCTATCGCCCGAACTACATCACGGATACTTATAAACGGGAAATCATGGAAATAAGGCTCACCCGAAATTGGATTTTTACTCAAAGCATTCGTTGAGCCATAATGCGAACCCAAAATATTGGCACAAACTATAAAATGTTCGGATGGATTATATAGACGTTTTTCTCCAATCAAGCCATTCCACCAATCAGAAGGATTGGCATTTCCTGTAAAAGCATGACAAACCCACACAACGTTGTCTTTTGCTACATTGAGTGTGCCAAATGTTGTAAATGCTAAATCAAATTCGGGAAGCCATGCACCCGATTCAAGTTTAAAAGGTTCGTCGTGATGAAATGTTTTGTTCTCCATTTATTTTCTAAAAATATCTTTTCTAAAATCTATAATCGACTTTACTCCATCTTTCAAAAATCCTAACTACTTTACTTGATTCTCGTTTCGGTGAGTTTGCCGCAATTCAGGCACATTTTTTAATATTTTTGCTTAGCTGACGAAAGTTTATTAAATAATTCTGCCATTTTTTCATCAAAATCAAGTGTTTCCTTCAATTAAACTGGAAATAAATTGCCATAAAAAGCATGATTATTCATAAGCCATTTTATTTTAGTATATGCACATCTGCCAAAAACTTCTAATGTATTTTCGGGGAAATCAACAAAATGCCAAGAATCCTCAGGTGCAAGGAGGGATTTCTTTATTGTTTTCTTAAAATGTTCGATTTTGTTGGACATAAAAATAAAATCAAAGCATAAAACACAGGGTATTTTAGGCAGTTTGGAATGATGTACTTTAAAAAACCAACGATTGTCTTTGATTGGTTTATAAGCCCGAATGATTTCGACATTTCGGTAGGTATTGGCACCTTATCGCTTTAAGCGGGACAGGTTGCCCGAGGTTCGTAGAGCCTATTCTCTCCCCTCATCTGTATAAATCAATCTATTAGCTACGGAGTAGGATAATTGAATTGATGTTACAAATATGGGGTAGGATTTGTTAAAAAACAAGTGATGAAGAAGAATTTGTGTAGGTTGGTGTGTGTAGAAGTTGCACGAGCGACTCTATGATTGTGCATTAAAATATTCATTGATATCCTTAAAACCTTTGTTCCAGTCTCGTTTTTCTGCCAAAATTCCAGCCATCAAAAAATCTTCGATTAAGGAGTTTGCTCCTTTGATACCTGCTATATCGTTATCAAAACTTATCATAATTTTATATTTTTTGAAGTACTTCATCCATTCTTTCTTGAAAATCTTGGCACTTCCCAAACTGACAGCCACCATGCCATTTTTCACTAATGTCATGCAATCGAAGGCTCCTTCTGTGAGATATACTTCAGAATTTGGCTTAAGTTTTTTTATCGAATCAAGATTAAAAATACTGCGTGGAACTCCAGATAGAAAATGATATTTGCTTATACCATCAGTTGGATTTTCTATTGTTCGACCTTGTAAATATACGATTTTACCATCTTTATAATAAGGAATTATGATCGGATGTATGAAAAATACCAAATTGCCTTTATCGTTTATAATACCACACGCTTTTAAATCTTCTATCAAAAACGTTGATTTTAGATAGTCATTGGCAACAGCGTAGTTTTTTATCACAAAAAGTTTAAAATGTCTCCTTGTCCATTCATCAATTCCTCGTCCACTTAAATATTCAGTAGCTTTCCGAGAAGTCTCGGTGGATGGCTGATTTATACAAAATTGCTGAAAACGCTCATAGATATCGCTGTAAATAGGCTTGAATTCAAACTGTTTTTCTGGTAGAGGATTATTGGTAAAGACGCTTTTAAAGTAGAGTTTGCGAACGCTTTTGTTGACTTTGCCTTCGTATCCATGAATATAACGAAAGGCAAGCTCTTGAAGGGCAGTTTTGAAATCTATTTGACTTGCATCAGCATATAGATTGACTGCATCGCCGTGTTTACCACAACCAAAACAATGAAATTCGTTTTTTGGTGGAGGATAAAAAACTAATGAAGGTGAGTTTTCAACGTGAAAAGGGCAATTCATTCGTCGGCCTTGAACAATCTCAAAGCCTAAATCACGAGCAATTTGCCTTATATCAATTTCCTTTATACGTTGAAGTAGGGTATCCATTTTTTTATATAGGATAGATTTAAGACCATCGATTTGAGAAGCAACATTTTTAAACTCTTGTCATTTGTCTCTCATCTTATGGCTAAATTTATTATTTTCTATGTATCATTGTAGGAGCCGACTGGGCTTTGGCATAAAGTACAATATCGGCGATCGTTACACGGTCGGGCGTGTTAATTGCATATAAAATTGCATCAGCTACATCTTCGGGTTGAATTGGATCGAATCCTTCATAAACCTTTTTTGCACGTTCAACATCGCCTTTGAAACGCACTAACGAAAAGTCGGTTTCTACCGCACCAGGAGCAATATTTGTTACTTTTATGCCATATTTTGTCAAATCGTGACGCATTCCTTCGCTAATCGCTTCAACTGCCGATTTTGATGCACAATAAACTGCCCCATTGGGATAAGTATATTTTCCTGCAACCGAACTTAAATTAATAATATGACCTTTTTCACGGGCCACCATTATTGGCATTACAGCCTTCGAAACATAAAGAAGTCCTTTTACATTTCCGTCAATCATGGTATCCCAGTCAGAAATATTTCCATCTTGAATTGGTTCAAGTCCGTGGGCATTACCTGCGTTGTTCACCAATATATCTATATTTTTCCACTCTTCAGGCAATGATTCAATGGCTTTTGCTACATCTGTTTGAATTCTTACATCAAACACAAGCGACAATACTTTTACCTTTTCTGAATAATATTCTTTCAATTCATCTAAAATTTCATGCCTCCGACCACATATAATCAGGTCAATTTCTGAGTCTGCAAAAGCCTGTGCCGTTGCCTTTCCGATTCCCGATGTTGCACCTGTAATAAGGGCTATTCTTTTTATTTGTTTATTCATTTATAATTAAAAATATTTTTAAAATTAAATTTTAGCACTTAAATTATATTTAGGGTAATGTCCAAGATTGACTTTACCTTAAAATTAATTGATTAAAAGGACGTATCAGTCTATAACTTTAGGACCATCCTTATTTATACCTGAAACATAAGCATTCGCATGAATACCTACTTTTTCAAAGCTATTTTTCATAGCAATCGCCACTTTTTCTGCAGTATCTCGTCCTTTACTAAATGCAAAAATCGAAGGACCAGCCCCCGATATACTGCAGCCTAATGCACCTTCTATTAATGCGGCATTTTTAACATCCCAAAACGCTGGAATCAAAATTGCTCTCACAGGTTCAATAATAAAATCAACCATCGAGCTCGCAATAAGTTTATAATCAGATTGCATTAAGCCAGCAATCATACCAGCCACATTGCCCATTTGAGCAATGGTGCTTTTCAGAGAAACTTCTTTTCGCAAAATTTGTCGTGCATCTTTAGTATTTACCTCAATATCTGGGTGAACGATGGTTACGTAGAGCTCACTGGGTGTTGAAACTTTAAAAACATCTAGTGGGTCATAACTTCGCACTACCACAAAGCCACCTAATAGTGCAGGAGCTACGTTATCTGCGTGTGCTGAACCACAAGCAATACGCTCTCCTTCTATTGAAAATGGCAATAATTCTAAAGCCGAAAGTGGTTTGCCCAGTAATACATTAAGAGCAAATACACCTGCGACCGAACTCGCCGAGCTACTTCCAAGCCCACTTCCAAGTGGCATTTTTTTATGCAATTCAATCTCTAATCCTTGTTTGATTCCAGCCTTCTCGAGGTATTTTATAATCGGAACTGTTACCGCGTTTTTTGATACATCATACGTCAGTTTTCCTTCTTCTCCAGTTATTTTTGTAATAATAATTTGATTATCATTCCGTTTACGAACAATAACCTCATCGCCTGGGGCATCAACCGCGAAGCCAAAAATATCAAATCCGCAGGCAACATTGGCAACGGTAGCAGGGGCAAAGATTTTGATTGATTCCATCAATTAAAAAAGGTAAGTCTTCTTTGGTTATGTAGGTCAAATTTAGTCTTTTTTAAAAGAAATTCGGAATCTTAATCTAGAAATATTAAGTTTTTGCTGAAAACGAGTTAGAAAAATAAAAAAAAATTGTTTTTTTGTTACTTTTTAATAAAATATCTTTCACAACTAAAGCAAAAATAGTTTTTCAAAAATCCCAAAAAATTCAAACAATGAACAGATATTTTTTTTTAATTCTGATTCTGCTTTGGTCATTGTTGTATACTGGTTGGTGGAATTGCAATCGTAAGTCTCTTTGTTCAGGTGAAACCTTTGCTTCTGCAGCTTCTTCAGAAGCAACAATTCCTATTTCAGTAGTCGACTCATTAAAAATTGCAGATAAAGTAAAGGAAGTGTCGCCCGAAGATAAAATCTTAATTACTCCATTGAATATTTATTTTAATTTAAACCAATTAGCTATCAAAAAAACGACTGAAGTTGAAACTTTCATATCTACTGCCAAAAAGTATTTAGAAAAATACCCTGGTAAAAAACTTTTAATTACGGGTCATACTGATAGTGACGGTCCGGACGCTTTGAATCAACGACTTTCAGTAAGTCGTGCTAAGCAGATTAAAATTTATTTCTTAAAAGAAGGTTTTAATGCATCTCAATTGATTATTGTAGGGAAAGGTGAAAAAGAGCCGGTGGCTCCAAACGATACACCTGAAGGAAAAGCAAAGAATCGTCGGAGTACTTTGAGATTAATAGAGTAGAATATTAGCTTAAGTAATTTTATAACTGTAAAAATATAAAAAATGGAATTTTTCAATTGTTGGTTAAAAGATTTCCCTTGGGGAATATTTCTTGGTTGTTTACTACCATTGTTGTTGCTTTGGTGGTGGCTTAGTCGTCAAGTTTATCGTTGGAAAAATCATTCTTCTGAACTTCAGGATAGAATAAAATTTTTAGAAGGGGAATTAGACGCTTGCCGAAAATCTAAAATATCGGCCTCTATACATATTGACTCTGGAGGAAGAAACGCAACTGGAATAAGTGGAGCCGGGGTTGCTGCTGGAACAGTTGGTTTGGCAGGAGCTGTTTCCAATGCTACATCAATCAAAAAAGATGACCTAAAGATTGTTGAAGGTATTGGCCCTAAGATAGAAGAACTATTCAATAGTGAAGGTATCTTTACTTTTGCTGAGTTGGCTGCTACATCTGTTGATAAAATGAAAGCAATTCTTGATACGGCTGGTCCGCGTTTTCAAATTCATAACCCGGCTACTTGGGCTAACCAAGCTGCTATGGCACGTGATGGCAACTGGGATGAATTGAAAAAATGGCAAGATATACTCTATAAAGGGAAAGCTTAATGTAAAGTATAAATTTACTAATTCTTAAATTTTATGATTAATTTTAATAAAGTTTTCGATGATTAACCAATAAAAAGTCTCTTCAAGAAATTGTTGAGACTTTTTTGTCGGTTTAAAAATGGCTTTTTGAAAAAAAATGCCGTGATTCGCACACAAATTACTTTTGAATTGATGAATTTAAATTCAATCATTCCGTATGGGCGGCGTCCGCTTCAATCATTCACAATTAAATGACTCGAATAGCTATTTTCGCTTCTGGTTCGGGAAGTAATGCCGAACGAATTACAACTTATTTTGCTGATAAAGAATCAGTTAGTATTGAAATATTTTTATCAAATAATCCTTCGGCTGGTGTGATTGAGCGAGGGCTTAGACTAGGAATTCCTACCGTCTTATTCGATAAAAAAACTTTCTCTAACACTAACAAAATCGTTAATTTATTGCAAAAACAAAAAATAGATTTAATTATTTTGGCTGGTTTCCTTTGGCTTATTCCCGAAAATTTAGTTTCGGCTTTTCCAAATAAAATTATTAATATTCACCCTGCACTACTGCCAAAATATAGTGGAAAGGGAATGTGGGGGCATTTTGTGCATGAAGCCGTCGTTGAGGCTGGAGAAAAAGAATCTGGCATTACGATTCATTTTGTAAACGAACGTTATGACGAAGGAAAAGTAATTTTTCAAGCAAAATGTGAGGTTGTTTCTACAGATACCCCAGCAGAAGTAGCCAGAAAAGTACAAGCACTCGAACATATCCATTTTCCAGAAGTGATTGAAAAGATTATTGCAAAGATATAGAAGAAATTAAATGTATTATCAGTAATTATTTGGTACTCACAAAATTAATTAAGTATAAATTTTTTATCCTGCATCGTCTTATTAATAGTATAAATTTAAATCAAATTTGTATTTATTAGCGGATTCTTATAGAATTAAAAGAACTTGTAGCAACTTATTTTATAGTGTATTTGAAATCATTCAATATTAGCAAGAAATGCCAGTTTTATCAACAAATACCCAATATAAGCCACCTAAATGGCAATTTAATGCTCATATTCAGACAATTTATCCAAGTCTTTTTCGTAAAATTACTATCAATTATAAGCGTGAAAGGGTAGAACTACTAGATGGTGATTTTATAGATTTCGATTGGTCGCTTACAGGAGAAACTCGTTGTAAAAAACTCGTAATAGTTTCGCATGGACTAGAGGGAGATTCTACTCGTCACTACGTAACAGGAATGATAAAGAAATTTAATGATAATGGCTATGACGGTTTAGGTTGGAATTGTCGTAGTTGTAGTGGAGAAATGAATCGTTTGCCACGTTTTTATCATCATGGTGATGTTGATGACATTCGATTCGTTCTTAATTATTCAATCAATACCTATCATTACGAGGAAGTTGTTTTGGTTGGCTTTAGCATGGGTGGAAGCATGACGATTCGGCTTTTAGGGCAAAATCCTGAGACGCTTCCATCCCAAGTAAAATTCGGAATGGCGGTTTCGGTGCCACTTGATTTGTACACTTCGGTTTATGAACTTTATAAACCTGGACGCAGATTTTATATGAAACGTTTCATCAAGAAATTAGGTGCAAAAATAAAAGAGAAATCAGTTCAACATCCTAAAAATAAATTAGTTAGTTATGAAGGATATGAGAAAATTAAAAATTTTGAGCAGTTTGATAGTCGATATACCGCTCCAATGTTTGGGTTTAAAAATGCTCACGATTTCTATGTTAAGGCTGCTGCAAAGCCATTTTTGAAATCAATACAGGTTCCAACTTTAATAGTTCAAGCAATCAATGACCCATTTTTGTCGCCCGAGTGTTTGGATTTAGGAGATGCCGAAAATAACCTTAATGTTAGTTTACAATTGTTGAAATTTGGAGGACATGTTGGTTTTATGATTCCAAACTCAGATGAAACCTGGGTCGAGAATCGAGTAATTGAGTTTATTAATAATCATAAATAGGACATAATTCAATTTAAACTTTGCTCTTTTAATCACTTTGATTGCTTGATTATTTCACCATTTATAAATTAAAATTTTTAATGAATAATTTACAAAAGATTCTTAATAATAGTTTTTTGTTTAATCCAGTTGAAAATTGGTTTTGGTTTTTGGGTATTTTAATAATAGGTTTTCTATTTAAGAGGATTTTTTCGGTTATAGTTAGTAAAATAGCATACCGACTCATTAAACAAGAAACCCAAAATATACCTGTTACCAACTTTGTCGATTTGCTAAAACGTCCAGTTGAGTTTGTAATTAGTTTACTTATCGTTTACTCAGCTATTGAAGAAATATCATTTCCAAAAAAATGGAGAATCATTCCATTTGGAAAAATTAGAGTGAGTGAATTTGCTGATAAATTGCTTGACACGCTTTTTGTAATTGCAATTACTTGGATAATAATTCGTTTGGTGAAATTCTTTGCTTTGGTTTTTCTAAAAAAAGCTGAAGAAAATGAAACTAAAAAAGACGAACACCTAGTGCCTTTTTTTCGAGATATTATTATAGCTCTAATCGTTTTTTGTTCATTTTTCTTGATTTTAGGCTTTGTATTTCGTCAAGATGTCCTTAGTTTGATAACAGGTTTGGGTATCGGTGGAGTTGCTTTAGCCTTGGCCGCACGGGCCACACTTGAAAACCTTTTCGCTTCTTTTACATTATTTACAGAACAGCCTTTTATTGTTGGAGATGATATTGAATTGGGAAGTTTGATTGGTAAAGTTGAAAAAGTGGGTTTTCGTAGTACACGCATCCGTCATGTGGATGGTAGTTTGATTGTTGTCCCAAATCAAATGTTGGTATCGCAAACACTAAATAATCTGACACAACGTAAAGAGCGACGCCATAAGTTTTATCTAAGATTAAAACTCGATACACCAGTTGATAAAATCAAATTGGTAGTTGATGAAATACAATACTTACTTGATAACAATCAAGATACGAGTAAACATGAAGGACATGTGAAGTTTGATACTATTGGCGATTATTCTATTAACCTGTTGGTCGTATTTTTTGCTGCTACACCCGATTATTGGGAAAGCAAAGATATTCGAGAAGAAGTTAACTATTCACTTAATAAGGTTTTGGAAAAAAATAATGTAGAATTAGCAACTCCTACTACCACACTTTTTAGTGTAACTGATGACAAAAGCATTGATGATGATTATTGAAATAAGACGATCACATTGAAAATGTTAATTTTAACTTAATATTTTAATAAAATACTTGTATATTAAAAAAAAAGGTTTTATAATTGCACTCAAATCCAGCAAAACACTTCAATCGGCTCATCTATTCTCAACAGAAATTTCCTGATTCAGCCAATTGTATCCGAGCAAAGTTGACTTTTTTCGAAAAATACTGTTTGAGTAACTCCTCAAAGTTGTTATCGAATGTTTGTTTAAATGCTAAAGTTCTTGGAAGTGTCTTTTCCGAAATACATCGTAATAAAAAAATCTAACCGCTAATCTTTAGCAATTGTAACGTCTTGTTAATTCTCTCGTATGTACACATCAGAAGAACTGAATCTTAAACTTCTATCAGAATTAAGGAAAATTTGTATAGAAATTGGCATTAAAGATGTCAGAACTGCCTCTAAAACCGAATTAATCGAAAAAATTTTAGAGAATCAAAGTTCAACATCTCTCTTTAGTAATTCTAAAAGTATAGCCACTGATTCTACAGAAAATCCGCTAGTTGAGCAACCTCTCTTCAAAGAGGACAAAGGATTAAAAAATAGAAAACGATTAACTAAAACTGAAGAAAAATCAAGCGAACTGAGTGTTATTGAAGTTACGCCTTCAGTTATAGAAGTTTTGCCTCTTGATGAAAAAAATCAGATTGAACCTGATAATTTCAAAAAAACTGACAATAAAAAATCATTTCAAAAACAAAAACCAGTTCCTGCCCATCCAGAAACTTTTTCTGATATGCATGCAACTGACGAAGAGCCAATCTTAAATTTGGAAGAACAAGTAGATTTTGATTTAGCAGCAATTGACGCTGAAATGAGCGAATTTGCAAGGCTGACTGACGATATTATTCCAGAGATTCCTGAGCCAAAAGAAGATAAACGCTACGTCGATACTTATACCAAAGACATCAAAAAACAATTCAATAACCTCATCAAAGAGTTTGATGGAATCATTGAAAATGAAGGTGTTTTGGAAATCATGCAAGAAGGTGGATACGGTTTCCTGCGTTCGGCTGATTATAATTATTTGGCCAGTCCTGATGATATTTACGTCTCGCCTTCACAAATAAAATTGTTTGGTTTAAAAACAGGTGACACGGTAAAAGGAGCGATTCGCCCACCAAAAGAAGGTGAAAAATATTTTGCCTTACTTCGTGTTCTTTCGGTTAATGGAAAAACTACCGAAGAAATCCGTGACCGTATTCCGTTTGAATACCTTACTCCACTTTTTCCAGAAGAACAAATCAAACTAAGCAGTCGCCCAGATATTTATGCCACCCGTGTGCTCGATTTATTTGCCCCAATCGGAAAAGGTCAGCGTGGTATGATTGTGGCACAACCTAAAACTGGAAAAACGGTTTTGCTAAAAGAAATTGCCAATGCAATCACTCGCAACCATCCAGAAATTTATTTGATTATTTTGCTTATTGATGAACGCCCAGAGGAGGTAACTGACATGCAGCGAAGTGTACGGGCCGAGGTAATTGCCTCAACTTTTGATGAAACCGCAGACCGTCATGTAAAGGTTTCGGGTGTTGTTTTAGAGAAAGCAAAACGCTTAGTAGAGTGCGGACACGATGTTGTAATTTTGCTCGACTCAATCACTCGTTTGGCTCGTGCTTACAATACCGTTATTCCTTCATCGGGAAAAATCCTTTCGGGTGGTGTTGATGCCAATGCACTTCATAAACCAAAACGTTTCTTTGGTGCAGCTCGAAATGTAGAAAATGGTGGCTCGTTGACAATTATCGCAACTGCATTGATTGATACTGGATCTAAAATGGATGAGGTTATCTTTGAAGAATTTAAGGGCACTGGTAATATGGAACTCCAACTCGACCGTAAACTATCAAATAAACGTGTTTATCCTGCAATTGATATTTTGGCATCGGGTACACGCCGTGAAGATTTATTGATGGATAAAGATTCCCTACAAAAAGTATGGTTATTGCGTAAATTTATGGCAGATATGAACCCAATGGAAACAATGGAGTTTTTACTTGATAAAATGAAAGGAACTAGAAATAACGAAGAGTTTTTGTTGACGATGAATAGATAAAAAAGAAATATAAGATCCTGTTGTAAATCATTCAACAGGAACTTTTTTATCAAAATTTTTATTTAAGTGTTCCCTAATAACTCAACACACTAATTTTAACCTCAAGGTTATATTAATCCATTTTTTATAATCTTCTTCGACCGAATGACATCATCTTGATTGACAATTACAAAATAAATTCCTTCGGGAAGACCCGATAAATCGAAATCATGCAAGGCTTTTTCATGGATTGCTTCTTGCAAGATTTTACCAGATAGATTTGATAATTGGTAGTGAGTTTCCAATCCAGCGGGTACTTTTACATACACTTTTTCGTCGGGTTCGTTATAGAAAATTACTAATTCGTCCTTGGTCATTGCTTTAAGTCTTTTCTTTTGAGAAGAGTGATTTTTAATTTTTAATTACTTTACTTGTTCGAGCTTTCCCATTTTGAAAGGTTCGTATAAAATACATTCCTGACGAATAACCCGTTAAATCTATACTTGGTTCTATTTCTTTTGTTTCAGTCTGAAATATGGTTTTGTGCCAAATGTCTTCTATTACAATTTTTGTTTTTTCACCGTTGAGTTTTAGCGTAATCTTATCGAAAGTAGGGTTAGGGTAAATCGGAATGCAGCTCACCTGAAACTTTGAATTATTCGATGAAATTTCATTTGATGTTATCGTAAAATTTCCTTTCCATGGAACTAAATTAGTCTCAGGAGTTGGCAATTTTACATTCGTAAAAACATGAAATTCGCCGGCAGCTAAGCTCATAAGAGGAGTGGTTTCATTGATATTGATTTCTTGTCCAGAAAAATAATCATACCATTTCCCAATTGATTCAAAGTTGATACTGGTTATTTCGCTGTTAATGCCCAGATTCGCAATGATTCGTACATTCATCGAACTATGATTTAATGCTAATTGTTTTACAACCCCACCCGAAGATTCATTGAAATCTTTTGAAGAAAATACCTCTTGTGTAGTTTTAAGTTTGATTAATTCAGCATAAACTTTAAATAATTTTAGTCGGTTTTCATCTTTAAGATACTCCCATTTTTGAGGTTTAATACCAGTTCTTCCGTTGAAATCAATATTTATATCGTAGCCAAATTCGCCAAATTGCCAAAGCATTTTGGGGCCAGGATAAGCAAAAAACAAAGCTGCAACTGCCTTTAGGCGATCAAGTATCATTGCTAAGTTTTTTACCTCATTACGTCCATTGTTTAATGCATCATAAACAATTCTTTCTTCGTCGTGGCTTTCTAAGTAAGCTACTAAATTGGGTTCATTCCAGCTCTTAAATTTATAATTCATTCCTGAAAAGCTATTGTTTATGCCTTTAACATTGTTTCTAGCTGCACCATTCATGTTTCCCCAAAACATAAAACCATGATTTGCCAGTTCTGTTTCTTCAGTATAATCAGCAAAATGTTCTAAAATCAAATAACAATCTTTATCATAAACTCGGATTTGATCATAAAAATGCTTCAAAGTTTTGATTCTTTGGTCGTCATAAGCTGCCATTTGAGCATCTGTCAAAGATTTTCTTTGAGTAAATCCTTTTGATAAATCGAAGCGATAACCATCAACTTTGTATTCTTTTAACCAAAACGCTAACACCTTGTCAAAAAAGGTTTGAGTGGCCGAACTTTCGTGGTTAAAATCATAGAAAACTGAGTATAGATGTGGAGCAGATTGATTCATAAATGGACTATCCGTCGAGGGTTGCGAACCTGCCCAATAAGCTTTTGTATATGGAAATTCATAATCTGCATGATTAAAAACTATATCAAGAATTATCGCAATGCCGTTTTCATGGCATTTGTCAATTAGAAATTTCAAATCATCTTTTGTGCCATAAGCTTTGTCGGGGGCGGTGTAGTAAGTCGGATTATAACCCCACGAATTATTTGCGGTAAACTCATTTATTGGCATTAATTCGATAGCATTTATTCCCAAACGCTTGAAATATGCTATTGAGTCTGCTAAATCTCTATATTTTCGAGAATTGATAAAATCACGTACCAAAAGCTCATAGATAACTAATTTTTCTTTAGCTGGACGTTTGAAATCTTTTACTCTCCAATCATAGACTTTTTGGGCAGTTTGAAGCACCGAAACTGTACCGCCATACATATTTTTTGAAGGGTAATTTTTTAGGTTAGGGTAGGTATTGGCCAAAATTTCAGAATCAAATTTTGGATCCAGGATTTTTTCTGAAAAAGGGTCGCCTACTGCGTTTTTTCCATCAATAAGATATTGAAAAGTGTATTCCTTAGCTTTTTCTAAATTATTTATTGTCAACCAATAACGCTCACCGTCAGGTGTTTGATTCATTAAATATTTGGGATCTATTTGCCAATCATTAAAATCTCCAATGAGATGTACATAACTTTTTTTAGGAGCAAAAAACAAAAACGTGACGGTATTATCATTGATATAATTGATGCCGTCTTTGATGTTAGGCGGAAGGTTCAATATTGTATTTTTGGGTTTGATATTAAATCTAATTTCTTCATTAATGGTTTGGTTACTATTGATAATTGTTAGGGTTAAAGGAATTTGTGATACATTTATTCTCATTGATGCGGAATTTACGGCGTTAAATTCTTTTAGAAATATTTCATTTTCTAATCTTATTTTGTCAACAATATAGGAGGTTTTTAAAGTAAGAGATATTGCTTGATTTTCATCAAAGACCTGTGATAAGTCAGGTTCAATAATTTTATGATAGAGTTTATCATCATATAAATTTAAAATAAAATCTTCTGTCTGAGATTTTCCATCACCACTTTTAAGCAATAAACCAAGTTTTTTGATAGTTCGTCCTGCTGGAACTTTATAATAATCACGAGGTTTTAGCTTGATGCTCCAACGGTCGTTGCCTTTGGATATCATGCGTCCCATTTCAAAAGGAACACTAAAATTTAATTGCCCAGTAGGTTGATATTCAAAAGCATTTTCAGCAGTTCCTGCACCTGACCATAAAAAAATATCTGAGGTTTGTCCGAGTAAACCTGCAATACGACTATCTTTAGATTGTTTTAGATCAAAAAATATTTCAATTTCTTTATCTCCATTCGGAAAGTAAGTGTCAGTTGTAACTACTTGGCTATTAGCTTGTTGAAATATAAATAGCAGTAGCGTACATTGTAGTAAAATGCATTTCATTTTGTGAAAGATTAATATATTTCGTAAAATTTGACTAACTTTTGAGAATATACTTTTCCAAAACTTCATATACCCTATGAATTGGTAAGCCCATAACAGTATAAAACGAACCTTCGATTTTTGGGATGCCAATCATTCCAATAAAATCTTGAACGCCATAAGAACCAGCTTTATCGAAGGGTTTGCATCGCTCAATGTAATAATCTATTTCCCAATCAGTTAATTCCTTAAAATGCACATATGAGGTATCTGCAAATTCAAGTGTTTCTTCGGATGTTAGTATGCACACACCTGTAATCACCCGATGCACACGCCCACTCAACATTTTTAGCATCTCTTTAGCCTCGGAGTGGTTGGCAGGTTTATTTAATATAATACTATTTTCATTTTTTTGTTCGATAATCACTACCGTATCGGCACAAAGAATGATTTCATCTTGAAGATTTTCTCTGAAACATTCGGCTTTTGTGCGTGCCAAAAACACAGGAACTTCTTTTACAGGCATATTGACCGAAAAACTTTCGTCTGTTGGAATAACTTTTACAGTAAATTCATAACCAGCATTTTGCATTATTTCCTTCCGGCGTGGTGAATTCGAGGCTAAAACTAAAGGCTTTGATAATTTCATTTTTATATTTAAATTTTTACAAGGGGCGAAATTCGTTATTTTTAGCCAATTTTCTTTGTTATTTTTAAATTTAGGCCGCAACTGCCGAAAAATTATTAAATATAAACATAAAGTATTTTTCCATTATAATGGTTTTGTTGATAAATAAATCTTTATTTTTTTTGGTTTCAAGCTTTATAATTTATTTTTCTTTTTAAAATTCATAAAATAGATGACATTATTTTTTAAATATTGAACGAAAATAAAACAGTTGTTGTATTGTATGTACAGACATATATTGTCAATGTATTATATTTGAATAGGTCTAACTAAAAAGGTATAATTATGTCAATAGAAAAAGATATTAAACAACAAAAGCCATTTAAAAGTACTAACCAAAAGGTAGTTGTTAATATCATGTACACATCTAATTGGATGAACTCTGAGCAACAAGGATTGTTGAAGCCATTTGATTTATCGCCTCAACAATATAACGTCCTGAGAATTTTGCGTGGACAATTCCCTAATCCGATTACAGTAAACGGAATCATTGAGCGTATGCTTGATAAAATGTCTAATGCATCTCGATTGGTTGATAAATTATTGCTAAAAGGCTACGTTTCAAGATGCGATAATGCTACCGACCGTCGTGCTTGTGATATTCGAATTACTGAAACCGGTTCGCAGATTTTGAAACAAATCGACGAAATTCAATTAAATTGGGAAAGTAGCAGACAGTTTTTAACTGATGATGAAGCAGATACATTAAGCATGCTTTTGGATAAGCTGCGTGGAAGCAAAGATTAACCTCGAATTTTTTATTTATTATATTTTTTAAAATCAAAATTTAGTTCAAAATGAAAGTTGTCAAAAATTTGATACTTGTAGTGTTTGCTACATTGGTAAGTGTTTCAGCAATGGCTGACGGTGGTAAAAAAGGTTTGGTATCTAAGGCACCAGTTGCTTTAAAAGTTGATGTCAAAGCGAGTACATTCAATTGGTTAGGTAAAAAGGTAACCGGCGAACACAATGGTACAATTGGTATTCAAAGCGGTAGCTTGGTGGTAAACGGTGGAATATTGCAAGGTGGTGAGTTTATGATTGATATGAAAACAATTAAGTGTTTAGATTTGACTGATGCAGGTTATAATGCTAAATTAGTTGGACACTTAACTACTCCAGATTTCTTTGATGTGGCTAATTTTCCAATTGCGAAATTGAACATAAAAAAAGCTAAATTGAAATCAGGTTCAAACTATGATTTATCAGGCGAATTGACAATTAATGGTGTTACACAACCAATCTCTTTCCCATCTGTAGTTTCAGTCGACACCAAAGGTGCTATTACTGCAACTGCAAAATTTGATGTTGATCGTACAAAATTTGGAAGCAAATTTGGTTCAAAATCATTCTTTGAATCTATAGGTGACAAAATGATTTATGATAACTTTCAGGTAGATGTAAAAATAGTAACTACTAAATGACTTTAGGTTAATTTTTTTTATATTTTTTCTTAAAAAAGCCATAAGTGTTTAAGTCATTTATGGCTTTTTTGTTTTAGGTATTATTCAACACTTGCATCAGGTAAACATTGTGTTTATCAAAAATAAGCAATTTCGGTCCTGTGTATCGTAACTACTTATGCTTCTTAGGTTCAAGATTTGTAGTGCCTTCAGCAATGGCTAAATCAGAGGTTTTGACAACGACTCAAAGTTTAGCCCTCGAGTGGGCGAAATATGGAATTCAATTCAATTCAAATCAATGCCTTTGCACCAGGCACATTTCCAAGCAAAGGTGCGTGTAGATTGTTTCCATCCGAAGCTTTTCCTCTACATTTGAGGGTATGTTTCTTTGATTATGGTAATGAGACAATCAAACTAGTTGGAGAGCATCAAGAATTCGCCAATTTAGCTGCTTATTAGATGTCAGATTTTGCGGCATACCCCTTCGGAGAGTTTATCACGATTGAAGGAGGAGAATGGATATATGGTGAAGGAGAATTTAATCAGCTCAACGAAATCCCAACCGATATGTGGGATTTGTTTCTGGTGGTCATTAAATCTAATTCACGAGTGAAGAAAGAGTAATAAATATTGCGAGTACAAACTTAATCGTAGGATATCATACCACAGGTAGCTTTTCATCATCAAAATGCTCAAATTCTTTGGTTTCTACGATTATTTTTATGCGAACGATAGTCTGAAAAATCTCTTCGAAAGTGTTATATAGCGGAGCAATGCCAAGTCTGATGTTGTTTGGAGGTCGAAAATCTGGAATAATACTCGGAGAGCCATCCGTTGGCTCTATCATTGCTCGATTGATTTTGTATCCTTCCAGGTGTTGTATTGAAATATGTGATCCTCGTTCGTTTACGTTCAACGGTGATGCGATTTTAAAACCGAGTGGTTCTAAAAGATTTTGAACTAATTCAATCAAAAAACTACTTTGCGTAATACTTTTTTCGCGGAGATTTTGCATCCCTGCTTCGAGCATAATATCCAATCCTGCTTCGATTGCAGCCAATGAAAGTACGGAAGGAGTTCCTGCCGCAAAACGTTGAATTCCATTTTTAGCTGTATATTCCAGCGTAAAGTCAAAAGGTTTTTCATGGCTAAACCATGCCCAAATCGGGTTTGAAAGTTTTTCTTGCAAATCTTTTCTGACATATAAAAATGCAGGAGCCCCAGGGCCACCATTCAAATATTTGTAAGTGCAACCTACTGCCATATCGGCACCAGATTCGTTTAGATTTAGTGGAACTGCTCCAGCAGAATGGCTCAAATCCCATAAAACTAAAGCACCTTTTTTGTGTGCCAAGTTGTTGATTTTCATCATATCATATTGATATGAACTCTTGAAAACCACATGGCTTAGTGTTAGTAAGGACGTGTTTTCATCTAAAACCTGTTCAATTAGTTCATCAGAAATGCTTATTTCATCATCACTTTTGATGATAGAAAGTGAATGATTTTTAAAGTTTTGCTCAATCAAACCCTGCAAAACATAAATGTCAGTCGGGAAATTGAGTGAGTCGGTGATAATTTTACTTCTATTATTTTGAAAACTTATAGCGGCAAAAGCAAGTTTATAAAAATTGATAGAAGTGCTATCGCCAACAAAAATCTCATCGGGTCTTGCACCTACAATTTGAGCTATTTTTGCTGCAACTTTATTTGGAAGTTCAATCCAATGCTCATTCCAACTTCTTATCAATCTTTTTCCCCATTGGTTTTTAATCAGATTTGTACTGATTTCGATAGTTTTCTTGGGTAATCGTCCTAAAGAGTTTCCGTCCAAATATATTTCATCACCTATTACAAATTGATTTCTGAATGGAGCGAGTTTGTCATTTTTATCGAATTTGAGTGCTTTTTGCTTGAAATCTCCTATTGTCATGGCTTTATTTTCTTCAATAATTTTGGTGCAATTATCTCTGCCCATTGCTGATACATTTTTCCCGAAGGATGTAAATCGTCTTCGGCAATAAGTGATGCATCGTTTATCGCCTGACGAGAAATGGGAGTTATATCGATAAATAAAACACCTTTTTTGTCGGTTTCTTGTTTCTTAACCTTGTTAAATAAGTCAATTTGGTCTGAAATTGTTTTATTTTGCCCTTTTCCTCCGAATGGCGTAATGCCCCAATCAGGAATTGAAACCACAAAAACTCGCTCGGGTGTATTGCCACCATACTTGATAGCTGTTTCGAGTAGGTCGATAAATTCTGCTTGGAACTGTTCAACGCTTCGACCACGATATTGGTTATTTACACCGATTAGAAGCGAAACTAAATCATAGGTTTTTGTGATTTTTTTCGAAAAAATTTTTTCTTTTAGTTCGTCGGTTGTCCAGCCAGTTCGAGCAATTATTTGGGGTGTAGCTACTTCTAAACCATTTAAAGTTAAAATTTCACTCAATCGAGCAGGCCAACGTTCACTTTCTGATACACTTTCGCCGATGGTGTAGCTATCGCCCAAAGCTAAATACGATAAGCCGTTTTTCATATTAATTGATTAAATAAATATTCTGTGATGAGCTTTTATAAATAATTTATAACAGGATTGATATTGATTGTTTCATAATTTGATACATCGATTCAATAACAAGCTATTTAAAATAAAAGCTTATATATCGCTATCCTTTTTTATCTTTTTTCCGAAGAAATTAATTAAAATATAGATTGCAGATACAACTACCAGAAAAATAGCCAAACTACTCACTTCTAGGATTGCCAAATTAGACAAAAACCATACAATTGCAATAGCGGCTAAAATCGGAATGGTGATACCACCTGGAAGTCGAAAACCATTGGTTTCTCCATTTTCATCAAGTCGGAGTTTGATAGTTGATAGAACAACGCCTAAGTAAACTGTGAGTAGTGAAGCACTCGCAATGATAGCTAATTCTTTGAATCCGCCAGAGATAGAAAAGATAAAATCTAAAACTGCATAAGAAATGATTGCAACATAAGGCGTAGCGAATTTGGGGTGAATTTTTGCCATTATTTTAGGCATCCAACCTTTGATTGCTCCTGCAAAAATTACTCTTGGATACGAAAGAACTGACCCACTTAATGCCGCAAACATCGAAAAAGCTGCTCCTCCTATCATTAAAGTTGTGCCAAATGGTCCAATTACTTTGTTGGCAACCGCTGCAAGAGGTGCTTCACTTTGATTGATTAAATCTTCTCCGAGTACCCCTTGTGAAACTGTTTGTATCAAGATATAAAACACAACGACCGCACCCATTCCCGAAAGTATGCCGAATGGCACAACTTTTTGTGGATTTTTGAGTTCACCGCTGATATTTAATGATGCTTCACCACCAGCAAAAGCAAAAAATAATAGAAGAGATGCTTCTCCCAATTTTGAAATTGTTGGTAAAGAGTGCCATTTTAAATTTTCAATCGAAGTACCGAAAAAACCTGCAAAGATCAGCACAACGAGTGGAATGACTTTAATAAGAGTATTTATTTTTACAACGTTATCGCCGTGTTTTACACCGCGAATATTTATATAAGTAAATAAGCCAAAAACTATCAAAAAAAATAATGCTCTCAACGGAATTTCGGATAGAATTGGCAAATAAATACTGAGTGTATCGGCCATTGCATTTGCAATCGCTGCATCGGCTAAGACTCCAACAAACCAAAACATCGTGTTGGCCAAGAAACCTGCAAACGGTCCAAATGCGGCATGAATGTATGCGTAAGCACCGCCAGTAACTGTGACTTTACTGCCAATCTCTGCAAAACAAAGCATAATGAGCATCATTAGAGAGCCACAAAAAAGATAGGCTAAAATACTTGTTTCACCTAAAAAGCTGGCAACAAAAGCGGGTAAGACGAAAATTCCCGCTCCGATAGTTCGGTTGAGTGTATTAGCTGCCAAGCCCAAGATTCCGATTTCACGACGTAGTCCTTCGTTGTTTGTTGATGCCATTTTTTACAATTGGAAGCGTATAATTAAGACAATAAAGCCAAATCTAGCTGAATATTCGAAAAAATGCCTTCAAGAATGAATTGAAGGCATTTTTTCGAATTAAAAAATTTTATTTCACTATTCGAATTGCGTGACAGCCACGTGGCATGAAAAGTTTAAAATCTTGTTTTTGTAAACTTGGTTTTTCACCATTTTTTACCTTCCAAAATTCAATTCCGCCAAAGTGTTTTCCAAAATTAAAATAATCGAAAACCGTTACGGCAATGTTTTCACCTGTTTTATCAAATACAATATTTTTTGGTAAAATTCCATCAAACTCATATTCGGCTAAACTATTCAAAGAGCCATCTATTGATAGTTTTAAAAGTGAAATTGAAGCTTTTTTCGAGGATTCATTGATATTCCAAGGAAAATAAGATTTTTTGGCATTTGCAACCACAACCAAACTTCCATCTGGACTAATGGCAAAACTTGTTGGTGTTTCACCAATTTTTATTTTTGTTATTAAATAATGCTCAGTTGTGCCTTCAAGATTAAATTTCAATACATACATATCGCTAAAATCTTGGTCGCTAGACTCTGATTTATTTGCAATATTTGCTTTAATGTCGGGAACAAGATAATATTTGCCATCGGATGTAAACTGGCCTGAACTTGGTAAATTCCCAACTTTTAGTGTTTTTCCAACAATATCTAATCTAATAATTTTAGTCGTAGGCCCATCACGTGTAACCTTTAGCAAACCAACTTCTTTCGAATCTTCCATTGTAAAAACCAAGAAATTGTTATTTGGATGCCATGAGATGTCTGAAATTTTTCCAGAATGGAAATCTTGTGGTTTATTGATTATTCTGATTGGCTTTCCTGCAGGATCAAGCTCTAACACTTGCAACTCTCTACCGTATTCTTCACTGCATAGTGCTAAATATTCTCCATTCGGACTAATATCAATCGCGGTTGGGTTTTTGCCAGTCGGAAATTTATAAAGAATTTTTGGCTGGGATAAATCGCTAATATCAACCACCGAGATAAAACCACCGGTTGGCAATTCTGTATTTATATTAGGAATTTCAGTTATGTTTTCGGGAGTGGTGCCACGTGTTTCTACAACATAAGCTATCGGATGATTAGGCGAAATAACAATACTTTTTGCCGAGTTGATAGCCGAGTTTGATACTATCAAACTCTTTATTTCGTCGGAATACTTTTCAATTGGAAGTTTCACAAAAGACATAAAATCTTTAATTCCACGCTCTTTAAAAAGTTTACCATCAACAAAAGCTGAGGCTGCCATATCGGCATCTGAAATGGCAATAATACCTTTGGCTTCAAAACTTAGTTTCTGAGAGAAAGAAATTGTTGTTACCAAAGAAAGTATAGCTAGTAGTATTTTTTTCATAGGAAATCAAGGACAAAGCGAATCTTTTTCGCAGGGATGGACTGTAAATTTCTGAAAAAAACAGCAAAGTTGGTCAAAAATTCGATAAAAATTTAACTTTCAGCATCATAAACGACTACTTTGCTCCAAAGGGGAGAACAGTTATTGATAAATACATAATGGTCAGGATGTATTTGATAAGCGTTTTGGTCGTTTGAATTTTCGAAAATAAAAGTCAAAGAAAAACTGTATGTTGAATCAATTACTTCACGAGAAGTGTTGGCAGGGCGACCAACATAAGCAGTTTTGATTAAATCAATTTTTGAAAGTTCTTTCAAACCTTCGTGGAGTGCATCTTGGTGTTCTTTATTGTCTTTTTCTTTTAACCAAAAGAATACTGTGTGTACAACACCTGTCTGTAAATTTGCCATCGATAAGTATTTATAAATTGAGAATTAAAAATTAAGAATTGATAGTTAAGAATTATGAGTTTTAAATTTTCCTTTCTTAACCTTCAATTATTTGATATTTCCAAAGAATGATAATGTACCAAGTAAATAGTTTTGAATGGACGAACCATGGTCACCTCCTGTAATAGGAATCAATTCTACATTACCTGCACCACGTTTTTTCATCGCATCTAATGCTGTTTGAGCGTTGAAATATGGAACATAAGTATCAGCTGTTCCGTGATAGAGTTGGGTTGGTGTTTTCGGTTTCCAATCAAAAATATCGTTGTCTTTTACTGCGTTCAGTAATGCAGTATCTGTTCCATCAGTTACACCTTTTTTCACTGCATCACTCAAAATTGTATTTAGGCTTCCTGTAATTCTTGCATTTTGTTGCTCTTTCTGAATTTGTGTTGCATATGATGCCGCAAAATAGGCGGTCATTGGGCGATTAAGTTTATAGATTTTATCATAAGTCAATAATACCCAAATATATGAAGCATTGTGTTGTGCATTTCCACTGGATGCCGTAGTAACTAAAGTCTTGAAACTTAAAGTTTTATTATAGGCACCTGCTCCACAACTTGAGGCTTTTAGATTAAATTCTGTACCAGTTTCTTCTTCAATTTTTTTTTGCAAAGCCATTGTGGCAAATCCTCCTTCTGAATAACCAGCTATTAAAAGATTGCTATTCCAGCTTATTTTTTCTTTTGCAATTACTTCTTTTGCAGCACGAAGCATATCTAAACTTGCAGAAGCAAGTCCTTCACGATGCTCATAAGTGTGCGAAAGGGTATTCGATGCTCCGTAACCAATGTAATCAGGAGCGGCCACTATATACCCAATCGTTGCTATAACAGAGGCAACTGTACCTTCTCCATCAGTAGTGAAGTATGATGGTGCTTGTTTGTCATCGAAGATTGTTCCATGCTGATAACTTACTAAAGAAAGTGGTGTTGTGGAACCAGTCGGAATAATTACCGCACCAGAAGCTTGAATTTCTGTGCCATCTGTATTTTTAGTTTTGTAAACAATTTTATATTGCTTAACGCCCGAACGAATAAAAAGTGAGGCTTGTGAACCTAAACTTGAACCAAGTGCTGCAATAAGTTGCTCTTTTGTTAGTTCTTTGACGAGTGTCGAACTCACCAAAACTTGCGGTTGGGGAGTTTCAGTAGTTGATTTATCACAAGACCAAATAACAAATGCAAGCGTAAAAGAAACGATGAAGTACCTAATTTTTTTTGTTTTCATGATTTTTTTGGAAGTTATGCAAAAGTACAAATAAGAAGTTGATAATGAATAATTGATAAGTGAAAATTTTGTAAAGTGTTGATAGGTAGTTAATTAATAATTATTTTTATACAGGAAATGTTCTTTTACCAATGAATTACTAATAATATTAAATGAATAATACAACGAATTTGTGATAAAATAACTTAGGATACTTTAATAAAAACTAGCATCTTTGTAAAAAAAAAGGGGGTGTAGCTCAGTTGGTTAGAGTGTCTGCATGGCATGCAGGAAGTCGTGGGTTCGAATCCCATCTCCTCCACTTATAGCTTTTTATTTTACCAACCAGGAATCAAGAAATTTACTCCCGAAACCATATTTTGAAGTTTACCATTATAAATTGGTAAGGCTAAGTATGGCTCTACAATCAGATATCCCATTAGGTTTATTCGCAAACTAAATCCTGTAATTATCATTGGCTCAACTTTTAGCTTTATTGAAGTTTCGTTTTGGGTTTGATATTCTTGCAATACGCCAATTTTTCTTTTTGCAGACCAAACCATACCGCTATCAAAGAAAAAATTAAAATCGATAGGTACATAAGAAAAATCAATTAGTGCTAATTTCTTAGGTCCGGTAAGCGGCAGTCTGACTTCAATATTCGTTACCAAAAGTTGTTCGCCTTGTAAGGCTTCTTGAGTAATTAGACCCAAATTTTGTTGCTTTCGTAAGGCACTTCCGTAGAATCCGTGCATATTCCACGGAAAACCTAAATATAGAGGGTTAATTTGATTGAGATAGCCTAGATTTGAGGCATTCAAACGACCATTATAAAGAAATCTTCCTGCAATCGTAAATGGCTTTACGTATTGATATTTTCGAGCATCAACCAAAATGTTTGTATAGCTGGTCGAACCAAAATATCGCCCTGCCTCAAATCTATAACGAAATCCCTTGATTGGTGCATTCGTGCCAAAAATTGTGTTATCTCCCACAAAAGCAAGGTATAAATGACTCAAGCTAAATGCCTTAAAGCCTTGTGATTTTAAATAAGATTGTGAAAGTTTTTCTCTTTTACCTTTTATCAATCCATAGGTTTTTCGGTTTATTGGGTCGAAAATACTGTAATTAGTATATTCATCACCTGAAAAACCATACCAATTGCCATTGATACCACCTTCAATTCTTTGATTTTTATTAAGGGGGTAAAAAGCAAAAACGCCTATTTGATTGATAGCCAGTCTATTAATTAAATATTGATTGGCAATCAAAGAATCATTGGTCGGAACCCCAAGCGATGATTTTACTTTGGCATCGGTCACATAATTGTTTTTGAAAAAACTTGTAGTTTTTGTAGTGCTTTCGGTATAAGTTCCTTGAAAACGGTAAGGAATTCGTGCAAAAGTAATTCCCCATTGGAATGGTTTTTTTTGATTGAGATACGTTAATTGCCCTCCAAAATCTTGGATTTCTCCATTGATTGTAACCGCCCCAGCTAATTGATTCACATTAAGCATGTCACTGAAAAGTCCAACTAAACCACCACCTAAGCCTGTTCCCCAACGGCTGGCTGAAACACCAACGCCAGAACTTCCGAGATAATCCAACTTAAATTTTGGTTCATAATTTAATAATTTTAATTTCATTTCAGGAGCACTATTGGAAATGTTATTTTTCACCAAATTTTTTTGAACAATATCATGTCCTTCTTTCATAATTGCCAAATTCGCTGCAGCTCTATTGACTTCGTTTCCAACTATTTGCTGCTGAAAAGCTCCATAACTTGTTATATATAAGTTATATTTGCCATTTTGGAAGTAATTATAAATCAGTTGTCCGGTTTTGCTAGCAATACTGACAGCGGGTGAATACATCGTAATTCCACTGATGCCTGTGAAATAGTTCGTCAGTTTTTCGATTTGTTTCGATACAATATCATACCGATAAATATTTCTAAATCCATCGGCATCGGATAAGAAATAAATGGCTTTTCCATTCGGAGCTACTAAAGGATTTAGATTATCAGCTTCTTGGAAAAAGTCAAAATTTTCAATTGACAAAGATTCAGTATTAATTCTTGAAATGCCATAACATACTTTTTCTAAACGAGAGTTTTTACCTTCCCGATCCGACACAAAATAAATCCATTCACCATCGGGCGACCAAGTGGGTTGTAAATCTGAAAAATTGTCGTTAGTTAAGTTTTTGACGGTATTTTCTTTCAAATTATACAAATACAAATCACTTTCTCCATTCATTAAACCCGAAACTACTATTGAATTTCCATCGGGCGACCACGCAGGATTTGTAAACGAAGCAACTTCTTTTAGTTCAAAAATATTTTTATGGCCATTGGCTATATCTATAATAGAAATTTTGTTTCGTCCTTTTGATTGTATCACCATAGCAAGTTTTTTACCATCGGGTGACCAAGTGCCGGCGGTTTCCAGAAAACTATATGCATCAACATGAGAGCCAAATGAACTACTTTCTATCTTACGAGTAATTTGCCCAGTGAGGGTTTCGACAATATATATATCAAATGAAAGTATATTTTTTGATGAAATATATGCCACATATTTGCCATCTGGACTAATGGAAGGTGAAATATTGATTTCTCCGGCATTGGGTTGAGAAGCGATTTCTTTACCAATTGGTTGAACAGAAGTACCTTCTTGCATAGGTGTGTACGTATCAATCAAAGCCTGTTTCCACTTGGCCGAAAATTTTTCAATACTCGTTTTGAGGTTTCTCGTGAAGGCCACTTCAATGCCATATTTAGCCGTTTCTCGAAAAAGCGGACGAATAATGTCATCGCCGTAAGTGGCAGTCATATATGCCCAAAATGCTTGTCCCCAACGATATGGAAAATATTTGTATTCTTTTGTTACTAAATCTTTAATAGTCGGAATATCATTGCTCAAAACTGCATCTCGCATCCACATAGCTGTGTGGGCATCTATTCGCCCTAATGACATATATTCAGCCAATCCTTCAACCATAAAAAGTGGTAAATTTTGAATATTGCCAATTTGGGTAGAATCGCCTGAAGTCAATAATTGATACTGAAACGCATGAACCAATTCATGTCCCAAAACGTGGTCGGTTTGGCGTTTAGAAAACATCGTTGGCATCACAACTCGATTTCTTAGTCCTTCGGTTACACCGCCTGTGCCTTCTCCAATTTGCCCACTAATTGCGGTAGTTTCTTGAAAATCAGGGTGATTTTGATAAACAATCAACGGATTAGGCTTGATAAATGCGAGTTTGAAAACTTCTTGATGTATTTTATACCAGTGTTCGCTATTCACAATGATGTCGTTGGGAATCTTATTTTCGTTGAAATAATGGTATAACTCGAAGTGAGGGCTTTGTAGAACTTTAAATCCGAAGGTTTTATAGCGAGGTTTGTTTTGTCCAAAATATTGTGACTGAGAAATAGCTAAATTGCTGATAATCAATCCAATGGTTAATAAACAAATTTTTTTCATGCCTTCGTGCGAAATGTTTTTACCTATTATAACGTAAAAATAGCTAAAATCGCTTATTGATGAGGCAGAAAATTATTGTTTTAGTAAATCGGCATACTGTGGGCGACAAACCTTGACAAAACGTGATTTCCAGTAATTTGCCATCATATTGTCTTCGATTACACCTTTGCTCAAAGAAGCATGTATAAAACGAATGTCATCATCGGTTTTTACTTCTGTGACAATGCCAGCATGACTGACGTTTTTATTGACCGTTGCAAAGAAAACTAAATCGCCTTTTTGTATATTTCGCAAGTTGATTGCAGGAAAATATTCGGCTTGTTGCCAAGAAATTCTTGGTAATTTTATCCCAATTTCATTAAAAGATATACATAATAAACCCGAACAATCAAGTCCTTTTTCGTCATTTCCACCACTTTTATAAGGAACTCCCGTATAGTTTCTGGCTTTTGAAATAATTTTTTTAGTATAAATATTTTCTTTGAAAGACGTTTTTTCTGGGGCTTTACTAAGTAAAATTTTGCATGAACTAACACTTAACATGCAAAACATGGCAAATATATAGCAAAGATGTTTTTCAAATTGTAGCACCGATGATGTTTTTTTTATAATTACATCGAGAAAATGATGCCAAAGACTTAATTTTTTAAAACTTTTTTGCCACTTTATTCGTATTTAATACAAAACATCTCTAAATCAAAAAAAGATTATGAAAAGAATAATGCTGTTATTAATGCCATTCGTTTTTCTTGCTTGTCAGAGTTATTCGCAAAATGGTAAATCAAAAAAAGCAGATTGTAAAATGGAGGTAATTAAGAAAACTGATGTCGAATGGAAAAAACAATTGAATGCCGAGCAGTTTTACGTATCTCGTAAGGCAGGTACTGAAAGGGCATTTTCGGGTATTTATTGGGACAATCATGACAAGGGCGTTTATAAATGTATCGGTTGCGATTTAGAACTTTTTACATCAGATACTAAGTTTGAATCGGGTACAGGTTGGCCAAGCTTTTGGAAACCAATCAATGAATGTAATGTGGAAGAACGCTCAGATAACGCTTATGGCATGGTCAGAATAGAGGTTGTTTGCAATCGATGTAAAGGGCATTTAGGTCATGTTTTTGATGATGGGCCTAAGCCAACTGGATTGCGTTATTGTTTAAATTCTGCTTCTTTGAAGTTTGTGAAGAAGTAAATTAGGCACAAAGAAACAAAGACACAGTGGGACAAAGTATTTAAAAGTAGAATGGAAAACAAGCAACAAAAGCACAAAATAATAGAATAGAAAATTTTTACATTTTGTGCCTTTGCTGCTTAATACCTATGTGCCTGTTTACACCAAATAGCTACTTATGCTCATAATGTCAGCAAATACGCCTGATGCGGTTACTTCTGCACCCGCACCTGGGCCTTTTACAACTAAAGGATTATATTTGTAGCGTTCGGTGGTAAATGAAATGATATTTTCAGAACCTGCCAAATTAAAGAATGGATGCGAACGTCCAACCGTTTTTAAGCCGATACTTGCTTTGTTATCGCTATCTAGCGAGGCAACAAATCTTAAAACTTCATTGTTTGCTTCGGCATCTTTCAGCAATTTATCGAATCGATCATTGTTCTTTTCAAGTTCTTCAAAAAAGGCCTCCACTGAAGGTGCATTCAGACAGGCATCATTCAACAAATTGATGATAGATACGTCTTCTGGTTCTAGTTTTAGGCCTGCCTCACGAGACAAAATCAAGATTTTACGAGCTACATCCTGCCCACTTAAATCATCTCTTGGGTCAGGTTCGGTATAGCCTTTTGCTTTGGCTTCCTTCACTACATCAACGAATCTATCGCCAACTTTGAAATTGTTGAAGATATATGCCAATGTTCCTGAAAGAACCGCCTCAATTTTATTGATTTTATCGCCACTTGTTATCAAACCTTGCAGCGTATTTATAATAGGCAATCCTGCACCTACGTTGGTTTCATACAAAAATTTTACACCATGTTTTTGGGCAGCTTTTTGGAGCATAAAATACTGCTCGTATCTTCCCGAATTGGCTACTTTATTTGGCGTAACGATAGATACGCTGCTACTTAAAAGCGAGTAATAATACTGTACTATATTTTTATCTGCCGTGCAATCTACAAAAACGCTGTATGGTAAATTAAAATCCTGTACATCAGATACAAATGAACCAATATTGGCTATTTCACCGTTTTCAAGTAATTCTTCTTTCCAATTTTCAAGACTGATTCCGCCCTCATTAAATAACATTTTTTTGGTATTTGTGATACCTACTAGTTTGATATTGAGGTTCTTACGTTGCTTTAAATATTCTTTTTGTTCTTGAATCTGTTTTAAAAGCGTACTACCAATTAAGCCTGTTGCACCAACTAAATACAAATTTAATGTTAAGCCATCAACTTGAAAAAAAGTTTCATGAATGGCATTGAGAGCTTTAGTTATATCTCTTTTGTAGATTACTACTGAAATATTTAATTCCGAAGATCCCTGTGCAGTGGCTACTACATTGATACCATTTTTGCCAAGTACTGTAAAAAGTTTACCTGATATACCCTTGCTCGATTTCATCCCTTCACCTACAACTGCTATTACCGATAAATTTTGCTCAATTGAAATATTATCAACCAAACCAAGTGCAATTTCGGTTGCAAAACCCTCATCTAAAATTTCTTTTACCCCGTAGGCTGCTTTTGGGTCAACTGCAAAACAGATTGAATGCTCAGAAGAGGCCTGCGAAATCAAGATAACGCTGATTTTATTGGATGCTAAAATCGAAAATAGTTTGGCAGAAACCCCAGCAACCCCCATCATTCCTCCACCCTGTACGTTGACCAAAGCTATATCATCAATTGAAGAAATTCCTGTAATTGAATATTCTTTAGTATTGGAAGTTTTGCTAACAAGAGTACCTTCATGATGATGATTGAAGGTATTCAATATTTTTAATGGAATGTTCTTCTGAAAAGCAGGAGTGAGACTTGGCGGATAAATAACTTTTGCCCCAAAATGTGATAATTCCATTGCTTCGGCATAAGTAATAGTAGGAATCGTAAAGGCATTTTTTACTTTTCGAGGGTCAGAAGTGAGCATACCGTTTACATCTGTCCAGATTTCGATGACACTTGCATTGAGTGCTGCACCAAAAATCGAACCCGTGTAATCAGAACCGCCTCGTCCAAGTGTAGTTGTTACGCCATCAATTGTTGAACCTATAAAACCGGTAATGCATTGGAGTTGATTGGTTTTTGCAAAATGCTTTCTGATTAATTCGTTGGTCAATTCGGTAATTACTTCCGCGTATCCAAAATGATCATCTGTTTTTATGACTTTTCTTGCATCTAAATATTCAGCATCAATTCCTCTATTTTTAAGAGCTTCGGTCACGATGGTTGTAGAAAGTCTTTCACCAAAACTTATTATAAAATCATTCGTTCGATCTGAGAGTTCTTTTATCAAAAAAACTCCACGAAGCAGGTCTTCTAGTTCATTGAGCAAACCTTTTACTTTTGCGATGGCACCACTTTGGTTTTTTACGTCTATCAAGCCTCGCACAGCAGCGATATGACGGTCTTCAACCGATTTTAATAATTGCAAATATTCTAAATCAGAAGTGGCAGCCAGTTTACCAATTTCGACAAGGCGATTTGTAACACCACCCATAGCCGAATAAACTACTGCAATTTTGAGACCTTCATTGAGATTTTCTTGTAAAATCTGTATAACTTGATTGATACTTTCAACCGTTCCAACTGATGTTCCACCGAATTTTAATACTTTCATAAACTCCAATACCCCCAGCCCCTGAAGGGGAGTTTAATTATAGATTCTTAAATAAAACCCCCTTTAGGGGCGAGGGGTCTTGCAAATATAACAATTTATAAACCAATGTTAGAAAAATGATTATAGAATTGTGTTGATCTAAGAAAACAAATAATTTTTATTAATACTGATTAGAAAGTTATCTAAATATATAATAAAAAACTTGTATTTTTGAATCAGAAAACACATTTTTGTATTTATCAAATGATACAATTGAAATAATATGAACATTTTATTTAGAGCATTGAATGATGCTACTCGACGAGAGATTTTAGAACTGCTAAAAGATGGAGATATGACTGCTGGTGATATTGCCGACAAATTTGATATGAGTAAACCCAGTATTTCGCATCATTTAGATTTGCTTCGTCAAGCTGATTTAGTGGCTTCTGTGAAGAAAGGTCAGTTTGTACTATATTCTCTCAATATGACCGTTATCGATGAAATTATGGTTTGGTTTATGCAATTTAAACCAAATACTATACAGGCTGAAAAACCAAGAAATCGTTTTCAAGTTAGTAAATAGAAAACTTCAAAATTTTAGGGTAGCTAAAGCTATTTCATCAATTAGCGAAAAGTGTTTATTAATTGTATAAGCTTGTTTAATATTACCTAATAACTTTGGTATAAATATTCTTTATGAATAAAAAAAACACATCTTTTGAATTGCTGATTTTAGCGATAATCATGCTACCGTTTGCCTATGTTTATTTCCATTGGCAACCAGAGCTCTCGCTCATTCATCAAAATAAGCTCTATTTTTATACAATAGCTGTTTTATTTTTTTATTTTTTTCCTTTATTGATGCAGTTTTTGGATAGCCGAAAACCTAATGCGGAACTATTAATTAGAAGTGCCAAACAAATCCGTCTGATTTGGTCAGCATATTTATCTTCATTGGGCATAATATTGTTTTATTTTATACTCAATAGTTTTGAGAATGAAAAACCTCGCTTATTGGGTGTAGCACTTACCCTATTTTTGTTTGCAAGTGGGAATTTTAGGAATAATATTCATTCATCAAGCATCTTTGCAGGAAATGGTATTTTTTCGAGTAAAGCGAATTTACATCCTTCAGAAGAACGAAATAATAGAAAGAATCAGCGATTTATGGCAAAATTGTTTTTTTGGGTTGGAATAGTTGGTACTGTTTTTTTTCTTTACTTTAAAGAATCAACGCTAACTACTTGGGGTCTAATCTTTGTGGGAACGGTGATTTTTTATGGAATTGCTATTCGATTGATTCGTAGTGTCGTATAAATTGCTAATTGATTAACAGCTTATAAACTTCTACAAACTATTTATTCAAAACCTTTACAACATCTTTTACTTCCGTAATTTTAGTTTCGGCATTCCATTCGTTATAGATATAGGTCACTACTTCTGCAATGTCAAGATTAGTCAATTGATTATTGGCTGGCATAGGTTGGTTATACTTTTTGCCATTGACCAAGATTTCGCCAGAAAGTCCGTTTTTTAAGATATAAATTACCTTTTCTTTATTTTTCAAATAATCACTTCCTGCAACTGGCGGATATAGATTTTTTAGCCCTTTTCCATCTTTTTGGTGACAATTTGCACAGTTTAGCTCATAAACTTCTTTTCCTCCGATATAATATTGCTCCAGTTTTATTTTCTCTTCTGACTGGCATGAGGAAATAGTAATTATTGAAAAAGTAAAAACGAATAGCTTAATCCATATTTTTTTTGTGAATTTACATATCATATTGAATGACCTTATAAAAAGAGAATTCTCCAAATCGTCCCATCCTGTGTATCTTATCTCATTTTTCATATTTTATTTTTCGTTTAATAAAACTTCCATGTCTTTTATCAATTTAGTAACATCTGTTTCTTTCGTGCCGTCATAAATTCCTCTAACTCTGCGTTTTGTATCGACCAGTATAAATGCTCCACTGTGAATAATTCCACCCGCTGCGGTTGAATCTTCTCCAGCCGTTACGTAGTAAGATTTTTCGCCAATTTCATAAATCTTTGATTTTTCACCCGTTACAAAATTCCACATCTTGCCAACTATTCCGAGTCGAGTTGCATATTCTTTCAGAACCTGTACAGAATCGTAGCGTGGGTCAATTGTGTGAGATAAAATACCAACTTTGGGGTTTTCTTTGTATTTTTCATAAACCCGTAACAATTGTTTTTTCATTACTGGACAAATAGTAGGGCAGGTCGTAAAGAAAAAATCGGCTACGTAGATTTTGCCTCCATATGTTTTATTCGTAATAATACAACTATCCTGATTAACAAATGAAAAATCGGGAATTGTATGATAAACCGAATCACCATTTACGAAGTCTCGTTCGCCTAGAATAGGTAATTTGCGAGAAGAATTTTCGCAAGAAAATAATGAAGTTGCTGCAATGATAATAAATGCAGAAATAATGATTTTTTTCATGCAGATTAAAAAATTTGAGAAGGCTTAGGTTACAAAACTTCTCAAATTTATATTTGGGATTAGTATAAATATTATTTCAAAAACTCATCTGCTTTTTTCTTGGCATCAAGCGTTAATTCCTTTAGTTGCATACCTTCTGTTTTCAAGGTTGTTAATGCTTTTACTTTATCTTCACTATCTTTCATGTCAGCAGCTTCTCCAAGTTTTGGCATCCAAGTTTCCATTTCGGTATAGGCCTTGTCAAGAGCCAAAGAAATATCAAGAGCCGATTTCTTCAAGGTCGTATCTGCTTCGGCTTTTTTCATTACTTTGGCTTTCAAATCTTCTAAACTCATGCTGATAGGCATTACTTCATCATGAATTTTGAAAGTTTCCTCTTTAAGTATGGCTGCATCTTTTGCCGATTTATCTGAACAAGCCAACGAAAATAAAACGAGTAATGCAGCAATTAAATTCTTCATTATATAATTTGTTTTTTGTAAAAGTATAAATTTAATGTGTTATGCCAAGCATTTCAATCGCACTGTGAATCGCACTTTCAGTTGGGTTTTCACCACCAATCATTTTAGCAATTTCAATAATTCGTTCGTCTTGACTTAACTGTTTGATGCGGCTAACTGTTTTGGCAGATGAGTTATCTTTATAAACAAAGAAATGCGACGACCCACGTCCAGCAATTTGATGCAAGTGAGTTATGGCAATTACCTGAATACTTTGTGCCATCTCTCGCATCATTTTTCCAACTTTTATGGCTACTTCACCCGAAATTCCTGTATCTATTTCATCAAAAATAATGGTTGGTAAAGAGCGTTTATCACCCAAAACGTATTTAATGGCAAGCATCAAACGAGAAAATTCTCCGCCTGAAGCTACATCTTTCAACTGTCGAGGTGTAACGCCTTTATTGGCACTGAACAAGAAATTTATTTGGTCGATTCCTTCACTGTTGAGTTGAATATTTTGATGTTGAATTTTTAGGATGGCATTAGGCATCCCAAGTTCAGACAATAAGCCAATTACTCGTTTTTCGATTTCTGGTAAAACCTTTTGGCGTACTTTTGAAAGTGATTCAGCCACATTGTTTGCGGCATCGAAGGCTTTACTTACACGTTCTTTGGCTGCTGAAAGATTTTCACTCAGATTCAGTACTTTACTTACTTTTTCTTCCAAAATAGCTTGAATTTCGAGCAATTCACCATTTGATTTTACAGTGTGTTTTTGGTGTAGTTTATAAAGTAAATTCAGTCGGTCTTGAATCTCAATTATTTTCTGTCCATCAAGTTCGATATTATCTTCTTCTGATTCAATATCACGAGAAACGTCCTTTAATTCCAACAAACAACTTTGAATCCTGTCTTTATATTGTTGATATTCAGGTGAATAGCTTGCGATAGGAGCTAAGGAATTAACTGTAGATTGCAATACCGAAAGAATAGATTGCTCTGAATTATTGAGAAATTCGTAAACGGTCTTTAATCTGAGTTTTACTTCTTCGGCGTGTTCTAAAATATTAAGTTCTTGTTCGAGTAGTTCTTGCTCGTTAGGATTAAGTTTGGCCTTTACGAGTTCTTCCAACTGAAAATTATTAAAATCAAACTCTTTTTTATTTTGGTCAGCCTCAAATTGTAGCTGTTGATAAGCATCTTGTAATTTTTTGTAAGTGCGATACTTTTCTTGATACTCAACCAATTTATCGTGGCATTGGGCATAAGTATCGACAATTCGTAACTGATATTCGTTTGATCCAAGCAATATCGAATCGTGCTGCGAATGAATATCCATCAATTGAGAGGCAATTTTACGAAGCGTTTCTAGCGTAACAGGTGTATCGTTTATGAATGCTCTTGATTTTCCACTTGGCGAAATCTCTCTACGCAAAATACACGAACTTTCAAAGTCGAGTTCTTCCTCTTCAAAAATATTTTTGATATAAAACCCTGCCATATCAAATGTACCTTCAATAATACATTTCTCTGACTCATTGTATAATGTTTTTGTGTCGGCTCTATTGCCAAGTAATAAACCAATTGCACCAAGCATGATTGATTTACCCGCACCAGTTTCGCCAGTAACAATATTAAAATGAGCATCGGGTTTTAGTTCTAGATGCTCAATGAGAGCGTAATTCTTGATTAATAAATGTGAAAGCATGAAAATCTGGCTTTATTTGCGTGATTAGGCTTTGTGTAGTCTACGTTAAAAAGAGCGTAGCCTACTTAGTTTAATTATAAGAGAATTTAATTTCTGCGATGCTTATAGGAGTTTAACAACTCTTTTTTGCGGTAAACAAATATTTTTATCCCAAATAACTATTTTGTTTCAGCTTTAAATTAAATTACAAATTTAGACCGAATTTTACGAAAGAGAGTAGAAGAGGGTATGATTTTTTTTGCAAAATTTAGAATTTGTAATTTGTTACCTGAAAATTTGGTACTGCTAAGCCTATTTTAAGGTAAACAAATAGAGAAATAAAAAAATTAATCAATCAAAATCAATAACTTGTTGTATCAGTAGCGATGTCGTCATCTGTTTGGGAGTTGAGTGAGTCAACGGCAAATGTACCTTTAGTCTTACGCATTGTATAGTGTGTAAAGTCCTGGTCAGCATCCATGCCGATTCCGTGTAGTTCTTCTTTGGGAGTTTTGATGGTAAACTTTAGGTCTGTGTAAACTTTTTTTCTTAGTGGACTCCAATTTAGCAAATCTGTTGCAAGGCTTTGTTGTTGCAATCTGTTAAAGAAGAATACGTTACCCATTACTTTATAAAGTGCTTGGCTTTTTTCGTAACGTCCAGAATCTCCACGTAAAGAAGAATATTCAACACCATTTTTATCGTAAAATGTTACATATACGGTTTTTGGGTATACCTCATCTTCGTTTTGAAACTTTAATTGTCGAGCTGTAGTAAGTTTTACTGTTGTGCGTCCCGAATCGCTGTACATGACATTCAGGTTTTCGGTGGACATGAGAGGGCCATTGTATTTGCTTGCTACTTCAACTTTCTTTTTTTCTTCACATGAAGTTAAGAAGGAAGCGATTATGAACAAACAACTAAATTTTACTAAGTATTTGCAGGTATTAATCATGTTTTAAGATAAAATGATTGTATTATTTATGCGAAATTTTACAGAATCGGGTCATCTGCAAAACTTCTTTTCACAAATATTTTAATCAATTTTAGGTTTCAAGAACCAACGTGTATCCATTAATGAGAAGCCAAGCGACATTTTTATGTAGTTTTCTTTCACTAATCCATTACCAATTAACCCACGTTTCCCGACCGAAACGGAGAAGTCAATATAACTTACACTGCGATAAGCCAGTGGAGTTGATAAACCTAATGAAAAACTATTATCTTTAATGTGTGTGCCATTTACTAAATAAGGTGTATTGACTTGCTGAAAACCTGCACGATAAAAAACTTGGTTAAAATATTTAGTAGAAGTATATTTTGGAAGATATTCAAGTCCAAAGGAGATTTTTTCATTAGCTGTAAGATTGCTTTCTTTTTTACCATCGAAATTTAAATAATTTGTCCAATCTTGTCGGCTATATTCAGCGGCGAAAGTCAATTTATAAGGGCTTTCTATGCTTAATCCAAGTGCATATCTTGAAGGTAAAGTCATGCCTCCGCTATACAATGATAATGTATCGGGTTTCTGAATTACCTGTGGGCCATTTCCTTGGTCATATAATGTGGAATAGGTCCTTAGACGTTCACCATTGAGTTTACTTTCAAGTTCGTATGTTCCACCAATATTTAAATTCCATTTTTCGGTAATTTTTTGCTGAAATGCAAAACCTGTTTTGAACTCAAAACCACTCACAGATACACGGTCAGAAAATCGAAGGTATAAATCTTCAGTATTTACCAATAGTCGTGAAGTTGTATCTCGTCTAAAGCTCCCAAAATAATAACCAACTTCCGCTCCTAAATAGAGTTTCTTTCCAACTACTACACCATTTGCCCAGGCAGCTTTAGAAAGCCCACCTAAACCTTTATAAATATGGTTTACACTCTTATCAGTTCCTGCAATTGTTTGAGTAAAACGAGCTTCGTGGTCAACACCCGAGTAAGGTTGCATCGTAATTGCAGTTGTCCAATTTGTTTTGACTGGAAAAGCAAGCGTTAAATGACTTAAATTCATGCCAAAATCCGACTGAGAAATTATTCCGTTTGATAGTGTTTTATATTGACCGCGTAGGCCAGTATTGAATGCTACATAACGATTTTTTGCCAGTAGAGCAGGATTTATATTATTAACCGTAATACCATTACCAAAACTTAACCCTGTTCCACCCATTGCATCATTAGCAATGGCACTGCCTGAGAAAATGTCTCCAATTCCAAGAGCAGAGTAAGGAGAGTTACCGTAAAGTCGAGATTCTTTTTGTGCGAAAGATTCAGTAAATGACAGAATACAGATAAATAGGTAAGCAGTTAGTTTAATTTGTTTTAACATTGTATTGTAAAATTCTGTTCAGACCAATTAGGGTCAAATTAGGGATATTTTGTACCGAAAAAATAGCTTTTGGTGCATCTTCGTTTGCTTCGGATGTTAAATTAAATGCAAAGGTCGGCTTTTTTATTTGACTTTCAAAGAAACTCGCATCACCACCACACAATATAACTTGGCAATTGCCGAGTTTAAGGTAATTTTCAATCATTCCGTTGGCTTCCGCAATGATTGCATTGATTACTCCACTCTGAATACAGGCTTTTGTGTTTTTTCCGATTAAGTCAGGGATACCTTCGGCTTCTACAAAAGGAAGTCTATTAGTAAACGAGTGAAGTGCCTTAAATCGTATCTGCATCCCAAGAGAAATTAACCCGCCTTCAAATGCTCCGATGCTTGAAACGTAATCGTATTTAATGGCCGTACCCATATCAATGATAAGCACATTTTGATCTGGAAACAGAAAATTAGCACCGACAGCTCCCGCCAATCGGTCTGTACCGAGCGTTTGAGGAGTATCATAATGCATTTTTATCGGTACTGGCGTATCTGTACTCAGAAATAATTTGTTTACAACAATTTTACTAAAAAAAGCTTCAAGTTCAGAATGGCTTTTTGTAACCGACGAAATAATCATACTTGTAACTTTATTAGATAAAATTAGTTCTTCGATTATTGAGAACTCTAAGGTACGATGAATCTCCAAAAGCTGATTTTCTTTAAAAAAACCAATTTTTGCATAAGTATTTCCAATGTCAATGACTGCATTCATTAATCAATAAAACCCTAAAGGTTTTTTTTTAGGGTTAGAATAATTTTTTTTTCCAAATAATTAATATTTGGAAAAATAGATAGTATTTATTCTTTTGTTTTTGCTTTGATGGCTATTTTTTTGCGAATGTTTGCTGGACGTTTGGTTATTTCGATTGGATAATTCAATAAATCACGAATAACGACTGATGCACAAACACCGCCAAAAGCAGCGGGTAAATAAGAAATTGTGCCATAAGCAGAACGTTTAAAATTTGAGCCATCTGTCAAAATTAATGATTCTTTCATCACAGGTTCAATCGAAAAAACAGCTTTAATTCCTGCATTTACACCAAGTTTTTTAATTCTTTTTCTTATATATTGGGCAAAAAGGCATTCGTAAGTATCAAACAAATCACTTACTCGAAGTTTGGTTGGGTCAATTTTTCCACCAGCACCCATTGAGCTTACAATTCGCTGATTTTTTGCATACGCTGTTGATAATAAGGTGAGTTTGGGCGTAACACTATCTATACAATCCATTATATAATCGTATTTAGTCTCGAGAATCTCACGGCATTTTGTAGGCGAAAGAAACTCTTTTACAACGTGTAATTTTAATTCTGGATTGATTGCCATCAGGCGTTCTGCCATTATATCGGCTTTTGAAACACCATGGTTAGTAGCAAGTGCTGGTAATTGGCGGTTTCGATTGGTTGGGTCAACTACGTCCCCATCTACAATGGTCATTTCGCCTACACCTGAGCGACAAATATATTCGGCGGCAAATGAGCCAACGCCGCCTAGTCCTACGACTAAGACATGAGCATTTTGTAATTGGTCGATTCCTTCTTTACCAACTAATAATTCGGATCGTGAAAGCCAAGAGGGCATTTTTGAGTTCTGAGTTTTGAGTTCCGCATCTTGAGTTAGTGTTTCTGAGGTTTCAATTAAATCTTATTAAGTTTTGGTTTGAAATGTCTCAGAATCGTACGGGAGACCCGTTTAAAACTCAAAATATAGAACTAATTTAGTAAATATACAAACGCCTTAAGTTTATTTTTTAGCGTTGAGTGATCTTTTTTTGTTAGGTTAATTTGATGATTTTTAGCTTTTATAAAAAGTCTTTTGATTGATAGATTTTGACTCAATAGTTTGATTAGTTATAAATCAACATTCGGAATTTTGAAAACAAAAACCTTTTCATTTGATGACAATGGATGTATTTTTTTGTCTAGAAATGTTTTATCGTTTACTTTAATGTGATTTAGATTTTTATCAACAATTTTAAGATAGGTACCCAACGAATCTGGAGTAAGCATAAGCGAAATTTCAATTGGTTTGATTTTTTGCTTGGTGAATTCAATATTAAAATGTAATTATCATCTTTCTTGGCTCACAATTAAGCACATATTTCTAAATAATTAGCAAAAATAATATCTTCAAGCTTATTTAACGGTGTTTTTAGAATAAATGATGCTTTTTCGTAAATCTCAGAAATAAAAATGTCTTTGTCGTCGGTTTCAAAAAAAAGTTTTTCAATCGGAATTTGCGATAGAACTTCTTTGGCATTTGAATTTTCTTGCAAAATTGCGGTTCCAAATGATAAATAAAAACCTTTATCGAGTAACATTTGGGCAATCGTAAGATTATTATTGAAGCCATGTACAATCATTGGGACTTTTGGGTGAACGATTTTTTTGATAGAAATCAACTCGTTAAAGCATTTTACACAATGAATAATGAGTGGCTTTTTTACTTCTTCTGCAATTCTGATTTGTTTAATAAATATTTCTTCTTGTAGTGTCAGAGATGCTCCTTTTATTCGGTCAAGTCCGCATTCACCAATGAGTTTAACGTCTTGATGTTTAGCAAATTGGCGGAGTTTTTCAAGTTGAAGTTTTTGATTATTTACTGAAATATACCAAGGATGAATTCCAGCCGAATAAATAGATGTATGCATTAAATCATCAACCAATAAGCATTCTAATGATTCCTCTGTTTGAGGAATGATTTGATTGATAATTATTACTTCTTCTGCACTTTTTTTGGGTTGATGCGTATGAAAATTAAGTTGCATTTGATTTTGGTAAGTAAATCCTAAAAAATAAAGCCGCAAAGAAATAGAATTAAATTCTTTGCGACTTTATTTAATCATGATTTGTTAATCTTTGAAAGAATTTCCTCTTTCGCTGAGTATATTTTCTTGGTCTGGCATACGTGGGTCTTCATATAAGCTAGCATTATTTAACGTAAATTTCTTAGGCTTATCATTCGGAGCAGCTCTATGAAAAGGTAACCCTTGTTCAGTGGAATAGTGACAAACAAAAGATTTGCGGGTTTGGTTTGGGTCGTTGATAAGCGAGCCACCATGCACCAATGCAGAATGCCAAATTAGAATATCTCCTTTTTTAATAAGAAGTGTCTGTTTTTCTAATCCTAATCTTTTGCATTCATTATCGAGATAATTAGCATATTCAATCGGGCTTTTTGTAGAATATTTTCCATTAAAAAAAATACCATTTCCAAAATTAAATTTCTTAACTTTTTGGTGTGAACCAGCGTAATAATATAGGGGCCCCGAATTGATATGTACGTCTTCGATTGGTATCCAAGAAGCGGCTAAATTGCTTGGTAATTCTGCCGTTACCCACGGATAGTCTGCATGAGTTGGTTGTTGGCTTCCGTAAAGAAAACTCAAACTTTGCATACCTACGATTCGACTGTCAAAAATAGCCTCTAAAAAAGCGATAATATCTTTATATAAAAAAAGTTTTTTTGCCGCCAAACTTTGGTTATGGATATCATTTATTTTTACCATTTTTCCCAAAATTTGTTGAGTAGTCCATTCAAATGCCTGACGCATTAAGTTTGGTTTATGTTCGTCGCGGTCAATTTGAATATAAGTTTTGAATTTTGCTGGATTATTTACTAGTTCCATTACATCGGCCCAGTACAAATCTATGAGCTCGTGAGGGATGATTTGTTCCAAAACTACATATCCATTCTTTTTCCAAAAATTAAGTTTTTCCTCTAGATTGTATGGTAAATCTTTTCTTTGTGGATTTTTTCTAAGAAATTCATCAATATTGGCATCTTCACGGTCAATCCATGGTAGGGTTTTAGGATCAAATTCTTTTGGCCCAATTATTCCATAATAAATCTTTTTGGCAACTTCTTTTAGTGCAGTCATCTTTAAATACTTTATTTGATTTTAAGCTTAAAAGTATATATATTATATTAATTTGACAAAATAAATAACTAAATAGATTAATATTTTGCTTAAATTGGCAAAATATATAGATATATTAATTTGATGAAAAGTATTAAATGTGTACCATTTTATGAGTTGAGTCTTGATGAACTTTATGCAATTATGGTGTTGCGTCAGGAAGTTTTTGTGTTAGAACAAAACTGCCCATTTGTTGATGCCGACGGCAAAGACCAATTTGCTTGGCATTTTATGATTTGGGATGAAAATAATAAATTGGTAGCTTACACTCGCCTTTTTGATAAAAATATTTATTATGAAGGCTATACTTCAATCGGTCGGGTGGTTACGTCTTCGCATTTTCGCGGCGATGGAATTGGTAAGTTTTTAATGCAAAAATCAATCGAAAAAACGATTGAACTATTTGGAAATGAACCGATAAAGATTGGGGCACAAAGTTATCTTATTAAGTTTTATCATTCGTTTGGTTTTGAATATATTGGGAATGATTATGTAGAAGATGGTATTGATCACACTTATATGATACTCGGCCACGCTTAGTTAGCATAAATTTTTCTTATTTCATGGGGAATTAGGTCTTGTAACAAAAGCTTAAAAGAAGAAAATAAAATTATTTCTGATGAATTAATTTTTTTGTGATTCTCTTCTAAGCTGATTCAATTGTTAAGTATTTTATGCCGCTAACAACATCGTTTTCAGGCAATTCTATGTAAAAGTCATTGTTTCCAATATGTATTGGTTCAGTTCCTTCAAAAAGTGTCTTTCCAAGATGGTCTTTTAAACTTATTTTAGTTTTTTCGGTAAATAGTGATTCTATATTTATACTTATTCGCTCGAGAAATGGATTTGGGAAAGCATTGATTTTAATTTCAGCTAGTTCAGGTTCATTGCCTGTGATTTCAAAATTGGTCTGTATATTATTATGGCCATTGTAAACGTTGGGTTAAAAAAATTCTAAGTTCGTTTACTTTTTGCTCCCAAGTTCCAGCATAAGGCATTGGTTGAGGCCAAATGTAAGTCCATAGAATAGGTCATTTTTGAAAATTTCTTATGATTGGTTCTTTTAAAATATTTGATAGTGTATCATAACTATAATGGGCAGTGTAGATGAGGTGAGAAATTGAGCGAAAGTGAATTGAATATTATAGATGCTCAAAAAAACAATAATGTAATGTTTTTTTCATGGTGTTGAATAAATACAATTTGAAAACTTGTTTTTTTAATTGCCTAGGTTGGAAACTTTTAATGTTGGGCCAGTATCTTTATGAGATTCTAGCGATTTTTGAATAGCACTTGGTACGTTCGATAAAAAATTATAACCTGTAAGGGATTCAAGATCATCAATACTTAAACGATAATCACCCCATTTTGTTTCATCTACGCTTTCTTTGTTGGGTACATTTATGGCAATTACACGAGTTTGAGCATCGATTCTTGAAATATCATTACTGCCTATTGGAAGAATGATTATTACTTTCCAGAAAGATTCTGGAACAACTACTTTTCCATTATCAAGGGTGCTGGTTTTTCCACCGTTACTTCCAGTTCCACCTTTCCCAAAAACACCCGCAACTATATAAATTTCGTTACCTGCTTCAATAATTTTACGTGAATATACTTCCAAATCTGCCCAAAGACCACGATTATTAGCAGGTGCTTGTGGGGCGATTTTGGTCATTAAGAAAGTTTCGTCATTGTCATCATAACTTCCATCACGGTCGTCGGATGGACAAAGATGCCCACGATCGAAACCCGAATTTGTATAATCAGAACTAATAACTTTATACCAAGCACTAGGAAGTGAAGTGTCTGGACGGAAATTGTCAGTTCGTGGCGTTGTGCCTTTCCAAGCTGTACTTAAATGCCAACTTACCCAATTTGAAGTACCTTTACTTCGATTATAAGACAAAACGTATTGATTTTTTATCATCAAATAGTTATTTTCATCTTTTGTGTCAGCTTTGCTTGGATTGCCCAAAGCCAAATTATCATCGCGGCTCGGAGTAGTTGAATTAGTTGGTGAATTGCCAGTTGAGGTAATAATTAAATCATCAATATTAAGGCGATTTACTCCGCCAGAAATTTTACGCATTTCAAACCTGATTCTACCCGACTCATTAATTGTAAAGGCGGTTGTAGAAAGTTTGCTACCCGATGTTTTTTGTGTTGAACCGATTTTAGACCATGACACACCGCTATTTCTTGAAGCATACAGTTCCCATTCTGATTCGCCATCTCCATTGTATGCACCATAAGAAATATTGATTTCTTTTGCACCAAAAATATCAAAATTCATTCGAACATAACCTATTTCACGGATTCTTATTGCACGCGATTCATTTTTTGCATCTTTGGTGGTTGTACCGATGAGGGCATCCTCAAAATACCAAATTCCACCAGTCAATTCTACATCTCCTGCGGTATAACTACTTTTTGAAGCATTTTCGAATCCTTCTGGAAAACCTTTGATAAAAGTAGTGCTTTTGGGAATAATTGTTGAGATACATGAACTGATGAGAAATGAAATGCTAACAAAAAAAAGAATGAGTTTGCGAAGCATGGAGTTTTGTTTTATTGTGAGTTAAAGTTACTAAAATTTAATTAATTGATTTAACATGGCTAAGACTGAAATGCTTTTTTATGTTATTGATAATTAAAATAAAAAAGAGCGAAACTTTCGCCTCGCTCTTTGATTCATTCAAACTGTTTTTTTATTTATTTGGATTCAATGCAGTATCAATTCTTTGCAAAACATCCTGTAAGTGATATTTGCTCATTTTGTCGGCTGTCAATGGCAATGCTACTTTGATTTCTCCTTTTAAGGTTTCCAAATGTGCTCTTGCGATTGATGGTAAATCGGTTTTCTTCAAGTCGACCATGCGTGTTTCATAGCCATAAGTTGCTCCTTGTGGAATGAACGAAACCGCAGCCATTCCTGGTGAAAGTAATGAAGTTACTTTCTCAACAAATACTTTCTGAAGGTTACGGCGGTAAATGTCTATTACTTTCTTAGATTTCAACTCTGACCAAATGCTTCCACGCAAATCTGTCATCAATTCATCTAAGTTATAGTTAGCTGGACTTGCAGAACCAGTTTCCATTAACCTCACCGCACGGTCACCTGCTAAAAGATTATTCAATGTAGCTTCCTGAATGGCTTTTACTGCTTCAACGCCTGTTTCTGGATTTATTTTGTTCAAGATATTTTTATCAAGCATCCAAGTTGGTGTTTCAAAAACTTGGCGATTTAAGAAGTTAACCGCATCTTTTTGGGTTGCTCTTGGCACAACTTCATAAACCGAACCTTCCATGTCATAAGTTTTAGGCGTATCGTAAATACCACCTACATTTTTGGTTACGTGACCAATATAACGACGATACTGGCCAGTTACGTTGGCGTACAATTCAGCTAATTCTTTGTACGATTCGCCATTTTCTTTGCTCCATTCTGGCAATTGTGGCAAAATTCTTTGTAAGTTTTTGATACCATAATCAGAAGCTTTCATAGCGTTATCGCTCAAATCTTCTGTCTGATAACGTGGGTCGAAAGGACTAACTTCTGTACCAAAACGCTTACGGGGGTCTTTTACAGCTTCTTTTGTCAATTCATTTAAGATTGATTTTTCTTCTTTTGCACTTTTTGCATCTGAGAAATATTTATATGCCCACTGAATCGCCCAAACATCATAATCGCCAATACGTGGGAAGAAATCCGTCACGCCATCTTCTGGTTGTGCTACATAATTGAAACGAGCATAATCCATGATAGATGAAGTGTGTCCGTTTTTGGCAACCCATTCTTTATCACGTAGTTTCTCAACTGGCGTTGCCGAACTTGCACCCATGTTGTGGCGTAAACCTATTGTGTGTCCAACCTCGTGCGATGATACAAAGCGAATCAATTGACCCATCAATTCATCATCAAAGTTTTTCTTTCTTGAGCGTGGGTCAGAAGCGGCAGTCTGAATCATATACCAGTTTCTTACCAAACGCATAACGTTGTGATACCAACCGATGTGACTTTCTAAAATTTCGCCGCTGCGTGGGTCGTGTACATTCGGGCCGTATGCATTCTGAATATCAGCCGCAAAATATCTGATTACCGAATAACGAGCATCTTCTAAGCCCATGCTGTCTTTTGGGTTCATATATTCACCACGAATCGCATTTTTCCAACCTGCTTTTTCAAAAGCCACTTGCCAATCGTCAACACCTGCTTTGAGGTATTTTTGCCATTTTTGTGGTGTTGCTGGATCGATGTAATAGATGATAGGTTTTTTAGGCTCGATTAGTTCTCCAAGTTTTTGGCGTTCGGCATCTTCCAGTGTTTTAGGCTCAAGTTTCCATCTTACTGCAAAAACCTCATTGTCTGATTTTTGTGATTCTTCACCAAAAGTAGCATATTGGTTCGCAAAATAGCCAACACGTGGGTCGAAATAACGCTTACGCATTGGTGTTTTTGGTAGAATTATCATCGAAGTATTGAACTCCATTGTAACTACACCTGCGTCACGAGAAGCTGGTAAGTAAGCACCAATTTGTGGAATCGGGACTAATGAAACCGATGGAGGTATAACACTGAAAGTTTTGGTTGTACGAATTTCGGTGTTGATTGGGTACGATCGAATATGTTGAATAAATGAACGATCAGCTTGAATTGCCGCAATTTTCAATAGCTGTTTATTGATAGGGTCAAGCGAAAAAACTTGATTATCACCTTTGAAGAAATCAGTTACTTCAATCACTGAAGATGTGTCTTTTTTAAGGGCTTTGATATCAAACACCCCAATGATTGGGTCGGCACTTGAATTTTTTACTGCTTGAAATATTGGTTTTGTGCTATCGGCACTGGCTATCACTAAAGTAATTGAACGCAAGAAAAGTTTGTTTTCTGGACCTTTTTCCCATCTAACCACCTGACGGTTCACTTCTTCGCCGCCAAAAATGCCACCACCGGCGGCAGTTTTTGAATAGCGAGTTACGGTCATAATGTCACGTCCAATTAAAGAGTCGCCGATTTCAAAGAAATACTTGTCTTCAATTTTGTGAACTGTCATCAAACCTTTACTGGTTTTTGCTTTCTCCGTTATTATTTCTTTATAAGGCTTTGGACCTGTTTTGGGTGCTTCGGCAGGTTTGGCTGGAGCAGCGGGGGCTACGGTAACTGGTTTAGGGTCTTCTGCTTTTTTTTCGTCTTTTTTCTGTGCATTTGCTCCTACAGCTACACTCAAAATAAACGAACTTAAAAAAGTAAATTTCAATAATTTCATAAATTTAAATTAATAGTTTAAAGAATAAAACTTGGTAAAACTAATCAAAAATGCTAAATTTAAGAGTAATCTTTTGATAAACAGAAAGTGAAATAAGATTTTTAGCTAATTTTTGTTTGATAGAGATTTCTTTTTGATAACAATTTCCAAATAAATATGTTAGATTTTAACTCAAAAAGAATGCTTCTAGATTTATTCTAATCGCATTTTGCTAATTATACTAACGATAAGAAAGACCAAGAAAATGTCTTTTTTAAGAAAAATAAATGTAAAGATAATAGTATAATAAATCTTACTTTTGGGTCATATGCGAATATCAGCTAAGTAATTGTTTAAAATTTTTAATAAAAGAGCATTGTATAATAGTGTTTAAGAAGAGTTGGTTGATGAGGCAGCCGAAAATCTAAAACAAATTAGTTTTAATCAATTTTATAGAAATTGCAATTAAAATCATTCCAAAAACTTTACGAAGAATATCAGCACCAGTTGGACCAAGTATTTTTTCAAGTTGCTGAGAATTACGTAAAACTATGTAAACCACAAGCAAATTAAGCATAATTCCAATAATGATATTCTCAACCTGATAGGCAGCCTTCAGCGAAATAATTGTCGTCATAGTACCAGCACCTGCAATAATAGGAAAAGCCAATGGCACAATTGAAGTAGCTTTACTATTCGTAGTTTCGTGTTTGAAAATGCTTCTTCCCAGAATCATTTCAAAGCCAATTAAAAACAAAATTAAAGCACCTGCAATAGCAAATGATTTGACATCTACGCCAAATAAGCTCAAAATACTAATTCCCAAATATAGGTAAGTTATCATCAAGCCACCTGCCACCAATGTAGCTTGTTCAGCATGAATATTGCCAGCTTTTTTGCGTAAATCAATAATAATCGGAATTGCTCCCAAAATATCAATTACTGAAAATAGGATAATCGAAACCGAGATAATTTCTTTAAAAACAAAGTTCATTGGAGTAGTAAGGTTTTTAGTTTGTCGAATTCCCAATCTTCAATAGCTGGGAAATTGGCTATTCTGAAAGTGGTGTCTTTCCATATACCGTAACCATTACCCAAAATTATATTATTTTTTTTAGCTTTTTGCTTCAGAATCAAAATTTCATCAACTGTTCCCTTAATTGCAATGACTGTTTCTGACCTTACTTTTTTATTTGTTATCAATAAATCAAGATTTGTTTCACGATCAATGAATTCATAGAAATCTTTTGCTCGTTCTTTAATATGAGAGTTAATCGTTTGAATATCAGGCACTTGTTGCATTACTCGCATCAAGAGATAAATGTTCAGAATGTTAGGAGTATAAGGGGTTTGAAGTTTATTAAAATTATCTCTGATAAAAAGTAAGCTGTTGTAATGCTTGCGGTCGCCGATTACTTCGGCCTGTTTGATAGCTTTTGGAGAACAAATCATAATTCCCATTCCAGCCGGTAAACCAAGACATTTCTGTACTGAAGCCAACCAAATATCACCAGATTTCCAATCATTTTCGATTCCTCCCAATGATGAAGTTACATCAACCGCAATTAATGCTTTAGTCTGAAGTTTTGCGAAAAATGAATTTTCGAGTTGGGTAGCATTCGATGTTTCGTTTTGCGTAAAACACCAAACATCAGCATTGGAGGAAATGTTTTTTTCAATGTTTTCTTGAAATGGAAACATTGAAAAAGTGGTTTTTTTGCCCAATCGAGAGGTATAATCTAACCATTTTTCACCGAAAGTGCCATTGTAAACATGATGACTAAAATTTTCAACGAGCGATTGACCGACGATTTCCCAACATTCCGTAGCCGATGAGGTAAAGAAAACTTCGTAATCAGTGGGAATGTTTTGTTTTTGCTTAAAGACCGAAATACATTCCTTGAGCATTTCCATAAATGCTGTACTTCGGTGATTTTGACTCAAAATCCCTTCACGCATGGCATCTTGCATATAAGTTGCGATTTGCGGATATACTTTTGATGGCCCTGGATAGAATGTTATCAAGTTTTGAACGGTCCGCCGATGCGGTTTTGAGTTTTGAGTTGATTTAGACAGAAAATTCCATGTTTTATTTTAAAATTCACGAACGTGACTTTATTTTTTAGCTTAGAATTCAGAATCGCACGAGCGACACCGTTAGCATTTAGAACTATTTTAGAAAATAAGCATTTAAATCTCTTTCGAGCTCAGTGGTTGAAATGGTTTTTATTTTTCCATCAATAGCTAATGATATTTTGCCATTTTCTTCTGAAACACAAATGGCGGCGGCATCAGTTGCTTCCGAAATACCTAGAGCTGCAAGATGTCTAAAACCATAATTTGAGGGTAAATCATCCCTGTTTGCAATTGGCAAAATACAATGTGCTGCTTTAATTCGGCTACTATCAATGATAATTGCTCCGTCGTTCAATAAACTATATTGACTAAAAAGCGACAAAATTAACTTCCTAGATAAAACGGCATCTAAAGCATCACCCGATTCTATAAATTTTCCTAAATCATCTTCTTTTTGAATTACAATAATGCCACCCGTAAACTCACTAGACATCGTTTTTGCTGCTTCAATAATTGTTTTTAGTGGATATTTTTCATCTGGAATTACATCTGTTCCTAGTAAATTGGCAAAAAACTGATTATTTGTTAGAGAAGTAGATTTTCCAACTAATAACAAAAAACGTCGAATTTCTTGCTGAAAAAGTACTATCAGAGCAATAGCCCCAACACCCATAAAATACTCTAAAATGCGGGTAAGCAGCTCTAAACCAATGGCCTTAACTATCAAATAGAATAAATAGATGAGTAAATAACCCAAAAAAACCCTACTTGCCACACTTCCACGAACCAATTTGTAAATATAATATAACAAAAATGAGACGAGTGTTATATCTAAAACATCAGGCCATTTAATTTCCAAAAATCCTGCTTGCATGAGAAAATTTCATTTTATATTCAAATTCGGTTTCATAATACACCTGAAAACCTGAGTTTTCATAAAATCGCTTTGCTTTTGGGTTGTTTTTGAGTACTTGTAATTCTATTCCTTTCGATTTTTGTCTTCCATCTTCAATTACTTTATCAAGTAATTGGCGACCAAACCCTTGATTCTGAAACTCTTTTTGAATTATAATATTTATAATTTCAAAAGAATGATTTTTTTCATCCATCTCCAAATATCCGATGCTTTGTTTTTCAAATTCAACAATCTGAATGTTTTCTGAATCAAACTCTTTTCTATGAGATTTTATTTCGGTGGAATATACCGCATCACTATATTCCTTAAAAGAACTTTGTTCGATTTTAAATGTTAAATCTGCATCGTTTTTTGTTGCTTTTCTGAGTAAGAGTTCCATTTTATCAATAGCTTTTTACATATATGTTAAGATAAAATGAATTAGCTTTCATCTGACAAATCATTTTAATACAAATTAAATACTTTTTAGAATATTTGTGTCTTATTTTATTAATTTCTTTGGTGTTAACATTGATACAATTATTGACTAATCGAGTAGCTTTATTATTTCAAAACTTCCATTTCATTGATTTCTGGTCCACCTCCACGATTGGCTGAGCCTGCCACCGAATAAACTTTTCTTCCTACTACTGATGCTCCCGTTCCGTGTCTCCCTTGTTTTAAACCTGGGAAAGGCACCCACTGCATTTTTTTAGTGTCAAAAGCTTCTACCTCACTGTGAGCCGGCACTTGAGCAGCACTTTCTCCACCAATAACCAAAAGTTTATCGCCAAAACTAACTGAAGAATTTCCTGCACGTTGGGTCGGTAAATTCAGTGTGTTAGGAAGTGTTTGCCATGTTTTTTTCTTTAAATCATAGACATCAACTGCCTCTTCGGTTAAATTTAGCACTTGGTTGATTCGGGCCGTTGAACGTCGGCCACCTGCAACATAAATTTTGTCATTCACAACCGCTACACTTACGTGGTCACGTACGTGAGGGGCATCGGCCAGTTTTACCCAAGTGTTGGTTTTTGGGTCGTATTCGTCAAGCCATGCCACGTGGCCGTCCCAATGCCCATCTAAAATTCCACAAACAGTATAAATTTTATTTTTATATACCACACAACCAGCAGAGCCACGCAATCGGTCTTTAGGGATTTCAGGGCCAACTCGCCATTCTCCTTTTTCGAGATTAAAAATGTATATGTTAGGAATTGGGGTTTCGTGTGGATATTTGCCTGTCATTGCCATCATTACATAAACTTCATCATTGTATGTTACGGCTTGCAAATGATGTATTTCGATTGGTGTTTCAACCGATTTTGTCCAAGTTTGAGTCTTAATATCGTAAATTTCGGTAGGTTTTATACCACGCCCGCCCAATAATACTAATTTATTACCTATGGCTGTCATCGTATTTTCATGGCGATTAGTGCAGGTATTTGTCGGATTCATAACTTCCCAGTCTTGAGATTTTGCTGCAAAAGTAATTGCACTCAAAACCGTCATAAATGAAAATCTGATGATTGATATTGGGGTCATTGGTTTAATTGCTTTAAGAGGTTGATTAAGTAGGCAATTTAAGGAAAATATTCTTTTTTGAATCGAAATAAGGCAATGAAAGTGTTTTTGAGATGAGAATCCAGGACTTTAGAGCTTATATTCTTAAAATTATTTGTGAAAGTATCTATTTTGCACTTCTATGAGCGGTGTGAAATTTTTTATTTAGAAAGCGAATTATTGAACTTTGAATAATTTGATTGTATAGTCGAGCAATTGTTGATTGCCATATTTGCCATGACCTGGAACAACAATTTTTACCTGAGGGTAAGTTTTTTTTACTTTTTCGACTGTATTTGACCATTCTGCAATAGTAGCATCACCTAAATAACCTTTGCTTGCGTTTAGTTCTTTAACTAAGCACCCACCAAACATTATATTTTCACTTGGAAAATAGCCAATTACATTATCGCTGGTGTGTCCTTCGCCAAAAAATCTTGCTGTTATTTTTTCCTTGCCCACTTTTAATTCAAGTAGGTTCTCGAAACCATATTGCGGAACGCTGAATTTGTTCTCTTTTGCAAGTTCAATTGTTACGAAATTTGCATAAGATGGAATATTATTGTCATGAAAAGCCTTTAAACCACCGAGACAATCCTCATGGAAGTGCGTGGGAATCACTGCATTGATTTTACAATGAAGTGTTTCACTTACCCATTTTATTAGTTCTTCGGCACTTTTATCGTTGGTTGGTGTATCAAAAACAATGATTTCATTATTATTTCTCACGAATAAACCATTGCAAGGAACATAGCCAAAATCATTGGTTTGCAGGAAGGAAACATGCTTAAAAGCATTTTCAGAAATTTGGGTAATGACCAGACTGCTGGTTTTGTAAATCTCTTTGGGTTTAAATTTTACTTTCTTTTGTGCAAAAGAGTTTAGAGCGATTAATGATATTACTGAAACTAAGAGGATTTTAGTGATGGCTTTCATTTTTTGGTTTGGGTTTTAAAGCAAAAGGCTTGAAGACAGTTTCGATTTAGAATTCCTAATGCTCAAAATTGTACAAATGTAAGAAGTTTAAATTTTCAATTTTAAAACGAATGACTCCAGTTTTGCCAAAGATACTATTGTTTAAACTGTGTCAAATAATAAATTCACAAAACTGTAAATTTTACTTTAAACATAGTTTTTTATGAACAATCATGAACCATTCGATTTCGCATCTTTTCAGAAAGAGACAATAAAAAGCAATTCCATTGTGACCTATACTCTTGTAAGCATTTAATATGTGAGATAGGTGTTTTCGCACCAATGCTTATATATTTATTAGAGATGTATGCACATTTAGTATCAGAAATTGTTCTATTGGTGACTCAATCAAAAGAAAATTTTGAAATACTTTTTGTGCTTATTTGGCTATGGAATTTGTTTTTCTCCTAACTTTAATTAATCTGTCATCAAATACTCCACCGCAATCCCATCAATCTTTTCAAATTTCCCAATTACTTGGTTGGTCAGTGTTTTTCTAAATTCTAGTTCCATGGTGCATTGATTATCATAGGTTTGGTTTCTGATTTTCAAGCTAAATTCCTTAACAATCTTCATTACGTCGTTCATTTGCACAAACTCAAAATTTACATTATAAATATCATTAATGGTCTTTTCGATAATATCGGCTACTACCAATGCTTCAATTGCTGCAGATTTATAGGCATTTATAAGACCAGGTACACCCAATAGTGTTCCACCAAAATAACGTACAATTACGACCAAAATATTTGTTATTTCTTGCGAAAGCAAAGTATTTAAAATTGGTCTGCCAGCTGTTCCCGCAGGTTCTCCATCGTCATTGACTCTAAAATTACTTCGGTCGAGCCCTAGACGATAGGCGTAACAATGATGCACCGCCTTAAAATGCTCTTTTTTAAGATTGTCGACCAGTATTTTAACCTCGTTTTCGTGCTCGATAGGGTAGGCGTAAGCTAAAAATTTACTTCCTTTATCTTTAAATATTCCTTCCGCAGGAGCTTTAATTGTTTTATAAGTATCTTCAAAAATCATGAGTTAAGTAGCTAGGCTACAGTTTCGTTGATGAGTGATAGAAAAATTAAATTTTTTGCAAACTATCTGACTCAAAAATAGCCTTGTTTTTGAAGTTTTTTTGTGCCAATTCGAGCATAGCTTGAGCTACTTTTTCGCCCGCAATTACTTTATATTTATCAGGCATGAGTGGTGCAAAGAAATCCATGACCACCTTACCTATTTTCTCACCTATACGTGGGTTTTCACGTTCGCCCGCCAGCATTGAAGGGCGTAAGATGATCAAGGTTGGATAATTTAAGTCGCTCAATGCATTTTCAATTTCACCCTTTACTCGGCTATAATATACCATAGATTTTTTGTCAGCTCCCATTGATGATACAACTAAAAATTGTTTTGCTCCGTTTGCGAGTCCGGCTTTGGCAAAATTGAGCGGATACGTGAAATCAACTTTATAAAAAGCGTCTTTCGAGCCAGCCTGCTTCATTGTAGTGCCAAGACAACAAAAAATATCATCAGCTTTGACTTTTGAAGCATCCAAATTATCAAAATCGATTACGATTTGTTCTAGTTTTGGATGTATAATATTGAGCGGTTTCCTAACTATGACGCTGACTTTTTCGTAAAAATTACTTGTTAATAGTTTTTGAGTAAGGTGTTTCCCAATTAGACCAGTTGCACCAACGATGAGGGCTGTTTTCATAATTTTATTTCTGCTATTGATTAATGTGAATTTTTAAGTAATAATTTATTTTCTTTTATTGAAATCAATGGTGTGATAGCCGACTAATTTTTCTGCACGTGCTGTAACAGGACGATGATAAATAAAGATTTCATAAGTATTTTGTGTTTCGCCAAAGTTACCTTCAAAATATGACTCATCGGTAGTTTTATTCATTTTTTGAATCATAAAATCGTAGTTATAAACTCCTTGTTTTAATCGAATTGTGGCTGTATATCCTCCAAAATTATTATCATAAATCATTTCGTTAGTTTTATCGAGTTGCCAATCATTGAAACTTCCATTGACATAAACTTTTTCGTTGGCATCTTCCAATTCATGGGTTTTTAGTCCAAATGTCATGAAAATATAATCGGCATCGACTGAGCCATCACTTCCTTCTCGATTATCTACGACATAGTTTCCATCAAAATCATTTGATTCGATGTAGTTGGTTTCGCTACGATTGTTTTGGGGAGAAATCCACATTTCATCTTCTTTGCCTCGTTTTGTTTTGGCTATATATTGGCCGTTGTAATTAGTGCTTCGGGTATCAAAAAATCGAAATTCATTCCCTGCTGGAAATACGTTTTCGTCATCAAAAAATCGAAATTCAAGAGTTGACATTCCTTCATTAACACTAAAAGCTTTCAGATTCCGAACGGTTTTATCCCAACGAAAATTTTGACGAATGATAATTTTCAGCTCATCACGTGGCGACATCAGTCGATAGCCGCCATAATTTAACTCAAAATCTACTTGTTGATGTGTCTTATATTTGGATGGAGCTTGTGCTTGGCGAACTGTGCCAAATGCTCCAACTTGGGGTTCGTAAACCATGAAACGTTTGCTGAAAACTATGTCTTCTTTTCTACGCCCACGCCATGCCAATAGTAGATAATTTCCCGAAAGTAAAACTTTTGGAATTTCAATTTTATAATGATAGTATGGTACTTTGGTGGTGCGAGAAACTTGATAGTCGTTGATAATCAGGTCGTTATATTCAGGCATATATTCGATCTCTGATAGTATTGATTGCTTCCAATCGTATGTACAATGTAAGATTTTTATATGGTATTGTTCATAATTGGCATTCAAATCATCGAATTCTAAGAAGAGATTTTTTGATTCTGAGAGCGAAAGTACTGGAGGGTTTAGTGTACGTGCCACATCATGAGGTTCGCCTAATAATGGATAAAGAAGTACAGTTTTTATATTTGTTTCATAGATATAGTCCTCAAACCGTATAGCTTTTTCTTGACTGAAAGCCGCAAAGTTTAGCAGAAATAAAATTGAATATAAATATTTTCGCATCGAGATAATTTTTTTAAAACTAACGAATTTTTATAAATAATATTGATAAATTTGTTTTAATAAGGTCTAAAAACAATTGTGGCACAACTGAAAAGTTGTGCCACAATTTATAATACATTCGGAGTTTGAGCGGTGAGGAAAACAACTAATCGACATACCGAATCAGGTGTAAACTTGTTGCCGAACATAAACGAGGTATTAGTTTTTCTTTTTCTTAGAAGTCTCTACAACTGGAGCAGAAACAGGGATTTTTGCCTTGATTTCGTTGATGCCTTTTTCTATGCCATCCTTAAAGAATTGGTATGAAACATCACCAGCACCAAGAGATTGAGCTTTTAAAGCAGACCCAAGTGCATCCGAAGATTTTCCAAGTTTATCTAATATTTGTGCTTTGATCCAGTTGTTACGGAAGTTTTCACGCAATGCCAAAGATTTATCAACCAAAACTAAGGCTTTATTTAAATCCATTCCTTTTTGCAACATATAATCGGCTGCTTGCTGGAAAGTATTAGAAGCTTCATTGTTTTTTTGAGCAACCGCATTTTCGATAGCCGCAACATTATCAACACCAATTGCTAATGAAACCTTAGTTTTTTCCCAAGAGAAGCTTAATATAGCTGCATCTTCTTTTACTTCCGAAAAATCGAAAGTTAGCGTTTCTACTGATGAAATATCTTGTGGGCGAGCTGTTACACGCAAAACATCGTCAGATGCTGAATAATTTTGCTCAGTTACGTCAAGTTTTTTACTAAAAATAATGGTCCAATTTGTTTGATTTGGAATTGACATAATTGAGTATTTTCCAGCCTTCAAAACTTGACCTTGAACAGTAATATCACCAGTTGTTTCGATTTTTGTAGAGCTATTCGCACCTGTACGATATACTTTATCGAAAGGGATTAGTTTTCCGAATATCTCACGACCTTTTAATGATGGACGTGAATAATCAATTGATATTTTGGTTAATCCAACTACCTGCGAAATAGCCGCTCCTGGGCTTGGAGCTGGGGTGATTTGTGCAAAAATTGAAGTACCTGATAATAAGCAACTTAGTGCCAATAGAGCAATTTTTTTCATTAGTTTGACTGATTTTGTTGATTTGATGAACTAAATTCGTACAAATATACGTATAAAACTCCAAAAATGCACCGAAAGTTGTTACTTGATTTGCTAGAAAAGCATACACCGATTAATGAAAACGAGTTGAAAATGAGAAATGAAACGATTGAATTTGTGAAAACAAATCAGGATTGTTTTAAGCGTGAACTATTAATTGGCCACGTAACTGGTTCGGCCTGGATAGTAAATATTGCAAGAACACATGTATTGATGATGCACCATCGAAAACTAAATCGATGGTTTCAGCCTGGAGGCCATTGTGATGGTGATCCTGATGTTTTAAATGTTGCTTTAAAGGAAGCGTATGAAGAAACTGGACTCGAAAATTTAAAAGTTGTTCATGGCGAAGTAGAAATTTATGATGTTGATGTTCATCAGATACCAGAAATGAAAGGCCTTCCAGCACACTTACATTACGATATTCGTTTTTTGATTGAAGCCGATATGAATGAACAATTAATCATAACGGAAGAATCGAACGATTTGGCTTGGGTTTTACTCGAAAAAATAGCCGAACACAATGATGCTGAGTCAATCATGCGAATGGTAAGGAAAATTTTTTAAGAAAAATACAAGGTTTTGAAAGCTGATAAGTTTCAAATCATTATGAATCTTTAAAGAGTTTACTTTATGATTTTAGTAGAATACTTTAAGTTTTCGGCAGTAACTTTCAAAACTACATTGGAAAGTGGTAAACCAGAAATACTTGGAAGTGTGATTTTACTTTCTTTTGAACTCAAATTCCAAAGTATTTTTCCTGTCAAATCGCTTATCGAGTATTCAAAGTTTGTACCGGCATCATTTTTCAAAACCCAAACTTTCGTGCTCGATCCATCATTTATAGGGTTTGGGAAAACGATCACTTCTTGACCTGATTTTTTTAATTCATTAATAAGAGCCTCTAATTCGGCCAATTCATTAGCCTTATCGAAATTTGGTATTCCGTAGCCAACACGATTGTCAGGGTTGGTATACTGACTTGCCGAACGAATCAAAAGTTCTCTAACCTGCATATTGGTTAAACTTGGAAATGCTTGCCAAAAACTCGCTGCAAAACCAGCTATCAATGGAGATGAAAATGAGGTTCCATTACTTAATCCAATAGTTCCATTAGTATTTCCAATTGTAGTATTTGCTCCTTGAGCGGAAAGCTCTGGTTTTACTCGCCCATCAGCAGATGGTCCATAAGAACTAAAAGAAGCAATGTTTTGTGAACTACTGACCGCACCAACGGCAATTATTGAATCAGCATCTGCGGGTGTTCCGATGTATTTCCAGCTTCCACTTCCTTCGTTTCCTGCAGAGGCAACTACTAAAATTCCAACTTGAGCAGCCCAGTCGGCAGCACGTGTGGCCAAAGCACGATCGCCGTTCATATCTGTATATTTATAATCTTGAGCTGGATTATCGAATTCAGTATAACCAAGCGAAGTATTAATTACGTCAACTCCCACACTATCAGCCATTTCGGCACCGAAAAGCCAATTAGCTTCTTCACGCTTTGTTTCGGAAGATACATCTTCTGTTGTTAATAATAAATAACTGGCTTTATAGGCTGTGCCTACAATTTTGGCATTTTCAAATGCAGCCATGCAAGATAAAACATTTGTTCCGTGATTATGGTCATTGTAAACGTTTGCTTCATTATTCACAAAATCCCAAGTACCAATCACTCTTTTGTCATTGAATAAATCGGCAAAAAAGCTCAATTTATTAGAATTAAGAAATCCAGAATCTAAAACACCAATCAACATTCCTTCACCACGATAACCTTTTGTGTGCATTTTATCTGCTCCTAGCATTGCTAGTTGCGTTTGCGAAAGACCATTGTCCGAAACGCCTTCGTTTCCGAATTTATCTCTTGTTTCTGATGGTTTATTTTCGCCATTCAGACGAGTATTTCGAATATCACCTTTTCCTTCTAAACCACGTACAAACGAAAACTTAAGAATCTTTGTCAAAGTAGCTGCATCGGTTTGAATCAAAGCACCGTTTATCCAACGAGATTTATATAATATTTTTGCCCCAGTTTGGGCTATTTCGGCTATATAGTTTGGATTGGGAGGGAGGTCATGCTCAGTAATTGCTATTTTTTGATTCGTACGCCGTTTGATTGAGCGGTCGGATAGAAATTCCTTTGGTCTATAAACTGAGTATGGAGAATTTGCTTTGTCTTTAAAAAGTACAAAGTATTGGTTTTGTGCGGATGTTTTATAGGAGGTGATTATTAGTAAACCGAATAATAAAAGTTTCATAAGCATTAAATAGAGTTTTATATAAATAACGAAATAAAAATCGAAATCTTTTATTAAAAAAGTAAGGCTACTTAATATTTTGAATTTAAGTAGCCTTACACTAAATTATTTGAACAAAATTGGTTTTTTTACTAAAATTTATTTCTGTATTTGATCAAAAACTGAGTTTTGATTGAAACTTTTTGTAATCCATCCACCACCAACAACGTCCTCGCCTTCATAAAAAACTGCTGCTTGTCCTGGGGCAATTCCGCTGACGGGTTCGTTGAAAATTACTTTCATTTTGTCTCCTTCTTGGGTAATAGTGGCTGGTGAACCTTCGTGTTTGTATCTGATTTTGGTATTCGTTTCCAAACTCAAACCATTCAAATCGGCATATTTTTGCATAACGATTTTGCCAACCATCATGCCATCTTTATCCAATGATTTTTCGTGACCCAAAACAACCTCGTTGGTATCTTTCCTGATTTCGGTAACAAACATAGGCGTTCCGAAAGCAATTCCTAAGCCTTTTCTTTGTCCAATCGTATAAAAAGGATAACCTTCGTGCTTGCCTACTACTTTTCCATCTTCCAAAACAAAATTTCCTCCTTTTACACTTTCTTCTAAACCTTCAACTCGTCGTTTTAAAAAACCTCTATAATCATTGTCAGGCACGAAGCATATTTCGTAAGATTCTTTTTTGTTTACCAAGTCATAGAATTCTTTTTGAGTTGCCATTTCTCGAATTTCTGATTTTTTCAAATATCCCAATGGTAATTTTGTACGTGCCAAACTTTCCTGAGAAACTCCCCACAGCACATAACTTTGGTCTTTCCAGGTATCAGTACCTTTCGATATTATGTATCTTGAGTTTTCTTCACGTACGTTTGCGTAGTGTCCAGTGGCAATAAATTCGCAATCAAGCTTGTCTGCACGACGAAGCAGTGAATCCCATTTGATATGTGTATTACACAGTACACATGGGTTTGGTGTACGGCCTTCTAAATATTCACCGGTGAAGTGATCGATAACATAATCACCGAATTCTTCTCGAATATCCAATATATAATGCGGGAAACCTAAATTTACGGCAATGTTTCGTGCATCGTTGATAGAGTCAAGACTGCAACATCCTGTTTCTTTTTTGCTACCTCCAGATGAAGCATAATCCCATGTTTTCATGGTCATGCCTATTACTTCATAGCCTTCTTCGTGAAGCATTACTGCTGCCAACGAACTATCGATGCCACCACTCATGGCGACTAAAATCCTTCCGTGTTTGCTCATTTTGTTTACTGCGTTGGTTCAAAGCCAACCGTTTTAGTGCTTAAGCACAATTAATAATTAAATATGAAGAATTGTTTACTTCACAAAAATAGTCAACAGAATTTGATTATGAATAGTTCTTAGGTAATTTTGAGATATAGAATTAGAAATAAACTTCAACAGCCTCAAGGTTTCGATTAAATCTGTTACGGATCTCAGTTTTATCAATTAGCTGAGTAGATCTGAAGATACAGTTTGAAGTTGAGGTTTTCGAAAACGTAAATCAAAAAGGCAATGTCATTAAAAACAATCGTTAAGGTAGGTAATATAACCAATTTGTCTGATGCACGCTATTGTGCTGGTATGGGCGTAGAAATGATTGGTTTTGTGATGGATAAATTTTCGACAGATTATACTTCAGCCGAAAAAATGAAAGAAATAAAATCATGGGTGGCTGGAGTACAAATAGTTGGTGAAACTCAAAGTGCTAATTATGAAGTAGTAAAGGATATGATTGATGCCTATGAAATAGATATTCTTCAAATTTCAGAGGCAGGACTTTTACCACAAATTGCTGATTTGGGGAAACCAATTATTTTAAAACTTGAATTTGACAATGACCACTTTGAAGATTATTTAGAGCGTTATTCTCAATTTGTTGAGTTCTTTTTGGTCGATGGAGGCGATTTTTCAGATTTTGCACGTTATACAATCAAAGAATATGCCTTTAATTATCCTGTAATTTTAGATTTTGGAATTAATGCCGAAAATGTAAACGAACTTCTCGAAGAAATGCAAATCAAAGGAATTGCATTGAAAGGAAGCAGCGAAATTCGCCCAGGATATAAATATTATGATGAATTGAGTGAAATTCTAGAAGTTTTAGAAGAAGATTGCTAGTTCAGAAACGCTCGAATATCTATTGTATTTCCTTTATCTTGAGCTGTACATTTTCACAAAGTTTAGTTAAACTACATTTCATCCCCAAAATTTTACCATTCCTACATTTTTTTCCAAAATCCTCATTAAAAAAATCCCTTTGACATTATTTTTTTCCATTCATGTAGTTTGTATTGCATAGTACCGTCTTTCACCTATATGTTTGTTTCGTCAATCACCCAAACGAGGGTCGATTTAAAAGAAAAATTAAATATATAAACAATAATAAGACAATGGAAAAGCGATTGGGCGGCACTCCGCTATTTAGAATTAAATCAAAAAAAATGATTGGTGGTGTTGCAGCTGGTTTAGCTGAGTATTTCAATCTTGATGTAACACTCGTACGAGTATTGTTGGTAGGAGCATTCTTTACTCCAATTCCTGCGATTATTCCTTACATTATTCTTTGGATTGTGATGCCAACTAAAGAGTCAGCACAAATAACAATCGTTAATTACTAACTGTAAATTAACAACCTCAAAGGAAGCCTAATCTCTAAGGGATGGCTTCCTTAATATAGACTATTAAAAATATGGAAAAGAAATTGGGCGGTACTAATTTATATAGAATCAAAAACCGTCAAGCGATGCTCGGTGGAGTTTCGCAAGGTCTGTCTGAGTATTTTAATATAGATGTTTCTCTAATTCGAGTAGTTTTTGTATTATTGTTTTTCACTCCTGTTCCTGCATTCTTTGCCTACTTTATCTTGTGGGTGGTTTTGCCTGTAAAATATGATTATGGCTCTTCTGGAATAGGAGACTCACAAACGTTCAATTCAACAATTGATATTAATTCTCAAACTTCAAATTTTACTTTTATGAGCAGTCACAATCAAAAAAACAATTTAGTAGGTGGGGCAGTACTTATAATTTTGGGTATTATCTTTTCTTTCAAAACATTTTTTCATATTAACTTATTTCGTTATATCGGTCAGATGTGGCCTCTTATTTTGATTGGTATTGGAGTTTGGCTTATAGTTAAAGATAGAAAAGACGATAACTTTACGAATTTTACGAATAACGATAGTTCTTCAAGTTTGTAAAATTCAAATCCTGTAGCATTTCAAACAACTTGCAGGATTTTTTACTTCAAATTACAATTTTTTAATCAAAATAAAAACATGGAACGTAAAAGTAATATTTTCTGGGGAGCTATACTTATCGTGTTGGGCTTTTTGTTTCTTGGCACAAACCTTGATTGGTTTGAGTTAAATTGGACATTCCGCAAAATTGCTCAATTTTGGCCGATAATGTTGATTTTAGCTGGTGTAGCAGCTTTTTTTAGTCACAAAAAAAGTATTTATAACGCCACTTCGGCACTTTTGATTGCATTCGCCATTCCGCTCGGAATCTTTACTTGTGTGGATGATGGTGTAAAAGAAATAAAAGACGAAATCAGCGATGGAATCAATATAGACATAGATGATTTTGACGATGATGATTCATCAAAATCAGATACAACTAAAGGTAATAGGAATAAGCAATATTTTGCTGTTGAAATGACGCCTGAGGTAAAAGAAGCCACTTTAAGACTTGGTGGTGGAGCAGCCGAATTTGATTTGGAAGAATCTCCAAACCGACTTTTTGAAGCTACAACTTTCCTAAATTTTAAAAATGGCTATACTCTTGAAGAAGAAACGAATACAGAAAATAAAGTTATTAACTTTTCGATGAAAGATAAAAAAGCCAGAGACTTTAACTTTGGAGAAGAGTATAAAATTAATAATAATGTATTAATAAAGCTAAGTACCTCGCCCATTTGGAATATTGAAATGGGAATTGGTGCGGGTGAATTAGATTTCGATTTTTCGAATTACAAAGTAAAGAAACTTGAAATTGAAACTGGGGCGGCATCGATCGATATAAAATTGGGAGATAAACAAGATAAAGTAGATATTGATATTGAATCTGGTGTGGCAAGTGTAAAAATCAAAGTTCCTGAAAGTGTAGGTTGTGAAATCAAGATGGACGGAGCATTAAACTCCAAAGATTTTGATAATTTCGAGAAAATAAAAGATGGAGTTTGGCAAACGAAAGGTTTCGATAAAGCCACCAAAAAAATTTACTTGAATGTAGATAGTGGACTTTCTTCTTTAAAAGTTGACCGTTATTAATTTTTAGACTTCAGTTTGCAATTTTCATTTGGCAATTAAAAACGCCAATTGAAGACTGCTAACTGAAGACTTGATTGTTTTTCTATTAAATCATGTCAATCTTTTAATCCTACCAAATCTTAGTTTATATTTGCAGAAAACCAGTATTCTGCATGAAAAAATATTTCTTCTTAGTTATTTTCGCTTTTATAGCCTCGCTTTCTAATGCACAAACCCTTTCGCCTGAAGCGACAATTAGCCTTTTGACCGTGGCCCCTGGAGCAGAGTTGTACTCTACTTTTGGGCACAGTGCCATCCGAATCCGAGATCCGCGTCAAGGACTTGATTTTAACTTCAACTATGGTGCTTTTGATTTTCGTACGAAAGGTTTTTATGTTAAATTTTTGCGTGGAACACTTCCATATCAAATTAGTGGAAATTATTTTGATAATGATTTAGCTGGCTGGAGTCAAGAAAACCGTGCGGTAATTGAACAGGTTCTGGATCTTTCTCAAACCCAAAAGCAAGGTGTTTTTGATTTCTTGCAAAATAATTATCTACCACAAAATCGTGAATATGCCTATAAATTCTTTTATGATAATTGTTCTACTCGCTTGCGAGATGTATTGAGGAGAGTATGTAAAGATAGTTTGCAGCTAAGCAAAACATTGCACGCCGATAGCTCTTATCGCCAATGGATTGATTTATATGCTCGTAAAAATGAAAAACTTTGGGCAGATTTTGGAATGGATTTAGCCATCGGCAAACCTTCAGATGAAATTACCGGTGCAAATGGTGCGATGTTTTTACCCGATAATTTGATGGATGGCTTTGATGCCGCAAAAATTAATCGTGATGGAAAATGGCAGTCATTGGTTTTATCAAAACAACTCATCAATCGAGATATGTTGGCTGTTGCTGATAAAGAAAAAGAGTTAATCACACCCAATGTTTTGTTTTGGTGTCTATTTTTGCTCGTTTTGTGCCTTACAGCTTATCAATTTAAAAACGAAAATAAGAGTTTCCTTTTCGATAAAATTCTCTTTACGATAGCTGGTATTTTTGGTTGGTTTATCTTCTTACTTTGGTTTTTTACTGACCATGGTGTAACCGAATATAACCTAAATATTATTTGGACATATCCACTTTTATTTCCGATCGCCTTATTACTCAAAAAAGAGAAAAACAGAGTGTGGCTTTCAAAGCATTTTTTAGCTTATGGAATCATTTTGATATTCTTTTTAGTAGCTTGGAATTTCTTACCGCAAGAAATTAATTATGCGTTAATCCCTGTAATATTGATGCTTTGTGTGCGAGCTTTCTTTGTTTGGTGGCGAATCAAAAGAAATTAAGTTCATTTTGAGGTTTGAGGGTTAAAAGTTTACTTTTGTAAAAAAATAGGAGTAAGCCGAAAAGCTATCAAGTAGGCAATATTTATAAAGTCATCAATTTAATGAAAAAAACAATACAATTATTGCTGTTTACATCGGTATTTAGTCTTTTTGCTGTTAGTTGTAAAAAAGATTCTGAGCTTACAAAGAAAAACATGTTTAATCATGATAACAAAGATTATGAACTTTCTAATGCTTATTTGAGCAACTATGGTTACGAATATGGAATTTATTTGATTGATATAATTATGACTTCTTCTGATGTGAAAGTTGCTGAAAAGAATGGTGAAGTTTTTCCAATAAGTGGTATTGGAAATTTAATAGGATTTTTTTTCTTCAAAATCTAAAGAATTAGCCACTGGAGGGTATCTTTTTGATAAAATAGGTGGCAGTCCTAATACTTTTTCTCCTTGGTTACTGTCTGATTTTAACTTTGTTACAAAAACGGATACACGTCTTGAAATAAATGATGGCACAGTAAATGTACTCAAAAGCGGTACAGAATATGAACTTACTTTTGATTTAGTTGCTCAAGATGGCAAGAAAGTAACAGGTTATTATAAAGGAATACCTAAAGTTTATGGTTCTTCGCCAATTGATAATATCTTTTTGTCAAAACAACAAGGCTTTTCGATGAGAAAAGGATTTTCTACTGATGCTAAATAAGAATATTTTTCAAACAAAAAACCCTGATAATCAGCTGATTATCAGGGTTTTTTGTTGTTTTAATTTGTCATTTTCCATTCCCATACCATTTCTTTTTTGGTTTAGAACTACCAGATGCTTCATTGCCACCATTATTTGGTTTTGGTGCTGTTCTGGTATTTGTGTTTGGTTTTTGCGAAGAATTATTAGGTCTTGCACCGCCTCGACCTTGTGGTTTTTGTACTACTGGTGGCCCAACACTATAATCAGGCTGAATGGCATAAGGATGTTCGTCGATGACAGGTATTTTCTTGCCAATTAAGCGTTGAATATCCTTCAAATAAGTCAATTCTTCATCTTCACAAAACGACAATGCTGTACCGTTTGCTCCTGCACGACCCGTTCGTCCGATTCTGTGAACGTAAGTTTCAGGAATATTCGGAATCTCAAAGTTGATTACATAAGCCAAATCGTCAACATCAATGCCACGAGCTGCAATGTCTGTCGCTACCAAAACTCTGGTTTCTTTAGATTTAAAGTTAGTCAACGCTCGCTGACGAGCATTTTGAGCCTTGTTTCCGTGTATGGCTTCGGCTTTAATGCCTTTGGCTAAAAGGACTTTTACAACCTTGTCAGCACCATGTTTTGTACGTGTAAAAACCAATGCTGTTTCGATTTTTTTATCATTCAAAATATCCAAAAGCAAAGCGTTCTTGTCTTTTTTATCGACATAATACAAAAATTGGTTAATTGTATCAGCCGTAGAAGAAACAGGCGTTACACTCACAGATGATGGATTATGCAAAATCGTCGAAGCCAATTTTACAATCTCGTCGGGCATTGTAGCCGAGAAAAACAACGATTGTCGTTGTTTTGGCAAAAGCGTAATCAAACGCTTCACATCATGCACAAATCCCATATCGAGCATACGGTCGGCTTCATCTAAAACAAAAATTTCAATAGCGTTTAATGTGATAAAGCCTTGCGTGATTAAGTCAAGTAAGCGACCCGGAGTTGCTACCAAAATATCAACGCCATTGTGCAATTCATCAGTTTGACGCCCTTGTTTTACACCTCCAAAAATCACCGTATGACGTAGGTCGGTATTTGCTCCATAAGCCGCTATACTCTCACCAATTTGAATGGCAAGTTCACGAGTGGGAGTGACGATAAGGGCTTTTATTTTTCGACGACCTTTACGGTTTAAATCTCTATTTTGATAAAGTTTTTGTATGATTGGAATAGAAAAAGCGGCTGTTTTTCCAGTGCCAGTTTGGGCTACGCCCAATAAGTCTTTTCCTGCTAAAACTATTGGTATGGATTGTTGTTGGATGGGTGTTGGAGTAGTGTAACCTTCGGCAGCAAGTGCGAGCTTGATTGGCTCAATTAAATTTAATGATTCAAATGACATAGATTGGTGCTAAAGCACAATTAAGAATGTAGAATTAAGAATTAAGAATGGTCGTTTTTCTATGAATTTAAACCATAATCAATCAAAAATCTTGTTTATTCGGTAATAAAATGAAAATAATTTACAAATATAGCTATTTATTATGCTTTTCCCTAAAATGCTTTTTTGAGAAAAATACTCAATTCTACATTCTTAATTCTCAATTCTTAATTAAAGGCAGTATCTTTGCGAAAAAATAGAGAATTATGCGTAAAGTAAAGATCGGATTAGTGCAGATGTCATGCTCGGCTGATGTGGCCGAAAATACCCAAAAAGCAATCAACAGAATTAGAGAGGCTGCCGCAAACGGAGCAAATATAGTTTGTTTACAAGAGTTGTTTACATCGCTATATTTTTGCGATGTAGAAGATCACACGAATTTTAATTTAGCAGAAGCCATTCCTGGTCCAACGACCGATTTATTATCGTCCGTTGCCAAAGAATGCAATGTCGTAATTATAGCATCATTATTTGAAAAACGTGCCGCTGGACTTTACCACAATACGACCGCCGTTCTTGATGCTGACGGAAAATATTTGGGAAAATACCGCAAAATGCACATTCCCGACGACCCAGGTTATTATGAAAAGTTTTATTTTACGCCTGGTGATGCTTCAGCAGACGATTTAGGTTATAAAATTTTTGAAACAAAATACGGAAAACTCGGTGTTTTAATTTGTTGGGACCAATGGTATCCAGAAGCTGCACGAATCACAGCTTTGATGGGGGCTGAGATTTTGTTTTACCCAACTGCTATTGGTTGGGACACCAACGAGCCCGACCCAACAATTAATACCGAGCAGTACAACGCTTGGCAGACGATTCAACGTAGTCATGCGGTAGCAAATGGTTTGCACGTAGTTTCAGTAAACAGAGTTGGGCGTGAAGCCGACCAACAGTTTTGGGGAGGAAGTTTCGTGGCAAATCCATTCGGAAGTTTGCTTTATTTAGCTTCGCACGACAAAGAAGAAACGCATGTGCAGGAAATAGACTTAGATTTAACCGAAAAATACCGTATTACTTGGCCTTATTTGCGTGATAGACGAGTGGATAGTTATGGACCAATTTTGAAGAGGTTTATAGATTGAAGTATAGTGCAATTTATCCGAAATCGCTATGTCAAACAGTTTCGATTTAAAATCGTACTTCAAGTCAAGGTTAGCATCATTTAAAAAATCATGCTAAATTCAAATTTATAATTAAAAAATAAACATACAAAGTGCTTACAATCAGTAATTTATCGTTTTATTTTGGTGGAAGACCGATATTTGACGGTGCTAATTTGCAAATAAAACCAAAAGATAAAATTGGTTTAATCGGTTTGAACGGAATGGGAAAATCAACGCTTTTGCGTCTGATTGTTGGAGAATATCAAGCCGATGCAGGAAATATTTCGAAGGCGGGAGATTGTTCAATCGGGTTCTTGAATCAGGATTTATTGTCTTATCAAACCCAAGATTCCATTTTGCAGGTAGCAATGCAGGCATTCGAGCGTGAAAACTATTTGCAACTCGAAATTGACAAGGTTTTGCATGAAATGGAGGTCAATTATAAAGATGAATTGGTTGATAGATTAGGACTTTTGCAAGAAGAATTCGATCATTTGGGTGGCTATACGATACAATCCAAAGCCGAGGAGATTTTGGAAGGTTTGGGATTCAAAACTGAAGAATTATCAAAACCACTCAAAGAGTTTTCTGGTGGCTGGCGAATGCGTGTGATGTTGGCCAAGCTACTTTTACAAAAACCAGCACTATTATTATTAGATGAGCCTACCAACCACTTGGATTTACCTTCCATTCAGTGGGTTGAAAAGTATATTTTGAACTACGAAAACTCTGTAATTGTGGTTTCTCACGATAGAGAGTTTTTGGATAATGTTTGTAATACTACTGTTGAAGTGACTGGAGCTAAATTAGTTTCTTATGCAGGAAATTACTCTTATTATGTAGAGGAAAAGGCTCTTCGTAGTGAAATTCAGAAAGGAGCTTACGAAAATCAGCAATCACAGATTCGTCAAACGGAGCGTTTTATCGAGCGATTTAAGGCTAAAGCTACCAAAGCTCGTCAAGTCCAATCAAGAGTGAAGGCTCTCAATAGAATGGATATGATTGATGATGTAATTGATGCTACTGCACGCGTACATTTCAAGTTTAAATTTGGTGTAAATCCAGGCCGAAATGTATTTTCTTTAGAGAATGTCAATAAAGCTTATGGAGACAAAGTTATCTTAAACAATAGCACTGCAATTATCGAAAGAGGTGACAAAATCGCTTTAATTGGTGCAAATGGTAAAGGGAAATCTACTTTGCTTAGAATTATTGCGGGTGACGAAAATGTAGATGGCGAGCGAAAATTGGGACATAATGTAAATTTCTCGTTTTTTGCTCAACACCAAATGGAATCTTTGCACTTAGAAGAAACGCTTTTGGAGGAACTTAAATACGCCGATGGTGGTAAATCAGATACCGAATTGCGTTCAGTTTTAGGTTGCTTTTTGTTTAATGGTGAAGATGTTTTCAAGAAAATAAAAGTACTTTCTGGAGGGGAAAAATCTCGTGTTGCTTTAGCAAAAGTATTGATTTCTGAAGCTAATTTTTTGTTACTTGATGAGCCTACCAATCACTTGGATATGCAATCCGTCAATATCTTGATCCAAGCCCTTGACCAATATGAAGGCACTTATGTGGTAGTTTCCCACGACCGCCACTTTGTGAGTCAGGTTGCTAATAAAATTTGGTACATCGAAGATTATGAAATTAAAGAATACCCAGGCACTTATGATGAGTTTGAGGAGTGGTATGAGGTGAATAAACAATCGACGGCAAATAACTCGCAGTCAGCAGCCAACGTTTCTCAGCCAGTAAAGAAGGTTGAAACAGTTACAAACAAGCCAATTGCGAATGCCAATACAATCAAGAAATTGGAGCGTGAGGTTGCCGAAATCGAAGCAAAAATTACTGAATTGGAGCGACAAATGGCACTTTTGGAAGGAAAACTCGCTGATCCGGCAGTTTTTACTGATAATCATGCTTTGCAGCGAACAAACAGCGACTACGAACTCGTAAAAATGGATTTAAAGCAAAAAAACGAGTTGTGGGAAGCAAAAATGCTTGAAATGGAAGGATAAGATAGCTTATATTAATAAAATGGCTGTTTGAGCGTTTGTTCAAACAGCCATTTGTTTTTACAAACCAGCATAAACTGTTTGTTTTAATGCTTTGTATGTGATTTTTTTGCTCAAACCACCACTTGTGCCTAAAACAAGATTTTCACTATAAGTGCCTCCTAAAATCACCACTGTGCCATTAGTTGGAGTATTTGTTTGAGCTTGTGAAAAAGTGTAAAATGGTCTGGTTGTTAGGCCTGTTGTGTTATTTGCCTGCCTATACATATATCTTGTTTTGGCGGCATAATCGTATAAAAACAGACCTCCTTTACCATACACATAGTCATCTCCAGCAGTTCCCCAATCTTTATAGATTTGAGCCTTTTTGAGTAGAATTTGCCTCACTCCAGTTCCGTCAAGATAAGTATTTCCTGACCAGAAAGCAGCTGCCATTCCTGCTGCGTTAGGTGTTGCACAACTTGTTCCGCTAAAACTTCCTCCATATGCAAATGTGGTAGTATTAGTCGGTGAACTAATAGCAGGAGCTAAATTGCCACTGTTTGTGGGGCCTTGACTGCTATAAATGGCAATAATACCCGAAGTGCCAGCGTCTGAACCATAACTTGTATATGGTACAGCTCCAACTGATAAAACATTATCATTGGTTGAGTTTGAAGGAGAAGTATTTGAGCCACTGGCAACTTGATATTGAAAAGTACTTCCATCACCGCCACTGAAAATTTCAAATGTGGGACTTGCACTACCAATTTTTCGAACCGCTATATAAAAAGATACACTTGCATGAGATGTGTTTGTCCAACTTACAGCTTCAAAATTTAGGCCTGAGTTTGTACTTGATGCTAATAAGACATCATCAGATGCTCTATATATATACAAATCATAGTTAGAATTAGCAACTGGATTCCAAGAAAGAGATATTGCTATATTATCACCTGCATTTGCTGTACAGGTATTTCCTTCATTTGTTCCACTCCAATTATGCCAATTATCAGCGTCTGAATCACTAAAAGAGCCTTCCCAGTGTTTTTGGGCACGATTTCCACATGCGGTAAAGAATAGAATTCCACTATTAGCAGCGTCATTGGCGGCAATACAAGCCGGCCCCGTATTATCATCCCAGCCTGTATTAAAGTTTGATATTGAGTATGAAATAACATTAACACCATGTGATTGACAAAGATTAACGGCTGAACCCAATTCAGTAGCATTTTCTGCATTGTATAACTCAAAATCTGAATTTGGCACATGGTCAAAAACGGTCTCAACACAAGCCGTGCCATGTACATCGCCTGTACTCATGCTGGCTACCGTAGTTATTTCAGAGCCAGCTCTCCACATATAAGTGGGTGTTGGGCAATGCCCGCCCGATACTGCACCTGAAAGACTGCCAAATCCGCCATCAATGATTGCTACTTTTATGCCATTTCCACCAACTCCTGAATAACTATCAGAGTTCATATTGGTGGGGCCTTCGTTATCAAATAGAATTTTTCTTACAGCAAACATGAAATATTTACTATCAAGTTTTAAACCCAAGGCCATAATTTCATTAGCATTTATCCAAACACTGGCTCGGTTTTTCCACAGAGTTTCTACTTTAAATCCGAGGCTTTCAAGGTAGTTTTTGTCAATTTCTACTTCAATTTTAGTGGCTGTATAATCATTTTTATAGACGATTTCGACATTTATCAATTTCTCCCCATTAGAGCCAGTACGCATCCGAAGGCCATTATCTTTCATCTGAGTTTCGGCGGCGGCTCTATTGGTTGCTGCTATTTTTCCAATATTATATAACGTTGCGTCAATTCTGACGTTTTCTGGTACATTCTCAACAAGTTGGACATTTTTTATATCTTGAGAATGTGCCATCGAAAGTGCTAAACCAAATGTGAGTGTTAGTATCTTTTTCATGAGTCATTGTATTTTATTTTACCCCTAATAAGACTAAAACCATACCTGTCCCTTCATTTAAGTTCGTAAGGGCTTTGCCGATGATTGCTCCTTGAGCCTTTTTATAGCTATTAACTTTCATTGCATAGCCTTTCATATCAGAAGTAGTAAGTAAATCACCTGCTTTAATTGGATTTTTGGTTGCATCAGCTTTTACATAAACCCTACCAGTAATTGCAATTGGATAATCTCCATCGACGGTTTCAACTCCCTTTTGTTGTAGCATCAAACCAGGAGAAACACCATTAGCTCCGCTTACAACACCTACAACTTTAGAATCATACGCTTTTTCTGCAATTTGAAGTTTTGCACTGCCATCCGACATAACAGAAAGTACAGTTCCTGCCTCAACTTTCATGGAAGCATCCACCTTAAAATATTCGGCCAAATCTGAACCACCAGTAATCTGAAGCTCGTCAACAATAATTCGGCTTTTGCCTGTGCCGGCGAAGTCCCCGTCAAGTTCCATTGTTTTAAGAGTGGTTGTTGGGTCATAAAACATAATTTCACCTGCTTTATTTACTGCATCCGAAGCTCTAATAAACAATGAATTATAGCCATTTGAGGCACTCATTGTGATAGTTCCTCCTGATGCAGTTCCTGAACTTTGAATTAAAACCTTATCAGTTGTACTTGTTTGAAGTAGAATGCTTCCATCAGCAATACTTAATTTTTGGCTGGGTGTATTTGTGCCAATTCCTAAAGAGCCAGCCCCTGTCAATCTCATTTTTTCATCGAAAGAAGTTGTTCCTTTTTGAGTAGTAGAGAAAATAATATCTGATCCTTTTGCAGTTGAAGACCAGCTTTCTGAAGCAAGAAATTTTATTTGTGAACCAAGAATAAAGGTAGTACCATTATGTCCATAAGCGTTTATTTGTAAAAGGTTAGAACTGGATGAAGTCGCCGTTGGAAAGGCCAATGTTCCTGAAGACCTCTGTCCTCTTAATTCTGGAATACCTATGCTTGTTAAAATCAAGTCTGGTCCAGAATTTTTGTTTTCTTGATTACCAGGCGTGATAAGTGTGCTTTGGGCATATACATTTGCATAAATAGCAATAGTTATGAAAAAAAGGATAAGTTTTCTCATGATATATTATGTTTACATAAATAGGTATTTGATTTTTGAAAAGAATTAATACGAGATAAAAATAAAAGAAAATTTTTGCGAATCAAAATTCGTATTTTAATTTTTACTGAATCTTAAGGAAATACATGGAGTAGTATAATTACCAGATGTGTGTTTTTTAATACAAAAAAAAAGGCCGTTCCATAAAGAAACGGCCCTTTTTATAGATTTGACTTTTTATTTCTTCTCAGGCAAAAGCACAAATTTGGCAAAGTTTTCTGCACAGAATTGATTGGCTACTTTTTTTACACTTTCGATGCTAATTTTATCAATCAATTGGCTTTGGAAACGATTGATGTAGTTCAAATCTTCACCATCAGCATATTGATCGAGTAAATATGAATTCCAGAATCCATTTTCTTTCACTTGTAGTTCGGTCTCACGTTTTTCTTCAGCAACTACTTTTTCAACATCAACTTTTTCTGGGCCGTTTGCTTTTATTTTAGCAATTTCATCTAAAGTTATTTTGACCAATTTGTCAACATTGGCTGGTGAACAACCAAAAGAAACTGTCAGGTTATAAGTAGGTTTTGGAAGTTTTTCGTAAGACGAACGGATACTTGGTGTATAGACTCCACCCGCTTCTTCACGAAGCTTTTCAGTAAGTTTAATATCTAAAATTTCAGCCAAAGCATCTAAATTTACTAATTCTTCTTCAGAATACCCAAAATCACCGTTAAATTGTAAACTTACACGGGCTTTGTCTTCCAAGCCTTTATAAACGTTTTTCTCGACTTTACCTTTTACTTTACTAATGCCTAAATCTTTGAATGATTCTTGGCGTTTTGTAGAAGGAAGCCCACCAATGTATTTTTCGAGTAAAGGCTTTATTTTTTCAATTTCAAAAGTACCAACAAAAACAAAAGTAAAATCACTGAAATCTGCAAAACGCTCTTTATAGATTTCAACGGCACGATCAATATTTACTTTATCAATATCGTCTGGCTTATTTGGTGTACGACGGAAGTGATTTTGATATAAAATTGTACTTACTGTATCGCCAAAAACCTTTTCTGGTGTGAGGGTTTTGATTGAATTTGCTAGTAATTCTTTCTCATTTTTCAAGAAACTCTTTACAACTTCATCATCACGGCGTGGTTGGGTTACGTAGGCATACATTAATTGTAAGGCAGTTTCTAAGTCTTTTGGTGTTGTATTTCCTCCTAAACCTTCGGTCAATTCGCCCACATAAGTATACACTTGAGCTACTTTTCCTGCTAATGCTTTATCTAATTGGGTATCTGATAGTTTACTTACACCACCTTGAGACATAATTGTCGAAGCCAGTTCGGCAGAGAAATAATCGGCGTCGCTGTATAGTGAAGTACCACCTTTGCTGCTTGCCGAAAATACGATTTGGTCGTTTTTGAAGTTTGTTGGTTTTAAGGCAACCTTTACGCCATTAGCAAACACTAATTCAGTAACACCAATTTCGTCAATTTTCTTTTCTGAAACAACCTTTGTTCCTTCTGGAATTTTTTCAAGGATTGGCGTCAGTGCAACTTCTTCTTCTAAAGGTTTTAAGTCAGGATTTTTATAATAAAGTAGTTCTTTTAATTTTGCCTCATCAGGAAGTTTTTCTTTATCTTTTTCTGAGCCAACAATTAAACCTACTCGGTTTTCTTCTTTTATAACCTTTTTTGTAATCGCATTTACTTCGTCGAGCGTAATTCCTTCGAGTTGTTTTTGTGCAAATTCATAACGAAAATCGGCATTTGTGAAAGCCGAACCTTGCAAATAATTTTGAACAAAGCCATTTACAAAATTTGCCGATTTGGTTTTATCTTTTTCTTTGAAACCCTTTTCAACGCCCACCATATATTCTTTTTTGGCACGTTCCAATTCGCCTTTCGTGAAACCAAAACGTTTTATACGCTCTTGTTCATCAATGATTGCTTTGATTGCATCTTCCATACCTTCTGCATTTTTTGGCAAAACGATTGTTTGAAATACATCTAAACCACCCAAGAATGGACTATAACCCATGATTCCAAATACGAATGGGGCGTTTGGCTTTTTAGAAGCATCCTGCAAGCGGGTGCTAATCATTTGATTGAAAAGATTTTCGGCAATATCCGTACGATAATCGGCTTGTGTGGTTGTTTTTTCTCTCGGCAAACGGCCAAACATTTGAAAAGTTGATTGCGGAATTTCTTTGTCTAAAATTTGGTATGTTTGTGTACCTGTCGATGCTGGAATCTCATATTTTGTTCTTTTTGGAGCATTTTTGGGTGATTTGACAAGTGAAAACTTTTCTTTTATAAAGTTTTCAACTTGTGCTTCATCAAAATCTCCAACGGCAACAACCGCCATCAAATCTGGGCGATACCAATCTTTATAAAATTTAACGATTTCTTCGGCAGGAAAAGACTTAATAATATCAGTTTTTCCAATCGGGAGACGTTTTGAATAAATTGAATTATTGAATAAAATAGGCAATAATTTTTGCTGAATACGTGATTGTGCATTTTTGCCTCGTGTACGTTCCTCTTCTAGAATAATCCCTCGCTCTTTATTAATTTCGGCGGTATCGAGGGTGGCGTAGTTCGACCAATCGGCTAAAATCTGAAACGCTCTTTCAAATAATTTTGCAGAATCGGTTGGCACTTGAAGTTGATAAATAGTTTCATCGAAACTCGTCGAAGCATTCAAATCCGCACCGAATTTCATGCCAGATTTTTGTAAGAAATTGACGAGCTCATTCTTAGGGAATTCTTTTGTACCATTAAAATTCATGTGTTCTAGGAAGTGTGCAAGTCCTTGTTGACTTTCGGTTTCCAGCACTGAACCCGCATTTACTACCAAACGTAACTCCATTCGGTTTTTAGGTTCGGAGTTTTTTAGAATGTAATACTTAATTCCGTTTTTTAAAGTTCCTACTTTTACCGCAGGATTATTAGGAATCGGAATATTAAGTTTTTGGGCAAAAATTTGGGTAGAAATAGCAAACAAAGTAATTAGTTGGATGATTTTTTTCATTATTTAATAGTTGTTTTGTGTTTCGAAAAACTTTTAATAGTGTGCAAATGTTATAATTTTTATAAAACGTGTTAATTCATAAAAAATTATATAAAATGCCAGAAAGAAACATAATTAGTCGATTACTTTCATATTTCATAAGAGGCTTGCTATTTGTAGCACCTATTGGCTTTACAATTTTCATTCTTTTGGGAGCTTTCGATTTTGTTGATAATATTATCAGAATACGCATCCCGACAGAAGACCCTAGTCACGACCTTATAATTCCTGGCCTAGGCTCGTTAATTGTAATTCTCGGAACAATGATTACGGGCTTTACTTTTTCGGTACTTTTGCCACAAACCATCCAAAATCTTATCGAAAACGCCATAAGTCACTTGCCATTAGTTCGTATATTCTATTTCGCTTTCAAAGATCTGATTTCTGCTTTCGTGGGAGATAAACGAAAATTTACCCAAGCCGCAATAGTTTTGTTAAACAAAGAAGCGGGTGTGCATAAAATAGGCTTCGTGACGCAAAATGATTTGACCAGTTTGGGCGTTAGTAATATGGTAGCAGTGTATTTTCCGCATAGTTACGCTTTTTCTGGAGAATTGATACTTGTGCCAAAAGAAAATATACAAATGCTAGATATGCCAAGTGCCGAAGTGATGAAATTGATTGTTTCGGGTGGTGTTTCGGTTAAAGAATTATAAATATGCAACATAAATACTATGCACTTATACTGTTATTAGTGGTTTGTTCAAAATCCTTGGCTCAAGATTTTCATCAACGACAAGCCGATTCGGTGGAAGAACTTCTTTATAAAAAAGACCGAAACAAAGCCCTTGCTTTGTTTAATAAAGAAAAGTTTTTGGTTGTTGAAAACTTACGTGCAAAACAAAGAAATCGATTTTATGTTGGCGATTTGCTGAGATTTAGAACTAAAGATGATTTTGTGTTTGAAAATGAAATTTACGAAGTAAAAGACTCTTCTTTTGTAATTACTGCTCTCAATGAAACCACCAATCGCTACGAGTATGTAGAAATAAAACTAAACGAAGTAACACGTATTTATAAAAGACCTAAACGTAAAATAGGAATTGGCTGGCAAACATTGTCGCCTTTAGGATACTTAGTTTTCGAGTGGGCAGCATGGGGTGTACCTCCGCTCCAAAACAATAAATGGCCAATAGCCGCTGCATTGACTGTTGCACAGCCCCTTTTTACTATTGTTTCAAACCAGTTTAGGAGTAGAAAAATCACTGAAAATTATCGACTTAGAGTTTTTCAATCATTTTGATTTTGGAAACATTCCGTTGCTATCAATTTTACATTTTCCATTAAATAATTATCTTTGCGACTAAATACAGAACCAAAGCAAATTAATGGATAATATACTCCTCCGTAAAAGCACCAGCCCATTCGACGTAAAAATAGCCTTAGCTTCTTCAAAATCTGAAAGCAATCGAGCTTTAATCATCAATGCTTTAGCCAAAGACAGTAGTGAAAATTTAGTAAATCTTTCTACTGCACGTGATACCCAAACAATGATTCGTTTGCTACAATCAACCGACCAAACGGCTGATGTAATTGATGCTGGAACAACGATGCGTTTTTTGACTGCCTATTTTACGGCAACTAACCAAAATAAAATAATGACTGGCACCCCGCGAATGTGTGAGCGTCCAATAGGAATTTTGGTTGATGCACTTCGCACGCTAGGAGCAGAAATTGAATACCTTGCAAAGGCAGGTTATCCGCCTTTGCATATTAAAGGTTTTGCTAAACAAAAAACAAGTGAAATTACGATTCGTGGCGATGTAAGTAGTCAATATATTTCGGCTTTGTTGATGATTGCTCCATCTTTACCACAAGGATTGACTATCAATTTAACTGGTGATTTAGGTTCAATTCCATACATCAAAATGACGCTAGAACAAATGAGAGCTTTTGGTGTAGAATATATTGCAAATTGGGAAGAAAAATTGATAAAGGTATTGCCAAGTACTTATCTGTCAACCGTTTATAAAATAGAATCCGATTGGTCAGGAGCGAGTTATTGGTACAGTATTGTCGCACTTTCAGCGTTTGAAAATACTCAAGTTGAATTGCTTGGTTTGAAAGAAAATTCCCTTCAAGGTGATAGCGATATTGCGAATATAATGAGTCATTTAGGTGTAAAGAGTATATTTACCGAGAATGGCGTTTTATTAACTAAAATTCCAGCAAAAACAAAGTTAAATTGGGACTTCACAAACTGCCCAGACCTTGCCCAAACAGTTGCCGTAACGTGTGCGGCTAAAGGAATTGAAGCAGTATTTACAGGTATAGAAAGCCTAAAGATCAAAGAAACTGACCGAGTTTTAGCACTTCAAAATGAACTTAAGAAATTTGGTGGTGATTTGGTTGAAATAGAAAAGAATGAAACTTATCAAGTGTGTAGCAATCAATCAATATCCAGTATCAATTATCCAATATCCATTAACACTTACGATGACCACCGTATGGCAATGGCATTTGCTCCGTTAGCGATGTTGATGGATGTAACGATCGAAGAACCAAATGTAGTTGTGAAATCTTATCCAAGTTTCTGGGACGACATTAAAAAAGTAATAAACATAGAGTTATAGAGTTGAGTTTTGGAAATTCAATAAGACCCTGTCAGTACTCAAAACTCAGATTTTTTTACTTACTTTTGCAAAATCTTTTTTAAAAATACAATGCAACCATTTAGTAATAAGCATCTACTCGGCATAAAAGACCTTACGGCTAACGAAATAAATTTGATTTTAGATACAGCTAAAGAATTTAAAGACGTTATCAACCGACCGATTAAAAAAGTGCCTTCTCTACGTGATGTAACGATTGCTAATGTTTTTTTTGAAAATTCAACTCGTACTCGGCTTTCTTTCGAATTGGCCGAAAAACGACTCTCTGCCGATGTTGTAAACTTCTCTGCATCAGGTAGTTCGGTAAAAAAAGGAGAGACTCTACTTGATACGGTCAATAATATCTTAGCAATGAAGGTGGATATGGTAGTAATGAGACACAGTAGCCCAGGAGCTCCGCATTATTTATCAAAACACATTAAGGCAAATATAATAAATGCTGGCGATGGCACTCATGAACACCCAACGCAAGCGTTATTGGATGCTTTTTCTATGCAGGAAAAAATTGGTGATTTAGCTGGTAAAAAAATTGCTATCATCGGCGATATTCTTCATTCACGAGTAGCTTTATCCAATATTTTTTGTTTGCAAAAACTTGGTGCCGAGGTTATGGTTTGTGGCCCAAATACACTTTTACCTAAATATATCCGAGAAATCGGGGTTAAGGTAGAGCATAATGTACAAAATGCACTCAATTGGTGTGATGTGGCAAATGTTCTACGTATTCAGCTTGAACGTCAACAAATTAAGTACTTTCCTTCGTTACGTGAATATTCTTTGTATTTTGGTATTAATAAAAAAATGCTTGATGAGTTGAATAAAGAAATAGTTTTGATGCATCCTGGACCAATCAATAGAGGAGTTGAGTTATCATCTGATGCTGCTGATTCGCATCATTCAATCATTCTTGATCAAGTTGAGAATGGGGTTGCGGTAAGAATGGCGGTGCTTTATTTGCTGGCTCAACAAAATTGATTGTAAAGATTTTATAAATTTATAGGAACGTCCAATTTCGACGTTCCTATAAAATTGATTTGAGAATTATAAAATTATCTCTTTCCTCTTCTTTCTTTTCTGCCTTTTTTCATTTCGGTTTTGTGTTTTTCCTGCACCTCTTTAAAATTCTTTAATTGTTCAGAAGTAAGAATAGATTCATATTTATTGAATAAATCCAGACGATTAGCTTTCATTTTTTCATGAGTTGCTAACATTTCTGCTTTATGTGCGGCACGTAATTCCTCTTGTTTTTTCGCTTGCTCAATATTGATTGCTAAAACCTTTTTGTACTGTTCATCAGTCAAATTTAGGTTTTTTTGCATACGTTTTGCATAAACTTCTGCACGTTCTTCGGCAGTAAAGCCTCCGCCTTGTCTTGGTCCTCGATTTTCATATAGAGGTTTTTCTTTATGAGCAGGTTTTGCATTTTGAGCATAAGTTCCAAAAACGATTCCTGCGAATAATAATGTTACCAAAATTCCTTTTTTCATTGTAGTAAATTTGTTTTTATAATTAACACTTATAGAAATTAGAGCAAATAATAAGACAATAGTTTAAACTTACTCTGAACAAAAACAGTTATTTTTGTTTAAATTAACATTTTTTAAGAAATAGAAATGAGTTATAACGAGATTAAAGAATTGATAATCAATATGTTTGGTGAAGAAATTGTTTTGAAGGAAGATTCAACTTCACTACAGCATAGTGTAACCATACCTAACGAACGCCTACTTGAAGTTTGTCAGTTTCTGCACGTTAATCCTAAATTATATTTTGATTTTTTAGCTTGTATAACAGGCATTGATAATGGTTCAGTAGTAGGAACTATGGAGGTTGTTTATCATTTAACATCAATTCCTTATGAACATAATTTTATACTGAAAGTAGAGGTTCCTCGAAATCAAGAAGGAGAACCATTACCAAAAGTTTTTTCACTCACGCCAATTTGGAAAACTGCCGATTGGCATGAAAGAGAAGCTTTTGATTTATTAGGAATTGATTTTGTGGGGCACCCTGACTTAAGAAGAATTTTATTGCCAGCCGATTGGGAGGGGCATCCACTCCGAAAAGATTATCAAGAACAAGAAATCTATCACGGAATAAAAGTTAAATACTAAAAATGTAGAGTTTAGAGTGAAGAGTGTTTTTCTAACTCTGCATTCTAAACTCAGCACTATTTTTTTTAATAAGCCAATGCAGTCTTAAATTCGGAGGTAGTATGAAACTGAATTTCCGAGTTGTTTTGAATATTCATTCTTAAAATCCAATCTGTTTCGGCCAAAAATACAGGATTTTGGTCTTTGTCATAGGCAATAAAATTACTCTTTAGTCGAATAAATTCTGACAATTTGGTTTTATCTTCGCAAGTTATCCAGCATGCTTTAGAGAATGGACGATGCTCAAAAACACAACTTGCAGAATACTCATTCAATAATCGGTGTTGAATTACCTCAAACTGAAGCTCACCAACCGTGCCTATAATCTTTCTGTTGCCTGGTTGAATAGTAAATAATTGAGCAACACCTTCATCTGTCAATTGTTGCACACCTTTCTCCAGTTGCTTCGATTTCATTGGGTCTTTATTGATTACCTCTTTAAAAATTTCAGGTGAAAAACTTGGAATTCCAATAAATTGTAGCTCCTCTCCCTCGGTTAACGTATCACCAATTTTAAAAGTGCCAGTATCGTACAAACCAATTACATCACCTGGGAAACCTTCTTCAATTACATCTTTGCGATCAGCCAAAAATGCAAATGGACTCGCAAAACGAATATCTTTATTCAATCTTACATGCTTATAGAATTTTCCACGTTCAAACTGCCCACTACAAATACGTAAGAAGGCAATTCTATCTCGGTGGCGTGGGTCGATATTTGCATGAATTTTAAAGACAAAACCACTGAATTTATTTTCATCAGGTTCAACCATGCGTTTATCGGTCATTCGATGAACTGGCAAAGGCGAAACATCACAAAAAGTATTTAAAAGCTCCATTACACCAAAATTACTTACTGCACTTCCAAAAAACACTGGTGCTAAATCGCCTTTTAGATAGGCTTCATTATCGAAAATATCATAAATTCCGTCAATCAATTCTACGTCTTCACGCAATTGAGCAGCATCTTTTTGGCCAACTTTTTGGTCTAAAACGGCAGATTCTAATTCAATTACATCAATGTCATCTTCCAAGCGAGTTTTGTTGATGGCAAAGTGATTCATTTTCTTTTCTAGCAAATGATACACCCCTTTGAAGCTAGAACCACCATTGACAGGCCAAGTGATTGGGCGAACTCTTAGGTTTAATTTCTGCTCTAGTTCATCCAATAAATCGAAAGGATTTTGGCCTTCTCTATCCATTTTATTGATAAAAATAATCACCGGTGTTTTACGCATTCTGCAAACTTCCATCAATCTTTCGGTTTGCTCCTCAACTCCTTTTACGCAGTCAATCACCAAAATTACGCTATCGACCGCCGTTAGGGTACGGTAAGTGTCCTCGGCAAAATCTTTGTGACCAGGTGTATCAAGGATATTGATTTTGAGTTCTCGATATTCAAAAGTCATTACCGATGTAGCCACAGAAATACCGCGTTGCTTTTCGATTTCCATAAAGTCAGAGGTAGTTGACTTCTTGATTTTATTCGATTTTACAGCTCCAGCAGTCTGAATTGCCCCACCAAAAAGGAGTAGTTTTTCGGTCAATGTGGTTTTTCCTGCATCTGGGTGGGCAATGATGGCAAATGTACGACGTTTGTGTAACTCTTCAGTAAATGACATTTTTGAATCTTAATTTTTTAAAACGAGTGCAAAATTAGTCAAAATTTTCCGTGGAGTGAACTTCCAGTTAGCCTTTGTTTCAAAAATTAAGAAAATTGTAAAGTGAATTGGAAGCATTCGACCCTTGGCAGTCATAGCCACCATTAGCTCAACATTAAAACTCAGGTGCAAACTTCTCCCAAAGTTTGTTGGCTTGGTCTTGAATCTGTTTTGGAAGTTTCTGGAAAGTGCTATCAGCTACTTTTTCTTTTTTATAATTAAATCCACGAGGTAGTGTTTTTCCTTTGATCGCAGCTTGGTTTCCATTTTCAATTACCATCAGTTTTAATCCAATCGGACTAACATCGCTTCGGCAACCAACTTTAAATAAAAAAGTAATTTCTGCATAATTATTTTTGTCCAAATCAGTAATTCTGAGCGATTCTGTCAGAAATTGCAAATCATTATCAAGCTCGCAATGGTCTTCCTTATCAGTGATTTGTCTTAGCAAAACCAGCTTTTTATTGCTTTTTTCGATGTAATGCTGAACCAAAATCGCTTTAGATTCCCATTCATCCGATCTATTTTGTAGTGTTGTAGCTACTAAATAGTTTTTCCCATTTTTATCCTCAAATTGCAATGCCTTTTCAACAATTGCATCATCTGATACAATTTTTCGTAGTACCGATGGTTGAATGGTTTTTGTCGCTATTTGCTGTGAAAAACTATCGTGACTAATTAAAAGACTTATTATAATTGAGATTTTCTTCATTTTTATAATTTTTCAATCTGATTGAGGCTTAGGGTAATTTTAGTCCATAAATGAATATGTAACTTTATCTACTATTTTTAAAATATTCTTTCAAAACCGCCTCTCCAACCTTTCCCTGTGGCGTGTATTTATCTCTGAATTTGTGTTTTTTACTCTCCTCATTTTCTTTTTTCATTTCAGGAAACCATTTCCAAATAAAACAACCAGCCAACCAACGTTCATTCCAAACCTCTTCAAAAAAGGCTTTGTAGGCTGAGGCTTGGAGAGCATCATTATCGGGGTGTTGCGAATATGACTCCCAAGGCTTTTGAGTTGTAAAATCAGTGCTCTGATATCCAATTTCGGTAAAAAGTATAGGTTTTTGTAATTTTCTACTGTACTTTTCTAATTTATTTCGGTGGTTTTCCCAGCCTTTTTTGATGTTTTCTAAAGTAGGAGATTTTTCTTCTGCTAATGGGAAATAGCCATCTACGCCAACAAAATCGAGTTCATTCCAAAAGGGCACTTTTTCGTAGCAATCCCAGTTTTCGGCATACGTTAGTTTTCCTTTATAAACACCTCTAATTTCTTTTATAATTCTGTGCCAAAATTCGGGGCGTTTTTCTACAAAATTCTCAAATTCGGTGGCAATACAATAAACTTCAATTTTCGAAGAATCTGCTACTTTTGCAAAATCCAAAAGATACTCACCAAAAGATTTTTCAAATGTTTGCCACTCAGCCTCAGTTTTAAAATCTAAATCTCCTGTAAATGTGCTTCCTGAATTGGCTTGTATCCAAGCATGGGGCTTAAGCATTATTTTTAAGCCTTTTTCATGAGCCATTCTTGCACATTCACTCACACCTTTCGGAGATTCTCCCCACCAGTGTCCGTCTGAAGATTTATTATACCTAAATTCTGGACTTCCATCACGGGTAAAACCATAAGGAGTCAAAGCTACCCATTCTGCGTTTATATGCTTGACATTTTCAAATTCTGATGCCTCGATTTCTCTTGGAGGAGCAACAAAGCAAACGCCTTTTAGCTTAGAATCTTCAAAAATAACGGCTTTATTTTGGCAACTGATACTTCCAATCAAGAAAAGGTAGCATAATAGATATTTTTCGAGCATTTTGGATCGTTCACAAATTGAAAAAAGTAGGATATTTGTTATAAAATTGAGAAATAGTCAATAGTTTTGCAAATAAACTTTTTCTTAATCGAAAAAAAATGACTTTTAACGAATATCTCCTTGCCAAGAAAATTAATGCTGATAAATTTAAAAATTCAGAACCGCAAAGATTTGATGAATGGAAGCATCTTTTTTTTCAAATGCATGCTGATAGTTTTACTGCACAAAAGAAATTTCTGATTAACCCAACTAGAAGAAAATATCAGATTGAGATATAATTAAAGTTGAGATATGAAATGTTTTTTTGTTAAATTCCTGCCATTTTCTTGCTTCGCATAATAAATTACTTCTCTGCATGTCGATTATTAGATGCCTTTCGTCTATTTATTTCAACCGCTGGTAAATTATACAAATCATTTAGTACTTAATTTAGTTTTATAAGGGTAATTAAGCATTAATTTTGTACTTATTCAAGATTTAAGCGGATCAAAAACTTCACCGCATTAGGATTATCTATCAAAAAATCAATTTATGAAAAAACTGAATTTTTTATTATTATTACTTTTAGGAACTGTTGGTATGGCATTCGCTCAATTTGGCGGCGGTGGCAGTGGCGGAGGTGGAGGAATGCGAATGGGCGGCGGTGGCTTCCCAGGAATGAATCAGCAGCAGCCACAAATCCCACAAGAAGAAATTCCGAGAGGCTCTTCAAAAATTTCTGGAAAACTTATTGATTCTACAACAAATAAAGCGGTAGAATTTGCCTCAGTAGCTGTTTATGATAAAAACAATAAAGTTGTTGATGGTGCCATGACTGACATGAATGGTTCTTTTACAGTTAAAAACCTAGCAAAAGGTACATATAAAGTAGTGGGTTCATTTATTGGCTATAAAAATACTGTTGTTTCAAAAGTGGAAATCAAGGCCAACAAAGAAGAAGTTAATGTGGGTAATCTGATGATGTCAACAGATACTAAAGTTTTGGGCGAGGTAACAGTAACAGGACAAGGTTCTTTGATTGAAGATAAAGTTGACCGTTTAGTCTATAATGCGGACAAGGACATTACCAGCAAAGGCGGAACCGCCGAAGATGTTTTGCGTAAAGTGCCGATGCTAACGGTCGATATGGACGGAAACGTGCAAATGCGTGGTAGTGGAAATATCAAGGTTTTGATCAATAACAAACCTTCGAGTATTTTAGCAAGTAATGTCGCCGACGCCATCAAACAAATTCCAGCCGATATGATTAAACAAGTGGAGGTAATAACATCACCATCTGCTAAATATGACGCTGAAGGCACTGCCGGGATAATTAATATAATAACCAAGAAAAATAATCTTCAAGGTTTAACAGGCTTTTTAAATGCTGGTGCGGGTGTTCGTGGGGCAAATGCTTTTGGTAATGTAAATTTACGAAAAAAGAAAATCGGTACGGCCTTGAATTTTGGTGGAAATAGCTCGTACAATACACCGGGTGATGGTTCAACTGAGCGTTCTTCATCGGTTAGAGGAGTTGAAACTAAATTTATTCAATCTGATAAAAATGATGTAAGACGATTGTTTGCAAACTCCCAATTAACGATTGATTATGACATCAATCCTAAAAACTCTATGAGTTTGAGTGCAAGATACGGTTTAGGGAATTTTAATACCAATGGGCTTCAAACAAGTTTATTGCAAAACATAACTGGAACAATTTTACAACAATTTACGCAGGATTCTAAGAATATCCGTGGCAATAAAAGTATTGATGTTGACTTTAATTATACCAAAACATTTAAGGAGCAGGGACATGAATTGGCATTGTTAGCTCAACACGGTAGGAACGTCCGAGTAACTGATTTTACTAATGATCGTTTGGGTGTGCCATTTAATAAAAGTAATAACGATGGTATAAATGGAGAAACTACATTACAATTAGATTATACTTATCCATTTAAGAAAAATATTTTTGAGATTGGTGCTAAATACATTAATCGTGATGTGACGAGTAATTTTGACTTCTTCAATTATAATAATCAAACTGGTCAATTTGTCATTCAGTCGAATAGAACAAATAATTTTAGTTATAATCAAGATGTAGCTTCTGCCTATTCGACTTTCACAATTTCTTTGCCTAAAAAATGGGGAATAAAAGCTGGAGTTCGTTATGAAAATACGCAAATTACAGCCAAGTTCCAAACTTCAGATAAGCCGATTACGATTCCTTCTTATGAAAATGTTATCCCGAGTGTTTCAGTTTCAAAAGATTTCCCCAAAAATCACAAGGTTAGAGCAAGCTATACACAACGTATTCAACGTCCATCACTTGAATTCTTGAATCCATTTGTCAATTATTCTGATCCATTGAATATTTCTTTTGGTAATCCACTTTTAAAACCAGAATTAAGCCATAGTTTTGAATTAAATTATAGTACTTATTTCAAAGCCAACTCAATCAATGTTTCGGTCTTTAGAAGATTTACTGATAATAATATTACAAGTATAAGGTCAGTAAACGAACAAGGTATCACAACTTCTACATTTGATAATATTGGTAAAACAAATTTTTACGGTGGGAGTGTTTTCATCAACTTACAGCCTACTAAGAGCTTGAGAGTTGGAGGTGGTACAAATATTACAAATAATTTATTGAGCGGTTCAATCGTAATTCCAGTTTTACAAGCTGACAAAACTTACAAAAGTACGGTTGTGGCAATATCTAACGAAGGATGGAATGCTAGCGTAAACTTCAATGCATCTTATACATTTACTAAAGGTTGGGGAGCTCAAGCTTTTGGATTTATGGGTAGTCGTCAAATTCAATTGCAAGGTTATCAAGGTTCGTTCCGTTATTATAATTTAGGATTGAAGAAAGATTTCAAAAACAAAAAAGGTAGTTTTACTTTAGGACTTGATAATCCTTTCACTAAATCGCTTAAAATTTCAAGCGAATCGAGTGACCCGACTTATAAAAGTGTATCAGTTCGTAATATATACAATCGTGGTGCTCGTTTTTCAATCAATTATATGTTTGGTAAAATGGATTTCAGTGGCGGAAATATGTTCCGTAGCAAGAAAAAGGTTAGCAACGATGATGCAAAAGCGGGTGAAGGTGATGGTGCAGCCACCCAACAGCCAGCAGCTGGTGGTGGACGTCCAAGATAATCTTAATAGTTTATACTTCAGAAACAAATATTTATTACTAAAAAGCCATGCAGATTTGCGTGGCTTTTTGCTTTTATGCGATTAAATTTTATTTTTGTTAAACTTCCTCATAAAACCTTTGAATAATCGTGAAAAAGAAACTTTCAATTCTATTAGTGTTCTGCCTAAACATCACTGTGATTGCCCAAACTCCTAAAGTAGATAAAATTTTAGAAAGCAAACTTCAAGAAACCATTGATGGATTTCGAGGGGTTGTTGGGGTTTATGTGAAAAATCTGAAAAACAATAAGTTTGTAGCCATCAACGCAGATTCTATTTTCCCAACTGCTAGTATGATAAAAATTCCGATTATGGTTGGAACTTTCGATAAAATCTTGAAAGGGGAATTAAAATATGACCAAGAAATAGTCTATAAAGATTCACTTGATTATGATGATGGTATCGTTGGCTCGCTTAAAGACGGAGCAAAATTACCACTTAATGAAGTGATGATGTTGATGTGTACAGTGAGCGACAATACTGGTAGTCTTTGGTTGCAAGCACTTGCGGGTGGAGGCATACGAATAAATGCAATAATGGATTCTTTAGGCTTAAAAAGTACCCGTGTAAACTCCCGAACGCTAGGCAGAGAGGCAAATCGAACTGAATATGGATGGGGACAAACAACACCACGAGAAATGGCAGAATTGATTACGATGATTCGTCAAAGAAAGGTTTTTAGTCAGAATGCTTCTGATAGAATGTACAGAAATCTTGGTCGTCAGTTTTGGGATGGTGAAGGGCTATCGCAATTGCCCGAAAATATTAAATATGGCACTAAAAACGGAGCTGTTAATCGATCACGTTCGGAGGTAGTTTTAGTGCACGCACCGCACGGTGAATACGTTTATTGCGTCATTACAAAAAAACAAATAGATGAATCGTGGAAACGCGACAATGAAGGCTATGAATTACAGCGAAAGCTCGCTGCTTTGCTTTGGAATTATTATGAACCAAAATCGAAATTCAAACCTGTTGAAGGTTATGAAAAATGGTAAGGTTGGAAATGTAAATTGTTAGGAAGAAAGTAGAATTCCGCAATCAATAATCTACAGTCCACAATAACATAAAATGCTGTTTATCAGTTTTTTATGAAAAAAAATTTGTCGACTAAATATGCCAAACAACTTATGTTATATATTTCTTTGTTAAAATATGAAAATTTCAGATTTTGAATAGGTTTGTGGAACGTCCAACTTGGACGTTCCTAAGAGTTAAAATTTTACACCAAATCTATCTCCAAGTCCTTTCAAATCTTCAATAACCTTTTCATTGAGCGGAATTCCATTTGCTAAACGTTCTTTCTCAAGTTCACGCTCTGGGTCGCCGGGAATAATAACTGCTTGATTATCAATGTGTTTAGCATTACGGAAGCGTTCAATCCAAGTATCCATGCTGGCCTTAAATTCTGCTTTTGGGCGAAAGCCATCAATTCTCATTGCACCTAAAAAATGCCCTGTTCCCTTTCCCACCTGTTCGGCAGCAACTCCATGAAATCCAGCAGTTGCAAACGGTGGAACCCATGGCCCAAAATTTGCTCCCGACAACACACCTGAAAATATATCTACAATCGCACCTAAACCATAACCTTTGTGGCTGCCATGCTCACGGTCGCCGCCTAGAGGAAGCAAACCACCGCCATTTTTTACTGCATTGGCATCATCAGTTGGATTTCCATTGGCATCTTGTACCCAACCAATGGGAGCAGATAAACCTTTTCGTTGCAAGATTTCCATTTTGCCATAAGCTACGGCAGTCGATGCAAAGTCGGCTACAAAAGGTGGTTGATTGCCGGCAGGAACAGATACCGCTATCGGATTTGTACCAAGCATTTTTTCAATCGCAAATGTCGGAACCACTAAAGGTGCTGAATTGGTCATTGCCCAGCCAATCATATCGTGTGGCAAAGCTAACATTGAATGATAACCAGCAATACCGAAATGATTAGAATTTTGCACTGATATCCAACCAGAACCGTAGCGTTTTGCTTTTTTTATTGCCACTTTCATGGCAAAAGGAGCAACAACAAGTCCTAAACCTTTATCGCCGTCAATCACAGCCGTCGAAGGTGTTTCGTGAATGATTTTAATTTCAGGATTTGGATTCAATCTCCCATGGTCAAACAGACGAACATAACCAATTAAACGAGCCGTTCCATGTGAATCAATACCACGTAAATCAGCAGATATCAATACATCGGCTGCAAGTTTTGCATCTTTTTTAGGACAACCGATACTCAAAAAGATATTTTCTGTGAAACGTCGAAGATTTTGTTCTTTAATCATAATATTTTACTACGAACTTAAAGTTCGCCCAAAAAGCCGAAGCATGTTATTTGAAGATTACAAAGCAAATTTAAAATCGGACTGCCTGTAGAGATGCTCTACAATAATTTCAAGCAAAATAATGAAGGTTTTACAGCTAAAGCAAAGAATTTTCCTTAAAATTGTCTTTCGGTTAAAGAGAGTGATAAAATAGTCACACAATAAACCGTTGTACTGACGTTTTTAATGAAACAAACATACTTTTATTATGAAAATCTATTTGAAATCATTGCTAACATTATTTTTTTCAAAAACAGCTATTCTGAATTCAACACTAGGACTAGGTGCTTTACTATTTGGCTTTCATTTTCCTATTTTCTCGCAAGGACAAGTAAAAGTTGATGCTGAAAATCAACATATTACAGTTTTCTTGAATCGTGCTCAAATTGATGCTCGTATAAAAACGACTGTACAAGTTGGCACATCCAAAATGATTATCGGTAATGTGGCTACCACCGCTGACCCCAATAGTATTCAGATTGGTGGCAAAGGCGATGTTGTGATTATGGGCGTAAAATTCAAACAAAATTATTTGGGTAATAAAAACCGTAGTGTTTTGGAAGACTCGCTAAAAATGGTTAAAAGCGAGTTAGAAGTGGTCGATGTATTGGTGAAAGTAGCTGATAATGAGCGAAATATGCTCATGGCGAATTCAAATATAAAAAATGAAAAAGACGGAGCGACACCTGAAGATTTGAAAGAAATGATGGATTTTTTCAGAACAAAGCTTACTGAAATTGGTACACGACAAATGCAATTGGTTCGTCAATCGAAAGATTTACAAGAAAAAATCAATCGTTTTCAGCAACAACTTAATTCGCAAGGTGCAAACCTCAATCAACCAGCAGGCGAAATTGAATTGACTTTGCAAGCGAAGGCATATTCGAGTGTTGAGTTAAATTTAACTTATATAGCCAATAATGCGGGTTGGTTGCCAGTATATGACATTCGTGCAAAAGACCTAAAAAGCAATATAGATTTAGCTTACCGTGCGAATGTTTACCAAAGTACAGGCATCGACTGGAAAAATGTAAAACTTACACTTTCAACTGCAAACCCGGCCGAAGGAGGAACAAAACCTGAGTTATTTGCTCAGTATTTAAGTGTTTTTGAGCCAGTTGTTATGCAGTCTAAAAATATTCGTATGATGAAATCCGAAAATGCTCCACAAGCTATGGCGATGGATGCAGTCCCTTTGAATGAAGTCGCAACTTCTGCGTCGTTCGTGAACACTGTTCAAAAAACATTAGCTATAAATTTCGACATTTCAATTCCTTATTCTGTTCCATCGGGTGGAATTGCCGAGTTAGTTGATATACAAAATCATTCTTTAAGCTCTTCATATAAATATTATTCAGTTCCGAAATTTGATAAAGATGCTTTTTTAACAGCGATTATTACCGACTGGGAAAAATATAATTTATTGCCAGGAACGGCCAATGTATATTTTGAAGGAACATTTGTTGGTACAACCGATATTGCAAATGGCGAAGCCAAAGATTCTTTATTGATTTCGATGGGCAGAGACAAAAAGATTATTTCAAAGCGTGAGACAATCGAAGAGTTTAAATCAAGAAAAAATATGGGCTCAAATATTCGTGAGTCGTTTGGGTATAGAATCACACTTCGAAATACTAAAAATGAAGCGATTTCTATTGTAATGGAAGACCAATTACCAATTTCACAAGATAGTAGAATTGAGGTTGAACTCGAAGATGCCATTGGAGCAGATTTTAATCGTGAAACAGGAAAACTCACCTGGAAATTAACTCTTCAACCGCTCGAAAACAAAGAGATTTTATTGAAATACAATGTGAAATATCCAAAAGGAAAAAATATTCAAGGACTTTGAAATAAACACGAGATTGGAGATATGGGATTTTAGAAAAAATATTAATGCAATTTTCAATCTCGAATCTACAATCTCGTATCTCCAATCTTAAAATATGAATTTACAAGAAATTTGCCTACAAACAGTTGAAGTAGCTCAACAAGCAGGTTCGTTCATTTCCCAAGAATCAGCAAAATTTAATCGAAAATCGATTGAGTATAAGGATGTAAATAACGTGGTTTCGTATGTAGATAAAGAAACCGAAAAGCTTATCGTCAGTCGTCTGCGTGAGATATTACCACTTGCAGGATTTATTACTGAAGAAGGAACAGCCGATTCTGCAGATCTCGAAGGCTTAAATTGGATTATTGACCCACTCGATGGAACAGCCAATTTTATTCATGGTTTGCCTAATTACTCGGTAAGTTTGGCTCTCGCTCGTGGGAAAGATGTTTTGGTTGGGGTAGTGTATAATGTTTGTACAAAAGAAATATTTTCAGCAACGAAAGGCAGTGGAGCTTTTAGAAATGGAGAAAAAATTCAAGTTTCGCCAATCAAACATTTGGGGGAAAGCCTATTGTCAACAGGATTTCCATATTATAAATTTGAAAATCAAGATAAATATTTACTCATTCTGGAATCATTAATGCAAAAAACGCATGGTTTACGTCGTATGGGTTCGGCAGCAATTGATTTAGCTTATACAGCTTGCGGTTATTTTGATGGTTTTTATGAGTACAACCTAAATTCGTGGGATATGGCGGCAGGGATTTTACTCGTAACCGAAGCAGGTGGTTATGCCTCCGATTTTTCGGGTGGAGATAACCATCTTTTTGGGGGTGATGTTGTGGTTGGTTCAGCTGTTCATTCCGAACTATTGGCCGAAATTCAACGTTATTGGATAAAATAGTCAATTAATAATTGTGATTAAAAAATTGATATTTTTGAATAAAAATCATTCAAGTTTATGGATTTAGAGAAATCAGGCTTCGTGTCGCTAAAATACCCAATAGGTGATTTTGAATATGGGAAAAAGTATTCAAAATCTGATACTCGTTCACACATTAAAGTTTTAGAGAAATTACCACAGCGTTTAAAGTCTTTGACATCAAAATTGTCTGATGCTCAATTAGATACTCCTTATCGTCCTAATGGTTGGACGGTTCGTCAAGTTGTTCATCACATTGCAGATAGCCATATTAATATGTTTACTCGTGTTCGTTTTGCTTTAACCGAGGACAATCCTCCAATTAAAGGCTATGACGAAGCTGCTTGGGCATTATTACCCGATCATTTCTTGCCGATTAAGCCCTCATTGCAGATTATTGAAGGTGTGCACAAACGCATGGTAGTCCTTTTCAAAAGTCTTGATAAGAAAGATTTAAAGAAAACTTATTTCCATGCAGGTTATAAGAAAACATTTGAAATTCAAGAAGTCATTGCTATGTATGCTTGGCATTCAGAGCATCATTTTCAACACATTATTCAGGCACTAAAATGATAGAAAATATTTTTATTGGACTTGTTTTCTTGGGAGCAGTAGCTTATTTAGTAAATACAATACGTAAGCAATTCTCCTCAAAATCTTCTGGTTGTGCGAGTTGTACAAGCAACTGTCAAGTGAGCAAAATTGAGATTCCTACTGAAAAGGTATAAAGAAATGCCATTATAAATTGGCACTTCTTTATGCCTTGCTTAACTTACATCGGTCTAAAAGTCGCTTCATCCATTAACTGATGTGCATGTTCTTTTCCAAGATATTTATCAATAATATGATGAGCTAAATAGATGATAGGTGTGAGTAATATTGCCACGGCAAATTTATAAATATAATTATTTGTCCCAGTAGTTAGTACTTCTGTAATTGTCCAATTACCAAAAACAAAAAAAGCTATAAAAACCACAACAAAACTATCGATTAGTTGTGAAACTAATGTTGATCCTGTTGCTCTTAGCCAAATCATTTTATTATTGGTGTATTTTCTGAGCCAATGAAAAATAGTTGCATCCAAGATTTGTCCGACCAAAAATGCGGTAATCGACCCCAAAATAATTCCAAGCCCTTGTCGGAAAATAATGCCATAAGCATCATTAATATTCAAGAAATTCCCAGCTTTGTCTTTATTATTATGATTTACCCAAAAATCAGCGGGTGAAACAATAGTAGAAATATAGATTATTATAAATGCGTATGCTATCAAAATAGCTGTCAAATAGGAGATTTTCTTCACGCCAGTTTTACCAAAATATTCGTTAATAATATCAGAGGTAATAAATACAAATGGCCAATTTAATACTCCAGCAGACATATTAAAATTAAATTTTTGCCCGAATAACGGAATTTGTAATGGATCAATTCCAAGAGTAGCTTCCATCGAAAAAATCTTTGCACCAATTACTTCGGCTACGACTGCATTGGTTAGGAAAATTCCGCATAAAACAAGATAAAGTGTTTGTTTTTTAGTTCTTAAAGAATCAGACATTTTTAGTTTAATGTAAAGTGACGAGAGTAGATTTTAGAAAGACATTCTTTATTCAAAATTCTACACTAAAATAATTCCATCCTGCATAACCAATTTTCGGTCGGCCATATTTGCCAAATGTTCGTTATGAGTAATTATAACAAAAGTCTGATTGAATTGTTTCCTTAACTCAAAAAACAGTTGATGTAATTCCTCAGCATTTTTTGAGTCCAGATTCCCGCTTGGTTCGTCGGCAAAAACTACCGAAGGTGAATTAATTAATGCTCGTGCAACTGCCACCCGCTGTTGTTCCCCTCCTGAAAGTTCGGATGGAAAATGCTTGGCTCGTTCTTTTAAACCCAAAAGTTGAATTAAATCTTCTGCTTTTTTGGTACTTTCTGCATTAGCTTTTCCACCAATCCAAGCTGGTAAACATACATTTTCGATGGCCGTAAATTCTGGCATTAGGTTATGAAACTGAAAAATAAAACTAATTTTTTCGTTTCTAAATTTGGCCAGTTCTTTGTCTTTCAGCAAACTATAATCAACTCCATTGAGTAATACTTCACCCGAATCTGCCTTATCGAGTGTGCCTAAAATCTGTAGAAGTGTGGTTTTTCCTGCTCCTGATGCTCCTACAATCGAAATTACCTCGCCCTGATTTATCTCTAAATCAATTCCTTTTAAAACTTGTAGGTTTCCGTAGTTTTTCTTTATATTTTTTGCTGTTAGCATTTTTCTGTTCAGTGATTTTTCAAAATCGTCGTTATTAAATTTGTTATAAATTTTTAATGGTAAATTAATGACTAAAAATAAACAATATTTGCCTAAAAGTAAGTTTAAATTAGAAATATGTAGCAATTTAACAATTAACTGAAATTTCCTAATTGTTATTTCACAATTGTTCACTAATTTAGCAAAAAATTTAAAACTAAAAAAAATCCTACTTTACATGAACGTTCACGAGTATCAAGGTAAAGAAATACTTAGCCGTTATGGTGTACGAATCCAGCGTGGTATCGTAGCCGAAACACCTGAGCAGGCAGTAGCTGCCTATCAGCAAATAGCCGAGATGACTAACTCTAAGTTTGCCGTTGTAAAATCACAAATTCATGCTGGCGGACGTGGAAAAGGTAGTATCGTAGGCATTGAACAAAGAGGTGTTCAGTTAGCAAAATCTGCTGATGATCTAACGAGAATATCAACAAATTTGCTTGGAAATGTATTGGTAACTATCCAAACTGGTGCAGAAGGCAAAAGAGTAAACAAGATTTTGGTAGCTGAAGATGCTTATTATCCTGGTGAGAGCGAGCCGAAAGAATATTATATGGGAATTTTGCTTGATAGAGCAAAAGGATGTAATGTAATTATGGCCTCGACAGAAGGTGGAATGGATATCGAAGAAGTTGCTGAGCATACTCCTGAGAAAATATTCAAAGAATGGATTGACCCACGTGTTGGTTTACAGGCTTTCCAAGCTCGTAAAATTGCTGATAAATTAGGTCTTACAGGTACTGCAAATAAAGAAATGGTGAAGTTTGTTACTTCATTGTATCAGGCATACGTTGAGTCTGATTCTTCTATGTTTGAAATTAATCCAGTATTGAAAACATCTGATAATAAAATTTTGGCGGTTGATGCCAAAGTGAATATTGATGATAATGCCCTTTATCGCCATCCAGATTTAGCGGCCATGCGTGATGTGGAAGAAGAAGACCCATTAGAAGTTGAAGCCTCAAATAACGACCTAAATTACGTAAAACTTGACGGTAACGTTGGTTGTATGGTAAACGGTGCTGGTTTGGCAATGGCTACTATGGATATTATCAAATTAGCTGGTGGTGAACCTGCAAACTTTTTGGACGTAGGCGGTGGAGCAAATGCCAAAACTGTAGAAGCTGGTTTCAGAATTATCTTGAAAGACCCGAATGTGAAGGCGATTTTGATTAATATCTTTGGTGGTATCGTTCGCTGTGACCGTGTTGCGACTGGTGTTGTTGAGGCTTACAAAGCTATCGGTGAAATCCCGGTACCAATTATCGTTCGTTTACAAGGAACAAACGCTGCCGAAGGTGCTGCTATCATCAACGAATCTGGTTTGAAGGTTTATTCAGCAATTGTTTTAAAAGAAGCTGCTGAGTTAGTTGAGAAAGTATTGAAGGACTAATAAAATTATTGGGCAGTTTTCTATACAAAAAATCCTGATAGGTTTACTTATCAGGATTTTTTTATTGACTTAAGTTGAATGCCTACTGTTGATTGTCGATAGTAATCATTTAATCTTTGTGAGAGGCGGCTGACTTTTGGCAACAGCCCGGAAGTGCATCATGAGATTTTTGGTTGGCTACAACCTCATCTGCATCGTATCCAATTTTTGAAATCACTTCTTTGATTTTTTCTGGACTTGTCTTTTTGGTGTTATATGTAATCGTTACAACCTTATCATCTAAGTTTAAATTTGAATGTACGATTCCTTTAGAAACTCCTAAATCTCGTTCGATGCGTTTTTTGCACATGCCACATTTAGCTGATGTTTTTATTTTTAACTCAGCGGTTTTTGGAGGTTCTGCCGCTAAGCTTACTAATGTACTGATTGTCAGTATAATGGCTAAAATTGAGATGATTTTTTTCATTATTAGATTGCGGTACGTCGCCACGATTTTTTAAATGTAAAAATTATTCTTTCAAAACTATGCCGTTTGGTAAGCTTCCAACCGAAATGTCTTTGGTTTTTAAATGAGAGTTTGCATCAATGACCGAAACTGTATTTTCATTTTGATTAACCACAAAAGCACTTTTCATATCTTTTGAAAAAGTAACTGCATGTGCATCATTGCCTGTAATAATTGTGCCTTTTAAACTCCAAAGATTATTTTTTCGTTCAAAATATGCAACTTTATTCCCCCCTGCTTGACAAACCCAAAGTTCATTAAGTGTTTGATTATAAGCGATTTGACCAGGCATAAACGCCATATCTATATAATCAACAACCGTTAAAGTTTTCGTATCAATAATATTTATGGTTTGAGCAACTTTGTTCTCAACATAAATTTTATCATCAATTCCAGCCCAGACATTTGTTGGGAAAGCATCAACTTTTATGGTTTTTACAATAGCTTTTGTTTGAGAATTTAGCACATACACAAAGCTACTTTCACCCAATGCTACAAAAACATATTTTCCGTCTTTTGAAAACACCACCTCACTTGGGTCTGCTCCGAGTGCAACTTTGGTTTTTAAAACGCCATTAGTGGCATCAAAAATAAACATTTCGCCTGAATGAGTTGCACTTGCCGACCAGATTTCGCTACCATTGACACTAAAAACTGCATTGAAATTAGCATTTGGTAATGCTATTTTCAATAATGTCGAACCTGTTTTTGTATCAATGACTGCTATTCCACCTTTTTTGTCGGTAGCATTATGCAAAGCTGCGTGTCCAAGCGTAAAATCATGCTCAGGTGTTGCTACCGCTAGCTTTTTACCATCAGAAGAAATGTTAATATGATGCGGAAAACGACCAATCTCTGTCAATTGAATGATATTTTTAACGCTTAATTCATTCAAATCTATAATTGAAATCGTGTTGCTACCTCCATTTACAACATAAGCCTTCGGATAACCTGTTTCCACCACGGGAACGGGTTCTTCAACAACTTCTTTTGATTTACACGAAAATAAAAATCCTGCCCAAATCAAACTGCCACTAATGAAAGTACTTATTGAATAAAATTTTCTTTTCAAGACCATTATTTTTGTTTTCTACTATTACAAAACGAATCTTCTAAGTTTATCTGTATATCAAAAAAAAAATTATTAGTTAATGGTAGAAAATCAAATTCTACCTCCAAGTTTGTAGCGAGTTCCGAAATAAATGACACGCCCTACAACTGGACCCCATGCACTTCCTGCATCAAATCTACTTCCAAAAGGATTATCTGGAGTGACGATGGGGTCTTTTTGTCTGAAATTTGTTATGTTTTCTCCACCAAGATAAATATCCCATCTTCTAAACGAACGACTAACTTGAGCGTTCAGATTTACAAACGCTGGAGCATATTGTATTGGCATCGCTTCATAACTTGTGTGAACATAAGTCGTAGATAAATTTGGGATTCTACGTTGTCCATTGTATTGTAATGTTACATCAAATTTCCATTTATCATAGGGTAGGGCATACCCGACATTAAATAGAATTCTATCTCTTGGTACAAACATTTTTTGTACAGTTATTTCTTGATTTAAAGCTTTTCCAAGTGTTTGCCAAACATCTGAATAGCGATAAGCCACTTTTAACTCAAATCGAGGAATTGGCATAAGATTCAGTTCAATTTGTGCTGAATTTGCGTAATTATTTCCTTGTGAATTATAGAAATACAAGAAATTTGGATGTTCGGTATCGCCAATTAATTGATTTTGGAATTGCGTATGAAACAAATCAATAATCAAATTAGATTTGCCGAAAGTTTTGGTTAAACTAATGCCATAATTCCACGAAACTTCGGGTCTGATAGCTTCTAAGAAGCGTACTGTTCTTGAACTTACTAAATTTCCGAAATACTCAGCCAATGGATTGGCAGTTCGAAAGCCTTTTCCTGCCGAAAGTCGAAAGGCTGTATTTTCGGTTGTATTATATAGTACGTGTAAGCGAGGAGTAAAAATCGTACCATAAAGATTATGGAAATCGAGCCTAGAACCTGCTACTGCGGTTAATTTTTCGAGGTGTTTATAGGTATATTCGAAGAAAGCACCTTTTACTATTTCTTTTCTTTTGAAAATCAAGTCAGCAAATTTTTCATCGTAATTATCATATAAAAAACTTAAGCCGGCTTTGTATGAATGATTAGTATTGCCAAAAATATCTTGATAAATCAAATTTCCGTAAAGCGTTTGTTGTTTTCCATTATATGGACGAAAACCGAACTGTGATTTTGAATCATGATGGACCCCGTTAAATATTAAACCTAGGCCTCGGTATGGTTTTGATTGATAAAGTTTAGCAGTTTTTGAGAAAAATTCAGCTCTATTTGTGGTATTAGAGAATCTATAAATTAGCTTATCAAGTGATAAAGGATTTTTATTGATTTGACCGCCCAAACGTGTATCATAAAGGTATTTTATACCAAACTGGGCTACCATTTTATCAGATTCATATTTCCAACGATTGATAAAATTCGCTTGCGTGTATTTGGGTAAATCATAAAAATTATCGTTGTTTTTATCAATTGTCGTTTGCATCGTAGAGCCATGAGTAAGTAATGCTACTGACCATTTGGGCTTAATTTCTGCTTTTTGTTTAAAAATATGAGCTAAATTTAGGTTTATTTCTCCACGACCTAAGCTATTTACGTAGGTATTTAAGTAAACTTTTTCAGCCAAATCTGGTTTTTGAAGCTCAATATTGATTTGTCCTGTCATCGCCTCATAACCGTTCACAACCGAACCTGCACCTTTCCCAATGTCAATCGATTGAATCCAGGTACCAGGGACATAATTTAGGCCGAAAGTAGTTGCCAATCCTCTTATTGAAGGGATATTTTCTACATTGGTTTGAACATAGGTTCCTGCCAAACCTAAAAGTTGGATTTGCTTTGCACCCGTAACGGCATCGGCATAACTGACTGAAACTGAGGCGTTTGTCTCGAAACTTTCAGAAAGATTACAACAAGCGGCCTTTGCCAATGCCTTTGAAGTTAAGATTTCAGTATGAATTGGTGAAAGTCTATCCATCGAGGTAGAACTGCTACGAACGACTACTTCTTGCAATTGATATTCGGATTGAAGATACACTCTCAATTCGGTTTCATTGCTTATATCGAGTGTATCAGATTTATAGCCTACAAAGCTGATAATCAGTTTCTTAGACTTGGCACGGGCAATAGAAAATTTTCCTTCAATATCGGTCGTTGTTGCTGTTTTTGTGCCAAGCCAGTTTACTGTCGCTCCAATGATAGCCTCTTCTTTATTATTACTTTTATCTAAAACTACGCCGTTTACGTTTTGGGCAAAGCTTGTGCTTCCTATTATTAGAAGAAGCATGAGGAATTGCCAATTTGTACTTTGTCGAATGTGATTCCTCATTTTATTGATTTTTTATAACAATTCCGTTTGGTTTCTGCCCAACCTGAACGTCTTTGATTTTTGTATGATTAGTAGTATTGACTATTGAAACACTTAGGTTTTTTTGATTTGTTACATAAGCAAGTTTACCATCTTTTGAGAACGCAATTGCATGAGCATCTAAACCAGTTTGTATGCTGCCAGCCTTTTTCCATTTATTGTTTTCTCTTACAAAATAATATACAAAACTTTGACCCGCATTACTCACCCACATTTCGTTTGACATTTGATTGTAAGCAACATAACCGGGTGTAAAACCTAAATCAACGGTTTCTATAACCTCTAATTTATCTACATTAATAACACTTACTGTTTTTCCGACTTCATTATCGACATACATATTTCCATCTGCTCCTGTCCATGCTCCGACTGGTTCAGCACCCACTTCTATTGTTTTAATAACTTTTTTAGTAAGAATATCAATTACCGAAACCGAATTACTGCCTCCGTTGGCTGAAAAAGCATATTTTTCGTTGGCTGAAAATGTCACTTCTGCTGGTTCTTTTCCGACGGCAATACTATTTTTTAATATCATTGATCTGGCATCAAATACTAAAGTTTTACCATCATGTTCCATCGAGGTAGTCCAAACTTCATTTCCATTCGGAGAGAATATAGAATTATGATTTGGTTTAGAAAGTTCTGTGGTTGAGAGTACTTTTCCAGTTTTAGCGTCAACAATCAAGATTTTTCCCCCAGTTTCGTGTGTACCTGTATGACCTTCAGTTAAATCAACTCCTGGAACGCCTATACTCAATTTTGTTCCATCTGGAGAGAGATAGATATGGTGCGGAAATACAACATGATCTGTCATATTATAAGTAGCGTGCTTACTTACAGACTTGTTAAGGCTGATTGTACTCGTTTGAGCACTATTTAAGTCGATGACCGATATTGTTGTACTTTCTCCATTGATAACAAATGCCGCAGGAAAAGTTACATTTAGTTCGGGTGTTGTTTCATTTTGAATACAAGACCACAGAACAAGTATTATTATTAGATAAACTAATATTTTTTTCATTTTAAAGTTAGATCAAGATGTATTTATATCTTCTTTCGACTGATAAAAAACAGAGTAAAGCCGCTCATAATTGTAAAAAGTCCGAAAATTGAAAAGGCTCTTAGTTGCCAATTCGATATATTGTCACGGCTCTGATAGTCCATTGTATGAAGCATCCATAAAAAATCGAAGATTCTCCATTTGCTATTTCTAAATTTTTGCACCGTTCCGAGTTCACTTGCCACATAAACAGTAGTATTTGTTGGATGTGAAAATGTAATTGCAAAAGCGGGTAGTGGCTGCTCTCGGTATTCATGATGTCCATTAGTATTGGTTAAATATTCGACAGACTTTACCGGAGTATCATTCGTGAAATTTTTCTTGGCAATTTCAATTGCTTCTTCTTTGCTTAAAGCTGTTCGTAACTCGCCAGTTGTGGCATTGGCCAATTGTATTTTTTTGCCTCTATCATGCTCTTTTGAGTAGATAATTTGATAAAATGGACGATTCAGAATTTGTATCAGTCGAATATCAAAAAGGAAATTTACCGAATCCTTCAACTTGATTTCGTCGATTATTTCCTGAGGATTTACAAGACCTATATTTGCACTAATCGGATGAATATGAGCTTTTTGGTGGTCGCCATGTACCTCATCCATATCTGACCAACTAAAGTACAGTCCTCCAATTGTCCACAAAAAAAATTGAACACCTAAGATAACACCCATCCAGCGGTGTGTTTTTCTTATTTTTCGCTGAAATACTACTTTCTTCATATATTTTTAGATAATAATCATCAAAATCGCCATCCCGACCATTAATAAATCCTCGATAATTGTAACCGTACTCATGGGTAAATTAAAAACTGTACCTAAGCAAGCACACCTGATTTTTTGCTTATTCATAACACTCTGAATTACACCAATTGTACTAAATCCCATAATTATTACAGTTGCCCAATTCGTAAATGTGGGTTGAAATGCTGTCAGATAAGCCAAACCAAGCCCAAGTTCAATGAATGGATATACGAATCCATAAACAGGGATTTTCATTGCCAAGAGATCATACATGGCATAACTTTCGGCAAATGCTTTTAGATTTAGAAACTTAAAAAATGAAAATACAATAAAAAAGCCCGCCATGAAATTATTCATGAAGTAAATCCAACTGAAATGTTCGGTTTCAAAAATATTGCTATGAAAAGCTTTTATTATTGAAACACCTGAAATGAATGAAAATATCAATAAAAGTGGGCGATAAGTCTCAAACCAAGTTTTTGTAACTTCCTCATCAATAAATGGTGGTTTTGTTGTTGTATCACTTACAGAATATTTTGAATAAGGTTTTATGACCTCCTGAAAATTACTTAACGGAATATCTTTTTCCATTTCAACCGTTGCAGTATTGGTTTTTTTATCAACAAACACGGATTTGACACCTTCAAGGCCCGAAAATAAATGTTGAATTTTATATTCACAGGCTTCACAAGTCATGCCTGTTACTTCAAATGATCGTGTCATATTAGTTTTTTTATAGATGAAGTTTTATGCTTACTTAGCCTGATAATTTCGTGGAATATTTATCTGAGAATTAACTAAAGCATAAAATTTAAAATCTTTTCTTAAGTTCAGAAAAGAAAATTAAAAGATTGAGCGTAAAAAATTGCAATAAACTGAGAAATAGACCTCAAATCAAGAATAATTGGATGAAAATCAAGATGGTTCGACCATCAGAAGGGGGAGAAGATGAACTTTTTTTGGAAGAAATATTATCTAAAATCTCTTCCAAGATTGATTTAATGAATGAATTAACTGAAGTTTTTGCCCAATCTAAGCCAAGTTGAACAAATTTAGCTACACTTTGAGAGGCTGATGAAGAATAATCAACATTTTCGTATTTTCCTTCTTCAGTACAGCACTTAGATTTTTTTAAAGTAGTTTTTTGCGGAAAAGAGCTTTTTTGCGAAGTTTTACTGCAACAAGCACTTCTGCTTTTGTTTAAAGAAGTTTGTTTACCTTTTACTGTGCAAGAATGTTCAACCAAACCAAAGCCTGTACTACTTAGTAGCACTACTGCTGCCATCATCACATTGAATATGCGGAATATAGCCTTTTTCATTTATTTGATTGGAATTATAAACAAATGTATACTTATAGAAACAAGATTTGCAAGAAAAAGTTCAAGAACTCATGCTAAAAGGCTACCATTTGGCACTTTTTGTTGTGGTTCGGATAAAACCACCTCGCCATTTTCTAGAATAAAACCAGTAGTAAGTACTTCCGACATAAAATCAGCGATTTGACGAGCTGGGAAATTCGTCACACAAATTACTTGTTTACCGAGTAATTCTTCCTTTGTGTAGCGTTTGGTGATTTGTGCAGAAGAGCGTTTGATTCCTATTTCGGTTCCGAAATCAATCAATAGTTTGAAAGCTGGTTTACGTGCTTTTGGAAAATCGTTTACTTCAATGATAGTTCCAGCACGGAGTTCTACTTTTTCAAAATCTTGCCATGTAATAGTTTCGCTCATTGTTATGGCTGTTAGATGTTTGAGTTTTGATGCTTGGAGAAACCAAAATTCGAACATCAAAACTCAAACATAAATTGTTTATTTCAAACTTCCCACCATATCTTCTGGTTTCACCCAAGCATCAAACTCTTCGGCGGTCACATAACCTAAGCTGATGGCTGTCTCTTTCAAAGTTGAACCATTTTTATGGGCAGTTTGTGCAATTTCTGCAGATTTATAATAGCCTATTCTAGTATTCAAGGCTGTTACCAGCATCAGAGAGTTATTTACGTGTTTCTTGATATTCTCTTCAATTGGTGCTAAACCAATAGCACATTTATCATTAAATGAAACACAACCTTCGCCGATTAAACGTGCTGAATGTAAAAAGTTAAAAATCATTAATGGTTTAAATACATTTAGTTCAAAGTGCCCCATGGCACCTCCGAAATTGATTGCAACGTCATTCCCCATTATTTGTGCTGCAATCATGGTGAGGGCTTCGCACTGTGTTGGATTTACTTTTCCAGGCATGATTGATGAACCTGGTTCGTTGTCTGGAATAAACAATTCACCGATACCTGCACGCGGGCCTGATGAAAGCATTCGAACATCGTTAGCGATTTTCATCAAGCTGGCTGCTACTGTTTTCAAGGCACCGTGAGATTCTACAATAGCATCATGAGCCGCCAATGCCTCAAATTTATTTTCGGCTGTTATAAAGGGAAGACCAGTTAAAGCAGCAATTTGTTTTGCTACATTTTCTGAATAACCATCGGGTGTATTGATTCCCGTACCAACTGCAGTTCCACCAAGAGCTAATTCTGAGAGGTGTTCTAAGGTATTTTTTATGGCTTTCAAACCGTGATTTAACTGAGAAACATATCCCGAAAACTCTTGTCCAACTGTCAAAGGTGTTGCATCCATGAAGTGAGTTCGCCCTATTTTTACTACGTTCATAAACTCAGTCGATTTTGCCGACAAAGTATCACGCAGTTTTTCAATACCAGGAATCGTAACTTCTATCAACATTTTATAGGCTGCAATGTGCATGGCTGTTGGGAAGGTATCATTCGAAGATTGTGATTTATTAACATCATCATTTGGGTGCAAATATTTTTGTTTGTCAGACAAATCTCCCCCTTGTAATACGTGACCTCGGTAAGCAATTACCTCATTGCAGTTCATATTTGATTGTGTACCTGAGCCAGTTTGCCAAACCACCAAAGGGAATTGGTCATCTAATTTTCCTGCCAAAATCTCATCACATACAGTTCCAATCAAATCAGCCTTTTCTTTTGGTAAGACACCTAATTCATTATTGGCCAAAGCGGCTCCGTGTTTTAAATAAGCAAATGCCTTAATGATTTCTTTTGGCATTTTGTTTATATCCTGAGCTATTTTAAAGTTTTCGATTGAGCGTTGAGTTTGAGCCCCCCAATATACATCAGCAGGTACCTGTACCTCGCCCATCGTATCTTTTTCTATTCTGTATTGCATGATTTGCTTTTAATTAAAAATAAGAGTGTTTTGAAAGTAATACTATATTACAAAATTAGTTTAGAATTGAATATAGTTTTGAAAAACTGTACTTTTTTTACGATTTAAACAAAAAAAGCACGGTTGAAGCCGTGCCTGGATTTGTATCTTTAGTTTAGTCTGTAAGGAACTATCAAGTTAAATTCCGGAATTTTAACAAAAAACTGTTTGCCGTCAATCATTATTTCCATTAGATAGCTACCCATCATTTTCCCAATTGTGGTTTTAAGATTACAACCTGAAACATATTCATGAGTTTCTCCGGTTTCTAATACTGGCTGTACTCCAATTACACCTTCACCTTCTACTTCTCTTACCGTGCCATTGCTATCAAAAATGAGCCATTTACGACGCAACAATTGAATGGTGTTTAGGCTATTATTTTCGATACAAATTCGATATGTGAAAACAAAATGTTCTTGAAGCGGGTTTGAATACGAAGGCTGATATTCCGTTTTTACTGTTACTTTAACACCAGCAGTTACCAGATCGGAAGAGCACACGTCTGAACTCCAGTCACCGATGTTTATCTCGTA
>NZ_CALCZQ010000006.1 GCF_937903345.1 uncultured Emticicia sp. | reverse complement strand
CGTGTGCTCTTCCGATCTCAAAATGCCTGAGTTTAAGGATTATTAGTTGCAGCAAACCAATTATAAAACCCATTAATTTATGGTTGATGGTTAAAAAGTAGCGTAGTTCCATTACAGTTACAAATTCTTCTATTCATAAAGTACAGCAACATAGATGCGGGCTAATTGTTCTTGGTATTTGTTTTTATATTTTTGTAAAAACCTATTTTAGGATAAGATACCATCACAAACCTGGCCCCGGCTAGCATTAAAATTTTCATCATAATTCCACTTGATACGTTTTCCCATTTTTGTTTTATATTAAGATAAAGTTAATAATTTTTTAATTATTAACCATGTCCTAAAATTGTGGTTCATAAATTTGTTTACTTATTTTTGTATAAACCTATTCAATGACAAGACAATTACTAAATAATGAAAATATTTTTCCTTACAATAACCTTTCTTAGCTTCACCTATTTTTCATTTGCACAGGATGTAAAAAAAAATGATAGCCTGCTTAAAGTTCTTGCTACTGCCAAACATGATACCGCAAAAGTTTGGGCGATGCAGGATTTATCATACAATTATTTGTACTCAAATCCTGAAAAAAGTGCATGGTATGCTCAGAAGGCACTGACTTTGGCCAAAAAAATAAACGATGAAAGTAGTGTAATCAGTTGCATGATTGATATTGGAATTGCACTAAGTGTTACTGGAAGCCATACCGTCTCCCTTCAAATTTTATTGTCAGCCTTAGAAAAAAGCGAAAAACTGAAAGATGAGAAATTGATTTCCGAGACTTTTATTTGCCTTGCCGAAGTGTATAAAAGTCTGGGGGATTATAAAAAATCTATCAGCTATAGCTTACGTAGCCTGGCGATTGATGTTGCAGCAAAGGATACAGATGGTATATTATTAAATTATCTAAATCTTGGCATATACTATGAAAAGTCAAAGCGATTAGATTCTGCCTTAATTTACACAAACAAGGCCTATCTGCTTGTACAGAAAATAAATGATACTGAAACACTTGGTGATATTATGCTTAGTTTGGGTGATATCTATTCCGGGTTGGGGAAAGATGAAATTGCTTTACCTTATTATCGGAAAGCAATATTAGCAAATCAATTTGTAGGAAATTATGTATTACTCGGTAATTCTTATTATGCAATGGCAAAGCTTTTCAAACGGACTGGATATCCAGATTCAGTTTCTGTTTACATAAAAAAGTCATACGAAACATCTTTAAAAGTATCTGATAAGAGTGGAATGTTTGATTCAGCAACTTTGTTGGCTGCTTTTTATGAAAAAAGCAACAGCGACAGTTCATTAAAATATTTAAAATTGAGCATGGTACTTAAAGACAGTTTATTTGACCAAGAAAAAGTAAAGCATCTGCAAAGCCTTACGATTAATGAACAATTAAGGCAATCAAAAATAGAAGAAGAAAAAAAACTAGCTGCCAAAGAAAGCAACAAGAATTTACAGATGGCCGGTATTGGTGGTTTTATCCCTTTGTTTTTTGGTGTTAGCCTACTTTTTAGTAAAAAAAGGGTTAATCGCAAAATTATTGACACCCTCGGTCTGCTGATACTTCTATTTTTCTTTCAGTTTATTTCGCTGATTATAGATCAGTACCTTGATCCATTGTATAATTACAGTACGGTACTTAAGTTTTCTTTGAAAGTTGGCACTGCTGTACTACTTATTCCTGTCAAGAAAATGTCAGAACGTTTGGTAAACGAAAAAATTGTACGTAGTACAAAGGTTTCCGATTAATCCGCACTTGCAAAATGCCTGAGTTTAAGGATTATTAGTTGCAGCAAACCTAACCAACCATAAAACCCATTTATCGTTTATGGTTGAAAAGTGGCATAGTTCCACTTCGCTTACAAATCCTTTTATTTATAATGTTCATCATTGTAGATGTGGTCTAATTGTTCTTGCCATTTGTTTGTACATTATTCAGTAAACAAATTTTACATATTTTGGTATTAACCTGTTACCGGACTAGATAAACCCAAAAATAACAATTAACAAAAAAATATGACAAAATCGATTGTAAAACCATTCGTAACGGGAGTAATTTTACTCTTATCTTTTACATTATTTGCTCAAAAACCATATAATTTGCAAGACATTAATTTGAAGGACATATCAAATCGATTTCAAGTTTTGATTCCGGGTGCATTGAACCAGACTATTGGGCAAACAGAAGTTTTTAACATCGCTATTATTCCGATAGATTTAATTGGGACATTGAAACTTCCTTGGCAAGACAACAAGGAACAATTGAGCAATGAAAGTGAAGTCGAATTTGAAAATAATATGCTAAATTGTGTATCAGGAAAAGATTGGAAATTTGTAAAAATTATTAAGCGAAAGCAATATTGTGAAAGGATTGGTTATTCAGATGCAGCAATGGGAAAGTATTTTGAATTGCACTATTGCAGTTTTTTAAAAGAGAATAAACTAGTAATCTTTGAATATGGCATGAAATGCTCTACTTGCAGTAATGAAAATTCGGTAAAAGAGAATCAAAGGTGTGAATTAGAAAAAAACAAAAAGCAAAAAAATATTGATTTGGGGATAGCAGAAATTATCTTTCAAATGAAAATAGCAAAAAATTAAAGCTCAAATAACAACATTAGATTTGATATTATTCGGGCTTAAAGTTATTATTTTGGCATGTGCATAAAACTCAGCAGCATGAGCCATCCGAAATGATGCAATAATAGAGCTTTGATTATAATCTCAAGACATTCGCCAAAAACGTTAAGCCTTTTTTTATTAGCCGATATTTTGCTCCTAAACTACCCTACCCCCATAGTCCGCATTTGCAAAATGCTAAACTTACAGAATTATTGATTTGCAACCATACCAACCATAAAACCCATTGATTTATAGTTAATTGTCGTAAAGTAGCATAGTTTTCCATAACGCTTACAAATGCAACAGCTCTTAAAGTCGAACTTTATAGACACGAGCTTATTGTTTTTGCCATTTGTTTACATATTTTTGACTAAACCTATTTTATTACAAAACTTAAAACTTCTATAAAATATATTGGCTCAAATCACGGTTTTTGACTAAACCCAAAAGTCGTTGAGCAACCAATTCTTTGGTGATGGTGATTGTTGAATTCGAGATGATATTATCAGGCACATCAAACATAATTTCGTTGAGTAAATGGCTCATTACGGTTTGAAGTCTTCTTGCTCCTATATTTTCTACTTCGCTATTAGCTTCAAATGCAATGTGAGCAAGCTCACGAATTGCTTCATCATCGAATGTTAGCGTAACACCTTCAGCTTCAAGCATGGCTATATATTGCTTAGTCAGGGCATTTTTGGGGGCTTTCAGAATCTGAAAGAAATTATCTTCGGTTAAGCTTTCAAGCTCAACTCTGATTGGGAAACGCCCTTGCAATTCGGGAATTAAATCAGAAGGTTTTGATACATGAAAGGCTCCAGCGGCTACAAATAAAATATGGTCGGTTTTTACAGTACCGTGTTTGGTATTTACGGCACTTCCTTCTACGATTGGTAGTAAATCTCGCTGTACCCCTTCACGACTTACGTCGGCACCCCCACCAGATTTTGCTCCACTATTAGCAATTTTATCTATTTCGTCAATAAAGATAATCCCAAGATTTTCGGCTTTCCAGATTGCTTCCTCTTTCACTTCATCCATATCTATTAGTTTTGAGGCTTCTTCCTCCAACAAAACTTTTCGGGCTTCGGCAATCGTTAATTTGCGTTTTTTACCTCTTTTTGGCATCATTCCACCCAACATTTCTTGAATATTCATCATAGACATATCATCAATGGGGCCGCCCATCACACCAATATTTGGCATTCCGCCGCCTTGCACATCAATTTCTACCTTACGGTGGTCGAGTTCTCCATTACGAAGTTTCGAGCGGAAAGCCTCACGGGTTTTCTCATTCAATAAAGATTCAGAATTATCTTCATTCTCTTTTTTGTTTTCTTCTACTATAAAACCGGTCTCTTTTGTGTCTTTCACAGGTGGAATCAGAATATCAAGAAGCTTGTCTTCTACCGCCTCTAATGCTTTAGCCTTTACCTCTTCTTTCTTAGCAATTTTTACCATATTTACGGCCTGCTCTACCAAATCACGCACCATGCTTTCGCAGTCACGCCCAACATAACCGACTTCGGTAAATTTTGAAGCCTCTACTTTTACAAATGGAGCATCAGCAATTTTGGCCAATCTGCGAGCGATTTCAGTTTTACCAACGCCAGTTGAGCCAATCATCAAGATATTATTTGGAATGATTTCGGCAACCATATCGGCAACTGCATTCATTCTTCTCCAGCGATTTCGAAGGGCAATAGCTACATTTCGTTTGGCATCTTTTTGTCCGATTATATACTTATCGAGTTCGTTTACGATTTGTTGTGGTGTAAGGTTTTCTATTTTTTTTGACATTATTTTAGAAAAATGATTTATAATAAAAGCTTAGTTTTAGTGTAAATATTAATTGCAAAGGTAGCCTTCATTGTGATAAAACAAAATAGATTATCGGAATCACGACTTAATAAAAGGATTGCCCTATTTTTAATTGTACTATTTTAATATTCTTGCAAACTTGGTGCGATTAATACCTATACCTGCACCAATAATAATAGTTTTCTTTACACCGAAAGGCTTACCAAAAAGAAAGTTTTACAAAATGAAGTAATCCCTTAATGTTCACTTTCTATCCGCATAAACATTAATTTTATCATCAATGTTATTTTTTAGTAAGCGGACAATATTTATCGACGCTTGAACTGATTTCATATCAAAGAATTGATAATTATTTACGCCAAATAAGACTTAAAATAGTTTGTCCTTTGAAAGCGGATAAAAAGGCGTGAGAAATACAAAAATCAATTTTTTTGACACGAAGACTGGCACCAAACGAAAAGCCATTCGCACCACCTAAACCATTAACAAGTAATTCTTTGCGACGGAGAAAGTTATATCCAAGAAGTAAATTAAAATTCTTGTTAAAAAGCAGTTCAGTACCGATTACAAAATGCCGAGAAATCTTGTCAGCAGTCGAGATTTTCTTTTGAATTTTGATGCCTTTCTCATCAAAAATATAGTTGGATTCGATATCATTATAAGAAATATCAAATACATATAAGTGATGCCCTGTAAGAGAAAAACGCACCGGCATATATTTAGGTTTGAATGTAGTTCCGAGTTGCAAATCGAAAGGAATATCGGTTCGAATTTCACCGTAAGATTTAAGTACATAACCTACATTTTTGGCGGCTAAACCAACGCTAAATTCATGAATTGGATGACGAAAAGTAGCTCCCCAATCGGTCATTAAGGCCATCGAACTATAAGATTCAAGCACAGAGCCTGCCAATTTTGCTGATATCCCAAATGTAATATATTTTACTTTTCGGGCATAAACACCGACCAAAACAAAGTCATTAGCCGAAAATCCGTTTGTCTGATTTCCGGCAGCATCAGTGCCTTGAAATGTGCCGTAATTCAGATTTTGTAAGCTAAACGCCCAAGTGCCTTTTGAGCGAATTTGAGGTGCATAATTGAGTGTCAGATAATTGCTTTGTGCTAAATATGGCGAATAACTCATACCGATTTGTCCACGTTGGGAAGAATCTAATAAAGCAGGATTAGACGTAATAAAATTCAAGTCTTGGCCTGAAAAGGATACATTTATACCACCAAGTGCATTGATTCGTGCGTGGGTAGGGATATTGAGAAACGAAAAACTATTTTGTGCATTTGATAAAAATGCTACAAAAAACATAGTTAATATCAATACAAGATTTCTCATAATGTTAAGCTTATTCAATATTTATACTGTTGAATAAGCTTTTTTTTATTTTTTCTTGAAATAAGCAATCACAGCCTTACGAATATCGTTTCTAACATCGTTTTCGGGAAATGTCTCAACTATTGAAATTACATCAGGGTTTTGTTTAGAGAAGAAACCTAGGTTGCGTTCTTTACCCGAAAACAAGAAGTCGCTTGTAATTATGTTATATTCTTGATTTACATCTAATAATTTTCCGTCGATTTTCCACTCTTTCTTTGCATCATCGTAAGAGATTTTCTCATATTGTAAATATCCTCCACTCCCTTTGTTTTCTAAGCCAGTTTGTAAGACTCTTTCAAGTAAGCGTCCACGAAGTTTTATCTCGACCAATTTTCCACCAAAAGGTAAAATACGAAGTACATCAAGCTGCGTGAGTTTTCCAGAAACATTATCATCAATACGTATCGAACCCCCATTGAAAAATGCACAATCAAATTTATTAGGTGATGAAGCCAACAAGGCATTATTTATCATGCTCCCCATATTTCCTTGCGTATTACGCACTACAGTTTCATGACCATCGAGTGGCTCTTTCAAATCAGCAATTACTTCATCTTTATTTAATCCGATCGCCTTAAACGCTCCATCTTGAATATCCTCCCATTTCTTTACAACATCGGCAGTCGTAGGTTCGTCAGCAATCTTATTGTCGATTTTCTTTAATTCAGATTTTAACTCTACTTTACTCGTAACTTTATTAAATGTAATTCGGTGAATGTAAGCAGTTTTGGCATTAGCATCAGCCTTTGCCATGATTACACTTCCTATTTGCTCACGCATATTATCGTGGTCGTGTCCGCCCATAAGTAACTTTACATTTGGTAGCATTTTCGCCAGTTTTATATCGTCAACTTTATTGAGGTGCGTAATTCCTACCACAAAATCACACTTTGGTTCTAACTCAGCATAAGCCTGTTTAGCTGCTTCGAATAAATCTTCATATAAAACAAAATCTTTTTTATTTGATGGCAATAAAATCCCGAACATACCTACTTTTACTTCGTCGCCATTAGCATTTTTAAATGTCAAAATTGTAGTTTTCAAGAAAGGAAATTTCACACCACCTACTACTTTTCCAAATGGTACGTATCCGTCTATTCCTTTCTCTAAAGCATTGGTATTCAACCAATTAAAATTAGATTCATTGATTCGTTCTTGTAAATCTTTTTGGTCTAAATCAAACTCATGATTTCCAAAACAAACCCAATCTACTCCAACTGTATTCATAACATCAACCATTTGTTTTCCTTTGATACCTTTTCCTTCATGGCGAAGTGTTCCAATGACAGATGGACTAAGGAAATCGCCCGAAAGTACGGTTACAGTATTTGGGTTTTCTTTCAGTAAATCTTTACGAACAGTAGCTACACGAGCCATTCCTCCAACTTTTCCATTGTCAAGGGGTGAAATTTCGTAAACATCATTGAGATGAAGGAAAGTGACTAAAACCTCATTTTGGTTATTTGATGTATTGTTTTTTGAAGTCTTTGCTGTTCTACAGGCAACCGACACTACCAAAAGCAGTATTATTAGAGAGAGCTTCTTCATAATTATTAATTTAATATAAAAATAGGTATTATATTTTTAACAAAAGTAAGCTAAAAAATCACTAGATAAAACCTAAATTTATATTCAAGGCTGCGTTTTATTGATATTAAATAAAAATAAAAGGAGCTTTAATTTTGAATAATACGACCTTTCGAATCGATTAAAATACAATTTTATCAAAATAAAAACAAGACCAAATACTTTCTTTGCTCCAAATTGGTTTCAAAGTGTCATTAATAGTATTCGAATCTAAACCTATAATTTAAAGTTTGTTAGGTTAAGAAATTGAGCAGTTTTTCGAGCTATAAGTAGTTTTGAAAAAACACTTAAACACAGTATAAAATACATTTTTTGAAATTTTAATTGGTCTTTTTGTATAGAAACCACTTCGGCAACGCGATTTCGGTATACGAACAATAGTTAAAAATCAAAAAAAACCAAAATCTAGATTAGGAATACAAAAGATGAGACGTTGCAATGAAATTCCATTGGGCAACGTCTCTACAGAAAAATCAAATATCATTTTATCAAATAAGCTCAGCTTTCAAGTGTTTTGGAGTTAACCAATCTGGTTTGGTAGTTTTTATTTCAGCTTTCAAATCATTCAAAATTGTATATAGTCCAAAATATGTGCGATTTACGTACAAACCATGTTGCGAACCACGTGCTGCCTTCGCATCTTTCAATTCTGGTAATTTCGCAACATATTCAAAGAAATTATAAATCTCCTCAACGTAACCCGCTTGTCCAAAATCAAAAGTATTTGAGTTAAACGGACGACCGAGCAATTCAATCATTTTCTTGAATAAATCTGAGAAAAACACCCTATTTTTCGGTGAGTCTTCTTCCACAATGAAATCTAAAACCCAGAAAATTCTCTGAATTTCGGCTTCGTCTTGTAGCGTATCGGGGTTTATTAAGGCAAAATAATTATCATAATAATCTTCTGGAATCACTTTAACGCAACCAAAATCAATTACGCCTAAACGGCCATCGGGAGTCATCAAAAAATTTCCTGGGTGTGGGTCGGCATGTACTTGGCGAAGCGTGTGCATCTGATAATCATAGAAATCCCAAAGTGCCTGTCCGATTCGGTTTCGTACTTCCTGTGAAGGATTTGTATCTAAAAATTCTTTCAAATGTTGCCCCTCAATCCAATCCATCGTCAAGATTCTTTTCGATGAATATTCTGGATAGTATTTCGGGAAAAACAAATCAGGAATATGACTACAAGCATTCGTGATTTCGACCGAACGCTGTAATTCTAAATCGTAATTCGATTCTTCAAGCAGTTTTTCTTCAACTTCCCTAAAATATCGGTCGATTTCGGCATCATTCAAGTTCAATAATTGCACCGCCAACGGACGAGCCATTTTCAAATCTGAACTAATACTATCGGCAATGCCTGGATATTGAATTTTCACCGCCAATTTCTTGCCATTCTTTTCAGCCTTATGGACTTGTCCGATTGAAGCGGCATTTTCGGCTTTCAAATCAAACTTATCGAAAATATCGGTAGGAGATTTATCAAAATATTTTTTAAAAGTCTTGATTACCAAAGGTGCAGACAAAGGCGGAGCCGAATATTGTGACATGGCAAATTTATCGGTATAGGCACGTGGCAATAGGTTTTTGTCCATGCTCATCATTTGAGCTACCTTCAAGGCACTTCCTTTCAAATTGCTGAGTGTATCATATACATCAGTGGCATTGTCTTGGTGTAATTGCTCTTTTGTGAGTGATGGGTCAAAAATCTTTTTACTGTAATGTTTGATATAATTACCGCCAACCTTAACGCCTGCTTTGGCAAATTGCGTAGCACGAGCAACTTTCGATGTGGGGATACTTTCTTGTGAATTCATAAATTGTGGAGCGAATATTCAGATTCGTTCATTTTAAAATTATTTAACGAGTTAAGAAACCCGTCATGCTTCTACTTTTTATTTTGAAAAATAAACTTTCCTAAATCGAACAATGAATCCAGAGGCGATCGACCTAATAAATCAAAAGCTGTGTTGACAGTTTTCTCAATCATGGTATCGGTTTTCTCGAATGATTTGCTCGTGTCTTTTATCCAAAAATCAAGGATAAATAATGTTTTTGCCCAAAATAAATCAGGATAACGCTGCATTAGTTGCGGAATCGGGCGTTGTTCAACCTCTCGGGTTTCACGTGCCTCCATCAAAAGTTCATTTATATAATCATAAAATGAAGCCTTAAAATCAACTAACTGCACATTACGTTTGGTATAAATTGGTTTCTCGAAACCTTCATAAGATTTTAAAATATAGCTACGATTTTTCTTTAAAGTCTCAATCCAAGTATAAAGGAAAGCCAGCAATTTTTCACGAACCGAATAATTTTGATATACTTCTTCACGTTCGGCTGAAGCTCGAGCTTCAATAAATAAAGCTTTCCAGATCTCACTTTCAATTTGAGGAAAAGATGAGTATTCATCATAAAAATCCTCTTCTTTAATTTTCAATTTCTTGCAAAAAGCATAAACCGACTCTGGTTCTTTACCATTATCAAGAACATATTCTATGTATGCTTGTCTGATTTTTTCTTGTGTCATAATGTGCAGGACAGGTTTGCAACCTGTAAGTTAAAAAGAAAACGTTTTAAACTAAAATTCGTTAGTGAAGCATGTTAATAACTTGTATATCAATCAAAATACTTTCGAAATCAAAACCGATGTTATGTTATATACTTTCAACAAAGCGTTTGGGAAATTTGTTTCGGCTATTCCCAGCATTTGGGCATATTTTTCACCAAGAAGCATCCGCGACTGAGATTGTAGTAAATCAGCGGTAATATCGTTAGGTGCAAACGAACGAATAACTTGCATCAAAGAAGCCGTAAGTTCTTGACCTTCAACAGATTGTCTAAATTGTCTGTCGGCAATTTGCTTATCTATTTTTAATGCTTCTACATAATTCTTTGGCATAATTTCTTGCTTTACACCTAACAAAAAACCAATCACATTCCAGATATTAATGTAAGCATCCTCATAAGTCTTATCAATCGAATATCCTAGTTTTTCCAATCCACGCAAAACCACGAGTGAAAAAGCCAAATTTGTTCCCAGCATATCTTCTTGATTTATCGGATATCCCCAAGCCAAATCCCATTTTTTGCTATGAAGCGTAAAATATCGGATGGATGCATGCAAAAGTCTGACTTTTAGGCAGATAGCAAATATTCTAATGCTTTTCCAATTATCATAATTCATCACAGCTTTCAAAAAACTCCCTGTTTCAGTCAAACGTTTGTAGGTGTCATTTTTAATTCTCTCCGACATGTACAAAACCTTCGCTCCATCTGCTCCCAAATAGCAATAAGGCAACGAATAAAGCCCTAAAATTAATCCAATATTTTGTTGATTTTCTTGGTAAAAATCGGTAGCTCGAATAAGCTTTTTTTTATCATAAAATACTGGTAATGAACAATTTGCAGATAAAAACAATTGGATAATCGGATCTTGATTTTCAAAATTAAGATTTTGAAAATCAGACAGAAATGACATCAATTGTCGTAACGAAGCGATTCCGTTTTGTTCAACAATTTGTCCGATTATTTCATCAGCCGCTTTATCGCCCAAATCTCTACATTTACTTAACTCTACTTTACCCATCCTAGTTTTTTGTCTATGATGAGTAAACGATTTGATATCCCAATGTGTTCGATATAATAATTTTTTATTGCCTCTGGTTGTTGGCAAGTTTATTGCAGTATCTGTATTAGAACAATAAATTGATGGTTTATTAGTTTAAGGTATTATAATTACAACTTTCAATCTCGACCCTACCAATGTCAAAGTTTAGTCTTATATTGACCAGCATTCTTACTAGTTTTAGCTTGCTTTCGTGCAATGATAATGAAATATCGCTTTTGAAAGAAACGATTGTAACTAAAACGGAAAAGTTCTGTTATCTTAAAAATGCCGACCACGGTCAGGGTGGAGTCTATAATTTAAGTTATAATGCTCAGAATCAATTATCAACTTTTGATGGTTTCCCAGATTTTAATAAAATCGACTACGAAAATAGTCTGCCTAAAAAAGTTTTCAGTTCGTTTGATCAATCATTTTTTATCAATTATGATTATGATTCAAAAGGAAACCTTACCTTTTTTAATGTACAGGTAAAAGATAATCAAAATAAACCATTCGAGTTCAAAAGCAAAGTTTATACCAATTCAAAACAACAAATTGAAAAAATTGACTTAAAGATGCCAGGATTTGATACTATTTTGTCAACAGCATTTGAATATGATGACAATAACAATATCAAAAAAATGTATCAAGTACAAAATGGCAAAAACAAACTTCTACTTGAAAACCTTAGTTTTGATGACAAAAAATCGCCGTATACTAACACTCCGCTTAAAAATCTGATGATGTATTCCACGATATTAAAAGCAAATATCGATGGTGAAAACACCACTTACTTCCAAAATAAAAACAACGTAACAATGACTAAAATCTATACTGATAGTGGTGAAATGACCTATACCTATAAATATGAATACACGTCGGATGGTTTTGCCTCAAAAGCGAAAGTTGTAAAAAAGCAAAATGGTGTAGAAAGGTCACACGACGAAACTTATACATATAATTGTAAATAAATTCCAAATTGCAATCAACTAATAATCAGCGATTTACAAATAAATAAACAGATTTGTTTTTTTTAACCCACAGAATCCACCAAAATTCTGTACCTTTGTATCCCGTAATCAAAGACAAAAAACCTCATGTCAGCACACGGACAAAGCGGCTTGCTGCCCACTCGTAACCCAAAGTATATTTTTGTAACTGGCGGCGTAACATCTTCACTCGGAAAAGGAATAATCGCTTCTTCGCTCGCCAAACTTCTGCAAGCTAGAGGACTATCAGTAACCATTCAAAAATTTGACCCGTATATTAACGTTGACCCTGGTACACTCAATCCGTACGAACACGGCGAATGCTATGTAACCGACGATGGAGCCGAAACCGACCTCGACTTAGGTCACTACGAACGCTTCTTGAATGTACCAACTTCACAGGCAAACAACGTAACAACTGGACGCATTTATTACAATGTAATTACGAACGAACGTCGAGGAAATTATCTAGGAAAAACCGTACAGGTGATTCCTCATATTACAGATGAAATAAAGCGTAACATCTTGCAATTGGGCGAAACTGGTGAATTCGACATCGTAATTACCGAATTGGGTGGTTGCGTTGGTGATATTGAATCATTGCCTTTTGTGGAAGCCGTACGTCAGCTAAAATGGGATTTAGGTTCGGATAATCTACTCACGATTCATCTTACCCTTGTGCCATATTTAAGTTCGGCAGGTGAATTGAAAACCAAACCTACGCAACATTCAGTAAAGATGCTACAAGAGTCAGGTGTTCAACCTGATATTATCGTTTGTCGCACAGAGCATCCGCTTCCAATTGATATTCGTCGAAAAATTGCACTTTTCTGTAATGTTGAGCAAAATTCGGTAATTGAAGCAATGGATGCTGAAACGATTTACGATGTCCCACTTTTGATGCAAAAAGAACGCCTCGACCAACGAGTTCTTTATATGCTCGACATCTATAACGACCAAGATGCCGACATGGAAGAATGGAAAGGCTTTTTGGACAGATTTAAAAATCCAACCGAAAATGTAAGAATTGGTTTAGTAGGAAAATATGTCGAGCTAAAAGACGCCTATAAGTCGATTATAGAGTCGTTTATTCATGCCGGAGCGGCCAATAAATGTAAAGTAACCATCGAATGGATTCATTCTGAAAGCCTCTCAATTGATAACAGTGCCGAGAAATTCAAAGGACTTGATGGTGTTTTAGTTGCCCCAGGTTTTGGTGAACGTGGTATCGAAGGAAAAATTGCTGCAGTTAGGTATGTACGTGAAAATAATATTCCGTTTTTTGGAATTTGTTTGGGAATGCAAATGGCTTGTATCGAATTTGCAAGAAATGTAATTGGTTTGACAGAAGCCCATTCGACCGAAATGCAACCAGAAACTCAATTCCCCGTAATTGATTTGATGGAGGAGCAAAAAACCGTAACCGACAAAGGCGGTACAATGCGTTTGGGAGCGTACGCTTGCAAAACAAAAGATAAAACTTTAGCACGTAAAATTTATGGTAAAGCCAATATTAGTGAGCGTCATCGCCACCGTTGGGAATTTAACAATAAATATTTGCAAGATTACGAAGCAGCAGGAATGGTAATTTCAGGCATAAACCAAGAAAGCGGTTTGGTCGAAATTATTGAGCTGCCCAATCATCCATATTTCATAGGCGTTCAGTTTCACCCAGAATTAAAAAGCACTGTAATGGCTCCTCACCCACTTTTCGTAAACTTCGTAAAAGCGGCAATTGATTTTGCTAAGACAAAAAAATAACAAAGAAATAACAAAGAATCAAACTTTCAATAAATTTATAAATTTTAAAGAATATCAACTCATACGCCCATAAATTTAACCGTTTTATTTAAGTTATGGGTTATTTTATGATTGGCGACCTAAGTGTAAAATACTTGATTAGGATTTATAACTAATCTTTGCGAATTTTGTAGTACAACGTGGCATCTCTCAATGAATGTCTTTATATTTTTTACCTATTTTTAAACTTTAATGGAAAAATTAGTAGATAAAAATCAGCTTATCGGAATCGTTTTGTTGATGTGTATGTGGGCCGGTTATGTGTATTTTATGCCTCAAACTCCCCCCGAAGAGCCTACAAAAGTTAACCCTAAGACGGAAGCGAAAACAATTGCTACACCAAGTGTATTGCAAGATACAACAGCCTTAAAAGCCGCTTTAGGCGATTTTGCCAGTGCTGCCACAGGAACAGCACAAGATATTATTATTGAAAATCAAGATGCTAAATTCACTTTTAACACACTTGGTGGCTCAATTAAAGAAGCCGTTTTGAAAAACTATTCAACATATTCAGATTTTCAGAAAGGTTCAAAAAATCCGATGGTTTTGTTCGATTCAAAAAGTTCGAGAATGACCCTAGAAGTACAAACCAATAACGGCAAAATCGACCTAAAAAAACTGTATTTTGTTTCTGATGCAAAAACAACTGTTTTGAGAGAAGGAGATTCGACCAAAGTGGCTTTCAGATTAAACTTAGGCCAAAATCAATACATCGAACAAATTTATACGATTAAAGGCAAAGGATATACGATTGACTACGACATAAACTTCGTTGGCGTTGATGCCCTTGTTCAGAACCAACCTGTACGTTTTTTCTGGCAAGATCAGCTTAAAGTTTTAGAGCATGATATTGAAGAAAACCGTAAGTCGGCTCAAATCAATTTTTGGAATGCCAAAGAGGACGATTTTGATGATTTAGGAGCAAATGCGACTGGAAATGCAGACTTAGCCGCCGAAGACCCAATAAAATGGTATTCATTCAAGCAAAAATATTTTGTAAGCGGTTTTGTAGCGAAAAATCAGCCATTAACAGGTGCTAAACTCAAATTGGTTACACCAGAAAACGACCAAAACGTCGTAAAAACCGTTGAAGTTGATGCAAATATGGCCATATCTGACCTAAAAACTGGCAAAGGAAACTTCCGTTTTTACTTTGGTCCAAACGATTATGATTTAGTAAAAGTCGTAGCGGATGGTTTTCATCGAAACGTTTATTTAGGGTATGACTTCGTAAAACCAATTAACCGATTTGTTTTTGTACCACTTTTCAAATTGGCCGAATCGTTTATAAGTAATTATGGTCTTTTGATTATTATAGTTGTACTTGTGTTGAAAACCTTACTTACCCCTTTGATTTATAAGTCATATATTAGTTCGGCTAAAATGCGTATCATGGCACCAGAATTGGCTATTATTAAAGAAAAAGTAGGCGATGACCAAGTAAAAATGCAACAAGAGCAAATGAAACTCTACCAACAAGTTGGTGTAAACCCTCTGAGTGGTTGCGTTCCGATGCTATTGCAAATGCCGATTTTGATGTCAGTATTTTTCTTGTTCCCGAACATGATTATGTTCCGTCAGAAAAATTTCTTATGGGCAAATGACCTTTCAACTTATGATTATCCAATAAGTTGGGCTACACATCTACCAGTTGTTGGTAGTCATATTAGTTTGTTTGTGGTATTAATGACGGTTTCGAGTTTGGCATTTACTTATTATAATAACCAAATTACGCCAGACCAACCAGGGCCAATAGACATGAAAAAAATGAGTTATGTTTTTCCGATTGTGTTCTTTTTTGTGTTAAATAGCTTCCCTGCAGCATTGAGTTTTTATTATTTAGTTTCAAACGTTGTTACGATTATTCAACAACAAATTGTTAGAAGATTCGTTGACGAAGATAAAATTCGTACAATTTTAGATAATAATAAAATCAAGTTTCAGGCAAATCCGCAAGCTGCAAAAAAAGGCAAGTTTGCCCAATTCATGGAAAATCAAGTAAAGTTGGCAGAGGAAAATCGTAAATTACAAAACGACGAAAAGAAAAAGAAAAAATAATTTCTTTGATGGTGAATGTTTGATGTTAAATGATTTGTGATGGACTAAATGTTTAATCGTTTAATGAGATTACTACATTATAAATTCAAAACTTATCAATAAACATCATACATCCATCATCAAATACCCCAAATATTTAACTAAACCTCTAATTTATGAAAAGGTGCTATAGTCTTTTCATCCTTTTGCTGATAACTCAGTCATTAGTGGCTCAACAAGCTACTCTTTCAGAAAGGGAATATGCCCTAAAATACAAAAAAGCAGTGCAGTTATATGCTGCTCAACAGTATTTTGAAGCCCAAAGTGAGCTCACTCCTCTTACCAATCGAAAGTATGCAAATTCGATGGTGCCCTATGGTCATTTTTACCATGCTCTTTGTACATTCAAGCAAAATAAGTTTTTTGAAACTCGTATAGTTTTACGTCAACTTTTTGAGCGTTTCCCTGATTGGGATAAAATCGATGAAGCGTATTATCTCTATGCCAATGCCGCTTTATCAGATAATTATGTCGATGAAGGCCTACAATACCTAAATCGAATTTCGGGAACAGCTCTCAAAACTGACACTGAAAATATGCTTTACTATCATTTTAGTAAAATATCCGATCGCACTCTGCTGAAACAACTAAATCAAAAATTTCCGAATAATGCGGTAATTGCACAAATACTTGTCGATAATATACAGAAAAGTCGAGCCGTAAGCAAAGAAGATTTAGAGATTTCAGACCGATTGACAAACAAATTTAACTTGGGTGTAAACCTAGTAAAAAATAAAAAGTCAAATTCGAAAAAAGAAGCGAAAGGTATAATTAATATTGCAATATTATTACCTTTCAGACTTAGCGATTTTGAGGCTAGCAAATCAAACCGAGCCAATCAGTACATTTACGATATGTATGTAGGTATGAAATTGGCAAAAAGTAAACTTGAGACCGAACAAATCAACATAAATCTTTTAACTTTTGATATTGACCGTGATGCAAGTTTGATTTCAGCTTTGGTAGAAGATAATCAGTTTTCTCAAGTTGATTTATTGATTGGCCCACTTTATCCTGAAGCCAATAAAATTGCTAATAATTTTGCCAAATCAAATGATTTATTACAATTACATCCGCTCTCTAATAATCGACAATTAATAAATAATGAAAAAAATACTTTTTTAGCGGCTCCATCGTTTGAAACCCAATCGGCAAAAGGAATAGAATATATGAAAACCCAAACGATTGGGCGAACAGTAGCAATTTATTATGGAAATACTCGAAAGGATTCTACATTTGCCTTCGCTTATCGCGAAGAAGCTCTCAAAGAGGGGATTGAAGTAATAACGATTAGAAAATTTACAAACGCCGAAGATATAGATAATCGCCGCCGACCAAGCCATATATTTATTTCAGGAAGTGAAGATTCTTTTGGTGGAAAAGTTATCAATGCTTTGGATAAAAAGAAAATTACTTCTCCGATTATAGCCGCTTCATCCGCTTTTGACTTTGATGTCTCATCACTCAATATTTTCAACCGTGAACTCTCCCTGATTCAGTTGGACTATATCAATAGAGATAAAGATGAGGTTAAAAATTTCAGAAGTACATACTTCAATGAGCAAAATAGCACTCCATCATATTACGGTTATTGGGGTTACGATATGCTGCTTTTTTATGCAAGAATGCTTAATAATGGCAGAAATCAATTAAGAAGCAGCTTAAATGCGATTGAATATACGCAAGGCTATACTCTTGATGGTTTTGATTATACAAATGGAGCAAACGAAAACCAAATCGTACCAATTATCAAGTACCAAGATGGAAAATTTATTGAAGTGATGAGATAATAATAAAACCTGCAAAGTCTGAAAAGACCTTACAGGTTTGAATACTCTTACTCAAATAGTTTATCATATTGATTTCCAGAAGATTTACTCGAAGAAACACTGCTTCCAGCAATCAAGGCATTTTTATCATTGCCCAAAAGAAGAGATATACCTTCTTTTTCCCATTTCTCCAACATATTCAATCCTTCTTCTTCAAATACTCCATTTTGTAGGTCGATCGAATCCATAAAATTAGAGGAAACCTCCATGAAACGTTGCATTTCACCAACTTTTTGGCTTACATCATCGGTGATTGAATCCATGGCCATATCAAACATTTGCCGTTGGTCTTTATCTCCATTCATGATATTCATGGCTGAACGCATCGCTGAGTGGCTTGCACGAATCGCTTTACGTTCTTGTTCTTTAACAACCACTTGATCTTTTATATCCTCAAGCATAATTTCAGAATTTTCATACATTTTACCCAAAACACGATAAAGTATTTCCATTTTGTTGTACAAATCATCGAGTTTCAAATTCGACTCTTGCAAGCGACCAGCTTTTCGTGCTTTCAGTACCATCATTGCTTGCTTGTCCGTTTCTTTGGCTTTGCTCGCTAAGGAGAGATCGTTCTGAATCTGCTTTTTGTTATTATCAATTATAGTTTTCAGATTAACCATCTGTCCTTTTAGCTTCGAGATTTGCTGATTCATCTTACCTAAATTTCCTTGAAGCTCATCGATATAGGTTTTCAGAATTCCGATTGGATCAATTTGTACAAAAAGCCCAGTTACCCAACGCATGATGCTTTTATAAATATAGAAAATCAAATTACGCATTTTTGGGTCGAGAATCATATAGATTACTGCAGCCAAAACAATGAGTAAACCTGCCAAATAAAGCGTATTTGAGGCCAATTTTATAAGAAATGGCAAAGCTTGATAAAGTAAATACCCTCCGCCCAATAAAACACCTGCGGCAAATAACATTCCCGTAGTGCCTTCAGGGCGATTCCAAAATGATTTAGGTTTTGATTCTTGTAATTCCATTGTTAAAGATTACCCCCAGCCCCTAAAGGGGAGTTTTGTTTTTGATTGAAAAGAGAAAGAGGCAATTCTCTCCTTAGTTTTGGTAATATGCAATGAAAAATTGAAAATGTAAATTTTTATTTTCGAATAAAACTACACTTACTACTTCAAATACTTCTTCATATTCTCAATATCCTGCCCGATCTGATTAATTAGATCGCTATATGTTGCATGAAAATCATTCAAGGTTGTTTCTATTTTTACGACTGCCTCAGAAATTTCAGCTTTCATTTTCTCCATATCTTCTTGATGAGCAATTATTTCTTGTGTTAATTTAGCAATTTGGTCTCCTTTGGCTTTAATGGTGGCGTCGAGGTCCATAATTGATTTTTCTTTACTTCCAATTTGCTTCTGGCGTTGAATATTGACCGACTCTTGAAATCTTGAATCTTCTTTCATGAGTACATTCAAATAAAACTGTGCCGAATCATTCAAAACCTGACTCGAAACCCCCATTGCTTGTGCTGCCGCATAAGCCGAACTATATCGAGTTGCTTCATCCATTGGTAATTTAGAAAGTGTCTGCAAAGACTTTTTGTACTCAAAATAGTCAAATCCAGGTTGATTATTTGTTTCCATAGCTCCAAACAAAATCTCGTAAAACTTGTCAGACACTTTACCCTTTGATATTTCTGTATCTGTTTTAGCTGTTATTACTGCGAGTTTATTGTTTGAATCATTTTTTGTAGAGGTGGCTTCGGAAGGGTTACCATCAGAAGGCGTTTGAACAATAAAAATATCTTTCAGTTTTGATAAAAAATCACTCATCTTTTTCTTAGTTTATAATTTATGCTGTCTGATTAATGCATTTTTTTAATCATTATAATATATTAACTTACAGCCTAAAGCAGTAAAGTGATACAAATTTCATGTACTTCAGAGATTCCACAAATCATTTCATACAATCCAAGGAAAAGGTGTGTCGAATGGCTAAAATTAGTGATGATTTTTTGATAATAAATTATTCTCACAACATTTTTATATGAATTTAACCCGAAAGTATTAAATTTGTCAAATTCAGACTTGTATAGACATCTATGAAACGTTCAAAAATTCTACTTATTAGTGTTTCCGCTGCTGCGGTCATTGGCTCAATGGCTTTTAGTTTCAACCCATTCAAAGATGAGGTTGATTTTAATACCGAAGTAAAGCCAATTTTGAACAAACACTGCGTGGCTTGTCATGGAGGTGTGAAAAAAGCAGCCAATCTAAGCTTTTTATTTTCACACGAAGCCATAAATACAAAAGGAAAATCTGGAAAAATTGCTATTGTGGCTGGCGATGCTGAACATTCTGAATTTTATAAACGCCTCATTACGAGTGATTTAGATGAGCGAATGCCAAAAAATGAAGAGCCTCTGAAGGAAGAAGAAATTGAAATACTAAAAAAATGGATTGATGGTGGAGCAAAATGGGGCAAACATTGGGCTTATCAAAAACCCGAAAAACCAAGTGTTCCATCCGTTGGTGGATTTTTTTCACGAATAGGTCTCTTTAAAGATGATGAAACTCGATTTTCAAAAAACGAAATCGACCATTTTGTATTGGATAAACTTAAAAAAGAAGGACTTTCACATGCACCCGAAGCTGAAAAAGGGACCTTATTGCGGAGAGTTTATTTAGATTTAACTGGCCTCCCTCCTACTGAGCAGCAATTACAAGATTTCTTGAAAGATGAATCTGAAAATGCCTACGAAAAAGTGGTAAATCAGCTTCTCGACTCACCCGCGTATGGCGAACGTTGGGCAGCAATGTGGCTTGATTTAGCTCGTTACGCCGATACCAAAGGCTACGAGCGTGATGTTTACCGAAATATTTGGCGATACCGAGATTATGTAATCAATGCTTTTAACGAAGATAAACCATTCGATCAATTTACGATTGAGCAATTGGCTGGTGATTTATTGCCAAGTCCATCTGATAATCAACTAATTGCAACGGCTTTTCACCGAAACACAATGACCAACGACGAGGGCGGAACAGTGGATGAAGAGTTCAGAGTAGCGGCTCTTATTGACAGAGTAAGCACTACTTTTGATGTTTGGCAAGGCACAACGATGGCTTGTGTACAGTGCCACACCCATCCTTATGACCCTTTTGTACATGAAGAATATTATAAAACGATGGCGTTTTTCAACAATACTCGTGATGAAGATGTAGTGAGTGAAACGCCTTATTTAAGATTCTACAAAAAGGAAGATTCAAGCAAGATTCAAGAAATAAAAAAATATATTTTGAGCAAAAGTTCGCACCAAAAGGCACAAGAATTTGAGCATTTTGCCCGTGTTTTAGAACCAAAAATCAATTCGCACGCTATCGAGCAATTATCACCTGGTACTTCTTCATTACTTGATGCCAAATTTTTGGGACTTCAACATACTGGCTACGGAAGGCTTAGGAACATTACGCTAACTGGTAAAAACAGAATGTTAATAACATTTAATACAGGTAATGAAAAAGGCACTTTGCTTATAAGAGATAATACTTTAAAAGGTAAAATTTTGGTAAACATTCCCATATTCAAGACCCGTGACACAGTAATGTTTTATAATTTACCAAAATTAGAAGGCAAGCATGATTTATATTTTGTATTCACAAACCCAAAAACACCCAAAGAGTGGTTGCAAATCAAATGGGTTGCATTTCAAAGCAGTTTTGCAGAAACAACAGATTATCAAGCCATTGAAACAAAATATAAAGAAATTTTAAACGCAAAAGCTGATTACAGTCCGATTTTGGTTGAAGGCACAGGTGATTTGGCTCGTAAACAACATATTTTTGAACGTGGTAATTGGCTCGTAAAAGGTAAAGAAGTAAAACCTGATGTACCTAAATATTTATCGGAAATGCCAAAAGATTATCCTCGCAATAGATTGGGTTTTGCCAAGTGGCTGGTCGATGGAAGAAACCCACTTACAGCAAGAGTAATTGTGAATCGTTTTTGGGAACAACTTTTCGGAATTGGAATCGTAGAAACGGTTGAAGATTTTGGAACGCAAGGCTTTGCTCCATCGCACCCCGAAATGCTTGATTATCTGGCCGTTACATTTCAAGATGACATGAAATGGAGTATGAAGAAATTGCTCAAAATGATGGTAATGTCAGGCACTTACCGCCAATCTTCAGCCGTCAATCAAACTTTAGTTGAAAAAGACCCAACTAACAAATTTTTGGCTCGTGGCCCAAGAATTAGACTTTCGGCCGAACAAGTACGAGACCAAGCCTTATTAGTAAGTGGGCTTTTATCTAAGAAAATGTTTGGTAAAAGTGTAATGCCTTATCAACCAGAAGGAATGTGGGCTTCGCCTTGGAGTGGTGAATCTTGGAATACTTCAAAAGGGGAAGATAAATATCGCCGTGCCATCTATACCTTTTGGAAACGAACTTCGCCTTATCCATCGATGATGTCATTTGATGCACCGAGTCGAGAATTTTGTCAGTCTAGACGCTTACGCACAAATACACCTTTACAAGCACTCATAACCCTAAACGACCCTTCATATGTAGAAGCAGCCCAAGAGTTGGCAAAAGGTATGATGAAGACGGGGAAAACACCTGAGCAACAAATTCAGGCGGGATTTAATAAAATTATGATGCGAGATATTGACAGTCAGGAGCTGAAAATTCTCACAAAACTTTATCAGCAAACTGAGAAGCAATATCGTAAAAATCCGGTAGAGGCTTATAAGTTTTTTGGTCGCTCCGATACTTCGCCATCCTTGGCAGCAATGGCAGTTACGGCCAATGCTATGCTTAATTTAGATGAGGTTGTAACGAAAGAGTAAACAATTATTCAAAAAAATACATTAAATGAATCTACTTTTTGTATGTAGCAGGAATCAATGGCGAAGCCCAACAGCTGAAGAAATATTTAAAAATAGCCAAGAACATCAAGCAAAGTCGGCTGGAACCGAGCCTTCAGCACGCATAAAACTTACCGAAAAGCTAATTAACTGGGCTGATATAATCTTTGTAATGGAAAAAAAGCACAAAGACCGAATCGAACAAAGATTTGCTACAGTTGTCGATGAAAAAGAATTAATTGTTCTAGATATTCCTGACGAATATCAATTTATGGATGAAGAATTAGTAGATTTAATAAAACTTTCAGTTTCAGCCTATTTGTAGTACGTTTAAACAATTACTTCATTTATAGTATTTAATAATTTTATTGAAATTTCAACCATAAACTATCAAAATTAAACAATCTAATTATGGAAAGAAGAGAATTTCTTCATAAAGGTGCTTTTGCACTGACAACTGTAGCCGCATTTTCGAGCGATTTGTTTGCTGCTAAAAAAGAAAAACACGTGGTGGGTGTGCAACTTTATTCTATCAGAGAAGATATGAAAAAAGACCCAATTAACGGCCTAAAGAAATTGGCAGAAATGGGTTATACACACGTAGAACATGCTAATTACATTGATCGTAAATTTTATGGATATTCGGCCAAAGAATTCCGTAAAATCTTAGACGATTTGGGTCTAAAAATGCCAAGCGGGCATACTGTAATGGGCAAAAAACACTGGGATGAAGACAAAAAGGATTTTACAAATTCGTGGAAACAAACAGTAGAAGATGCTGCCATTTGTGGACAAAAATATGTAATTAGCCCATCACTTGATATGAGTATGCGTAAAGATTTAGAGCAATTAAAATACTTTATGGATGTGTTCAATAAGTCGGGAGAACTTTGCCAAAAATCAGGTATGAAGTTTGGATATCACAACCACGACTTTGAATTTAGTTTGAAACTCAGCAGCATTAAGGTTTATGATATAATTATGCAAAACACCGACCCAAGTTTGGTTGCACAACAACTCGATATTGGTAATATGTATGGTGGTGGTGGACGTGCGGCGGATTTATTAAAACAATATCCAGGCAGATTTGAATTGATGCACGTGAAAGATGAAATCAAGAGCAATACTGAACACATCGGTTGGGAAAGTGCGATTCTCGGCACAGGTGTAATCGGTGTAAAAGAAATCATTGATATGGGCAAAAAATCAGGTGGTACTACTCAGTTTATCATAGAACAAGAATCTTATCAAGGAAAAGCTCCGCTTGATTGCATGAAAGAAGATTTGGCCATTATGAAAAAATGGAAATATTGATTTCTTATTTTGAAAGTTGTTAAATTTTATTCTAGCAAAAAATTAGAATATATTCAAGGAAATAATTTAAAAAGAGGAGGCCCAAATCTCCTCTTTTTACATAAAATCAACGCCAAAGAAATAAAAATGAAATATTTAAGTTTTAAGAACAAGGATAAAATGCCCGCTTTGGGTTTAGGAACTTGGAAGTCGGCCAAAGGAGAAGTTTATAAGGCTGTCAGAGAAGCAATCAAGCTTGGTTATCGACATTTCGACTGTGCTTTTATTTATGGGAACGAAAAAGAAATTGGTCAGGCAATTGCTGATGCCATAGGTGAAGGAGAAGTAAAACGAAACGAACTTTGGATTACCTCAAAATTATGGAATAATCGTCATAAAAAAGAAAACATTCAAGAAGCTATTGAGATTACACTAAATGATTTACAACTTGATTACCTCGACCTTTATCTGATTCACTGGCCAATTGTACTCAGATATGACATCGACTACCCACAAAGTAGCGAACATTTGGTTAGTCTCAAAGAAGTTTCGCTCTCGGAAACGTGGCAGGGAATGATTGATTTGCAGCAAAAAGGCCTTACAAAACATATTGGTGTATCGAATTTCAGTATCAAAAAAATAAAGCAAATTACAGCGGATACGGGTGTTAGTCCCGAAGTTTTGCAACTCGAGCTTCACCCTTTTCTTCAACAAGAAGAAATTTTAAATTTCGCCAACGAGCACAAAATCATTCTTACAGCATTTTGTCCACTCGGTTCGGCAGACCGACCAGCCAGTAGAATTTCGGTTGGTGAACCAAAGCTTTTTGAAAATAAGACCATTTTAAATATTGCCAACGAAAAAGCATGTTCACCAGCACAGGTGTTGCTTGCTTGGGCAGTTTGTCGAGGGACTTCAGTGATTCCAAAATCAGTCAATCCACAGAGAATGGCTGAAAATTTGGCGGCAGCTGCTATTGACCTTACGCAATCACAAATGGAAGCAATGAATGCCTTAGACCAGCATTATAGATATATTAAAGGAGATTTCTGGTGTTTAGAAGGTAGCGATTATACAGTTGCTAACCTTTGGGATGAATAATATGTAAAAAGCCACTGTCCGATAAATTGTGCAGTGGCTATTTTATATCAAAAAACAGAACAACAACTATTTTACTAATTTTCGGTAAAGTTCTGTTTTTGAAGGATCAACGGAAGAAAGTAATGTAAATGCTTTTTGTTTCTCGTCTTTAGTAGCTTCTGAAAAAACATTAACCATTTCTTGATTTTTGGCGTTCATAAAACTATTTAAAAGAACAGAATTTGTCTTTAATTGTTGCATAGATTTAATCGAATTCAAGAAGTCCATTACTAGTTTTCTTCCACCAACTGGGTCAATTGTGAAGTTATCTAGAGCAATTCGGTGATAATTATATAATCCTTCACGGAAGGCCAACAACTGCTGATTTTGCAGATTTTCTACCAACCAATACCGGTTACGTTGGTCTCCCGACTGCTCCCATCCACCTTGTCCAGCACTTGAAGCTAAGTTAGCAAGATTATATGCTCGCTGCAAATACGAATTTCCACCTAATTTACTGAACGAATCATAGTCAACTGTAAGAGCAATCAACGAATAAAATCCCAAAATCGACGTGAGATTATTAGTGAATGAAAGTTCATTAAAATTCATCTGACGGTCTTCAGGCGTAAACGAGATATTAAAATTTCGGTCAACATAGCTCAGCAAAACAGTTTCATAGGTAGCATTATAGACAGGACGAATCACTTGAAACTGAGCATTACCTTGATAAACATTTTGTTGCGGTGACTTTGTAAAGGTAATAATCAGATTACATTTGATGCGTTCCTCTTGACTATAAATATCATTTGTCCAGCGTTTATTATTGATAAAATCACTGATAGAGGTTTTCATATCAACAAAAACTTGCTTTTCAGCTGCTTGCTGTGACTGCAACTGATCAGAAACTATCGTTACGTTACAGTTAATTTCTTGGGCATTACCTACAAATGAACAAGCTGTTAATATTAATGATACAAGTTTTTTCATATAGATTTTTAAATGAAGTTAGTCTTTGTATGTATGCCAACATTCTATTAAGTTTTTTAAAATTTATGCTTTATAGTTGCCAAAATATCCTGAGCTACCTCTTTTTTTGTTTTGAGGTCAAAATCATAAATCTTACCTTCTTGATTAATGATTTTGATTTTATTTGTATCATAACGAAATCCAGCTCCACTATCTTGTAATGAATTTAAAACTATAAAGTCAAAATTTTTGCGTTCAAGTTTTCCTTTCGCATTTTCAAATTCATTATCGGTTTCGAGAGCAAAACCTACAATTATCTGACCACTTTTTTTCTGGTGCCCCAAAGTGGCAGCAATATCAGTTGTTTTGGTGAGTTCAATATTGAGTTGAACGCTGCACGAAACATCTTCGTTTTTCTTAATTTTCTTATCCGCAACGTGCGTAGGTGTATAATCAGCAACGGCTGCTGAAAACACCACAATATCGCTTTCTGCAAAATATTTGGCCGTAGCTTCCAACATTTGTCTTGCCGACTGTACTTTTTCGACTTTCACACCCTTGGGCGATGCAATTGAAACAGGACCACTAACGAGCGTTACTTCTGCCCCAGCCATCTCAAAAGCTTCAGCAATCGCAAAACCCATTTTTCCTGATGAATGATTACTAATAAATCTTACGGGATCGATTGGCTCTTGTGTGGGCCCCGCTGTAATCAATACTTTTTTTCCTTCAAAAACAGTCATTTTTGAAAAATATCGAGTCAATTCATACACAATTTGCTCGGGTTCGGCCAAACGCCCCTCACCCATTAAACCACTTGCCAATTCACCAAATCCGGCATTGATGATATGATTTCCATAAGAAGTCAATTTACTTAAATTTCCAATCGTACTTGGATGCTTATACATATCCAAATCCATTGCTGGTGCAAAAAACACCGTACATTTAGCTGATAAATAACTGGCTATCAACAAATTATCACAAATACCATTGGCACATTTAGCAAGTGTATTGGCCGATGCAGGGGCAATAATCATCACATCAGCCCAAAGTCCAAGTTCTACATGGTTGTTCCATTCTCCAGAATCACCTTTAGTGAAACTTGACAAAACAGGATTTTTTGAAAGTGTAGAAAGCGTCAGCGGTGTAATAAAGTCTTTGGCTGATTCGGTCATAATCACTTTCACGTCTGCCTTTTCTTTAACTAACAATCTAACCAATAAAGCCGATTTGTAAGCTGCAATACTCCCCGAAATGCCCAATAGTATTTTTTTATTCTTTAAGCTCAATTTTTATTTAAGTTTGAATGAGTAAATGATTGACTAATTTGCAAAAAAAATCTTAATGAATATCGACAAGTATAATTTTTTAATTTCTAAATGATCTAAAAATTAATACCCATTCACAATAAAAATCAAAAACATGATGCTAAGTAAAGACTTTATTCGTTAAAGGTACATAGTTTTTGGTTAAATTTGAATTGATGAAACGACTTCTCCACATAATTGCTTGGCTATTAGTTGGAATTTCTTTACTATTAGGAGGTATTTTTATGTACCTACAATCTCCTACCGGACAAGAATTTCTAACAAAAGAGATAGTTTCGTATTTACGAAAAAAACTAAAAACAACAGTCGAAGTCGAAAAAGTCAAATTTAATATTCCCGATTGGCTTTCAATTGAAAATATTTATATCGAAGACCAACATAAAGACACGCTCATTTTGGGAAAAAGTCTGCATATTGATATTGATATGATGGCCTTACTTCAAAATCGAGTTGAAATAAATCGTATCAAACTCGATGGCATCCGTCTAAAAGCGAATCGCAACTTACCCGATACCACTTTCAGCTTCGATTTTATTAAAAAAGCCTTTGGTGCTGGCACTAATTCATCATATTCGTCAAAGCCATTTGAATTTAGTCTGAAAAGCGTTACGCTCAAAAATGTGCACATTACCTATAAAGATGTTATTTTAGGAACCGATGCCGATGCAAATTTTGGATTTCTGGAAACAACTTTCGATAAATTTAACCACAAAAAATCGCAATATCATATTGCTTACATCAACGGAAACTATGGTTCGCTTATGCTGAATCTAAGCAAACCTTTAGAAAAAAAGGGAAATATTGCACTTTCACCAAAATTACCTGCCGATACGCTTGACGTTAATTTTAAGAAACTAAATCTAAATCATATAAGTTGGCTGCTTGAAAGCAGCGAAGACGGCATCAAAAGCGGTGGTAAGATAGCTAATCTGACAGCCGAAGGAGAGAAAATCTATGTAGATAATCAACAAATTGTTTTGCCGAAAATTTCACTAAAAAATGCCACCGCTTTTGTTGAAATGGCGAAAATAGCACCAAAAAACACCCAAAATACCCCGAAAGATACACCTCAAAGTAAATCTTGGCAAGTAAAAATTGGCGAAATTGAGGTAAAAAACACAAATCTCCGATATGATGATAATAACGGCATTGCTCAACCCAAAGGCTTTGACCCCGCTCATATTGGCATCACATCTTTGAATTTTAAACTCAATAAATTTGTCTTTGCTCCAAAGCAGATTTCAGGATTTTTACAAAATACCACTTTTGTCGAAAAGAGCGGTTTGAATATAAAAAATATCATTTCTGATTTTGTATATACCGATAAGACCTTGGTTCTGAGCAAATTATTCATCAAAACCCCAAATACTTTGCTACAAGATAGGCTAACAATGCAATATAATTCGGTGGAAGATTTCAGTAAAAACTTAGGCAATGTTGGTATAAAACTTAATCTAAAAAAGAGCCAATTGGCAATGAATGATTTATTACTTTTAGTGCCATCATTGACCAAAAACCCAACTTTTAAAGGTAAATCCAATGAAATTATCAAGGCAGACGGCATTATAAGCGGGAAAGTCAATAATCTTGTTGTATCGAAATTGACTGTTGATGGCTTTGGCGAAACGCATTTGCAAGTAAAAGGAAGAATCGTGGGATTACCCGATACCGATAAAATGGGGTTTGATATGGAACTTGGAGCTTTGAGCATGACCAAAGCTGATATGCTACGCTTGGCGGGCGATAGTTTGATTCCGAAAAGTATCGAGTTGCCACAATTTATGAATATTGAAGGAAAAATAAAAGGTAGTTTACAAAATCTGACGCTTGATGCTTCGCTTGATTCTGACTTGGGTGTAGCGGCTTTCGAAGGTACTTTAAAAAATATAACCGCTGATAAAAATCAAATTTATAACGGAAAAATTACCTTACAGGAATTTGACTTAGGAAAACTCACTAAACAACTTGAAAATATAGGTAAACTTACGCTTTATGCATCAATCGAAGGCAATGGTTTGGACCCAAAAACAATGAATGCTACCGTTGATGGCGTTGCTCAGAAAGCTTTCGTAAAAGGCTATGAATATAATAATTTGACACTAAAAGGCACAATAAAAGACCAAATAGCTAATTTTAATGGTTCAGTTAATGATGAAAATGCCAAAGCAGTGATAAGTACAAAAGTCGATTTGGCGGAAGAATATCCAGCCGTTGAAGCAACGGTAAATATCGACAAACTTGACCTGAATCAACTCAAACTTTATGCTGGAAGTTTAAGCCTGAAAGGTGAGATTGAGATGAATATGATTTCGACAAACCCCGAAAATCCACTTGGTAAAATCCTGATAAACAATGCTTTCCTGAATAAAGATGGCAAAATCATTCAACTTGATAAAATTGATTTGGATATACGTAATGCCAATAACAGACGAGACATAAGTCTTAAATCACCGTTTTTGAATGCCCAAATTGATGGTCAATTTATCTATACCCAACTGTCAGATATTCTACTGACCGAAGTCAATAAATATTTTGCTTTGCCCAATCTTTCCTACCAAGCTATCACAACCCCTTATGACTTGAAAATCTATGCAAAACTCAATAATCATCCGATTATCAAAAGTTTTGTTGCGGGTGTAACGAAGTTGGATACCATCAGTTTCATTGCTCAAATCAATAATCAACGAGATACCACGCTACAAGCCAATCTATTTATACCGCAAATAGAATACGATACTTCGAGCATCAACAATGCTAGATTTAAGATTTCCGGAGCAAATAATCGTGCTGAATATGAAGGAAATCTTGCCCAAGTAATTTATAGTGATTACCGATTCCGTCGCTTATTTGTAGGTGGCGAAATCAAAAAAAACATTTTAGACTTAAACCTATTTGCTAAAGATTCACTCAATGAAAATCGCTACGGTTTAGCAGTAAATCTGCGTTCGATTGACAAAAAACTAAGATTAAATCTTTCTAAAAAAGGCATTTTGATTGACTACCGTGCATGGGAGGCAGATTCAACTGGGTATATAGAATATAGCTCAGATGGCATTTATATCAATAATTTACAGCTTCGACAGGACAAACAAAGACTAACAATTAATAGTCAGAATTCAATACCCAATTCGCCACTCAATATTCAGATTGACAGCCTCAACATCAAACCATTTATTACGCTCGCTAGCCAAGATTCAACGCTGGCAGGTGGTACTCTCAATGGTTTATTCAAACTAACTGATTTTATGAATGCACCCGAATTTACGGGCGATTTATCCATCAATAACTTTATTCTCACACAAATTCCAATCGGAAATTTAAAAATTAATGCCGCCAACGAAACATCTGATAGAATCAATATTTTGGCAAGTATTATTGGAAATAATAATGATATAAATCTTAAGGGAAAGTACGTTTTAAAACAAAAAAAACCGCTTGATTTTATAATTGACATTAATAAAATTGGTGCAAAAACAGTAGAAGCATTCAGTTTCGGAAAGATAGAAAATGCTCGTGGAAGTTTGAGTGGATTGCTCAATTTAAAAGGTGAGCCAAGTAAACTACTTCTTGATGGTGTTATCAAATTTGATACGGTTTCGTTTAGTTTGGCTCATTTGGGGGCAATTTATCGCATTCAAAATCAGCCAATGACTTTCAAAAACAGCGTTATTTCATTCAATAAATTTGTCGTTGCCGATACGCTGGGGCAAAATATGAACGTCAACGGAAGCCTTTCGCTACAAAATGTTCCAAACTTTAATTACAAACTTAACATTGATACCCAAAACTTTATGGTGCTAAATGGTAGCCGTAAAGACAATGATTTTTTCTACGGAAAAGGCTTTGTTGATGCCAATCTTTCTATTCAGGGAATTGGTACAAAACCAGCCATCGAAGGCAATGTGAAAGTGAAAGAAGGTAGCGACATTACGGTCTTGCTGCCAGACCGAGAAATCGATAAAGCCGAAACGGATGGAATTGTAGAGTTTATTAATCTTAAAAATCCAACCCTTGAAAATAGTAATAATATAGATTCGAGTGAAGTAGCTACAACCTTTGATTTTGCAGAAGAAATATCGCTCAATATTGAGGTCGATGATAAATCCAAACTAACAATTGTGGTTGACGAACTTAACGGCGACAATATCAAAGTTAAAGGTAATGCCCAACTCAATACAGGTATTACGCCCAGCGGACAACCTTATGTACTAGGGCTTTATGAACTTACTTCGGGTAGTTATGATTTATCGTTTCAGTTTTTAAAGAAAGAATTTGCCATTAAAAAGGGTAGTACCCTGCTTTGGACCGGTGATCCAATGCAAGCACAGGTCGATATTACGGCGGTTTATAAAATAGAAGCCGAAATGCCTAAGGCGGTTGTGACTGATAAGGTATCCAGTAAAACGAAGGTTCCGCTTGAAGTACAATTAAAAATGAGTGGTAATTTGTCAAGCCCAGTGATTGACTTTAAGGTGCTTGTTGCCGAAAATGCACCTACTGATTTAACCAATGAAATAGAAAAAGATGGTTATCTTAAAAACCTTGAACAAAACCCCATTGAGATGAATAAGCAGGTTTTTGCTTTATTGGTCTTGAATAAATTCTTAGGCGAACAGTCAAGCAACTTCTTCTCTGGCATTAACCCCGAAGCAATAGCACGCCAAAGTGTTAGTAAATTACTCTCAGACCAACTCAATTTATTGGCTGGAGATTTAATTAAAGGTATCAAACTTGACTTTAACCTCAACTCAACTTCGATGAGTACCGAAGCTGGAAACAAAGCCCGCACTGACTTAAAAATAGGTTTGAGTAAAGTTTTCTTGAATGATCGCTTGAAAATTGCTATTGGCCGTAATTTTCAACTTGAAAATACAGCATCTGCCGCAACTTCTACCGGAACACCGGCCATCACTAATGCGCGATACATTGCCGGCAGGGACACAACTGCCGAGCGGACGATGACCGACATGTCTGACCACTCATAGCCGTACGTCTGACGGGCACGGGCCAAAAGATCAGCAATGTGCGCGGCTTGAGCACCATCCGAGTCGAAAGTCAGAACCTCGACGGTGTCCACTGCAGACTGCTCGACCGACTCTGCTCCTGAACGGTCGCCCGATGCCACATCAGCATTGGCACCCATCGGCTCGCATTTCAGATCACGGTGATCCTTGAGAATCTGTGCTGGAAAACCTGCGGGGTGATACTGCTCAATAACAGCCTTGGCAACGGAGCGAATGTGTGGACCAAAACGTCGACAGGTACGCAGCACGACATCAACGACCGGCTTACCGTAGACCTTGTCAAAGGTGTCAGAGAAAGTACGAATGCCAGATTCATCTGCGCCGCGGAAGCCATAGATTGCCTGATCGATGTCACCGACCACAATGAGCGAAGAAGTAGGACTCACCAATGCTTTAAGCAGTGCAACTTGACCTGGGTCAGTGTCTTGATATTCATCGACGTAGATCGCCTTGAATGTGGCATGCAGGTCTGCCTGCACATCTGGGCGGTGACACAGCAACACGGCGCGATGAACAAGTTCGGTGTAGTCAATGACGCCTTCAAGATCGAGGACATCAAGGTACTCATCCATGAACATGCCAATGGACGTCCAGGCATCACGCGAAGTCGATTGACCGAGCGACACTAAATCGCGCGGATCCATTAAGTAGGAACGGGCACGCGACATCACGGCACGCACCTCTTCGGCAAGCCCACGAGTATCTAAAGCACCTTGCAACTCTTCTGGCCATTGCGTACGACCATCACGCACAGCATCCGAAAAAAGTTGTCGCGCACGCTGTTGTTGCTCGGGACCAGAAAGCAGACGAATCGGCTCTTGATACGTTTCAGCGGTCTGATACTTGCGAATGAGCGCGTAACAGAATGAGTGGAACGTGCTGACAACCGGCACTTTGCCGCCGCCAACAGCCACCGTCACTTGATCACGCCACTCGAGGGCAGCCTTACGACCGAAAGTAAGGCCAAGTACCTCGTCAGCTAAGAGCGGTTCATCACCCGTCAGGCGACTAGCCATTGCGTGAACAAGGGTTGTGGTCTTGCCAGTACCTGGTCCAGCAAGGACACGCATAGCACCATGCCGATGGTTGATTACAGCTAACTGATTTTCATCAAACTGTGGAACAGAACGAGGTGGGACAGGAGTGCGGTCCAAAATAAAGTGTGTCATCGGGACTAATTTCACCATGTTGCTATGACAAATACGCATCAGGTCGGACACTTTTTGTGATTGAGACAGATTTTTTAGCAATCAGTGACTAAAGACGGCAAGATTGAGGGGTTAAGCATGCGACCGAGTGAGGATGGCGACGTGACTCAATCTACGTACCGACCTCCGATTGTCATCGAAGAAACCGTACTGAAACAGCGCATCCGCCGCCCAAGCGATTTAGTTCGAGCAGGTGTGGCTCTGATTTCAATTGTCGGCGTTGGCTTACTTGCGTATGTCGCTCATCGCACTACTAGTGGCATCGATCAAGACATCTCTAATGGAGCCAACCGTCTGCCTGCAGCCATTACCTTGGCGGCAAACGTTGTGAGTGGTTTGAGTGTCATTATTTTCCCGAGCGTAGTGTCGGTCGATTTATTGATTCGCCGTCGTGGACGTCAGCTCATCGAGGCTATCGGCGGCTTACTGCTTTCGGTCATCATCTTGACGACAGCATCATGGTTCCTCGTTCGAGTTGGTTCCGATCGCCTACTGTCATCATTCGCTGGCACAGTCACGCACAAAAATGCGTCCCCATTCAACATGTTGCTTGGAGGTTTCGCCGCGTTTATAACTGTTGCTCGAATGATGTCGCGTAATAGATGGAATGTCTTTTGTGGTGTTGTCCTGGGTTCAATCGCCTTGGCCAGCATTGTCTCTGGCGGCATCACAGCGGCCGGCCTTGGGGTTTCAACATTGCTTGGCTGGGCAGTGGGTCTCCTGATTAGGTACGCCCTGGGCACTGACACGACACGTCCTGCAGGCAAGGACATTGGGCGCGTGATGTATGGCATTGGTCATCCGCTCAAGTTGATCGAAGCTTCACAACTTATTGAGTCTGGCCGCCGCTATGACGCGATGACTTTTGATGAACAACACCTTGAACTTGTTGTTTTGGACCGTGACTTAGAAGGCGCCGGGATTCTTCCGCAGGCATACCGCTCGTTACGTCTGCGCGACAACCTTGGCGGTTCTGGTACCTCTATGCGAGCGCGCCTCGAACGCATGGCACTCAATAGTTGGGCAGTTTCAACAGCAGGCATTCCGACTCCACATCTACTTTCAGTAGCCGAGGTTGGTCCAGATGCTGGGGTTCTGGTTTTCGAACACATCGCAGGTAAGAATTTTGCTGAACTTGATGGCTCACTGAGCGATGCCGAGTTGGTTTCTGCTTGGGAAATTGTCCGAGACCTACAGATTGCCCGCATCGGACACCGGGCACTCACGGCCAACAACTTCATTCGCACGAAGGACAATCAGGTTTACATTGTTGGCCTTCAAGACGGTGTAGTTGCTGCTTCAGACGTCATTTTGCGCATCGACCTTGCTGAGGCGCTGTGCACATTGTCACTTCTTGTTGGTGTTGAGCGAGCGATGAGTGCCGCAAGAATTGTGCTTGGTGATGCCGAGGTTGTGCGTGCCCTGCCGGCACTACAGCCAGTCGCCCTGTCGACAAAGACTCGGCATTTAGCCAAGGACAACAAGGAACTTCTCAGTCAGCTGCGAGCAAATGTGCTCACGCTCATTCCTGAAGGTACAGGTGTGGAGCAAGTCGAGATTGAGCGCATCAAGCCCCGCACGCTCATCACTATTGCTGCTGGAACGATTGCGGCTTACATCCTGATTGCTCAGCTTGGTCGAGTTGACGTTGCGAAATTGCTTCGCGAATCTAACCCCGGCTGGATGCTCTTGGGTCTTGGGTTCTCGGTGGCTACCTATGTCGCTTCAACTCTGACACTGCTCGGTGTTGTGCCGGAGAAGCTGTCCTTCTGGAAGACCTTCCAGACTCAGTGGGCCTCGTCATTTGCCACACTCGTTGCGCCACCGACTCTAGGTTCAGTGACAATCAACATTCGTTTTCTAAGCAAGCAGCGCATCAGCAGCGCACTGGCTGGAGCGAGCGTTGCCGTGGCTCAAGTCTTGACTTTCATCAGCCACATTTCGCTCATGCTGATCATGGCTATCGCAGCTGGCACATCAAAAGATTTGACCTTCACGCCGCCACGCACTGCCGTTATCGTGACCGTGGTTCTGGCTCTCCTACTTGCAATTCTGACGACCATTCCACAAGTGCGCTCAATCATCATCAAGCGTGTGACGCCTTTCATTAGCCAGGTCATTCCTCGGCTCACTTCGCTCACAAATCAGCCCGCGAAGTTGGCCTCAGGTATTGCAGGTGTCCTGCTGTTGAACTTGAGTTACTGCTTGTGCCTCATCGCATCGGTTCGTGCATTCACTCCAGATGCATCAATTCCAGCAATCTCACTCGTGTATCTTGCGGGTTCGGTAGTCGCACAAGCAGCACCAACACCTGGCGGTCTGGGCGCAGTGGAGGCAGCGCTTGCTGCTGGCCTTACTGCAACAGGCATCAATGCCGACGTAGCCGTTTCAGCCACACTGGTCTTTAGATTATGGACGTTCTGGATCCCGACCATTCCTGGCTGGTTTGCCTTCCGTCAACTACAAAAGACCGGCGACCTTTAGTAAGTGGGCTTCTCAGGCTCAATCTGCGTGACCCAAGCAAGAACGCCGCCACCAACGTGGATGGCATCTTTAAAGCCAGCATTCTTCACAACTGCCAAAACTTCAGCTGACCGCACACCAGACCTGCAGTGCAAAACAACCTGCTTGTCCTGCGGCAAGTGCTCGAGCGCATCACCCATCAGGAACTCACCCTTTGGAATGAGGACCGAACCTGGAATATTCACAATTTCGTATTCGCCTGGTTCGCGCACATCAATCAAAATGAAGTCACGTTCGCCTTTTTCGCGAGCATCAAGCATTTCCTTGAGCTGGCGAACGTTGATTGTTGAGTCAACGATGGCTTCAACTGCAGCGTCTGAAACAGCACCACAGAATGCTTCGTAGTCAATCAGTTCAGTCACCGTTGGGTTCTCGCCACAGATTGCGCAATTTGGGTCCTTGCGAATCTTGATCTTGCGGTAAGTCATTTCAAGTGCGTCATAAACGATGAGCGAACCAACAAGTGGTTCACCAATGCCAGTCAGAACCTTGATGGCTTCGTTGACCTGAATCGACCCAATCGATGCACACAGCACACCAAGTACGCCACCTTCAGCACAGGAAGGAACCATGCCAGGGGGTGGTGGCTCTGGATACAAGCAGCGGTAGCAAGGACCATGCTCGGACCAGAACACGCTCGCCTGACCCTCAAAGCGATAAATCGAACCCCAGACGTATGGCTTGTTCAATAAGACACACGCGTCATTGACGAGGTATCGAGTGGCAAAGTTGTCAGTGCCATCAACAATCAAGTCATACTGCGAGAACAGTTCCATCACATTTGAAGAATCCAGACGGGTCTCATGGATGTTGATCTGAACGCAAGGATTGATTTCAGCCACACTGTCAGCCGCGCTCTGCGCCTTTGACCGGCCGACGTCGCTTTGCCCGTGAATAATCTGACGTTGCAGGTTGGACTCATCGACTGTGTCGAATTCCAGAATGCCAAGCGTGCCAACACCAGCAGCAGCGAGATACATGAGTGCCGGGCTACCCAGGCCACCCGCGCCTACGCACAAAACCTTGGCGTTCTTCAGGCGCTTCTGCCCTGCCATGCCCACATCAGGGATGATCAGGTGACGGCTGTAGCGGCGAACTTCATCAACAGTTAGTTCTGCTGCAGGTTCAACCAACGGTGGCAAAGACATTAAGACTCCTCTTGTTGCTACCCACTATCCAACCTTGTCGCGCGCATTTGTATTCCATCGGGGTCAGAATGCTCCAGATGTCGCATAATTGACCTATGGTGAAAGTTCACCAAACGAAATGACTGGAGACGCACGTGGAAATCCGAATTGGTATTGCACAGACTCATCGTGATGTTGTTCTCGAAAGCAATGAGAGTTACGCAGCGGTTGCCGAACAAATCAATGAAGCGATTAAGTCCTCGACTGTGCTCTCGCTGACTGATGATCGTGGCCGCACAATTCTGGTTCCTGGCGATCGCA
>NZ_CALCZQ010000005.1 GCF_937903345.1 uncultured Emticicia sp. | reverse complement strand
AATATTTTCAATAATAAATAATTAATACAATTAAAAAGAAAATTATATTCATAAATAAGACTAAAAACTATGGGAAATGTAACATTTAGTAAGGCAAGTGCCGCAGAAAAGATTCGTCAAGCCAAATTTGAAATCAATTTGTCAGATTATGCCCAAAGACAGGGATATGAAGTGAATAAACAAAAATCAACAGCTACTGATGTGATTTTGCAAAAGAATGTCGGGCAAGAAAATTTAGATACTATTGGGGTTCGGTATTATCCTGAAACGGGTTATAAATACTGGACAGCAATGGACAGTAGCGACCGTGGTTCTTTGCTTGATTTTGAAAAAAACAAAAATCAGCTTGACCTAACAAGCCCCGAAGGTAAAAGGGCTTTATATCAGAAAATTGATGACTTTTTGGGTAATCCTACAACTCATCAAGCGACAAAGATTAAACCCGTCAGTAAAAAAGAAGAAACTGAAAAGCGTTTAACTGACCGAGAATTGTACTTACTGCCTCTGACCGATACCCGATATTTGGAAGGTCGTGGAATTACTGAAAAAACATATCGTTCTCCTGAGTTTCAATACCAAGTCTATAACGAAAAGGTAAGTTTAAACAATGGAAAGACCTACACAAACACCGTTTTTCCAATCAGAAATGAAGAGATTCTATTAGCAAAAATTCGTAGAAATGATGAAGAATTAGGCTATCGGGGTGGACAATTTAATAAAATTCAAGAAAAAAGAGAAAATGGCATCCATACATCCAATTTCCCGAAACAGCAACTGGAGAAACTCTATTTGATTGAATCGCCGATTGATGCGATGTCTTATTTTGAGTTGAAACACGCTGAAATTAGGTCAAAAAATACACAAGTGGCATTTATTTCAACCGTTGGTAATCCGAGCAATTCGGCTTACAATACCATTCAAAAATTCATTAATGCTTCCGAACCGAAGCAGATTGTTTCATTAATGGACAATGACCGAGCGGGAAAAGTCTTTACGATAAATCTTCTTGGAAGACTTTCAAAACCTGAGAATGATTTATCGAATAACATCAAAGCAGAAATCAATGTTAGCCAAAAGACGGAGGCAACTTTGAGCATCAATTTTTCTTATGATACCGATGAAAAACGCCGAGCAATGGCAAACAACCTAAAAGAATACTTGATTGACCTACTGAAAAATAATATTGCCGAAGGAAGTGAAGCCATTGTCAAAATTTTAACTATAACCAAATCCACTCATAATGCTCAGATTGAAATCAAGTTCCCTTATGATAATGCCAATTTACTGACGGTTGAAAAAGGTTTGATTCAATTGAAGGGTTTAACCAATGAATTTTGCTTGGAACACCCCATTCAAAAAGATTGGAATGATGAATTGAAACGCCAAAAGCCCTTTGTGGTAACAGTAGAAAAACAAGGCGTTGAGTTACCTGAAAAACGATTTTCGCAAGGAGTGGAAGCATTTTCGTATGCAGAACAGCGGGGTGCCGCCCAAAGAAGTTTGGAGCAGAAACAGACCGTAAAACTCTATTTAGAAAAATACAATCTTTCGCACGAAGTAGCTCAACCACAGGTTTTTGCCATCATTAAGCAAGGTAAAATAGAAGAAATTAACCCAACCTTAAAGCAAGAAGTAGAGAAACAGCAACGAGATTTCTTACTGCAAAGCACATTACACGAGGAAAAGTTATTGGCTTTACAACTCAGTAAAGAAATGTTTCCTTCCAATGATTGTGTGATTGTCAAGACAACACATCAGGCTAATACAAATCAGCATTTTATTGAGTTTCAGAAAGTCCAATCGGATAATAAGTTGGAGAATTTTGCAGGAATTGACGCTGGTTTTCAAGAAAAAATCAATACTTCTGATGCACAAAATTTTGTTATAACCTTTAATCAAAAAACTAATTCGGTGCATTTAATGATGCCCAGTTTAAAAGAAAGTACCGAAATTGACAAAGATTTCATAGAAAAAAACAAAGGTTATTTAGCCGAAAAATCAACATCTGAAAAAGACGAAATGCTCAAGAAAGACTTACAAAATCAATATGGTGAACTATTAATTTCTGACAAAAAAGGTGCTATTATTGCTACGGCTGATTATAATATTTCAATCGAAAATGGTAAGCCCATCATTCATAAAATAGAAAACTTTGAGTTTGACAAAATTAATCGTGAAGGCTTGGATATTGGGCTTATAAAAAATGATTTGGAAGAAAGCTCGGAGCAAAGGTTGGGAAATAAGAGTAATCAAGACCTATCGTTTACGGCCGCAAATGCTTATCGAAATGAAGAAAACGATTTAAGCCTTTAAGAATATGCAGATAAGTAAAGCTTAATATTTTGTGTAACATGTGTGTATATTACTCGTTTTTTTGTAAATTTATATTTGAATTCACCACCTAAAAAAGCATGGAAGGAATAGATATTGAGATAGATAAACTGACAAATTCGATAGTTAATAGGGTTTCGGGAGATGTTTTTGATACAGAGGTGATAGAAATGACCCCCAAAGATTGGAAAAGCCTAAAAAAGAAAGATTGGGTGTTTGATTGGAAAAAAGAATCGGCAAAGCTTAATAGAAATGTATTCAAATTGGTAATTGAAGGCAATCAAGATGTGATTCAGGGCTTAGTTTCGCTCGAAAATATGCAGGGTTTTGTTTATGTATCATTGATTGAAAGTATCAGTTTTAACAAAGGTGCAACCAAGATTTATGAAGGTGTTGCTGGTAACTTATTTGCGTATGCTTGTAAAGTATCAAATGAACTCAGATTTGATGGTTTCGTTGCCTTTGATGCCAAAACGGCCTTAGTCGGTCATTATCAAAAAACATTAGGAGCAACTATCGCTGGCGGAACACGAATGTTTATAGACGAAGTTGCGGCACAGAAATTAATAAATAGGTATTTTAACAAAAATTTATAAAATCATGGGCTACATTAAAGAACCAGCAGGTATTGATTTCGTGGTCGAAAGCAAAGAATGGACAGAAGCGGAAAAAGAAGAAATGCGTAGAATTATAGCTAATACTAAAAATAAAAAAGATAGACAAGCTAATACTGCTTTTCTAAGAAGAGCGAGTGCTAAAGTTTAAAATGGCATGAAAACAAAAATCAATTTCATTACATTAGATTATGCTGATATAGAGTTTGGCACACAAAAACCGAGTGTAGAAGACCAAAAAGCATTTAGCGATTTTTTGAATAAACGAAAAAAAGTAAAGCTAAACCTGCTTAACAATTTGCTGTGAGAGTTTGATATGGGCTAAATATAAATTGTCGCTTCTTGTAAACATATATAGATGTATTAAAACTTTCTCTAATGCTTTGTTGATTTGGAAAGATAATGAATTACTCCTTAGTTGGACACTCGAACGCTTCTTGAGTCCACATACATCAGAGTCTTAAAATTTTGGTATTTAAAAAACTTTTTGGAAAGCTGGTATGGTGCGAAGAATCTCCAAGATTTTGAATGAATACACGCTTGTAGGTAAACCCTAAAACTTTGAACAAACTGTCAATAAATCATCAAAATTGGAAGTATTACTTATATGCATGATAGTTCACAATTTACTTCACTCAAAACAATTTTTTAATATTTCCACAAAAAAACATTTTTGTGGAAATACGAAAATTATAATTATCAAATTTTATATTAAAACTGTTTTGTAACTATTCCTTCATTGATTTAGGAATTGGAATACTTTTTTGCATTTTTTCAGGTCGGTATAAAGGACAAATATTATTATTTCGGTCAAGCCATTCTTGATATCCGTCTAAACTTATACATCCTATATTTATAACAAATTCATATCCTTGTTATTACTATTATGAAATACACCTCTTGATATTCTGTTAATAAAAAGTCATATTCAAAAATCATATCTAATATTTCTAAATTGTATTGAAATTGCTCATCTTCTTCATATACCTTTCTAATACTATAGTTCCAAATCTGTTTACCTTTATTATATCTGACATAATCTCTGAGTGGGTCAAAATCTGAATTATTTATAAAAAAGATTCGAGAATTTTTTGCATCACTTATTCTATCAAAAAGTGCTTCAAGGGCCATTTTTCCTAAAAACCTTGACAAGGTTCTATCTTTTTCCAAAGGGGTTGTATTATATGGAACAATTAATTTAGATATTTTCCCATCTACGATTGCTTGAAAAGCATTTGAGTCAAGAGATATTATTGTATTATTTTTATGAAATTTTACACTCCCCTCTGAAAGAAAATATGGTACAATAACTTTCCCTTCTGGAATTCTACCTTTTTTTGAGCTTATTTTATTTCTGTGACGTAAATTTTTGAAAAATTCTTGTTCTAACACAGGTTTTTCTATTTTTAATGAAAAATAGTTATTGCACTCATCACAAACGACTCCCTTTTGTAGTATATGAGATTTATTGCCTAATGATTCAGGTACAATATGCTCAACACTATTGGAATTAGAAGAATCTTTTTTACAAAAAATACAGTTTTTCATAATTGATTTTAAAAAATAAATTTAAAAATAATTTGAAATAAAAAAAAATAACTATATTTGACACAACAAAATTGTTGTGCTAAAATATGATACCACATTTTAATACTGATGGAATATTGCCCGCTGGAGTTCATTGGGCAGATTGGAGTGAAATTTATAATAGATTTGGTTACAATCCATATAGACGAGATTTATTATTTGGAATGCAATTAGGATTAAACTCCCTACAAAAAGCAGGATGTAAAGCTGCATATATAGATGGTAGCTTTTGTACTTCTAAGTTAATACCTGGTGATTTTGATATTTGTTATGATGATACATCTATTGATTGGGATTTATTATATCAAATTGACCCAGTTATTTTAACCTTTACAAATCTACGGCAAGCACAAAAAATAAAATTTAAAGGAGAGTTCTTCCCTTTTAGTTCCATTGCTAACCCTCCAATTACAACATTTTTTGAGTTTTTCCAAATTGACAAACATACTGGCAACCCCAAAGGAATAGTGGGACTAAAACTATAAAAACATGATAAAGAATGAGACTCAATACCGACAAACCAAAGTACAAATATTGAAATTTGCAAAAGCTTTGGAGGGTGTTAATGACTCAAAACATGAATTACACCCAATACAAAAAAAGGTTTATCAAGAATCTTTGAAAAGTCAGCATCAAGAACTGTCACAACAGATAGAGGAATATGAGTTACTGAAAAATGGTCAAATAAAAATATTACAAGTAAATTCATTTGATGAATTGCCTACTGCACTTATTAAAGCACGCATTGCATCTGGTCTTACGCAAAAAGATTTAGCAGATTTACTTGGAATGAAAGAACAACAAGTACAGCGATACGAAGCAACTAACTATGAATCAGCGAGTTTTGAGAGGTTAAAAGATGTTGTAAATGCACTTGGTGTAAAAGTGAAAAAAGAAATAATGGTTTCGGAAAACACAATTAATCTTTCAACATTTTTTAAAAATTTAGATGCCTTAGGTTTTAAGAAAGACTTCGTATTAAATAAATTATTACCCAAAAAACTTTCGTCTTATCTTGAGGGTGTTCTCAATCAAAAAGAAATAGATTTGAGATTTTTCACTCTACAAGCAAGTGCTGTTGTAGGCAAAATTTTTAATACCTCTCCAACTGAATTTTTGAATGTCAATGGAGCGAATTTGAATTTAACACTTGCTTACACTACGAAGTTTAAAAAACCTCAAAATGCCAAGATTGAAAAAATTGCACCATATACTATCTATGCACATACTTTAGCTGTTACATTATTAGATGCGTGTAACCACTTGGAAATAAAAAAAATACCCACTGATTTTTCAATATTTAGAAAAGAAATAATAGAAAAATATGGTAAATTAGATTTTGAGTCTGCTTTGAGGTACACTTGGTTTCTTGGTATTCCTGTTTTACCATTAGAAGACTCTAAATTTTTTCATGGTGCATGTTGGAGAATAGGTGGTAGAAATGTTATTGTATTAAAACAAAAAACTAAATCTTCATTGAGGTGGTTGTTTGACTTAATCCATGAGGTAAGACATGCAAGCCAATATCCAGAATTGTTAGATTTGGATTTGATAGAGGGGGCCGATGATTTTAGCAAAGATATGCAACTTTTAGACGATGAAAAAGATGCAAATATTTTTGCAGGTCAAGTACTATTAAATGGACAAGCAAATCAACTATCAAGGCAAGCTATTTTAGATTCAAACGGAGATTTAAGGTTCTTAAAAACTAATGTACAAAAAATTGCAAAAAAAGCAGGTGTGGAAGGTGGTGTATTAGCTAATTACATTGCTTTCAGGCTTTCAGCAGAACAAGGAGAAAATTGGTGGAGTACTGCTATGACCTTACAAAATCAAGAAGAAATAACACCTTGGGAAACTGCAAGAAAGATTCTGTTTGAATTTACAAACTTTGATGAAATACCAGAATTTGAACGAGATTTATTGCTTAATGCCATGAAATAAGAACATAAATGGAAAAACTTGATTTTGGTGAGCCACTTCCAAAAGTGAAGTGTACCAGTTCTAATTGTGAAGCGGACTTACATTGTTTTAGACCTAAAAAACCTAAGACAATGCAAGGTGGTAAATGTCGAGAGTGTGAGATTGAATTAGTTGATTGGGATATTGTACAAAGAAAAGATTTAGGAGATATTGATACCACGATAGCATTTCTAAAAAAAGAAAATATAAGACATCATTTTTGGAATATTCCGATAAATAAAAACTTCAAATGGGCTAATGTCGTACAAGGAAAAGATAAGCTTTCGCAAAAAGCCCTAAAGCGATTAAAACAGTCGGTTGGTTGCGTTGTAAGCGAAATCTTCTTTGATGGGCGACAAACTCCTGTAACCCAATGGAATATTATTTTCTTTGCACAACATGCCACCGCAACTTGTTGCAGACAATGTATTCAATATTGGTATGGTATTCCTTACGATAGAGAGCTAACTGAAATTGAGTTAGATTACTTTCAAAAGTTAATAATGAGGTACATTGATGAAAAACTTGGCAATATTCCTAATGCCGAAAACTTTCAGCTACAATTAGATTTTAATTAGTGAACACCTTTGCAATAACATGAAAACGATAAACAAGGGTAACTATCTTGATACGGATGCTATTTCATCAAAATATCGAAGCCTGGCCATAGATATTTTGAATAAAAAAATACTTATTACAAATTTTAAAGATTCAGAGCAAAGTAATGATTTAACATTACCATATAATTGCGATGGTTATGGTAGAATTCATCATTTTAAAAGAAAAACTACAAATGGATTTCCTCTCAATTCGTTACCTATTGACCCTGCACAAAATGCTTTAGATTTGCCATTTGATGATGTAATAAAAGTACAAGTTTTTCAAAATGCTGCTTGTAGTTGGAGATGTTGGTATTGTTTTGTTGATTACAAACTACTTGGAGCAAATCTTAAATATGCTTCCTTCTTATCAGCATCGGAGCTGTTAGATTTATATCAAAAAGAAGAAAATCAATATTCAATTATTGATTTGTCAGGTGGGCAACCTGACTTAGTACCTGAGTGGAGTCTATGGGTTGCGGATGAGTTATCAAAAAGAGGATTAGAAAAGAGCGTTTATCTTTGGTCGGATGATAATTTAAGTAATGATTATTTATGGAGATATTTATCAAAAGATGAAGTAAAGAGATTAGCAAACTATAAGAATTATGGTCGTGTCGGGTGTTTTAAAGGTTTTGACGAAGAATCATTTTCATTTAATACGACAGCAGAGCCGCACTCTTATAATACTCAATTTCTTGTGATGCAACGGCTTATTGCATCTGGCATTGATATGTACGGCTACATAACACTTACTGCACCCAATGACCATGATATTGAAAATCGAATAATTAAATTCATAGATAGGGTGCAAGAGCAAATACATCCTATTTTTCCGTTAAGAATTATTCCATTGCAAATCTCCGAGTTTACTCCTACAAAATCAAGAATGAAGAAACAGCATAAGGACTCTATCGAAATTCAAAAAATTGCAGTATCTATTTGGAATAATGAGATTCAAAAACGCTTTTCAAACGAAACTCTTTCTAAGCGAATTTTTGAGCATAAAATCTACTGAACATGTATGGATTCCAATTTTGACATTAATAATGCTATTTATCAGCATGAACTGTTGCAACATATAAAATCGCTTACAGAATCAGAGAGCAGACTTAGTTTCCACGAAATCGTTTCTAACTCCGAAGGTGCAAGCCCTATTTCTGTGAAAAACATATTAGATAGTTTTTCTATTGAATATACAAACGAAGATTCAATACCATCGTCCCTACACAATAATAACATTTTATCAGACCCACATCCAGCAGACTTTGACTGGCGTTTCAATGAGGCAACTATAAATAAGTATTTGTATGATTTGATAAACTTTTCTGAAAAGAAAATAGCATTATTAGGCACAAAAACAATTTTTACGGGCTTAGTAGATAAAAAAATAGATACTACAATATTTAATAGGAGTGCATCACTTTTGAATGATTTTAGACTTAATGGTTATTTAGATGGTCTGGTCGAGTGTGATTTATTTAATAAACAACCAAGTTTTAATAACCACTTCGATTTAGTTATTGCTGACCCACCATGGTATCTTGAATACTATGAAGCATTCATTATTAGAGGTTCTGAGTTTTTAAATACAGGTGGGATACTTCATTTAAGTGTCTTGAAAAAATTGACTCGACCGTTTGCAGCAAATGATAGGCAAGAAATAATTATATATGCTCAAAATGCTGGATTTGAATTGGTAGAAATAATTCCAAACTATTTTACTTATGAAACTCCAAATTTTGAACGAAATACGTTAAAAGTTCAAGGTTTGTATTGTGAGAATTGGAGAAAAAGTGACTTGTTTATTTTTAAAAAGATAAATTTTATCAAAAATGAAATAGTTATTGCTAACAAAAGTAATGACGCATCGTGGATTGAATTTAAATGGAAAAACAAAAAAATTAAAATCAAGCAAGACAATATTCAAGAGGATAGCTTTTTTTATTTTGAATCTGCTGACCCCAGCAATATAGTTTTTACGAATGTATCAAGACGTTCTCCTTACCGTGAAAGAATTGATGTTTGGACATCTGATAACCTTGCTTTTAGGGTTTATAAGTTAAAAATATTAGTTTCGTACTTTGAATTACTAATTTTAGGTAAAGAATATAACCATATTATTCTTGTATTAAAGAGCCAGTTCTTACTATCAGAGCAAGAAGCAATAAACTTAACTAACCTAATAAAGATAATCTTTGAATGACGGTAAATATAAAATATTCATCAAAAAGTGCTGAGAATTGGAAAAATCCTCTAATTGCTGCCCTATACAATAGCATAAAGAAAAATGAGTTTTGGGATGCTTATTATACCAATACAGGACAGTTTTCAAGTATAAATATTCATTTGGGAATTTTTATCGAACCTTATTTACAACTAATTATAGAAGGGAAAAAGACAATTGAATCAAGATTTTCAGTGAATCAATGCTCACCCTTTGGTAAAGTATCTAAGGGAGACGTATTACTATTAAAGCGTTCGGGAGGACCTATTGTTGCAATATGTTTGATTAATGATGCTTGGTTCTATCACTTAAATAAAGAGCTTTGGAGTGAAATCAAAGAAGTTCATGCCAAAGCCCTCTGTATTGAAGACCCAGAGTTTTGGCAACAAAAAGTTAACTCAAATTATGCTACATTAATGAGGGTAAAAAACGTACATTCTATGAGTCCGATAAATTTTGAAAAAAGTGACCGTAGGGGTTGGGTTGTCCTTAGTTACAAGAATACTAATCTAAATCTATTTGAATAAGAATATGCTTTATGTAATTGCTTTTTCAGGGAAAATAGGAAGTGGCAAATCTTCAATTTCCCAACTTATGGCTAAGAACTTTAACTTTCAAAGAGTGAGTTTTGGTGATTATGTAAGAAAAATTGCAACGGAGAGAAATATTGAACATTCTCGATTTAATTTGCAAAATCTGGGAGAGTCGTTAATGTCAGAGAACCCCAATCAATTTTGCAGAAATGTTTTAAATCAAGTGTCGGCTGCAAGTGATAAGCCTTTAGTTATTGATGGTATTAGACACAAAATAGCATTAGACGAAATAAAAACAATTATTAATCCAAATAAAATATTTCATATTCACATTGAAGTCCATGAGGAAGTAAGATTAGAGAGGATTATTCAAAGACAGGACGTTAATCCAAATGAAATAGAAATGATTGATGCTCATCCGAGCGAAAAACAAGTTACCTTATTGTTTAGTGAAATTGCAGACTTAGTTATTAATTCTGAAAATGATATTGAACAAAATTTAGAAATAATTGAAGAGTGGCTACGTGTAAATGTTAGTATAAATTAGTCATATTTTATAAGTATGATTTTTGCTGTACAATAAAAAAAGCCTTCCAAATCACCTTCGTAACCTTTATCCAATCGCCAAGCGATTTGCAATCACTTTGTCGCTTGGGTAAAAGTTACTCTCTCCAAACTCACAAATCACTGAGCCGACCCACACAAAGGCACATTGCCAGCTTGCAGAAAAAGCAAACTGTCAAAAAGCCTTTTCTTCAACGCTCCAGCGGGAAGCGGTTTGTGTATTACGTTTTCCCCACGCACATTTTTTCACACTGTGCATCGAAAATTACGAGAAATAGCCTGACAAACGCAAGCCTTCACTACGACATTTAATTTTTTAGCTCTTCACAAAACCCAACGCACCGTAAACCATCAAATGGGCTTGCAATCAGGGGGCGGTCGCCCTGTCATTCTATTCTCGTGTTGGAATCGGCGATTGCTCGTGCGAGTGCTGGGCTACTTAATTTAAATAATTTTTTACAATGAAAACTTCACAAACACCTCAAATTTATGTTGGTACTTACGCTAAATACAATCAAGGCTCTATCGCAGGCGAATGGCTCGATTTAGAAATTTATGATACAAAAGATTCTTTCTTTGAATATTGCAAAGAGCTGCATAGCGATGAAGACGATGCTGAGTTTATGTTTCAAGATTATGAAAATATTCCTAAAAAGTTGATTTCTGAATGCTCAGTAAGCAACAAATTATTCGATTACGTTGAAGCCATAAAGGATATGGAAGACGAAAACATCGAAGCTTTGGGCTTATTCTTAGATGATAAAGACATCAATGAGGATACAGATTTTGAAGAATTGATGCAAGAATTTAGAGATGAATATCAAGGTTATTACGATGGCTCGGAAGGAACAGAACTTGAGTTTACCTACAAGTATATCGAGGAACATGGAATTTTGAATGAGATGCCAGAACATTTACAATATTATTTTGACTACAAGGCGTATGCAAATGATTTATTTATCAATGATTTTGTTGAGCATGACGGTCATGTTTTCCGAAGATAGAATTAGGGGGCAACCCCTTTTTTGTTCAATTATCTGCACCCTATGATGTAGTATTAACGTGATAAATAAGGAACAATTTCAGTTCCCACCACTCCATCAATGCTGAAAAAGCACCGATTCCACTCACACACAAGCACAATGTCAGTCAGTTGCACGACAGCCACTAAGCCTGTTTGGGCTTGGCTACATTGATTATTAATAAGGAACAATTTTAGTTTGCCCCACTTCATAAGTAAAACGAAAGTATAAACGTTCGTTCCTCACTTATTTATCCTTTCATTCTACCCATTTCGTTCGCACAGAGGCACACCGCTCACCAGCTCTGCGGCAATCGGTAAGCCAATTCCCCTGCTACATTGAATTTAATAATTACGTTTAATTCAAGTTCAAAAATTTCAAAATAATTTCTTTGTACTACCCTATTTCCTGCAAGATTTTTATGCAAGAATATACTCAAATAACCTCTTTAGCGGAAGGGAAAAGAAGACGAATCTTGTTTGTCGATTCTATCTCATTTACTTCAAAAAACACCGTTTCTACCGTATCTTTATACTATCAAACAAGGAGATAATAGGCTAATAATCAGCGTATTATCTCAAAAAAATCAATCATTTTAATCTTAAAATAATACAGCAATGAACAAATCAATTTTAATCGGAAATGTGGGCGGTACGCCCGAAGTTCGCACCCTTGAAAGTGGTGTTAAAGTAGCCAATTTTTCTTTGGCAACGAATGAAAATTATACCAAGAAAGACGGCACAAAAGTAGAACAAACGGAATGGCATCGTTTGGAGGTTTGGGGCAATTTAGCCAACGTAGCCGAAACGATTATCAAGAAAGGCGACCGTATTTGCATCGAAGGAAAAATCAGAACTGAAAAATGGGAAGACAAGGAAGGCAACGCCCGAACATCGGTAAAAATCAGAGTTGAACGCATCGAATTATTGGGCAAACGCAGAGAAGAAGTTGAAGCACAGGCAGAACAAGAAGCCAAACAAACCACAAAAGGAAGTAAGAAAAAACCTTTGCTCGGTGAAACCCAAGAAAGTAAAGTTTCTTTTGAAGCAGGTAAAAACGAAGGTGATTTACCATTCTAATTTAATCGGACGGAGTATCAATTATTCAATATAAGGGCAACAGCCACCCCTTTAAGTGGCTTATTAAATCAATTAATTTCTAAATACAATGACAAATCCAGTAAACACCCCAGCAAAAAACGGTTCAGCAGTAGCACCAGCGAAAGCAGAAACATCGAACGAAAAAGGCAAAATCAACGGTACAGAGCCTATCGTTACCGAAGAACCAAAACCAATGGAAGTTTCTGCTCAACTTCAAGTAGTTGAATTAAAATCAGCCAATGCAGTTTTCGACCGCTTAGATGAAGGCTTGAAAATGAAAGAGCAATTCAACAAAGCCAAAGAACGAGTAGGCGAGTTCGAGGATTTTTCAAAAGATTATGGTGATGAAGGTTTACTTATGACTATTTCAAATGTAGGTACTGGCAGAAACATTCAAATTCAGAATGTGGCAATGATTTTAGATTTTGTTAATAATTTGGTAAAAACAGGCAAAACTCACCTTAAAGCATTAGAAACTGAAATTGTTAATTTCACTATCTAATCTATCATAGAAAGCCCGATTTTCGGGTCGGGCTTTCTTAATTCAATCAATCATTAACGCTTAATTTTATTACAATGGAAGCTTTAGAATGGGATATTATTGAAAAACCGATTTTTGCCAACAATAAGCAAGTTTTAGGCTATAAAGGCATTTTTCGCAACGATAATGGGCAATTATTAAATATTGCTAAAACCAGCTACACCCCCACGCACAACGAAAAGTTTATCGAAGTAACTGAGAAACTGCACGACATTACAGGTTTTCCGATTGAAAACTACTACGATGTGGACGGAGGAAAAAAGGTTTTGTCATTTCTTAAATGTACTGACACTATGCAGGTTTGCGGGCATGAATTTAAAGATTATTTAATGATAGGCAATAGTTTTGATGGTTCAACGGGCTTTTTTATCGGAAATAGTAATATGATGGTTCGTTGTGAAAACCGTTTTTCAAGAAATTTTCGTCAACTCCAAGTAAACCACACTAAAAATAACAGTCTTCGCATTGATGGTTTGGTTCAATACTTTGATATGTTTATGAAGCAACGCAACCAATTGTTTGAAAAAATGGAACAACTTTCATGGGTAAAAGTAGATGATTCCATCAAAGATGCTTTAGTTGAGCGATTAACCCGAATGAATGAAGAAGAAAAACTTGGGAATGAGGTATCGACCCGAAAACGAAATATTATAACAAATATCAATTTTTCAATTGACCGAGAATGTGCTGATTTGGGCGATAATGCTTTTGGGCTTTTTAATGGCATAACGCATTATACAACCCATGTTAAGAACTCAAAAAATGCCATCTTTGGAAATCCGTTTGGCTCAGCAAACGAACTCAATCAAACCGCTTTTAAATTCTGTACGGAGCTAATTAATGCCTAAAAATTAGGGTTGAAGGTGCAGCCACTTACAACCCTAATTTTTACCTTTTTATAGCGTTTTATATAAAGTGTCATTTTGGCAGGGGTTTCCTTTGTCCAAAATTTTTTGGGCTTCGCCCAATGATAGTTTTTAAATTTTTGGTGGTCATAGACCTTTTTACTAAATCTATGGCTACAAATGAATTGAAACAGCTATGTTTTCTTTTTTTGCTTCTTGTCGTATCATTTCGGCCATGAGTCTATCTCGGCTCATTTTTTTCTTCTTACAAATGCAATTGAGTAAATATTGAGTTTCCAAATTTGTTTTAAACTGAACTCGTATTAAAATCTCTTCTTCAATTTTTTTGGAATTGGATTTCGCTAAGGGCGGTTCTCCACCTCGGAATAATTCCGCCTTTTGTTCTTCCGAAAAAATCTTCTTTCGAGGTGTTCTTTCTTCATTTTCCATCAGAATTTATTTTAAAAATTTGTCGATAAACTCCAAGATAAACGCCTCTAAATATTGCTTGCCATTTTTGCCGTTACTGCCATTTCTATCATAAGGTGAAATATAAGTTTCATTCATCGAAAGCACCAAAGGCACAGCAGGAACGGCACTTTCAAAAAGTTCGATACCAAGATTTTTGGCAAAGGCAGGAAGCTCTCTTTGCTTAATACTACTGGTAAAGCGATTGATAAAACCGTAGCACAAATACGTTTCGTTTGAACGCTTGATTTCTTCTACATATAGCATATAGTCTAAAGCCGAATCTCTATCAACTGTATCGGCAAGCATCGGAATCAATAAACCATCGCAACCTGCTAACAAGATTTTGAACTCATTTTTCACAAGTGGTGGCATATCCAACAAAATTAAATCGAATTGCCCATAATATTCATCCAAAACTGTATCTAACTCTGCTAAGTGGTGAATGAAAAAGACCTCATAAGGAAATGCTTCTTTCCCTTCCGATACTTCGACGGCTCTACGTTTAGCAATCGTTTTCTGAGCATCAATGCCATCAATGACGGCTACTTTTTTGTCATAGTGAATGCTTAATGTACTGGCTATCCAATAAATAGCTGAAGATTTTCCGACACCACCTTTTTGGTTTCCGACTGCAATAATTTTTGTGTTCATGTTTTTGAGGAGTTGAGTATTTGAGTAAATGAGTGATTGAGAAAAATAGTATTTGAGTAATTGACTTTTTGAGCGTTTGAGTAAAAGATGAAATGAGTTTTTGAGTAAAGTAAAAGTATAAATATGTTTTCAATATAAAATAAAAAATAGTATTAATATGAAATATTATTCAAATTTTACGTTATAGTAAGTGTAGCAAGAGGGAAGTTTTTAGCAGAGCTAAACCTTTGACTATCAATAGCATAGCTATTTTAAAAGAATTTAATCAAAACCTAAGTACTTGATTGTTAAGCGATTAACCTGTAAATATGAATGCTAAGGCCCAAATACAAGCAAAAACCATTGAAAGAACCACCATTTCAATTTCTAAAGAGATTTTAGATAAAGCCAATTTTGCTATTGCCGAACTCAATGTTTTGTTTGATAATTATGAAAAAACGATTTTAACCGAGCATCAAATTGCCATTAAAGAGCAAATAAAAAAGGCTGATAAAAAACTAAAAGTACCTCAAAAACTGACAATGAAAGTCTTTACCGAAGCAGCTTTATTGCATTTTGTCAAGAACAAATTCGACCCAAGATATTACCAAGACGATTCGATTTCTACAGCAATCAATCGCTTGCGGAATCACATTTTAGGTTTCATCGTAACACAGGAAAATAAGTACATTCGTCCTTTTCAGCAGGATATTATTGCTTTGAAAAACGAAGTCAGTTTACTGAAAAAGAGTTTAGAAGTTGATACCCAAACCGTAGAAGAAACAGCCTTAGAAACGCAAGGAACTTTAATGGGTTTAGCACATATTATGTTTGAAATGCTGGAAGTCGAAAAGGTAGAAAGGCCCAAATTAGAGAACTTATTACAGCAAAAAGGTATCGAATATATTGAGCAATTGAACAAAAAATAGAATGTATTCTAAAGTAATCAACCCTGAAAAAAATGGTCGAATTGCCTTTAATAACAAAAGTAGTTCTGCTCGTTTGGGCAACTATTTAGAGAAAGAATTAGATTTAGCAAAAACACCAGACGGAAAAGTTTTCTTTAACAGTTATGGTAGTTTTACGAAGGATGAAATGGTCAAAAATATTGATACTAATGTGAAAGGTTTGACCGCTAATGATGATAAATTTTACTCTTTGGTATTGAGTCCATCACAAGCGGAGTTAGAACATATCAAGAATAATCCTGAAAAGCTAAGAGAATTTACAATCGATTGTATGGAAAATTATTCTCAAAATTTTATCATCAAAGCCAAAGATGGAAGTTTGAAAGAACTCTCAGAAAAAGACTTGGTTTGGTTTGCCAATATCGAGTATGACCGAATTTTTAAAGGCGATGATGATGAAGTAAGACGTGGTGAGAAAAAGCAAGGTGAGCGAAAAGAAGGCTTGCAAACGCACATTCATATTACTGTTTCGGCACGAGATAAGTCAATGAAAGTTACCCTAAATCCACGAACAAAAGACAAAAGAAGATTTTCAATAATTGCTTGGAGTGAAAGAAATCAACAAACATTCGATAGCAAATTTGGCTATGATTCACCGAAAAAATCTTTTACCAATCAAAATAAGGAAGCATGGAATAAAGTGATGTCGGTCGAAAGGATTCTTACAACTTTTGAGAAAAAATATGGCTTAACCGATGCTGACACCATCAAAATAAGGAGCATGGCAGTTGAGAAAGATTACAGTCAAGACTTTAGAGTAAACTTGAAGGTAATTGGTAAAGAGCTAAAAAAAGAAAGTGATAAAAATGGACTAAATTCTGAGCAATGGGAAAGATTAGCCAATGCAAAACCCGATGAACAAAATCATAATATGGAAAAAGAAAAGGGCAGTTCATTTGATTTTGTTAGCAGTTTCAAGCAGGGATTTTATTTTTTCAAAGGAGCTGAGTTAGCAGAAATCGATGGAAAAGACTTGAAAGGAATAATTCGTAAAGCTGGAATTCATTTAAGAAAAAGGCGTAAAAATATTCAAAAATCAACTGATAATGATGTTTCTATTTGAACAGAAATTTTCATAAACATACATTAAAAACAAATAAAATGAAAAAACACAGGAATTTATTCTATATCATTGCAATTACATTGGTAGCAGTTGTATTTGGTGAATGGTTTACAATGACAAATTACCAAACTGTACCAAATTGGTTGATTGTACAATACCTCAAATTTGGCTTTCTGTTTAGGATAATTACCGTTATTTTATTGCCTTTGTTACTCTATAACAAGGAGGAATCTTTGAGAAATAGATTTTATAAAAAAGAAAAATCGGCAGATACTTTCACTTTTCAGCAGAAACAATGGCTCATTTTTAGCTACATTTTTGTTGCAATATTTTCCCTTTTTTCAATCAATTTATTACCTATTTCTCCTCTAATTTCGCTATCTTTATACATCATTCTGGGCATTTTAGCCTTGTGTTTTAGCTTTTTTACAGAAAAACAAGCCAATAAAAAAATACAAATTGAGACTGATGATGCTATCACTTTTAACCAATATTCTATAAATATTCAAGGAAAACGAAAAGATGCTACCAAAGAGCAATGGTTGAATATTGTTAATCCATTTCGTGGAATTTTGGGAATAGCTGCCAATGGTGCAGGAAAAACCGTTTCGTTTGTTGAGCCTTGTATTGAGCAATATGCGTTCAAGGGGTATGCAGGAATATTGTTTGATTTTAAATTCCCTACTCTTTCCAATATTGCTCATTTGCATTTTGGTAGAAAAGAAGTGTTGAGTTGGCAAGGTAAGGAGTATGAATTAATCGAAAATCCAACTAAGTTTTACGTAATTAATTTTACTGATGTTGCTCGTTCACACCGTATCAACCCTTTGAATCCGAAATACATCAAAAATCAAATTTATGCCAAAGAATTTGCCGAAGCCATCATCAATAGTTTGCAGAAAGGACAAAATTATAATGACAAGTTTTTTACCCCTTCCGCTATTACTCTGCTGACGGCTATTATTTGGTTTCTGAAAAAACATTATCCGCAATATTGTACCTTCCCTCATGTGGTCAATCTAATTGTGGGTGATTCTTACGAAATTCTGATAAAAAAACTTAGAGAAGATGATGAATGTGCTGGACTCATTCGGAGTATTATTACAGCCATTGAATCAAAGGCAGGGAATCAGTTGGCGGGGGTAATTGCCAGTTTACAAATGCCGTTTGGTACAATGAATATTCCTGAATATATGTATGTATTGTCAGGCGATGATACCACAATTGATGTCAATGAAAAAGAAAATCCAAAGGTAATTTGTGTAGGAACTGCCCCCGACATTGCCGCTGCATTATCGCCCATTATTTCTTTGATTTTTACAGTAGCCTTAAAAACGATGAATCAACAAGGCAAGCATCATAGTTTTGCTTTGATGGACGAAGCGGCACAGATTTTTATTCCAAATATTGCCGATATTCCTGCCACCGCACGAAGTAACAAGGTATCTTTTAATATTGTGGCACAAGACGTTCTGCAATTTGAAAGCATTTATACAAAACCAGTTTCTGATTCATTGATTGGTAATTTGAATTATCAAATTTATCTCAAAATTGCCAATTTGGAAACAGCGAAGCGAGTTTCGGCAACTATTGGAAAAGAAAAGGAAGTGAAACGCTCAGAGAGCATAAGTGCCAATTTAGGAGTAAAAAGTAGCAATAAAAATGAAGGGTTTAACTTTTCAGAAGCTCAAACAGAGGTGATTCTACCTAACCAAATTATGCAGTTTAATGTCGGTGAAATGGTTGGCATTTGTGAAGAAACCAAACACCCAACTTTTCACTTGGAAGTAGAAAGAAACATCTTTTCAACACCTGATGGTACAAATGGAGAATATGATAAACAAGATAGATTTCATACTGCTGACCGAAAAATACCAGTATTTAATCAAAATATTGATGTACAGGTTATTGCTGAAAAAATTAAGTATGAATGCAAAATGATACTAACGAGTGAATTACCTAAAATGAGTAAATAAACAAATGGAAAATCAAACAAAACAATCAAACTTAGATAAGTTTATGGATTTTATAATCAATTTCTTCATTGAATGTATTCCAACAAGATATGAATTAAAAACGCAAAAAATAAAAGCATTATTTAAAGTTTCGCTTCTAATGGTAGGTGTCTTAATCGGATTAAGCATAATCGGATTATTATTAGCCATCTATCTTTTCAGTATTTTTTTAATGGTGTTTGGGAAAATATTATCCATTGGTGCTGCATCTGACCGAAAAAATGAGAAAAGTCAGAATAGGCATTTTGAAGAGAATGGAAAGTATTATTGAAATTTTTATAAAAACTTACGATTTTATGGTATAGTTTTTTATTTTTCAAATTTATTGTCAGACTAAAATAAACTTCATTAACGCCCTCATTGTATCAAACAAAATATGTGTTTATGGCAATAATAAACTATAAAAAAGTAAACATAAACGCTAATGTTAATTTATATAATTTTCGGTATCTGAAAATTATATAAATTAAAAAGAATAAAATATCACAGGTAATATATGATTTGATTGCATATTTGCAAATATTTTAACAATAATGAAAAATATACTTACTCGCATACTCTGTCTTTTTATGGCGTTTCAAGTGCTTTTTACAAGCACGGGTTTCGCTATGATAGAGCATTTATGCAAAGTAAAGGGTAAAAAAACCTTCATTTTATCAAGTCCCCCTAAGTGTTGTTCTGAAAAAATGCTAAAAAAAGAAGCAAATTCTCAGAAAAAACATATCAAACGTACTAAATGTTGCCAAGAACACTCTTCGTTTATTAATACAAGTACAACAGCTTCACAGGGGAACAATGTAGAATTTACTACTCCCGTTTTTATTTGGGAAAATAATTCATTCTCTATCTTTAATGCCTCTCATTGGTCTAATGAATCAGTAGCATTTAAAGTAGCACATTATTACAACACTTCTCCACCAATCGCAGGAAGAAAACTGCTTGTACATATCCAATCTTTCTTAATCTGATTTAATTTATTGAACCGAAGACACCTATTTAGCTATGGGTGAATATTCTATTGTCCAATAAATTAAATCATTTTATGTTAAGAAATATTAATACAACAATAGTGCTATTTGCATTATTGTTTACTACTTCGGCTTACAGCCAAAATCTTCAAGGAATTGTATTAGAAAAGAAAATTGATGGTAAAACTGAGCCTTTGATTGGTGCAATAATCCGTTGGAAAAACAGCAAAAGCGGTACATCGGCTGACATTGAGGGAAAATTTACCATCCCCAAGAACGCTCAAAACCATGAATTAATTATCAGTTCAATTGGGTATAAAACTGATACAATAATGGTTCATTCATCTGACTTTCTTACTATTTATTTAAACACCGAATCATCAACCCTACAAGAAGTCATAGTCAGAAGTGAAGCAAACGTAATAGACCGCTTAAACCCAATTCATACTGAAATTATTACGACTAAAGCCCTTGCTAAAGCTGCTTGTTGTAACCTTTCTGAGAGTTTTGAAACCAATGCAAGCGTGTCAGTAAGTTATGCTGATGCCGTTACAGGCTCAAAACAAATCCAACTATTAGGTTTAAGTGGAAATTATGTACAGACAAATACAGAAAACATTCCGAATATTCGGGGATTGAATACAACTTTTGGTCTAAACTATGTGCCAGGTACTTGGATAACATCTATTGATGTGGGTAAAGGTGCTGGTTCGGTCGTCAATGGTTACGAATCAATGACTGGACAAATTAATATTGAGCTGCAAAAACCAGAGTTAGCAGAAAAACTTTACTTAAATACGTATGTCAATAGTTTTGGGCGTGGAGAAATCAATTTAAACTTAGCAAAGAAAATAAACAAAAGATGGTCTTCGGCTTTGCTCTCTCATGCTTCAACCTTGCAAAATCGCCTTGATAAAAACGGAGATAGTTTTTTAGATATTCCTCTCTACAATCAATATAATGTAATTAATCGGTGGAAGTATCAGACTGAAAAAATGATGGCTCAGTTTGGTATAAAAGCCTTGTACGAAGACCGTCTGGGTGGGCAAACTAATTTTAAACCCGAAATTCAAAATTCATCATTGGTTTATGGTTTTGGTAGTCAAACAAAGCGAATTGAATTTTTTAGTAAAACTGCAAAACTATTTCAAAGTACGCCCTATCGAGGTTTAGGATTAATTCTAAATGGAACTATCCATAATAATCAGTCATTTTTCGGCTTGCGTAATTATACATGTCGCCAAAATACTGTTTACGCTAATTTGATTTATCAGGATATAATTAAAAATACTAATCATCAATATAAAGCTGGAGCAAGTTATTTATTAGATGATTATAACGAAACTTTCTCAGGTATTAATCCTCGTTTACGTACTGAATCTGTACCAGGTCTTTTTGCTGAATATACATATACTTACCCTGAGAGACTAACTGTTGTGGCAGGTGGTAGAGTAGATTTTCATAACCTTTATGGAACTCGATTTACGCCCCGAATTCATGCAAAATATGACATCAATAAAACAATTCATTTAAGAGCCAGTGCTGGAAAAGGTTGGAGAGTACCAAACCCATTGGCAGAAAATTATGGTCTATTGGTTAGTTCAAGAGCTATTTCTATCGAAAATACCCTCCGTCCAGAAGAGTCATGGAATTATGGGATAAGTTTATCCAATGAGTTTGAGCTATTTGGTCAGAAAGCATCTTTCATTGTCGATGCTTACAGAACTGATTTTCAGAATCAATTGGTGGTAGATATGGAACAAGCTGGTCTTTTAAGTTTCTATAATCTAAAAGGGCGTTCTTATTCTAATAGTTATCAAGCAGAGTTAAATTTTTCCCCAATCAAGCGTTTTGACTTCAAATTAGCCTATCGCTGGTTTGATGTAAAGAATGATTTTCAGACAGAAAACGGAACATTGGCATTAATGACCAAACAGTTTCTTAATCGTGACCGTATCTTATTCAATATGGGTTATGCTTTGCCTTACGATAAATGGAAGTTTGATTTTACTTGGCAATGGAATGGTTCTCGTCGTATGCCTGCCATGTCGGAGCATGCAATGATGTTGGGAGCATCTATGCTTACCACTGCACCTGCATTTTCTAATATCAATGCTCAAATAACCAAAACTTTCTTAAAATGGGATATGTATTTAGGTGGTGAAAATCTCAATAATTTCACTCAGAAAAACCCAATTATTACACCAAATGATTCATTTGGAAGGCATTTCGATGCAGGTATGACATGGGGGCCTGTGATTGGTCGAATGGTTTATGCAGGTATGAGATATAAAATCAAATAACCTTAAATCGAAAACAATGACTTTATATCTTAAAAATATGGTTTGCGACCGATGTAAAATGGTTGTGGCTGACCTTTTCAGAAAAACAGGGGTAACTGTAAAAAAAATAGAACTGGGTGAAGTTGAAACATTGAATGAATTAACACCCGAACAATTAAAAGAAATTGAGAAAGATTTGCAAACAGTTGGTTTTGAATTATTAGATGATAAACGCAAACAAATAGTTCAGAGAATCAAAACTATCATTATCGAAATTGTACAAAATCAATTAGAAACCTTACAAAAAATTAATCCATCAGTCTATATCGCAGAAAAAATTGGGCGTGATTATAAGTATCTAACTACCTTATTTTCGGAAGTTGAAGGTACTACGATTGAACAGTTTTTGATTCATCAAAAGATAGAAAAAGTGAAAGAGTTATTGGTATATGATGAGTATTCATTGAGCCAAATTGCCGATAAAATGTATTATAGTAGTGTGCAACATTTATCCATGCAATTCAAGAAAATAACAGGACTGACACCAAGCCACTTCAAACAATTAAAAACAAATAAACGCATTTCAATCAATCAACTTTAAAAATTAAATAAATGAAAAATTCAATATTCATAATTTCAGTTTTCGGCTTAATATCTTGTATGGATATGAGCAACGTTCAACCTGAGCAAAATATCAATTATCCTGCGGCATTTATTGTTAATGGCGAAAGCAGTACCTTATCGGTTATCAATCTTAATACAAATGAGGTATCTACAACAATTCAATTAACCGATGGTTCAAGCACTTCTACTCATGGTGCAGGGCATACTGCAACGGCTGGATTTTTAGCCTATCCCCATCATATTTATATGAATGCTACCAAATCACAGATTGCAATTGCGGCTCCAGGTGTTGATTTAAGTGCAGGTCATACTGGTGAAACTCACGTAGGTACTGGAAAAATAGCAGTTTTAGATGCAATGAAAGGGGTTAATGTGAAAATTTTTGAAGTCCCAATGTCTAATCATAATGCAGTTTTTTCGCCAGATGGAAAAGAACTTTGGACTTCACAATCAGAAGGAAAGATTTTAGTTTACGATGCTACTAATTATGCCTTAAAAAATACAATTATTGTCGGTAAAGGCTCTGCCGAAGTTACCTTTTCATTCGATGGAACAGTTGCTTTTGTAGCCAATGGAGAAGATAATACAGTTTCGGCAATTAATCCAACGAACAAAGCCATTTTGGCAACAATTCCAGTCGGAAAAAATCCAGTTGGAGCGTGGGTTGGTGCTGACAGTAGAATGTATGTAGATAACGAAGACGGACAGACAGTTTCGATTATTGATGTAAAAACGTTGAAAGTGGTTGAAACAGTTGTGTTAGGTTTTATGCCAGGTTTTGTGGCCTATCAAGCTGACATGAAAGAAATGTGGGTAACTGACCCAACCGCAGGAAAAGTACATTGGTGGACCAAAGGGACTGACGGTAAAATGACACGTACTGGCTCTTTTGCAACGGGGGCGGGTTCTCATGCCATCGCTTTCAATGCTATGAGTGCTTATGTTACCAACCAAGAAGCTGCAAGCGTATCAGTCATTGATATAATGCAACATAAAGTTACCAAAACGCTCAATGTTGGTTTAAAACCTAATGGAATTGTAATCAAACCTTAATTTATATTTTTCTTTAACCTATTATTTAAAAATGAACAAGCAAATTAACCGTAGAGATTTTCTCGAAAAATTAGGATTTGGACTCGGTTCAACCGCCCTAATGTCAAGTTGTATGGCGAATATGAATCATGGCGACCCTGTACCTGTGGCAGGTGATACTTCATTTAAAAATGCCTTGAAAATACCTGAAACAATTAACAATCCAAGTAGTATGATTGCCCAAGCGGTGCAAGATACAGTCATGGATGGAAAAAATGCTAAGTATATTGGTTATCGTTCGGGTTTGTTGGGGCCAACTTTTAGACTTCAAAAAGGGGCTAATTTTAATGTAAAATTCAACAATCAATTAGCTGAACATACAAATATTCACTGGCATGGTTTGGTAATTCCTGCCGAAATGGATGGACATCCTGACCAAATGGTAATGCCCAATGAAAACTTCAATTACCAATTTACCATCAATCAACAAGCGGGTACAAATTGGTATCACCCCCACCCTCACGGATTAACAGGAAAACAAGTAACCCAAGGGTTGGCTGGCTTTTTCATCGTTGAAAGTCCCGAAGAAAAAGTTCTAAATCTACCTAATGGAAACTACGAAGTGCCTTTAGTGATTCAAGATAAACGCTTTAATACTGATGCAACTATCAAGTATAGCCCAACCATGATGGAAATAATGTCGGGTTATATGGGCGATAACATATTAGTGAATGGTACAGCATCTCCATACCTAAATGTATCAAGTCGCTTTTATCGTTTCAGGGTATTAAATGGCTCATCAGCAAGAATTTACAATTTAGCATTAAGCAATGGTGCGAATTTCTATCTTATAGGGGCCGACAGTGGAATGCTCGAAAAACCCGAAGCAGTCAGTTCGTTGCTTCTTGCTTCTGGCGAAAGAGCTGATATTTTGGTTGATTTTACAAATACTCCTCTCAATACAGAAGTTTTTTTGGAAAGTAAAACTTTCACAGGTATGGGTACTGCACAAGGAACACAAGCATTTAAGGTGATGAAATTTATTGTCAACAAACAAGAAACTGATACTTTCAAAGTACCCAGTAGCTTAGTTTCACTCACTAAATTGAGCAATGCTACAAAAAATAGAACTTTTGCTTTAACAATGGATATGGCGAGTATGAATGGAGGAATGCACAAAATAAATGGAAAAATTTATAGTGCAAGCCGTATAGATGAAACGGTTTCAGTAGGTTCAACCGAAACTTGGGAATTTGATAATTCCACAGGTGATGAACCACACCCGATGCACATACATGGCGTTCAGTTTCAGGTAGTTTCTCGTTCAGGCGGACGAAATACCATATTACCACAAGAAAAAGGCTGGAAAGATACCGTATTGGTAGCTCCAACCGAAAAAGTAAAAGTTATTGTAAAGTTTGACCAAAAAGGAAAATTTGTTTTTCATTGCCACAACCTTGAACACGAAGACGATGGAATGATGCTCAATTTTGAAGTAAAATAATTTTAATATCTAACTAAAAAAAACAATGAAAAGAAGATTGTTTCTAAGTATGGGTTTCGCCCTAATTGGCTCATTATCAATAGCAAATATTCAAGAGCCACCTAAAACTGTTAAAATCAAAACATCTGCCATTTGTGAAATGTGTAAAGAACGCATTGAAAAACAATTAGCATTTACGAAAGGTGTGAGCGAATCGAATCTTGACTTGAAAGACAAAGTTGTAACTGTAACTTTTAATCCTAAGAAGACGGATACGAATAAAATCAAACAAGCCATCAATGATGCTGGCTATGATGCAGACGAAACAATAGCCAATGATAAAAGCTATGAAAAACTACCTTCATGCTGCAAAAAAGATGGTGAACCAATGAATAATTAAGAAAATATTATAAAGAAAACAACATGAAAAATAGCATAATCGCTTTATTAATGGGTATAGCAACCCTTGGTCAAGCCCAAATTACACTCAAAACGCCACCCCCAAGCCCAGAAGCAGAGTGGACACAAAAAGTAGGATTCACTACAATAACGGTAGCCTACGAACGCCCATTAATGCGTGGTCGAAAGGTATTTGGAGCATTAGTTCCATTTGACCAATTATGGCGAACAGGTGCAGGAGAAAGTACAAAAATTAAATTTAGTGAAGATATTGAATTTGGTGGACAACAAGTAAAAAAAGGGACTTACTCACTTTTTTCTATTCCTAACGCCAATGATTGGACTATCATACTTAATACTGATACGACTGGTCATGGAGCTTTTAGCTATGATGAGAAAAAGGATATTTTACGAATTAAAGCAAAATCCGACAACATTGCTCGTACTTATGAGGCATTCTCCATCGAATTAGGCGATATTATGCCTGACTATTCAGCTAATATATACTTAAATTGGGAAAACACACAAGTTAAAATTCCACTAAAAAGTAATACTGATAAGGTCGTAATGAACGAAATCAATCAAAAAATCAATATTGAAAAGTTGGAAGATGCTAAGTTTTTTAATAGTGCGGCTCAATATTATTTTTCAAATAAAAAAGATTTAAGTCAAGCACTTGTTTGGTCGAAAAAATCGGAAGGAATGGACGAAGAAAATTTTACCTATGCTAATCTAAGTACTAAAATTTTAGAGGAACAAAAGAACTATGCAGAAGCCATAAAGTCAGCACAAAAGGCTATTGAATTGGGTACAAAAAAGAATATGAAAGTTCCAGTAGCTAACTGGCAAAAGAAAGTTGAAGAATGGCAAAACCTTACAGGAACGACGACTTCAAAATCAAACCCCAAACCGATGGAAAACCATGCTGGGCATGATATGGGTGCGATGAAAAATGAAATGCCAACTTCAATCTCGCAAGACAAAATAGCGTTACAACCTATTTTAGATGCTTATTATGTCATTAAAGATGCTTTGGTGAAATCAGATGCAACAGCAAGTGCCAATGGTGCAGCTCAATTAGTTGCTTCAATGAAAGCAGTAGATATGGGTAAAATGGAAATGAAACAACACATGGAGTTTATGAAAGTAAACACTAAAATTATCGCTGATGCTCAGAAAATTGCAGAATCAAAAGACTTGAAAAAACAAAGAGAAACCTTTCAGGGTCTTTCTGATAATTTCTACACAATGGCAAAAGGCGTAAAACTTTCTACCGAGCCTATTTATCAGCAATACTGTCCGATGAAAAAAGCAGCATGGTTGAGTCGTGAATCATCGGTTAAAAACCCTTACTATGGTAGTTCAATGCTTACTTGTGGCAACGTACAAGACACCATAAAGTAAGAATTAAGACAATCTAAGGGATTCAATAGACCCACAGAATCCCTTAGATTATCTCAAAACTCTAAACCTGAAAATTATATAAATATAATCCAAAAAGGTGTAATCAAATTTGTTCTATCCCCCTATAACTTTGTCCTATCAAACCAATCAGACAAATGGATATAAACAAAAATAATACTTACGAGATACCGCTTGAAGGAGTGGAAAGCGAACATTGTGCCTTAATAATTGACAAGGGTTTAAGCAAAATTGAGGGGATAATTAATCATAAAGTTGAACTCAATAATAATAAAGCCATCATAACAACTCTACCCAATAACGAAATACTTGCCAAAGCCATCAAAGAAATTCAAGACTTAGGTTACGGTGTAAGCTCGATGAAAAAAAACTTATCTGTATCAAATATGACTTGTGCCAGTTGTGCCAGCAGCGTACAGAGTATTCTTGAAAATCAGGAGGGGGTAATCAAAGCCAATGTTAATTATGCCAATGCCAATGCTCAAATAGAATATATTCCCACAATTACTGATACCAAAAAATTTAAAGTAGCACTTCAAGCAGTAGGATATGATTTAATGATTGATGAAACGGAAGAAGCCAAAGAAGAATTAGAAAAAGTAAAAGAGCATAAATTCAATCAGCTCAAGCAAAAAACAATAAGTTCAATCATCTTATCCATACCAATAGTTATAATCGCCATGTTTTTTATGGATTTACCGTATGGCAATTATATTATGTGGGCATTATCCACACCCGTGCTTTTTGTATTTGGCAGACAGTTTTTCATAAACGCATGGAAACAAACCAAACATCGCTCTGCCAATATGGATACCTTGGTAGCTTTAAGTACGGGCGTTGCTTATATTTTTAGTGTTTTTAATACGCTGTTTCCATCTTATTGGCACAATAGAGGCTTGCACGCCCATGTCTATTTTGAAGCGGCTGCCGTTGTTATAGCCTTTATATTATTAGGTAAATGGTTGGAAGAACGTGCCAAAGGAAATACTTCATCAGCCTTAAAAAAGTTGATGGGCTTACAACCACGAAATGCTACGATTGTCCATGAAGGGGGGCATCAAATGGAAGTTGCAATAGCTGAAATAAAGATAGGTGATATAATTTTGGTCAAACCAGGTGAGAAGATTCCAGTAGATGGAGAAATTATTAGCGGTAATTCATTCATTGATGAAAGTATGCTAAGTGGTGAGCCTATTCCAGTAGAAAAGACCAATTCAGATAAAGTATTTGCTGGTACAATCAATCAGAAAGGTAGTTTTCAGTTCAAGGCAACTAAAGTTGGAAGCGACACCATTTTGGCACAAATCATAAAAATGGTGCAGGAAGCACAAGGAAGTAAAGCTCCGATTCAGAAATTAGTTGATAAAATAGCTGGTATATTCGTTCCTATCGTCATAATTATTGCCATTGTAACACTCATTGCTTGGATAATTTTTAGAGGAGAAAACGGACTAACACAAGGTTTATTGGCAATGGTTACAGTTTTGGTTATTGCCTGCCCGTGTGCATTAGGGTTAGCCACCCCAACTGCAATCATGGCTGGAGTTGGCAAGGGAGCTGAAAATGGCATTCTCATCAAAGATGCCGAAAGCCTCGAATTAGCCAGTAAAATTAATGCAGTAGTCTTGGATAAAACGGGAACAATCACCGAAGGCAAGCCAACCGTAACTGATGTTTATTGGAAAAATGAAAATAAAGAGATTCCATCTGTCTTGGTATCCATTGAAAAGCAGTCAGAACATCCATTAGCAGAAGCAATTCTAAATTATTATAAAGATATTTTAACTGTTCCTGTGCATCACTTTGAAAGCATTACTGGTTTTGGAGCAAAAGCCACTATTGGCACAGAAACCTATTTTGTTGGCAATGAAAATCTTTTAACTCATCAACAAATAAGCATTAAATCCGAAATAAAGGAAAAAGCACAACAATGGCTAAATGAGGCAAAGACAGTAATCTGGTTTGCCAACTCAACAGAGGCTTTAGCCGTGATAGCTATCGAAGACCAAATAAAAGAAACCTCAAAACAAGCAATCATGACATTGCAAAATAAAGGGATAGATGTGTATATGCTCACAGGCGATAACCCTAAAACAGCCGCTTTGATAGCTAAGAAAGCTGAAATAAATAATTTTAAAGCTGAAGTATTACCCGCACAAAAAGCAGAGTTTATCAAAGAGTTACAACAAAAAGGTCATGTAGTGGCGATGGTTGGCGATGGCATCAATGATAGTAATGCCTTAGCACAAGCCGATGTGAGTATTGCAATGGGAAAAGGCTCTGATATAGCAATGGATGTGGCAAAAATGACCATTATTTCATCAGATTTAACAAAAATTTCACAGGCAATTAAGCTATCAAAAATCACAACCACTGCTATTCGTCAAAACCTTTTTTGGGCTTTTATTTATAATATCATCGGAATCCCTATTGCTGCTGGCGTTCTTTACCCAAGCTACGGGTATCTACTCAATCCCATGATTGCAGGTGCAGCAATGGCATTAAGTTCTGTTTCTGTGGTTAGTAACAGCCTTCGATTAAAAAGAAAATCTTTATAAAATCAATTAATAAAACAATAAAATATACTCAAATGGAAAATCAAACATTTAAAACAAATATCAACTGTGGCGGTTGTGTGGCACGAGTTACAAACACACTCAATGAAACAGTAGGAAACGGTAATTGGCAGGTTGAAACTACCAATCCTGACAAGGTTCTGACTATCAAGCAGTCGAATATTCAAGCAGATAAAATCATTGAAGCAGTGAAAAAAGTAGGCTTCAATATTGAAGTTATCAACTAAAATAATTGCTCACTTTAAAATAACCAAGAAAAATGAAAAATGTAATCTTATGTTTAAGTTTCGTACTCATAACAATCGCAAATGTATTTGCTCAAAAAACATTAGATATGATTCCTAAAGTTGATTCCAAAGGACATATCTATTATGAAAAAAAGCAAATCGGTTCGATAACTACCAAGGGTGGTTTTGACCAAGCAAATAAACCAATGACTATGGTTAATAGCAACGGAAATATCGTAGATGCCAATGGTAAAGAAATAGGAAAAGCCCCTAAAAATGGCACTTTCGTTTATTATAATGGTGGTGTTGAAGAAAAATATTCCATCGGGAAGGCATCGCATACGGGTATGTGTGAAGTAAAAAATACAAAAGGCGAAGTGGTTATGCTATTACATAATAATTATAAGCAGCAAGCAGCCTGTGCGGTTCATTGTTTGTACGAAAATCATTGTATGCCTTCTGATAAAATGGCAGAGCATAAACACTGATTCATAGTTGGCCGAGAATTGTGATGAGTTTCTATTCATCACAATTCTCTATAAGTAAAGCATCGGTTCAAATCAAATACAAAAAAAACAGATAGCTTTTAAAGGAAAATAAATGATTCTAAATCAATCAAAATATGAAATTTCTGAAATGGTTATTAAAAAAAATGTTTATCAAAAAGTGTTGTCAATAATCGCATAATATTTAGTAAAAAAAAATTAATAAAATGAAAAACTTAAAGTATTCAGCCATTGCAATAGCTTTCGTATTCACCGCTTTCAAAGCCAATACTGACAAAACAAGCAGGATAAATGTATCATCAATAACCGTTCAAAAAACGTCAATTATTGATGAAATTGTCAGTAATTACTTGGTTTTGAAAAACGCCTTAATTAAAGACGATTCAAAAAGTGCAGCCAATGCAGGTAAAGCAATCGTAGCGGCAATGGCTAAAATCGACATGAAAAGTTTATCAGCCAGCCAAATGAAAGGCTATATGGATATTGCTGATGATTTAAAAGAAAATGCCAAGCATATTGAAGAAAATGCTGGGAAAATAGCACATCAAAGAGAGCATTTTGTAATGCTAAGTAAAGATGTAAACGATTTACTTAAAACATTTGGTAACAGCGGACCAAAATTATATCAAGATTTCTGCCCGATGGCAAATGGAGGTAAAGGTGCAATTTGGATAAGTGAAACAAAGGCTATTCAGAATCCTTATTATGGCAAAGCCATGATGACTTGCGGTTCTGTAAAAAAAGAAATTTGAGATGAAAAAAAACATCTTTCTTAGCCTAAGTTTTCTTTTGCTTATGCAGCTCTACCAACCTGCCCGAAATTCAGATAACGGGCAGGTTTCACCGATTCATATTACCAAAGTCTATAATATCCCTTTCAATGTACAACAAATTTTGAAAAAATCTTGCTACGATTGCCACAGCAACAACACATTTTATCCTTGGTATTCATATTTTCAGCCAGTAAGATTTTTAATGGAATATCATATAAAAACAGGAAAAGAGAACCTGAATTTTAGTGAATGGGGAAATTATAGTCGGAGAAGACAAGAATCTAAATTAGACAGAATTGCAAAACAAATCGAATCAAACGAAATGCCGCTGGCATCTTATACGCTGATTCATCGAAAGGCTAAATTATCAGAACAACAAAAACAAGAAGTCATTGCTTGGATAAACGCTATTAATACTGACGAATAACTATTTATGCAAACTACCCAAAACTATATACCCGCATTAGGGTATGATTTCTTAACTGTTTACTATGATTTAGCTATCAAACTAACAATGCCCGAAAAAAAGTTTCGTAGGCTTTTGATTGATACTATCAAACCGAAAGCCAATGAGAAAATTTTAGAGTTTGGTTTCGGGACTGCTCAAAATCTACTTTTAATTAAAAAAGAATGTGCCAATGTAGATTTACGAGGGGTAGATATTGACCCGAAAGTAAAGGAAATAGCAGCCTATAAATTAGCAAAGAACACTATCACTACACCCTTGGATTTATACGATGGAGAAACCCTACCTTATCCAAATAATCAATTTGATAAAGTGTATAGTTGCTTGGTTTTTCATCAATTAGATGCAGAAACAAAGCTAAAATGTTTGAAAGAAATTTTCAGGGTTTTGAAACCAAATGGAAAATTGATAATAGCTGATTGGGGCGAAGCCGCTAACCCAATCATGCGATTTACTTTTGGTTTAGTTCAAATTTTAGATGGATTCAAAACCACCAACGATAATGTGAGAGGATTAATGCCCAATTTTATTGAAAAGGCTGGTTTTGATAATATTTTCATTTCACAATCCATCAATACTATACTTGGTACTTTTTCATACTTTACTGCTCGAAAAAATGAAATTATTAAAGTTGATTTTCAAAAAAACAGGGGGCTTTATGCTCAGTAAAAAGCATTCTCTATCAATCATTTTGCTACTGCTAACTACTCATGTATTTGCGATGAATCACATAACTAAAATTGAAATAGTAGGCAAACAACCAAGTCAGATTTTTGATTTTATGTTTAGTTTAGACAAGTCCAAATATTTAGCTTGGCATCCAGAAGACCATGCAGGTTTCATGGTAATCAAACAAACAGAAGCAATAAGGGGTTCTGTTTTCTATTTCGATGAAAGAATAGGAGATTTTCGAGTAAATCATCAGTGGGAAGTAGTTGGGGTTATGAAAAACCATAGAATCATTATGAAGGCTATCTATAAAATTCCCATTTATTTGATATTAACTTTTGATAAAACACCCACTGGAACACTCGTAACGCATGATTTACAAATTGGTAATGAGCTGAAATCTGGCGGAATTATGGATTGGTTTATCAAAAAGTTCATTTTTACTATTTCAAGACAAAATGCACTAACAAAGCACGCCATCGAAGAATTTAAAAATTTAGAAAAACTTATCTAATGACTACAAATTTAGCTCAAATCATACTCCAATATAAAAAAGATTCACAAAGTGTTTATAATACTTGGTTCATTGATAATGACCAACGATTGAAAGCGTTTCGCACTATCCGAAGGGGAGTTTTACAGGTAATAGAGGACATTAAAAATAAAACTTTCCCAAACGATTTTAAGGGAAGTTCGTTAGAGTTTGTCTTGAATTGCATTGCCGAACAAAAACAAGTTTTTGTGGGGGTTTCTCATCCATTTTATTGGAAACCGAAGCTAAGAATTCCTGACATCTATGAAAATCAAACAAATAAAACTGCTTTCGGACAATTTCTTGAAAACTGTATCAATGCCAAATCAGAAGAACAAATTATCAAAGAAATTGTAAGATTAGATGCCTTACAAATCAAAGGCTTAGGACCAGCCGTTGGCAGTATTTTGTATTTTTTACACCCAACTTTATTTCCACCATTCAACACCGCTATTGTAAACGGATTCAATGCTTTATTTTCTGACAAGAAAAAACTGGGTTCTTGGTCAGAATATTTAAAAATAAGAGAAGTTTTGATTGAAACCAATCAAAAACATAAAACCGAATTATCAAACGACTTAGGGGCAATAGCTGGGCTATGTTTTGAAATAGGCACACAAAAAATGCTTATTGGCAATGATGAATATTTGAGTGAAGAAGAGCGACATAAATTAGAAAAAAGCATTGAAAAACGCCAAAAAGAAATTAGAGAAGAAAAATTAGAAGAAAATCTACATACTGAAATGCAATTTCATTTATTGAAAATTGGTCAAAGTTTAGGTTACGATGCCTTCGTTGCTATCAATGACCGTTCGAGGTCTTATGATGGTAAGAGTTTTTCGTTTATGAGTCCCGATAAATTTCCTGCCATTAATTGCGATAAAGATACTGCAAATACCATCAAACTAATAGATGTTTTATGGTTTGAAAAGGGTACAAACAATGTAATTTGTGCCTTTGAAGTGGAAAAAAGCACCAGTATTTATTCAGGAATTTTACGCTTGACAGACCTTTCCTATTCCATCGCTGATGGTGATGAAATCTTTTATTTAGTTGTACCCGAAAGTCGTGAAAAAGATGTAGTCATGCAGTTTTCCCGTCCATCAATTAAGCAAATCAAAACACCAATCAAATACATATTATTTGGCGAACTACGCCAGAACTGCGATGCACTTTGCAGATTTGGGGATAGCCATAGAATTATGGAGAAAATCTCAAAAACGATATAACAAAATGAAAAAAGCAGAGTTTCAGCGTAAAATCCGTAAAACACACCGTTGGTTAGGTGTTATATTAGGTATTCAATTTCTATTTTGGACAGTTGGAGGGCTTTATTTTAGTTGGTCAAATATGGACGAAGTTCATGGCGACCATCAAAAAGCCCATATTTACCCCATTGAAAGTGGTGTAAAATTGACAAACCCACAAGATATTATTCAAAAAATCAAGCTAAAAGATACAGTCAATTATATTTTTGATATTCGATTGATTCAGGTTTTAGGAAAACCAGTCTATCAAATTTTCTATTCAAAAGAGCATGATAGAGGCGAAAAAATACAATTAGCCAATGCAGAAACAGGGGAACTTCGTCCAGAATTGAACAATATGGAAGCAATGGAGATTGCTAAAAACAATTTATCTGATAGTTCAGAGATAAAACGGATTGACTATCTTTCAAATACAGATAAACACCATGAATATCGAGGACAGCCATTGCCTGTCTATGCTATAACTTTTAATAATTCATTGAACACAACAGTTTATGTAGCCACTGAGTTAGGAACAGTTCAGAAATTTAGAAATAACAAGTGGCGTATTTTTGATTTCCTTTGGATGATGCACACAATGGATTATCAAACCCGTGATAATCTTTCTAATTGGCTCTTACGAGCTTTCTCAATATTTGGTTTATTAACCATTTTTTCTGGCTTTACTCTTTTTTTCGTGAGCCAAAAACCAAAGAAAAAAATCTAATTTAAAAGATATGAAATTATTATCATTTGCCTTTCTATTTAGTTCGCTTGCTGTTTTTGCCCAACACGAACATCACCAAGCAGATACTTCTCCAAAAACAACAACTTTACCAGCAGCTCAAATCCAATCATCGAAGGAGCTAAATGTTCCCAAAACTGTTCGGTATGATTTATATGTGAAAGATACTATCGTGAATTTCTCAGGAAAAGAAAAGCGTGCAATCGCCGTAAACGGACAAATTCCAATGCCTACCTTAACATTTACTGAGGGGGATACCGCAGAAATATACGTCCATAATGAATTGAATGAAGAAACATCTTTGCATTGGCACGGTTTGTTTTTGCCAAACAAAGAAGACGGTGTGCCTAATCTTACACAAATGCCCATAAAGCCGCATACTGTTCATAAATATACTTTTCCAATTATTCAGCATGGTACGCATTGGTATCATAGTCATTCGGGCTTACAGGAACAAATCGGAATGTATGGCAACTTTGTAATGAATAAACGAACTGACGACCCAACATTTAGAGCAGGTATTGACGATTTGCCAACAATTCCTTTGATTTTGAGCGAATGGACTGATTATAACCCTAATAATGTACATCGTATGTTGCACAATGCCACTGATTGGTTTGCTATTAAAAAAGGCACAACACAAAGTTTTTCGGAGGCAATTAAACAGGGGTATTTAGGCGTAAAACTCAAAAACGAGTGGAAGCGGATGAACGCAATGGATGTTAGTGATGTATATTATGACAAATTTTTAATCAATGGTGAAAATGAAAGCCAGTTATCACAATTCAAAGCAGGAGATAAAGTGCGGTTACGCATTTCTAACGGTGGGGCTTCTACCTATTTTTGGTTAAACTATGCAGGTGGAAAAATAACGGTTGTGGCCAATGATGGAAACGATGTTGAACCAGTTGAAGTTGATAGACTACTCATAGCAGTTTCGGAAACCTATGATATAATCGTAACTATTCCCGATAATAATTCTTTTGAATTTTTGGCAACATCCGAAGACCGTACAAAATCAGTTTCGCTATTTGTTGGAATTGGGAATAAAATAAAAGCTAAACCCATGCCAAAACTTAAATATTTCGAGGGAATGAAAATGATGAATGGCATGATGAAAATGAACGGAGATTTAGATGATATGGGAATGAGTATGTCATTGAATCAGATGGATATGAATACGGTTATGTACCCCGAAATTACGGGTGAACAAAAACCTATGACGAAAATGGATATGAGTAAAGATGATGAAAAAATGAAGATGGGAGAAAACAACCATGAAAATCATAATCAATATGATGCCAATGCTATGTCGGATATTACAACGCTGAATTATGCAATGTTAAAATCACCAACTTCAACAACGCTACCCAATGCTCCCACCAAAGAATTGAGATTTGAATTAAGTGGAAACATGAATCGCTATGTTTGGAGCTTAGACAATAAAGTTGTTTCTGAGAGTGATAAGATTTTGATTAAAAAAGGAGAAAATGTAAAAATTATACTCTATAATGGTTCAATGATGCGACACCCCATGCACTTACACGGACATGATTTTAGATTACTGAATGGACAAGGAGAAAATTCACCCCTCAAAAATGTAGTAGATATTATGCCAATGGAAACCGACACCTTAGAGTTCAATGCCAATGTTGAAGGAGATTGGTTTTTTCATTGTCATATCCTTTACCACATGATGAGCGGTATGGGTCGGGTTTTCACTTATGAAAATCAGGCGGTAAATCCTTTAATTCCTAACCCCAAATTAGCACAAAGAAAACTTTTTGCAGATGATAGAAGGTTTCATTTAATGGCAGAAAATGATTTAGCGACAAATGGTAACGATGGTATGTTGATGCTTCAAAATACCCGTTGGAGCATTGGTACAGAATGGCGTTTGGGATACAATGCCATGCACGGCTATGAAACAGAAACGCATATCGGGCGGTACATTGGTAAAATGCAATGGTTCATGCCATTCATTGGTTTCGACTGGCGTTATCGTAAGTTTGGTATGGATGAAGTTGAAAAAAATATTTTCGGACAAACCAATACCAAAGATAACCGAAGCCTACTTAGTTTAGGATTTAACTACACCTTACCAATGTTGGTTCGTTTGCAGTCAGAGGTATTCACTGATGGAAACATAAGATTTCAGTTATCAAGAGAAGACATTCCATTGAGCAAAAGACTCAGAGGAATGTTTATGGTCAATACCGATAAAGAATACATGGGTGGAATTGACTATATTTTTGGTAAAAACATTCGTGGCAGAGTTCATTATGACAGTGATATGGGTTGGGGCGTGGGAATTGGATTGAATTACTAAACTTCAAATGGCATGAAAATTGTATTTTCATAAATATTCTTACGTGAATCTTATGAAAAAAGCAATATTTACTTTCGCAATCGCATTTTTAGTAATCTCGTGTACATCAAAGGAAGATAGTGCAACACCTACCACTCTCGATACCGAACTTGAAAAGATTTTATTAGCAACTTCAAATGGAAAGGGTAAGTCTTTGTACATATTACCCAATAGTAATGATTTTGATAAAATCCCACAAGACCCCAAAAATCCGATAACGGCTGAAAAAGTAGCACTTGGAAAATTACTTTTCCATGAAACTGCTTTGGGACGAAACCCAATTGTGGAGTCGAGTAATAGCACATATTCCTGTGCAAGTTGCCACCATGTAAAAGCAGGTTTCCAAGCATGTGTACCTCAAGGAATTGGTGATGGTGGCGTAGGGTTTGGAGTTCAGGGCGAAAAACGAGCAAAAAATCCACTATACAAAGATAGCGAAATAGACGTTCAGCCAATTCGTACACCCTCAGCTTTGAATATAGCGTATCAAACAAATATTTTATGGAATGGCCAATTTGGAGCGACAAACTTAAACGCTGGAACAGAAGCAAGCTGGACGAAAGGAACACCTAAAGAAAAAAACAATTTAGGATTTGAAGGTACAGAAACCCAAGCAATTGCAGGGCAAGATGTTCATCGCTTATTTATTACCAAATCTTTTGTAGAATCAAATAGCACCTATAACGATTTATTCAAGAAGGCTTTCCCAAAAATGAACACCAATGATAACCTTGAATATAAAATCAATGCTGGTTTGGCAATCGCTGCTTATGAACGGACACTGCTTTCAACAGAAGCCCCCTTCCAACAATGGCTAAATGGGAATTATGGAGCTTTGAATGAAATAGAGAAAAAAGGAGCTATTCTCTTTTTTGGAAAGGCCAATTGTGCTACTTGTCATAATAGCCCTTCTTTGGCTTCAATGAAATTTTATGCTTTGGGAGTAAACGATTTACAGAATGGTAATTATGGCATTAACACCGTATTTGCTGTAACAGAAGCAAAAGCCGAACACAAAGGTCGTGGTGGATTTACTGGAAAAGCAGAAGATATGTATAAATTTAAAGTTCCCCAATTATATAATCTGAAAGACTCACCTTTTTACTTTCATGGCTCATCTTTTACTAAAATTGAAGATGTAATTATTTACAAGAATATTGCAAAACCCCAAAACACAAAAGTACCATTGACACAAATTGCACCAGAGTTTAAACCTTTAAATCTGACAAATGAAGAAATAGTACAGCTTACAGAGTTTATTAAAAATGGATTATATGACAGAAATCTTCAAAGATTTGCCCCACAAAAGCTACCTTCAGGTTTAGCATTTCCGAATAATGACCTACAATCAAGAAAAGATTTAGGATTTTAATAGTTAGTTAAAATCATTCAGTTATAATTGAAAAGAGTATATTTGTGTAATATTTAGATGGTAACCATTGAAAAGATTCTCTTCAATACTGTTTTTAAGCCTTTTGTTTTGTAATACACTGGGCTTTACACTCGTTACTTTTTGGAACGAATGGCAGGAGAATCATCGTGTAAAACCAAGTAGTTTTGTTGAAGTGAGGGGTGATGAATTAATTTTCAAAATGCAATTGACACTACCTTATCAATCTGAATTTCGTACCGATATTATGACTGGCAATACAGCTATTTATGAGGGTAAATTCTATCAATCCTATGTACAGGTTTATCAAAAAGACACCCTTTATACCCATTACCATCTACTCAATGTTAGTCGAGATAATGTTTTAGCATTACTAAATGAAGTTCACGAAAACTTAAACTTATTCTCAAAAAAGCATAAAACACCCAGTCAAAAAGCCTTAGATTTTTTTAAAAACTTCTCAAAAGATTATGTCGAACTTCATTCAAAGATGATTACATGGTTTTGGGTTGAAGATTTGGGATTTGAAAACTACAATTATTTAACATTACATCCTAATTTCATTCTATCGGTCAATGCTCCCCCACCGATGCTTTCATAGTAATTGACGATTTATTTTTACTCATTGGTATTCCTTTTGAGTTACTTTACTATGTCTTTTAATATCTTACAATAATGAAATTATCTAATGAAAAATATACCTCTATTAATTCTTCTGTTTATCTCTTCGATTGTTTTTGCACAGCAAAGAGAAGATTCCTCAAAAGTCTTGAAACTCAATGAAGTCCAGATAAGGGAACAACAATTCAAATTTAATATCCAAAGTATTCCAAACACCAAGGGGACATATCTCTACGCAGGTAAAAAAACTGAGGTAATCAATGTGTTAGGCTTGAATGCCAATATTGCCGAAAAAACTGCAAGACAGATTTTTGCTAAAGTACCTGGCATTTTTGTTTATGATATGGATGGAACTGGAAATCAATTAAATATCTCAACTCGTGGACTTGACCCACATCGTGGTTGGGAATTCAATGTCAGAAAAGATGCTGTAATAACTAATACTGATATGTACGGTTATCCTGCAAGCCACTACTCTATGCCGATGGAAGCAATTCAAAATATAGAACTGGTTCGTGGTACAGGTTCGTTACAATATGGGGCCCAATTCGGTGGGATGCTTAATTACGTTTCAAAACAAGGTGATTCGACAAAAACCTTTGATTTTGAAACCACCAATAGTATTGGTTCTTATGGTTTATTTAGTACCTATAACGCCATTGGTGGACAGGTCGGAAAAGTAAATTACTATGCTTATTATAGCAAACGGGTTTCTGACGGTTATCGTAGTAATAGCAGAAGTGATTATGAAGCTCAATCAGCTCAAATTACTTATCGACCTACATCAAAACTATCATTGAAAGCTGACTTTTCTCGCTCAAAATATGTTATTCAGTTAGCTGGTCAACAAACTGATGCTATGTTTAACGCAGACCCAAGAACATCTACTCGTTCGAGAAATTATTATAGTCCAGATATTTATGTACCTTCTGTATCATTGAATTGGACATTAAATAATCGCACCAAATTCTCGTGGGTCACATCTGCTGTCTTGGGAAGCCGAAATAGTGTAATGTTTGATAAAACGGGAGACATTATTGATAAAATCGACGCTCAAACATTACAATATGCCAATCGTCAAGTTGATATTGACAACTATCACAGCTACACATCAGAATTACGTATATTACACGAGTATAACATTGGAAAAGCAGCATCAATATTGGTGGGTGGTGTGCAATTGATGAACAATGATTTGCACCGCCGCCAGCAAGGAAAAGGGACAACAGGTAGTGATTTTGATTTAACAATAACAGGCGATTGGGGTAGAGATTTACATTTAAAAACTCAAAATATTGCTATTTTTATTGAAAATCGAATTAATCTAAGCTCAAAACTGGCAATATCACCAGGTCTTAGACTTGAATCTGGTGAGTCAAAAATGTCAGGTTTCATTAGCTATTATGACCCTGCAAAGTTACCAAATGTAATTACACATCGTTTTCCATTATTTGGTATCAATACCGATTATCAATTATCTGAAAATCAAAATTTGTATGCTGGTTTTTCACAGGCATATCGACCTGTTATATTTAAAGATATTATCCCCGCATCAATTTATGAAAAATCATCTGATAATTTAAAAGATGCAAGTGGATACAATTTTGAAATGGGCTATAAAGGGAACTTTGAAAAATTAAGAATTGAACTCACCTATTTTCAACTACTTTATAAAAATAGACTCGGTACATTGGCACAAACAGATGCTAACGGCAATTTTCAAATTTTGAGAACAAACATTGGAGATTCATTTACAAAAGGGCTTGAAGTATTTATTGAATATTATGCACGAATTAATGCAAAAACTAATTTCTCTATTTTTAGTTCAACATCATTGATGGAAGCTAAATATTTAAAAGCTGAGATTCGTTCAGGTGAAAAAAACTTCAGTATCGAAGGGAATTTTGTAGAAAGTACCCCTCAAATAATTAGCCGAAATGGGGCTACATTTAGGTATAGAAAATTAAGTTTTACAAGCCTCTTTAGCTATACTGCTAAAAGTTATGCTGATGCACTCAATACATTACAACCATCGGCAAATGGTAGCGTAGGACTTGTACCTGCGTATGGTATTTTAGATTTTAATGCTACTTATAGAATTTCAAGTAAATTGCAATTCAAACTCAACCTAAATAATGCAACAGACAGACAATATTTCACCAAACGTCCACAATTCTATCCAGGCCCAGGTATTTGGGCTTCTGATGGACGCAGTGTAAATCTAACTGTTTCTTCTCATTTTTAGAAAGTAAAGACATCAACCTACTTTATAAAAATACAACAACGGATTGAAGTTCTGTTCGAGCCGTTGTTGTATCTATTTACCTTTTATGAACATAAATCTAACAGCAAATGTTAACATTGAGCAAACAATTTACTAAACTTGAATGAACTAATCACATACTTTAACAAATACAATACGCTCTCTGAAAATGCCATCAAAGCAATTTCGGAGATATGTAAGCCTGTGAATATCAAGAAAAATCAAGATTTACAGACAATTGGGCATACTTGCCGAACCATTTATTTCATCAAAAAAGGTGTAGCTCGTATTTATTATTACAAAGACGACATCGAAATAACAGAATGCTTTGCTTTTGAGAATGCTATCATTGCCAGAGTTGAAAGTTTATTTACGGGCAAACCTTCACGAAAAGCGATTCAAATGGTTGAAAACTCTGAGTTAATAGCAATAAATTCTACCAAACTATTTGACCTCTATGATACTTTTCCTGAAATAGAAAGGCTTTTCAGAAAAATATTTGAAGCAGCTTACGTTGATACTGTCAATCGGGTTGAGAGTATCCAATTTCATTCTGCTGAAGAACGTTACAATACTTTACTAAAAGAAAGCCCAAATGTCCTTCAAAGAGTTCCATTAAAATTTATTGCTTCTTATTTGGGTATTACACAAGTAAGCCTTAGCCGCATCAGGGGCATACGCTGATTATTTATCTTATGTTAAATTTTACTAAAATTGAGGTATCTACCTTTGCATAAAATAATATGCAAAATGGAAGAAATCAAAACGCTCAATGCCAATACCTTACGTAATTGGTTGGAAATTGGACAACCCGTTTCAATTCTTGATATACGCCCCATAGCCGAAAGAGCCGAATGGCACATTCCCAACAGTATCCATTTTAATGCTTACGAAAAGCTAAAAAACAATAATTTTGAGGCCTTTTGTGGTTTACACCTTGACAGAAGTGTACCTGTTGTAACTTACTGTGCAGGTGGAAAAATGAGTTTAGTAGCTGCCAAAATACTACAAATGCAAGGCTATGATACTTATTCTTTAGAAGGTGGCTTGAAAGCATGGAGTTTGGCTTGGAATACGGCAACGATTAATTTCTCCAATTTTGATGTCATACAATTTCGACGAACTGGTAAAGGCTGTTTGTCTTACATGATAATTGCTAATAATGAAGCCATTATAGTAGATGCTTCATTAGATACAACAGTGTATGAACAATATTTGAAAGCCAATAATTCGGTTTTAAAGTATGTTATTGAAACCCACATTCACGCTGACCATCTTTCAAGGTCAAAAGAATTAGCTGAGATGAACAATGCTACCTTATTTTTACCCCCTAATATTAATTTAATTTTCAAGTATCAACCTATCAAAAATGATACTGTTTTCAAACTTGGAGATATTTCGGTTTCAGCAATTTCAACCGCAGGGCATACATTGGAAAGTATGAGTTTTAATATCGAAAATAAAGTATTACTCACAGGTGATACCTTATTTACAAATGGTGTTGGGCGACCAGACTTAAAAGCCGATAGCGAAGGAATGAAAGCAAAAGCGAAACTTTTATACCAATCGCTTCAAAAATTATTAAGTCTAAATAACGACATAATTATACTGCCAGCTCACACAAGTCAGCCTATTGAGTTTGATAATCTACTGATTCATAGCACTTTAGAAAAAGTAAAGTCTATTACTCTCTTGCAATTAGGTGAGGAAGATTTTATAGAAACCATCATCGGTCGAATTCCTGCCACGCCAGCCAATTATCTTAGCATTATTGAGAAAAACCTACAAGGAGATTTTAGCGATATTAACCCCATTGATTTAGAAGCTGGAGCAAACAGATGTGCCATTTCTTAATAAATTCTTATGGTAACAAAATTAGGACTCAAAGAAAATTGGCAACAGTTTAGTTTACTGGTCATTGTCAATGCCTTCGTGGGTGGAATGGTAGGTTTGGAGCGTTCAATTATTCCACAATTAGCCGAAACCGAATTTGGTTTATCATCAAAATCAGCAATCCTTTCGTTTATTGTAGTATTTGGTATCACAAAGGCAATCACCAATTATTTTACAGGTAGATTAGCTAACAAAATCGGAAGAAGAAACCTCTTGATATTCGGTTGGATATTGGCACTACCTATCCCCTTTTTCATAATTTATGCCAGTAGTTGGGAATGGATTATTATAGCAAATTTGCTTTTAGGCATTAGTCAGGGACTTACTTGGAGCAGTACGGTTGTGATGAAAATGGATTTAGTCGGTGAAAAACAGCGAGGTTTAGCAATGGGAATCAACGAATTTGCTGGCTACTTGGCAGTTGGCATTGTTGCGTTCTTGACAGGGTATATCGCTGAGAAATATGGTGTTCGACCCTACCCATTCTATATCGGAATTGTCATATCCATTTTAGGGCTTTTATTAACCGTCATTTGGGTGAAGGACACCAAAAATTATGTTTCTCAAGAAGCAAAAAATTCTAAGATTACAACTACTGATAATGTCTTTCTGAATACCACTTTTAAGGATAAAACATTGAGTTCTGTAACCCAAGCGGGGCTTGTCAATAACCTCAATGATGGTATGATTTGGGGACTTTTACCTATTTTACTTATACAATTAAAGCTAAACAATCAAAACATTGGCATAATCGCAGCCATTTATCCAACTTTTTGGGGAATTGGACAACTATTCACTGGAAAAATGTCGGATATATATTCTAAGAAGAAAATGCTTTTTGTAGGAATGTTGGTGCAGGGAATTGCTATTGTTTTACTGGTTTTTGCAACGGATTTCTATATTTTAGCTCTTTTGTCTGCAATTTTAGGTGTTGGTACAGCCTTAGTTTATCCAACTTTTTTATCAACAATTGCTCAAGTTACCAACCCCACTCAGCGAGCAGAAAGTGTTGGTACGTTTAGACTTTGGCGAGATTTAGGCTATGCTTTTGGGGCTATTATTTCAGGAATAACTGCTGATATTTTCGGCATACAATACGCTATTGTTCTAATAGGATTAATCACTATCCTTTCATCAGGAATAATTCAAGTACGAATGCCGCAATAGAAATAAAATTCTCAAAATCATACAAACAGTCATTTCTGCTAAAATATTTCCTTTTTGACTCCCTGTTGCACTTGTATTTTACATACTTTTGCTTTATGAAACTATTTTCTATCATATTCTCCATGTATATCCTTGTACTTTCATGTCTTCCATGCGGAGATGTGGACGACTGTAAGGTTGCTGATAATGACAAAGTTTCATTTTCTAAAACCTCTCACTCAGAACATCAAGAAGACACAGAAACGTGTTCGCCATTTTGTATTTGTGCTTGTTGTGGAACAAACATAGCTTACAATTTCTTTTTCCCGACTTATACTCCCGAAAAACAGCCTACTTTATATTCTCAAAAATCAGGAATCGTTTACGCTAACGCTTCGTTTTCTTCAAATTTCTACGGTAATATTTGGCAACCGCCTAAAATCTAATTTGTAAAATTCATATTGTGTTTAAATGCTGTTAGTTTACTGACGGTCAAATACCTATATCTATTTCTCAAAAATTAGATTTTAAAATAATGTTAGATAAAATCATACAGTTTTCGATAAAAAACAAATTTATCGTTGGCTTACTCACGGCTGCCTTAGTATTGGTAGGCATCTACAATTTGAGTAGGCTTCCAATAGATGCTTTACCCGATATTACTAATAATCAGGTACAAGTTATTACCACCGCTCCCACTTTGGCAACCCAAGAAGTAGAGCAATTTATTACCTATCCCATCGAACAAACGATGAAAACAATTCCTAAAATAGTGGAAATGCGTTCATTTTCTCGATTTGGATTAAGTGTCATTACCCTCGTTTTTGAAGAGAATGTGGACATTTATTGGGCAAGGCAACAAATGAGCGAAAAGCTAAAAGACGCTGAAAGACTGATTCCAAAGGGAACTGGTATTCCAGAATTAGCACCTATCAGCACAGGCTTAGGCGAGATTTATCAATACGTGATTTTTGCGAAAAAAGGCTTTGAAAACCAATACGATGCTTCAAAACTAAGGAGTATTCAAGATTGGATTGTCAAACCCCAACTGCTTGGAACGGCGGGAATTGCCGAAGTTACTACCCTTGGTGGCAGCTTAAAGCAATACGAAATAGCTGTGCAGCCCGACCGACTGAAAAGCATGAATACCACGATAACAGATATTTTTGAAGCTCTTGAAAAAAACAATGAAAATACGGGTGGTGCATATATAGATAAACAACCGTATGTCTATTTTATCAGGGCTTTAGGAATGGTAAAAACCATTGCTGATATTGAAAAAATTGTAGTAAAAACCAATAATGGTATTCCAATATTGATTCGTGATGTTGCCACTGTAAATGAAGGCTCAGCGTTACGATATGGAGCAGTTACCAAAGACGGTAATGGCGAAGTGGTGGGAGGAATGGTACTGATGTTGAAGGGAGAAAATTCTTCGGCGGTAGTGAATCGTACCAAAGCCAAAGTTGAACAAATCAGAAAATCATTGCCCGAAGGTGTATTGCTCGAACCCTTCATTGACCGCACAAAACTTGTCAATAATGCCATCGGGACAGTAGAAACTAACCTTTTAGAAGGAGCGTTGATAGTTATTTTTGTGCTGGTATTATTGCTCGGTAATTGGCGAGCTGGTTTGGTAGTAGCCTCCGTTATTCCATTAGCATTGCTTTTTGCGGTGATAATGATGAACCTATTTGGAGTAAGCGGCAACCTCATGAGTTTGGGTGCGATTGATTTTGGCTTGATTGTCGATGGTGCGGTTATCATTGTCGAAGCAGTAATCCATCGACTGCATCAAAACAAAGAAGGAAGTCTTTCTTCCGAAGAAATGGATAAAGAAGTGCTACAAGCTTCAACACAAATAAGGTCAAGTGCTGCTTTTGGTGAAATCATTATCTTAATCGTTTATTTACCGATTTTAGCATTGGTTGGTACAGAAGGCAAAATGTTCAAGCCTATGGCACAAACCGTTTCATTCGCCATTCTTGGTGCTTTTATTTTATCTCTCACCTATGTTCCAATGGCTTCTGCCTTGTTTTTGAGCAAAAACATTAGCCATAAAAAGAATATTTCGGATAAAATCATTGATTTTATCTATCGCTTCTATCAACCAATCTTGAACAAGGCTCTTCAACTCAAATCAATCATTTTGGGTGCTTCAATAGCCCTGTTTTTGATTGCTCTTTTCGTGTTTAGCCGAATGGGCGGTGAGTTTATTCCAACCTTAGAAGAGGGCGATTATGCCATCAATTTCAGAAATGCCAACGGAAGTTCTTTAAGTATGAGTATAGAAACTTCTACCAAACTCGAAAAAATATTAAAAGCAAAGTTTCCTGAAGTGGTAGAAGTGGTAAGTAAAATTGGTTCTGCTGAAATACCCACAGACCCAATGCCTATCGAGTCTGCTGATATAATTGTCATTCTAAAAAATAAAAAAGAATGGACAACAACCAAAGACTTCTTTCAATTGGCTGATATGATGAAGGAAGAAATGGAGCAAATACCAGGTGTTGGTTTTGAAGTTTCTCAACCCATTCAAATGCGTTTCAATGAATTAATGACAGGAGTTCGGAGCGATATTGCCATCAAGATTTTTGGTGAAGATTTAGAAAAATTGGCAGTAACTGCTAATGATGCCATTGGATTAATTGGCAAAATTGAAGGAGTAGCAGACATCAAAGCCGAGCAAGTTACAGGTATGCCACAAATAACTGTTCGCTATAACCCTGATAAATTGGCATTGTATGGTCTAAATGTAGGCGATTTGAACAAGGTTGTGCGTACAGGTTTCGCAGGTGAGACCACTGGTACTGTATATGAAGGTGAAAAACGTTATGATTTGGTTGTAAGACTTGATAAGGATTTCAGACAAGACATTTCTAATGTAAAAAATATTTTTGTGAGTTTACCCAATGGCAACCAAATTCCATTAGAGCAAGTAGCTGATGTAAATTTTGAGCAAGGACCAGCACAGATAAGCCGTGAAGATGGACGACGTAGAATTGTGATTGGCTTGAATGTTCGTGGACGAGATGTGAATAGCGTTGTGCAGGATATTCAAGCTAAATTAGATACCAAACTCAAACTTCCCGAAGGATACTACGTAACCTATGGCGGTCAGTTTGAAAATTTGGTAGAAGCTAACAAACGCCTCTCCATAGCAGTACCAGTAGCTTTATTGTTGATTTTTGTGTTGTTGTATTTCACTTTTAATTCTATCAAACAATCGGTATTGATTTTTACGGCAATTCCTCTTTCTGCAATCGGAGGCGTGTTTGCTCTATCGTTACGTGGAATGCCTTTCAGTATTTCGGCTGGTATTGGCTTTATTGCCTTGTTTGGTGTGGCAGTTTTGAATGGTATCGTGCTAATTGGCTATTTCAATCAACTCAAATCCGAAGGTTGGGAAAATGTTTTAGAAAGAATCAAGGAAGGTACAAAAGTACGTTTACGGCCAGTGGTAATGACTGCCGCCGTGGCTTCTCTGGGCTTTTTACCAATGGCTTTGAGTAGTGGTGCTGGAGCAGAAGTTCAAAAACCTTTGGCGACTGTGGTTATTGGAGGTTTAATAACGGCTACTTTACTCACCTTGATTGTTTTGCCAATTTTATATTTATTGTTTGAAAAAGGAATAAAAAAACCGAAAGTCTCTGCAAAAACAGCCATCATAGCATTTGGATTTTTGTTTTCAAGTCTTATTTCTAATGCTCAATCGGTTTTGAGTTTACAACAAGCGATTGATTTCGGAACAAAAAATAATAGTTTGGTGCAAGCAAATGAGTTGGATATTTTAAAACAAAATCAGCTAAAACCTACTGCAAAAGAAATGCCCAAAACTAATATAAACACGATGCTTGGGCAGTATAATACTCGAAGTTTTGACCAAAATTATAGCATTTCGCAAGGATTTAGCCCATTTCAGTTCCAAGCAAAAAAGGCACTAATCGACGGGAATATAAAAAACAGTGAGTTGAAATTGTTAGCCACCAAGCATGATATTGCCTTTCAAATTCGACAATCTTGGAATACAATTTTGTATCTGACCGCAATTAATCAAATTTTGATTAAACAAGATGAATATTTGTTGCAATTTGTAAAGGCAGCAACTGTGAAGCTCAAAACTGGCGAAAGTTCTCTCTTAGAAAAAACCACCGCTGAAACCCGACAGCAGGGCTTGATTCAACTTAGAAAACAAAATGAAAGTTTGATTTTAAGTGAGAAAATAAAATTAAAATCCATTTTGAATTTGAAAAGCGATTTTTCAATTCTTGAAAATCATTTTTTACCCTCAGTTTCGATATTGTCGGATACCGTTTTTATAAATCAGAATCCTATCTTACAAATAGCACTTCAACAGATTGCTATTGCGGAAGCAAGTAAAAACCTTGAAAAAGCGATTACAAAACCCGACTTTTCAATAGGATATTTTTTGCAGTCACTCACTGGTAACCAGCAGGTCAATGACAAAACTGTATTTTATAATACAGTTCCTCGTTTTCAAGGAATCAATTTGGGCATCAGCATTCCTATTTCCAACAAAGCCAATAAAGCCCGACTACAAGCCTCAGAAACAGAGATTCTGTTGCAAGAAAAAAAGGCAGAATATCTTAAAAATCAGTTGAATAGCGAGCTTTTACAGCAAATTCAAGAGCAAAAAACCAATCAATCTTTGGTGGATTATTATGTACAGACGGCATTGCCAAATGCTGAAATTATCTCTAAAAATGCTACAAAAGCCTATCAAAATGGCGAAGTCGGTTATGTTGAATATCTCCAAAGTTTAGAAACGATTTTGAACATTCAGCAAAATTATTTGCAGGCTATCAATACTTTCAACCGAAGTGTAATCAACATTCAATATTTGTTAAACAATTAATATTTAAGCAAATGAAAAACAATCATCAATATATATTTTTAGTAGGGTTCTTTAGTTTATTTCTGTTGGTTTCTTGCAATAAAAATACCGCCGAAACTGCCACAGAAGAAGAACATCATGATGAAAGTGGTGTAGTTGAATTAACACCGCTACAAATAAAATCATCGCAAATCGTTTTTGGAAATTTTGAAAAGAAAAACTTGAGTGAGGTAATCACAGCCAATGGCTACACCAAACTACCACCACAAAACCAAGCCGATGTATCGGTATTTTTGGGTGGAATTATCAAAACGATTGCCGTTATCGAAGGACAGTATGTAAAAAAAGGGCAAACATTGGCAACTTTTCAGAGTATGGAGTTCAATAATATCCGCTTAGAAAAGGCTAAATTGACCGAAGAACTTCAACAAGCAAAGGTAAATAAAGATTTTTTAGAATTGGAATTTGCTCGGCAGAAAGAACTGAGCGATGAAAATATAACGGCAAAAAAGACCTTCCAAAAAACTAATACCGAGCTTGAAAGCATCAAAAATAAAATCAAAAACATAGAGAATCAATTAATTATTTTAGACCAAAACCTTTCGCTGGGTGGTAATGACAATGCTTCCGTTCTCACCATTTCTGCTCCTATTTCGGGCTATATTACAGAGGTAAAAGTAAAAATAGGCAGTAGTGTTTCAGCCAATAATACCTTGTTTTCGATAGTTGATAACTCTAAGATGCACGTTGATTTATTGGTTTATGAAAAAGACCTATTTCGCATAAAAGTTGGACAAAGTGTTAGATTTGTGCTGACTAACCAAGGCAATCAAGAAATTATCGGAACGATTTTTAGTATTGGTAAAGCCTTTCAAAATGAATCTAAATCTGTCGCTGTTCATGCCGACATCAATAATCAAAATGCCAATTTAATATCTGGAATGTATGTAAACGCTTTGATTGATATTGGTAAAAATGATGTAAATACCTTACCGATAAATGCCATTGCTCAATCAGGTGGCAAAGATTATATTTTTATTCAAGAGCCTGAAAACGAAGCGGAACATAGTAAGAAAGAGGGTGAAAAAGAACATGAAGAAAAGAAAGATGAAGGGGTTCATTTCAAACGTATTGAGGTAAAAAAAGGGACTATCCAATTGGGTTTTGTGCAAGTTACACCTTTACAAGAAATACCGATTGGAGCAAAAATAGTAACAAAAGGAGCTTATTATTTACAATCAACGATGGCCAATGCCGAAGGTGGCGATGACCACGGGCATTGATACTTATTAATTTTATTCATAAATTTTTAATATAAAAATGGAACATAAACATAAATTCGATGCACAAGGCAGACAACTCTGCTGCCTTCAAGAAGACAAAATTTACACCAAAGCGGGTGCAAAGGAGTTATTAAAAGTAAACCATGATGAAGATGGTTGTTGTAGTACAGAATCAAAAATCAAACTTAAAACTACAGAAACCGAGCATTCTGAAGAAGACGGACACGACCATTCGGGCGAAAGTAATAGCACATTCAAGATGTTTTTACCAGCTATCATTAGCTTAGTTTTATTGCTAACTGCCATTGCATTAGATAATTATGTTCCACAAACTTGGTTTACAGGTTGGGTCAGAATTATTTGGTATGCGATTGCTTACTTACCAGTGGGTTTTCCCGTACTAAAAGAAGCGATTGAAAGCATTGGTAAAGGTGAAATATTTTCAGAGTTCTTGCTAATGAGTATTGCTACTATCGGAGCATTTGCTATTGGCGAATACCCCGAAGGAGTAGCCGTGATGCTTTTTTATGCAGTCGGAGAGGTTTTTCAGACTTTGGCAGTCAAAAGAGCGAAGGCAAATATCAAAACCTTACTTGACCAAAGACCTGATGAAGTAAGCATTTTGCAAAATAATCAAGCAATAAAAATAAAAGCTGAAAATGTGAAAATTGGAGATATTATTCAATTAAAAGCGGGTGAAAAATTGGGCTTAGATGGTGAATTACTTTCAGAAACAGCATCCTTCAACACAGCAGCATTAACTGGCGAGAGCAAACCAGACACCAAAGAAAAGGGTGAAATCGTGCTGGCAGGAATGATAAATCTCAATACCGTTTCTCAAATAAAAGTTACCACTGCTTATCAAGACAGTAAATTATCTAAAATCTTAGAATTAGTACAAAATGCAACTGCTCAAAAAGCCCCAACCGAACTTTTTATTAGAAAATTTGCAAAAATCTATACGCCAATAGTAGTGTTGTTGGCTATTCTAATAACTGGTTTACCTTACTTTTTTGTAGAAAATTATGAGTTTAATCAATGGCTTTACAGGGCTTTAGTCTTTTTAGTTATTTCTTGTCCTTGTGCTTTGGTAATTTCTATTCCTTTGGGCTATTTTGGTGGCATTGGTGCAGCCAGTAAAAATGGAATCTTGTTTAAAGGGAGTAATTTTTTGGATACTATCGCCAACATCCAAAATGTAGTGATGGACAAAACAGGGACAATGACTGAAGGCGTCTTCAAAGTGCAGGAAGTTGTTTTTAGGCCTGATTTTGATAAAGATGATATTTTACAAAAAGTAAATGCCCTCGAAAGCCAAAGTACACACCCTGTAGCTACGGCAATACATCAATTTGTAGGAACAATAGATGCTACAATAAATTTAGAAAATGTAGAAGAAATTTCAGGGCATGGACTGAAAGCAATCATTGAAGGAAAAGAAATATTAGTAGGTAATTTTAAGCTAATGGATAAGTTTAATATCACTTATGACATCGACCCTACAACGATTGTTTACACTTTGATTGCTATTGCTTATGATAAAAAATTTGTAGGCTATCTCACTATCGCCGATATTGTTAAAGAAGATGCTCAATTTGCGGTAAATAAACTCAAAGAATTGGGAGTTCAAACAACCATGCTAAGTGGCGACAAGAACAATGTAGTAAAATTTGTCGCTGATAAACTGGGCATTACCAACTCATTTGGCGATTTATTGCCCGAAGATAAAGTAAATAAAGTTAAAGAAATTAAAGACAGAAACGAAACCGTTGCTTTTGTGGGCGATGGTGTAAATGACGCTCCTGTGGTAGCTTTAAGCGACGTAGGTATTGCAATGGGCGGACTTGGAAGCGATGCAACCATAGAAACTGCTGATGTGGTGATTCAAGATGATAAGCCTTCAAAAATACCTATGGCAATAAATATTGGCAAACAAACTAAACGAATTGTTTGGCAAAATATCACAATGGCATTTGTAGTAAAAGGTATCGTATTGATACTCGGTGCTGGAGGATTAGCCACCATGTGGGAAGCTGTTTTTGCCGATGTGGGTGTTGCCCTCTTAGCCATTTTAAATGCCGTTAGGATTCAGAGGATGAAGTTTTAAAGTATTATTCTATACCAAAAATAAACGGTCAGACTTTACCAAACTGACTGTTTATTTCCAATAAATATATACTTCTCGTGTTCCGATTCGTTAAAAATCTTCATTAAATAACTGATAAATAAACGTTACCCAACAATTTCGACTTACTCAGGGTAGACAAAATCTATCGGCTCTGATATATTCATGCTACCAAAAACACCAATACAACCAGCAATTTGTGTTTTTAAGAAAACAGGCTCAACGAAAGGATTATAGGTAGCTAATTTTTGACGGTCAAGGGCATCAAAAAAATCAGCAGCTCTCGCATCAATTGTTTGCACATAAACTTTGGCAGTTTGCCCTTGCTTATGTGTGTAGGCTGGTTCTACTACAAAACTCATCGCTAATCCATTTTTATTCTGGTCAGAGTAAACCGAACGGCCAACTTCAATAACAGTAAATTTATTTGCCCCATTACACTCAGTTTTAAATACTTTGTTATTTGCCGTTCTAACGGTACTATCTACTTGCCGAACCATCAAGAAACGATAATTATTTATTTCATTTGGTGTGTCATTAAAATTTAAAATGATGCCTTCGTGTTCGCCATAAACATCATTAAATTTTTGAGTATAATCAACCGAATTAAGCTTTGGTTTTGATTGATTGATTGTGGTTTCAGCAGTATAAGTTTGTCCTTTGTAAGTTACTTCTAATTTGTAAGTTTTACCCATTTGAGCTTTAATTTTACCTAAATAAAAATATTCATCTTGACAAAGAAAAGCATTTCGTTCAGATGAAGGACTTAAAATATCAGTTATACCATCGCTCGAAATCTTGACCGAAGCATCAGCAATAAACAAATCAATATTATTAACTTTTGCACTAAAATAAGCAACCGATTTGTTTAAAAACAATTTAGGCTCTTCGCCTGGTACTAACAAGCACTCGATTGAAAGTTGGTCTTGATAAGGCAAGGCTTTGATTGTTATAGTTTTCTCGCAAGAAACAAAAATAATCCCTATCAAAAATGCTGAAAATATATGAATGTATTTTTTCATTGAATTAATTCTTAGAATTTAAAATTATAACTTACACTTGGAATAGCAGGCAACAACGAAACTTGCGTTGCCTTGGGGAGTTTAGTTATTTCATCGGTTGAAAGATAAACGAAATACGGATTTCGGCGACTGTATAAATTATAAACGCCAAATACCCATTCAGAATCGTACTTTTTGCCAAATAGTTTGCGTGTTTTTTTATAAATAGCACTTATATCTAAGCGATGAAAATTATTCAATCTGTAATTATTTCGTTCCGAATAATCAGCATATGTGCCGTTATAGAGTGTACCACCATAGCCTACATCAACTCTACCAACGGGCAACGTATATGGTCGCCCTGTATTAAAAACAAATGCCCCTGAAAGTGTCCATTTCTTGGATAATTCATAACTCCCTACCAACGATAAGTTATGTCGGCGGTCATAGGCAAAAGGAAACTCCTTGCCGAAATTCAAATCTTTAAAAGTTTGATTTGTCCAAGATAGCGTATATGCCAGCCAGCCATTCAATCGACCTGTGGCTTTTTCAATATAAATTTCTGCTCCATAGCTGTATCCTTTTCCGAAGGTTAAGCTATTTTCAATGCTTGCTCCTTGTGTTAGAAGTGTTCCTTCTTTAAAAAGAGCTTGGTTCTTCATATCTTTATAGTAAACCTCAATACTTGTCTTGAAAGCATTTTCTTTGAAATTCTTAAATAAACCCAATGAAATCTGTTTAGACTGTTGTGGTGCTGTTATCTTACTGGCAGGAATCCAAATATCCGTTGGTAGTGAAGCAGTTGAATTGGGAATCAAATGCAAAAATTGATTCATTACAGTATATGAAATTTTTAATGAGGTTTCAGCATTCAAACTAATTTTTGAAGATAGGCGTGGTTCAAAATACTGATAACTCACATCTTTGGTATAGAAGTAAGGCACTCGTAGCCCTATATTTAAGCTAAACTTAGGTGAAACTTTAATTTCATCATTCACATATAAAGCCAATTCATTGGTATATGTTTTTGCTAAACTATCAGTATTGAACTTTGGGATAACTCCATTTTTGGGAATCTTAGCAGATGCCGACAAGGGAGCAAAGGTATGATAGCTGTAATTTAATCCAAATCGAATGTTATGATTTTGATTGGGGTAAAATTCAAAATCGGTTTTGGCATTCATATCTTTAATCGAAGAATATATTTGAGCAACATAGCCACTTTGAAGCGTTGAAAGTCCCAAATGATAATTATTGATAATCAATGAAGTATTTGAAAATAATTTCTGACTAAATAGATGATTCCAACGGAGCGTAGCGGCACTATTACCAAAGTCTATTCCGTAATTTAAGCTGCTTGCACCTGTATAATTGGCGTTGTCGTTGCCATAAAAACCGCTCAAAAACAGTTTGTCTTTCGGTGTA
>NZ_CALCZQ010000004.1 GCF_937903345.1 uncultured Emticicia sp. | reverse complement strand
GTTCTTTTTTGTTTTACAAACTTACTTAATTCCATAATATGCACCTTTTCGGGTATAAAAGTAGTACTATATTTTTAATTTATACCCTTTAAGGTGTAAATTTATTTTTTCAAGATAGAATATACCTCAACGGGTATAATAGTAGTGATGGATTTTGCTTTGATAAGAAAAGGCGATTTTTTTTCGTATCAACTTTGGTCTGTATAAAAAATGGATTTTTCTTTACAAATGTTTGATATGTAACCACAAAAAAACCCGACACTTTCGTATCGGGTTTAGTTTTGCTCCCCCTATTGGAGAAAGTTACAATTTTGATGCGTTAATTACTTATTCAATTCTTTTAAAATCAACGGATTAAACTTCTTGCAAGTTTACAGGAACATTCAATCAAAATCAATACTACGCAAATAGGCTCCTTTTACTTCTGCAAGAAATTCTTGTTTATTCGTTCTAACATGATGGTAATCATCTTGAATCATATTAGTATTTAGGTCTCGAACATTCTCATCACTCCACAAGGTTATTTCTGCAATAACAGGCAATAATGCTAGACCTTTCTCAGTTAAGGTATATATATTTGACTTTAGATTACCTTCTTTTTTATTTTTCCTAATTATGCCCGTTTCTTCTAATAATTTCAGCCTTGATGATAAGATATTGGAAGCAATACTTTCCTTAGAGGTAGAGAAATCCTTGAAAGTTTTTTTGTGAGAAAACAACATATCCCTAATTATCAGTAATGTCCATTTATCTCCTATTATGTCAAGGGCTGAAGAAATGGGACATTGGCATCTAAAATTCATTTTCATTTTAAATTAAATAAAATTATTGCTTGCAAAACAAAAGTAATTGTATATTTGCTTTCAAAACAAAAGTAATAATTAAATTTTAAAAAATGGAAAATAAAGAAACAAGTACAGAAAATGCCATTTCAGCAAAGCCTGCCTACATTATGGTACAAATGAAAGTTCATAGCCTTGAAGAGCTAAATCAACGCTATGCACAATTTGCAATCCCAATTTTACTAAAACATGGTGGTCAAATGATTGCTGGCTCTCCGTTACCAAATATTAAAGAGGGAGATTGGAATGGAAATTGGGCTGCAGTGCTTCAATTTCCTAGTATGGAAGCAGCTGAAGGTTGGTATAATTCTGAAGATTATAAACCATATAAGCAACTTCGAATAGATGAATTACAATCTGAGGAAGGTAGAGTAGTAATTATACCAGGAATGTAATTCATAATTGCTCATTCATAAATCCAACTTGGTCTATTAAAAAAAAATTATTCTTAAAAATTATAGTTTACAAAAAATATGAAAAAAGTATTAGTAACAGGAATTTCAGGATTTGTAGGTCAGCATTGTGCTGCCGAATTATTAAATAATGGTTATGCTGTAAGAGGGTCATTAAGAAGTTTATCTAAGACTGATGAGGTAAAAAATGGCATAAAAAAAGAAGTTGACCCGAAAGGGAATTTAGAATTTTGCGAACTCGACCTGATGAAAGATGAAGGTTGGGATAGAGCAATGGAAGGTTGTGATTTTGTTTTGCATGTAGCATCTCCTTTTATAGTGAAAGCACCTAAAGACGAAAACGATTTAATAAAACCTGCCGTTGAAGGTACATTAAGGGCTTTGAAAGCTGCTAAAAAGGCTGGTGTTAAAAGAGTAATACTAACCTCTTCAACAGCGTCTATGCAAGGAGGTCAATATGGTGTCGTAAAATTGAATCAGGATAGTTGGACTGATATTAATGAAAAAAGTGTAACCGCCTACTTCAAAAGTAAAACACTAGCTGAAAAAGCTGCTTGGGAATTTATCCAAAACCAAAATGGAGATTCAAAATTAGAGTTAGTGGTAATAAATCCAGGGCCAATCTATGGGCCAACACTCACAGGAAATTTAGTGTCTGAATCAATGGATTTTTTCAAAAAATTGATAACCGGCAAAGTTCCCATGTTACCAAAAGCAAATTCTGTCATGTCAGATGTAAGGGATATTGCTTACATACATGTTAAGGCATTAGAAAATGAAAAAGCAAATGGAAATCGATTTATAGTGACAACAGAAAAGTCACATAATTTTCAAGAAATTGCCAAAATTTTAAAAGCAAATGGGTATCGAAAAATTAGCACCACATTGGCGCCTACTTTTTTATTGAAATTTATGGCAAATTTTGATGATGAGGCTAAAGGAATGTTACCTTTCATTGGAAACACAATAGAAGCAGATATTACTTTAACAAGAAGTACATTTAATTGGAACCCTATCTCTTTTGAAAAGACTGTATTAGACACAGCAAACTCTGTACAATCTGTATTAAATAAAAAAGTCTAATTGGATATTTTAACAACAAAAAGCCATCATTGCTGATGGCTTTTTTGTTTTGCTCCCCCTATTGGAGAAAGTTACAATTTTGATGCGATGATTGCTTATTCAATTCTCTTAAAATCAAGGGTATAGATTTTTTAGATATTATTTATTTATTAGTTTTTTATTTCTATTTTCTGTTAAGAAAATGGAAAGTTTCTTGTTTGTTGCTGGGCTGGGGAGAACAAAGTTTATGTTCTCGCTCAACAATTAAGTTGAACCTGGTTGCTCAACTGATTTCTCAGCCCTACAGAGTTTTTAACGGAATTACCGACTACCAATATCCAACAACGTTCAAGGTAGATTTATAAAAATAGATATCATATTCCCCCACTTCATATCCTCTTCTTCTCGTGGTGGGGTTTGCCGGTCTTTAAGACCCATCATTATCTATTACTATAATAAATATAGTATTATTTGAAAAAGTGTAAATAGTATAAGAGTTTTATTCTGAAAAATATCAATAATAAATCATAATTTCATTTAGTTATAATACAATGTTGTGCACTTATTATAATTTGGAGTTGTGTGTTTGTTATAATTTGAAGCAGAATTTTTGAATTAAACCTGTTATGTATAGAAAATTACATTTTTTTAACAAACCCAAAGTCTATTGTAAAGAAAATTGAAATTTCTTTACAAAAGATAAAAATGACAGCCACTAATCACATTATATTGTGATATTTGTTTTTTTCAATCTCATTTATAAAGTAAAACACGTAAAATCACAATATAATGTGATAAATGTATTGACGGAATGTTTTTTTCATTACTTTTACATAAAAATCACATTATAATGTTAGTTAATCAGATAGCGGAAGCCATAAGAACAAGGAGGAAAGATTTAGAAATAACTCAATCGCACCTCTCTGAATTATCGGGCATCAGTGTAAATACAATTTATAAATTAGAACGAGGTCAAGGTAATCCATCAATAGAGATTGTTCAAAAGTTGATGGATGTTTTAGGGTTAGTAATCAATATAGAAGTAAAAAAAGTGAATAAATGAGAGCAATGGAAATCTATCGGAATGGGGTTTTAGCTGGACTACTTTCAGAGGAAAATAGAAACAACTTTGTGTTCAGATATGAAGAGCGTTATTTTAACGACACTACAAAACCTGCAATAAGCCTAACTTTACCTAAATCAAAAATAGAATATTGTAGTGATTACTTATTCCCTTTCTTTTTTAATATGTTAAGTGAAGGGGTAAATAGAAAATTACAAAGCATACAACTAAAAATTGATGAAGAGGATAATTTTGGATTATTGATGGCTACGGCTCAATATGATACCATTGGAGCAATAACTGTAAAACCAATTACAAAATGAATATTGACGAAATAATAAATTGTCCCGGAACTTTATCCGAAGGATTTACCTCTTATAGTCCGAGTTGCCTAAGAAACTTATTTAATGGGAAAAAAGTAAATCATATTTTACCTTATGATTCCACTAATAAAGATGAGGATGTAGCGGAACAATTTATGGAAAATCGTAAAAGAATTTCTATATCAGGTGTTCAAGAAAAATTAAGTTTTATACTTGATAAAAACAAATTGCGATTAACTCATCAAGGAGAACAAGGAACCTATATATTGAAACCCATTCCAAGAGACCTTAAAAAGGTTGACCAGCTTCCGGCAAACGAGCATTTAACGATGCAAATAGCCAAACAAGTATTTGGAATTAACACCGCTGAAAATGCAATGTTATTTTTTAAGAATGGCACACCGGCCTATATAACAAAGCGATTTGATGTAAAAGAAAATGGAGAAAAATGGGGCAAGGAAGATTTTGCTTCCTTGGCAGGAAAATCAAAAGATAATTCGGGTTATAATTTCAAGTATGAATATAGCTATGAAGGAATAGGTAAATTAATACAGGAATATGTACCAGCTTGGAGAGTAGAAATTGAAAAATATTTTACATTAGTTGTTTTTAATTATATTATTTCTAACGGAGATGCTCATCTAAAAAACTTCTCTTTGTTAGAAACCTCAAGAGGGGATTATGTTTTAAGTCCAGCATACGACATAGTAAATACAAGATTACACGTTGATGATACTGATTTTGCATTAGATAAAGGGTTATTTGAAGATGATTATAAAAGTGATGACTATAAAAAATCATTACATCCGTCAAAAATAGATTTTATTGAATTTGGTAAACGAATTGGTGTAATGGAAAGTAGAATAGAAAAATTGTTGGCTCCTTTTTTAGAAAAACAAAAAATGATAGAAGAACTAACAAATCGTTCCTTTTTACATCCATCAAGTAAGAGAGCATACTTACTTTTGTACAATACTAAAATGAATTACTTGAAGGGTTCCAAAAAAATATAATGCAAAACAATTATAGAAATATTTTTTATAAAAGTTAACCTCCTTTCGGAGGTTTTTTTATTTAACCCCATCACATATCTTATTTGGTTCTGATTTTAGGGTATACCTTTTTCTGTGATTCATCGTTACTACTCATTTAGCGTTTATTTAGCATTATTCATAGCGCATATTCACAATTATAGCTTGTAATTAGCCATAACCTTAAATTGTGAGTTATGAAAATACTTTACGTACGCACGAGTACGACAGAACAAAAAACCGACCGGCAAAGAGT
>NZ_CALCZQ010000003.1 GCF_937903345.1 uncultured Emticicia sp. | reverse complement strand
ATGCTTCGAAAAGCTCGGTAGCTGATATTCAGGCACTTATCAACAGCGGAACGCCCAATATGCAAGAGTTATTGAGCGATAAACCTTACTATAATTTTGGAGCAAGCAACCTACCCCTAAGGGCAGGAAAACGCTATGCGTGGCAAGTACGGGTAGAATCTTTTGGTGAAAACGATGGTTTTTTGAATGATGGATACAGTGATATTAAGAGTTTTGTCTATGGGCATTTACCTTGCCCCAAACCTTATAATTTGCAAGCCAAAGTTGATGCCGATGATGGCTCAGTACAGCTAAATTGGGATGCCCCAAGCGATGCACTTAGCTTTAAAATAGCTTATAATGCCCAACCAACGGGCATAAAAACCGAGCGGAGTATTAAAGAAAAGAACTATTTGCTGATACAACAGCCCCGAGGCTTTACCTACGCATGGCAAGTGCGGAGCGTCTGCCAACAAGGGCAAAGCGAGCCAAGCAAAAAAACCTTCGAGCTCAACGAAGCCCCCCAAGACTCGGCATGGATAAGCGACCCAAACATTACTTACACGCCAAAAAAAGACCCAAAACCCAAGCGGAGTGCCGCCCAACCTGATGTATTGCAAACTGTTGATGATGAGCAAACTAATGAAATACCCGAAGAAGAAAGTATTGATACGATTCTGAATACACCAGTAAAAATATACATACCTGCCGAAGGCGAAGAATTGCCCGAAGGTGTGCCGAGTAGCTTAACGACTTTGCCAGCCAATGCTACAGTAGAGCAACTACAAGAAGTGCTAAAAAGCAACAAACCCACCTGTGCGGGCATTAGTGCCAGCTACTCATGCGGCAACCACGACAACGTTCCACAATACAACGGTACAATCGTGCCAGTATCGGCAGGCGATGATATTGCCATGAATAGCATGGTTTTGAGTGTAGTAAGTATTGATGGTAGCGGCAATGGCGAGGGTTTGATAAAAGTACCGATGATGAATAACATCAAATTGGGGGTAACTTTAAGCGGTATAAAAGTAGCTCAGGGCGGCTGTATTGTAGCAGGTAAGGCAGAAACAAGCGGCATTGATGTAGCGGTTTTAAACGAAAAGCAAAGGCAAGTATTGAAAAAGGCTTATGCCGTGTATCAGCAAGTTTTGAATGTTGCGGCCGAAAATGCAGGAGCGATAGCAGAGACTTATAATTCAATTGCTGACCTTTATAATGGGATTGCTCAAAAAACGCAGCTAATTTTAGATAAAGTAAATGAAGGCAAAAAGATAAGTAAAGCCGAGCAGAAAACATTGGCAGAAATGAAAAAGAAAGCCAAAGAAGGGATAGATAAGCAGATAGCTTATTTTACAAAAAAGTTTGGAAGCGAGGGTTCCGACGAAATCATTAATTTGGTTAATTTGGCGAGCCAAAGCTGTACTTGCGAAGCCTACACCGAAACCTCTGAGCCAAAGAAAGGACCCAAGGCTGATGCAGGGGAGTGGATTTTTTATGATGATAATTGCAAAAAATGCTTAGAAGACGATAAGAAAAGACAGCAAGAAATGGCTAAATTAGCCAAAGCCCTTGAAGAGAAATTAAAGGCCATCAAAGATAAAAAAATGGAGTGTGGGTGTGGCTGGAGGAGTATAAAGCTAATTTGGCAAAGTATGGGAGATAATGGAAATTGCGAGGAAATCATTGCAGTAATGAATAAATTTAAAGAGGATTTACAAAGCACTGGTTCGGCCAATGTAAGTCTTCAATATCTTCCTTTTGATGCCAATAAACCCATTGGCCAAGTATCGGTTGGAGATATTTGTATTGATAATTTCAGTATAGAAATGCAACCACACAATGCATCAGGAGTAAATGTATCATCTACTAAAAAAGACCAATATGAAGACTTAGCAGTTGAAATATCAGGAAATGGTATTACGTTTAAAGATTATCAAACCCCAACAGATAAAAGCCTAAGCATCAAAACCGATAACAACGACCAAGCAAAGTTGGTCGAAGGGTGGTTGTTTGCGGGAGTGAAGGAGGAGGCAGTAAAACAAGAAAAAATTGATTTTACTGGGACTATTTCGTCGGTGCTTTTGAAAAAGATTTTCCCTCAAGTTTCAGATAAAAAAAGCAAAGACTTTTTACCTTATATTAACCAATATTTAACTGAGTTCGGAATTGCTTCTTGTGTAGAAAGGATTCATTTTTTCGCACAGATAGCAGAAGAAACAACACAGCTGCATGATTTATCGGAGTTACCAAGTGGTTACGCAAGCAGTAAATCAAAGTATAAGGGAAGAGGCTTAATGCAACTAACTGGATGGGAGTTTAACTATAAGCCATTTGAAGCATATTGTAAAAGTTTAGGCTATAATGTCGATTTTGAAAATAGCCCTGAAGAAGTTGCTACAAATCCAAAATATGCAGTATTGTCAGCTTTTTGGTATTGGAAGATTGGAAAAGGCTGTACACAATATTGTACCGACCTTTCTGAGGAAAGTTTATTAAATGTTTCTAAACTTGTAAATTGTGGAAACACAAAATTTTGTGGAAAGAAAAAGAATTCAATTACTGGAAAAATGGAGAAATGCTATGATTGTCCTCCCAATGGATGGGCAAAGAGAAAAAAAGAATTTAATCGTTTAAAACAGTTATTCCCTTGTAAATAATTTAAAAATATGAAAAAAAATATTTTAACTATCATGATTTCTATTCTGGCTTTTTCATGCCAAGCCCAAGAACAGAACAAGCCTAAACTGGACAAAATACCTTTTGATGTAAACAAAGGAAATATAAGTCAAGATACCTTAATAATCGATATTAATAGTGATGGTTTGAAAGATATAATATTACAATTTGATTATGAGTATGACCAAAAAATATTCGTCCCAAAAGGTAATTCTGGGCATGAAATAGCCATTTATTTAAATAATGGAAGAAATGAGTATCACTTAAAAAATGTAAATAGGAAGGCTCTTTGGGTTATTCATACATCTATTTTTAGTGTAGATAATAAAACATTTTGTATTGTAAATGAAGAAGGAGGACAAGACCCCAACAATTATTTATGTTATTTTCAGTTCGATAAGCAGAGAGATAACTGGTATTTGATTAAACACCAAATTAAGACCTTCAATACTGGAAAGGAGGTATTGATTGAAGAAAAAATTTACAAAAATGAAAATCAATTACCATTTGAAGAAGTGAGTTTTGATAAATTATTTGGTAAAATACATAATGATGTACCCGACCCTGTTCCGTTTATATCGGTAAAAGTTTCGAAAGCAATTATTTATTCCAGTCCTAATAAACCCACAAAAATGTATTTAGTAGAGGGAGATAATCTTGAAATTTTAGAAGAGAGAACAAATTGGACAAAATTTTCTTTCTATAATGAAAAAAGTAAAAAAACAATCGAAGGCTGGATAAAGCGAAGTGATGTAGAATAGTAGATAGAAGCGGTTTCGATGAGAAGCCGCTTTTTTGTTTCAAAGCCTATCGGTTGGAGATATTTGTATTGATAAATTCAGCCTTGAGATTTCAAACAATACAGGCATGGATGTAACATCAATACCAAGAGATGAATATAATGAGCCTAACCGAGAAATAAATAATAACCGAATAGAGTTATATAATGACCGAACTAAATACCCACTGCGATACTTAACGTTAAAAACTGACAACAACGACCAAGCCAAATTAGTAGAAAAATGGTTGTTTGATGGGCTAAAAGTGGAGGCAGAAAAACAAGAAAAAATTGATTTTGCTGGTATTTTTTCTTTAGACCTTTTGAAAAAGATTTTTCCAAATGTAAAACCTGATAGATCAATTGAATTACTACCATTTATCAATCAATACTTGAAGGAATTCAAAATGAATACTTGTGAAGAAAGAATTATGTTTTTTTCTCAAATTGCCGAAGAAACGGATAATCTTCGTCTAATTACAGAAGAAAAAAGTGATTGGGGAAGCAGTAAATCAAAATATAAAGGTAGAGGAATGTTTCAATTAACAGGGTCGTCAAATTATAAAAAATTCGGTGAATATTGTAATAGCTTAAAAGATGATATTGATTTTGTAAATTACCCCGAAAAAATAAATAACCCAAAATATGCTGTTCTTTCAGCATTTTGGTATTGGGAAGTAAATAACTGTAAGAAATATTCTTCAAAATTAACAGAAGAAAACATGCTAAAAATAGCCAAAATAACAAATTGTGGCTCAATTACTTCAAACTGTTCTCACAATAACCAAGAAGAACCATGTTATACATGTGAACCTAATGGATGGGAAAGACGCAAAACAGAATTTCAACGACTAAAAAATCTTTTTCCTTGTAAATAAACTTAATAAAAAAATGAAAACTTATTTCATCTCTTTTGCTTTTTGCTTGATAATTATCAGTTTTAATAGTCAAGGGCAAAATAAAACTATGACTTTAGATTCAATTCCTGTCGATTTACGAAAAGTAGATTTTGATAGAGATACTTTATTTTTTGATGTAAATTCCGATAATTTAAAAGACATTTTAGTAATGTTTATTTATAAAAACAATGTTCCTATCCCAAAAGGTGAGTCTGGGCAAATGTTAGCAATTTACCTAAATTCAGGAAATGGAATATTTAGATTTATGGAAATAAATAAGAGTTTACTCTGGCTCATTCATAATCAAGTGAGGCAAATAGATACTAAAACATTCTTAGTAATTAATGAAGGGGGAGGACAAGACTGGAATAGGTATTATGAGGTGTGCTAATTTGGCCGCACGGTTTATTGTAAAAGATTTACTTAAATTCTT
>NZ_CALCZQ010000002.1 GCF_937903345.1 uncultured Emticicia sp. | reverse complement strand
TTAAACTTGAAGGTTAGATACAATTATTTTAATATATATATTTTGATAAAGATAAAATCTCAATTAGAATTGTGATAAGTTAGAAAGTTAAATGTATTTAATTAATAAATATAAAATCTGTATCTAATTGAAAGTAATAATTTAATATTACTCCGGACTACTGAATAGTGACCGTGCAATACTTGTCTTAAAATTTTGTATTCTGAGCTGATAAACTTTTGGTTGTATATTTTTTAAATTGATTATTAACTCTCTTTTTTGTTTAACCTGCGAATATAAATTCAACATATTTATCTGTACAATGCTAAGACACCAAGCTACCATCAAAGAAATTGCACAAAGATTAGGCGTCTCTATTTCAACGGTATCAAGAGCGTTGCAGAACAATACTCGCATTGGTTTACGAACAAGAGAAAGAGTTTGGGAGTTGGCAAAATCAATGCACTATGTCCCTAATCCAGCGGCAATTTTCTTAAAAAAAAATCGCACCTTCACCATCGGTGTTTTACTTCCTTATTTGCAAGAAGAATTTTTTTCGATGGCTATTTCGGGTATTGAAGATGTGGCTTTGGAGAAAGGGTATAATGTATTTGTAAGCCAATCACGTGATAAATTTGTCCGTGAAGAAAAAGCTTTAAAGTCATTTCTGAGCAGTAGAGTGGATGGTGTGATTGCATCAGTAGCCGCCGAAACCAATAATTATAGTCATTTTAAGGAAGTTGAGAATTTTGGAACTCCATTAGTTTTTTTTGACCGTGTTCCTCGCAATCTCGACGCCAACAAAGTACGTTGTAGCATATCTGAAGGTGCTTTTGAGGCTATCGAATTTTTAATAAACAAAGGTATTAAGCGTATTGCATTGATTAATGGACCTTCTAACTTAGAGGTTAGTGATGAACGTCTGAACGGTTATCTAAATGCAATCAAGAAGTTTAATCTTGAGACTTCGCCAAAGTATATCAAATCGACCGATTTGTCGAAAGATGATACAATCATAAAAATGAAGGAACTTTTGGCTCTCAAAGATCCACCTGAGGCTATCATGACTTTTAATGATTATTTGGCACTCTACGCTATGCAATTTTGTAGGCAAAAAGGGATTGTTCCAAATAAAGATATATTATTTGTAAGCTTTGCCAATTTACCGATGACCTTTTATTTGGATAATCCTCCAATGGCATCGGTTGAACAATTTGCCTACAATATGGGCAAAAAGGCTACAGAACTTTTGATAAATATTATCGAAAACTCTTCCGAACAAATGCCTCCCTACCAAGAAATTTTGATAGGTACGAAATTAATTATACATTAAAAAATAGATTGAATTTTAATACTTACCCTTTTTAATATAGGCTTCAAAAAATATTAATCAATAACAACCTCAGCTAATTCATTAGTAAATTGTATTTTACCATCAAATAAAGAAATTGGCTCATATTGTTGTTCATTTACTTCAAAGAAACGTTGGTGAATATCAAATGCTGTATCTTTTTGTATGAGTGAACAATCAACTCTTTTATATATTCCGTCTTCTTGAAGTTCATAAGCATTTACATTGTCTCGCAAATTATAATCAAGAATATGCATTACTTGGCGTTTTATGTCTTCATCAACAATCTCAAACAGCGATTCGATACGTTTATCAAAACTTCTTACCATAATATCGGCACTTCCGCCGTATAAACGTGGTTGATTATTATTATGAAAGTAGAAAATTCTAGCATGTTCGAGGAAGAGACCCACAATCGAACGCACAGTAATATTTTCGCTCAAACCTTTACGTCCTGGACGAAGACAGCATATCCCCCGAACAATGAGCTTGATTTTTACACCAGCTTGCGAAGCCTTATACAATTCATCGATTACGTATTGGTCTTCAAGCGAATTGAGTTTGATACAAATTCCGCTCGGTAAGTTGTTTTGGGCATTGTTCGATTCATTGCGTATCATTTCGATAAGCTTAATTCGCATATCGCGAGGGGAAGTAATCAAATTATTATAGTTGGCAGGTTGCGAATGCCCTGTAATTACATTGAAAAATTCCGAAATGTCCTTTGTATAGGTCGGGTTACTTGTTAGTAAGCCAATGTCTGTATAAAGCCTTGCAGTATCTTCATTATAATTTCCGCTAGCCAAGTGAGCATATTGCGTAACTTTATTACCTTCTTTTCGCACTATAAGCATAAGCTTTGTATGGGTTTTATACCAACCAATACCATATATAACAAAGCAACCCGCACGTTGAAGTCGGTCAGCTTCACGGATGTTGTTTTCTTCGTCGAAACGTGCTTTAATTTCAAACAAGACTGAAACGTGTTTGCCATTTTCGGCGGCTTTCAATAGAGCTTGTGTCACTCGAGATTTCTTCGCCAAACGATAAATAGTTAGCTTAATGGCCAATACATCGGGGTCTTCGGCTGCCTTTTCAATGAATTGTAAAACTGGTTCAAAATTGTTATAGGGGTGATGCAACAATATATCTTTCTCACGGATTATCTCAAAAATGTCGGCGTTTTTATCTCTCAATCTTGGATGAGTGATGGGCGGATGAACCGGCTTGATGTCTTCCTGAAATTCTGGATGACGTATGAGTTGCCATAAACATGTATAATCAATAAGAAATTCATCAAAAAAGATATTGTATTTGTCGATCTCAAAGCGTTTCTGGAGCATTGTGAGCATCCATTCGTTCGGATTTGGCTCAATTTCCATGTGAACAACTCGACCTAATCGACGACTCTTAATCTTCTGTTTGATTTCATCTACAAAATCGGCTTCGATATCGTCTGATTCTTCAAGTGTAAAATCTCCATTTCTAACAATACGGAATAGATTGACTGATTGAATTTCAATGTTTCGATAAAGTTTCTTAATCTCATGTCGTACAATTTCTTCGATGGGTAAAAATAAGGTTTCCTCTGCTCGCTCGATATTGAAAAATCTTGGAAGATTGCCAGGTATCTGTACAAACGAAAGTTTTTTATTTTCACTATCATCAGGAAAAAGTGTTGAGCGGTTTGCATCAGTAACAACTCCAAAAATAAGTGTTTTAGCAATTAATACCGGGAAGGCATGTGTGTGGTCGAACAACATCGGCGTGAGCATCGGATAAATAGTATTATCGAAATACGCGATTGTTTCCTCCAATTCTGTTTGAGAAAGTTCGTTGATTTTTATGATTCTGAACTTATATTCTGAAAAAAGTGGAGTGAGGTCTTCTTTAAAGATACGGTCTTGTTCTTGGCAAAACTGCCTTACTGAAAGCATTAGGGCTTTTCGGAAAGGAATTTCACGCAATCCTGAATAGTCAATACGTTCTTTGTTGAAATCAAGATAATTATAAAGACTCCCCAAACGAACTGTGAAGAATTCATCAAGGTTAGATGCTGTAATGGCCAAAAACTTTAATCTCTCAAATAGATTGAGTTCTTTTTGGCGAGTTTGGTCAAGTACTCGTTCATTGAATTTGAGCCAACTCAAATCACGACTAAGGTAATTCGATTGTTCAATGCTATCGGCATAACGGTTTATTTTAGAATCTTCGGAAATGCCATTAGATTCGCTTGAATTGTTGTTTGGTACTAATCCGTTTAATAAAGAAAAAAGACTACTTTTAGAGCCTTTATCATTATCTGTATTTTTTATGTTTTCTTCCATCGCTCGACAACAAAATGTGTTCTGCGAAATAAGTCAAAAATGCCGTAAAATTCAAGGAATTAACAATAATTTAACGATACTAACCTGTTAAAAACTACATTTATGAAGCTTAATTAGTTGTAGATAAGTACAGTTTTTAATCACAAGTCAAATAAGATGTTTTGTTATCAATCAACGCAGAATTATTATTAAAGATTAGCTGAATTTTTTTAGGAATTATAATAGTAGCTATATTATTTGACGAACATATGAGTTTAATTATTTCAGTATTATTACATAAATCAAGTGTAGCAAGGGAATTACTGGATACATCTAAGTAACGGAGTTTTGTGTTTTTACTCAAATCAATAGTAGTCAATTTATTATTATTACATCTCAGCTCCGCAAGTGATAAGTTTTTAACTAAATTTAGATTTTTAAGTTGATTGTTTGATAAATATAATATCGAAAGCCGAGTTGCATCTTCAATCTTTACTGTAAAAAGCAAATTATTACTTGCGTTCATGGCGTATAGTTGTTTACTCAAAATCGACAAGTCTTTTAATTTATTATTGACGGCATTGAATACTGCTAAATTGAGATTTCTGCTCAAATCTATGTTTGTGAGAAGGTTAGAAGAGCAATCCAGAGACTCTAAAAGGGTATTTTGACTTAGGTCAAGATTTGTTATTTGATTTAGTGAACAATCTAGGTAAGTAAGTGATTTGAAACCTTCAATACCATCTAATGACATTATTTGTAGATTTGGGATGCTCAAAATTTTTACCTCCACAGCATCAGACCTTTTGATTTGGCCGTTTACTGTGCTGTCTGAGTCAATTTTTTTAGCAATTAAGGCTTTCTCCAAATTGCTGTCTTTTATAATGATAATGTTGGGGTCAATTTGTATGGAGCGAGAACTACATGCCACCACAAATACACCAACGACCAAGCAAGAGTAAAAATATTTTTTCATTTTTTTCATTTTAATTGCAGCCAATTATCTTGGCCTCAAATTTTGAACCAATGTTTGGAGTAATCAAAACGCCAGGAAGCAAAACAATTGAAGAAGCGGAGTTTACTTGAACCAAAACTTTATTGCTACCGGAAGGTTTTATTTTATTACTTAATTTAACAACCTCATAATTGAAATATTGATACAATCCATTAGAAAGGTCATATGAAGGAGAGGTGAGATTCAATATAGTAGGCCCACATTTATAAATAGTTAATTTGAGTTGGGCAGTATTCGATACATATTTAGCAGAATTTTGGTAAGTATAACTCATCGAAACAGTCCCTACAAAATTAGCTACTGGTTTAAACCAGACTAACCCAGAACTATCAACAGAAAATGTGCCATTTGTAGTACTGAGACGTTTTTGGATTCCTGCCTGATTTATATCAATATCAATTGTTGCATTGTTGAAAGCAGCTTTAGGTAAATCATTCAATTTGATGTTACAAGCAACAGAATCTCTGTAAGGAAAAGCGAGTGAATCAGTGTTAGCAATTGGTAGTAAATTACTAGTATAACCATCAAGTGAGTATCTCCACATTGCACCAGTATACCCTAGCAGATTATTTGAACCCATACCGTAGCCGCTAAACATATAAGTGTGAGAACCAGTGGTCAGATGATTAAGTACATTTACAGAAGCACCAGGAATATTAGTGGAATTTTCGATTCCTAGGCCTGACGAAACGGGTAGTTGATTAATCAATGAATTATCTATACTTACGGCTTCCCAATTACCATTTGCAGGGTTTATTCGCCAGGTATCTCTCAAAAAATATGAGTATTGTCTTAGACCTCCAGTCATATATAATTTATTGTCATTTCCTACCCAACAATAAGGAGCATTCCTTGATCCTGGATTTGTGGCAGTTTTAGGAGGATTTAAGGTATCATTTCCCGAAATTAAAGTCCAAACTTTTGTTGAAGGGTTAAACTTCCAAAGATCGCCATATTCATCTGTTCCATGAGATTCAGCATAGCCACCATAAATCCAAATATTACCTGAAGTATCCTTCCAATAGCCATAGTCAGACCTTGATCTTGGGAAATATTGAGTTCCACCAGTACCCGCAATTGCTGGATATGAGCCATTGGTACAATCTTTACAGAAAGATTGATTTTTATTCCCACTTATAAACGTCCAACTTTTATTAGTAGTGTTAAACATCCATAAATCATTGTAAGAAAGAGAGCCGCTTGGAGTGTCAACCGCACCGCCAAACATCCACAAATTATTTGCGTCATCAAACCAAACCCTTGGCCTGTATCTTTCGCTTGGTTTCGACTGCGAACCCTCATATTCACCATAACAAGTAAATTTTCTTGTTTTAGTGCTATACATCCACAAGTCTGACTTGACAAAAACTTCAGAAATATTTTTTTCAAAATAAATTCCACCAAACATCCAAATATTACCATTGTTATCTACCGAAGAGGCCATTCTGTTCCTTCCTCCCGGGTGAGCCGTAGAGCTTTCTACTCCATAAACATTGTCAATAATTTGCCAGCCTAAATCAGAAATAAAAGCCCATTTTTGCTGAGAAATATCGTAAACCCAAAAATCCGATGAATATTCAGCCTCTAAAGAGGCACCACCATAAACATAAATCTCATTATTATTAGCTATTCCCCCAGCAGAATGCTCTCTGACGGATGGCTTAACAGTGCTACTCAAAGTCCATGGTGCCCCTCGTACACTCATTGGGGAGGGCAGAGGGCGAGGATTCATCCAAACCACATCACTTACTAAATATCCAGACATCCAGGTCCATTGATTTTGAGCGAAACAATTTGTCGAAATGACAGTTAAAATTAGTAAAGGATATGTTTTTTTTAAACCAAGAGGTATAGAAGAAGTTAAGCCTTTAAATTTAAACAAAGTGCATATAAGGAAAGTTGGAATTAGCAAATTATTAATACTTATTAAAATAAATGTAATTGAATATTTTTATTGGTATAATATTCTAACCGAATTTTTTGGTGCAAATTTCAAAACAAATATAATAGATCTTTAAATAGGAAGCAATCAAATGATATTAAAGGTAGCAAACCATGAATCTTTAAACAATTTTATAAAAAATTCTCCCAGTAATTTTTTCATAAAACACTTAGCCTTAAACATCATAATCGTTGATTTAAAATATTCATTTTAAATCTATTTTCGTTGTAATATACGAAAGGATTTATACTTCTGATTAATTCCACTACCTTTATGAAAAATAGCTAAATGAAATTAAGAGTAGCTTGCCAGATTGTTTACGAATGCCCCGAAAATGTTCCTTTAATTTTAATGCTTCGCCCACAAAATGGAGCTGCACAACAAATTTTAAACGAAGATTTTTCTTTCTCGCCTCATACAACTTTTACAGAATACAAAGATATTTATGGCAATCTTTGCCAGCGATTAATTAGTCCGATTGGGGATTTTCGAATTCAATCTTCGTCAGTGGTCGAAACCTCCGATACAATTGATGTAAATTTTGCATCAAGATCTTTAAATATTGAGAATTTACCCGATTTTGCTTTAATATACTTATTACCTAGCAGATATTGTGAGTCCGATAGATTTTTAATTATGGCTAATGAAATTATCCAAAATTTTCAGACTGGTTATGAAAAAGTCAATGCAATATGCCAGTGGGTGCGAAGCAATGTGGTATATGAATACGGTTATAGCTCTTCATCATCTTCGGCATGCGACATTAATTTGAGTCGAATCGGTGTTTGTCGGGATTTCTCTCACCTCTGCATCGCATTATGCCGAGCAATAAATATCCCTGCTCGCATGGTGGTAGGATATTTGTATGAACTTCAACCGATGGATTTACACGCGTGGTTTGAGGTTTATCTAGAAAACCAATGGTTCACTTTTGATTCTACTCAGACCCTTCCTAAAGGAAATCGAGTAGTGTTAGCATATGGGCGAGATGCCAGTGATGTAGCTTTTGCCACACAATTTGGAAATATTTTTCTTAGTGATATGCATGTTTCTGTAGAACGAGTCGAATAAAATAGGCCAATTATGTTTAATTTTCGTATCATAATGACTGTAAAGTATTTATATTTTAATTGTTGGAAATAATTAAGCTACATAATTCGTTACAAAAACGTAGTATTTTTATTATATTTGCACCCATGTTTTTAAAAAGACCACATATCGCCCTGTTACTTGTTAGTATTTTGTTTTTTTCGTCTTGCTCAAGCAAGTTCATGAAGCTTCAAAAGAAAGGTACTACCGAAGAAAAATATAAGGCTGCTAATGATTATTACAAAAATGGTGACTACTACAAAGCAGGCATACTTTTTGAAGAAATCATTCCGTTATTGAAAGGTGACTCGCTTGCCGAAAACGCTCAGTTTTATAATGCTTATGCTCAGTTTCAGCAAAAACAGTTTAGCATGAGTGCCTATTTGTTTAAGAGTTTTTATGCAACTTATGCCAATAGTCCTATGGCCGAAGAAGCATTTTACATGTATGCCAATTCGATGTATAAAGATTCACCGAATTTTGATCTCGACCAGTCTAGTACTCTTACTGCTATTGATGCTTTACAGACTTTTATAAATTCGTTTCCTGAAAGCAAGTACTCAGATGGCTGTAATCAAAACTTAAAAGACTTAAGACATCGTTTGGAAGAAAAATCTTATGAAAAGGCTAAACTTTATTATAAAACAAGTGGTGTAACAATTGCAAACTTTAAAGCGGCTGTTGTAGCCATAGATAATTTTCAGAAAGATTTTCCGGATTCGGAATATATCGAAGAATTATCTTTTTTGAAAGTGCAATCTCAATATGATTTGGCTTCGGTAAGTTTTGAAATTAAACAAAAAGAACGCTATTCTGATGCCTTGAAGTTTTATGAAGATTTTATTGATAAATTTCCTAAAAGTAAATATTTAAAGCAAGCCGAAAAAGTGTATGTGGGTGCTGGAAAAGGTTTAGAGAAAGCTGTTAAATTCGAGCAGGAAGTAAAAGAATTAAAAGCCAAAGAAGCCGCAAGAGTTGTTAAAGAGAAAGAGGATGCCGCAACCAAAAAAGAAGAAAAAGCCGGTAAAAGTTAAATTTTCAAATAATTGTTTTTAAAGTATAGATCTTTAGTTAATCAAAAATAAAGTTCCTTTGAAAGTATGGAACAAAAACAAAAATATGGCAATAAATCCTTCAATAATTGCAAGAGATGTCGATAAATTAGCCGCTAAAACAGGTAATGTTTATGAGTCGGTATATATTGCATCGCAACGTGCCAGACAAGTGGCTGTAAAAACTAAAGAAGAATTAACCCAGAAATTGGGTGAATTTGCTTCAAATATTGATAATTTAGAAGAAATTTTTGAGAACCGTGAACAAATCGAAATCTCAAGATTCTATGAGCGTCAACCAAAACCAACTTCAGTAGCTTTGGAAGAATTTATGGAAGATAAAGTAGAATATCGTTGGAAGGATGCTGAATAATTAATTTTGAGGAAGGTTTCTCTTGGCGACATTCGCTCCAAAGGAAGCCTTCCTTTTGTTTTTTGAGTAATTAAAATGGATAATCAACTGCAATATTCAGTATTAAATCCTGCTTTCGCCATGCTTTCTCAAAGGGTTTGATGTCTTTCATGACCCAACGGTCTCCTTCGGACAGCCACGGCTTGCAGAATGGCGTTGCAAGGTCAAGTCGAAGTTTCACATAAGTAAAATCAAGGCGTAAACCAAAACCACCACCAACGGCTAATTGTTTATAGAAATCTTTACCAAAAGTGCTACTTTTTGGAAAACCAGAGTCGTCGTTATATTTTGTCATCCAAATATTTCCAGCATCAGCAAAAATTGCTAAATTAATGATTTGAGTTAATTTTATGCGTAACTCACTGTTGAGCTCAAGTTTTACATCGCCGTATGCAGTCGTGAAAATGGAAGTGCTATCGCCAATGATATTATAATTACCAGGGCCAATAGACCTTGCTCTAAATGCTCTAATACTATTGCTACCTCCAACAAAATACTGTTTTACTTGATTAGGCAAATTTTTAGAATTTCCGTAGGGCAAACCATAACCCAAAATTACTCGATTGGCAAGTCTTATGCTTGGTGTAAAGTCAATATAATAACGAGTCTCTAAATCGAAGCGGGCATATTGCTCAAAAACCGTCTTAGCGATTTGTTTTGAGCCATCAGCTTGTTTTTTTGTAAGTAAACCTCCCATATTTCCTGCAATATCAACTCCTGCATTTAAATAGAAATAATGCCGACTTTTGGGAACTTGAATTGGTGTATAAACAATATTATATTGCCCACCTAAAATTAGTCGAGTTTCTAAAATCTTTAAATACCTTACTAAATCTGGAATATTTCCAGCATTGATACTTCGATCAATTAGTAACTGAAACTCTTCACTGATATTTTTTGGTTTTATCAGATTAATAGAAATTGGAGTGAAATGATGCTCAACGGCCGCATTTTTTCTTAAACTATAACTCAATGAGCTCCGGAGTGAGGTAATCGTGTATTGATTATAGCGATAAGTGCTACTATCAGCATTGCTGGCTACACCTTTTTGTACTAAACGCTCATAACCCAAGTTAATATTTGTTTTTGGTAAATCTTGATTTCTTTCAGCCCTAACGCTATAAAAAGGTAACAAAAATCTAGGGAAAGTAAGGTCGGCATCCCCTGCCAAGCGATAATATTGATTTGGGGCATTATTAAGTTTTTTATTTGTTAATTGAAAGTCAAAACCTGTATTAATACCAATTTTGAGAATTTCGGCTCCTTTAAAAATATTTCTATTTAGCCAACTGGCTCCCAATTGTGTGCCTGCAAGGTTATTGGAGCGAGTAAGTGCATTTAGTTCAGTTTGTAAGGATTTCTTTTTGAGTGAAGTCAAATCATAAATGACATTAATCTGTGCTGAGTCAGAGCGGTTAACCATCTCAAAACGATTTTTGACGAACTTGAAATTGCGTAGATTTATCAATTTAGAAAGTGAGGCATTGTGAGTTTGGCTATTATAAAGTCGGCCGCTACTGAAACCAATGGCATCATTGAAAACCTTAGGTAGAAATGAGCGTTTTGAGTCAAAAACATTTAAGCCTCCTCTTATTTGAACACCTTTGATTGATGTACTATCTGGAGCATCGACATAAACCAAAACATCTTTGATGGTATATTGCTTGAGTGATGTTTGAGTTATATTAGCTTTGAGTTCGAGAAAAAGGTTTACTTTTCGATTGCTCTGATTGGTATCGGCTTTGATAATCAAAAAATCAGGTCGGAAATAGTAATAACCATTGAGTTTCAGTGCTTTGTCAATACGCTCACGCTCAAGTTTGATGTTGTCAAATCGGTAAGGTTCATCTTCCTTTAGCAATGAAGCGGCTTTGGTTTGTAGTAAACTTTTGGACAAGATCATACTATCTTTTATTACAAATTCTACTTTTCCAATTGTATAGCGAGGTCGCACGTTTACTGTATAAAACGCTGCCGCTTTTTTACCTTTCATTAGTAATTCCCCTGAAGCAGTTGAACGAAAGTAGCCTTCATTATTCAAATAATTACTGATAATTTCGGTATTTACATTTACTGCTCTTTTGCTGGCCAGCAGGGGAGTTTCACCAAATTTCATTCTGAACCAGCTTCTCATACCTTTTTCTTTCTTGGGTTCGCCAGTTGCGTAATAGAACCAAACTTTATACGGAAACCCAAAGATTGTACTATTTGGTATTGGCCTAATGATTGTTTTTAGTTGTTTGTTAAGGGCTTTTGTTTGTTTTTTATTTAAACTCGAATCTGTATTTGTTATAATTTTTGCACCAGTATAAAGACTTTCTCCTTGCGGAATATATTTACTGACTAAACACGAACTGAAAAAAAATGAAAGACAAAAGAAAAGGATACACTCTTTTATTTTCTTTCTGAAAAAAGAAAAAATATAACTTTTAATATATTCACATTTAGGGGTTAGGGGCGATACTTTTCTCATTTTTTATTTTCAAATAATTCCTTAAACGTTTCATAGTCGAGAGTAAGCGTAAATGCTACCCCTGAGATCGGAAGAGCGTCGTGTAGGGAAAGAGTGTCTTCGCCTGTGTAGATCTC
>NZ_CALCZQ010000001.1 GCF_937903345.1 uncultured Emticicia sp. | reverse complement strand
GTATGCAGTTTATCTTTTTATTACACTTTTTAAAAACAAAAAATCAGTAATCTAAACCTAATCGTATGAAAAAAACACTTTCAATCATTGCGTTCTCTATTATTTCTAGTTTTTCGTATGCACAAGATATTTTGCAAGGTACTTGGTATAATGAAGAAAAAACTGGTAAAATTCAGTTTTTCAAGCAAGGAGAAAAAATCAACGGTAAAATTATATGGCTAAAAGAACCAAATGAAAATGGCAAGCCAAGATTGGATAAGGAGAATCCCGATGCTAAACTAAAAACTCGTCCAATTTTAGGATTGATGAATCTAAAAAACTTCAAATCTACCGGGAAAGGAACTTGGGAAGATGGAGAAGTGTATGACCCTAAAAATGGCAAAACTTATTCTTGTAAAATGACTTTAGTAAGCCCAACACAACTTGACGTACGAGGTTTTATCGGAATTTCAATTATCGGACGTACTTCAAAGTTTACAAAAGCTGATTAAACAATAATTATAAAATATAAAAAGCCCCCATTTCTTTTGAAATGGGGGCTTTTTTTTAGTTATTTTAAGAAATTATTTTACTTCTTCAAAGTTTACATCAGTTACGCCTTCGTCGGTAGATGCAGGATTTCCTCCAGTTTGTTGTCCTTCATCTGTTCCTGGAGTTGCACCCGCCGCATACATTTCTTGCGAAGCAGCTTGCCATGCAGCATTCATTTTCTCCATCGCTGAATCAATCGCAGATAAGTCTTTAGTGCCGTGAGCAGCTCTTAGCTCAGTCAATGCACCTTCTATCGCAGATTTATTTCCTTCTGAAAGTTTGTCACCATATTCTTTCAACTGTTTTTCAGTTTGGAAAATCATAGTATCAGCTGCATTTACCTTCTCAACTTTTTCTTTTTCAGCTTTATCAGCTTCTTCATTTGCTTTTGCCTCATCACGCATTTTTTGGATTTCTGCATCTGATAATCCGGAAGATGCTTCAATCCTGATTTTTTGTTCTTTACCAGTTCCTTTATCTTTGGCCGTAACGTTCAAGATGCCGTTTGCATCCACATCAAACATTACTTCTACTTGAGGCACACCACGTGGTGCTGGTGGAATACCATCTAAGTGGAAACGTCCGAGAGTACGGTTTTGAGTTGCCATGGGGCGTTCTCCTTGCAAAATGTGTAGTTCTACCGAAGGCTGATTATCTGCCGCAGTTGAGAATGTTTCGCTTTTCTTTGTTGGAATAGTTGTGTTAGACTCAATCATTTTTGTGAATACACCGCCCAAAGTTTCGATCCCAAGGGATAAGGGAATCACATCAAGTAGCAAAATATCTTTTACCTCTCCTGTCAAAACACCACCTTGAACAGCTGCTCCGATAGCAACGGCTTCGTCAGGATTTATGTTTTTCGATGGTTTTCTGCCAAAGAATTTCTCAACTTCTTCTTGAACTTTAGGAATACGCGTTGAGCCACCAACCAAAATAACTTCGTCAATATCACTGATGCTCATATTGGCGTTTTTCATTGCACGTTTACAAGGCTCCATTGCTCTTTGAACCAGACTGTCAGCCAATTGTTCAAATTTTGCTCTAGAGAAGTTTCTAACCAAGTGTTTTGGAATTCCATTAACAGGGAAGATATATGGTAAGTTGATTTCAGTTTGTGCCGAACTCGAAAGCTCGATTTTAGCTCGTTCAGCTGCTTCCTTTAAGCGTTGCAAAGCCATTGCATCTTGACGTAGATCGATACCTTCATCTTTTTTAAATTCCTCTGCTAGCCATTCAATAATCACTTGATCGAAGTCATCACCTCCGAGGTGCGTGTCACCATCTGTTGATTTTACTTCAAATACACCATCGCCTAATTCAAGAATCGAAACGTCGAATGTACCACCACCTAAGTCGAATACCGCAACTGTGATGTCTTTACCTTGTTTGTCAAGACCATAAGCCAAAGCTGCAGCAGTAGGCTCGTTAATGATACGTTTTACATCTAAACCAGCAATTGTTCCCGCTTCTTTAGTTGCCTGACGCTCAGCGTCATTGAAGTATGCTGGAACAGTAATCACAGCTTCTGTGACAGTCGTTCCAAGATAATCTTCGGCGGTTTGCTTCATTTTTTGAAGAATTGATGCAGAAATTTCTTGTGGAGTATATAATCTATCGCCGATGCGTACACGCGGTGTGTTGTTTGCACCCTGTTCTACATCGTAAGTGATCGTTTTCAATTCACTTCCAACTTCTGTATAACGTTTGCCCATGAAACGCTTGATAGAAGAAATAGTGTTTTTAGGATTAGTGATAGCTTGACGTTTGGCAGGTGCTCCAATTTTCTTTTCTCCGTTCTCTAAAAATGCTACAATTGAAGGTGTAGTACGAGCTCCCTCGCTGTTTGCAATCACAACAGGTTCGTTTCCTTCCATCACCGCAACACACGAGTTAGTTGTTCCTAAGTCAATTCCAATAATTTTTCCCATGTTTTTTGTGTCAGTATTTTTGATCAATTTATTTTAAATATTTATCTCATCAATTGAAATGCCAAGCATATTTTTGACAGAAAATACTGACAGATTGTCAGACAATCATTGTGTAAATTTCCTCGATGGCCTTAGTTTTGTCTCAATTATTGGAGCTGCCTCCAAATTGTCAGCTGAGGGAGTTGGTGTACTTTGAGAGTTTGGGCAACCAGCTATTTTGGCATTGAATACCGTTCCAATAGTTGAACTAAATCCAGGAAGTAGAGTTATTGATTTTGCGGCAATATAGTTCGCTTTAGCACCAGACGAAATGATGTTATTTGCATTTATAGTTTGAGAAGCATTAAATGTTAGATAAGTCGACGCTCCTGTATAATTATCTTTGTTGTTTGAGAAAATGTAGAAGTTTTTACAATCCGGAATAACTTTTACAGTATCTTTTACCATTAAACTCGTACAATCTCCAATCTTACAAGTAGCACTATAAATTGTTGTATCAATTGGACTTACCACTAAAGGATTAGAAGTAGAGCCATTAGACCAAGTAACTGTTCCACCCGCACAACCGCTTGCAAATAAAGAACTTGATTCACCTTTTTGAATAATTTTCTTAGAATTATCAATAATCATATTTTGTAGTGTAACTATTTCTATTAAATTACTTTGGTTTGACACATTACCGGAATAATCAATGGCTTTCACTACAAATTGATAGGGATTTAATTGACTACTTAGTCCAGTCACTTTTAATGTGGTTGATGGAGCCTCAACACTACCATAGAAAGTGCCATTTCTGTAAACATCATATCTCTCTACTTCCATATTATCGGTTGAATTGTTCCATGACAGTGTAACACAATTTTGCGATATTAAACTTCCTGACAATGCAGTAGGAGATGAGGGTGCCTGGGTGTCTACACAGTGAAGGCGAGCATTTGCCCAATCTGCATGGTCGGCAAAGTTACCATCTCCAGCATCACTGACTTCTAATTTCAGCTCATTTACCCCTTTTACATCAATATTTAGTTTAATTGCCGAACTATTTCTATCAACAGTAGCACTTGTGTATGATAAAACATTATCTTTATAAACTTTGAAAATAACTGTGGCTCCAATATTTGCAGTGGCAACCTCATCATCAATTCCAATTGTAGAAATAAATTGACCAAATCTTTTATTCAATCTATAACTGATGGTAGCATTGGCATGAACACCAATACCTTTTTGATAAGATACTCCCTTGATTTTGATAGTCGTGCCATCGCCAGTTCCATTTTCACCGTTACTTTTATCCATTTCGATTGGCCCCCAAGTGTTGCTCGAGCTACATGGTTGATTATCAGATAAATAAGTTATACCAGAGCAGCTTTTCAAGCCCTCGCAAATGATAACAGTAACAGGCTGGGTAAATGTTATATTTCCTTGTGCATCGGAAACATAGCAGCGATAGGTGCCTGATGATCGGTCTATACTTTGGCTTGAGGCTTCTGTTGCATCTTCGTAATCCTCGTTTCCAATATCTAAACGCACCCATTTATAGGCACTATACCCTGTTGGAGCGGTTATACGGAGTTCGTTTGTAGGTTGTAGAGATGTAGTTACTTGCGGAAAATTCTGTGCCACCAAAGGTCTTGAATTATTGAAGAAATCATAATTTAGTGCGGCATCCCACCTTTTTGCCAATTCAATTAATCCGCCACCATAAAAATGGACATAATCCCAACGATTTGAGCCTAAAATGTCATCGGTGGAGGGTCCTGGAAATACTTGGTTACTGATACTCACTAAAGAGTTTTGTGCATTGATGATATTATAGTTGGGATTTCCTAAACCTCCATTTTCGTACTGATCACTTGTGGAAGCACGAGAAATTACCCATGGAATATTGCCAAGTTCTGAACGAGTTTTATTAATTACAGCGATGATGTTTGAAAAATAATCTGATTCAGAGGTACTAGCATAATTGTCACTTTCACCTTGATGCCATAAAATAGCTCTTACACCAAAAATAGAGGCATAGTAATTTATAATCCTTTCTAAGCCTACATATGGAGCTCCAACTAAACCACAATACTGTACATCAGTATAAATATTTTTTGTTTCTTGGCCAGCTGAACTTTCTTTCCAATTGAATGATGTAGTAGCTGTTGCACCAGCATTAAAAAATACAACAGGGACATCAAGTTTTCGAACTAAATCATCACCAAGTTTTCCATAACACCAAGGGTTGAAACCTGTTTTTGAAAGGAAACTTCTTGTGTCTGTTAAATAATCGCTAAATATCTGACTAAAAGATGGATAGCTTGGCGTTTTTTTATCGCATTGGCCAATATTAGAATCATACCATGAAACCTCATTATGACACAAAACTCGTTCTTCAGTCGCTCCAACTTCTCCTTGATTACCAGCAAGCCCTTGTGCATTTGACTGCCCGGCAATCAAAAAAACTTCTCCTACACCAACTTTATTCAAACTAGTAGTAGCTACTATATTAGTTCCTGATTTTCCTCTCAACTCAACTGTGTACCAACCACCAGGTACATTTGAAACAGACCCACTAAAAATCCCACCATTTAAATTGTTAGTTAAGGTCGTCCAAGCAATAGTAACCTGACCATTCTGAACATTTATAAATCTAGCTTCAACAGAAGTTATGTTTGAAGAATAATTCCCGGCAATATTTATTGTCGCACTATTGTTTAAGCTTCTTTGAAAAACAGCCTTTTCCATTGGAAAGGTGATGCTTATTTGTCCAATCGAAAATAAAGAAGTAAAAATCAACAGAGTAAATGTAACAACAAATTTCATGCAAGGCATTTTTTGGTATATATCGAATGTGATCTCAAAATTAACAAATAAAAAGTATTCAGTTTAAAACATTTGTCTCATTATTTATTTGGAGGTCAGAAATATTTGATTTAATTCGTTTTTTGAGATTTGTTTTATATTATTTTCCACCAAATAAGTTCCCAAGAAGGCTACCGATGCCACCATCATTCTGTTTTTGGTTCCCCATGGTGTTACTAGCAAGTTTCATTAAGTCATTTATATCCAATTTCCCATCTGAAAATGCTGCGGCACCCTGACTAAGAATGCTTCCAAAGTCAATTCCAGCTGTTTTTCCATCAGTGATTGATTCCAACAAACCACCTAAGTCGATTGAATTATCATTTGGGTCGTTTGTTTTATTTATAAGATTTCCCAAAACTGATGGCAACATGTTGTCAACAACCCCTGACGCAGTAGAATTTGATAAACCAAATTTATTCATTAGATTACTAATAACGCTCTGTGCGATGTTTCCAACAATTGGGTTAGACATTAAGCTGCCACTATTTTCAGTATCAGTGCCTAATAATCCGATTAAACCACCAAGACCTCCTTGTGAATTTGCTTGATTTGAAAGACCTCCCATAAGTCCTTGCATCACTTCTCCCATCACGCCTTCATTGTGTTCATTTGGAACTTCTGGGTTTTGAACCACAGCACCTTGTCCAGCTTTTTGAATAAGCCCTTGCAATAATTCTAACATTTTTTTTAGATTTAATGGTTGTTAATTGGCACAATATTACTATTTTGATTACAATTATTTCCAAATAAATTGAAATTAATTTCGGATATTTGACACAATAAATATTGAAAAGTAACAAAACGCAAATATAAATTTACTAACCTACTTAAAGTGAGCGAAATTATCCCAAATTCTGAAAAAACATTCGTCGATTTATTGACAGATAGTGTTAGTGGTGTGTTTTATCCAAGTGAGTCTGATGAAAAAATTAAAGTTATCGATTGGCAAGCAGATAACCCTGCTCCATTTGATACAATTCTTTTTCGTAAATATATTGGAGTCACTCCTACAGTAAGAGTGGAGGTATTACAATGGGAAAAATTTTTTGACTCAATTCTCATGGAAAAAGACTGGTGGACTGATTTTGAAAAGGAAAGGGCTACCAAGTTTTTGATAATCAAAGATTTGGTTACCGGGAATCTTGAAAATTTAGAATACTTGCGAGCAGGGAATCAAGTCGAATTTGAAGCCTATTTAATCGGACAAGATATAGAAGGTAAGTGGAAAGGCTTAAAAACTTTAATAATTGAGAGTTAAGTCGCCTTCTTTTAGGTTTTTTTACGTACTGGTAACAAAAAAAACATCAAGTTCAACTTGATGTTTTTTTTGTATAAGCCTGTTTTGATACACCTTTAAGGTGGGTAGCTTGTTTATTTTACTTTATCAACAACTGCTTTGAATGCATCGTAATGATTCATTGCTAGGTCAGCCAATACTTTTCTGTTAAGTTCGATGCCTGCCTTTGCGAGTTTGTCAATTAATACAGAATATGACATTCCTAATGGACGCACACCCGCGTTGATACGAACAATCCACAAACGACGATAACTTCTTTTCTTTTGTTTACGACCTGAATAGGCATAAACTAATCCTTTTTCAACGGCGTTTTTTGCAACCGTCCAAACATTTTTTCTACGTCCGTAATAGCCTTTGGCTAATTTTAGGACTTTTTTACGTCTCGCTCTTGACGCTACGTGATTGACACTTCTTGGCATTTTTTTGTTTTTTAGTTTTTTGACGTGGGCGGCTTTTTGAATTATGAATTACGAATTACGAATTACGAATTTTTTTGAAACTCAGAACTCAGACTTCAAAACTCAGGAATTTAAAACTCTTTCGTTGCCATTTGTCGGGTGAAACATTTGCGGTATGTCGATTTTCGACTCTTCGCATTAACCATGTAATTGAAAATTGATTTTGAATTTTGACATTGAAAATTAATTCGTCAATCGTAATTCAAAAATTCGTCATTCGTATTACATACATAATAATCCTTCGATACGGTTTGTATCGGCAGAACTAACAAGTGTTGCAGAAACTAGGTTTCTTTTACGTTTGTTAGATTTTTTTGTTAGGATATGGCTATGAAAAGCGTGTTTACGCTTGATCTTACCTGTTCCTGTAATTTTGAAGCGTTTTTTCGCTCCAGAATTGGTTTTTTGCTTTGGCATCGCTAAAACATTAAGTATTGAACAAAAAGTAATTTGGGGTGCAAAGATACGATTTGATATTGAGTTTTCAAATTTAAATGAAAATGTTTTCAATGATGAATCTGATAATCAATGATTTAACTTAATTCCGACAAATTTCTCTCAAAAAATCACACTTTTTAACTAAATTTATGTTTTTAAAACACTCACATAACCTTAAAAAGTGCGTGCGTGATAATTGATAATTATTCACTGATCATTGAAAAAATGCAATTCTCTCACCTACATAATCATACCCAATTCTCGTTGCTTGATGGTGCTTCTGACATTAAAAAACTCTTCAAGAAAGCCCAGGCTGATAATATGCCCGCAATGGCAATTACTGACCACGGTAATATGTTTGGAGTTTTTGATTTTGTAGCAACAGCCGGAAAATTCGGTGTAAAACCAATCGTAGGCTGTGAATTTTATGTGGTTGAAGACCATCATCGAAAGCAATTTACAAAAGACGTAAAAGACAAACGTTTTCACCAACTTTTGTTAGCAAAAAATCCACAGGGGTATAAAAATCTGGTAAAACTTTGTTCTTTAGGTTATATAGAAGGGCTATATGGAAAATACCCTCGTATTACCAAAGCTATGATTGAGCAGTATAAAGAAGGCTTAATTGCCACTACCTGCTGCATTGGAGCGTCTGTACCCCAAATGATTTTGAAAAAAGGCGAAGAAGAAGGCGAAAAAGAGTTTCAATGGTGGTTGGATAGATTTGGTGAAGATTATTATGTTGAGCTTCAGCGTCACGAAATTCCAGAACAAATTAAAGCAAACGAAGTCTTGATGAAATTTGCCAAAAAATTTGGTGTAAAAGTAATCGCTTCAAACGATAGTCATTATGTTGACCAACAAGACTGGGTGGCACACGATATTTTATTGTGCGTAAATACCAACGAAAAGTTTTCTACGCCATCAGCCAAAGATTTTAATGACGAAGAAGGTACTTCAAAAGATACACGCTTTGCCTTTTATAACGACCAGTTTTATTTTAAGACTACGCAAGAAATGACCACCTTGTTTAGCGATATGCCGGAGGCTATTGATAATACAAATGAAATTGTTTCAAAAGTAGAAACTTTGAAATTGAAGCGTGACATTATGCTTCCTAACTTCCCAATTCCGGATGAATTCAAAATTCATGCGGATGATGTATTGAATCAATGGGAATATTTAAAGCATTTAACTTACGAAGGTGCAAGAAAACGTTATAGTGAAATTGGTGTAGAAGTGCAAGAACGCCTTGATTTTGAGCTTTTTACTATCAAATCAATGGGTTTTGCGGGATACTTTCTTATTGTTTCCGATTTTATAAAGGCCGGTCGAGACATGGGAGTAATGATTGGTCCTGGTCGCGGTTCGGCTGCTGGTTCAGCAGTAGCCTATTGTATCGGAATTACCAATATTGACCCAATTAAATATCAGCTTCTTTTTGAACGTTTCCTGAATCCTGATCGTAAGTCAATGCCCGATATTGATACCGATTTTGATGATGAAGGTCGCCAAAAGGTAATTGATTATGTGGTGCAAAAATATACCAAAAATCAAGTAGCACAAATCATTACTTATGGAACAATGGCAACAAAATCTGCCATTAAAGACGTAGCTCGTGTCATGGAATTACCCTTGGCTGATGCAAACTACATAGTAAAACTTGTACCAGACAAGCCTGCTTATGGTATTGATTTCGAGAAAATGGTAAATTATCCACTCGAGGGTAAAGGTAGTTTAGTGGAGGTAGGTATTCAACCTGATGAGATTGAAAATGTAAAGAAATTTAGAGCCATGTATAATGGCAATGACCTTACAGGCAAGGTTTTACAACAAGCTCATAGGCTTGAAGGAACTGTACGGAACACAGGAATTCATGCAGCGGGTATCATCATTGCCCCAGAAGATTTGTTCAATATATTACCTGTTTCTACTTCAAAAGAAACTGAATTACTGATTACTCAATATGAAGGGAAAATAATTGAAGATGCTGGTGTAATCAAGATGGACTTCTTAGGTTTGCGAAACCTGACAATCATCAAAGATTGCCTCAGAATGATTAAAGAAAATCATGATGTAATTATTGATATTGACAATATTCCACTTGACGACCAACTAACCTATGAGTTATTGCAACGTGGCGAAACCAATGCGGTATTTCAGTTTGAATCTGATGGTATGAAAAAATACATGAAAGATTTGAAACCTGATAGACTCGACGATTTAATTGCAATGAACGCTTTATACAGGCCTGGTCCAATTGCATATATTCCTAACTTTATTAATCGTAAACATGGTCGAGAAGAAGTGAAATATGATTTGCCAGAGATGGAAGAGTTTTTGGGTGAAACTTACGGAATTACGGTATACCAAGAACAAGTAATGCTTTTATCCCAAAAACTGGCAGGATTTTCGAAAGGTGATGCCGATGTATTGCGTAAAGCGATGGGTAAGAAAGACCGTAATATGATTGATAAGCTAAAACCACAATTTATTCAAGGTGCGGTAGCTAAAGGGCATGACGAGAAAATTTTGAATAAGATTTGGACTGACTGGGAAGCTTTTGCTTCCTACGCATTTAATAAATCTCACTCAACTTGTTATGCTTTTGTGGCTTATCAAACCGCATATTTGAAAGCTCATTACACTTCAGAGTATATGGCAGCCGTAATGACTTCGCAATTAGGGAATATTGATAAAATTACATTTTTTATGGAAGAATGTAAAGCACTTGGTTTAAACGTTTTAGGCCCTGATGTAAATGAATCTCAAAAGCAATTTAGTGTAAATAAAAAAGGGGATATTAGATTTGGAATGGGGGCAATAAAAGGCTCCGGTGATGCTGCCGTTGATGCGGTTATAGAGAAAAGGGCTGAGGGGAATTTTACTGATATTTTTGATTTTATTACCCGTGTAAATCTTAGAACTGTCAATAAGAAAACACTAGAATCTTTTGCCTATGCAGGTGCATTTGATTGTTTTGCCGATATTCATAGAGCTCAGTACTTCGATGAAACCGAGAATACATCTCTGATTGAAAAAATTATCAAATATGCTAACAAATACCAAGAAAATAAAGATGCAGGACAAAACTCCCTCTTTGGAGGTATGGGTGGTGCTTTTGATATTGCAAAACCAAAGATTCCAGATTGCGAAAAATGGGGCGATATTCAAAAATTAAAATTTGAAAAAGAGGTTGTTGGGTTTTATATTTCAGGGCACCCACTTGACCAATTTCGACTTGAAATGCGTCGCTGTGTACCACTCGACCAAATTCTTGAACCATCGAATGAAAATAAAGAATTTGCCATTGGAGGAGTTGTTACGAGTGTTGCAATTAAGACTTCCAAAAATGGCAATCCTTTTGGTATTGTGAAAATAGAAGACTATACCTCGAGTACAGAAATGATGTTTTTTGGTCAAGATTATACAAAGTTTAGAAACTATTTTGAGGTTGGTTTATTTTTGTTTATTCGTGGAAAAATACAAACTAAATGGGGGCGTGATGGTGATTTTGAATTTAAGCCATTGAGTATGGAATTATTGAGTGAAATCAGAAATAAATTATTTAAAGAAGTGAAAATTTCATTGGGTTTACGGTTCGTAAATGCCCAATTAATTGAACAAATTCAGAAAACCACTTCCCGTTACCCTGGTAATTTTGACTTCAAAATGTCGGTTTATGATTCTGATGAAAAAATGGATGTATTGCTACTATCTCGCAAACAAAGAGTAGCTTCAACCAATGAGTTTGTGAAAGAGTTGAAAGAATTGGTAGGGGAGGAGAATGTTGTTTTGGCGTAGCGGAACTTTTATTTGACACTGTTTTGTTATTCAAGCAATAAAATATATTATAAATAAAATTTTAATTTCCGAAGAGGAATTTACAAAAATGGCAGGTAAAGCAATTGAAATTACAGATGCAAGTTTTGCAGACTTAATCAAATCGGACACACCAGTATTGGTTGATTTTTGGGCAGAATGGTGTGGACCATGTAAAATGATAGGACCAGTTGTTGAAGAAATCGCTGGTGAATACGAAGGAAAAGCAATTGTTGGTAAAATGGATGTTGATGCAAACTCAAATGTTCCAGCAAGTTTCGGAATCCGTTCGATTCCTACTTTAATGATTTTCAAAGGAGGTGTAATGGTTGATAAAATTGTCGGTGCAGTACCAAAGAGTGTATTAACAGCAAAATTGGAAGCTCACGTTTAATGATTTTCTATATAAAAAAGGCCACTGTTTTTAAGGAATAGTGGCTTTTTGTTGGGGAACAAAACAAGAAATTTGTTTTAATGTACAAATTCATTAATAATTTTTTTAGCTAATTGTGGAACACCAACGCTAGCTTTTTCGTTAATAAAAGTTATATTTTGAAATAAATTTGACACCTCCGGCATATTTGGGTCGATTATATATTTGGGAGCATCATCTGATACATATCCAATTAGACTTGCTGCAGGATAAACCTGCATCGAAGTTCCAATTACGACAAACAAATCAGCTTTAGAACACAATTCAGCAGCTAATTCAAACATTGGCACCAGTTCGCCAAACCAAACAATGTGCGGGCGAAGCTGTCCACCATCCTCTGCCAAATCCCCAATTTCTATATTCTTTGAACCAATTTCATAAATCAGATTTTCGTTTGTAACGCTTCTTACCTTAGAAAGTTCTCCATGTAGGTGCAAGATATCTGTAGAACCTGCTTTTTCATGTAAACCATCAACGTTTTGAGTGATGATTCGCACATCAAAATGTTTTTCTAATGCTACTAAAGCTAAATGCCCAACATTCGGAATTGCCTCGGCTGACTTTGCTCGGCGTTCGTTATAAAATTGCAAAACTAAATTTGTATTTTTATGCCAACCTTCCGGTGTGGCCACCTCTTCAATACTATGATTTTCCCACAAGCCACCTGCATCTCTAAAGGTCATAATGCCACTTTCGGAACTTATTCCTGCACCAGCCAAAACTACGAGTTTCTTTTTCATTCTTGCTTATACTTAAATTATAAAATAATGGCACCACCAATTATTAATTCTAATTAGTTGTGCCATTATTGTATTACATAAAGGTATAATTTACCATTTATCTTTATTTGACTATCCATTTGCCAATTTCAAGCAGTCTTCTAAAGTCAATGTTGCTGGGTCAGTTCCTTTAGGGATTTTAACATTACGTTTACCTGCTTTGATATATGGTCCATATTGTCCGTTAAGCACTTGAATTGTTTTATTTTCTTCAAATTCCCTAATAATTTTATTACTTTCGACCGCTTTTTTTGCTCTAATAATTTCGATTGCACCTTCAACTGTGAGTGTCGAAGGGTCAGTTTTTTTATCAATATTATAATATTTGTCTCCGTGCTTTACATAAGGTCCAAAACGACCTTTACCAATATTTAGTGCCAAACCTTCGTATATACCTAAATCTTTCGGTTGAGATAAATCATTGCTATTTCGTTGAATTGTCATAAGTTCAATTGCCTTATCTTGATCAATCTGATAAGGGTCTTCAGACTTATCAATGTTAAAAAACTTATCGTTATGCTTAATATAAGGCCCAAATTTTCCGATTGAAACAATTATGGGTAGGTCTTCAAAAAAGCCAACCTCTCTTGGTAGTTTTGGCAAATCAAACAAAGCTAGGCCTTCTTCCAGGGTGATTTTATCAATCAACTGTCCTTTTTGTAGGCTAACAAATGTAGGTTTTTCTTCATCATCCTTTTCTCCTATTTGGACATAAGGTCCAAATTTTCCAATTTTTACTGAGACTTTTTTGCCAGATTTTGGATCTATACCTAATTCACGAGTGCCAGCAGTTGATTTTGCATCAGAGGCTATCTCAATTTTACTATGAAAATCTTTGTAGAAGTTTGAAATGATTTTTTGCCATTCAACTTTTCCATCGGCGATTGTATCAAAACTTTTTTCTACATTTGCTGTGAAATTATAGTCAATTACTGCATCAAAATTTTCGACCAAAAAGTCATTCACAACGACTCCGATATTTGTCGGAAAAAGTTTAGCCTTTTCGGTGCCATAATTTTCTTTACCTATTCTCTCAGATATCGCATTTTGCTGAAGTGTAAACTCTTTAAATTCTCTTTCCTTTCCAAGTCGATCTTCTTTAATAACATAATTTCGCTTTATAATTGTCGAAATTGTAGGTGCATAAGTTGATGGACGACCTATTCCCATTTCTTCCAGTTTCTTTACTAAACTTGCCTCGGTATATCTTGCAGCAGGTTTTGTAAAACGCTCAGAAGCTTTCATTATCGATAAATCTAAAATTTGACCGATATTTAATGGCGGTAACATACCTTTGCTTTCTTCGTCTTCGTCATCATTAGATTCCAAATAAACTTTCAAGAAACCATCAAATTTAATTACTTCACCAGTGGCAATAAGCTCTTCATTGGTTGTTGAAATTGAAATTGTAGCTACTGTGCGTTCAAGTTCGGCATCAGCCATTTGTGAGGCTATTGAACGTTTCCAAATCAATTCATACAAACGCTGTTCGTTTCTATCGCCATCGGTACGTTCAACCGCAAAATCCGTTGGACGAATGGCTTCGTGTGCTTCTTGGGCGTTTTCGTTTTTGGTTTTATATTGACGAGTTTTTACATATTTTTCTCCATAAGCATTTTCAATCTGCGTTTTTGCTTTTTCTATTGCCTCTCCTGAAAGGTTAGTAGAATCAGTACGCATATACGAAATCTTACCAGCCTCATAGAGTTTTTGAGCAACAGTCATGGTCTGTAAAACCGAAAATCCTAATTTACGAGAAGCCTCTTGTTGCAAAGTTGATGTAGTGAAAGGAGCGGCAGGAGATTTTTTTGCTGGTTTTACTTCAAGATTTTTGATAGTAAAAATTGCACCGATACATTTTTCCAAAAATGTTCTTGCATCAGCTTCTTTTTCAAAGTTTTTACCAAGTTCAGCATTTAAAACTTTGCCTTTATCTACTAAAAACTGAGCAACAACTTTAAATGAGGATTTTGAGTTGTGGGCATCAATTTCACGCTCACGGTCAACGATAACTCTTACAGCTACTGATTGTACGCGACCGGCCGATAGATTTGTGCGTTCGCCTGTTCGAATTTTTTGCCATAAAACAGGTGACAATTCAAATCCAACTAATCTATCTAATACCCTACGTGCTTGTTGAGCATTTACTAAATCCATGTTAATTGTTCGTGGATTTTCAATAGCCGATGTGATTGCTTTTTTTGTTATCTCTCTAAATACAATTCTTGGGGTTGAATCTGTCAAGCCTAATGCCTCTTTCAAGTGCCAAGAAATGGCTTCCCCTTCACGGTCATCATCAGTTGCAAGCCAAACTGTTTCTGATTCTTTGGCTAATTTCTTCAGCTCGCTAATCACCTTTGTTTTATCGGATGATACTATGTACTTGGGTAGGAATTGATTTTTTACATCAATTCCTAATTCTTTATCAGGTAAATCTCTTACGTGGCCATAACTCGACTTTACGGTAAAATCTTTGCCAAGATAACCCTCAATTGTCTTGGCTTTGGCAGGGGACTCAACTATGACTAAATTTTTCGACATTTATCCTGATTTTGATAATTATGGGTCAAATATAAGCCTTGATTCATAAAACAACTATTTTCTTTATAAAATTGCCAAAAAAATATCTTTTGTAAGTCTTTGTAATGCTAAAGTATTATAAAATGGTATACATAAAAAAGGTTTAAAAATGACATATTTATTATTTTTTGATTAAAATTGAGCTTTTTTTGATATAATTTTAAGATAATGTTTCCTAAAGGTTGTATTTGCATTGCTTCTATTCTATTTTTGCAATAATTCCTTCCCGTATTAAATAGATGTTGAGTATTTTTGTATATACTTCAATTTGATGAAAAATGCGGTAATATTAAATCTTAAATTATTTTAACTAATGGCAGTTTTTGACTTAGATATGATTAAGAGCGTTTACGCTCAAATGCCAGAAAGAGTAGCCGCTGCTCGTGCAGCAGTAGGCAGACCACTTACTTTGGCCGAAAAAATTCTTTATTCTCATTTGTGCGAAGGTCCAGCTACTAAGGCATACGGTAGAGGTGTTGACTATGTTGATTTTGCTCCTGACCGTGTAGCTATGCAAGATGCTACAGCCCAAATGGCTCTATTGCAATTTATGTCGGCTGGTCGTCCAAAAGTGGCTGTTCCTTCAACCGTACATTGTGATCACTTAATTCAAGCAAAAGTTGGTGCAACTGACGATTTAAAAATTGCGACCGAAAAAAATAAGGAAGTTTATGATTTTTTAGCTTCTGTTTCAAATAAATATGGTATCGGTTTCTGGAAAGCAGGTGCAGGTATTATTCACCAAGTAGTAATCGAAAACTATGCATTCCCTGGCGGTATGATGATAGGTACCGACTCACACACACCAAATGCTGGTGGTTTGGGAATGGTAGCGATTGGCGTTGGTGGAGCTGATGCTTGCGATGTAATGGCAGGCCTAGCTTGGGAATTGAAAATGCCTAAGTTAATTGGTGTCAAATTGACAGGTAAGCTTAAAGGATGGGCTTCTGCAAAAGATGTTATCTTGGAGGTGGCTGGACAATTAACTGTAAAAGGTGGTACTGGTGCAATCGTTGAATATATTGGTAAAGGTGCAGATAGTTTATCAGCTACTGGCAAAGGTACTATCTGTAATATGGGTGCTGAAATTGGTGCAACAACATCGCTTTTTGGTTATGACAAAAAAATGGCAGCTTACTTAAAGGCTACTGGTCGTGCAAGAGTTGCTTCTTTGGCCAATGGAATTAAAGATTTATTACGCCCTGACCAAGAATGTATTGATAATCCAGAATTATATTACGACCAAGTAATTGAAATTAATCTTTCGAGATTGGAGCCAAGAATCAATGGTCCATTCACACCTGATTTAGCTTGGCCTTTATCTAAATTTGCAAAAGCCGTTATCAAAAACAAATGGCCTCAAAAATTAGATGTAGGTTTAATTGGTTCTTGTACCAATTCTTCTTATGAAGATATGACACGTGCTGCTTCAATTGCTTCACAAGCAGCGGCTAAAAATATCAAAGCCAAAGCAGAATTTACAATCACCCCAGGTTCTGAATTAGTACGTTTCACAGCTGAACGTGATGGTATCTTAGCCAAATTTGATGCAATCGGCGGTGTTGTTCTTGCTAACGCTTGTGGACCATGCATTGGTCAATGGGCAAGACACGGAGCAGAAAAAGGTGAGCGTAACTCAATCATTACTTCATTCAATCGTAACTTTGCCAAACGTGCTGATGGTAATCCTAATACGCACGCATTCGTAGCCTCACCAGAAATCGTAACAGCTTTTGCCATTGCGGGCGATTTGACTTTCAACCCTGTTAAAGATACTTTGACTAACGAAAAAGGTGAGCAAGTAAAACTCGAAAATCCGTTTGGTGTTGAATTACCACCAATGGGCTTTGATGTGAAAGATGCAGGATACCAAAAACCTAAAAAAGATGGTAGCAATGTAAAAGTGGCAGTTAGTCCAAAATCTGACCGTTTGCAATTACTTGACCCATTTAAGCCTTGGGAAGGCACTGATCTTTCGGGCTTGAAATTATTGATTAAAGCCAAAGGCAAATGTACAACTGACCATATTTCAATGGCTGGACCATGGTTGAAATTCCGTGGACACCTTGACAATATCTCAAATAACTTACTGATTGGTGCAATTAACTTTGCTAACGATAAAGCAAATACGGTTAAAAACCAATTGACTGGAGTTTATGGTGAAGTGCCAGCTGTACAACGAGCTTACAAAGCAGCTGGTGTAGGCACAATTGTAATTGGTGACGAAAACTATGGTGAAGGTTCATCAAGAGAACACGCCGCAATGGAGCCTCGTCATTTGGGCGTTCGTGCAATCATCGTTCGTTCGTTTGCTCGTATTCACGAAACAAACTTGAAAAAACAAGGTATGTTGGGCTTGACATTTGCCAACCCTGCTGACTACGATAAAATTCAGGAAGACGATACTTTTGATATTTTGGGCTTGACTACTTTTGCCGAAGGTGTTCCTTTGACATTGGTTGCCAACCACAAAAATGGCTCTAAAGATGAAATCAAGTTGAATCATACCTATAATACAAGTCAAATTGGCTGGTTTAAAGCTGGTTCTGCATTGAATTTGATTGCAGCTGAGGCAGCTAAACAGTAATTTTTTTCGAAGCCTGAAAATTTAAAAAAGCCCCGCAAGACAGACATTGTGGGGCTTTTTTGTTGAAATATTAGGTTAATTCATGTGTTTATCGAATTAAAACTACTTTTAATGATTGGTAAGTAATAAGATGAATATAATTAAAAATTATGTATTAACTAATTTATGGATAATCAAGTTTTTATCGCTTTTACGAAGCGTTTCTATTCACGTTTCTAATGTTTAATTACTTTATAACAAAACCAAAATCTATGAACTAAAATATGAGTTTTACACCTAAATAAACGATGCTATTCCAAACTTTGAAACAGCTTACTTTGTTTTTATTTTACCTCCAAAACCACATTCTTAATCAACTTCCTGTCATAAGTATAAGTGATATGAATCAAACCATCTGATGATTGAATAATGGCTGGGTAGCTAAATTCTCCTTTTTCTTGATTTTCAAGCGTATAAATATCTGTCCAGCTTATGCCATCTTTAGAATGACCTAATTTCAAAACGTTTCTACCTTTTGACCACTCTTTGCCCGATTGAAGTGGGTTATAAACCAACAAAAAAGAACCATCTTGCAACGTAACAGCATCAATTCCTGAATTTGGGTTTGGCAAATTGATAGGAGATAGCTCTCCCCATGTTTTTCCATTATCTGACGACCAAGATTGGATGATTTTGTTTTGACGGCTACGCAAAAGCATTTGTAATTTACCATCTTTATGAATTAAAACCGAAGGCTGAATTACACCATATTCTCCACATTCAATCGGGATTTTTCTCCAATTTTCTCCGTTTGAGTCTGACATTTCTATATGGGTATGCCACACTTTACTATCCACACTTTCTGTACTAGAAGGGTGCAAAATATCTCCGTTTTTTAGTTGAATACTTTTGTTTTTGATTGGGCCAAGAATATCGTTTGGAAGTCTAGTTGCGGCTGACCACGTTTTTCCATCATCGGTTGAACTTTTCATCATTCCCCACCACTCTCTTGGATTGATACCAACTTTGTAAAATAGAAAGGTTTTTCCAGCGGGATTTTTAAACAAAACTGGGTTCCAACATGCGTATTGCTTTCCTTCATAAATGCCGTCGGCAACTTTTACAGGTTTTTCCCAGACATTGTTATTGGAGGTTGCAACCCAAATACAAACTTTAGGGTGGTTTTCGTGCAAGCCAGCAAACCAAGCAGCCATAAATTTCCCTTTTGAAAGCTCTACAATAGTTGAGGCATGGCAAGAAATCTCTTCGGGTTTAGGGTCAATAAATTGTTCTTTGAAGAGTTTGACTTGGGAGAAGCTTGCGAAGTTTATTAAAAACATCAAGAAAGTGAGGTTTTTTTTCATTTTTGATTATCTAATTTTTATGTTAAGAAGCGGAGGTTTTGTGTTTTTTGATAATTATTAAAGTAAATATACAAAAGTTTTGCTGCCTTTTGCAACTCAATCGAAAATTGCATTTTTGCTCAATAAAGTAATTTTATTGGCTAATAATCATATGAGAAATAAGCTAATAAGATGCATTGGTTTCAGAAATGTTTTCGAGTTTAATATAACTATTTTTATTTCTTCTAATTTTTTGTTTTTTTGTGATTTCTTAAGTTTTTAGTGGCCTGAGTTTATAATTAGCCTTTTCGTTTGTACTTAAAATATGAGCAATTTACTTTAAATAATTAGTACGGAGTTAAAATTAATCTTCAAAAAAGGCACAACTGCTACCCACCCAATCGAATTTTTTGTTAAAATCTATACCAATCATTTCTCCACGGCTCAATCGAGCGAGATTTGTAACAAGTTTTGGTCTTGCGGCATTATCTTCCCAAGTAAACAACATTCTTATTTCAGTCATAATCGAATTCCCTTCTTTGTCTTTGATGATTGGTTCGTATTTTACTTTTTTCTGAATTAAATAACGAGAAGATTCATTTGTTTCTTTTTCAGAAATGGCATCTAAATCATTTTTATTAAATTCAAGTTTTACGCCACTTCCAGCAAAAGAAAATAAAGGTTTTAATACATAATTTTCCAAATCAGTTGGATATTCATTTAAATCAGAAAGATAGAAACTTTGTGGAACAAAAGGGCTTTTGAGTAAAGGCAAAGTGAATTTGCTTATACGAAAAAACCAATTCGGATGTGTTATCCATTTGACATCCACGTTATCGGTTATTTTGAAGTTTGTCTTTGAATTCAGAACGCCTCCCGAAGGAAAATTATGTAATAAATCATCAAAAATTAATCTATTATAGATGCGTTTTATTTCAATTGTTTTTCCTTCTTTTTCGTAAAAAAGTTTTTGGTTAACTTTTTTGATTTTGGTCAAACAAACAGGTTCTATTCCCCAAAGTTGGCGAGTGATTTCAAAATCTAAGCGAGTTTTTTGTTGTTTAGGATAAATTTCAAGAAGAATTACATTTTCAGCGTCTTCGCCGCCGAGCAACACTTTTTTTATTTCATCGACATACGAAGCCATCGAAAGTCTATTGAAAAATTGGTTAAAACCTTTTGGGTCGATAAAGAATTTACGGTAATTCTGCCCCAAATACCATTGATAACCAAAAAGTGATGGAAATCCTTGTAATTCAATTAATTGTGGACACAATTCACCGTTGTCATCTTTACAAATTGCAAAATCAATTGCCAAAAAATTCGGGTGTGCATCTTCATTTGGCACATTTAGGTTTTCTGGAATTGCTCGATTAGTTTTTTCCTTGAAATCTGGTTTTAACAAAACTTCAATTATATCATTACAAGCCTGTAATAGCTTGATTTTTAATTCTTTTGGAACAAAAACAGGTGTTTCTGCCACTCGAAAATCTAGTTGATTGGGATAATCTTTATGAATTTCGGCAATCATTGATTTGTATTTCTCGGGAGTGAAACATTCGTTGAATTGTTGTCGAATGGCAGCAATCATAGGTTCAGGAATAGTTTTGTTACATATTTTTTTTTTTTTAGTTTATCGTTTACTAGATGCAATTCATAGATTTTATACATATTTGGCACTTTCGAATTATCTACGTGATCAATTTTACCAAATGCAGTAAATATGATTGTTGAATTTTTACTATTAGAATAAACAATAAGTCTCTTTTTGATCATCTAAACTTTCAAATTCAACATCCCTAAAGCCTAGTTTAGATAAATTTAGTTTTTCTATCTTAGTTACTTTTTAATATTTGATCGGCAGCATGATTCAGAAACGATGGAATAATTATAGATTCAGTAAGCCTGATTTTGTCTGGGTCATCGAGTTGGTCAATCATTAGTTCGTATTTCTCCAAGCCGTGTTCACTAATAACGGCAATCATTTTTTCCTCTTGTTTTAAATATCTAAGCATACCTTCCGCATCTACCTCGGGGTGAAACTGTGTACCGAAAACCTCTTTTGAAAATCTAATTGACATAATCGCTCTTTCGAGCGGTATATCTTCTCTTATTTTTTCGAGGCAAAGTACTTTTGCTCCCGAATCATTTATTTTTTGCCAATTTGGTGAAATTATTTGATATTCTCGTGAATCAAGTGCATAAAAAATTTCTGGTAACCCACTAAAAAATGGCTCAGTTTTGCTGTCTGTTGTTCGATGAATAGGCATAACTCCAAAAGAAGTTGAACGACGTTTACATAAATTCCCTAGTTTTAAATGATTGCTTGCTATTTGAAAAGAATGGCAAATTAAGAACAAAAACTTTTTGTTTTTGTTAGATCGATTATGTTCAAATATTTGGTCAAGAAAGTCACTAAATTTCAATTCCCAATTATTTCCTTCTGGTAAAGGATTTCCTGGCCCTCCTGTTGAAATAAAAATGTCGAAATCTTCAATTTTAGGAATTTCATTTTTTTTTCTAACATCAAAAACAACGTAGTTTTCTTTGATTCCATTTTGTATAAGAAATTCTTCACATATCAATTTTATACAACGCATACCTTCATTGGCACAGCCATTGTACATATCTAAAATTGCAATTTTTATACTTAGTTTCATGGTTATAAACACATTTTTTTTATTAAATCTGTGAAAATTTAACTAAAAATTAAAATTACGCATAGTTTACAGCCCTATTTTACTTTCGCATACGATAAAATCGACAACAGCCATCATACTATTAGTATCTTCAAAAACTTTTAATTGGCGGTCAGCTCCGCTACCCATTCTCAATATTTCGTTGATAAATTCTACTTCTTTTCGACTTCCAAGTTCATCCAAAACATCATCCACAAATTCCATTAATTCTTCAGCAAGGTGTGAAAAGGGTACTTCGATTTCTTTACCAAAATCAATTAAATTTCCATGAATTCCATATCGAGCGGCTCGCCATTTATTTTCGCTTATAAGCATTTTGTGGTATGGTCGGAAACTTAAATTTTGCTGATGTAGTTTATGTAATTTTGCCACTATTGCTTGCATCAAGGCTGCCAAACATATTGTTTCATCGACACGCATTGGTATATCACAGATTCTAAACTCAACAGTTGGATATATTGGATGCAAACGAATATCCCACCATATTTTTTTTTCGCTGTCAATACAACCAGTTTTGATAAGTAGGTTTACATAATTATCATATTCGGTAACGCTTGAAAAATAATCAGGAATACCTGTGCGAGGGAATTTATCAAATATTTTTGATCGATATGATTTAAAACCCGTATTCCGTCCACACCAAAATGGAGAATTTGTTGAAAGTGCGTAAATGTGAGGCAAAAAATAGCGTGCTGCATTCAAAATTTGTATTCCAGCTTCGCGGCTCGGAATTCCCACATGTACGTGCAAGCCAAAAATGAGGTTTGAACGTGCCACATCACCCATATCATCTATGAGTTTATCGTAGCGTGCGTCTTCAGTAATAAGTTGTTTCTGCCATTCAGAAAACGGGTGGGTTCCAGCCGCTGCAATGTGTAGGTTTTGTTTGGCCGCTAAGTCAATGAGCATTTTACGAAGAAAGGTTACTTCTTCGCGTGCCTGTTTTATGTTTTCGCATACACTCGAAATCATCTCAACTACCGCCTGGTGCATTTCTTGTTTAATCCGTTCTTGTAGAATTACCTGACCACCTTCGACCAGTTTCGACCTGTGTGATCGTAATTCACGAGTTTTAGGGTCAATGGTTTGAAACTCTTCTTCAATACCTAAAGTGAATAGTGACATAGTTGATTTGGTATAAAGTGATTTTGCACAATTATTGACGTAGAGTGTACATGGAAGAATATTTAATAATTATTACAAATCTCTATTGAGATTTGTTCTGATATAATTTGTATTCTAATTTGAACAAAAAATTATATGTAGGATTAATTTAATTTATTTTTACTTAGTTCGAGCTTTGTGTTCTGGAGCCTCCATAGGTGCTGTTTGAATTGATGCATTTCTTAAATAGGTTCCCCAGGTACAATTGTTTTTTCCTTCAACCTGCTCAATGGCTCTTTCAATTGCCATCTTTGAGGCATTTTCTACGATCCAATCGAAGTTTACTTGTCCAATTGAATGAACATCAGCATCAGGTGCGGGATTACAAAAGTCAATTGCATATGGAATACCATCACGAATTGCAAATTCAACCGTGTTAAAATCGTATCCTAATGCTTGGTTGAGTTTTAACACATGTAAGGTAATTGTTTTCATCAGTTTTTTATGTGCTTCGCCAATTGTTTTTGGTTGAGATGCATATCTTAAATGGTGTGGATTGCGTGGTTCATAAGACATAATATGCACATATTTGCCGTTTAAGCAATAACAACGATAATAATCAGTAAACTGAATTTCTTCTTGCAAAAGCATTACCAATTGTCCTGTTTGGCTATGTTTTTTCCATAAATCTTCTGGATTATTAACTCTATAAATGTTTTTCCAACCTCCTCCTGAATGCGGTTTCATGTAGGCAGGGAAGCCAATTTGTTTGAAAATATAATCCCAATCAAGTGGAGCAACTAAGTTGCGAAATGTTTTCTCTGATGTTTGATTAGGATGTTCTTTTGATGGCAAAAGTACGGTTTTTGGCACTGGTACGCCGAGTTTAACTGCCAAACAATTATTGAAAAATTTTTCGTCAGCACTCCACCAAAATGGGTTATTTATCACGGCTGTTCCACAAAGAGCAGCATTTTTTAAATATGCTCGATAAAACGGAACATCTTGTGAAATTCGGTCAATTATTACTGCATACTCAGTATCTACGCCTTGTTCGACTTTATCAATTTGAACCGCTTCTGCAAAAACTCCTGCTGGGGCAGTTTTGTTAACATGTTCTATAAATGCCCATGGAAAAGAATCTTCCGTTCCGAATAATATGCCAATTTTTTTCATATTAAATAACACCCGATAGTGGTTATGGTTTAAGGTGAATCTATGCTTTAGCTAATATTTAACGAACAATTTCCGATGAAAATATGTTTTTTTGAGATTAGCATGATTCGGTAACAAATCGACATTTTCAAACTGTAAAGAGGTATTTTTCCTGCTTTTTTCAAAAAAATCGTTTTCCAAAGCTAATATTTATGAGATGCCTAATTTTTTCTTTTCACGTTGTAAAGAATAACAAATTCATTTTTTTTGGATAATCTCTCAATTAGGTTAAAAATAAATTAGATTCGGTATTCTAATACCGAATTATAAGTAAAGCTGAAGCGAGACTTAAGGTATGTAAATAATACTTTAATATTTTTTTCTATCAAATTCGAAGTCTAGTTAAATAAGGTGCAAATTTGATTTTTTGTTTTTACTATTGAAAAATTGTCGGCCAAATAAAACAATTATTTTTAAGATATTATATGTTTACAGTGGTCAAAAAAATATAGAAGTTCTGATACAATTCTATTCAATAAAAAACTAAAATCGACAAACTTCATCGTTTCATTTTGTCGATAAATATTATCTCTTTACTTGTTGTTAAATAAGTGAATAAAAGTTTTTAATTATTTGACCTACATTCTGAATTGAATCTTCTCTTTTTGTGAAATTTTAATAACGACCAAATATTAGTCCAAATTTGGCAATGAAACAAATGATTTTATAGTTTTTTGTTTTTGAAAGTTTATCCGTGGGTAGATATGCTGATTTTTTCATCAAGTAATCAAGAAAAGTCCATACCTGCTCTATTTTTTAATACCAAACAAAATCAATCTAAATTCCTTAATCTTGAGTCGGTTTATGCTGTTATTTTTCCACCTTTATTATGAAAATTAATAGGTTTAGAAGTTTTCTGAATGAATGATTGTAAAGATTTAGACCAACTAAAAATTGAGTAAACTTTTAATAATTTAATCAACTCGATCTATAATTCAATTTTTAGTTTTTGTAAGATTAGAGGCAAATGAAAGCTGAAATTATTTCCTTCACTTGGCTTAAAACGGAACTGCCTCTTTTGAAAGTTTACAAAAGTCGAACAAATCTTTATTGAATGATTACCAAAGTTTTCTTTGTTACGAGTTTTTTACTTTTGTAGTTTTAAAGTTTGGAGTTCAATAATGATTGTTTTTTATGTTGTTTTTCATTTGGTACTTTTATTAATGGAGTTATTTTGGGGGAATATCAAAAGTTTTATAAGGTTGGTGTTTTTTTCGTTTGCTCTGGTGGCGAAAGTATTACTCTAATTTTGGTTAGAAATGATTAATTAGATCCTACTATGCATTTTTTTGTTTATTGATGAATTTTTAGTAATGGTTAAAATATTTTGGTTCGAATGTTGTAATAATGATGAGCTATACAAGCGAATAAAAAGTAATAAAAGACTCAATTGTTGATGCTTTTTAGGTAATTAAAGAATTATTAGTTAAGGTTTTTTTTAGGGGGAAAGAAATTTAATATTTTGAAATTTAGGCTGATAAACCTAACATAAAAACTTGGAGTGAAGCCATGTCTATTTACTTGAAATGCTTATTTGAAAAATAAAAGTTTTTGAATTTGTGTCTTTTATGAAATTTTGGAGTCTTATATATCTAGACTTAAATAAGAAATTCAGGATATAAGATAAAATGTTGATTACTAATACATTACGTGATGTATTTGTTTTGTCACATTTTTTTTATCTCCTCAATTATTTGATTTAATAGCGATTCAAAAAAAATATTTTTTTCCTGATTTATATTCTTTGGAAAACACTGATAAAAATTTATATAATTATTTTTCTGACATTAATCCTTATGTCGATGACGCCTACATTAAATTTTTTTGAACAACAACTCAAGTTTGAAAGGGTTCAATCTGCCAATCTTTCGAAAGGAAAAGCAGTTTCCGAATTACTTTCTTCAAAAAATATCAATTCTAAGAGTTTTGATTTATTTTTAAGATCGTTCAAAAGGGAACAAAAATTGGAAGTTTGGGCGAAAAATAAAGCTGATGATTCATTTATATTTTTAAAATCATATGAATATTGTGCGACAACTGGTGTTTTAGGTCCAAAACGCCGTTCTGGAGATCGCCAAATTCCCGAAGGATTTTATGAAGTTGATTTATTTAATCCCAATAGCCAATATTTACTTTCTTTCCGTATAAACTACCCAAATAAATCTGATCTAGTTTTTGCCGACAAGCTAAATCCTGGTGATAATATATTTTTTCATGGTCATAGTGTTACAATTGGTTGTATCCCAATTGGTGATGATAATATTCAAGAATTATATTTGCTTGCTGCCAAAGCAAAAAGTGCAAGTGGAACGATAAACGTTCATATTTTTCCTACAATTATGAATGAGCACAATTATAAAACAATCAATTATGAATTTGGTACTGATGCCAATTTGTTGGCATTTTGGTCTTGGCTAAAAGCTGGTTTTGATGCGTTTGAAGATACTAAAAAACTACCCATTATAGTGATTGAAAATTCTGGCAAGTACCTAGTAATATAATTCAGTAAAATTCTCAAATAAGTATATTTTTTAATCGGAAAGTGCCCTTTTATGTTTTTTTGGCACGATTTTTTATTAAATTTAAAACAGTAATAAAGCTTATTTTTAGTCCATATAATTGTACTTATAAAAATGAATCTTTTGTCTCAATTTAAAATCCGATATTGCCCCACATTAACTTTGTGTTTACACTTATTCGGATGTATAAGTGTTTTTTCTCAAGTAAGTCTTTCTAAATTCCCTGCTAATAATCAAGTGCTTCAAAGAAATGAACAAAATGAAGCGATTTTTCAAGTTAAAGGAAAAGTTTATGAAAATGGTCATTCGTCGATTACCTTAAAAATTCTTCAGGATGGAAATACTTTCTCTGAACAAACCTTAGATGCTACTTCCGATTTTACTTTTACATCAAACCTAAAAGCAGGCAAATTTGATTATACTTTTATTCTCACGCTTGATGGTTCAAGAGAGATCAAAAAGGCTTCACAAATTGGTGTTGGTGACTTGTTTTTAATATATGGACAGTCTAACGCACTTGGTTCGGGAGGAATTGAAACGTATCGGCCAGAACCAAATCCACTAATAAGATTTTTTACAGTTGCAAATTTCGATAATGGTGATAGTGAATGGGTTTTACCTTACAAAACCTCTACCTGGCCAGGTACAGGTACGCTAGAACTTCAGAAGTTTTTGTGCGGTAAATACAATTATCCTGTGGGTGTTATTGTAGCATCGGTTGGAGGCTCAGATATTAAAGGACTTAATGCTCGAAATGCTCAAAATCCTGCTGATAAAAATACCTATTATGGCAAATTACTTTTGCAAACAATATTTAGTGATGTAAAGGACCAAATTAAATATATAATTTTTCGTCATGGTGAAAGTGATGGTTCATATCAATTAGAGTCGGAACAATATCCTAATGAATATGAAAAACTATATAATGCTTTTGTATTAGATTTTCCTAATCTCAAAAAGATTTATAATGTTCAGACTAATATTCTAACAATCAGTAATAGCAAAGCAGGTTTTCTCAGAGATTATCAGCGACGCACTAAATACCTTTTTCCTAAAACCACCATTTTAAGCACAGTCGGAACAACTGGTTACGATGGACTACATTATAATTTAAAAGGTTACAGTCAAACTGCCTATGAACTATCAAGAATAATTGGTCGTGATATTTATAACGACAATCAATCTTCACAAATTTATTCACCAGACATAAAAAAAATTTATTGGGAAAATCAGAAATTGGTTTTTGAGTTTGATGAAGGCATGGAAATGGTTTATCCTCAAGATTCAATAGCTTCAGGTAAAAATTGGAGCATGAAAGATTATATTTATGTGGATGGAAGAAGTGATGTGGTTCTTAGCGGTGAGGCACAAGGTAATAAAATTTTACTTACAGTTTCCAATATTCAAAATGCCAAAAAGGTATCTTATTTGCCAAATGCATATGGCGAATATGGTGTTAGTTTTTATGATGGTGTTCATCTAAAAAACAAATATGGAATGCGAGCTTTTAGTTTCGATAATATAAGCATCGGTGGCGAGACACCCGTAATTATTCCACCACCAACTACAATAAATTTGAATACAGAAATCAATGATGAAATTCAAGTAAAACTTACTTGGAATGGTAACTCAGAAACAAAATATCGAGTTGAGCGTTCAAATGATAATTTTAGCTTTGGAGAAATCGGTCTGATATCAGGTGATACTTATTACGATACACAAACAGAACTTGGTAAGACTTATTTTTACAGAGTTTATGTTGAAAATGCACCAAATAATAAGTCAAATACCAAAGAAGTTACTTTAAAGTGCCTTGAAAATGTAAATTTAAAGGTTTTACCACTAATTGCTTATATTGGTGCGAATACATCAATAACTACAATAGTTTCAATAACTGATACAAAACAACTATCTTTGACAGCAAAAAAATCGATAGATTTAAATCCTGGTTTTGATGCCAAATTGGGTAGTGACTTCTCTGCCGAAATCGGTGGTTGTAAAAATAATTAAACATGCTGCTTTTTTATCAATCTAATATTGAGAAAGTTCCAATTTTAAGCGAAGAGGATTCAAGACATTGTGTGAAGGTTTTGAGAAAAAATATCACAGATAAAATTCATGTTGTAGACGGTATAGGTGGTTTGTTTGAATGTGAAATTACGAATGCACATGAAAAAAAGTGTGAGGTCAGAATTTTATCCGAAAAGCGTGAGTTTGAAAAAAGAAAGCATTATCTTCATATTGCAATTGCTCCTACTAAAAATACCGACCGCATTGAATATTTTGTTGAAAAATGCGTTGAAATAGGTGTAGATGAAATTACTTTAATACAAACAAAACACTCTGAACGCAAACATCAAAAAACTGAAAGACTTGAAAAAATAGCTATTTCTGCGATGAAACAATCGTTGAAAGCATATTTGCCAAAAGTAAATGAGTTGATAGATTTTGATAAATTTATTAAAACGACCAATTATGAAGCTAAATTTATAGCACACTTGACGGATGCTGCAAAACCATTGAAAGATGTTGCTACAATTAAAAACGAAGTTTTACTAATGATTGGTCCAGAAGGTGATTTTGCACAAGATGAAATTTTGCTCGCACTAAATTTTGGTTTTCAGTTAGTTACTCTCGGAGATTCAAGACTACGAACAGAAACCGCAGGAGTCGTTGCCTGTGCTATCGTTAATGCTTTTAAATGATGTTATGAAAAAATATATACTGTCGATTCTAAGTATCTTTTGTCTAAATTTTGCTTCAGCACAACAACCTACCATCAAAATTGGTAAACTAAAATACGGTGGTGGAGGCGATTGGTACGCTAATAAAACTTCGTTACCCAATTTAATTAAGTTTTGTAACCAAAACTTAAAAATGAATATTTTTCCTGAAGAAGATATTATTGAAGTTGGAAGTACTGATATTTTTCAATATCCTTTTGTTCACATGACTGGTCATGGAAATGTAGTTTTTAATGATGGCGAGGCACAAAATCTACGTCGTTATTTACTGTCAGGAGGATTTTTACATATTGATGATAACTATGGTTTAAATAAGTTTATACGACGTGAAATGAAAAAAGTTTTTCCAGAATTAGAATTCGTTGAATTACCTTTTTCACACCCAGTTTATCAACAGAAATATAAATTTACTGCTGGTTTACCAAAAGTACATGAACACGATGGTAATACTCCACAAGGTTTTGGGCTTATCTGGCAAGGTCGTTTGGTTTGCTATTTTAGTTATGAATGTGATTTAGGCAATGGCTGGGAAGATAAGAGCGTTTACAATGATCCAGAAGAAATGCGTCAAAAAGCTCTTCAAATGGGAGCAAATTTGGTTCAATTTGCTTTTACAAATTACTAAAATAGGATATTATTGAGAATAATTATAGGACATTATGAAGAATTTTTGTTTTAATATGTATACGTAAATAACATTCTTAACTTCTTTTGTGTTAGTTTTGTATATTTGTATTTTAACAAAAACAACAAAAATCCTATTTTTCTAAGTATGGTTGCTGCAATATCCTTCTTCATCGCCCATTGGTATTTGTCACTTTTTAGTCAAACTTTTTTTTTGCATCGTTATTCTGCTCATAAAATGTTTACTATGAACAAGTTTTGGGAACGTTTTTTCTATTTATTCACATACCTTACGCAAGGTTCTTCTTATTTGAATCCTCGTTCTTATGCGGTTTTGCACCGAATGCATCATGCATACAGCGATACTGAGAAAGACCCACATTCTCCGCATCACACCGAAAATTTGTTTACAATGATGTGGAAAACAAAAGATATTTATAATGCAGTTCTGAACTATAAATACAAAATAGAAGAGCGTTTTGAGAAAGATTTGCCTGAGTGGAATCTGATTGATAAAATTGGAGATAATTGGGTTTCTCGCTCATTTTGGGGTATTTCTTACATTTCTTTTTATGTTATCGGATTTTTATATTTTGATGTACATTGGGGCTTCTTCTTTTTACTCCCAATTCATTTCTTGATGGGTCCAATACATGGTGCAATTGTAAATTGGAGTGGACACAAGTATGGGTATCAAAATTTTGATAACCACGATGAATCAAAAAACTCATTAATTTTTGATGTCTTGATGATGGGGGAGTTATTTCAGAACAATCATCACAAGCACCCAATGTCAATTAATTTTGCAAAGAAATGGTTCGAGTTTGATCCTACTTATCCTGTGATTAAGTTTTTGACGTGGACAAAAATTATTACTCCCAAAAAAGCTTAATTTAATTGGTTATAAGTTTGTAATGGGCTATTCGAGATATGCTGAATTCTGAGTTTTCAGGATTCAGCATTTTTCTTGTTAGAATCTAAACTTAAGATGTAGAACTTGCCTTCTCTTCTTCATCGATGTGTCTTTTCATACTTCGGCAAGTACTTTCTAAAATTTCGATCAATTTTTTATCACCAGTTGCATCTGCTAACAATTGTGCTACATTTCCTACTATATCAACTGCGAAATGCTTCATTTCATCGACAGGCATATCTTTTGTCCAAAGGTTGATGCCAAGCAAACCACGATGATAATGATCCCAAACCCCAATTGCAATTGCTCTTGTTTCGTTGATTCCTTCGTTTGGGTTTTCGGTAGCATCCCAAAAAATTCTTTCGGGAATACGTGTTTCATCTAACTCTACTGTAAAATTAATTTCAGATTTTTTCATGTATAATTCTATAAATGTTTTTATAAATAATAAGTTTTTTGCTGATAAAGTTCAAATTATATCTATTTGAATCTAAAGTTATTTCAGAAAAAAATACAAATTCTCTTTCGCATGAGAGTACAGGATAGTATTTTTAGTGTCTCATTATTTCTTTGATACAAGTAATTATTAAAAAATCACAAAAAACAAATCTTTTTTACGAAAATGACTGCAATCCTAGGTATTATTTTCCACTTTTTGGGTGGCTTTGCTTCCGGAAGTTTCTACATTCCGTACAAAAAAGTTAAGGGTTGGGCTTGGGAAAGTTATTGGATTATCGGAGGGCTTTGCTCTTGGCTTATTGTTCCGCCATTGGCCGCATATCTGACCATACCCAATTTTTGGGGAATCATCATGGGTGAAGCTGGTAATGCCCTTTTTTGGACATATTTTATGGGTTTACTGTGGGGAATTGGTGGGCTAACCTATGGGTTGGGTGTTCGTTATTTAGGGGTTTCGCTTGGTAGTTCAATTATTCTTGGTTTATGTTCAGTTTTTGGTTCAATCATTCCATCTATTTATTACAAATTTGTGCCCTCTACTGGTAAAGATACTATTACTGATTTGATGACTACCAATTGGGGTCAAATGGTGCTTTTAGGCCTTTTTGTATGCGTAGTCGGAATTGTGATTTGTGGTAAAGCTGGCGGAATGAAAGATAAAGACCTTGTAGGTTCAAGTAAATCAGATGATGAATTTCAAATATCAAAAGGGTTATTCGTTGCTGTTATTTCGGGCGTGCTAAGTGCTTGTTTTAGCTTTGGAATTGAAGCTGGTTCAAGTATGTCAAATGTGGCCAATGATATATGGGTAGCACAAAATCCGAACCAAGGTGAATTTTTATTCAGAAATAATGTAGTTTACATTGTCATTCTTTGGGGTGGACTTACAACTAATTTTGCATGGTGTATGTATCTGAATTTTTCAAACAAGACTTTTGGGGACTATACAAATTCAAATATACCATTGTTGAAAAATTATTTTTTCTCAGCAATTGCTGGAACAACATGGTTTTTGCAATTCTTTTTCTATGGAATGGGTGAAAGTAAACTTGGCAATGGCCCAAGTTCTTGGATTTTACATATGGCATTTATCATCCTAGTAGCCAATTCATGGGGATTAGCTCTAAAAGAATGGAAAGGCGTTTCTAAGAAAACACTTACAACAATTATTGCCGGAATCTTGACAATTGTGCTTTCCGTATTGATTGTTGGTTTTGGTAATTCATTAAAGTAATGTTTTTTTTATATCAGCAGGCTTACAAAATCGTCACTACTTCACTAAAAAAAGCCCAGGGTTCGGTGGCTTTTTTTAGTGTTAATTAGTGAATTGTGGTCATGAATTGCGATCAACCGCCAAAAACTCTTTTTAAAATCTCTGTGGTACGAGCCAAAGGATTTTCTCTTATTCGTGCCTCTTCTTGCTCGACTAAAATGAATAAACCATCAATAGCTTTTTGTGTAGCATAGACTTTCAAATCGGGATTTACTTTTTGTGTAAATGGTAAAGCATTATAAGTTATTGCCAAATCTGTATAATACTTTGTTGCTTGGGTTTTTTGCAGTGCCCTTTCCATAACAGGTAAATATGCTTGGGTCAATGAAGTCGAGGTTGTTCGTTTCAAAAACATAGTTGCAGCGTTTTTATCTCCACGCAAAATACTCCATACATCTGAAAACGACATACTCAAAATCGCATTGACAAAAATTGGTTTTGCCTCCTTTGCAGCTTCTTCAGCTCCACGATTAAGCGAAATTATAAATTTATCTACCTCACCTCCCAAACCGATTTTACGAAGTGATGTCTCGACCCTTTGGATCTCGGGAGGAAACGGTATTTTTATTTTTGGATTAAGATAGTAACCATTATTTTTTGAAGCACTATCTGTGCCTTTATTAATGCCTACTTTCAACGCTTCCTTCAAACCCATCACCACATCGTCGTTTGTAAGTGCTCCTCCACCTTTGGTTTGAGTAATAACATCATTTAACACTTTTCCGAGGTTAATCTTTTGTCCTACACAACTATGATGTGTCAAAATACTAATTAAAAAGAATATAGAGAGTAATCTTTTCATTTGAATGAATTTTCTGATTGTTTTTTTGAATAATTAATTGTCTAATTAACGAATCAACAGCGAAAATTGTATTTTTGTGGCGTGAAAGTTTTAAAACCACAAAACTTAGTGTTAATCACATATTTAATTTAAAGTTTTTTTATTTATGAGACCTATTTTAGCGGAGGTAGTAACAATTGGTGATGAAATTTTGTATGGTCAGATAACCGACACTAATACCCAATGGATAAGTACAGAGTTAGATAAAATAGGAATTAAGATAGTTAGAAAATCATCCGTTGGCGATCAAGAAGATAAGATTTTACAGATTTTGGCCGAAGCCGAAAGTCGTGCCGATATAGTATTATTGACAGGTGGTCTAGGGCCAACAAAAGATGATATTACAAAGAAAACGCTTTGTAAATATTTCGATGATGAACTTGTCATTAATGAAGATGCGTTGTCATTCATTACTGATTTCTTTATTAAAAGAGGTCGTCCAATGACCGAATTAAACCGCCAACAAGCAGCAATTCCGAGTCGTTGCACGTATTTAGCCAATAAAACCGGTACAGCTCCAGGAATGTGGTTCGTTCATAATGGAACTGTATTTGTTTCAATGCCTGGTGTGCCACATGAAATGAAATATTTGATCTCGAATGAAGTGATTCCTCGACTCAAAGTTTTTTTTGAAACCCCAATAATTTATCACAAAATGATTCGCACTATTGGTGTAGGTGAATCATTTTTAGCTGAAAAAATTGAATCTTGGGAGGATAATTTGCCAGAACATATAAAATTGGCTTATTTACCAAGTTTCGGTCAAGTAAGATTAAGACTTACTGCAGTTGGAATTGAAGAAGAACAACTCAGAAAAGATGTTGATGCTGAAATCGAAAAGGTTATGTTATTGATTGGTTCGTCAGTTTTTGGCTTTGATAATGATGATTTAGAAATTGTCATCGGTAAAGAATTGAAGAGAAAAGGGTTAACAATTTCTGTTGCTGAAAGTTGTACTGGAGGTAATATTTCTCACATGATTACAAAAGTGCCAGGATGTTCAAGTTATTTCATGGGAAGTATTGTAAGTTATGATAATTCTTTAAAGACCAATCTTTTAGGTGTAAATCCAGGTACCATTGCCCAACATGGAGCTGTAAGTGAAGAAACCGTGACAGAAATGGCTGAAGGTGCAAGGAAATTAATGAAAACCGATTTTGCGATTGCAACAAGCGGAATAGCGGGTCCTGATGGCGGCACGTTCGAAAAACCTGTTGGAACAATTTGGATTGCCTGTGCAATGGAAGGCCGAACAATTACCAAAAAGGTGCAATTGACCAATCAACGAGATACTAATATTCAGTATGGGAGTGTAGTAGCCTTAAATTTACTTCGCAAAGTAATGATCGGAGATTATGAAAGTTAATTTTTAAGAATCTATATCGTTTAATAATGATTGTTACAGAACTATTGACCATTCAAAATTAACCATGTTCAATAATTGAAACTTCAACAAAACTATAAAATATGGCTTTAATTGAAATGATAATGCCCAAAATGGGAGAAAGTATTTTCGAGTGTACAGTTTTAAACTGGCTGAAAAATGTTGGCGATAAAATTGAAGCTGATGATATGATTTTGGAAGTGGCAACTGACAAAATAGATACCGAAATTGGTGCATCTCATTCAGGAATCATTAAAGAATTTTTGGTGCAAAAAGGAGATATAGCCGTAATTGGGAAAGCTGTTTGTGTCATTGAGGTATCAGGAGAAGATAGTTCTCCTCAAGTAAAAGTAAATGAGGAAATAAAACTTACAGAATTAAATGATCTTGAAAAACTATTGGAAGAACCAGTTGGGGATTTCGTAAATTTATTGACCACATTACCAGTATCTACAAAGTCTTCAACATCATCAAATAATAGATTTTACTCGCCTTTGGTACTAAATATTGCCAAAGAAGAAGGTGTTTCATTTGAAGAATTAGATAAAATTGTAGGTACAGGCTTAGAAGGTAGGGTTACTAAAGACGATATTCTGTTATATGTCAAACAAAATATTTCTGTATCTGTTACAGCTCCCATTGAGCGTATTTATGTAGCTTCAGGTTCTGATCAAATTATTGAAATGGATAGAATGCGTAAGATGATTGCTGAGCGAATGGTAGAATCGAAACGAATTGCTCCGCAAGTTACATCTTTCGTTGAAACTGACATGACGAAAACAGCTGTTTGGCGAGATAAAACTAAAGCTAAGTTTAAACATGATACTGGTGAGAATATAACCTTCACACCATTATTGATTGAAGCTGTTGTGAAAGCAATCAAAGACTTTCCAATGATAAATGTGCAAGTTGATGGAGATAGAATTATTAAAAAAGCAAAAATAAATATTGGAATGGCTGTAGCTTTACCGAATGGAAATCTTATTGTTCCAGTTATACACGAGGCAGATTCTTACAGTTTAATTGGTCTGACAAAGAAAATAAATGACCTAACTTATCGTGCAAGAAACAATAAATTGACAGCTGATGATTTGGTTGATGGAACACTTACAGTTTCAAATATTGGTTCTTTCGGTAATATTGCTGGCACTCCGATTTTGGTTCAACCGCAAGTATCAATTTTAGCATTTGGCCTAATTCAGAAAAAGGTTTCAGTTGTCGAAACTCCACAGGGAGACACAATTGGTATTCGTCAGAAAATGATTATTTCTCATACCTATGACCATAGAGTTGTTGATGGTTCGCTTGGAGGACAATTTGTAAAAAGAGTGTCTGATTATTTAGAAGGTTTTGAAATAGATAGAAGTTTATTCTAATTTGTCTTATTTTGCCTAGTATATACAATATTTGTCAGTATGGGATTATCTTTTATGTAGCTTACCTAAGTAAAGGTTTTATTGTTTTCGGCAAATATAAAAGTCATCAAAGTATCTTCGATGACTTTTTTTATACTTTGAAGTTTCAATTCAGAATGGTTTTACACAAAAAACTTTCATAAATCAAAATAAACACGGAACTTTGAAATATTATTTAATTTTGGGTTATGAATAAACTCAAAACTAGATCGGCGGACCAGTCATAACTCAGAACTCCCGAATATGCTTTTCAATTCTTTTGAATTTCTACTATTTTTTCCGCTTGTTACGCTATTTTATTTTGCAATCCCGCACAAATATCGCTGGTTTCATTTGTTGATGGCCAGTTGTGTTTTTTATAGCTTTTTCGTCCCTATTTACATTCTGATTTTGTTTTTTACGATTGTAATAGACTACTTTGCTGGAATTTGGATTGAGCAATCAAAAGGGCAAAAACGAAAATCAGCATTGATAATGAGCTTAGTAGCCAATATTGGTGTCCTTTCGGTCTTTAAGTATTATAATTTCTTCATTGATAATTTTAATTCAATTCTCTTTAAAGTTTCTCCCGAAAATCTACTTCCTCATTGGAATATTATTTTGCCAATTGGACTTTCGTTTCATACTTTTCAGGCCATGAGTTATACGATTGAAGTGTATCGTGGAAATCAGAAAGCCGAACGCCATTTTGGTATTTATTCGCTCTATGTAATGTTCTATCCACAATTGGTTGCAGGGCCAATCGAGCGTCCACAAAATGTGATTCATCAGTTCTACGAGAAACATGAGTTTAACTACGATTTAGCAAAAAGCGGTTTGCGTTTGATGCTTTGGGGAATGTTTAAGAAAATCGTTATTGCCGACCGACTTTCAATTTTTGTCAATAAAGTTTATGGTAATCCAACTGATTATCAAGGGCTCCCATTAATTATTGCAACTCTTTTCTTTACTTTTCAAATCTATTGTGACTTTTCTGGGTATTCAGATATTGCCATCGGTTCAGCACGAGTAATGGGTTTCGATTTGATGAAAAACTTTGATAGACCGTATTTTTCCAAGAATATTTCGGAGTTTTGGCGTAGATGGCATATTTCACTATCAACTTGGTTCAGAGATTATCTATACATACCGTTAGGAGGAAATAGAGTATCCGAATATCGCCGATATTTCAATCTTTTCTTTGTTTTTATGATGTCAGGGCTTTGGCATGGTGCCAGTTGGCATTTTGTGATTTGGGGAGCTTTGCATGGTATATATTTGATTTTCGGACAACTTACCAAGTCGATTCAAGATAAAATTTTATCAATTCTCCCATCTGAATTTTTGAGGGATTTTGTCAATGTATCAATTACATTTTTTTTAGTTGCTTTTGCTTGGATTTTTTTTGCTGCTCATTCAAATACTGATTCTTTTTATGTAGTTAGAAATATTTTTAAATCAAATTCTCATAGTTTATCTCAATTAATAGAGTTAATCGGTCATAATGATTTATATTTAATCATTATTTCGATTGCAATCTTAGAGTTTGTTCAGTGGCAACAAAGAGGTAGTCATTTTGCGATAGATTTTGAAAATCGACCAAAATGGCAACGTTGGGGAGCATACTACCTAATTTTAATGATGATTTTATGTTTCGGCGTATATAATAATTCTCAATTTATTTATTTTCAATTTTAAAGAATATGAACGAAGGATTCGACCCAGTTGAAATTGCCGAACTCAAAAAAGAGTGTGAGCAAGAAGGACAAATGTATGTCATTGTAGAGGATGAAGATGGAATGAACGATTCTGGCGAATTTGCTCATTTTCAGTTTGTTGGCAAGCATGAAGGCAAAGAAGTAATTTATGATGCTGTAATGGGAACACTTCGCTTGAATCATAGCAGTTTGGTTTTTGAAGAAGCCGAAACTCGTATGAAAAAAGCCTGTCCAAATTATGTAGAAATTGACAAACGCAAGGCTAATCATAAAGTAGATGAAGATTTAGAGTTGATGCTCGAAGAAATTATCGAAGAATTAGAAGAAGAAGAAGTGATAAAGGTTTCTGAATTTGTTGAAGTTGAAACTGATTTTGAATACGGCATTGGCTTGGACGTTTCTTTGAATGTTGAGGAAATTACACACGAAGTAATAACTAAATTCATCAGCGATTTTAATGCTGGAACACTCGAACTCGACCCAACATTATATAGTTTCACAAGCGAAGAAGAGGAATAGTTTGAATGACGAATGTCCCGAATGACGAGTTACGAATATAGAATAACAAATAATGTTTTAAAATTACACGTAGAAAATTCGTCAATCGTCATCGCACAGGCGAACCTGTCGGATAATTCGTCATTTGTAGTCTATTATTCGTACTTCGTCATTTGAAAAATTCGTCACTTCTTTGTATTATGGAAAACAAACAAAACGCTGGTTTTCAAGGCACTTCTAACTATGTAGCTACTCGTGAGCTTCAAACTGCCGTTAATGCTGCCGTTGCTTTGCAACGCCCTTTATTGATTAAAGGAGAACCTGGAACTGGCAAAACTTTATTGGCTTTTGAGGTTGCTAAGGCTCTCAATAAACAATTGTTTACATGGCATGTAAAATCTACAACATCTGCCCAACAAGGACTTTATGAATACGATGCCGTTTCAAGGCTTAGAGATTCACAATTGGGTGATGACCGAGTGCATTATTTAGAAAATTATATAAAAAAAGGTAAAATCTGGGATGCTTTCGATACAGAAGAGCAGTCTGTTTTATTGATTGATGAAATTGATAAAGCCGACATTGAGTTTCCAAATGATTTATTGCAGGAACTTGACCGTATGGAGTTTTATTGCTATGAAATCAAGCAGACCATCAAAGCCAAGCATCGTCCGATAATTATCATTACATCCAATAATGAAAAAGAATTGCCCGATGCTTTTCTCCGACGTTGTTTCTTCCATTTTATTCGTTTTCCCGATAAAGAAACCATGCAACAAATTGTTGATGTCCATTATCCGAAACTCGAAGAAACGTTGCTAATAAATGCCCTAAAAACATTTTTCGGCATCAGAGAAGTTAAAAATATCAAGAAAAAACCGTCCACAAGTGAATTAATTGATTGGCTGCGATTACTTTTAGTGGGAAAAGTTTCAGCCGAAGATTTAGAGGATTTAAATAAAATGAATGAAATTCCACCGTATCTTGGTGCATTGCTAAAAAATGAATCTGATTATGATTTGTTTAAGGCTTTGAGAGAGAAGGGCGTAAAGTAAAAATAATTTTCAATGATAGCATGAGTGAATGATAGAATATTTTTATTAAATCAATTCTATCATTCAAAATTCTATCATTCTCTCATTAAATCATGCTAACCAATTTCTTCTTCCATCTAAAAGACAACAATCTTAAAGTAAACCTTCGAGAGCATCTGACCTTATTAGAAGCTCTTGATAAAGAAGTTGTAGCTTATAGTACTGAAGAGTTTTATTTTCTGAGTCGAGCCATTTATGTAAAGCACGAACAAAATCTTGATTTGTTTGATAGACTTTTCGCACAGTTTTTTGAAGGAGTTGAGCAAATTCAATTAGAAGATTTCTTGAAAGTTGATGATAGTTGGTTGATAAACAAACTATTTAATGAACTGAATGATGAAGAAAAAGAAGCCATAAAAGCCGTTGGAGGTTTGGAAGAATTGCTCGAAAAACTAAAGAAAACTCTTGAAGAACAAAGAGAACGCCACGAGGGTGGCAGTAAATGGGTTGGTACGGGCGGGACTTCGCCTTTCGGAAATTCAGGAAATAATCCAGCAGGTGTACGAATTGGCGGAAAAGACGGCAGCGGCAACAAAACTGCCGCAAAAGTTTGGGACAAGAGAGAGTTTAAAAATTATGATGATAATCTCGAACTTAATACGAGAAATACCCAAATGGCTTTGCGTCGCTTGCGTATTTTGACTCGTGAAGGTGTTGAAGATGAATTAAATCTGAATGAAACCATTGACCGAACTTGTAATAATGCTGGTTATTTGGATATAAAAATGCAGGCATCTAAGCAAAATCGAGTAAAAATTTTGCTTTTGCTTGATGTCGGAGGCTCGATGGATGATTTTATTGAAGAGTGTTCAATGCTGTTTTCATCTGCAAAACACCAATTCAAAAATCTTGAGTTTTATTATTTTCATAATTGTGTTTATGAAAACCTCTGGAAAGATAATGGTCGTAGATATGAAGATAAAATATCAACTTGGGATGTTCTGAATAAATATAACAAAGATTATAAAGTAATTTTCATTGGCGATGCATCCATGTCTCCATGGGAGTTGTCCGAGCCGCGAGGTAGCGTTGAGCATTATAATGCAGAGGCTGGCTCGGTTTGGCTCGAAAGATTCAAAGATAAATTTCCGAATTTGGTTTGGCTCAATCCAATCAATGATGGGTATTGGCAATATACTCACACAATTCAAGAAATTAGAAAATTATCAGATAATCGAATGTTTCCGCTGACAATTAGTGGTTTAGAAAAAGCCATGAAATGCTTGAAGAATAGTAAATTGAAGTTTATTTAAAGGAAGCCTTTCACTCTTAATAAAGGCTTCCTTTTTTTTATAATTTCATCAAAAACTCCATCGTATCAATTCCATCAGCAAAATCTTCTAATTTTGGCACTTGGGCTTCTCCAAATCTGAAACTATTCTGAAAACGAGCATCTGACGAAACCGTACATTGAATTTTTTCAGCACTTTCCGACAACAACTGCTCCAAATGGGCATCGTTTTCGTAAGTTTCATAAAAACAAACTGAAATAGGCGATACTAAGGCGTCATCTTCTTTCAGAAGTAAAAATCCATTATCGAGGTGTGGTATTCTGTTTACTAAATAAATAGATTTATTATAATCATAATTATTATTGTATTTATGATGAAGCTGAATGGTACTCCAATATTCGATTGATTCATAAAATTTGTCGAAAGCATAGCCAACTGGTACATAGAGTTTTGAAACATTTCGGCAACCTAAACCAAAATATTGAAAGATGTCATTTCCCAAATTAGCTAATTCTGCACGACTTTCATTACCATTTAAAACAGCAACTGATGTGCGATTTCGACGGATAATTCTGGGCTTTGTGGCAAAATAATACTCAAAATGTTTAGCCGTATTATCACTTCCAGTTGCAATGAGTGCATCTGCATCGTTGAGCCGTTGTGCAATGATAATTGTATTTTTTAATTGGGGGTCAAATTCGTAGAGTTTATTGATGAGAAACATCATTGATGCAGTATCTCCCGAACTGAGCTTTAATAAAGCAATATTTCCCGATAAAACCACACAAAGCAAATCGTGGAAACCTACGGCTGGAATATTTCCAGCCATAACTATACCTATTTTTTTAGGATTAAAATTTTCATTTAACTTATATTTCTGTGCGAATTTTTCAAGGGCTATCTCATTCAAAAAAATCTTTGCTATGTTTTCGACTGCCAATTTTACATTATCTTCAGTAAACCAACCATTCTCATTTCGTGTAGCTGAAAATAAAGGTTTTAGGGCATCAGTGTCCAAATTCTGTATGATAAAATCGCCAAGTTTTGAAAATGTAATAATATGTTTTTTATATTGCATTATTTTTAGAAAATTATTACTCGTTTATAAAATCTTACAAAAATACAAGTAAACTGAAACTTTGAAGCCTTATATTTGTTTAAAGTTTAGTAAACTATTAAATATATAGAGAGAGTATGGCAATCATAATTACTGACGAATGCATCAATTGTGGTGCATGCGAACCAGAATGTCCTAATACTGCGATTTACGAAGGTGGCGTAGAATGGACTTGGTCTGGTGGTACAAAACTTACAGAAGTTGAATTAGAAGACGGAACTGTAATTGGTGGAAAAGACCCAATGACTCCAGTTTCTGATGAATTCTATTATATTGTGTCGGATAAGTGTACTGAGTGCCATGGATTCCATGAAGAACCACAGTGTGCTGCTGTTTGTCCAGTTGATTGTTGTGTTCCTGACCCTGACCACGAAGAAGACGGTGATACGCTATTAGCCAAAAAAGCATGGCTTCATGCCGAGGCGTAATAGTAGTGAAAAGTTGAGTAGATAATTGTAAGTATATAATACTATATAAGCCCCAAATTAGAAGATCTGATTTGGGGCTTTTTTATGCCCAATTCTTGAAATTGTACAAAAATAAGAATAAATTGTGTTTCAGAATATAATTTGTTAAAATCATATAAAATCAAAATATTATTTGTTTTAGCATAAAATATAATTATTTTGATAATTTGTTTAATTTTATAACATATAAATGCGTATTTATATAATAATTTTAAAAATTATAGATTTTTTTACACCTATTATTTGGATTATATTATTTTTTGTAGAAGATTTGCAATATAATTAAATCTAACAAGTGATAATTTAAACCAAAGAAAATTATGAAAAAATCAATTTTTACCGTACTTTCATTGTTTGCAGTAGTAAACTTATTTGCTCAAGATGCTACAACAAAACCAGAAGAAAAGAAAAGTCCATTCACGTTTTCAGGATATGTGGATACCTATTTTTTTGGAAATCTAAATGCTCCGAAATCTAAGTCAAATTTAGGTGCATCTGGTTTCGAAAGAGCGTTTGATCAAAAGGTTGGACAATTTCAAGTTGGATTAGTTCAAACTAAAATGTCTTATTCAACTGATAAAGTTGACGGCGTTATTGATTTGACTTTTGGTAATCATGGAGACCTCGGAAACTATGGTAATGCTTTAGGTCGTGTTTTAGTTGGTGGCAAAGAAGCAACAGGCACTGCATTGGCAATTAAGCAAGCGTACTTAACTTGGAAAGCTACTGACAAATTATCAATCACTGCTGGTCAATGGGGTACTCATATCGGTTATGAGGTAATTGATGCACCAGTCAATTTTAATTATTCATTATCAAATCTTTTCAACAATGGTCCATTCTATCACACTGGTTTGAAAGCAACACTTGCTACCTCTTCTAAATCATCCTTTACATTTGGTTTAGTAAATGGGATTGATTCTAAAGACGATAATAATAGCAAATTAGGAACTATGGCTCAGTTTTATTTATCGCCTGCTGAGGGATGGAATTTATATATAAATTGGGTTGGAAGTGATGAAGGCGTTGATGCAAAATCGTATTATTCATTATTTGATTTGACTACTTCATACCAAATTACTGACAAATTCTTGTTGGGAGTAAATGCGGCTTATGGTTCACAAGATAAGAAAACTTGGGGTGGTGCAGCGGTTTATACACAATTGTCTGTGTCTGATAAATTTGGCTTAGGTGCTCGCTACGAATATTTCGATAACAAAGATGGAGCTCGTGCATTGCTTAATGCAGATGGAGATGGTACTTCTGTAAATTCATTTACTTTAACTGGGAACGTAATTATCTCGGACAACTTATTGTTCAAACCAGAATTTCGTTTAGATAGCTATGCCAAAGCAAAATCTGGCGATGGACAGTTTGAGGATAAAGATGGTAAGTTTACTAAAAATTCTCAATCTACTTTCGGTGGTGCGTTAATCTTTAAATTCTAATTTTTTCATCCAAAACCAATACTAGTTTTTTGTACAACATTTAAACCTAAAAATCACTATGCGTAAAAATCCGCTTCCCCTAATTATTTTGTTAGTACTTGCTGTGATTGCTTTATTGCTGCCTGCAGTACCTTCAACGATTGTTACAGAAGGAATTAACTCTGGCGATACCGCTTGGATGTTAGTGAGTACAGCCTTAGTATTAATTATGACACCTGGACTGGCTTATTTCTACGGTGGTATGGTCAATACAAAAAACGTTATTTCTACAATGTTGCAAAGTTTTATTGCAATGGGTGTAATTTCAGTACTTTGGGTAACAGTAGGTTATAGCCTTGCTTTTGGAGAATCAATCGGAGGATTTGTTGGAAATCCAATGACTCACTTTATGTTTGCAGGTGTTTTAGAAAGCAAACCTTGGTCACTTGCTCCAACTATCCCATTGGTAGTATTTGCATTCTTCCAATTAAAATTTGCCGTAATTACTCCAGCTCTTGTAACTGGTTCATTGGCAGAGCGTATCAATTTTAAATCTTATGTATTGTTTATTATTTTGTTTAGTTTATTTGTTTATGCTCCTTTAGCACATTGGACATGGCACCCAGAAGGTTTTCTATTCAAAATGGGTGTGCTTGACTTCGCTGGTGGTACTGTCGTACACATGTCGGCTGGTTGGGCTGCCTTGGCAGGTGCAATTTACTTAAAACGCCGTCGTACGCATGTAGAAGGTAGTTTCCTTCCTCCAGCAAATATTCCTTACGTATTATTGGGTACAGGTTTATTGTGGTTCGGATGGTTTGGTTTTAATGCTGGTTCGGCTCTAAGTGCAGGTACATTGGCTGCTTCGGCTTTTGCTACTACTAACACAGCCGCTGCTGCTGCTGGTTTGGCTTGGGTATTACTTGATGCTGCCAATGGCAAGAAAGTTTCTGCTCTCGGATTCTGTATTGGTGTGGTGGTTGGTTTAGTGGCAATCACGCCTGGTGCTGGTTTCGTAACAATCCCTCACGCTATCTTCATAGGTACGATTTCTTCATTGATTTCTAATTACCTGGCTCACCTTAAAACGAAAACTGCATTGGATGATACATTAGATGTGTTTCCTTGTCATGGTGTTGGTGGTATGGTTGGTATGTTGTTGACAGGCGTTTTTGCAAATAAGGGTGTAAATGCTGCTGTGGTTGACCAAGGTTTATTCTTTGGTGAGTCAAAATTATTTATAAACCACGTAATTGCTTTAGTTATTGTTTCTGTATTTGCTTTTGCAATGTCGTTTGTAATGTTGAAAATCACAGATTTGATTTTGCCACTTCGTGTATCTGAGGCTGATGAAAAAGTAGGTTTAGATATTTCTCAACACGATGAATCGTTAGTAGAAGCATAAAATGTCTTTATTATAGCGACAAAATCACAATTGCGATTCAAATCGTACTTTTATTGTGGTTTTGTTGTACTCCATAAGTCAAAATGCCCGCTGTTTGGTGGGCATTTTCTTTTTTTGTGGTGCTAAACATGCGGCGGCCGCATCCTGTTCGCTTTTATGAATAGTTTGAATAAATAAATATATTTTTTGTGAGTAAACTATAAAATAAAGTAATTCTAATACAAATTTGATGTTGAGCGAGCTGAAGGCAATCGTAGCTCGGTTTGCACCATAATTAAAAATGAACGGCAATTAAGGCAAATATAGCTGGAATTGCTTGTAGGTAAAAAATGCTTCTTCCAGCCGTTAGACCGCCATAAATTCCTGCTATGATTACGCATGAAAGAAAGAATACAGATACATACAAAGACCATGCGTGATTTTCAATTAATAACGACCAAATGAGGCCAGCGGCTAAGAAACCATTATAAAGACCTTGATTGGCAGCAAGTGCTTTGGTTGGTTCAAAAAGTTCTTTCTTTAGTCCTTTGAAAATTTTAGGTGCTTTAGTTGTCCAAGCAAACATTTCGAGCCAAAGAATATAAAAATGTTCGATAGCTACTAATCCGATTAATATTTTGGCGATAATGTTCATTTTTTGAGAAAGGTTAAGTTTAAAAATAAAAAAATCGACATTAAATTGTCGATTTTTTGTGATTTTATCAAATTTTATTGGAATATATACATAGAATCTATAAACTAATACATAGCTTAAATTACTGAGGCCTATAGATCGTGAGCTATTCTAAATTATTCTCCTGCATTACGAAGCCCTACTCTTGGCAAAACTGGCAAGCCCTCGTTTCCTTCCTCGCTAACTGATTGTACGGCAAAATAATAGTTGTCTTTTGAGTAAGGCAGCGATATTTTTAAATTAGTTGTGAAAAACTTTTTCTGCCAATAAGGCATTGAAGTTTCACGCATCAAAACATAATAGCCTTTTACTTTGCCAGATTTTGGAGCTTTCCAATTCAAATTAGTTGAATTTCCCAAACCTCTTACATCTAAAATCACATCCTGTGGTATCGAAGGTGATTTCGCAAGATTGGCCAATGAAGCAAGATTTACACAAGTGTTCTTTCGGAGATATTCAAAATCCATAAATTTTATTAAATCGCCATATTCAACACCATTTTCAACTCTAAGGTCTTGATGCTGGTGCAAGAAGTTTTCATTCATTTCCGAAAGACGAACCGCTGCAAAACCACGATTGACGAATGGCGTGTGGTCGCCACCACGTAAGAAACGATCGTTTCTGTAAATCATCACGATTTCGAGATTATCAACGTAACGTTCGCCAGTTTCCTTTACATAACGTGCCAATTGACGAGCTTTTCCATCATTTTCAGCACCATATTGTCGTATAGCACCAACTTTTTTGTCCATTTCAAAAGCGGGTAAACCTTCGCTGAAAATTCTTAGTCGAGTATTATCAATGATATTTGTTTCATTTGAATTATTTGAACCCATGATGTCATTGTTCAATAATGCCTCCAAATTCCAGTTTTGCTTTAATGCTTTTTCGGCTAAATAATTTGCTCCGAGCAATCCTTGTTCTTCACCACTGACTACTACAAAAACAATTGTCGCTGGAAATTTAGATGTAGCCATTACACGAGCTAACTCAATAACTGCTACTGTACCGCTTCCATCATCATTTGCACCTGGAGCAGCAGATTCACGGTTCATTACATCAGTTACTCGACTGTCTATATGTCCGCTAACCATAAAAACTCGGTCGTCGTTTGGGTCTGTTCCTTTTAGAGTTGCCATTACATTGGCCATAGCAATACTTTTATCAATTCTTCTGCCATCTGGTTGTAGTGTAAATGTGTCAAGCACGGCTGTCATTCTACCATCTGATGTTTTGGCAAATTCTTGAAATTTGCTTAAAACCCATAAACGAGAAGCACCAATGCCACGTTTTGAGTCAGTCGTTGTTGAGAGAGTGCTACGTGTACCAAATGAAACAAGTTTATCGTCAAATTTCTTTAAACTATCGCTAGAAATCTGATTAACCAGTGCTTCAATTTGTGGGTCACGATTGATGATTTTTTGGGAGAACGAACTAACTGAAATAAGGCTAGAAAGAACGAAAAGATAGATTTTTTTCATGAATGAGGAATGTTAGGGTAATTTAACAAAAATAGTTAATAACGTCTTTAAAACCATAGCATAAGATCGATTTGAAGACGATATTTTTATAAAACCAGAGTAAATTTAAAGTTAGATTGCTCAGAAATCTAAGTTTAGTTCATTCATACACTTAAAATGTCTTTTTGGACATTTGGCATAGCCAATTTTCGAACAAGGTCTGCATGAAATTTCTTTATTTTCGATGATTGAAAACGCTGTCAGGTATGGGTACATTCCAAATTCGGGGACGGTATTTCCCCAAATTGAAATTACTTTTTTCTTTAAAGCAGAAGCGATGTGCATCAAACCTGTATCGTGGGTAATGATGTACTCGGCTTGTTGAACGAGCGAGGCAGATTGATTCAGATTGTATTTTCCGCAGGCATTGATAATTTTATCTCCTAGTGCTTTTTCAATTTCTTCAGCGGCAGGACTATCTTCTTTTCCACCCAAAAGTATTATTTTTCTATCAATTTTCTGACAAATTTTAATGATTCTGCTGGTGGGAAGTTTTTTTGTAAAGTGTTGACCTCCAAGGGCATATGCTACGTAAGTTACATTAATCTGGACTTTGTCTTTCTCAGGAATAAAAAAATCAAGCCCATTTAAATCATTCTTTATACCTAAACTTTTAACTGTTTCTAAATATCGCTCAACAATATGGACATTGGGCATTTGGTTAATTTTCAAATTTACCAAAAGCCATTTTCTCAAATTGAGTTTATCAAAGCTGAATGATTTTACAGAAAAAAGCCTCATTTTTATTATTGATGTCCTTAGGTTATTGTGTAAATCAATGATATAATCAAAGTTTTCAGTCTGTAAACTTTGAATAAATTTATTTAATGATTTACCGAGTAAATGGTATTGATCAATGTATGGATTGTTTTCGACCAATACTTTGAAAGACTCTTTGGTGGCAAAATGTAATACAGCGTTGGGATATTGTGTTTTAATACATCTCGTTACAGGTGTAGTCAATACAATATCTCCGATTGATGAAAATCTTAAAATAAGAAACTTAGTTTTTTTCATTTTTTGTAACTTACAGGGACAATTTCATCATTTACTTTGGTATATTTCCAACGTTTGTGCGACCAAAACCAAATAGATGGATTTGCCTTAATATCTCGTTCGAGTTTGCGAGCGTGAAGTTCAATAATTTCTCCATCCGATAGTAAATTAGGTGTTTCGGTGATTAGCTCAACTTTTATTTTATATTTCCCCCTAGCAATTCGGTTGATACACATATACACAACTGGCATGTTGTATTGCTTGGCAAAACGCTCATGACCTGTAAAAAAACCAGTTTCTTGATTCAAAAATGTTGTCCAATAAGAGCGTTCGGGTGGGGGAGATTGGTCGTTTACAAGAAAAAACGCATAATTATAGTCCTCGGTTTTTGCAATTTCTTTGGAAGCATCGGCCATTGTTATCATCATTGTACCAAATTTCTGCCGAAAATCTAAAAAGAAATTTTCAAAGTATTTATTGGTTAGTGGCCTGTAAACACCCTTAACTTTGTATTTAATCAAAAAAGATAGAGCCAAATTAGCTAGTTCGTGATTTCCGTAATGGCCAGCCGTAACAATAATATTACGTTTTTTAGACAGTAATTCATCAAGAATCTGTTCGTTTTCAATATTAAAATGTTTTTTAAGTTTGTTTTGGCTGATAGTTACACTTTTAAACATTTCTAGAAAGAAATCTACTATATATCTATAAAAATCTTTCTCGATTTTCAATAATTCTTCAACAGATTTTTCAGGAAAACTTCTTTGTAAATTTTGTCTAACGACTTTTTTACGATATCCAATTAGGTAGTAAACCAGAAAGTATAAAAAATCTGAAATCAGATATAAAATACTAAAAGGTAGATATGAAACGATATAAATGAAGGGTAAAGCTATATAAAAACCTATTTTTTTCATTAATTTGAGTTATATTTTGATATAAAATTGTGGTATTCTTCTACAGTATCCAAATCGATTCTACCTTCAGGGAAATCAATAAAGGCAACTTTATTTTTGTGTTCGACTACAATTTTTTTTGCTCCTTCATCACCAATTAGTTCAAGTAAATTTGTAAACAAAGCTCGTTTGAATAATACTGGTATACCCAGCTGATTTTCATATTTGCAAGCAACAATTTCAATTTTTTCGTCGGATTCTGCTTTTTCTATCATTTTATTGATTAATTCGGCACTTACGTATGGCATATCAACAGTCAAGAAAACAATTGCCTCTAAGGATTTTTCGGTCAAATATGCACCTGCTAATCCTATTTTTATTGAACTCGACATCCCATTTTCCCATTGTGGATTATCGATTATTGTTATCGGCATTCGGTCGGTTTCCTTACAAATTAAGCTTTTATTTGCACCTAATACCGCCACAACCGGGTGGCAAGGCGTTTCCATCGCGGTCTCACAGATCCGTTTGATGAGTGTTTTACCATCAACTAGTAAAAGTTGTTTGGGAGCTCCCATTCGAGACGACGCCCCTGCAGCGAGTATAATTATTGCGGTATTCATTCAGATTTTATGCGATTATCAAAAGTGAATTCTTCGACTGAAAGAAGATTGATGTACTTGAAGTCAGGATGCTGTGGATTGATTAAATAGTTTTTTTCGAGCTGAAAAATAACAGAAGGAACAATTAAGATACAACTTTCTAAATTTTCTAACCAAGTTGTCGTAATTTCTTGGCAAATTTCAAAATTATTTTTATCTGACCAGTCTTCTGTTAAATCATGGAGTGCAATTTTTTTTGTACTGACCTTTTTAGGTATTTCTATAGTCAGTATTCTAAACTCTCCAAGTAATCCTTTTTTATTTCTATGTATAATGTTCTCGAGGCAAGCTAATGCAATACTCGAAGCGGCATAAATAACAAATTCTCCGTTTTTATTCCATCTAGCAGCTCTTCCAGAAGCGGTTAGTTTTGTGTAATTTGGAGTAGTAATTCGATAAATATTCATTATTGATTAAGCCAAAGCACCGTAAGCAATTCTAATTAATTCTTCTTCAACTAATGCTAAACCACCGTGTGTTTGCATTAATGTTTTAGGAATTCTATCAGCTAAACCATAAGCAGGCTCTTCAATCCATTCATTAAATGTATCAATATCACCAAAAACCTCTTTTCCCCATTCGTAAACTTGTTCGAGTTTAAGTATTTTCTCACTTTCGGTTGGGTTGAATTTTTTATCTTCTTTTATGTATCTATCAATCGTTTTAGGTGAAATATGTAAGATTTCGGCAAAGAAACTTTTGTCATGATGCGTAAAAAGCATTAATTCTTGCATTTTTTTTGCGTCAATTCCTTCATGTGCTTGAATCAAAAGCATATAATTACTTGGTTTTCTTTTAGCTACTGTCATTGTTTTACCTTTTAATAATACAAATATATAGGAAAAATGTCTATAATTCCAAGACAAATTTCCTGTATGTTTGATACGGTATCAATGTGCTTCCAACCAATTTTCGCCAAAACCTATTCCTGTTTCCATTTTTACCGACATTGGAATTGCTGAACACATCAATTCATCTACTTTTGCCTTTAAGAAATCAACTTCTGAGCGGTGAGCATCAAAAACAAGTTCGTCATGCACTTGCAAAATCATGCGTGATTTGAGATTTTCTTGCTCCATGAAATTATGAATATTTATCATCGCAATTTTTATCATATCAGCAGCTGAGCCTTGAATCGGTGCGTTGATGGCATTTCGTTCGGCAAAACCTCGGTCGGTCATATTTTGTGAATTGATATCACGCAAATATCTGCGACGACCCAAAATTGTTTCAACAAACTTCATTTCACGAGCTTTATTGATGGTATCGTCCATGAATTGTTTGATTTTTGGAAATTCTACCCAATAAGCATCAATTATTTCTTTAGCTTCGCCACGAGGAATATTAAGTCTTTGTGACAAACCAAAGGCAGAAATGCCATAAATAATGCCAAAATTGACCATTTTAGCTTTTCTACGCATATCAGAAGTTACATCAGTAAGACCAACTTTAAATACTTTCGAGGCTGTGGTTGAATGAATGTCAATGCCTTGGTTGAAGGCTTCGAGCATACTTTCATCGCCACTAAATGCTGCCATGATGCGAAGTTCAATCTGCGAATAATCGGCTGAAAGAATGACGTATTCTTCGTTTCGTGGTACAAATGCCTTTCTGATTTCTCGTCCTCGTGGCGTTCGAATCGGAATATTTTGTAAGTTTGGATTTGTTGAGCTCAAACGCCCAGTCGCTGCCACTGCCTGATTGTATGAGGTATGAATACGCCCAGTCTTTTTTGAGACCAACGATGGAAGTGCATCAACATAAGTATTTTTGAGTTTCACTAACTCTCTAAAATCTAGTATTTTACGTACAATTTCGTGCTCGTTTTCTAGTTTTGAAAGTATATCTTCGCCCGTTGCGTATTGTCCAGTTTTGGTTTTCTTGGCTTTGTTATCGAGTTTGAGTTTATCGAAAAGAATTTCGCCGAGTTGTTTTGGTGAAGCTACGTTAAATTCTTGTCCGGCAAGTGTGAAAATGTCAGATTGAATTTGTTTTACATCTGTTTCAAGCACGGCAGACATTTCGTGCAATGCATTCATATCAATTCTCACCCCTTCCATTTCCATATTTGCCAAAACATTCACCAAAGGCATCTCTACATTTTCGAGTAACTTTTGTTGTTGGGAATCGGCAAGTTTTGGTTCAAGCATTTGCTTTAATTGTAATGTTATATCAGCATCTTCTGCTGCATATTCTTTGATTTTTTCAATGGCCACATCTCTCATACTTCCTTGACTTTTTCCTTGGGCGACACTTCGCTTACCAATAAGTGTTTCGATCGAAACAGGATCGTAGTTGAGATAAACATTCGCTAAATAATCCATGCCATGGCGTTGTTCGGGCTCGATTATATAATGAGCCAACATCGTATCAAACATTCGACCTTTTAGCACTATACCATAGTTTTTTAAAACCATTAAGTCATATTTGATATTTTGTCCGATTTTCGTAATCGATTCATTTTCAAATACTTCTTTAAACTCATTCATTATTGATTGAGCCTCAATTTGGTCACTTGGAATTGGCACGTAGAATGCTTCACCAGCGTAATAAGCAAACGAAAGTCCAACTATTTCAGCATCAACAGCATCAACCGAAGTTGTTTCTGAATCAAAACAAAATTCATCTTGATTATTCAAATATTGAATCAAACTTTTGCGTAGGGCAGGAGTATCCATCAAATGGTATTCATGTACTTTATTTAGAATTGTATCCTTCGCCGAATTCGCCCTAGTTTGCAATTCTTCCTCTTCTTCAAATGGGGTTTGACTTGTATTTGCTATTGCATTAGTTTCAGCAGATGAAGTTGACATCGCTTCAAACATTGAAATCTGGGTACCTGATTTTGCTTTGAGGGCATTTGCGATTGGAGCTGTAGTAGAAGAAATATTTGCTGGCGATGTTTTTGTATTTGACTCTTGTGGTTCGTTTGGTAATAGTCTCTTGCGAAGTGTTCGGAATTCCAATTCGTCTAATAATGGAGACATAAGTTCTACCTTTGGAGAACTTATTTTTAAGAATTCTTCATCAAAATCAATCGGAACATCCAATTCAATACGAGCCAGTTTTTTCGACAAAAATGCCTGTTCTTTATTGTTTTTGATAGCTTCAGCTATTTTTCCAGTCAATTTATCGACATTTTCGTAAAGACCCTCAACTGAGCCATAAGAGGCAATTAATTTAGCAGCTGTCTTTTCTCCAACGCCAGGCACTCCTGGAATATTATCAACAGCATCACCCATTAGACCAAGTAAATCAATTACTTGGTCTGGACGCTCAATCCCCCATTTTTCACAAATTTCGCTAACACCAAGTTTTTCTGCATCTTTGCCAAAAATGGCAGGTTTATACATATAAATATGCTCTTCGACCAACTGCCCATAGTCTTTATCTGGAGTCATCATAAAAACTTCAAAATCTTGTTTGGCAGCTTTTTTAGCAATTGTTCCAATCACATCATCAGCTTCGTAACCGGCGAGCATCAATAATGGAATATCCATTGCTTCGACCAATTTTTTTACATAAGGTATGGCAATCGTAATGTCTTCAGGTTGTTCTTGTCGGTTGGCTTTGTATTCAGGAAACCATTCATTTCTAAATGTTCCACCCGGTAAATCGAAAGCGACACCAATATGTGTTGGCTTTTCTTTTTGGATTACTTCCAAAATAGCATTGGCAAAACCAAATACACAACTTGTATTTAGGCCAGTTGAGGTGATTCGAGGGGCTTTGATAAAGGCAAAATGAGCTCTATATATCAGAGCCATTGCATCCAACAGGAAAAGTTTTTTTGCGGGCATTGTATTCACGAAAATGTTTTTGTGCCACTAAATTACATGGATTTTTTTTAAGTGAAGAAATAAATTAAATTTGTAGATAATAATTGTCTTAAAATGATGATTTTTAAGTTTTAAACTTTCGCTACACTAAATTTTTGAATTACCCATGAACCGAAAACTAATCATTTTTTTTATAATTTCAAGTGTATCAATTTGCCAGGCACAGACTCCAGCAAAGTCTGTAAAAAAGATTACGCCTAAGGTAGTTCTACCTGCAAAAAAGGAAAAACCGAATATTTCACCGGAAATAATAATAAAAACTGAAAAACCTTCAAATGTTGTTGAATTAAGGGAGAATTCAAGAATAGAAAATACACAAAATGGAAATCCAACCCCAAACAAGGTTGAGCCAACGAGGGTTTATGATTACACAAATTCAGATTTACTCGTAAAATGGCATGAATTGATTTTTGAATTAGTTGAACAAACCCAAGGATATAGCCCAAATGTTGCATCAAGAAACTTTGCCTATATAAATTTAGCTGCTTATGAAGCAATTTTACCAGCGAATTTGGGCAATATTTCTTTATCTGATCAGTTACAAGAATTTCACAGACCAGATAGTTTAAATATAGATGGTCGTTTTTTTAACCCAGCCGTTGCTCTAAATTCAGCAGTTTTTAAATTAGTAGATAAATTTTTTATTTCAGCTCCATATATTTGGATGGAAAAGGTTTATGCCTTGAATGATTCAATTAATGCACATTTTGTTCGCCAACTTTCACCTGACGCCTTGAAGAAATCAAAGTTGTATGGTGCAAAAATTGCCTTTTGGATTTATGAATATTCAAAGAACGACGGTGGACATCAATCCTTTTTACGTACCTACAGTATGGGTTATAAATTACCGATTTGCCAATCATGTTTTGAAATAAACCGAGTAGCTGATTTAGAAAATACAGGGCCACTACACCCGAGATGGGGCGAGAATCGTACTTTTATTGCCAAAAATCAAGAAGTAATCGACATAAATCCTAAGGTTGAATTTTCTATTTATCCAAATTCTCCTTTTTATAGAATGGCCAAGGAAGTATATGATTTATCAAAGGAAGTGGTGCCAAATAGTGAGAAATTGCAGATTGCAAATTTTTGGGATGATGCAGCTACATTTACCTATACTGCACCTGGGCATTCTATTTCAATTCTAACGCAAGTTTTGAAGCAAAGACCTATCGATTTGGCAAGTGCAACTGAACTTTACAGCAACTTAACAATTGCAATTAGTGATGCTTTTATTGTCACTTGGCGATTGAAATATCAGTATAATTTAATTCGTCCGATTGCATACATTAAGAAATACATTGATAATCAGTGGGAACCTGCTTTACTTACGCCACCTTTCCCTGAATTTCCGTCGGGGCATTCTGCTCAAACCTCCACAATGGCAACTGTACTTACCTCAAAAATAGGTGATAATATAAGTTTTGTAGATTATTCAAAATATTTTGTTGGACCACCAAAGACTTTTATCTCGTTTTGGACGGCCGCAAAAGAATGTAGTATGTCAAGGGTTTATGGAGGAATTCATTTTAGAGATGGTATCGAACAAGGTGAGGAAGTTGGTAAAATTATTGGCAAAAATGCACTCACTCTACGTTATAAAAAATAAATATGGATTATGATGTAATTATTGTTGGAGGAGGGCTTGGTGGTTTGATTGCTTCTATTCAACTTGCAAAAGAACAGTACCACGTACTTTTAATTGAGAAATACAATTATCCATTCAATAAAGTGTGTGGTGAATATGTGTCAAACGAAGTAAAACCCTTTCTGAAAGAAATTGGTTTAGATTTTGACTCTTTGGGTGCAACGAATATAAATCGATTTCAGTTAACATCTATCAAAGGGAAAAGTATCGAAACGCCTCTTGAAATGGGTGGTTTTGGTATAAGCAGATACACCCTTGATAATGAATTATTTAAAATCGCTCAAGGTTTGGGTGTAACTTTTTTGCTCAATACCAATGTTGAAGCCATTCAAAAAATCAACGACACTTTTTTTGTAGAGACAAATAGTAATCAAACTTTTCAGTCCAAACTTGTAATCGGTTCTTATGGAAAAAGAGCAAAACTTGATAAATCTCTATTAAGAGAATTTCCTGCACAAAAACAAGCCTTTGTTGGGGTTAAATACCATATAAAATATAATTTTCCGAAGGATTTGATAGCATTACATAATTTCAAAGGAGGCTATTGTGGCATTTCAGCTATTGAGGACGGTAAATTTTGTTTATGTTATCTTTCGGATAGAAAAAATATAAAACATAGCGGAGGAATAAGCGAAATGGAAAAAGACGTGATGAGCCAAAATCCATTTTTGCTTGATATTTTCCAAAATGCAGAATTCCTTTTTGAACACCCGCTCGTTATCAACGAAATTATTTTTACACCAAAAACAGCTGTACATAAAAACATTTTGATGGTAGGTGATACAGCAGGCCTTATAACCCCTTTGGCAGGAAACGGCATGTCAATTGCTATTCGAGCGGCAGTCATTGCATCCAAATTAATCAGTAATTTCTTACAAAAGAAAATAAGTAGAGATAAATTAGAGGCAAGTTATACTGAGGAATGGAACAAAAACTTTAAAAATCGTCTTTGGCGAGGCAGGCAACTACAAAAGCTTTTTGGAGATGAACTAAATTCTAATTTAGCCATTTTAGCTTTAAATAAAATGCCATTTCTATTAAAACCAATCATTAGGGCCACGCACGGAAAGACATTGGAATGACAAATATAGAAGTACAAACGACTAATATATTTTAATTGGTTTACTCATTCTTCGTCATTCGTAAATCGTCATTCATAAATTATTAAGGTATCTCCAAATACTTATGCGTTTGCAAACTAATTCTCCAGTCTGGATTTTCTTTAATATAATCTACAATCAAAGGCTGCATGATATCTCTCTTGCTCCATTCGGGTTGAAGCAAAAGTTGACAGTTTTTGTTTACTAGTTTGGCGTATTTTTCCGCAAACTTGAAATCTGATTTATTATAAATTATTATTTTAAGCTCATTGGCTTGATCAAAAACACTCGGGTGTGCTTCTTTAAACTTTTTCGGAGAAAAACAAACCCAATCCCAATACCCCGACATTGGATGAGCAGCTGAAGTTTCGATATTTGTCTGAAATCCAGCTTCTTTCAAAGCGATAGTTAATTCATCTAAATTATACATTAACGGTTCTCCGCCTGTAATTACAGCTAATCTTCCTTTATGTTGGCTTGCTTCATTTATAATCTGTTTTATTGTTAATTGTGGATGTATAGAAGCATCCCACGATTCTTTTACATCGCACCATACACAACCAACGTCACATCCGCCCAAGCGAATGAAATACGCAGCTCTTCCCGCATGAAAACCTTCGCCTTGTAGGGTATAAAACGCCTCCATGACTGGTAATTTATTATCAATAGAAACCATTCAATTATCAAAAATTTCTGCAAAATTACCAAAAAATAACCAAATACCGACTACAAAAAGAATAGTTAACAAATTTTCAACCTTTCTATCGTTATATTAGTTATATTCATACCTAAATTTGCTAATGAAATCAGCATTAATCTATGGAGTCAAGCTTGACTTTTTGGGTTCTAAAAACTTGTATATGTTACCAATGTCACAAAAAAAATACTGCAATTCTCTTACAGAATATTCTCGTAGAATTACAAACCAAGTAAAAATTGGTGATTTATATTTAGGTTCGGATTATCCGATTCGTGTGCAATCAATGACAACTATTGATACTATGGACACCATCGGTTCGGTTGAGCAAACAATCCGCATGATTGAAAGTGGTTGTGAATTGGTGCGTATCACTGCACCAAGTGTAAAAGAAGCCCAAAATTTGGAGAATATTAAAAATGAGTTGAGAAAAAGAGGTTATAATACACCTTTGGTCGCCGATATTCACTTTACGCCAAATGCAGCCGAACTGGCGGCTCGAATTGTAGAAAAAGTAAGAATAAACCCTGGTAATTATGCTGATAAAAAACGTTTTGAAGTAATTGATTATACAGAAGATAGTTACCAAATTGAGCTTGAACGAATCAGAGAACGTTTTTTGCCGCTCATAAAAATTTGTAAAGATTACGGAACTGCCATGCGTATTGGTACGAATCATGGCTCTCTTTCTGACCGAATTTTGAGCCGTTATGGTGATACACCACTCGGAATGGTAGAATCTGCTTTAGAATTTTTGCGTATTTGTGAAGACGAAAACTATTTTAATATAGTTATTTCTATGAAATCATCGAATCCGCAAGTGATGGTACAGGCATATCGTCTTTTAGTACAGAGATTGGAAGAAGAAAAACTAAAGCCATATCCATTACATTTGGGTGTTACCGAAGCTGGTGAAGGAGAAGATGGAAGAATAAAATCTTCTATGGGAATCGGAACACTTTTGGAAGACGGATTGGGAGATACCGTTCGTGTGAGTTTAACCGAAGATCCTGAATTTGAAGCACCAGTAGCACGCTCATTAATCACCAAAAGTGCCGACTTAAGAGAAAAGGAAAGTGTAGCATTAAGGAAAAATAACGCAGGATCCAATATTCATCATTCTGAACTTTCAGTGGTTTCACCAATTAATCCTTACGCCTACAGTCGAAGAGAAACCTTTGAAGTAAGTAATTTTGGTGCGTTGAATGTTCCAAGAGTAATTGCTGATTTTTCAAAAATTGATGTTAAGACACACGATGATTTGAAACCAATTGGGCATTTTTATTTGCCATTACCCGATAAGTGGAGAATGAACGATTTAGGTGCTGACTATATTTATTCTGGCAAAAAATCAGTACCATTTATGTTGCCAAATGGTTTAAAGGAAATTCTTGATTATGAGTTATGGCAGTCACAGTCAGATTTACAAAATAAATTACCATTGTTTACAGTTGAAGAATTTTTCGATCCAGCGAAACAATTACATCAAACAATCAATTTTGTAGAAGTAAGTCTTGATGAGCTTACACCCGCATTTGTTGAACATATTAAAGAATTCAAAAACACTGTGATTATTGCAAAAGCCAGGGATGCAGCAGCATTAATTGAATTACGAAGCTTTTATTTTCAAATGTTGAAATTTTCTATTAAAAATCCAGTAGTTTTAAGTAAAAATTACGATGCGATTTCCGAAAGCGATTTTCAACTTTTTGCAGCAACCGATTTTGGAGGGGTTTTGATTGAAGGTTTTGGCGATGGAATTATGGTAGGTTTACCCAATTTGACTGAGAAAGATGAAAAATTGGAGCGACTGAAAACCCTAAATAGCACATCGTTCGGAATTTTGCAGGCGGCTCGTACTCGAATGAGTAAAACCGAATACATCAGTTGTCCATCCTGCGGTAGAACATTATTTGATTTACAAGAAACAACAGCCATGATTAGAAAACGCACTGATCATTTGAAAGGCGTAAAAATTGGTATCATGGGATGTATCGTAAATGGCCCAGGCGAAATGGCAGATGCAGATTATGGATATGTAGGTATTGGAAAAGACAAAATTGCTCTCTATCGTGGACAAACCGTGATGAAAAAATCAGTTCATGCCGATAATGCGGTTGATGAATTGATAGAGTTAATTAAAGAAGACGGTCGCTGGTTTGAGCAAGAAGAACTTGAATATACTAGATAGCTATTACAAATTATTTTTGTGGCTGTCTATTCAATAAAGTTAAAAAAGCAGTTCATCAATCTAAACTAAATTATGATGTTAAATAAAATAAAAAATTTCTTATCAATTGGTCCTGTATTTTCCTATTTTTTTAGAATATTTAAGAAAGATAAAGACGGAAAATATCCGCACAGTTTCAATCTTAAAATGATGCATGGAATAAATAAAATATCAATTGTGATGTTTTTATTTTGCCTGATTATTATGGTAACACGTTGTGCAACTCGTTAATTATCAATGGATTTAGAAAGTTTTAGAGAACATTGTTTGTCAAAAAAAGGAGTAACCGAAGAATTACCATTCGGACCAGAAACCCTTGTTTATAAAGTAATGGGGAAGATGTTTGCTCTTACAGGTTTTGATTTTGAGCGAATAAGTTTGAAAAATTTTCCAGAAAGGAATCAGGAATTAAGAGCCGAGTTTGACGATGTTTTGCCAGCTTTTCACATGAATAAGCAGCATTGGAATATGATTCTTACCAACGGACGCGTGAAAGATGCCCTCTTGCGTGAATGGATTAATGAATCCTACGATATTATTGTAAATAGTTTACCAAAAAAGGCCAAAGAAGAACTTAAAAATTTGTAAAAATGGAGGTAATGCTTATAGGCATACCGTTTTTGATTTACATCTATTTGCGAATCAGACTGGGGAACGATATTTCTGACCAAGAAAGAGACGAAGCTCTTTTTGTAGAAGGAATTGAATTGTTCAACCAAGAAGATTACGTGAAAGCTTTTCGTTATTTTGATAATGCTATTAAAGAACATTCCAAATCGGCAACCGCATATTTCTATCGAGCAAAATGCCATTACTACTTTGAAAATTGGGAGGCAGCACTTAATGATTTTGAAAAAACGTTACGCATTGATAATTCTATTGCTAAAGCATATTTAAATAAAGCCAATTGTTTTTATATGCTTGAAGATTACGAAACTGCACTTTTTGAACTAAAAAGAGCTTCTCGTATGTTTCTCGGTAAAAACGCTGATGTCATTAGATTTATCGGGGAATTAGAATTTAGGGGCGGAGATTTTGAAAGTGCCGAAAAAAACCTTAAAATTGCTTCAAGTTTAGGCGATAGACAATCTAATATACTTTTACAAACATTATTTATAGGAAATATTCGCAATATTTCAAAGTACGGCAATGACTGAAAATGAGTATCTTTTTGTTTATGGAACGCTTTTGAGCGATTATGGTGATAACGAATCGCACGCATGGGTAGATAAGCATGCCGTATATATGGGTAAAGCCAAAATGGATGGCAAAATGTACATGGTTGATTATTATCCAGGTATTGTGCCATGCGGAAAAGGCGAGAAGTATTGCGTGAAGGGTGAACTTTATAAGCTTAAAGAACCTGATGCACTTTTTGGTTTTTTAGACAGATACGAAGAATATAATCCGATTGATCCGGCTCATTCTGAGTACGTTAGAAAACAAGCTAAGGTTGAACTAAAAAATGATGGTAAAACTTATGATGCTTGGGTTTATTATTTTAATCGACCAGTTGACGATTTAGAGTTTATGCCAAAAGGTGATTTTCTGAATGAATATCATAAATAAACAATGAAGTAATATAATTTTTGCGTGTATTTAATTAGTTAAGCAACGTTTCTACTGCCAATTACGTTTTTAATAAATGATGGTTAGTAAACTTTCGGTTGAAACTTGCATAAATTAATGAAAAAAAATTACGTAATATTTTTTATACTACTATCTCAATTTGTTTTTGCTCAAAATGTCTATATCTTAAAAGGTAAAGTAACAGACGCAGTTACGAAAGATCCAATACCTTTTGCTTCAATAAATATAAAAAATACTTCTCTCGGTAAAAACACAGATTTTGAAGGTAATTTTCAGTTTCAGCTTGGTTCATTACCTTCAGATTCGCTACTCGTTAGTTGTCTCGGCTATTTTTCACGATTTTTTTTTATTTCAAAAGATTCGCTTACACAAACGCTTTACATTCAACTGAAACCATCAGAAATACTTTTGCAGGAAGTAAAAGTTTATGCAGGCGAAAATCCAGCTCATCGAATCATCAGGAAAACAGTTGCTGCCAAATCTGACAATAATTATAAGAAGATAGACGGGTTTGATTACACAAGCTACAATAAAATTGAAGTTGATTTTAATAAAATTAGCGAGAAGCTCCGTGAACGGCGAATTACTCAAAAAGTAAATAAGGCGATTAAAGAAATTGGTACTCTAACCGATGACGATGGAAATATATTACTTCCATCGTTTATTTCTGAATCTGTTTCGCATTATTATTATCGTAATAATCCTCGTCTTTCAAAGGAAATTATTGAAAAAACCAATATTAAAGGTATAGGTGTAAGCGATGGCAGTTTGACTTCTCAGCTTATTGGTTCATCTTTTCAACAATATAATTTTTATTTAAATCAAGTAAGTGTTCTTGACAAAAACTTTGCCTCACCTATTGCAGAAGATTGGAAATTCATCTACGATTATTACTTAGCCGATAGTACTTTTTTTGGTGATAATTTTTGTTATAAAATTGATTTTACTCCTAAAAGGAAGCAAGATTTAGCTTTTGCCGGCTCAATTTGGATTGATAAAAAATCTTGGGCTATTGCTCAAATTGATGCTACAATTACCAAAGATGCTAATTTAAACTTCGTCGAACGCATTAAAATTCAACAAGAACTTGAACCCGTTGGTAAGGTTTGGTTTCCAGTGAAAAATCGCATTTTGGTCGATGTAAACGAATTGACAAAAAACTCTGCAGGATTACTTTTGAAGTTTACAAATTATAATCAAGATATTATTACGGATAAAGTAAAAGATGTAAAATTCTTTGATAATGGCATTGAGATTTTATCTGATTTTAAAGAAAACGACAATTCCTATTGGCAGAAAGTTCGGCCAGAAGCTTTTTCTGAAAAAGAGCAAATGGCATATACGATGATTGATACAATTAAAAATGTTCCAATCGTAAGAAGATACACTAATTTAGCATTATTGTTTTCCACTGGTTATAAAAAGATATATACAGGAATCGAACTTGGACCATTGGTATATTCGGGTGCCATCAATAATGTTGAGGGTTTAAGAATACGTTTAGGATTACGAACAAATTTTGAGTTTAGTAGAAAGTGGATTTTACAAGGTTATTTGGCTTACGGCACCAAAGATGAAACTTGGAAAATGGGAGGGGAGCTAACAAGAATTGTTTCAAGAAAACCATGGACAACCATTAGTATAAAATATACTAATGATATAGAGCAAGTTGGTTTGCGTCAGGAAGATTTAGGTTTAGGGGCTATTTTTTCGGCATATATGAGATTTGGTACACTCATGCGTCCATTTTATGAAACCGAACGAAAAATACAATTACAACGAGAAGTTTCAAAAGGTGTGTTCACAACTTTTGGCTTTAAAACAAGAAGTTTTAATCCATTATATGATTTCTCATATCGTCAAAAACCTACTTTGGGAGAAGCTTCGTCACTCATTACAAATTTTAATACTTCAGAGTTTTTGTCAGAAGTTACGTTAGCTCGTGATGAACTTGCGATTGTCAATGATAATGAAAGATTGAGTTTTGGTACTACCAAATCGCCTACGATTACATTTAGATATGTTTTTGGTACAAAAAATTTCCTCAATAGTGATTTTAATTATCATAGGCTGATGGCTAAATACAGTCATACGCTTAACTTGGGTTATTTTGGAAAAACATATTATAAAGCTGAAGCTGGGGCAATTTTTGGTACTTTGCCTTATCCTTTGCTTAAAAGTCATTTAGGAAACCAAAGTATCTTTATTGTTGGAAACTCATTCAATTTGATGAATAATTTTGAGTTTATTAGTGACCGCTATGCTTCTGCTCGCTATACACACGACTTTGAAGGCCTTTTGTTTAATCGTTTTCCGTTGATAAAAAAACTGAAATGGAGAACTTTTACAACAGGAAAATTCCTAATTGGACAATTATCTGATAAAAATAAGCAAATGAACCCTGCTACTGATGTTTTATCTTTCAGTAGTCTTGGTAGAAAACCGTATATTGAGTTAGGTTATGGAATTAATAATATCTTCAAAGTGCTTCGAGTGGAGGCAATACATCGTTTATCATACATAGATTCACCAAATGTCAAAAAATTCGGTGTTAAGTTTACCTTAGAACTTACTTTGTAGAATAAATCTTGTTCATTATATCATTTGCAACTGAAGGTTTATAATGATAGATTTCGTAATAATTAGCTATGTTGTTGGTATAGTCATTTATTCCTGAAAAATTATAGATATGTTCTTTTCCAAAATACTTAATTAATAAATCCAAATCTTGTTGATTGAAAGTGTATTGGTCATAAGTTGGGCCTAAAATTATTTTGTATTTTGTGTTATTTTTAAACAAACTTTCTTTAATCATGTCTAAATACTTCAATTGGTATGCTTTTATAGCTGGAGTTGTTAGTTTTTTTTCAAGAGTTCGTTTGTAAAAAAAATCAGGCTGATTATAGTATCCAATTGAATCTTTTTTTATCTGCTCAATATAACTCGTAAAAATAAAATCATTAAAAATTGGAGTATAGTTTATCTTTCTAAACTCTAGAAATTGTTTCATGTAATTTTTGAAATTTCCAGTAATAAGATTATCATAAAAAGCCACAAAAAAGCCCTTTGAAAAGTAAGTATTAAGGAAAATTGTATGATATTTCCACCAATCCAGGCCACTTACTCGATAATCTTGAACAAAAACACTACCCAAGGTATCCTGTTCGTAATTAAATAAACTTCGATCAAATACAAACAGCACATTTTCGATTTTATTTCCCTTTGATTCTATAAAATTCAGTTTGGTAGCAACTCCAGAAATCGTTTCACAGGATGCATCAAAATGATAAGGGGTTACATCATTGATATGCTTTCCCCATTCACGGGCATAAAAAACACTTGAACGTGAACTCCCAAAAATGAAAGATTTATAGTTGTATTTTTGATGATTATTTAAAAAAATTTGTGTCGAAATTCGGTCACGATTAAGGCTTTTTGCGAAATTATCTGGATATTCCTCATATCTTCGGACGACCTTAAAAGGGTCAGTATATAAATACCCAAATACAAGAAAAATGAGTGGACTCAGAAAAAGGGAGAGTTTTAGTGAAAATTTTACTAACATTCAAAAGTGCTTGTTTTGGTTGATTATTGAATAACAAATTTCTTAATTAATTTTGAACTATCCTCTAATATTACTTCAATAATATAAATACCTTCCGTGAAATCAGTGGTAGGTAATTTTATGTTTTGGCTTATATTCGGTTTATTATACAGAACTTCCCCAGCTAAATTGCTAATTCTTACTTGGACAATCGGCATATCAAAAAGCGGCAAAAGACTAAAACCTTCATTTTTCAGGACAGGGTTTGGAAAAAGATTAAGGTCTTTATTGGTAATCTCATTTTGTTGGTTTTTGGAAGATAATTGATATCCAACTTCACTCACATTACTGTAATCAGTGTATACATTGTTTTCTTTTATCCGAATTCTATAATAAAATTGAACACCCTTTTTGACGTTGTAATCGACAAACGTGCCTTCATTTGTGGTGCCAATTTCATAGAAAATATTTGATTGAAATTGTGCTTTTTCTATGATATATGAGTACTTAATGTATTTAGGCGTTTGCCATTTTAGTACAATTTTTTTATTTGATAAACTATCCCATTCGCCGGTAAGACTTGAAATTTGAATATTTTTTATGTTGATAATTTCAAAATCTTTGAAGGTAAGTGCTTGAATGCCTCTTGAATTTTTTATTTGCGTAATTCCAGGTAAAATAGATATAAAATCGCTTGTATAATTATCGGGTGTATAAGTAACTTTTTGTGCCTCACTTGTATTTTTTAGTTTCAGAATGATATGATTTTCGTTTCCTGTACCACTTTCGATGTTTCCAGCTTTGCCGTCTAAATATATATAATCTTTGATGTTTATTGATGGATTATAAATGTTCTTTTTAGGTTCGTCTTCGGGAAAACTTACTTTTTGGTTGCTATCAAATACTACTATTAAACTATCTTTTTTTTCTGTGAAATAGGCTGATTGGATGTTTGGAGCAGTAATTTCGGTAGTGTCTGTGCTTTTATGAAAATCACGTGCGATTAGTCGGGCAATGTTATTGCCATTTTCAACATAACCTTCTAATTTATAATGTAGGCCATCATAGGTAGATGTACCAAAAGTTGTCATTACTTCACAATCGGAATATAACTGATAAATTTTACGTTGATAATTTCTCAACTTACCTGCTAACTTATTATCCCCAAAATAAATATTGTTTTGATACGTGTATATTTTTTTTAAAGCAGGATAATCTTCATAAAGTTGTTTGCGAAAATTATCAAATTTTTTGTCATAATCATTTTTATAAAATGGATCAATTGCCTCACTTTCGCCTTGCCGCCAAACCATCATTTTTACTGTTTTATCTAAGCCAAATGCCTTCGCACGCCGGAGCATTCGCCCATAAATATTGCTGGGATTATCATGGTTTATTTCATCTCTAAGACTCAATTCATCAATGTTTTTATTACCGACGGCTCCATTGATTATTCCAATCGGGATTCGATACTTATCGATTAGTTGTTTTTGAATGGCTAAACCTATAAGGCCAGCACTCCAATAATTCCACTTTTTTGTTATTACCCAAATGTAATCATTTCTTTCAAAATCTGCATAAGTACTTCTCCCAAAGCGAAACTCTTCTTTAAACTTTAGTAGTTCTTCGCTATCAGTAGCAAGAGCATTCGATTGGCCATAAATTAGGATGTTATCTCCACAAACGACTTCACGTACTGATTTAACCAATACTGAATCTTTATTTTGAAAAGAATAAATCATAAAATCATACTCTGATAATTCGGCATTGATTATCGAAGAAATGCTAAAAGCTGCCGCGGATGGTTGGGTAGCATACTGAAGTTTTTGTTTTCTATAATAAAAAAGAGATTTGTTTTTGTAAACTAATAATGCAAGGTCTGTTTGATTTTCAGTGTAAACTTTACCCGAAATTGTAACACTTGCTTTATTTAAATTGTCTCTTTGAATCAGTTGTGCGTCCATTGGAATCTCATCGAAAATCACATTAATTTGTCCATATGAGCTAACTGAAAATAAAAATAAAAAAACACCAAGTACGTTTCTGCACTGAAAAGTAATTAATTCTCGGTGTTTTCTATTAAATTTAATTTGAATCATTTACTTTGGGAATTATTATCTAATATATAACAATTCTCTATATTTTACTAATGGCCAATCTTCGTCATCAATCAAAATTTCAAGTTTATCTACATGATACCTTATATCTTCAAAGAATCCTTTTACCTCATTCCCATAAAGTTTCGCATGTTCTTCGATGTCATCAATATTGTTGATTCTTTTACGAGCTTCGGTCATATCATGCACCAATCTTGAAATGATTGTTACTCGTTCGGAAATTTCTTTGATAATATTTATTACTGGTTCTGCCTCAATTATCAACTCCATATCTTTTAAAGACTTAGCAGTTTGAACTAGGCGAGCTTGGTATTTTACCGCAGTTGATACTACGTGATTCATCGCTAAATCTCCGATTAGACGAGATTCAATTTGAATTTTTTTGATATAGTTTTCTAATTCAATTTCATATCTTGCATGAAACTCTCTTTCGGTTAAAACTCCCAAACGTTCAAAAGTTTCAATAAAATCTTTATTTAAATAGGCTTTTAGTGCTTCAGGGGTACTTGAGATATTTGATAATCCACGACTTGCTGCTTCTTCCTTCCATTCTTCACCATAGCCATTGCCTTCAAATAGAATTTTTTTACTTTCTTTGATATATCCTTTTAGAATTTTTACGATTATCTCTTCTTTTTTTCCTTCGTGATCAATCATTTCGGCATCATAATCGGTTCTGAATTTTTCTAGCTGATTAGCGACAATTGTGTTCAAAATCATCATTGGTTGTGCAGAATTGGCTGAGCCACCAATTGCCCGATATTCAAACTTATTGCCAGTAAATGCAAATGGAGATGTGCGATTACGGTCTGTATTATCCAGTAAAATTGAAGGAATTCTATTTAAACCAAGTTTTATGTAAGCGTTTTCTCCTTTTTCGATAGAAACAATTTCTTTATTTTCTAAATCGTTTAAAACTTTTGTCATTTGAGTACCTAAAAATATAGATATAATAGCTGGTGGAGCTTCATTTGCCCCTAAACGATGTTCGTTTCCAGCTGAGGCGATACCTGCACGGAGTAGGTCAGCATTATCATGGACTGCTTTGATGACATTTACCAGAAAAGTGACAAAACGCAAACTTTCCTTCGGTTTTGTACTTGGACTTAATAAGTTAACACCTGTATCTGTTCCCAAAGACCAATTATTGTGTTTTCCACTTCCATTAATTCCAGCAAATGGTTTTTCGTGAAAGAGTACTTCGAAATTATGTTTTCTGGCAATCTTTCGCATCAAATCCATTAACAAAATATTGTGGTCGCAAGCCAAATTTACTTCTTCAAATGTTGGTGCAACTTCAAATTGAGCTGGTGCTACCTCATTATGACGAGTGCGGACTGGGATTCCGAGTTTTAGAGCTTCAAATTCAAAATCCACCATAAATGCGTTTACTCGTGGTGGAATTGAGCCGAAATAGTGGTCATCAAGTTGCTGACCTTTTGCAGGCGGATGTCCGAAAACTGTACGTCCCGACATCATTAAATCAGGTCGTGCATTAAACAATGATTTATCAACCAAAAAATATTCTTGTTCGACCCCAAGAGTTGCCGAAACTTTCTCAACGTGTCGGTCGAATATAATTGCGACTTCAGTAGCAGCTTTATCGAGTGCATGAATCGATTTTAATAAAGGTGATTTTGAATCGAGAAGTTCGCCCGTATAAGAAACGAATATAGAAGGAATACAAAGCGTGCCAGTTCCAGCCTCGTTATACATGATAAATGCAGGCGAAGATGGGTCCCAAGCTGTGTAGCCACGGGCTTCAAAAGTGGCTCTGATACCTCCATTTGGAAACGATGAAGCATCTGGTTCTTGTTGCGTTAAGGCACTTCCTTTGAATTTTTCAACGGCTTTTCCGTCTAAATTTAGATCAAAAAAAGCATCGTGTTTCTCGGCCGAACCACCTGTTAATGGTTGAAACCAATGTGTATAATGAGTTGCACCTTTCGAAACAGCCCAAGATTTCATGGCAGCCGCTACTTCATCGGCAATTTCACGGTCAATTTTATCACCACTTTTAATGGCAACCGTAACTTTCATGTAGGCCTCTGGCGAAAGCATGGCTCGCATTACTTCGTCATTGAAAATATTAGAACCGTAAAAATCGGTTACTTTCCCAGTTGGAATATCTACTCTGGTTGCAGCCCTATTTTGAGCTTCTTCAACTGCTTTAAATCTTAATCTTGCCATTTTTTTGATTGTTTACGAATAATATTATTGCCTTAAGCGTTGGATTATTTTTATTTTAAAAACGAAAATTTGATTGAATTAAGTTTTAAAATAAAACTTAAAAGAGTTTGATAATCAATGTTTTATAATCGTAACTGCATATTCTGATTTCTAAATATCATTTCTTAGCTTATATTTGGGCTAAATTAAGCAAATCAAACAATTTAATGAAAGAACGCTTACAATTTCTGCTAATTTATTTTTGCTTTTGGGTAACATACTTCCTTTCGGCAAGGGTAATATTTTTGAGTTATCATATAGAAGATACTAAATTATTGACGATTGAAACGTTTTGGGGTATCTTCTGGAATGGAATACGCATGGATTTTTCGATGTCAGGTTATCTCTCGGTCATTCCTTTTTTATTGGTTAGTATATCGAATTTTATTAAAAAAAGTCGCCTCGAAAACTGGATTTTTTCCTACACCTTTGTAGCGGTTTTTTTTATTACTCTTATTGTTGTAATCGATTTACAAGTATTTAATACATGGGGCTATCGTCTTGATGCTACGCCACTCTATTATCTAAAATCTCCTCATGAGGCTTGGGCTTCAGTAAGTTCATCGCCTTTATTTCAGCTTTTTATTAGTTTTATAATTTTGCTCATTATTGCTTCTTATATAGTTTATCGTATCATAACGCGTAATATTGACAACTGGAATCATCTAGAAAATTTACCATTTATTCCAATATCGGTCATTTGTTTGATAGCTTTATTTGTGCCAATCAGGGGAAGTTTGGGTATTTCGCCAATGAACCAAAGTACAGTTTATTTCTCTACGAATAATTTTGCAAATATCTCGGCAGTTAATGCTCCTTGGAATTTTATGAGTTCAATCGTTAATGGGACTTATGATAAAGTTAATCCATTTACCTATTTACCAAAGGAATCTTTATCTGAGACTATTAAAGAACTGTATTCGACTTCAAATACAACTCAAAACGTTTTGAGAAAAAATATTAAAAAGCCGAATATTATTTTTATTATTTGGGAAAGTTTTACAAAAAAAGCAACTGAAAAAGTAATTAATGGCGAGTCTGTTACGCCACGATTCAACGCTTTAAAGTCAGAAGGGATTTATTTCTCAAATATTTATGCCAGTGGTGACCGAACCGATAAAGGTTTGCCCGCAATTTTAAGTGGTTATCCTGCCCAGCCGACTGCTTCGATTATTACCGAACCCAATAAGTCTTCAAAATTACCAGTTTTGAGTAAAGATTTTGGTGAAAATGCCTATTCAACGGCGTTTTATTATGGTGGCGAAACTGAATTTGCCAACATAAAATCTTACTTATACGAGGCTGATTTTCAGCGAATAGTAAGTAAACAGGATTTTGATTCCAAAGATTGGAACTCTAAATGGGGGGCTCAAGATGGAGCAGTCTATCAAAAATTCTTGAATGACCATTCTAAAATTAATCAGCCATTCTTTTCAACTATATTGACTTTAAGTAGTCATGAACCTTTTGAAGTGCCAATTATAACCAAGTTTGTTGGCGAAGATGAAGAAAGTAAGTTTATGAACGCCATGTATTATGCTGACGAGTCATTTGGTGATTTTATTGCCAAAGCAAAAAAACAAACATGGTGGGATAATACGCTAATTGTTATCATTGCCGACCACGGCCATCGAATTCCTGAAACAGGAAATAAAATTGATGATTTTAAGATTCCAATGCTTTGGTTAGGTGGTGCATTAGAAAAAAAAGATATAGAAATTAAAAATGTTTATTCTCAAATTGATTTAGCTTCTACTATTCTTAGTCAAGTAAATTTGAATTCTTATGCCTATAATTGGAGTAAAAATATATTTGATACAAATATTAAACCATGGGCATTTTTCGCATTTAATAATGGTTTTGGCTTCATAAATCAGTCAAAGGGATATGTTTTTGATAATGTTGGACAAAAAATAATTCAAAATAAGGGCAATGTTTCTCCAAAAGAGCAAAACTACGGTAAAGCACTAATGCAGCGAATGTTTCAAGATTATTTGGATAGGTAACAATTTTAGAAGCTGTTGGAAGTTGAAATTTAGATGGCTTTTTTTATTATGAGATAGTTTGGTTTTGGAGGTTTGAAAGACAATTTTGGTGTCGGAAGGAACCTGGATTGGTTACACAGAATTTGTAATTTTTGATAAAAAATAGCATTGAAGCTCAATATCCAAGTCATAGGTTGTAAAACTTGTGACTTTTTGTTTTATAAAAAATTGTTTTTGATTTGTGTAAATTCTATGAATAATCAAATATTTAAAAAAGACAACTTTCACAAAAACAGGTTTGAATTTGAGTGTAAATTCTTAATAAAGTTCTAAATATTCAAAAATTAGGTTTGAAATAGAGTAGGTATGTACAAAAAAAACTCTTGTTCTTTGTATTTTTGGTTGATACTAATCCTCAGACAAACGATAAAACCAAACAAATCCTACAAAAAGTTGTACTTTATAAAGAATTTAGAATATTCGACTAAAATAATTGCCTTTTGAAGAATAATATATTGTATTCGTATTATATATTTGTATCATATTCTTTGAATGATAACCGCAATACATTAAAAAATTACAACAATGGCAAATGTTCCAGTAGCAAAATTAGAATACATTTGGCTTGATGGTTATAAACCAACGCAAAGCCTTCGTAGCAAGACTAAAATTGAAAAAGACTTTAGTGGAAAATTAGAAGATTGCGATATGTGGTCTTTTGATGGTTCATCAACTCAACAAGCAGAAGGAGGTTCGTCTGATTGTTTATTGAAGCCAGTATTCATTTGTCCAGATCCAACTCGTATTGGTGCGGGTTTCTTGGTAATGTGTGAAGTTTTGAATGCTGATGGAACGCCTCATGAGTCCAATGGTCGTGCTACCATTGATGATGAAGATAATGATTTCTGGTTCGGTTTTGAGCAAGAATATTTCTTGTGGAACCCTGAAACTAATAAACCATTAGGTTTTCCTGCAACTGGGTATCCAGCTCCACAAGGGCAATACTATTGTTCAGTTGGTGCAGCCAATGCCTTTGGTCGTGACATGGTTGAAGAACACTTGGAAGTCTGTTTACAAGCAGGGCTTAACATTGAAGGTATTAATGCTGAGGTTGCCGCTGGCCAGTGGGAATTCCAAGGTTTTGCCAAAGGAGCAAAACAAGCGGGTGATGAAATGTGGATTGGCCGTTATTTATTAGAAAAAATTGGTGAAAAATACGGTGTAGCTATCAATTGGCACTGTAAGCCATTAGGCGATACAGACTGGAATGGATCGGGTATGCATGCTAATTTCTCAAATACATTATTGAGAACTTCTGGCAAAAAAGAGGATTATGACGTAGTTTGTCAAGCATTTGCTCCATTTATTAAAGAACATATCGCTGTTTATGGTGCTGACAATCACCTACGTTTGACTGGAAAACATGAAACACAATCAATAGATAAATTCTCATATGGGGTTTCTGACCGTGGTGCTTCCATTCGTATTCCAATTGCAGCTGTACAAAAAGGCTGGAAAGGATGGTTGGAAGACCGTCGTCCAAACTCTGCTGCCGACCCTTATAAAGTTGCAGCAAGAATAATCAAAACTGTGAAAACAGCCAAAGTACCGGCTTAATTATAAAGATTTTTTTTCGAATAATATTTTGTTCACAAAGCCCCATGATATTTCGTGGGGTTTTTTGTTTTATGAATGAGGTGCAAACTTCCAGTTCGCAGATCAAAAAAAACGTCGGTAAGGTTATGATCCTTGCCGACGTTAGACTCTCAAAAAAATGTGTAGTTACTTCACCGCCTCAACCCACCTACGTGCATTTACAAACGCTTCCAGCCAAGGCGAAATTTCATCATTATTTCGTTCAGGATAATTTGCCCAATTCCAAGGAAATGTCGAACGTTCAATGTGAGGCATCATCACCAAGTGGCGACCAGTAGCATCACACATCATGGCAGTATTAAAATCCGAATCATTAGGATTGGCAGGATATTCGGCATAGCCATATTTCGCTACGATATTATAATGGTCTTCTGAATAGGGAAGGTTGAATCTCCCTTCACCGTGCGAAACCCAAACTCCCAAAGTTGCACCTTCGAGTGTCGAAAGCATCACTGAGTTATTTTTTTGCACTTTCACTGAAGTAAAAATACTTTCGTGTTTATGAGATTTATTGTGGTGGAGTTTGCCGTGAATTTCGTGTTCAGGATTTATCAATTCCAATTCCATCAATAACTGGCAACCATTACAGATACCAACTGAAAGTGTATCTTCACGTTTGAAGAATTTTTTGAGTGCGGTATTGGCTTTTTCGTTGTATAAAAATGCACCTGCCCAGCCTTTGGCCGAACCTAAAACATCTGAATTTGAAAAACCACCAACTGCTCCAATAAATTGAATATCTTCGAGGGTTTCACGACCAGAAATTAAGTCAGTCATGTGAACGTCTTTTACATCAAATCCTGCCAAATACATTGCATTGGCCATTTCCCGCTCCGAATTACTGCCTTTTTCACGAATAATAGCTGCTTTTGGTCTTGGTTTGTTAGCATCAATTACCGGTTTTTTTCCATCAAATTGAGTTGGGAATGTAAACTGCAATGGTTGATTTTTATAATTATTGTATCTTTCCAACGAAACACCGTTTTTAGTTTGTCTTGAATCAAGTAAAAAAGAGGTTTTATACCATGTATCTCTCAATTCAGAAACAGCAAATGTAAACGAATCTATGTTGTTTTTTAAAGTTATAGTGTTTCCCTCAATGGCTTTTCCGATATTGAAAATTTCAATATGATTTTGAGAGAAAATTGTCTCAACTTCTGTATCAGCTTGGAAAACTATACCGATATTTTCGTTAAAAAGTACTTTTACAGTATCATGTTCGTTTAATGAGGTCAGGTCATATTCAGCAGCAAGGTTTACATCGGCAAAACACATTTCTAGTAAAGTTGTAATCAAACCTCCGCTACCAACATCGTGTCCTGCTTGTATTTTATCTGCTTTGATTAAATCCTGTAAAACGTTGAATGCAGTTTTGAAATATTCAGCATCTCTGATTGTCGGCACTTCACTTCCAACTTTATTCAAAATCTGTGCAAATGAGCTTCCACCCAATTTAAACGAATCTTGTGAAAGGTTTAAATAATAAATATTTCCGCCGTTTCGCTTCAATACAGGCTCAACCACTTTTGTAACATCGGAGCAATTTCCGCCTGCCGAAATAATCACTGTTCCTGGAGCAATTACTTCCGCGTTTGGATATTTTTGCTTCATCGAAAGCGAATCTTTTCCCGTTGGAATGTTGATGCCGAGTTCAATCGCAAAATCTGAACAACTTTTTACAGCTTCGTATAAACGTGCGTCTTCGCCTTCGTTTTTGCAGGCCCACATCCAGTTTGCTGAAAGTGAAACTGATTTTAAACCATCTTTCAAAGGAGCAAAAACAATATTTGAAAGCGATTCTGCTATGGCTGTTCGTGAAGCAGCAACTGGATCAATCAACGCTGAAACAGGCGAGTGTCCAATTGTCGTGGCAATTCCTTCTATTCCTTTAAAGTCCAAAGCCATAACACCAACGTTGTTCAAAGGCAGATGTAAAGGCCCCGCACATTGCTGCTTGGCAACTCGTCCACCTACGCAACGGTCAACTTTATTGGTCAACCAATCTTTACACGCAACTGCTTCGAGTTGAAGCACTTGGTTGAGATATGCAGTTATGTTTTCAGTAGAATAGGATAAATCAGAATAATTTCTTTCGGTCGTTTTGTCAGCCATGATAAATTTGGGCGAACTTCCAAACATATCTTCAATTGCAAAATCCATTGGTTTTGCTCCTGTCGATTTTGATTCAAAGGTAAAACGATGACTTCCTGTAATATCACCTACAACATACATTGGTGAACGTTCACGGTCGGCAATCCGTTTTAAAATACCTAAATCTTTTTCGCCAATTACGAGTCCCATACGCTCTTGCGACTCATTTCCGATGATTTCTTTGGCCGAAAGGGTAGGGTCGCCGACTGGTAATTTATCTAAATCTATCAAACCACCTGTTTCTTCGACCAATTCAGATAAACAGTTGAGGTGTCCACCTGCACCGTGGTCGTGAATCGAAACGATTGGATTATGGTCACTTTCAACCAAACCACGAATGGCATTGGCGGCACGTTTTTGCATTTCAGGGTTTGAACGTTGAATGGCATTCAATTCTATACCAGAGCCAAAAGCACCGGTATCGGCCGAAGAAACTGCCGCTCCACCCATCCCGATTCGGTAGTTTTCACCGCCCAAAATCACAACTTTATCACCCACTGTTGGTTTTTGTTTGATCGCTTGTTCGGCTTTTCCGTAGCCAATTCCACCCGCCATCATAATTACTTTATCGAAACCAAGTTTTCGTGCATCTTCTTCGTGTTCAAAAGTCAAAACCGAACCAGTAATAAGCGGCTGACCAAATTTATTTCCGAAATCAGATGCACCATTTGAGGCTTTTATCAAAATGTCCATTGGTGTTTGGTACAACCACAGACGTTCATCCATACCTTTTTCCCAAGGGCGATTTTTCTCCAAACGAGAATAAGATGTCATATACACTGCAGTTCCCGCCAAAGGCAATGAACCTTGTCCTCCTGCTAGACGGTCACGGATTTCACCACCAGAACCTGTTGCAGCTCCGTTGAAAGGCTCAACGGTTGTTGGGAAATTATGAGTTTCTGCTTTTAGTGAAATGACTGAATCAAACTCTTTTTCAGCATAATAATCTGGTTTATCGGCACTTAGAGGAGAAAATTGTGTAACCTTTGGGCCTTTTAAAAAGGCAACGTTGTCTTTATAAGCCGAAATTATATCGTTTGGGTTTGTTTCCGAAGTTTTCTTAATTAATTTGAAAAGTGAAGATTCTTTGACAACATCATCAATTATGAAGGTTCCGTTGAAAATTTTATGGCGACAATGTTCTGAATTTACTTGTGAGAAACCAAAAACTTCCGAATCGGTTAATAATCTTTCTAATTTTACAGAAAGATTATTCAAATAGTCAACTTCTTCTATACTTAGCGAAAGACCTTCTTGTTTGTTATAAGCCGCAATGTCGTCAATTTCTAAAATTGGTTCGGGTTGAACGTTAATTGTATAAATAGATTGATTGAGTTCGGTATATTTTTGCGAAAGCATTGGGTCGAATGCTTTGAAGTTTTCGTCAACTACTTTAAATTCTTCAATACGAATAATGCCTGAAATACCCATATTTTGAGTAATTTCCACGGCATTCGTACTCCAAGGCGTAATCATCGCCGCACGAGGCCCAACAAAATATGCTTGTAACGATGAAACACTGCTATTGGTAATAGTGAATTTATCATCGATTCGACTATTAAAAAGCCAAATGAGTTTTTTGATGTCTTCATTTGAAAGATTGTCTTGCGTTTGTAGAGCAAATACCGTTTCTTGACTTCCGAAGAAATGAATCATTTTGTTGCTATTTTGTAGAAATTTTTAAAACGCAAAATTAATTCAATTTAATGAAGAATGCGAGAAATTAGTAATTTGAAAAGATGAAAATTTGGAGATTTGACAATATGTAAAGTATGTTTATAAATCTTCTTGAAATAGTGCAGTTTTTGAATTTGCTGTATATCGAAAATTAGATTTCCTGCTGAATACGAACTGTTTTTTAGCTAACTTTGTAATTTGAAAAATACGAAAAAGGAGCCTTCTCTTAAACAGAAGTTTTCCTTAATCATTTAAAATATGAAAAAAGTAGCTTTTTATACACTTGGTTGTAAATTAAATTATTCAGAAACCTCGACAATCGGACGAATGTTTGAAACTCGTGGTTATCAGAAGGTAGAATTTAATGAAACTCCCGATATTTTCATTATAAATACTTGTTCGGTTACTGAAAATGCCGATAAAAAATGTAAAAAGATTGTCAAAGAAGCCAATCGAGTAAATCCTGATGGCTATGTAGCAATTATTGGTTGCTATGCACAATTAAAACCACAAGAAATTTCTGAAATTGAAGGTGTAGATGCTGTTTTAGGTGCGGCTGAAAAATTTCGTCTAGTTGATTTATTAGGTGATTTTGTAAAAGTTCCTCGTGGGCAATCTGAAAAAGAGGCAAAGCGTCGCTCAGCAATTTTTAATTCAAATATCGAAGAAGTCGTTGATTATCATACTTCATACTCTTTAAATGACCGTACCCGTACTTTCTTGAAAGTGCAAGATGGCTGTGATTATCCTTGTTCTTATTGCACGATTCCGTTGGCTCGTGGGAAAAGTCGTTCAGATTCTATCACTAATGTGGTTAATGCTGCTAATGAAATTGCCGAAAGTGGAGTCAAGGAAATCGTATTGACAGGCGTAAATATTGGTGATTTCGGCTTGCATAATGGTATTAGAGTTGAAACTTTCTTTGATTTAATTAAAGAATTAGATGAGATTAAAGGTATTGAGCGTTTCCGTATTTCGAGTATTGAACCTAATCTTTTGACAGATGAAATTATTGAGTTTGTGGCAAAATCAAAGCGATTTGTGCCTCATTTTCATATTCCATTACAATCGGGTTCGAGTAAAGTTTTAGCTTTGATGAAACGCCGTTATAAGCGTGAACTTTATGAAGAAAGAGTCAATAAAATCAAGCAATTAATGCCTAATTGTTGCATTGGTGTTGATGTAATTGTTGGCCACCCAGGCGAATCTGACGAAGAGTTTTTGGAAACTTACAATTTCTTGAATGAATTAAATATCAGTTACTTACATGTATTTACTTATTCAGAAAGACCAAATACAACTGCAATCGCTATCAAGCCGACTGTTCCGCAAAACAAACGTGCCCTACGCTCGAAAATGCTTCATATTTTATCTGATAAGAAAAAGAGATTTTTCTATGAAAGTCAGCTTGGTAAACAATTTTCTGTGCTTTTTGAGGAAGATATTGAAGACGGAAATATGCACGGCTGGACAGAAAATTATGTGCGTGTAACTGCCAAATATGACCCGATGCTTATCAACGAAACAAAGCAAGTAAGTTTATCTTCAATAAATGATAAAATGTTGGTTGAAGTAGCAGAAGTTGAAAAATTTGTGGTGCATTGATGTTAAAATATCTTTTTAATCGTGATGGATAGTAAGTAAAACTTGAAAATCAGACGACAGCGGCCGAGTGTCGCCGAAATGGTTGTGCTACAAAAACTCACTCAAATCTCCGATTCCTTCACGAATTACTTCAAAATTATCGTCAACTGCCAAAACTACCGTCGAAGGTTCTATTCCACACCAACCTCCGTCTATTATAATATCGACTTTTTCACTATTTTGTGAAAAAATTACTTCTATCTCATTTGGATATTCCATTATATCATCAATGTCATCTTTTACTGAAGTTGTAATGATTGGATTACCCAACATTTCAATGATTTTTAATGGAATTTCATGGTCTGGAATTCTAATACCAATAGTTTTTCGTTTGGTTTGGAGTGTTTTAGGTAAATCACCTGTTGCTTGAAGAATAAATGTAAAAGGGCCAGGTAAGGCTCTTTTTAACAATCTGAAAGTATTATTCGTAACTTTTGCGTAAGTAGAAATATTACTCAAATCGTGACAAACAATTGAAAAATTGTTGTTTTGTAGTTTTATACCTTTTATTTTACTTAATTTTTCTACTGCTTTTGTATTGAATATATCGCAACCCATCGCATAGACTGTATCAGTCGGATAAATAATTATACCACCATTTTTCAGACATTCGACCACTTTTTGAAGTTTTCTTTCATCTAAATTTCCTTGATATAATTCAATAATTTCAGCAGACATATTTTATCAATTACCAATTACCAATTATCAATTAACAAAAGGAGTAATTGTTAATTGATAATTGATAACTTAAGTTTTATTTACTCTTTTTTGCTTTTTTATTAGTTGCACTTGCTTGATTATCAGTTGTTTTTATGGCATTCATTTCCATGTAATCAACTGTTAAAGCGGCCAGCGATTTTACTCCAAGAGTAAAACCAGATTCATCGATATAAAAATCAGGTGTATGGTGTGGGGCCGGGGTTGTGCTACCTTTTGGTTTTCCACCTAAGAAATAAAAGAAACCTGGGGCTTTTTGCTGGAAGAAACTAAAATCTTCTGCACCGGTCTGTACAGGTTGCACCTTCACATTTTCTTTACCTGCAACTCCTTCAACCGAACCAATCATTTTTTCTGTTAAAGTTGGGTCATTGTATGTGACTGGGTATCCTGTGTCGATTGTTACATCTGCTTTAGCACCAGCACTTTCAGCAATATTAACTGCAACCTCTTTGATTCTTCTATGTACTAATTCACGTTGTTCAGTTCCGAAAGTTCTGATTGTACCAATCATATCTAAGTTTTCTGAGATAATATTTTGGCGAATTCCTCCATGAATTGCTCCAACAGTTACAATAGCTGGGTTTTCAGTAATATTTACGTTACGGCTAACGATTGTTTGTAAACCCATGACGATTTGTGAAGCCGTAACAATTGGGTCGATACCTGACCAAGGATTTGCTCCGTGTGTCTGTTTACCGTTAATTTTAATTCCTAATTGGTCAACTGCGGCCATCGTTGCACCAGGACGGAAGCCAATCGTTCCTACTTCTGTAACCGAACTGATGTGTAAACCAAAAACAGCATCGACTTTTGGATTTTCCATCACGCCTTCCATTACCATCAATTCTGCACCTGATTTACCATTTTTCAATAGTTTTGGGTCGTAAACACCTTCTTCTGCTGGTTGAAATAAGAATTTTACAGTTCCAGCTATTTCACTTTTCATTGAAGCTAAAACTTCAGCAACACCCATTAAAATAGCCACGTGTGAATCGTGTCCGCAAGCGTGCATTACACCCGTTTTTTGACCGTTATAAATTGTACTTACTGTTGATTTGAATGGAATATCAACTCGCTCAGTAACTGGAAGTCCATCCATATCAGCACGAAGGGCTACTACCGGGCCAGGCTTTCCACCTTTCAGAATTCCAACTACACCAGTTACTGCTACGTTTTCTTGTACCTCAATACCAATTGAACGAAGGTGATCAGCAACTATTTTTGATGTTCGAGTTTCCATATTTCCCAATTCAGGATGTTCATGGAAGTCACGACGCCATGCGATAACTTTTTTCTCAATTGCATCGGCATTGGTATTAATTTTAGGTTTTAAGGATGATTGTCCGAATGTAAGTCCATAAGACATACACAGGGCCAGAGTTAGGATTTTTTTCATTGATTTTATTATTTGTTTAGTTTATTCAAAATTAGTCAAAAATCAAATACGATGTTTCATTGATTTGTTCGATATACGTAAAATGTACCTATTCAATAAAAACCAACGAATTTTGATTTGTTAGGTCTTTATATTCTTTAAAAATTTGGTTTGCGGATTCTAATCCTCTTTCACCGTAAACCATTAAGCAAATCGTTCCGCCACTACCACCACCAGTGATTTTTGCACCATAAATTTCGTTTTCAATACCTTTTTTTCTTGCCATAGAAACAATTTTATCGGTCATTTCATTACCTAAGCCACAATTATTATAACTTTCATGAGATTGAAACATCAATTCTCCCATTATTGGTAAAATATCCTTATGGTTTTTTTCATCAACTGATTTTAAAAGTTGAATAAAAGATTTTACCCGATGATTTTCGTAAATCGGATGTTTAGTACAAGCATTGATATTGTAAAATACATCTGGATTTATCACCGATAGTTTGTCGGTTACAACTCCAAAGTCTTTAATGAAGTCTTTTCCATACATCGAATCTAAGTTTCGTTCGAAATTAGCCTCGAATAATGATGGACTGATATTGCTTAGAAATCCATTATATGGTAATTTTACTTCCGTTTGTTTAACTAAATCGACCTTTGAAAGTCCTAATTTTTGTGCAATAATCGAATAACCCATAAATGCTGCAGTACGAACCTCGCTATAAGAAGCTCCACTTACTGCGTGTTTCACACCGCTATCAATACCAACAAAATATAAATTTTGGGGAATTTCAACTAAATCGTAGAGTTGGTCAGGTTGACATAAAATTGGTAACAATTTATTATTATGACCAAAATAGGATGCCAATTGATCCATCAAGCCGCAAGGAGCTCCTACTACCAAATTTTCTGCTTTTTGTGCAAATTTTGGTAGTTGGGTATCAATTAATTCAATATTGTAAAGTTCTGTAATAGCCTTCAATGTGGCTACCTCCAATGCTGCTGAAGATGAAACTCCTTTTCCAACTGGCACATCTGATTGAATTAAAATGTCAAGTCCACCAAGTTTTATTTTTTTCTCGTTGCACAAAACCAAATAACAACCAATGATATAAGAAGCCCAATCTCCACCTTTGATTTTTTTTAGATATTCTTGGGCCTCTTCGTAATTTTTAGGCAGTTCATCCAAATCAACATAGATTTCGTTTTGAAAAGAGACATCTAAACTTTTTATTCGTAGTTGATTGTAATTTCTTATACCAACGGTTATTGTGGCTTTTTGCGAAATTGATTTTTGAAGCACGAATGAGCCTGAATAATCGGCTATACCGCCCATTACGTCCATTCTGCCAGGGGAAGTAGCTTGTATCAAAACTTGATTTGGACCAAAAAACTTTTGAAGATTACTACTTGAATCAGAATTTACTTTCATTTCAATAAAAAAAACCTTACGAGATTGAAATTATCTTGCAAGGTTCAAATTTGGTTTATAAATATCAAATTTTTTCTATGATTATGGCACTTGCACCGCCTCCTCCATTACAAATTGCGGCCATTCCGTACTTTGCATTATTGTTTTGAAGCACATTTACGAGTGTTGTTACAATTCTTGCACCTGAACAACCCAGTGGATGCCCAAGTGAAACGGCTCCCCCCAAAATATTTAATTTTTCGTTACTAATGTCAAAATGTTTTGCAAATGCCATCGGAACTACTGCAAATGCTTCATTTACTTCAAAAAAATCAATGTCTGACATTGTCAAACCTGCTCTTTTTAGTGCTTTTTCGGCAGCAATAATTGGTGCAGTGGTAAACCATTCTGGCTCATGTTCTCCATCGGCATACGAAATAATTTTTGCTTTTGGATTTAAATTGTTCGTCGCAACTGCTTTGGAAGAGGCAAGAACTATAGCTGCTGCACCATCATTAATTGTTGAGGCATTCGCTGCAGTTACTGTTCCTTCTTTAGTAAAAACAGGACGCAAAGTAGATATTTTTTCAAAATTAACGTTTTTGAATTCCTCATCTTCCCAAATTACTTTTACGTTTCCTTTGCGGTCGGTTACTTCAACGGCTATTACTTCGTTGGCAAAAATACCATTTGCCCAAGCCTCAGCCGAACGTTTATAAGATTGGATTGCATAAGCATCTTGTTCTTCTCGACTTATCTCAAATTTAATGGCAGTTGCATCGGCAAAACAGCCCATAGCCTTATTGTCATATACGTTTACCAAACCATCTTTTGCCAAACCATCAATCAATTCTCCGTTTCCATAACCATACCCATAACGAGCTTTCGATAAGTAAAATGGTATATTAGACATACTTTCCATGCCACCAGCTACTACAATATCGTTGTGACCAAGTTCGATAGATTGACTACCAAACATAATCGATTTCATTCCTGAAGCACAAACTTTATTTATGGTCGTTACATTGGTTTTATTACTTAAACCTGCACCAAGAGTTGCTTGACGTGCCGGAGCTTGACCAATATTTGCTTGACATACATTGCCGTAAAGTACCTCTTCAACTAGGTGAGGTTCAATACCTGCTTTTTCAATGGCAGCTTTTATTGCCAAAGCTCCAAGTTTTGGAGCGGTAATACTTGATAGTGATCCACCAAAACTGCCAATGGGAGTACGAACTGCCGAAATTATAAAAGATTGTTGCACGAACATGTTGGTTTATGAAAATTATGCTGCTTACCAAGCTTTCTTTTTGTATCCAAACATAGCAAAATACAACACAAATCCGTATAAAGGTATCATAATGGAGTATGCAGTCTGTGAACTATGCAAATAATCTGCTAAGCTACCGTAAATAAGTGGCAAAATTGCTCCTCCTGCAATCATCATAATTAACCAAGCTGAACCGGTTTTTGTGAATTTACCGAGTCCATCTATGGCAAGTGGCCAAATCGCTGGCCACATGATGGCATTTGCTAAACCTAAGATTGCTATGCACAGTACAGAAGTAAAGCCTGTTGTTACCAATGCAAATATAGTAATGATTATGCCAAATATTGATGAAAGTTTTAGCCAAGTTTGTTGCGACACATATTTCGGAATTAAAACAATTCCCAAAATATAGCCCAACATCATTAACCAAAGTGTATATGTACCAAACTGGCTGGCTTCTTCTGTCGTAAATCCTAATGAAATACCGTAACTGATTATTGAATCTCCGGCGATAACCTCTGCACCAACATAGCAAAACAGTGCGATGAGTCCTAGTACTAAATTTGGAAATTCAAAAACACTCATTTGGTTTGTGCTTTTCGAACCATCTACACTTTCTTGTTCTTCACTTACTTCTGGCAAGCCTTTAGTTAGTAATATTAAAACTGCCAAAATTATTAATACTACAGTAAGTATCAAATAGGGAGTTATCACTTTTTCCAGTTCCGCTTTTGGTGAAATGGCAGCACCTACTACACTGCCTGTTAAAAGAATTCCACCAAATATTTTTTGACTGATAATCCCTGCTGTTTTATTGGCAATTCCTAATATACTAATACGTTGAGCTGCACTCTCACGAGGGCCAAGTATTGTTGCATAAGGATTTGATGCCGTTTGTAGTAATGTAAGACCAATTCCAATTGTGAATAAGCCAATTAGAAATAAAGGATAAGATTCAGCTTTGGCGGCAGGTACAAAAGTGAAAGTACCAATGGCCATAATTGCTAAACCGATCGACATCCCTTTTTTGAATCCAACTTTTTTTAATACAAACGAAGACGGAATCGCCATGATTGTATAAGAAATGAAGAAAGCGAATGTTACCAAATAAGAATTTGCATTGCTTAAGCCAAAAGCATTTTTGAAAAATGAAATTAATGTTCCATTGACCCATGTAACGAAGCCAAACACAAAGAATAAAAGCCCGATTATGATTAATGGACCCGTGTAGTTTTTATTTTCTTGCATAATTTTTGTTTATTTTTGAAACCCTCAAAGCTGAAAAAATGTCTTTGTTAAATCGTTAATGTCAATAATTATCATTTAATCCAAAGATTGGTTTATTGGTTTTCCATTTGCCACGGGTAAAATCTGGAATTTCAACCGGGGAACTTCCACGTGCAATTGAAAGTTCAGAAAGTGGGCTGATGGCACTCCAAGCCGCAGCATCATAAACATCAATTGGAGGTGCAACTTTATTTTTTACTGATTCAATAAAGGCACGAAGGACGAAAAAATCCATACCGCCATGACCAGCATTGACGGCATCTTGTTCAAAACGTTTCCATAGGGGATGGTCATATTCTTTTTGATAATCAGCAAAAGGTTCCCAAGAATCATGTTTTTTTGAAACACCTTCTAAATAAATCTGATTGCCGTCATTCATCCAAATACCTTTTGTACCTTGAGCTCTAAAGCCCAAAGAATATGGTCTTGGACTATTGGTATCGTGAATAATTACAATATTTTCACCATTAGCACATTGAATCGTTGTGGTGACAATATCTCCACATTTAAATTTCACTTTGGCATTTGGATGATTTTCTCCTCCATTTTCTACAATATAATTGTGCATACCACGAGATTTTGTGGCAGTTGAGGTCAAGAAATCAAATTTATTTCCACGATTTATATCCATCCAGTGAGCAACAGGCCCAAGTCCATGCGTAGGATAGAGGTCTCCATTTCTATCAACTGAATGTTGTGTTCTCCAACGTGCTTCGCTGAAACCTTTTTCGCCAAATTCAACACCTTTTCCGTAGGCCGATTTACCATCGTTTAGTTTTACGAAACGCAAATCGTGTTGATAGCCACAATGCCCATAGAGCATTTCGCCGAACATGTTTTTACGCACCATATTTAAAACTGACATAATATCTCGACGATAACAAACATTCTCGAGAATCATACAATGAGAGCCTGTTTTTTCGTAGGTATCAACTAAATCCCAAGATTCTTGAAGGGTAACTGTTGCCGAAACTTCAACTCCAGCATATTTACCAGCTTTCATAGCAGCAACCGACATCGGCACGTGCCATTCCCAAGGTGTCGCAATGATGATCCCGTCAAGATCGTCACGTTTAACCATATTTTCAAAATCACGTTCGCCTTTTGTGTAAGCAATTGGTTCTTTTTTGCCGAACTTTTGAAATAATTTATTTGCTTCCGCAATCGAATTTAGGTCAATATCGCAAATTGCAGGAATCTCTACATCAGAACGGTATAAAGCTTGTTGAAGGTGGTTTCTTCCTCGAAGACCAACACCGATAAAGCCAAGTCTCACTTTTTTATCGTCTTTGAGATGTTGTTTTTTTACAATAAATGGAACGCTTGTGGTTGCCAAGCTGGTTGAGAGAAAATTTCGACGATTCATAGTCAGGTTGGTTTGGAGATGATATTGCAAACCAAATGGATGATTTGCGTTTCAAATATAAAATTAAATATTATCATAAGTAAATGATTAATAAAAAATATAATCTTTTGGATATTGAAAGGATAAAAATATTTTAATCAATGTAATTTGAAATTCAAGTTCAAAATTTTTTTAAAAAAATCTTGAACAAAATAAAAATACCACTTGTTAATACATTTGATAACGTTTCTAAAAGAACGATTTAACCATCGTTCGGTAGCCTACAAGTGTTGTACACAACCTTTGTAATGACTGTTTGGCTAACATTTTATTTATCTTTTATTATCTATTTTGGAATATCTAAAAAAGAGAGTTGCGGTGTTGCGAAAAGAACACTTTAATGCAGCTCATCGTCTTAACAATCCTGAGTGGAATGTAGAAGACAATGCTCGAATTTTCGGAAAATGTAATAACCCGAATTTTCATGGGCACAATTATGATCTGATTGTTCGACTGTCAGGCGAAGTTGACCCAAAGACAGGATATGTTTTCGACATGAAAATTTTAAGTGATTTAATCAAAGAAAATGTTTTAGATAGATTTGACCACAAGAATCTAAACTTGGACGCTGAAGAATTTAAAACACTCAATCCATCGGCTGAAAACATTGCTATTGTGATTTACGATATTTTGCGTGATAAAATATCGAATGATTATGATTTGAAAATTACACTTTTTGAAACTGAAAGGAATTATGTTGAATACCCAATTTAAAGAAAAAACATTTGTGAGCGAATTATTACTCGACGACCAAGACCATCCGTTTACTAAACTTGAAACGCCACTTCGAGAAGATGCGTTTGATTTGACTGATGACGAGAAAATAGAAATAATAGAAAAACATTTCAAAGAAATTATGCTTACGCTTGGCCTCGATTTACAAGACGAAAGTCTTCGTGGCACTCCAAAGCGTGTAGCTAAAATGTATGTAAAAGAGTTGTTTTCGGGGCTAAATCCTGAAAATGAACCTGCAATGACGCTCTTTTCCAATGAATATAATTATAATGAAATGTTGGTTGAAAAAAACATTCAGTTTTATTCATGCTGCGAACACCATTTTGTGCCAATCGTAGGAAAAGTTCATGTAGCGTATATTGCTAATGGGAATGTAATTGGTTTATCTAAATTACACCGAATCGTTAATCATTTTGCTCGTCGCCCACAAGTGCAAGAACGTATGACAATTCAGATTGGTAATGCCATCAAAAATGCGTTGATGACCGACGATGTGGCGGTTTTTGTGGATGCAGATCACCAATGTGTTTCGTCTCGTGGCGTGAAAGACCAAACAAGTTCAACAATCACTTCATTTTATAGTGGAGTATTTAGTAAAGAAGAAAAAAGAAGTGAGTTTTTGAAGGTGTTGAGTATTTAAGTATTTAGTCTTTTTTATAATTGAAAATGGATTACTCTCAAAACAATTTAACCAACATTCTGTTTAAAATTATAGCCGTTGAATTGTCTAATTATCCATTTTCAACAATATATCATAGAAATGTCTTTCAAAGAAAAAAATTATCTTATTATTGGAGCAAGTTCGGGTATCGGCTTTGCTCTTGCTCAATCATTGATAGAAGCTGGGGCAAGTGTATTTACTGCATCACGTACTCAGCCTGATTTACGATCTACACACATTACTTGGGATGCTTTAAGTCCTGATAATCAAGATTTTACATCACTTCCTGCAACAATTGATGGCCTTGCTTACTGTCCAGGAACCATTAATTTAAAGCCATTTAATAGATTTACGATTGAAGATTTTCAAAAAGATTTTCAAATAAATGTTTTGGGGGCTGTTAATGTAATTCAAGCTGTTTTACCTAAACTGAAGGCCGCAGGAAATGCATCCGTTCTGCTTTTTAGTACAGTTGCAGTACAAACTGGTATGGGTTTTCATGCCTCTGTGGCAACCTCAAAAGGTGCAATTGAAGGTCTAACTCGTTCATTAGCAGCCGAATATGCTTCGTCAAAGATTCGATTCAACGCCATTGCTCCATCTTTGACCGACACACCTTTGGTAAAAATGTTGCTTTCTTCGCCAGAAAAGATTGATGCGTCAAACAAACGTCACCCACTTGGAAGGATTGGAACTAGTGCTGATATTACTGCCGCAGCTAAACTTCTATTATCTGATGAAGGTAGTTGGATTACAGGACAGATTCTACATATTGATGGTGGTATAGGTAATTTGAAGTAAAATTGGTCTCTATAAATCTAATTTTTACAAATTTTCCTTGTGTTTTTACCATTTGTCAAAATTTTAAATTAGGTTTCGACTTTCGCTATACATTTGTCCATAGTTTTAACTAAAACCATAAAACACAATGTTATCTATTTTCTTACTTGCATTTTTAGCAATCATTCTTTATTTATCTGTTGTAATTGTTCAGCAAGGAAATGTTGCAGTAATTACAGTTTTCGGAAAGTATAGCAGAATCATGACACCTGGTCTGAATTTTAAGATTCCGTTTATCGAGTTTGTATTTCGTACTATCTCAATTCAGAACCGTTCGGCTGAATTACAGTTTCAAGCAATAACCAATGATCAAGCCAATGTCTATTTCAAGGCGATGTTGCTATACACAGTAACAGACAATTCGGAAGAGCAAATCAAAAATGTGGCTTTTAAGTTTATTGACCAAGCCAATTTTATGCAGGCTTTGGTTCGCTCCATCGAAGGCTCGATTCGTAGTTTTGTGGCTACAAAAAAGCAAGCGGAAATTTTAGGTTTAAGAAATGAAATTGTTGATGATGTAAAATCGAACCTTGATCAAACATTAAACGGTTGGGGCTATCATTTACTTGATTTACAAATAAATGATATTACGTTTGATGAAGAAATCGTAAAATCAATGTCAAGAGTGGTAGCTTCAAATAACTTGAAGGCGGCGGCTGAAAATGAAGGTCAAGCTTTATTAATTACAAAAACCAAAGGTGCAGAAGCTGATGGAAATGCGATTAGAATTTCGGCCGAAGCTGAGCGTGAAGCTGCTCGCTTGCGAGGACAAGGTCTGGCTCAATTCCGTGAAGAAATTGCTAAAGGTATGGCCGTAGCTGCAGCAGAAATGGAGAAAGCACATCTTGATCCTTCAATTATTTTATTTTCTTTGTGGACTGAAACTATGCGTCAAGTTGCCCAAGATGGCAAAGGAAATGTAATATTTATGGATGGTTCGGTTGAAGGATTTGATAAAACCATGAAACAAATGATGGCCTTAAATCAAAATTCAGAGAATAATCAAAAAGGAAAGTAAAACTTTCATTTGGTACTTAAAATCACGCCAAACCTTAGAACAAGGTTTGGCGTGATTGTTTTTAAAAAACTAAAATTTTATAAGCATCATAAACCATTTTTAAACTGACACCAATAAAAACTAATCCAGATACATATTTGATATAAACGATTGTATTTTCGTTTAGTCGAGTTTTAATTCTATCGGCAAATATTGAAAAAGCTGATTCGATAGTCAAAATGGTAAGTATACAGGTTATAAAAAATAGTGTTTCGTCTAATAAATCGTATCTGTATCCTTTAAGTGACGCCGAAACTACCATCCATGAGATAAAATTTATTGGATTGATAACATTCAAAAGAAATCCCTTTCCGAAAAAATAAAAAAATCTTGTCAGTTTAAAATCTTGCATCTTTGATGGCTGCTGATGTTTACGAAACTGAATAAGGCCTAAACCCAATAGCAAAATCGAACCAAAAATTCGTGAATAAAGGCCAAAATTTGGAATATTAGGGAGAAAAGAAGTACCAAGATAGGCAATCAAAATCATTATAATATCACCTGCAACAACGCCTAAAGAGATTTTTACGCCTGCTTTATAGCCATATTGGATACTATCTTGTACGAGTGCAAAAAATACACTCCCAAAACCGAAACTTAGCACAAGTCCAGTAACTAAACCAAAAATTATTGCTTCAAACATATCAAAGACCTTTTAGACGTGCAACTTTAAGAATACCAGCCACACTCATTGAGTCGGTGATTTTGTCATCCATAACCATCAGGAGTGCTTCTTTAAGCGTAACTTTTTTAACTTGTAATTGCTCGGTTTCTTCGGGTTGGCTTTCTGTTTGGGTAATACCTTCAGCAAGATAAATGTAGGCTACCTCATTGCAGACGGAATTTGATGTGTGTAATTTAGAAATTAATTTCCATTCTTGTGCAATTAAGCCCGTTTCTTCTTTTAATTCACGTTTTGCGGTGTCTAAGACTTCCTCACCAGTAGGACATCCACCTTCCGGAATCTCCCAAGAATATTCATTTAGCGGAAATCTGAATTGTCCAACCAACCAAATATTTCCATCTTGGTCTATTGGTACTACACCAACAGCAATGTTTTTAAAATTCACGGTACCATAAATGCCTTTTCCGCCACTTGGATTTAATACATTTTGATGTAATACCTGTATCCAATTATTTTCGTACTTGACCTCTGAGTCAAGAATTTGCCAAGGATTTCTTTCTTCATTCATTTGGCAAAATTAAGATAAAAACAGTAATGATGAAAACTTTGTATTAAATGAAGGTAATTTTACTATTATTGTTTAATTTGTTTTTAAACTTTTTTAGTAAATTTTAGAAATTCAGCCACTTTCTTTTTAACTTTCATTGCAAAATTTATGCTCTATCTTTTATCAAAGTTGTTTTTTTATCATGAAAAAAGTGGTTTTACTAATTTTAAGTATATTTTTTTTGAATACTTCCTACTTGTTTTCTCAAAACAATAAATTATGGTTTGACAAACCTGCCTCGGTCTGGACAGAAGCTCTGCCAATTGGGAATGGTTTTATGGGTGCTATGGTTTTTGGAAATCCTGAAATAGAACATTTACAGCTGAATGAAGGTACTCTTTATACAGGAGACCCACATGGAACGTTTAAAAATATAAACATCAGAAAGTCGTTTAAGGTGGTTACTGATTTATTGAATGATAAGAAATACCAAGAAGCTCAGGCCATTATAGCAAAAGAATGGCTCGGTCGAAACCATCAATTGTATCAACCTATGGGTGATTTGTGGATAGATTTTGAGCATAAAAGCAACGCAATATTAGATTATAAACGCAATTTAAACCTCACAAATGCAACTGCATCCACAAGTTATAAGATTGGTAAAACTACCTTTAAAAGAACATATTTTGCCAGTTATCCTGACCATGTAATTGTTATAAAACTACAAGCTGTAGGGCTAGAAAAAATCAATTGTACTTTGCGATTTACAACTCCACATCAGTCAAGTAATCATTTTGAGGCTAAAGGTAATTCTCTAAGTATGCAAGGTAAAGTTGCAGGTTTTGGCTTGAGAAGAAGTTTTGAACAGGTAGAAAAACTCGGCGACCAACACAAGTATCCCGAACTTTACGACAAATGGGGTAAACGTAAACCAGAAATTGAAAATATGCTTTATGATGAAAAAGCCAAGGGTTTGGGTATGACTTTTGAGTCGGCTATAAAAGCTTACAATGATGGCGGCAGTTTAGTAAGTGATAAAGATAAAATTATTGTCAAAAACGCTAATGAATTGGTGCTTATTCTTTCTTCCGCTACAAGTTTCAATGGCTTTGACAAAAGCCCTGCCTACGAAGGTAAAGACCCGAGAAAACTTATAGAGAAATATTTTAAAGCAATTCAAGGTAAATCATTTAATGTCCTATACAAAAATCACCTTTCCGACTATAAAAAACTATACGACAGAGTTGAACTTAAATTGGCGGCAGAGAGTAAACAATCAAAATTACCGACTGATAAACGTATTGCATTATTTTTTAATAAAAATGACCCTTCTTTTCCAGCACTATATTTTAATTATGGTCGATATTTGATGATTGCAGGTTCGAGAATCGGTGGTCAACCGCTCAATCTTCAAGGAATTTGGAATGATCAAATGATTCCACCTTGGAATGGTGCATATACAATCAATATTAATGCTCAAATGAATTATTGGCCTGCCGAAATTACACATTTGTCGGAATGTCAAGAGCCTTTTTTTCAAGCAATCAAAGAATTGGCAATCAATGGCCAAGAAACTGCTCGAAATATGTTTGTAAATGATGGTTGGGTGGCCCATCATAATACTGATATTTGGCGGCACACCGAACCAGTTGATAACTGTAATTGTTCGTTTTGGCCAATGGCAGCAGGTTGGCTTACGAGTCATTTTTGGGAGAAATATCTATATAATGGAGATAAAAGGTTTTTAAAAGTAGAAGTCTTTCCGCTTTTAAAAGGAGCTGTGCAATTTTATCAAGGTTGGTTAGTAAAGAATGAAAATGGGTATTTAGTTACGCCAATTGGACATTCACCTGAACAAAATTTTCTATACGAACAAAATAAACAAGGTGCATTTAGTGCTGGGCCAACAATGGATATGGCCATTATTCGAGAATCAATGTCTCGGTATATTGAAGCCTGCACAATTCTTGGAATTGATGAACCATTATTGTTAGAAGTAAAACATAATTTGAGACTACTTTTGCCTTATCAAATTGGTAAATATGGGCAGTTGCAAGAGTGGCAAGAAGATTTTGAAGATGCCGATGTACAGCATCGACATTTTTCACATTTATATGCTTTTCATCCAAGTAATCAAATAAATTGGTTTACACCTGAATTAATTTCGGCAGTAAAGAAAGTCATGGAAAGGAGAGGAGACTTGGCTACAGGTTGGTCTATGGGTTGGAAGGTTAATATTTGGGCCAGATTGCAAGATGGAGACCACGCGTTAAAATTATTGACAAATTTGTTCAAATTAGTAAGAAGCCACACAACGAACATGGAAGGTGGAGGAACTTACCCTAATTTGTTTGATGCCCATCCTCCGTTCCAAATTGATGGAAATTTCGGTGCAACCGCAGGAATTGCAGAAATGCTTATTCAAAGTCATGCAGGAGAAATTTACTTATTACCAGCCTTGCCAAAAGAATGGCATACGGGAAATGTCAAAGGATTAAGAGTGCGAGGAGGATTTGAAATTGATATGGCTTGGAAAAATGGGAAATTGATAAAAATAATTATTTACTCAAAAATTGGTGGGAATTGTAGAATTAGGACGAAAGAAAAGTTGACCATAAAAGATTTAAAATATAAAATTGCCAAAGGTGAGAACCCAAACCAGCTCTTTACATTTGTGAAAGTTGAAAAACCACTTATTAAAGATCCCTCTAATTTATTGAAGATTGAGGAGCGAAATAGTTTTGCTTTTGATTTTTTGACTAAAAAAGGCAAAAAGTATGAGATTTTGTAACAATAAGTTACAAAATCTCATGAATTACCTTTCCAGATACATCAGTTAATCTAAAATTTCGTCCTTGAAAAGGAAATGTAAATTTTTCGTGGTCGAAGCCCATAACGTGCATAATGGTTGCTTGCAGATCATGTATATGGGTTTTTCCTTTGATACCATAATAACCAATTTCGTCTGTTTCACCGTGCGAATATCCTTTTTTGATTCCTGCACCTGCCATAAACATCGTGAAAGCATCGACGTGGTGGTCACGGCCTTTTAATGGCGTATTGTTATCACCTGCTCGATTTTCCATCATGGGTGTACGCCCAAACTCTCCTCCCCAAACAATCAAAGTTTCGTCTAAAAGTCCACGTTGTTTAAGGTCTTTTATGAGTGCTGTAATTGGTTTATCAACATACCCAACGTTTTTACGTAAACCAATATCAACCCCACTGCCTTCGTCAGTGCCATGGTTATCCCATCGGCGGTCGAAAAGTTGAACGACTCTTACGCCTTTTTCGATTAATTTTCTTGCTAATAAACAGTTATTGGCAAAACTGGCTTTACCTACTTCAGTTCCATACATTTCGTGAATATATGCAGGCTCAGTAGAAATATCCATTGTTTCGGGTACTTCGGCTTGCATTCTGAATGCCATTTCGTATTGCGAAATCCGAGTAAGCGTTTCAGGGTCGCCAATTTCTTTATAAGTCAGTTCATTGATTTTATTGATCGTTTCAATTGATTTCTTACGTAATTCGGTATCTATTGTCTTTGGGTTGTTGATATAAAGTACTGGGTCACCTTTCGACCTGCATTGAACACCTTGATACACTGAAGGTAAAAAACCATTTCCCCACAAATATTTTCCCGCACTTGGTTCAGAACCAGAAACCAAAACAACGTAAGCAGGCAAATTCTGATTTTCCGACCCCAAACCGTAGGTAATCCAAGAGCCTAAACTTGGCCGGCCAACTCTTGCACTTCCAGTATGCATGAATAGCTGGGCAGGTGCGTGGTTAAACTCATCTGTATGCATGGCTTTTAGGAAAGTCAAATCATCGGCGAGTTCGGGTAAATGCTTAAAATAATCCGAAAACCAAGCACCCGACTGTCCATGCTGCTGAAAAGTAGCTTGAGGGCCTAGCATTTTAGGCGTGCCTTTGATGAATGCAAAACGCTTTCCTTCTACAAGTGACGGTGGACAAAGTTGCCCATCCAGCTTTGCAAGCTCTGGTTTGTAATCAAATAATTCTAGCTGTGATGGAGCTCCCTCCATGTGTAGAAAAATAATATGTTTGGCTTTTGCAGGAAAATGAGGCGGCTTAACTGCGAAAGGATTTTCTTCAACCGATTTTTGATCAGAATTAAAACAACCTCCAAGAATTGACGATAAGGCAATGCCGCCCAAACCCGAAGTACATTGTTTTAGAAAATGGCGACGAGTATTGAAAGTGGCTTGATCAAAAAAAGCTTCCTCAAATATAGTTTTTCTGTTCATTTTGTAAGAAATTCGTCTAAGTTTAACATCGTATTTGCCGTAAGCGTAAGTGCCAAAAGTTCAGCTTTTGTGCTTTTTTTCTTTCTGAAATCAATCAAGGCTTCATTATAAAGATTTTCAAGTAAAGCTGTTTTAGACTCACTTGGTTGTTTTTGAAATATGTTTGTATACCCTGCACGAATTTTGTCTTTCATGCTTTTTGCTTGTGACATTTGCATTTTTAAAGCAATATTTTGAGCGGCTGCGTAATAAACAGTATCGTTTAGGGTGGTAAGGGCCTGTAAAGGTGTATTTGTACGAACCCTTCTCGAAACACAAACATTCCGCTGTGGACTATCAAAAGTTATCATCGATGGGTAAGGATTTGTACGCCTCCAATAAGTATAAATAGCTCTTCGAAACTGATTTCCGCTTTTTTCTCTTCGCCAAGCTCCATCGGTCGGGTTGGGTGGACGAACACTTGGGCCATACATTGTTGGATTTAGTAAACCGCTGATTGCCAATGCTTGGTCACGAATTTGTTCGGACGAAAGTCTAACCCTCGGGCCACGAGCCAAAAGTAAATTTCGAGGGTCTTTTGCCTCTAAATGTTTAGAAATCAATGAAGATTGTTGATAAGTGGCCGACATTACGATGGTTTTAAGTAAACTTTTTACGCTCCAATCCATTTTGTTTGAAAATTTAATTGCTAACCAGTCCAACAATTCAGGATGTGTTGGTTTAGAGCCCATACTACCAAAATCCTCTAAAGACTCTAAAATTCCGGTACCAAATAACTGTTCCCAAAAGCGATTCACAATAACTCTTGAAGTGAGTGGATTTTGTTTATTTACCATCCATGTCGCAAAACCAAGTCGGTTTTTAGGGTAGTTTTTCATATTTGGTAAAATTGCTGGTACGCCTGGTTGTACTTCGCTGCCTTTTAGCATCCAATTTCCCCTGATGAAAACATTTGTTTTTCGTGCTTTATTTTGTGGTCTTTCGAGCATAATTGGAGTGGCAATCGCATCAATCATGGCCAATTTTTCAATTGAATCTTGCACCGATTTAGGTAAAGTTCTGATTGGCATTTTGCTTGATTGTAGCTCCATCCAATCGAGGTGCATTAAGTCTGTCCAAAAGTTTTTTCCTTTTCTAAATACCAAATATACATCATGGATTCCTTTCGTTGGTTTTACTTTTCCCGATGAAGTTGTATATTGATTCCATCTCGACCAACCAACATTTACTTCTTTTTCACTACATTTTGTTTCTACTTTACTAATTAATTCCCCATCCACGCTACCAATTCTCATTTCAATAAAAGCATTTTCTGCACCACTTTGATAACGATATTTTACACCTTCAATATTGCTTAAATCAATGTTTTCATACACGGTAAAGGCACCTTCGGTAGTTTGCATTATTTCTTTCTGATTGTTCCAAAGTTCGATGTGACGACTTGTACTATCAAACGATTCAGCTTCGATTCGATAAAATCCTAATTTTCTTAAATAATCATTTGTTTTTTCTGCTAAAAGAGTTTTGTCCGAATGTCTTAGGCTTGAAAGATTTGAAGGAAGTTTTGTATTTATCCAGTTCGTTAACTTAATCACTTCCTGCTCTTTCTCTTTGGAATAAGTTCTGAAAAGTGGTTTTTCGTTATACAAATCTCGGTCTTGGGTATTATTGAAAAAAGCAGCCAATTTGTAAAAATCTTCATGACGAAATGGGTCGTACGGGTGGCTGTGGCACTGAACACAAGCCATTGTTGTTCCTTGCCAAACTTCCATTGTGGTAGAAACTCGGTCGATGATGGACATAGTTCTAAACTCTTCGTCGTTAGTTCCACCTTCATCATTGGCCATAGTGTTTCTGTGAAAAGCAGTGGCAATGTTACGGTTTTCGAGCGATTCGATACTTTCGTTGGGAGTCTGTGGTAATAAATCGCCCGCCAGTTGATGTATCGTAAATTGGTCGAAAGGCATATCTGCATTGAAGGCTTTTATAACCCAATCACGGTATTTCCAAATACTTCGGTCAAGGTCTTTTTCGTAACCTTTCGAGTCGGCATAACGAGCTAAATCAAGCCACATGGAAGCCCATCGCTCACCAAAAGCAGGCGATTTTAATAGTCTATCGACTTGTTTTTCGTAGGCTAATGGCGATTTATCATAGACAAAGTCTTTGGATTCTTGTGGTGTTGGCGGAAGTCCAATCAGGTCTAAACTTAACCTGCGTAGTAGTGAAGGGCGGTCAGCTTCTTTTGACGGCGAAAGTCCTTCTTTCTTAAGTTTATCAAAAATAAAATTATCAATTTCATTTTTTGCCCATTCTTTACCCTCGTTTGGAATCTTAATATTTGGTTTTGGTGCCGAATATGCCCAATGATTTTCCCATTTTGCACCTTGATTTATCCATTTTTCAATTTTTGTTATTTCCTCGTCAGTTAGTGGGTCTTTATCTTTTGGCATTCGTTCATCGAGGTCGTGCGACTTGATTCTTTTCATTACCTCCGAATTTTCAGCATCAAAGGGAATAATAGCAAACTTACCTGACTTAGCTTTAGCAAAAGCCTCTTCAGGAAATAGTAAACTAAAATTTCCATTTTTCTTTACACCACCGTGACAAACAATGCATTTTTTATTAAAAATTGGTCTAATTTCTTCATTGTAAGTGATTTCATCAGAAGACTCATGATAATAAAAATAAAATATAGCAAAAATAGGTATTGTGATAATAAAAATCCATTTGAAATATGAAGCATTCATGTGTTTTATAAAAATGTATTATTTCAATGATAAATTGCACTAATATAATTACAAATTTGATAAGTATTTTAAAAATTTTTAATAATTTTGAAGAATAAGATTTACGCAACCTTAAATTTCAGCAAAAAAGTAAAATCCTTAATCTAATTTATCATGTCAACTAAAAATAATAACATTTCTCGCCGTGATTTTGTGAGTAAAGCTTCTTTAGCTTTAGGAAGTTTTATGATTGTACCACGTCATGTTTTAGGAGGAAAAAAAGCTGATGGAAGTAAATACTTAGCCCCAAGTGATATTATTTCACTCGGATTTATAGGTACTGGTAAGCAAGGCCGCGGTCTTACCTCTTCATTTTTGAATACAAACGAGGTCCGTATTGCTGCACTGAGTGAAGTATATCAAGCAAAAGCACAATTAACTCTCGACCGAATAAAAATGCAGTATGAGAAAAATACTCAACTGGGTGCTTTTTCAGAAATCCCTATTTATCAAGACTTTAGAGAGCTTTTAAATCGCAAAGATATTGATGCCGTTGTAATAGCAACCCCTGATCATTGGCACGCAGCTATTGCAGTGAGAGCAGCTGAAGCAGGGAAGGATATTTATTGTGAAAAACCTCTTTCTTTGACGGTTCGAGAAGGTCGTGCGATGGTAAATGCCGCACGAAAATACAAAAAAGTTTTTCAGACAGGTAGTATGCAGCGTTCGTGGCCAGAGTTTCGCCAAACAGCAGAATTAATTAGAAATGGTTATATTGGAGAGGTTAAAACTATTAAAGTAAATGTAGGAACTCCGCCAATTGTTTATAATTTAGCAGAAGAAAAAATACCGGAAGGACTTGATTGGGGGAAATGGCTTGGCCCAAATGAATCAGTGGTATTTAACTCAGAATTGGCTCCACCTATTTCAAAAGATGTTTTTCCAAATTGGCGATTATTCCGTGAGTTTGGTGGTGGAATGGTAACAGATTGGGGAGCTCATATGTTTGATATTGTGCAATGGTCACTTGGAATGGATGATAGCGGACCAGTAGAAGTGTTGGCACCCGATGGAAAAGAAATTAAGTTTCTTACCTATAAATATGAAAATGGTATCACAATGACCCACGAAAAATGGGAATGGAACAATGCGATACATTTTGTCGGAACAGAAGGTGAAATTAAAGTTCAAAGAAAGAAAATTGAAACGACGCCTACTTCTCTGAAAGATAAAGTTATTGGAGAAACAGAAAAGCACGTTTACAAATCTGAAAATCATTACAAAGACTTCTTAGATGCGATGAGTAACCGTAGTAAACCTATTTGTGATGTTGAAGTTGGCCATCGTACTGCTTCAGTATGTAATATCGGAAATATTGCTTATCGTCTTAATCGTTCGTTAAAATGGAATCCCAAAAAAGAAATTTTTATTGATGACAAAGAAGCAAATGCTCTTCTCGGACGAACAATGAATAAAGAATGGGGAATAAAAATCTAATATTTTAAATATATGGAAGTCGCCTTGAAGAATTGCGAGGTGACTTTCTTTTTTACTTCAATTAACAACCTCAACCGATGCAAATTAAATTTTTACCATTAGTTATTATTAGTTTTTGTGCATTTTCACAGTCTCCTGTATCAAAAACTCCAATTGCTGCTGCTGCACCCTCATCTCCAAAAGAAGAGAAATTAGCTTCTCTTACCATCCCTTTTAATCCAGATTCTTATGTTACAACAGAGCACCTAACAACCATCAAAGGTCAGAAAGTGCCATTTCAGGCAATGACGGGAACAATGCCAGTTTGGGACGAGGAAGGAAAAGCAATTGCTGGATTGTTTTATACTTATTATGAACGCACAGATGTAAAAGACAGAGCAAGCCGTCCTTTAATAATTTCATTTAATGGTGGGCCGGGTTCGGCTTCGGTATGGATGCACATTGCCTATACTGGCCCACATTTACTCAATATTGATGATGAGGGTTATCCGCTTCAACCTTATGGAATCAAAGAAAATCCTTACTCAATATTAGATGTTGCAGATATTGTGTTTGTAAATCCTGTAAATACAGGCTATTCACGCCCAACTAGTAAAGATGTGCCAACTTCAAAGTTTTTTGGAGTTAATGCCGATATTAAATATTTAGCTGACTGGATAAACACATTTGTGACCCGTACAAATCGTTGGGCTTCACCAAAATATTTAATTGGGGAAAGTTATGGTACAACTCGTGTTTCGGGTTTGGCTTTGCAATTACAAAATGCTCAGTGGATGTATCTGAATGGCGTAATATTGGTTTCACCAACAACCCTTGGAATTGAGCGTGGAGCTGCCTCGGGAGCAGCATTGAAATTACCATATTTTGCAGCAACCGCTTGGTTTCATAAAATGTTACCCGCAGATTTACAGAAGAAAGACTTAACGGAAATGCTTCCAGAAGTAGAAAATTTTACGATAAATGAACTTTTACCTGCCATTAGTAAAGGAGGTTTCTTAGAAGATTCTAAGAGAAAAGAAATTGCAGCCAAGATGTCTCGCTATTCAGGATTATCCGAAAAAGTGATTTTACAACAAAATTTAGATATTCCTTTAGATTTTTTCTGGAAAGAATTATTGCGTGAAAAGGGAAATACAGTTGGACGTTTAGATTCAAGATACAAAGGAATTGACCGAAAAGATGCAGGTGAAAAACCAGATTTTAATTCTGAACTTACCTCATGGTTACACTCATTTACACCTGCGATCAATATCTATTTAAGAAATGAATTGAATTACAAGACCGACCTTAAATATTATATGTTTGGCCCTACCAATCCTTGGGATAGAACTGGTGATAACACTGGAGAAAATTTACGTCAAGCAATGGCACAGAATCCATATCTGAATGTAATGGTTCAATCAGGTTATTATGATGGTGCTTGCGATTATTTTAACGCTAAATATAATATGTGGCAAATGGATCCGAGCGGCAATCTTAAAAACCGTATGTCATGGAAAGGATACAGAAGTGGCCATATGATGTATTTACGTCGAGAAGATTTACAAACCGCAAATGAAGATATTAGAGACTTTATCAAGAAATCTTTACCGAAGCCCAATCAGCCAGCGAAATATTGATATTATTTCATACAAAACGCTACCTTATATAAATATTATTTGAAAAATTTACTTTGTGAAATAGACATTTAAAAAATAATATTTTCTTTATGTGATTAATTTTTTTTGTTATAATTTAGAAATTGAATTTTTAATATTTTATCTTTGATTTCAAATATTTTTTTAATCTAATCTTTATTTTTTATTTATGAAACACTCATACCCAATTCCTATTAAAGTAAGGGCATTGATGCTTTTTCTATTCTTCACTAGCTCAATGGTTTTTGCACAAAGAAAAATCTCAGGTAAAGTAACCGACGCAGAAAGTGGAATCGGCTTACCTGGTGCAACAATTCAAGTAAAGGGTACTAATAAAGGAACTTCTTCGGATGCCAATGGTGCGTTTTCATTTGAAGTGCCTGCGGGTTCTACTATCGTGGTTTCTTCAATCGGTTATATTGCTGTAGAAGAAGTTGTTGGTAATCGTTCAATCATAGATGTTGCCATGCAATCAGATACCAAGGTTTTAGGAGAAGTAGTTGTAACTGGTTATGCTTCACAAAGAAAAAAAGACATTACTGGTGCTGTAACTGTTGTAGGAGCTAAAGAATTGCAATCACTTCCAGCAGCAAGCGTAACACAACAGTTGCAAGGTCGTGCAGCTGGTGTAACTGTAGGTAATGATAACTCACCAGGTGGTGGTACTATGGTTCGTATCCGTGGATTTGGTTCAATCAATAATAATAGTCCGCTATATGTAATTGATGGTACACCAACACAAGGAACACTTAACCAAATCAATCCAAATGACATTGAGTCGATGCAAGTATTGAAAGATGCTTCTGCTGCTTCAATATACGGTGCGAGAGCTGCCAATGGTGTAGTAATCATTACAACAAAAAGAGGTGGGGCTGGCGAACCCAAAATAACCTTTGATATGTATACTGGTACGCAAAGAGTAGGTAAAACTCTTGACCTCCTAAATACGCAACAATTGGGACAATTATATTATGAGTCAGAAATTGGTGCTGGTAAAACCCCAGGAACTTCACCTTCAGCTCAATATAAATTTGGTGCCGATGGATCACAAACAATTGCAGATTATATTTATCCAAACGTTTTTGGAGCATTACCTGCCAATTACACTTATACTAATGATATTGCAGACCCTAAATTGGGTGTAACTGCATTTAACATTACGAAAGCTAACAAAGAAGGTACAGATTGGCAACATGAAATTTTTGGACCAGCTAAAATCTCTAATTATCAATTAGGTGCCACAGGTGGCTCTAAAAACGGAAAATATGCTATTTCAGGTAGCTATTTCGACCAAGATGGTATTTTAAAATACACAGGTTATAAGCGTTATTCAGTACGTGCAAATACAGAATTTACAAAAGGACGTTTGACTTTCGGTGAAAACTTTACAGTGGCTTATGACGAAAGAATAGGCGTACCTAATGGAAATAATAACGAGAGTAATCCAATCATGTTTGCGATTCGTATTCAACCAATTATTCCAGTATTTGATATTTCTGGTGGACCAAAGGGATTGGGAGGTACAAATACTTCAGATTTGAATGGTTTCGCTGGAAGTAGAGGTTCAAACCTTGGAAACGCCCCAAATCCATTGGCAAGACAATGGCGTGAAAAAGACAACATCATAAAAGGTACTCACATATTTGGAAATATGTTTGCAGAAGTCGGCATCTTAAAAGATTTGAAATTTAGAACAAGTCTTGGTGTTGAATTTAACAACTATAACTTTGCTCAGTATTTCAATCGTGATATCGAGGCTGCAGAGCCAAGAAGCTCAAATAGCTTAACAGTTACGAATAACTTTGATAGAGCAATTACTTGGTTTAATACTTTAAATTATAACAAAACAGTAGGAAGCCATACATTTAATGTTTTAGTTGGAACTGAGGCTGTACAAACTTACTCTTTTGGCTTTAACGCCGCTCGTAGTAATTTTGCTTTTGATGACCTTTCATACCGCTATCTAAATCTTGGTGCTGCTGCAGGTTTATCGAATGCAGGTTCAGGTGCAACATTAAGTGCATTATTCTCTCAGTTTGGAAAAATTAACTACTCATTTAAAGAATTCCTTTTGGCTGACGTTACAATGCGTCGCGATGGTTCTTCAAGATTTTCGGCTGCCAATCGTTATGGAATTTTCCCTGCGTTCTCGCTTGGTTTGCGTCTTACAGAGTTTGATTTTATGAAGAAACTAACTTTTGTTGACGATTTGAAAATTAGAGGTGGATGGGGTAAAACAGGAAATCAATTGATTCCTAACGTATATAATGCATATACACTCTATACTCCAGACCCTTCAAATAACGCTTATGATATTACAGGAAGCGGAAATTCAATTGCCAATGGTTTTGACTTAGCACAATTTGGTAATCCAAATGGTAAATGGGAGACTAATACATCTTCAAATATTGGTTTAGATGCAACGATGTTGAAAAGTAAATTAGAAGTAATTTTAGACCTATATACTCGTACAACATCTGATATGCTTACCCAAGTGCCAATTCCTAGAACGGCTGGAACTGGTTCGATCCCTTACGTAAATATTGGTGAAGTCAACAACAAAGGGGTTGATTTGAATATTACTTACCGAGACAAAATTGGGCAATTAAGATATTCAATCAGTGGTATGATTAGTAAATACAAGAACAATGTTGTAAAACTAAATAATGACCCTAATGCAACAATCTTTGGATTTAGTACGCGTCTTCCTGCAATTTCTGTAACCAAAGCAGGTTTGCCAATTGCAAGTTATTATGGTTATATTGTAGATGGTGTTATAAAAGATGATGCAGAAGCAGCAGCCGCTCCAAAATTTGGTTCATACACAAGAGCAGGTGTTTTCAAATTTAGAGATGTGAATGGCGATGGCGTTATTACAGCTGCTGACAAAACTATCATAGGAAATCCTCATCCGGACTTTACTTATGGCTTCAATATCAATTTAGGCTATAAGAATTGGGATTTGGCTGTCTTTGGACAAGGTTCACAAGGAAATGAAATTTTCAATTACTTAAAATATTGGACAGATTTCAATACATTCCAAGGAAACCGTTCTACAGATATGCTGTATAATTCTTGGAAAAAACAAGGTGATGTTGCGTTATTACCACGTTTAAATTCACAAGATGGTACAAGTCAGCAAATCTCAAGCTATTTTGTTGAGGATGGTTCATACATGCGTATCAAAAACATCCAACTGACATATACCTTCCCAACTGCACTTATTTCAAAAGCTAAATTAAGCTCAGCTCAGATTTATGTTCAAGGTCAAAACTTATTTACTTTTACAAAATATAAAGGTTTAGATCCTGATATTAATTTAAGAAGTTCTGGAACTGATAATCAAGATATTCATATGGGTATCGACGAAGGTGCATTTCCAGTTGCAAAATCTTATAATGTTGGTTTAAGAATAGGGTTAGATCGGAAGAGCG